>NZ_JBRKLZ010000002.1:0-1230248 GCF_052978165.1 Aquamicrobium terrae
TTTGTAGCGAGGGACCGACCCAGCTTAAGCCCCTGCGTCCGCAACAGGCCGTGGATCGTATTCTTGATTTTGCAGCATTGCAGACATAAACTGGCGGCGGTCGATCAAGAGCACCATTTGAGATGCCCGGCTCTTTACATGCACGGGTTTGAAGTGGCCGACGCGCATCAGGTTCTGTCGCAAACTCATCTTTAAGACGGATTAGCCCAATGCCCGACGCCGTTATGCAGTGAGGATATCGAACTGCTCGGCGAGTGACGGTGCCGGATTGCAGACGAACCTTGCCTGTCGTTTGCGCATCATGTGAACCATCTCGATGCCGGACAGGATTGTCGCGGCGGAGGCGGCTGACTTAAAGCCGAGCATGGGTCGGATCTGGCGCTTGATGCCTCGATAATCCTGCTCGATGCGGTTGTTATCAGGCATGTATAGGCGCGACGTACCAATCCGCATTCCCCTGCATGGATGGATCGAATACCGTCCACCTACCGGGATTGGGGTGTCGGGAGCACGCATGGCGGGCAGGCCGAAGTACCTGATGAACTGAGAGTTCGAGTTGTTATCTGGCCGCCCCTTCGACTTGCCCGGTTGCGCTGCGAGCGCGGATCCGTAGTTGTCGTGGAGCCCGCCGGCTCCCATGGTTGCTGACCCTGGAAAGGAGCCGGGAATAAGAAGCTTTACCCTCCCCCTTTCAGGAAATTTTCAACACAACCCATCTTGGTCCCCTGCATAACGGCGAGACCAAGCCCTCTTTAAATCATAACCCCAAATCTTGGACAAAGGTGCAGACGTAGGACACTCACAAACAGATCCCATTTTGTCGCCGCTCTATCCAAATCGACCTTCCAAACCGTCTGCCTCCGCTCCCGACGCATGTGGGATGCTCATCTCAAAGATTTCCGAGACGACTGTGTAGTCGTAAATATCCCATGCGAGCGATCGGGCGGATTGCGGTTATGTCGAGTTTGCCTTGCGCAGTTAACTCGTCTATCCATCGACGGTGCCTGACGACTTCTCGCGCTACATTATTGCCTGGCAACTATGAACCACAATGAAGGCGGAAGATGTCACCGACACGCTAACCATGGCCCTGCAGGCTTCCGGCTGCGAGAGTGCCAGGTCGTCCAGCGGCCGCGGCTCTTACCCGATAACGGCTTCATAGCCCGGCAAATATGCGATGAAGTTTGAGCCCCAAGGTCCCCGTGCGGGTCAGCATCAGCACCACCATGGCAATCCAGAGCCCATGATTACCCCAGACCTGCTGAAAGACAAATGCCGTGACAAGAAAAACAACCGTGGAGATGAACATGCTATTGCGCAGTTCCCGTGTGCGCATAGCGCCAATGAACACCCCATCCAGCATAAAGCTCGTCACCGAGATCAGCGGCAGAGCGACGACATAAGGAAGGAAGCGGATCGCCACGGCGCGAACCTCCTCTTGATTGGTCAACAGGGAAACGATCGCCGAACCCATCAGCGCGTAGCACAGGGTGAACAGAAGCGCGACCAGCCCGGACCACAGGAAGGCCGCCTTGATTACACGCTTCAACGCTTCCCTGCGACGTGCTCCGATAGCCTGGCCGACAAGGGTTTCGGTTGCATGCGCAAAGCCATCGAGGCCATAGGACGTGATGCCATGCAGGTTGAGCAGGACTGCGTTGGCCGCCAGGATCGCATCGCCTTCCCCCGCGCCGCTGCGGGCAAACCAGCCGAAGCTCACCAGCAGAAAGAAGCTGCGCAGGAATATGTCGCGATTGACGGCAATCAGGTTTCGGAATGCGGTCTTGTCAAGAAGATCGCGCAGCGCCAGGAGCGGACCCGCTCCATGCTGTCGAATGAACAGTAGTCCGGCAACAAAGGCAGCCCATTCGGCAATGGCTGTGCCAGCGCCGATACCGGCGACGCCCCAATCGAATCCGAAAACCAATATCACCGTGGCAACCAAGTTGACTACATTGAGCCCCAGCTGAAGAGCCAGCGAAATCACCACCCGCTGCTGGCCCAGAAGATAGCCTAGTACTACAAAGTTGCCGAGCGCAGCTGGAGCCGACCAAATCCGGGCTGAGGCGTAGGCAACGGCGCTGTCATAGACTGCTTCGCTACCCCCGAGGAGCAAAAGTCCGATTTCGATGATGGGCCTCTGCAGCATGATAATGAGCACACCGCTGGTTACGGCGATAAGAAGAGCACGCATAAGATGCGTGCGCATGAGCAGGACATCGCCGCCGCCCCAGGCTTGTGCAACCAGCCCGGTCGTCGCCATGCGCAGGAAACTGAAGCTCCAGAACAGGAAATTGAACAGCACGCCGCTCAACGCCACGCCACCGAGATACCACGAGCCCGGCAAATGCCCGGCCACCATCGTATCGACCAGCGACAATACTGGCTGGGCCAGATTTGCAAGGATGATGGGGAGCGCCAGCGTAAGCATCCGGCGGTTCCAGTTTTCATGCATTTGCGCCGGCGTCAAAAGATTCATTGCCCGTGGAAGCCCTGTTGAAACGAACTGTGTCTGACCACACCCGGTGCTTGGATGCTGGTCTTACCAGTCCATCACCACCTTGCCGGCATTGCCCGTGCGCATGGCGTCAAACCCCGTCTGGAAATCATCAATGCCGATGCGGTGGGTTATTAGGCCGCTGACATCGAGCGGGCCCTGCACCAGCGCAATCATCTTGTACCAGGTTTCGAACATCTCGCGGCCGTAGATGCCCTTGAGATGCAGCATTTTGAAGATGACCTTGTTCCAATCGATCGAGAAACCAGTCGGCGCAATGCCCAGGATGGCGATCTTGCCCCCATTATTCATAACGTCGATCATGTCGCGGAAGGCAAGCGCGGCGCCCGACATTTCAAGCCCCACGTCAAACCCCTCGGTCATGCCGATGCTATCCATGATGTCGCGTAGTTTTTCTTTCGAGGCGTCGACGGTATACTGCACTCCCATCTTGCGCGCGAGGTCAAGGCGCATCTGATTGATGTCGGTGATGACGACCTTTCGCGCGCCGACGCATTGCGCCACTAGCGCGCCCATGATGCCGATCGGGCCGGCGCCGGTAACCAGAACGTCCTCGCCAACTAAACCAAATGACAGCGCAGTATGAACGGCATTACCGAGCGGATCGAAGATGGCGGCCACCTCATCCGGTACATCATCGGGGATCGGCACGACATTGTGTTGCGGGATCGCCACATATTCGGCAAAGGAGCCGGGGCGGTTGACACCGACGCCCAGTGTGTTGCGGCACAGGTGCCCCCTGCCCGCGCGGCAGTTACGGCAATGACCGCAGACGATGTGGCCCTCACCGGCGACACGTTGTCCGGGTCCATATTCCGTCACCGCAGCGCCAACCTCGGCCACCGTACCGACAAATTCATGGCCGATCACCATCGGCACGGGCACGGTCTTCTGCGCCCACTCGTCCCAATTGTAGATATGCACGTCGGTTCCGCAGATAGCCGATTTCCCAACCTTGATGAGCACATCATTCGGGCCAATCTCCGGTATCGGCACGCGCTCCATCCAGATACCCGGTTCAGCCCTGGCTTTGACAAGCGCCTTCATCATGTTCGACATAGGCTATTCCCTCATATAACGCCAAGATCGCGGCCGACCTCTTCAAAGGCGGCAATGACACGGCGCACATCCGATTCGCTGTGGGCCGCCGACATCTGCGTACGGATGCGAGCCTGCCCTTTGGGAACGACGGGGAACGAGAAGCCAGTCACATAGATACCCTTCTGAAGCATGCGCGCGGCTATTTCCTGTGCAAGCACCGCATCGCCCAGCATGACCGGGATGATCGGATGTCTATCCCCCGCAAGCCTGAAGCCGAGCTTCGTCATTTCAATTCGGAACAGGTTGGCGTTGGCATAGAGGCGTGACCGTAGCCCATCTCCTTTTTCGACAATGTCGAACACTTTCAGTGAGGCAGCCGCAATGGCCGGCATCAGTGTGTTGGAGAACAGATAGGGCCGCGAGCGCTGGCGCAACCAGTCCACGATTTCCTTCCGGCCCGAAGTATAGCCACCCGATGCGCCGCCTAGCGCTTTGCCGAGCGTGCCCGTGACAATGTCCACCCTGCCCTCAACGCCGCAATATTCTGGCGAACCGCGGCCATGCCTGCCGACAAAACCAACCGCGTGGCTATCATCGACCATGACCATGGCGCCATATTTCTCAGCGAGATCGCAAACGCCCTGCAGGTTGGCGATGATGCCGTCCATTGAAAAGACGCCGTCAGTGGCGACCAGCTTGAAGCGGCTGCCTTCGGCTTTCTTCAGCTCTTCTTCGAGCGCCGCCATGTCGTTGTTGGCATAGCGGAAGCGCTTGGCCTTGGAGAGGCGTACGCCGTCGATGATGGAGGCGTGGTTCAGCGCGTCAGAGATCACTGCGTCTTCTTCACCCAGCAGCGTTTCGAACAGGCCGGCATTGGCGTCGAAACAAGAGCTGTAGAGGATCGTATCCTCCAGTCCTAGGAAACTTGAAATCCTCGCCTCGAGCTGCTTATGCTCCTCCTGGGTGCCACAGATAAAGCGTACCGAAGCCATGCCGTAGCCATAGCGATCGAGCGCCTTCCGGGCGGCCTCGCGGACTTCTAAATTATCGGCGAGGCCGAGATAATTGTTGGCGCAGAAATTCAGTACCTTCTGCCCGCCGGTCACCTCGATATTGGCCGACTGCATGGAGGTAATCACCCGTTCGGACTTGTAGAGGCCGGCAACCCTCAGCGCTTCCAACTCCTGTGAGAGGTGGGTTAGGAATGCTTTGCTCATAAGAAAACGACCTCATCTAAGCCGCCGTCGCGCTTCGCGAGGCAGCATTGGAGAACCCGGGGCAACGGTATCGCCGGCCTCCCACCCTTCTGGAGATACCCAAACGGGTGGGAAAAAGGCCGGCGACACCTCTGCGGTCAGGCAGCGACGGCATACCCATTGCGGCACAATGTCATGAGCTCGTCCAGCGACATCGCGTCGAGATCAAGCGTATTGAGAAGATCGTTCTCAGCAGTGAAGTCGCGGTCATACATAGCTGAGAAGATGCGAATGCCGGACTCATGCAGTTCCGCCGGGCAGCCAGCGAGACGCCCGATCTTCGCCGTCATGACCAGGCCAAAAGGAACGTCTTCCGTCACGTAGCGCGTGTCAGCGGTGCTCGGACCGCTGCCGCCATTTCCAGCCGCATGCATCTCCTGATTCATCTGCGAGATGGAGCTGATTGGCACATGAAACGAGAGATGGAAATGTTGAAAGATGTTGCGCACATCAAGACCGAGCTTGGTTGCAATGGCGATCCGCTCCTGGTCAAGCCGTTCGAGCAGACGACCGACTTTCGGGGTCACGTTCTGGCCCTGACTCCAGGTTTCGCCACGCTCCATGCGGGTCATGTTGCCCAAGGCGATGCCCATATGATTCTGCGGGTTGAGGTTGGAGAGCGCAATGGCCATCAGGTCACCACGGTCGAGGAAACGGTCGCCGAACAGATCCTTACAGACGGCAAGTCCCCTTTCACTTTGCGAAACCGGCACCGTCGCAAGGTCGACCTGCTTGCGCACCGTGTTCACATTGACAGATGTCGGGCTCAGCTGTCTTCCCGTAACCGCTGTCGTGCCCCATGCCACAATCGGAATGACAACACCACGCGTGGCCAGCAGGCGCGACAGATAGAGCGCACCAAACGAAGCATGCGAGCTGAAGATGACGATCTGCTCCGGTGTGATATGCGGGGCAATCGCGTCCAGGACCGCTTTATGGCCGTAGGCCGGCAGTGCGATGACCAGTACCTCGGTGTTGGCGGCGAGGTCTTTGCCACTGGTTGCCACGGCGGGATGGAAGGAGCCCACGATGGCGCCCTGCGCGACAAGCGCCTCACCGGTGGCCAGGGCCCGGGTGCGTTCGCCCGAAGGCGACCATAAAGTCACCTTGTGTCCCTGCTGCTCGACAAGCGCCGCCGTTCCATAGGCGATAGAACCTGCTCCAACAATTCCTACTCGCATGATTATTCCTTTTCTGATCAATCATGAATGCGACCAGCCGGCCGGTACTGTTTTTAGCCTATCGCGCCCGCGGCAAGCCTGGTCCGATATCGGCGGAGGCAACCACCAGGAAAGCTCGCGCCCCGACCGGGCCAACACTGGTCAACGAATGGGGCACGTCGGCCGCGTAGCGCGCCGTCTCGCCAGCGCGTACGCTCATTGTATTGTCCGCGCTCCACACCACAATCTCGCCCTTGGTGCAGTGCAGATGCTCGACAGTTCCGGCTCCGTGTGGATCGCTGACCAGCTTGCCCTCTGTCTCGAAGGTCAGCAGATACCATTCGATCAGCGACACCATGTTGGCCGGCGACAGGATTTGCAGGGTGCAGGTTCCGTCAGCACTGCGGATGGTCGGTGTCAGGTTTTCCGGCTGCAGGTCGATGCTAGGAGGGCCGCGCTCTTCGCTGGCGCCGCTCACCAGCCTGTTGAGGTCGATCTTGAGTGCGCGCGTCAGGTGCCACAGGGTACCGTATGTCGGATTGGCGTTGCCGCGCTCGATTTCCGACAGCATGGAGCGTGAAACGCCTGACAGAGCAGCCAGATCCGCCAGCGTCAGCTTCAGCTCTTTTCGATATTTTTGCAAACGCGGCCCAATTTCGGGTGGGTTGACAAGATCCATGATTATTTCCTCCTTGCCTCTAGAGCATGCATCTCCCGTCACGCCTCGATCGGCTCGCCGAGCGTGTGCATGAGCCGGTTGGCCCAACTGAACAGCGACGTAGACAGGATGAGGTCGAGGATTTCCTCCTTGTTCAGACCGGCCTCGACCAGCGCCGCCATGTCGACGGCGTCGGTTTCGGACGGACATTTCGAAAGATTGATCGCGAAACGGAGGATCGCCTTCAGGCGCGGCTCGATCTTAGCATCGGCGCCGGCGATGAAGATCGCCTCTATCACTTCAGGCTGCTTGGTCAGATGACTATAGCGACTGGCGTGGACAGCCGCACAATAGATGCAGCGGTTGACGATAGAGGCGCCAATAGCCCCAATCTCGCGCTCGGCGCGCGACAGGCCGCCTCTGTTGTACATGACCCCATTGAACAGTGGTGAGCGGTGCTTCAGCGTCTCGGCATCATGCGCCAGCACGAGTACATACTCTGATACCTTTGTGTTTGAGGGCGTGACTTTGAGCGCATCAAGCTGCTCTTGGCTAGCATCTGCCAGGTCAAGCGGCGTCACATAAGGCTTCCAGATTGGAATCTCGGTCGTGAATTCGTGGACAACTTTGGTCATGAAAGTCCTCGCAACAAGCGCAGCCCGGCGGCAACCCTGATCTGGTAGCTGACGAAGGCGACGAGTTCCGAAAGCCGGACAATGTCGGGCTCGGCGATGCCTGCCTCGCGCAGCCTCTCAATATCACTGCCTGTCGCATCCTTGGGCGCATGCGCAACCAGATCAACATGGCGAATGAGCGCCACAAGCCGCGCATCAGAACCGCCGTCGAACCAGATATCCGCGATCTGGGCGGTCTTACCGGAAGCGCCCGCCTTATCCATCAAGGCCCCGAAATGCACTTCGAAATCCTTGTCGTCATTGATCTTGGCGATGCGGCAGGCGAGCGCGGCACGCTCAGCATGGCTCAGCCCACCAGTCACTTCAGGCGTCAGTGCGGCGTCATGGGTCTGTTGTGTGAATTCCATGATATCCGCGCGGCTCGCCACCACTGCGGCCAGTTCACTTCCAGGCATGATGCCGACAATCTCCACGATTACGTTTCTTGCTTCGGCCATTGGCTCCTGCTCCTAAACCCGCGCCTCGTCCGGTAGGGGCGATGCGGTCCACTCATCGCCACACAGTTCCGGCATGTCGTAGTCAAGCAACTGCTGCCAGTACTGATCGAAATTCTCCACGTAGAGCTTGGCGGCGATCTCCCGCGCCAGCCATGCCGCACCTTCGCTGATGCCCGGAATATCGCCGCTCACCTTACCGAGGCTCGCGGCCGCGCTCGAATTGAAGCTGTGGATATTGGCAAGCCAGGGTGCCTGGCCCGGCTCGCGTTCCAGAAAGCTGAAATCGTCGGCGAGATAGGGGAACTTGCCGAGATCGGTATTCTCCTGGCCGGCCGGCGGCGTGAAGCGATCCCGCCACAAGAGAATCTTATCGGCATATCCGTCGAGCTCCTTGCGCGCCAGTGGATCGACCGTGAAGCCAGTGCCCAGGATGAGGAAATCCGCCCGCACCGGCTTGCCCTGCGATGTCATGATGACGATCCCGTTACCGTCGAGCTCGACCTTCTCGACTGCAGCGTCGAAGTGGAAATAGGCGTTCGGATGCCGACTGACGCGCATCGTCGAACCCCGCGGCGCCGGTGTCTGGGTGCGCAGCGAATAGTTCATAACCTGCCAGCGCCTAGCATCACCCAGTTTCGAGAAACCGGCAGTGAAGCCATACGAACCGATGCCCATCAGCTTGTTGATGCAGGGCATCTCCTTGCGCCGGATGAGGTGGCGGACCTCGGCTGCTCCTGCCTCCAAAGCCTCCGCGGCGTTATCAACGGCCGAAGCCCCGACCCCGATAACGACAACACGCTTGCCGCGCAGCGCGGCAAAGTCGATCTCATCCGAGGAGTGCGCCCAGAACTTCCGCGGCAGACCGTTAACGAAGTCGGGGATCTGGGGAAGGCCAAGGCCATCACGGCCGGTCGCCATCACCACCTTTCGGGCGAGCACCGACTCTTGCCGGGATTCCTTGCCGGTGAGCGTCAGCCGCATCAGATCGCCTTCGGGCAAGATCGCCTTAACCTCGACGCCGTTTTCCACCGGCAGGTCGAGCACCTTGCGATACCAGCGCAGATACTCCATCCACATCGGACGCGGAATCTTGTCAAGCGCAGTCCACGCTTCATCGCCGAACTGGGCCACAAACCAGGCACGGAAGGTGAGCGAAGCCATGCCATAGGCCGGTCCGATCAGTTGCTTGGGCGACCGCAGAGTTTCCATGCGCGCATAGGTGAGCCACGGCCCTTCGAAGCCCGGCTCGCTCCGATCGAAGATTCGAATATTACGGATGCCGCCGCCGATCAGAGCAAAGCTGGCGACCAGACCGCACATGCCGCCGCCGATGACGACGACATCATGCACGTGCCCTTCCGACGTGACGGGCACGACCCAGTCGGCCGGCGGATAGCACAGGCAGGAAAGATCGTCCTTCACGCGCTGCTCCAGATCCGACAGGCTTTTTGCCAATGAAGGAGTCACTGCCGCTGCACTATTGGTCATGGTTAAATACCCTCACCCTATGGAGCTGGTCGCATTGGTCGCCTGCTTGTCGTTAGCATCGATGGGGATGCAGGCCGCGTCCCGGTTAGGAATAGACCTGCCGGTTGGGAATAACTGTCGTGGTTTCGTGGCTCCACCCGACCCAGATATCCTTCTCGCCTTCAAGCTGGGCGGCTTCACCGGGATGCATCAACGCATTCAGCACGGCGCCATCGGCGACTTCGACCATCAGGGAGGTGTGGTTGCCCTTGAACACCCGCTGGCGGACCTTGCCCTTGACCCGATTTCCACTGGTCGGCTCTGCCGCCGAACACCGAATTGCCTCCGGGCGCAGGACCACATAGAGATGGTCGCCTGCTTTCGGCGCAAGGCCGCCCGGATTGGCCCTGATGGTGGCACCATTCCAGTCGAGCACCGTGACATCGCCTTCGGCACCGGTGACGGTACTGCGCAACAGGTTAGTCTCTCCAATGAAATTGGCGACGAAAACCGAGCCCGGCCGCCCATATAGCGTATGGGGATCGCCCATCTGTTCGATGCGGCCATTGTTCATCACGACGATCGTGTCAGACATGGTCAGTGCTTCCTCCTGGTCATGTGTCACAAACATGAAGGTCTTGCCGGTCTTTTCCTGTATCGCCTTGAGCTCGATCTGCATCTGCTGGCGCAGCTTGGCGTCCAGCGCGGACAGCGGCTCATCGAGAAGCAATACATCCGGGTCGGGTGCGAGCGCCCGCATGAGCGCAACGCGCTGGCGCTGGCCGCCGGACAGTTCGGACGGCAGGCGCTTGGCGTAATCCTGCAGTTGAACCAGTTCCAGAAGTTCTGACACCCTGCGATGGATGGCCGCATTGTCAACGCCCTTCAATTCGAGGCCGAAGGCGACGTTCTTGGCAATGGTAAGATGCGGAAACAGTGCATAATCCTGGAAGACAATATTTACGTTGCGCTTGTTGGGCGGAACCCGCGTCACATCCTTGCCACTGAGCAGGATGCGGCCGGAGGTCGGCAGGTCGAAACCGCCCAGCATACGGAGCGTGGTTGACTTTCCGCATCCCGATGGACCGAGCAAGGTGACGAACTTGCCGGACTCGATGCTCAGGTTCAAATTGTCGACGGCGACATGGCTGCCATAGCATTTCTTGACATTGTCGAACTGAACAACCGGTTCCATCAGCGTGTCCTCGCGCGGCGGGTGAGATATTCGGCGTACAGTCCGACGGCGGCGGTAACCACCAAAACGATCGTCGCCATTGCGTTGATTTCAGGAGACATGCCGCTCTGCACCTTGGCGTAGATCAGCATGGGCAGGGTCGGACGATAGCCACCCAGGAAGAAGGTGCGCACGAAATCGTCGATCGACAGCAGAACGCAGAAGATCATACCGCCCATCAGCGCCGGCCCGAGATAAGGAAGCGTTACACGATAGAAGGCAACGATGCTGTCAGCGCCGAGGTCGCGCGCCGCATCGACGAGAGTGCCGGGCATCGAGCGCAAGCGGGTAAGTGCCATGACGACGACGAAGGGAACGGCGTGCACGGTGTGGCCTAAAATGATTGCAGCCGTCCCTGTCGGCAGGTCGATGGTCGAAACGAAGATGCGCAGGGAGATAGCCGAGATCATGCCCGGCACGACAGCCGGCAACACGGCCAGCGCAAAGATGATAAGTTGGCCGCGGATGCCCTCGGCAACGATCAGCATGGCGATCCAGACGCCGAGCACCGTGGCAGCCATTGTTGTCGCTGCCGCGATCATGACCGAGTAGACGACAGCGTCCAGGAACTGCTTGTCCTGCATCACCGTCACATACCAGTTGAAGGTCCACTCGCCGATCGGGAAGGCGATAAAATTGGCGTCCTTGAAACTCATGGCCATCATCACCATCAACGGCAGGAAGAGATAGAGAATAAAAGCCCAGTAGAGCGCGCTCAGCAACGAGCGTGGGAGATCGGAAAATAGGCCACGCATCAGATTGCTCTCCTTTTGCTTCCGCCGACAATTCGCATGAAGACAGCGGCCGTGAAAAGTGAGGTCACCAACATGAGCATCGAGAAGGCGGCTCCGACAGGCCACTTGTCACTGGAGCCATGAAAGAAACTGCTGATTGTTTCAGGGAACAAGGCCGTGGTGGGGCCGCCGAGCAGCAAGGGTGTTGCAAAAACGCCAATGCAGGTGAGGAAGACCAGGCAGCAGCCCGAGACGATCCCGTCACGCGACAGCGGCAGAATGACCCGACGGAAACGTGTGAACGGGCCAGCGCCGAGATCGGCCGCGGCATCGAGCAAGGGCGACGGAATCTTTTCGATCGCCGAATAAAGCGGCAACAGCATGTAGAGGCAAACCAGGTAGATCATGCCAAAGCCTAGCGAGAATGGTGTGTAGAGCATCGGGATAGGCCTATCGATCATGCCGATCTCACGCAGCAGCACATTGATAGCGCCGCGATTGGCAAGGAGCATGATGACCGAGAACGTTCGGATCAGTTCACCCGCCCAGAACGGCACAAGCAACAGGAGCAGCGCCTTGGATCGGCCCTGCGGCTTGACGATCTTGGCCACATAGTAGGCAACGGGATAAACGACCACGAGGGTGATCGCCGTCGACACTGCGGCGAAAATGAAGCTTCTGATCAACGGCGTGAAATAAAGCGATTCACTGAAAAAGACCGCATAATTGGCCAAGGTGTAGCGCGACTCCACACCTGGCTGAACCGGGTAGTGCGAAAGGAGACTGATCTTCAGCATCTGATAGATCGGCCCCACGTGCAGCATGACCAGCCAGATCAGCGGCACACCAGCCAGAAGAACGATGCGACCGATCCGTGTCTCCACCGCAGCACCTAGCGTATGCCGGTAAAGCGCGGAGTTGACCACCTTGGCAATGCCGGTCGAATACTTTGGCATGGGCGTATCACGCGCCGTGCCGTATGCGGCTGTCATATTTCTGCTCATCTTGAAACGATCTCGGTTAGCGTAAATCTACCGGCGCGCAGCGGCTGCCCGCAGTTCGATAGTGCGCTGTTAGCTGTAACAGCGAGAACCTGCCTGCCCCGGAGTGCGAGCGCTCCGGGACAGGCATCAGCGATGCGAGGTTTGCCTCGGTCAGGCCGCTTTGACCTCTGCGGTCGCGCGATCAATCATCTCATTCTTCATGTCACGATTGAACGTGGAGAAGAAGATAATGCGGTCAATCTCTTCTTGCGGCAGCGTTGAAGCCAGTCGTTCGCGCTCCGTGAGTAGATCGCCGACACCGTTCATGGTCGAACTGAAGCCCGACTGGCGGGTCATTGCGGCACCCACTTCGGGGTTAGCCAGGATGGCGTCGAACAGCTTGTAGGCGTTCTCCGTGTTCGGCGCGTTGTTGACGACGTTGAGCGTGTAGCAGAAGCCGTAGGTTCCTTCCTTGGGAACTGAAAGCTGGATCGGATGACCGTCCATGATGAGCTTGGCGGCAGGCCCCGACCACGAATGGGCGAGATAAATGTCCTCGTTGATGAACATCTGCTGCACTTCCGAACCGGCGTCATAGTATTTGCGTACCATGTCCTTATTCTTGATCAGGAAGTCACGCGCCTGGTTGGTTGCCTTCTGAGCAGCATCCGGCTTGTCGGCATAGCTGACAAAGTCGCCATCATTGCCCTGATACAGCATAACAATCTGGAGAAAATCACTGATGATGTAGGATGTCAGTCCCTTGTATTGTGGATCGAACATGACCTCCCAGCTTGGCGCGTCCTTCACATAATCCACATTGCGGGCGAGGCCTTCATAACCCGCAAGAATTGGCAGCCCCCACAGATTGCCGTCGATACGGGTCCAAGGCGCGTCCTGATAAGCCTTGTTGAGGTTGTTCCAATTAGCAAGCTTGCCGGTGTCGAGCGGCTGAACCAACTTCGACCCAATAAACTGCGAATAGCGATGACCGGCGACGGTGACGATGTCTGTGGAAGGATTGGCGCCTTCGGCAGTCAGCAGGTTGTACTGCTTGCCCTGGTCGTCGGTCAGGCGGATACGGACCTCGATACCTGTATCCTTCTGGAACTTGTCGATGAACTCCTGCGGCAGGAATTTGTCGTAAGTCATGATGTTCAGGACACTGCTGGCTGCCCAGCTTGGTTGAGGACGGATGATGTAGGGCACCACGAGGCCCGCTCCGCACATACCAAGCAGTGTTCTGCGATTAACGTTGCCAATCCTGTTCATTCAAATCCTCCCTTTCAATTTGGCTCGAATTTCCGAGCGTGCAAGATCCATCGACGACCGTCTGGATATGAAATTTACGACCGGCATACCGCCATTCCAATATGGAAAGCCTCCCTATGCTTATCCATTATACCAGACTCTTTTCCGGTAAGAAGGAATACAGCCGGCATACCGGACGATTGTCAAGCCATCCTTGAAAGAAATTTGTCGGGCGCGTTTCGTTGGTGCATAAATAATATTCGAAGTGGATTAAACGAGGATTCTGTAAAAAGCCCGTTATTCAAAGCACTTCAAGATATCGGCCGAAGCATTGACATGGCTCGTAGAACGCACCGAAGGCTTGCTGGAAACTGTTGAAGCAATCTGTTGCGAACATGTCGAAACGCTGCAAAATCTGAACATAGCAAGCCGTACAAGCAGCTTAATGGCGAACAACCCTTGAACACCTGTGAGCAGGCGAGATCTCGTGATCGGAAATTCAGTGTGAACCGGATGCCAACTGCTCGAGGGTCACGCAGAGGTTGGCGACTTCCGGGGACGCCTTTTGACTAAGCACCCTGATTAGTCGCTTGTCGGCGGTGACGAACCGCCACTTCCGGGCTGCCGCCAGACTGACGTAAATGCAGTCGTAGGCCGGATGATCTATATCTACTGCCAGAACGGTTGCGGTTGCGAGTAATCCACGCATGCCGAATAGTTCAATGTCACTTTGTTCTAGGGTCCGGACTCACTACAGCCACCATATGACGGCGGCGGCGAGGCTGATAGCGCCCATGAAGTTTTTGACGTTGCGGTCGAAACGGGTTGCGATGCGTCGCCAGTCTTTGAAGCGGCAGAACATGCGCTCGACAATGTTGCGCTGCTTGTAGACAGCGCGGTCATAGTCGTACTGGACCTTACGGTTCTTGCGGGGCGGAATGACGGGCTCGGTGCCACGCTCGACCAGCCATTCCCGTAGCGCCTGGCTATCATATCCTTTGTCAGCGACGAGTTCGGCGGACGGCGGCATCGCCTCGATACAAAGCTGTGCGACCTTGCAATCGTGCACGTTTGCGGGCGTCAGGAGCAGGACGCAGGGGCGGCCCTTCTCGTCACAGACGGCATGGAGCTTGGTGTTTCGTCCGCCTTTCGTGCGGCCGATACCATGGGCCAAGGCCCCCCTTTTCCGCCACCCGCACAGCGGTGGACCTTGATGCAGGAGCTATCGATAAACAACCGGTCCGGCGCATCTGCTGCTCCCGCCAGCGCGCTGAATATGCCCTCCCATATGCCGCGTTCGGACCAGCGAACGAACCGGTTATAAAGCGTCTTCTTCGGTCCATAGACATCGGCGCAGTCGGCCCAACGGCCGCCGCAGCGCAGAGCATGGACGATGCCACTCAGCACACGGCGATCATCTACGCGAGGCTTGCCGCGCACGTCGGTCGGAAGCAGCGGCTCGATCCGAGCCCACTGCGTATCGGAAAACCAAAAGAAATCACCCATATAACCGCCTCCTCGATGAGGCAGTGAATCACGATCTGGCTGGCAGGGGGAACCCCGTTATTGGGTCCGGACCCTAATAGCTTGGCAGCAAGCTTTGCCTCTTCGTGGTTGAGCTCACTCCGCTGAACTTTCTTCCAGAGGATATTCGCGCATTCCACCGTGGAACACGATGCCGCTCCAACGCCCCCTTTACCCCAGTATCGTCATGTGAGCCTGGGATCAAGCGGCTAGGCACTGCGCACTGTCCCAGCAGCAGGCATGCCAGGACGGACAGCGCATGAGCCGGCCAACGAGACAGTCATGATCACTTGCGCGATACTACTGAGTAGTATATCGTGAGTCCGAAGGAGATCCGCGATGAGTGTCAAAGCATCAATCTCGTTAACGGAATCCCAGGACGCCTTTGTTCGCAGTCTTGTGGCCGAGGGACGGTTTTCCAGCGTGAGCGCAGCGATCCAGCATGGACTGGAGATGTTGCGTGATGAAACGGAAGCGCGACGATCGCACACTGAAGCATTGAAAATGCTGCTCGCCGAGCGGCGAGCTGGCAAATTCGTGAGCCTGGAAGAAGGTCGCCGACGGACTTTGGCGATGATCGACAGGAAAAAGGCCGAGTATGGTCTTTCGGATTGAACGGTCTGAAGCTGCATCGGCCGATCTGGAGCTGATTTTCGATTTTCTCATCACTGCCGGGCTCGATTTTGGCGAGGATCGAGAGACGGCCTTTGAGCACGCATCAAATCGTGTTGGCGAGATCGAGCGAGCCATGGGGCGAATAGCAGATGCACCGTTTCAGGGCACACTTCGTCCTGAACTTGGAGCAGGCATTCGCAACGTCACAAAACATCGGGCCGTCATCTATTTCGAAGTCTTGGAAGACAAGAGCCTCATCAGGGTTCTGGCTATATTCTTCGGCGGTCAGGATCACCAGCACCGCATGCTGGCAAGGATGCTGGGTGTCGGCAAGGCATGATCGCTCCCAAGCAGGCAAGCGTTGCCGTCGGCGTGATGCTGCCGTCTTGCTTGTATCTTTTTGAGCCGTCCTGTCACTTGGCTTGAACAATCACTGTTGATTTCCGCCGAGAGCTGATCCGGGATTGAGGGATTTTACGGTCGCGGTCGAGTAGCTCAGCCATTTGGCTTTCGCCCTCACAGATCCGGGCGGGCGGATTTCCCGCACCCGGCTCTTCCCGAGAGTAACCCGCGTCATATCCGTGCCTGCGCCCAAGTGCGAGTGATGCGCGGAGTGGGCAGGCGGAAGCGTGCCGTCAGGGTCTCGAACTCCGGCCAGCCCATGCGCCTACTCTTTTGGCTTCGCCGTCTCAGACAGCGTAGCCATATTCGGCGCACTTCCCGGTAGAATCCTTTGAGCGCAGGGTAGTTGTGCGGCCTGCCGTAGTAGCCGTAGTGTCCACGCAGAACGGCGGCGAACCACTCGTGTTGCATGGCCAGTGGCGCGTGCATGAACCGCCAAGCCTCCTTGCGCAACACCGTCAGCTTACGCGTCAGGAGTTTCCCTTCCGTTTTGTGCTTCACGATGAACCGGCCGTCCCGGGTCCGCCCACAATAGTGGATGAAGCCCAGAAAGGCGAAGGTCTCAGCGCGAAAGCATGCACGCCGCTGACCTGCTCGCACAGAGGCTGGGATGACAGTTCAGGGTCAGTTGAAGGCAATGTTGAAGGACGTCGCCGAGACGCTCGGCGATGAGCTACGCGCGCGCCTGGTCTTCGTCGGCGGCTGCACGACGGCACACGGTTCTCGAATGTACGAACCATTCCCTTACCGGCCATCGGGCCGAAGGTTTTTAGCGTGCTTCGGATCCGATTGGAGAGATCGATAGATACACCCATCAGCTGCGCACGAGCCCCGACGAGATGGCGAACGGCGTGAGCGGCGAAACTCTTGACACGTGCCTCGCGATACCAGCCGGTGCGCACCAGCTGCGCCAAGGTCTCGGCATCTCGGGCATCTGTTTTGTTCCGCTGCAAGGCTGTAGCGGCACGAGCATGGCGCGCGTCCAAGCATACGATGGGAAGGCCAAGAGCTTTGCAAGTACGACAGAGCCAGGGCGTCAGAGGTCCAGTTTCCAATCCAACGCGAACCAGATCGGGGGCATGGCGGCGAAGCGTAGTGGTCAGCACTTCGGGATCACTTGCCCGCTTGCCGCGCCAGACTGTGGCGCCTGTTTCGTCAATGATGTGGATGGCCGTTTCGCTGTTCGAAACGTCAAGTGCAGCGTAGTGGGGCATGCTATTCCTCCGTCTCAAAAGTTGACGCAGTCATCTGACCGCATCGTGCCCCCTTCGTCAGCCTCAATGAAATTCGCCTGCCGCCGGGTCGCGATCAGCGCATGTCGAACGCTTCTTCGCCTGGATCAGTCGCAACCGACGCTTCTGGAAGGACGCCGAGGCCACCATCGGATCCGCCACCGCATTCCTCTACGCCGCAGCCGTCATGATCCTCGTCAAGCGCATCGCCCGAAACTCATGAGCAGTTTCGGTACGGACTCTTAATGCGAACAACCCTTGAACACCTGTGAGCAGGCGAGATCTCGTGATCGGAAATTCAGTGTGAACCGGATGCCAACTGCTCGAGGGTCACGCAGAGGTTGGCGACTTCCGGGGACGCCTTTTGACTAAGCACCCTGATTAGTCGCTTGTCGGCGGTGACGAACCGCCACTTCCGGGCTGCCGCCAGACTGACGTAAATGCAGTCGTAGGCCGGATGATCTATATCTACTGCCAGAACGGTTGCGGTTGCGAGTAATCCACGCATGCCGAATAGTTCAATGTCACTTTGTTCTAATAGCTTGGCAGCAAGCTTTGCCTCTTCGTGGTTGAGCTCACTCCGCTGAACTTTCCTCCAGAGGATGTTTGCGCATTCCACTGTGAGCAGCTCGGGTGCTGCGAAGCGATAGTCCCGCCGTAAGCCAAGGGCGAAAGGGGTTCCTTCTTCCTCGACAACCCATTTTATCGCGATGCTGGCATCAATTATGATTGTTTCAGTCACCGCTCGTCACGTCCTTCGCGCTGAAGGACTTCTGAGGGCGTCTGCTTCCGCCGGGCGCTCAACCGCCGCAACTGTGCCGCCAGTTCATCGAAAGAAGGCTCGATTTCCGTTTCCAATGCCTGCCTGAGAATCTCGCGATGTTCAGCTTCAGCCGAACGCCCATGTCGCGCGGCCCGAGTTTTGAGCTTGGCAATTAAGTCGTCGTCCAGATTACGAACGTGCAGATTCCCGGCCATCTGGTTCTCCTTGATCTCATTGAGCACAATGATAGCATTGTGCTCAATGAGATCAAGGTTTCGGGAAAGGGAGGAGGAAAGGAAAAATCTCTTCGCGGCTTAATAAACCCGGCAACGCTTCGCTCAATCGCAACCACCGCGATCTGCTGTCCTTCGCTGGGCCGTGATCTCCGCTTGTCGGGCTAGGCAGCAATGCGAAGGTTACTGGATGGGCCAAAGAGCCTGCTTCGAGTCAATGCAACGTTCGGCCTTGTGAAACTCGATAAAGCACGATCGCTGCTTGCAGCCATCAGTGCGGACAGATCCTTGAAGCCCTCAAGGAAAACACCGCCAAGCTCAATAGATTACAGATTTGTTTCCCCTGCGCTTTTTCCTGAATCGTTTCCTCACGGGTCCGGCTTTCGAAAGGCTGCACAGACCCAGTCTGTCCCACTCGCAGGTTTCGAATGTCAACCACCAAGAATGCCGACGAAACCGGTGAGGTGCAGCCAACCGGATTCAATACCGCCAGGACCAGCTACGAGACCCGGTCGGCAGCACAGCTCAACCTGATGCTCGTGCGGCACTCCCGCGCCCGCCCATCCAGCGCTCAATGCGGGTGGAGGCGAGTTGGAGCAGGATCACGAGCACCACATAGAGAAGTGCGGCAAGCACATAGGCCTCGAGGTTGCGGAAGGTCGCGGATGCCACCATCTGGGCGTTGCGCATCAGTTCGGTGACGCCGATCACCGATGCCAGCGACGTGCCCTTCAGGATGATGATGAATTCGTTGCAAAGCGTTGGAAACGCCGTGCGGAAGGCCTGCGGCAGGATGATGCGGCGCATGGCCTTCGGATAGGTCATACCGATGGACCGGGCCGCTTCCATCTGGTCGGCGGGTATCGACAGGATCGAGGCACGCACGATCTCTGCCACATAGGCGCCGGCATTGACGGAGAAGGCGAGCGTGGCCGCCAGCAGTCGATTGTCCAGCGGCGAAAAGATCGCGATCAGCACGTCGCTCTCCATCGCCACCGCCCATGCAGGCAGACCGAAATAGACGATGTAGAGCAGGACCAGCGGCGGCACGGCCCTGAAGACCGCGACGTAGCTGATGGTCAGGTATCTGAGGACGGGGTTCTGCGACAGCCGGCCCATCGCCACGGCGACGCCAATGACCAGCGCTCCCGTCATGGCGGCCACCGTCAGCGCAAGGCCCACCAGTGCGCCCTTCAGGTACAAGGGCAAATATGCGATGGCGAAATCGATCATTTTCCCAGGCTCGCTGCGATGAATGCCGCAATCCTCGGGGTGGGCGGCTCCTCGAAGAAAACGGATGTCGGAAGGTCGGCGACAATTCTGCCGGTCTCCATGAACACGATGCGGTCGGCCGCCTCGCGCGCGAACCTCAGCTCGTGCGTGACCACCAGCATCGTTCTCTTTTCATCCGACAGCCGCCGCATCACTGCCAGCACCTCGCCGACCAGTTCGGGGTCCAGCGCGGAAGTCGCCTCGTCGAACAGCAGCAGCAAAGGTTCCATGCAGAGCGCCCGTGCTATGCCGACCCGCTGCTGCTGGCCTCCGGAAAGCTCCGCCGGATAGGCATCCGCCTTGGCGCTCATACCCACGGAACCCAGAACCGCCATGGCGCGCTCGGTCGCGACCTGGCGCGGCTGGCGCAGCACCTGCACCGGCCCCTCGATCAGGTTTTCCAGCACGGATTTATGCGGAAACAAGGCAAAGCGCTGGAAGACCATTCCGGTCTTCTGGCGCTTGAGGCTGATTTCCGCATCGCTTTGCAGCTTCAATCCCGCTGCCGTCTTGCGGTAGCCGACGAGGTCGCCGTCGACGATGACCTCGCCCCGGTCGTACGGGACGAGGAAGTTGACGCAGCGCAGCAGCGTGGTCTTTCCCGAGCCGCTGGGACCGATGATGGCGACGGTCTGCCCGCGCTCCACATCGAGATCGATGTCCTTCAGCACCTCGACGTTGCCATAGGACTTGCCAAGCCCACGGATGCGCAGCACCGGACGGTTTTCACTGGTGTCGTGCAACGGGAAGACCTTTCTTACCTGCCGCGCCGGTCATACGCGCTCATTGCGGTATGCTGGAGGCGTTTCCGAACCATTTGACGGCAATGGCCTCCAGGGAACCGTCCGCCTTCATGGCGGCAATCGCCTCGTTGATCTGGCGCAGGCCCTCAGTCTCATCCTTCCGCAACGCTATGCCGTTCAGCTTCACGTCGTCGCTCAAGGGCTTTTCGACGATATGGAGCTTGTCCTTGAATTGGTGAGCGGCAATGAAGGAGCCATTGACGCTCTCGACCACCACCACATCCAGCCTGCCGAGCATCAGGTCGTTGTAGGCGTCCACCACGGTGTTGTAGGTAACCGGCTCGACTCCTTCGGCCTTCTCCAGAAGCGTGGCCGCGGCAGTGCTGACCATCACGCCGGTGCGCAGGCTCTTGAGATCGTCGAGCGTGACCGCCTGTTTTTCGGCTCCGGTTTTCACCACCGCCACGATGGTTTGCTGCATGATGGGATCGGAGAAATTGACGATCTGCTGCCGTTCCTCGGTGATCACCATATTGGTGATGGCGTCAATCTTCTTCGCCTGCAACGCCGGAATAATGCCATCCCAGGCCATGCCCTCATATTTGACGGGAATGTCCAGATGCTTTCCAAGCGCATTGGCGAAGTCAACGTCGAAGCCGACGATCAGGCCGCTTTCATCGACGAACGAGATCGGGCGGAAATGCGGGTCCGCGCCGACGGTCAGCGATGTGAACTTCTCCTGCGCCTGAGCGGGCGCGAACGAGAAGGCCGCTAGCAGGCATGCGCCTGCGAGTCCCGCGAGATTACGAAGTCGAAAGCTCATTTTCCTTCCTCCCATTGGTTGTCATTGTTTTCCTGCTATCGAAGTCGATCGAGACAATCATGGCCCTTGAAGCGGGCAACACCTCGATCCTGTCGCCGCGACCGATCACGGTCGCGGAATCGAACTGCTCGATGACCAGCGGCCCCGTGCCCTGCCATCCCACCGGCAGGTCCTGACGCCGGTAGACCGGGCACTCGACCTCCTCGTTCTCGTCCAGCCAGATGGCTCGGAACCCGACCGGCGCGATTTCGGCTTCCGCCGAGGCCTGTTCCTGGCCTCCGAAGGAAGCTCTCGGCCTGCTGATCTTGAGGCGCAGATTGACCAGTTCCACGGGCGCGCTGTCGGAAGCATGGCCATAGCGCTTCAGATGCTCGGCGACGAACAGCTTGCGGCTAGCCTCGAGCCCCTGGAGATCGGGGCTGGACAGGGACACCGTCAGGGCGTGCGACTGCCCCACATAACGCAGATCGACCAGCCAGCGCGTATCCAGCTCGTCACCTTCGAACCCGTCCCCGGCGACACGCGACATCAACTGGCCGGCAAGCTCGCCGGTGATGTCGGCCAGATCGTCCGCGTCCACCTGCGCCAGCGGCTTCAACCATGTGCGCTGCGCATCATAGGCAATGTCGACCGCGGCGATGCCATGGGCGGAAAACACGCCGCAATAATAGGGGATCAGGACCCTGGACATCTCCAGCGACCGGGCCACCTCGATCGCGTGCAGCGGGCCGGCGCCGCCGAAGGCCACGAGCAGCATATTGCGCGGATCGTCGCCTCTTTCGGTGGAAATGGCTCGCACTGCCTTGACGATGTTGGCCGTGGTGACTCGCAGGATGCCATGCGCGGCGCGTTGCCAGCTCGTCGCCAGCGGCGCGGCGAGTTCCTTCTCGATTGCGGCGATCGCGGCGGGACGGTCCAGCCGGAACTCGCCGCCCAGCATGCTGCGCTCGCCCAGGCGGTTGAGCGCGACATGAGCGTCCGTGACGGTGGGCTGGGTCCCGCCCCGGCCATAGGACACCGGACCAGGATCGGAGCCCGAGCTGCGGGGGCCGACCTTGAGCAGGCCGGTCGCGTCCATATGCGCGATGGAGCCGCCCCCGGCCCCGATCGTCTCGATCTCGGCCGAGGCGATCGCCACCGGATAGCCGCCGATCACGCGCTCGTCGGTCACGGTGATCTCGGCGTTATGCAGGACAGCGAGATCCGAGCTGGTGCCGCCGACATCGAGGGTCAGGACGGATTCGAACCCGTGCTGGCGGGCGAGATCGCGCGTGCCGACCACACCGCCCGCGGGGCCGGACATGGCGCATTTGATCGGGAAGCGGGCAGCCTCGGAAAATGTGAGGCATCCGCCAGCCGATCCCATGATGTAGGTCCTGGCTATGCCGCCGTCATTGACCTTGCCGAGACCGTCGAGAAAGCGGGACATCACCGGAATGGAAGCCGCATTGAGTGCCGTCGCCGCCGTGCGCTCATATTCGCGGAATACCGGCAGTACCTCGGACGAGATGGAGACCGGAACGCCGAGTTCCGTCAGCCGCTCGCGTGCCGCGGCCTCATGCTCGGAATCGACATAGGAATAGAGGAAGCTGACGGCGATCGCCTCCACCCCGGCGCTCCGCACCTCCTCGATGCAGCGTTCCAGATATTCCAGGTCGAGGGGCTTCAGCACCGCTCCGGTATGGTCCAGCCGCTCGGGAATATCGAAGCGCAGGTTACGCGGCGCAACCACCGGCGCCCTGCGCTTGTGCAGATCGTAGGACGACGGCCGGGTCATGCGCGCAATCTCGATCACATCCCGGAAACCCTCGGTCGTAAAAAGGGCGGTCTTCGCCAACTGTCCCTCAAGCAAGGCATTGGTGACGACCGTCGTTCCGATCACCAGCGAGGCGATGTCGGAAAGCTGCCGGTCCATCTCCTGCACGAGCTGGCGCAGGGCGGCGAAAATGTCCTCGCCCTGCCTGCCTTTCCTGTGCAGGACCTTGCCGATGCGCGTGCGGCCGGTTTCCGGATCGGCCAGCACGATATCGATGAACGTTCCGCCGACATCCGCGGCTGCCAGAAGATGCGGCATGCTCAACTCCGTTCTTCCATGAGTGCGGCCAGAGGCTCGCTCTGCGCCCTCATGCCGTAACCGAGGACTTCGTCCAGCGCCCCTTCGCTGTCGGGGCGCAAGGACGGATCGCCATAGCCACCGCCGCCGGCGGTTTCGATGGTGACGAGCGCCTCGGCCGGAACGGAAGCCTCCGTGAAACGCATAACCGTCTGACACTGCCCATCCGCATAGTCGATCGTTGCCGTGGTCGGCTTTCCGCGGTGGCCGCCATAAAGGCCGTTCGGTCCATTGGCCGGCATGCTGATCTGGAAAGAGCAGCGCACCGGGGAAAGCATGCGGAAGGCGCGTCGCAGGCCGAAACCGCCGCGATACCGGCCCGCGCCAGCCGAGCCCTCGACCAACTCGTAGCGCTCTATACGAACGGGAAGGCTCGTTTCCAGCACCTCGACCGGTGTGTCGTGCAAGTTGGCGACCGGCGGGATCATGCCGCTCTCGCCATCGGCGACCGAACTGGCGCCGGAGCCGCCGCCCAGGGCTTCGCCATAGGCGAACAGCCTGTGGGTTGCCGGATGAACGCCGCCGAAAGAGAACACGCCCCCGCCGCCCGTCCCGGCAAGGACCTTCTCCGGGACGATATCCGCCAGCGCGGACATGAGCGCATCGAAGGTGTGGTAGGAGACCTGCGTCGCGGCGGAAATAGCACAGGGAAAGCGCGGATTCACGATGCTGCCTTCGGGTATGACGACATCGATGTCGCGATACATGCCCGCATTGGCGGCTATGCCTTCGGCAATGGTGATGCGCACCGCCATGTAGACACAGGCAAGCGTGTTGGCCAGGCAGGAATTGAACGGACTGAGAGTCTGGGCTCCGGTGCCGGTAAAATTCACCAGCAGCCTGCCGTCGCGCTTGCGGACCGTCACACGGATAGGAATGCCTTCGCCGCCGAAATCCGCCAGCGACTCGCCTTCCCACAAACGGTCGGGAAGCGCCTCGACGCGTTTTCTGAAGGCGGTTTGCGAAAGCTCGATGATCCGGGAAATCGCAAAATCCAGATCGCCAACGCTGTGCTTCCGGGAAAGCTCGTCGAGCCGGTTCTGGGCGACGACGACGGACGCCACCTGCGCGCCGAGGTCCGCCTGCCTCTCTTCCGGAAGACGGGAATTCGCACGGATGATCCGCTCGACGCCGGATTGCAGGACGCCGCCGTCCACCAGCTTGACGGGGGGAATGCGTAGCCCTTCGTGGAATATCTCGGTCGCGTTTGCCGGCATGCTGCGCGGCGCCATGCCGCCGACATCCGTGTGATGGGCCATGCTGGCCGCGAATCCGACAAGCTCGCCACCAGCAAAAAGCGGCCCGGCGACGATAAAATCCGGGAGATGGTTGGCCCCGTGATAAGGGTCGTTGACCAGAAACACATCGCCGGGGCGCGCGTCCTGCGCTGGGAAGTCCTGCAATATGTGAGACAGCGCATTCGCCATGACCCCGAGGTGGATGGGAATATGCTCGGCCTGAACGGCCATTTCCCCGTCACGACTGTAAAGGCAGCACGAACAGTCCCGCCGCTCCTTGATGTTGGGCGAGTGGCTCGAACGCACCAGCGCCTCGGCCATTTCCTCGCAGATCGACTGGAGACTGCTGCGGATCAGCTCGATCTCGATCCCGTCCAGCGAGCTGGACGCCTGGCGCGCATGGCGGCTGTGTTCTGGAACTGGAGCTTGCATGGACCTGTATTTGTCTCGAAAGCGTTGCCCGGCATTATGAGCGATGCTACAAGTCCATCAATATGAAATTGGTTCACATATATGGACAATCAGGTCAAAAGCGCAGCCAGGATTCTGGAACTGCTCGAACTGCTGGGGAGGGCGACCAGGCCCGTTTCGCTCAAGAACGTCACCGATGAGCTCGGCTACCCGAAGAGCAGCGCGCATATGCTCATGGGAACGCTGGTGGCACGCGGTTACGCGGTGCGCGACGAGAACGACAGGTTCCAGCTCAACCCGGCTCACCGCAACGGTCCGGGCTGGGTGACGGGGCCGCATGCGCACCTGATAGAAGTCGCCACCCCGGTTCTCGGCATGCTCCGCGACCGTAGCGGCGAGACGGTCATGCTCGGCGTGCTCAACCGGGATCTTCGGCTGCGCACCATCGCCACCTGCGTCGGCAAACAGGCCGTCCGCTACGACTCTCCCCTTTCCGGCAGCATACCTTCCTATTGCACCGCCATGGGAAGGATGATGCTGGCCGCCCGGCCGGCACGGGAGGTCGATCGCTATCTCGCGGGCGAACGCATCATAGCCCATACCCCCCATACCGTGATCGACAAGGGAATGCTGAAACAGATGATCGTGCAGGCGGGCCAGGACGGCTATGCCGTGTCGGATCAGGAAATGGACATAGGCGGCTCCGGCGTCGCCGCACCCGTTACCGACGCCTCAGGCAAGATCATCGCCGCCCTGGACGTCGCGGCCGTCTCCAGCCGATTTCACATCGACCGCGACAGGATCATTACCGAGGTCTGCAAGCACGCGCGCATGCTGAGCAAGAACCTCGGCTTCCACGGATGAATGGAAGCGGCTGTGGGACTGCGGCGATTAGCGGTCAGTCAGCCCACAAAACCACCACGCCTTTCGATCCGGGGGCAACGAACTACGAGCTGAGAATTCTCCGGTTTTCCATCCGTGCCCAGAAATAAACGGTCGATGGAATGAGCAGGATGAGCGTCACAACCACTATAAACGCGATCCATCCGATGCTCTTCATCTTGCTGTAGACGAACACGCACAGGACAATCGAGGTCGGGAAGATGATCGGCCACATGCCGCCACTTCAGTTCCTGAGTGGGCACTGAGTTTACGCCACTTCCCGCCACAAGCGTCTGTAGCAACCGGGACTTCGATCCCATGATACGAACCTCGCCCTCCGCGACCTCGACGCGCTGCGCGAGCGCGCGAAGGTGGTCGCGGAGACAACCGCCCGCCCGATGGACGAGATGCCGGGAGCGAGGCCGATGCCGCCGAACGGCTAGACGCGGTAGTGCTGACCATCGCCCGCCTGATCGGCAGGCGGATGGCGCGCGAGGACTTCGAGAAGGCCATGCGCGCCGCCAACGACAATGACGCGCCATCGGAGGAAGAAAGAACATGATGCCTCGCGCTCGCTCCCATCAGGGCCGGATGATGTATCAACGCTGTTGACACCCATCGCGCGGCGCACTACTGTATCGACACTATAGATACAGGAGGCAAGGCCATGCAAGTGAACATCAAGAAATGGGGCAATAGCGCCTCTGTTCGGATTCCGCATTCGGTGATGACCGCCGCCAACCTGCATGTCGATCAGGCGGTGGAGGTGCGCGAGGAAGATGGCCGGATCGTCATCGAACCCGTCCAGAGCCTTTCCTATGATCTGGACAAGCTGTTGGCCGGGATGACGCCCGACACCTTCCATGACGAGGTTGATTTCGGCGCTCCGGTCGGCAAGGAAGTCTGGTGATGGCCGCATGGGTGCCTGACAGCGGCGACATCGTGTGGGTCAACTTCGATCCACAGGCCGGGCACGAGCAGGCCGGCCATCGCCCCGCTCTGGTGCTGTCGCCCGCCCGCTACAACGGGATGCGGGGCATGATGTTGTGCTGCCTGCTGACGACGAAGCTCAAAGGTTATCCCTTCGAAGTCGTCATCAGCCAGAACCCGCCAAGCGCCATTCTGGCCGATCAGATCAAGAACCTTGATTGGCGCGCTCGCAAGGCCAGACGCAAAGGCGAGGTAACTGCCGCCGTGCTGGCCGATGTTCGCGCCAAGCTCAAGGCATTGCTTCAAATCTAGGGAGACCGCCATGCTTCGCATTGCTCTTTACGCCCGCTATTCGTCCGAGAACCAGCGCGATGCGTCCATTGAGGATTAGTTGCGCCAGTGCCGCGAGCGTGCGGCGCGCGAGGGCTGGACGGTGGTGGAGACCTGTTCCGACCGCGCCATCTCCGGTTCTTCCATGATCCGGGCGGGCATTCAGGCGCTTATGGCCGACGCGCAAGCGGGGCGCTTCGACATGGTGCTGTCCGAGGCGCTGGACCGCATCAGCCGCGATCAGGAAGACGTGGCCGCCGTGTTCAAGCGCCTGCGTTTCACCGGCGTCCCCATCATCACTCTCCGAAGGCGAGATCAACGAGCTTCATGTCGGCCTGAAAGGCACGATGAACGCCCTGTTCATCAAAGACCTCGCCATCAAGACCCATCGCGGCCAGCGCGGGCGCGTGGAGGCAGGAAAGGCAGGCAGCGGCAAGGCAGCTTATGGCTATCGTGTCGTCCACCAGCTCGACGCTGCTGGCGAACCGATCCGTGGCGAGCGGGCCATTGTCGAGGACGAAGCCGAGATCGTTCGCCGCATTTTCCGCGAATACGCTTCCGGCAGAAGCCCGAAGGAGATCGCATTCCAGTTGAACCGGGAGGGCGTCCTCGGTCCCAAGAAACGCCCGTGGATCGACGCAATGATCCGGGGCAATCCCGCCGACGGCACCGGCATCCTCAACAACGAGCTTTATGCGGGCGTGCTGGCATGGAACCGCCAGAGGTTCATCAAGAACCCCGAGACAGAGACTTGCATATCGCGCGTGAACCCCGAAAGCGAATGGATCAGGAGCGAGGTTCCGCATCTGCGGATCGTGGACGATGCGCTCTGGCAGGCTGTGCGCGAACGCAGGCGCGGCATTTCCGCGATGTTCGCCCCCAACCTCGCCAACACACGCGAAGGTCGGGCCAAGCGGTTGCATCTGACAAACAGGCCCGTCACCCTGCTTTCCGGCCTGCTCACCTGCGGGTGCTGCGGTGGCAGGATCAGCATGGTCATGACCGACCGCTATGCCTGCCGCAACCATCTGCGCAAGGGCATCTGCGACAATGCCCGCACCATCCGCCGCGACGAGATCGAGGCGCGCGCGTGCTGGCGGGATTGAAAGAGAAGCTGGTATCGTCCGAGGCGGTCGCGGAGGCCGTGCGCGCCTATGCCAAGGAAACCAATCGGCTGAACCGTGACCGGCGGGTGCAGGCGGACGCGGACCAGAAGGCGCTCCAGAAGATCGACAAGGCCATTGCCGGGATCATGGCGGCAATCGAGGATGGGCTGTATCAGCCTTCCATGAAGGCGCGGATGAACGAGCTTGAACGCGACAAGGCCGAGATCGCCGCCCGCATGGCACAGGCCCCCGCCGATGTGCCCGATGTGCATCCCAACATCGCCAGCATCTATCGCCGGAACGTGGAGCGGTTCACGGAAGCCCTCAACGATCCCGATGGCGGCAGGCAGGCAGCCGAGGCGCTGCGTTCACTCATTGGTGAGATCGTGCTGACCCCCGGCCCGAAGCGCGGCGAGGTCCATGCCGAGTTGCGCGGAGAGCTTATTGGCATCCTCGCCTTCGCCACCGAGCAGAAGCCCAAGCAGAACATTCGTTTTATGGCGCCAGTTGCATCTTGTGTGTGATGGAAACCAGCTTTACGCCGTTCTTCGCCAGCTTGCGAACATAGAACTCAAGCTCGAAGTGATCGCGAAAGAACCGGCTGAACGAATGAACCACGACCACGTCGAAGGGCGCGGGTTTCGACGTTCCAGCCTCGATCATGCGCTGGCACTCTAGGCGGCGGTCGTTGGTCGCCGATGCGCCGGGTTCATGAAGGTTTCCATCAGTTTCAGGCCGCGTGTCTCGCAGTAGGCTTCGCCCTGCCGCTTCTGATCGGGAATGGAAACATCATACTCGGCCTGCCGCGCCGTCGAAACGCGCAGGTAAAGGGCCGCGCGCAGCGGTACGGTGGAAGCGGTCATGGCGATATCTCCTTTCAATCCGGTCGAACCGAACGGGGCCGCTATTCAGCGGCCTCCCGGATCGCCCCGACGATCCATTCATTCAGGCTCTTGCCCGATGCTGCTGCGGCAATGACTGCTGCGGCATGGTCGTCAGGCGTGAGGCGGACATTGAACTTTCCAGAGAACTTCCGGCGCGGCTCGATGCCCTTCTCCCGGCATATTTCGAGATAAACGGCCAGCGACTTGCGACCTTCCTCGATCAGATCGTGGACGCTCTCGGCATAGAAGTCGGCCCCTCCATTCAGGCCGACAAACTCGCCGCGTAGCATCTGAATCTCGGGGTCGAAAGCGATGACCGCCTTCTCACCATTGATTTCCACGACATTGTTCATGACTTTACTCCGTGTTCGTCCAGCCATTTACGGATGCTGGCAACCGCACCTTTGTCCGTATCCGGTGACGGATGCGGACGATGAAAGACGCGCACTTCACCGAACAGGAACACGCCGACGCGCGAACCTTCCCGCTCGCTGACTTCCGCCCCGAGGCTTACAAATAATGCCTCTATGTGGGCCCAGCGGATCGAACCGTTGACAGGGCGGGCGAAGATCAGTTCCAGCGTGGCTCTGTGACGCTTTTTCATAGAGTATTCAGTATCATTTTTTAGTACCGTTTTCAAGGTCGATCTTGGCCCCGGTATCGGCGGTCCGGTGTCGGGGCCAAAAAGTTCGTCGAACAGGTCGCCGAACCAACGCTCGAACACCTCGATCTCGGCTTCCGTGACCGGAACGGGATCAGGCCAGTCGTCGGTCACGGTCCATGTGGTGAGATCGTGTTTGGGCCGGCCAGCCAGTCGCGGACGGATAAGACGCGCCGGAGAGGATGAAACTGGGAACGTGTATGTCATTGTAACGTCTATCGATTCTTAGCCACGCACACCCCCTGAGTCATTTGGCGGGCGGCTCGGTGACGAAGATCAATTGCGCGCCGGAAGACCACGCCTCCGCCCCTACCGCGAGCGCAACCGCTTCCTCCCGGCTGCGGCCGGTGCCGAGAATACGCTCCAGACGCTCGCGGCGCAGCTTGGGCTGACGCCCCTGATCGGATGGAATCTCATAGCAACGCGGTCGGGATCATCGCGGTCCTCAGAAGCACGAGGCGGCCGGATGGCAGAGCGATTTTCAAAGCCTGCAAACACCCCCTCCAAAACCTCGCCAATGGGAGTCTCCCGGCTCTCCACATGAGCGCGCAGCTTTCCCGCGAGATCGGAGGGGCGTATCGACGCGAGTTCCAGCGGCTCCGAACACAGGTAGGCGCTGCGCGCGTCATAGACGATCTTGTGCGCGCCATCCGGCACGCTATGGGCGTCCAAAGCGCGCCGAATCTCGCCGGGGCTCACGATCAGCGATGATCGGACAACACGCCGGTTTTCAAAGGCATCGAGATAAATTTCCCAATCGTGAAATTTCGGGGCGAGATAGAAAACGTCGGCCCCGTCCTGTTCGGCCTTAAGAAGAAGCTCGAACTGGCCGTCCGGTTCGGCCGTGTCGATATGGTATCGCCAGAACGGTTGCCCGAGAGTCGGACGCGGCCCCGGCACAAACCGGCGCATGGCCTGGCCAAGCTTGAACTGGAGCAGAAGCGGCGTTCCCGGCCGATCGAAGGCCACGTCGAAGCCCAGGCTTGCTTCGTGAAGTAGACTTGGCAGGAACGGTGTTGCCCTCAGCCCTTGTTGCCGCAGCCGCCGCTCGACTTCCCTCGTAACTCCGTATCCATAAGAAAATTCAGATAGGCGCTCATGGAGTTCGACAGGCATAGGGAAGAGCTCGCGGGAAACAGGGGTAGGATGGACGATTCCTATTTTCTAAAATCGCCCGAGAATAGTTTACCCGGCCGCATCGGCAAGGGTGGCTGACATGCCCCAACTGTAGATCGGCCATGAACCGTCGGCTCATCCTCCAAAGTGAAGTAAAAATTCCTCAGGCGCTTCGTTTCCAGCATCCGTAGCATGTCCGAAAATTGCCCGCGTGTGACTTCAAGCGATAGGTGCAGCGGAGGAAGATGCTTGGCCTTGAAAAGGCAGCCTGCATCGGGGAATTCGGTCTTCATTGGAGTTGGCGTCATAATCATGATGACGCCCAGCCACGTGAAGCGCGCCTCCGGCATGGTAATGGCCGCAGGCATTATCATGTACGTGAACTCGACGGATTGCCGCGGCGGGCCGGGCTGAACAACCTGCCCGAAATTTACAGTGCGGCTACCGAGAATTTCACCGCGCCAGTTACCGGGCTTTATATCCGGCAGCATTATTGCGGGCTTCTTCCCCTTCGATTTCGGCATCGAGCTTGTCCTTCAGCTTCGTCGTTCATGACGCGCCCGAATCCTGCTACCCTGAGGCGTGTAAATTGCGGAATGATTGAGGAGAGTATGGGCTTCGGCGCGGCAAACCTTGTTCGTACAGCTCAGCCTTGAAGCCGTCTTTGATCCAGTATGCTTCTTCAGCCTTCCTCATCCTAAACCACCTAAATCCAGCATATCACCGATGAGATGATCTGCGCCGGGCGTTGCCCGATCCAGGCCACATGCTGGACATTCGGCCGGGGACGCATGGCCCTCAGGCATTTGTCCCGGCTACCGGATGGTTGCATTTGTGGCCGCTGACACTGATATGTATTGGTAGATCAGGGACGTTCTTAGATATGCAGAAACATATCTATCAGGGTTGCTATTATGCTGAAATTATGATATGGTAAAACATATCAATTTAATTTCTAGATATGTAAAGACATATCATGCCCTACGCAACCGACGACATTCTCCAGACCCTCCGCACCGCCCGCGAGCAGACGGGCCTGAGTCAGCGCGACCTTAGCGCCCGCATCGGCGTGCCGCAGAGCCATATCTCGAAAATCGAGAGCGGGGGGACCGATCTCCGGCTTTCGAGCCTGGTCGAGCTTGCGCGCGCGCTCAATTACGAGCTGGTGCTCGTGCCGCGCAAGCTGCTGCCCGCCGTCGAGGCTATGGTCGGCGGCACGTCCACGACTCTTTCCGGGGAAGCCCGCCAGCGCGCGACCGTGCTCAACCGCGCCCAGGTCGCCCTCGCAAAGCTGAACCGCGCCTATCCCGAGGCGACCGAATTCAAGCGCCTTGACCAGACGCTGCGCGAGCTTGCGAATTTCCAGCTTGGTAAAGCCGATCTCGATACGCTGCGCGCCGTTACCGACAAGCTCCTGAAACTGCCCACCGGCCCGGCCGCGCTCCCGGCCGCTGAGCGCGCCTCCCGTCAATTAAGGGAGCTTCGCAACAGGATCGCCCATGCGCTGCCGGAAGCGCCGCGCCCCGCCTATGAGCTCGACGAGGAGGAGGACGATGCCTGACGTTTCCATCCTCGATGTGCGCCTCTATGGCGATAAGATCGGCACGCTCACTCTCATTCCGGGCGACCGCACGCTATTTGCCTTCGACAAGGCGTATATCGACAATCCCGAGCGGCCGACGCTGAGCCTGTCCTTCAAGGATCAGTTCGGGCAGCTCCTGACAGAGTTCAAGCCGGTCAATGTCAGGGTGCCGCCCTTCTTCGCCAACCTCCTGCCCGAGGGGCCGCTGCGCGCCTATCTCGCCGAGCAGGCTGGCGTGAACGAGAAGCGCGAGTTCTTTCTCCTATGGGTTCTCGGCCGCGATCTTCCCGGCGCGCTCACCATCGTTCCTGCGGACGGCGAAGCGTGGCCCGACCTCAAGGATAAGGGCGACGAGGAAAATCGCCGCAAGCGCCGGACCAACGCCCTGCGGTTTTCGCTCGGGGGTGTGCAACTGAAATTCTCGGCGGTGAAGAACGCGGGGAAAGGCGGCGGTCTCACGATCCCGGCGGACGGCGTCGGCGGCTCGTGGATCGTCAAGCTGCCCTCGCAGCTCTATGACGGCGTTCCCGAGAACGAATTCTCGATGATGAGCCTTGCGGCCCGGCTCGGCATGGACGTGCCAGAGCTCCAGCTCCTCGACAGTGACGCGATCGGCGGCCTGCCCGAAGGGATCGGCAGGCTCAAAGGCCGGGCGCTTGCCATCCGGCGTTTCGACCGCGCGGAAGGCGGCCCGGTGCATATCGAGGATTTCGCGCAGGTGTTCGGCGTCTGGCCCGATGACAAATACAAGCGGGCGAGCGCGCGCAATATCGCGGCCGTGATCGGCGTCGAGGCGGGTGACGAAGCCGCCGCCGAATTCATCCGCCGCCTCGTCTTCAACACGCTGATCGGCAACGCCGACATGCACCTCAAGAACTGGTCGCTGATCTATCCCGACCGGCGCACGGCGGCGCTTGCGCCCGCTTATGATTTCGTATCGACGATCCCGTATATCCCCGACGAGTTCGCCGCCATCAAATACGCCCGCACGAAGCGGATGCGCGAGCTTTCGCTTGATGAACTGCGCTATCTCGCTGCAAAGGCGCGTCTGTCTGAAAAGCTCGTCGTCGATACCGCAAAGGAAACCGTCTTCCGCTTCCGCGACGAATGGCCAGAAGCGAAGAAGGCGCTGCCGATCGCCAGGCCGGTCGCGGACGCCATCGACGCGCATCTGAAAGACCTCACCCTAATCTCCGACACATAGAGCACGCACAACCCATGATCGACTTTAGGACCGATATCGCTTCAACCTGCGCGCTGCTTTCGCCGCTGCTCTTTGTGCTTAAGTCGTAATCGTCAAGCTATCGGACGAAAGATCAATGAGTGAGGCAAAAAAACGCTCGGAACAACACCTGATCGACCAAGCAGGCCAGCAACTTTTGCGGTCGAAACTGCCCTCACATTGGGTGCTTCGGGAATACGCGCCCTGTCGCGGCATCTTCGAGCCCTGCGTCGAGATCGGTGACAGCGTTCACCCAGGCCAGTGCGCGGGCGCCATCCATCCCATCGACGGCCCGCATCGGCCCCCACAAGCCATAAACTTCACCAGACCCGGCCTCGTCGCCTGCCGCCGCTTCCCCGCCCTCACAAACCCCGGAGACTGCCTGTTCAAATTGCTGTCGGATGTAGAACGGCCGTAGCACATATTATTCTGCGGCCAGTCCAAAAGAATCGCATGGAGCGGACGGTCGAGCTTTGCAATTCCAGCCAGTTGCAGGAGGCAGACTTGCTGGCAATTCCCGGAAGACCCAGCAATCCCGTCCGGAATAACCGTCGATCCATTCGATCCTCCAGCTTGTATGCCCACCGCTTCTCTAGTCAACTCAAACGGACAAGAACGCTTTCTGACGCTCTGGCAGGTCTTCAGTCTCGCGAGGCCCGCTGTGCCAGACTGGCAAATTGTGCATTGATGCGATAAGCAACCTTGAAGTTCGGTTGCCATCCAACGTCATGAGCAGGCGATCTTCCCTTAATGTGAGACAAAGAGAACAGAGAAGGATTATGCGGCGCAAGATCCAATCATTTGTTGTCGAAATCAAACGCAAGCGCGGCAACAATCAGGAAACACGACGCTCCCTGTGGAGCGATGTCGACCTGGCAGCTTTCAGTGGAAGAACAGCCGAAGCTGAAACGCCGCAACATCAAGGTTTACGGCATGTTGACACGGATCGGGTACACAACGATGCTGGTGAAGGAATTCAAACGCAAACGGAGCATCTAATGGAAGACCCTCAGGAAGTTCAAGTAGTCCCGGCCGTCGCCGAAGCGCCTGCCAAGGTGGAGACACCTAAAGAGCAACAGAAAGCCCCTCGCCAGAAGAAGGCCAAGGCTGACAAGGTGAAGACGGCAGCTTCCGAGAAGCCGGCCCGCAAGAGCAGCGCCAAACAGGCTGCGAACGCGGTCGAGGCTCCGGCCGCGGTGAAGGGCAAGCGCAAGACCTATTCCGAAAAGGAACGCTCACAGAAGCTGACTCAGATCGATCGGTCGGTCGGCCGCGGCGAAAGCATCAGGAACGCCGTCAAGCAGGCTGGTATCTCCGAGCAGACCTATTACCATTGGAAGAAGGCCGCTTCCCCGACGCCGGTATCGACTGGCGGAGATCTGCAGGACCTGCTGGCTCTCGAAAAAGAGAATGAGCGCCTGAAGAAACAACTGGCCGACCATCTGCGCAAGGAAAACGCCGATCTCAAGAAGAAGCTGGGACTCACCTAGGTATTGGGTTCATCCAGCCGGATGCACAAGGCAGGAGAGTTCGTTAATTGATACGCTCATCACGCAGCGCTTTCTCGACGCTGTTTTGTTCTTCGCCATCGTCAGAGCGGTTTAGAGTGACCGTGCAGCGGATCAGGACATTCCAGTCCGGTCCGTGTTCGATGATGAGGTGGAGATCCGATATCTCCTCGAAATAATGCTCGACAGATTTCGGGCCTTCATCGGTGCGATACTCGATAACTGCCTTCCAGCGCTTATCGCCATGCAGGGTAACAACGTTGCTCATCAATGCTCCGAGATCGTTCGTTTCAGTTGGCAGCCCAAAACCTGATGCTCTGCAAAAACACAGATAGGGTATTCCTGCCCTCAATAAACTGCCGATCAGTCAAACTACCACACTCGGTGGGTGGAGCGAGGATAATCGGGAAACTGCGACCATCGACGCCAGGACTGCAGCTTTTTGCTTCCCCGGTTAAGACTTCCGAAGAGTTTTCTTCCACTTCGGCAGAGCAGCAGAAGTCGTCCCATTCGCCGCGTTTTCTGCCTCTCTTTCGAGACGGGCAGCTCTCAGGCGCGCCGTCTTGGCGTTTCGCCGCGCGACTTCCGTGTCCATGATCTCGCGGGCGACGCGGGCCGATATGTCCGCCTTGGTTTCCATGCGGGTGAGCTTCGGTACAAAAACAGCATTGACTGCGTCGTGGTCCATTTCGCTACTCCTTTGCACAAACGAAAAAAGGCCGGGTGCACAAATGAAAAAGGCCGGGAAATTCCCGACCTTCTCCGCTTCGCCTCAATGGCCAGTGCCAGTACATCCGTGGTCAAGGACCAGAGGCGATATCCCGTCAGGCAGCCTGAAGGTTGCAAGCCGACATTTTGCCGGACTTCCTGTCGCGCTCCAGTTCGAAGCCAATCTTCTGGCCTTCGACGAGTTCGCGCATTCCCGCACGTTCCACGGCAGAGATATGGACGAACGCATCGGCTCCGCCATTATCAGGCTGGATGAACCCGAAGCCCTTGGTGGAGTTGAACCATTTGACTGTACCGGTGTTCATGGCGATTTCCTTTCAAATCGGCATAGATTGTCGCCGCTTGGCCGAGTGCCAAACGCCGTAGTCTTTCGAAATTGAGAGGAGAAGATCGTCAGAACGCCGAAGCGCGGAAACAAAGTTCGTCAGCAAGATCGATGGACAAATACCTATCGTCTAATTGTGTTCGTTGCAAGGCTTTCCGAAAACAATCTGGCTTCTCGATATTTTTCAACGATCACAGTCTCGCTGGGACGTATTTCATCGGGCGTCCGATTGTAAATATTCTGCAAACGTATAAGCTCTCGCGCTACAAGAAGCACGATCCGTTCATACGCAAGGAACCGGCTCCGGCTATGTCTCGTATAGGCGAGTGATCCGCCGGGCTGGAACCGACCTACATTATCTGTTGTCGCCATGGACGGATGAACGCGAGCTTGAGCCTTCATTCGAAGGCTCCTTATCCCGCCTTCTGGAAGGAGGATCCAATGACCAGCATTCATTTGCCAACTGCCCTGCCCCGCGACGTGAGGGTCGCAATCGAGACTTTGCTGAAAGCCTGCCAAACGGAAGCCCGTCCCTTTGCGAGCCATCAGGCGCTGGAAGCCATTCGCAGCATGTCTCCAGACCTCGGTGTCAGCGACTGCGACTTGCAACTTGCCCTTCTTCGGGAGGCAGGTACCAGAGGTTTTGAAATCGACGCTCCTGTCATTCCCGCTACGCTTGAACCCGACATTGCCGGGGGCAAGCAGTCTCGCCGGAAACCGGAAAGCGGGAAGGAACGCAAGGAAGCCCGTCGGCGCATCGTCAACGATACGGTGGGCACCCGACGCCGTGCCCTCGAAATCAAGGAACGCAACCGGCTGGTCTGAATAACCAGCCGGAGGATCGTGCACCGGTCCGAACAGGAGAGCGCCGGGAACGCAGCGGCTGAACAAGCAAATGCCTGGCCTCCCGAAAGGCTGCGGAGACATCTGGATGGGAAAGGACAATCCGTCCGAGAATGCCGAGATCGGCGTGATCTGTCCCGCATGCGGGCATGAAGAGAAGAAGCGCGTCGCCTGGGTCCGGAAACATGTTCAACTGGAGTGTGTGAACTGCGGTTTCATCATCGATACTGAAAGCCGCAATTCCCGCGGCCCTCATTCCAGACATTAGCTGCCCAGACACCAGCTGCGAGGAGCCATCTTTTGGGACTTGAGTTTCCGAATCGAAGCCGCAGCTTTGATGAGGCCAATCGCGGTGTGCGCTTCATGGCTATACCACCTTGCTGGGAACCGGAAACAACGATGCGACCATTGCGGTGATCATCAACATCACGCTTGAGCGCCAGACGGAAGATCACATCGACAGGTTCGAGGCGGCGGTGCGCAAATATCCTGAGATCCACGAATGCTTCCTGATGACCGGCGGCTCCAACTATCTCCTGCGCGCGGAAGTCGCCAATGCGGGCGAATTTGAACTCATCCACAAGGAGATACTGTCCAAGCTGCCAGGCGTGGCCCGAATTCACTCAAGCTTCTCGACCCGCAATGTGCTAGCCATGCGCTCGAAGCGGGACGCACAATTAACAACGCGATGTCGTTGTTGTCCCGTCACTTTCCCAAAGCTTGCCTGATGTGACAATCGCCCCAGCGTTGCTGATCCTGTCTGGCCACGTCACGGAATATCAGTCTGCGCAAATATTTGCTGTTCGCTTCCTGACGGCTCCTTCAGTGTAGTTGTCGGAGCAGGCCCGTTCAGTGGCCTGCCACATCCTCGGAGCCCGTAGTACAGGAAGGCGTCTACCATGAAGAAAGCCATCGTCAACGGAACTATCCTTGCCTGGGACGGGTCTCGCCATCAGGCGATTGAGGCTGGCACGGTGGTTTTCGAGGACGATCTGATCACCTTTGTCGGTTCGCTGTACGAGGGAGAACCTGTCGATGAAATAATCGATGCAACCGGTCGCCTGGTAATTCCCGGATTTGTAAACAGTCATCTGCACGTTACCGACACGCTTTTCACCAAGGGATACCTGGAAGAGACGCAGGCGCCGGCGGAGACAAAGGTCGCCCCGAACTATCACACGCTCTACACGGTGCTGCCGGCCGTCCGGAAGGCTTCCGATCTCGATGCGCAGCTTGCGGCGGCGCATTGCGTTTTCGCGGACCTGGCCAGAACGGGGTCCACAACGGTCGTGGAGTTGGGGTACGATTTCGAGATCGGTGGCGATGGGGACATCGCGATCACGGAGCGCGTCGCGGAAGCGGCGGGAGCCTCAGGGCTGCGTTGTTACTCGGGGCCACGTTACCGCTCATCCTACTATTGGGGAGACGGTCAAGGCGCGACCTATTACGGTGACTATGGTGCAAAGGGGCAGGCGCGTTTCGAAGCCTGCGCAGATTTCTGCGTGAACTGGAATGGCCGCTACGACGATCGCCTGCGTACGCTGCTCGCGCCAGGCCAAATAGACACTTGCAGCCCTGAAATGTTGCGAGAAACGCGGCGCCTTGCGGATGAGCACGGACTGCCGATCCAGATCCATGGCGGACAGTCGATCCATGAATACGACCGGATCCGCGAGACGATGAACATGACAACCGTCGAATACATGATGGACACAGGGCTGCTCGGACCTGATTTCATCATCGGTCATGGCCAGATCATGAGCGGCGACGGCAATCATGCTTCGATGGCACGGCACGAAATTGAAGCTCTACGCGACAGCCTCACTACAGTCTGCCATCTGCCATGGGTGAAGGCGCGGCGCGGCGGCGTGATAAATTCGATCGAGAAATACAAGGAACTGGGCATCCGGCAATGCCTGGGCACAGATACCTATCCTTTCGACATGTTCAACGACATGCGGATGGCGTCCACGGTCTGCAAGATCGTCGAGAGCAGCGCGACGGCAGGTCGTGCCGAAGACGTCTTCTACATGGCGACCGTTGGCGGAGCCGATGCGCTGGGCCGCGCGGATCTGGGCAGGCTCAAGGCCGGCTGCAAGGCCGATATCGTCATAGTCAGGACAGATACACCCAAGGCTGCTCCGGTCTACGACCCGTTCAAGTTTCTCGTTCACGCGGCCAATGGCGAGGACGTGGACATGGTTCTGGTCGACGGCAAGACGGTAGTCGAGAAGGGCAATGTCAAAACGATCGATGTCGCCGCAGCAGTAAAAGAGGTCAATGCCGCCGGGAAAAGGGTCTGGGCGCGGCTGGGTTTCTGACGGCCCGGGGATGGGCGTGGCAGCATAAGCCGATGCAGACGGGACGAGACTGAAACAGCAATCACGTCGTGCATCGCAAGGGAGTTGATATCAGTTTACGTATATGCCGCACCGCGGCCGTCCAGTTCTACCTGATCCGGGTGCGAGGGGTATCCGGTCATGGAGCCAAAGGGAGCAAGGCAATGTCCGATAACCGATCTTACAGAATATCACGCAGAACAATGCTAGTGGGAACTGCCGCTGCGCTGGCCACGCCAGCCATATGGGGTAGCGCGCGGGCGCAGGCTCGTGAACTGCTCGTCTATTCCTGGTTTACGAATCCGATGCAGGCAATCATGAAGGACTTTGCGGCGGAAACCGGCGCACAGGTCAATTTCATCGGCAGCTACAGCGGCAATCCCGTATGGTGGTCACAAATGATCGCCGGCGAGAAATGGGACGTGTTCCTGCCGAGCATGGACTGGATGACGCGTGCAGCGCTTGCCGAACGGGTGGAGCCTCTCGACCTCAAGCGGATTCCGAATTTCGATAACCTTTCCGACAGCGGCAAGAGCGCTGTCGAAAAGGAACTCACCGTCAACGGCCAGGTCTACGGCCTGCCATTCGCACTCACGATCAACGCCTTGGCTTACAACACAAACGCCGTGGAGAAGGCGAAGGCGGAAGCCAATTGGGATGTGATGTGGGACCCGAGCTTTGCCGGCCGGCTGTCGACCAAGGACGAGGCAATCATCCCGATCCTCACGGCAGCAGCGCGGTTGGATATTCCGACCGAGGACATAGGTGCATGGACGCCTACCCAGTACGACGCTTTGAAAGCCTCGTTGCTGGAGCAGAAGAAGCTCGTGCGCAAGTACTGGAGCAACCACGAGGAAATGGCTGAAATGCTATTGACCGAGCAGGCGGTCGCCGGCGTTTGGGTCGATGGTCGCGCCCGGCAACAGGCTTCGTCCGGCAATCCGATCGGCATTGCCGTTCCGCCGCAGGGCGTGCCGGCGGTCATCGACACGATGGCGATCCTCAAGGACGCGCCGAACAAGGACATGGCCTACGAGTTTATCAACTTCATTCTCCGGCCGGAACAAATGGTCAAAATTCCCGACATCCACGGCGCCGTGGTCATGAGCGACAAGGCCAATGCGCTGATCCCGGGTGAGAAGAAGGCGTCCTTTGTTATCGAGCCGTCCTGGAAGTATCACTGGCGGCGCTTCACCACGCCGGAGGTGTCGCAGCGCCTCGAGCGGCTTTGGACAGAGGTGAAGCTGGCATGAACATGACTGTCCTGGACCCACACCAGAACAAGGAGCGTAAGCGGATGGACGAACAGAAACCGCAGACGATCCTCAGTCTCGAAAGCATCAGGAAGGCCTACGGCACCTTCCAGATACTCAAGTCCCTCCGTCTGGAGGCCTTCGACGGGGAGTTCCTGTCGCTGCTCGGGCCATCTGGGTGTGGCAAGACCACGACGCTGCGCATCATAGCCGGCTTTGAGCGCCCGGATGCCGGCGTTGTTATTCTTGGGGGGCAGGAGATCACAAGCCTGCCCCCCAACAAGCGGGACGTGTCGACGGTCTTCCAGGACTACTCGCTCTTCCCGCATATGACGGTGGCCGAGAACGTTGCCTTCGGCCTGGTCGAGCGCAAGATGGCCAAGACCGAGATTGCTGCCCGCGTGGCCGAGATGCTTGACATGGTTCGGCTTGGCGACTTTGCTGACCGCAAGCCGGGGCAACTCAGCGGCGGGCAGAAGCAGCGCGTGGCGCTGGCACGATCGCTTGCGGTGCGCCCGCGCATCCTGCTGCTCGACGAACCGCTTGGCGCGTTGGATCTGAAGCTGCGCAAGGCGATGCAGCTTGAGCTCAGAAGCTTCCAGCAGCGCCTTGGCATCACGTTCATCTATGTCACACACGACCAGGAAGAAGCGCTGACCATGTCGGATCGCATCGTGGTCATGAAGGGTGGGGAGATACAGCAGATCGGGGGAGCTCGCGCGATCTACGATCGGCCGGCGAACCGTTTCGTTGCCGACTTCATAGGTGAAACAACTCTTCTGGATGGGGTCGTGGCATCGGCAGACGCCGGCAGCGGTCTGGTGCAGGTCGATACGCCGAGCGGGCCGATCCGCGTGGTTGCGGACAACCGGCCTGCAATGGCTGCAGGCCAGCGCTGCTGCGTTTCTGTTCGGCCGGAGAAGGTGCGGATCGGCGAGGGCGGCGCAAACACCTTCGACGCCCGCGTCGAAACCGTGACATTTAGAGGACCGGTCGTTGAATACGCCCTCCAGCTGGAGAAAGGCAAGATGCTTCGCGCCTCCGGTCCTGCCACTGCCTCGGGTGCGGCTTCCGGCGACCGGATCAAGGTCGGCTGGGACATCGCCGATGCCGTGCTACTGGAGGATGTCTGACATGGCGGTTGCGACATCTCTCGGCCCTAAACTGAAACCAGCCCGTGCGCGGGCTGCGGGCGACGGTCGGCTCGTGCTGCTTTCGATTCCGATACTCTTCCTCGCGGCGTTCCTTGTTGTGCCGATGACGGTCATGATCGCGTACAGTTTCTATTCGCAAGACGTTTTGACCGGGCTGCCGATTGCCGACTTCACCTTCGATAACTACCGGCTGATCTTTACCGATCCGCTCTACTACAACAGCATCTTCAACAGCCTGGAGGTCATGGTGACCGTCTCGGTCATCTGCCTGCTCGTCGGCTACCCTGTCGCCTACTTCATTGCCGTGCAGGCACCCCCGCGATGGCAGGCCCTGCTTCTGCTGCTTGTTATCCTGCCGCAATGGACCAGTCTGCTAATCCGTTCCTTCTCATGGATAGCGGTGCTGCGACCGAATGGGCTGATCGATTGGGCGCTGACTGGGATCGGCATCACCAGTCAGCCCCTTGATTTGCTTTATTCGCGAACCGCCGTGATCATCGGCTTGGTTCATATATATATGCCTTTCATGATCCTCGGCGTTCACGCATCGCTGAAGGCCCTAGACCTGTCGCTTATATCGGCTGCGCGGGATCTCGGCGCCACGCCGTTCTCCGCATTCCGTCGCGTCGTGCTTCCGCTGACCATGCCTGGCATTTCGACCGGCCTGATCCTGGTTGCGCTTCCGGTGCTGGGCGCATTTCTCACGCCCCGCATTCTGGGTGGGTCGAGCGAGGTGCTGATCGGCAACCTGATCGAAATCCAGTTCAAGCAACTGGCGAACTGGCCGCTTGGAGCTGCGCTTGGCGCGCTTGTCAGCGTGGCGCTTCTGATTGGCGTTGCGGGCTTGTCCTTTGTCGGGAGGTCACGGGTATGACGCCGCCTAAATCGACAAATTATCGGCTACAGGGCGCGTTCTTTTTCGCGGTGCTGATCTTCTTCTACTTGCCTCTCGCGACGCTTGTGCTCGTTTCGTTCAGTTCGGGTCGGGTGACCGAGTTTCCGCCACCGGGCTATACGCTTCAGTGGTATACGGGGATGTTGGCTAATCCCCGCGCGCTTTCCTCCGTCCTGACCAGTCTGGGCGTGGGCGTCACCGCTGCGCTTGTGTCGACCAGCTTGGCAACGGCCTTTGCCTTTGGCCTACATCAGCGCCGTGCGGCATGGGTCACGGTGCTGAGGTCTTTCGGCAACCTTCCACTCGTCATGGCGCCGATGATCATCGGTGTATCGCTGCTGATCTTCTTCAATCTTATCGGTATGAGGCTGGGCTATCTAAGCGTCACCATCGCCCACGTGGTGCGCGGCTTTCCTTTCGCTGCGATAATCATGGCAACCGCCTTTCTCTCGGTTCGCCCGAGCCTGCTGGAGGCGGCACTCGACCTGGGCGCATCGCGCATCTCGGCTTTCCGCCGTGTCGTGGTGCCTGCCATCATGCCGGGACTTGTCGCCAGCCTGCTGGTTACGTTCTCGGTGTCGTTTGACGAGATCAACTCGACCATCTTCGTGATCGGCGGTGGGGTGAGCACGGTGCAGACATTCATTCTGGAACAGATTGAATTCGTGGTGACGCCGGAAATGAACGCTTTGACGACCGTGATCATCGTTGCAACATTGCTTGTCGCGCTGGCCACGGACAGGCTGCGGAGCAGGGAAGACAAGCCGTGAACGCTGGCCGTTCTTCCTGAAGCCATTGGCGAATCCTGGAGGCGGACAGCATGCTGTCCGCTCATTCTGCATCGTCTGTGGCTCCGCGTCGGGCGGAGCCCTCGCCCCGCGGTCGCAATCTCATCGACCCATTCGCCACCCTTATTAGTCTGCCTCGATGGAACTTTCGCTTCTAATCAGCCTTGGTGTCTTCACAATCGCCTTCCTCATCGGGGCCACGGCGATCGGGGGGTTGCTACTCGTGCCGACCCTGGTTGTGGTCGGCAACTATACGGTCCACCAGGTGATTCCTGTCTCACTGATGGCCACGTTCTTCTCGGGCGTCATCGGAAGCCTCGTCTTCGGAAGGAAGGGCCATGTCAGTTTGCGCGACGTGGCTATAATCGCGCTTCCAGCCGGGCTGACAGCACTTGTGGGAACCTATCTTCTGCCGTTCATACCGTCGAAGGCGGTGGAATTCCTGATCGCCATCTTCTGCATCGGGGCATTCCTCCTCTCCTTCCAGGCGGTCGAGATACAACGTCCGGCGGAGATCGATCCGCGCCTGTCGCGCCGGACGCTTGCATTGATCGGGGCGGCGACTGGACTTGGCTCTGCCCTTTCGGGGACTGGTGGGCCGCTCATCCTCATTCCCATACTGTCCTATATTGGGTTCGGATCGAAACGATCGGTGGGAATGGCGCAGGCTATCCAACTGCCGATCGGCGGCTTCGCCGCTTTCGGCAACATGACGATCGGTGCTATCGACTACCGTCTTGCGGTGCCGATCACCGTGCTGGTGATCGTCGGCTCGCTCTGCGGCGCACTTTACGCGCAACGCCTGAACGTTTCGGCGCTGCGTCCGTTGATATCCTTCACAATGCTCGGCTGCGGAATTTTCTACCTGGTTCGTCTGGCGTAGTATCGTGACGACTTCGACGTTAACTCCGGTGGTTTCATGTTCGGGATTGTGGGAGTGAGAGGCCATGGCAAGTGATGATCTCCAGAGCACGCCCGAGTTCCTTGTCGACCCGAATGCCGAGGTCGCAGGCAATCCTGACATTACAAACAGGCTCGACGGCAACGAGAAGAGCGCACTGTTCAAGACTGCTGCAATCCGCAGCTTCCGGAAGGGCGAATTCCTGTTCCACCAGGGCGAGCCGCACAGGGGGATACACATCATCAAGTCTGGTAAGATCCGGTCCCTCTACACATCCCCTGGCGGCAAAGAGTTCACGCTAGCCTACTGGACGCCAGGACATTTCATCGGCGCGCCGCAGGTTCTTGGCGGCGGCGACAACATGTGGACGTCGGTGGCCGAACAGAACTCGATGACACTTTTCTTGACGCCGGACGTGCTCCAGAATCTAATCGCACGGATGCCTAACCTCGCGCTCGGGCTGATCGACGGGCTCTGCTACAAGGCCGTGCTCTACGCCAAGATCGCCCAGGTCGTCGGCACGACGCCGGTCGCGGGCCGCCTTGCGCTCCTGCTGCTGAGCCTTGCCGATCATGCCAACGCGCCGGGGGCTAAGGTTATCGAGATACGCAGCAACCATTCGCAGGAGCGGCTTGCAATGATGGTTGGCTCCACCCGCCAGGCCGTGGCGCAACTGTTGGCGCGGTTTGAGAAGGCAGGCGTGATCTGCCGTCAGGGGCGGTCAATGTGGATAACCGACGTACAGGCGCTGGAACGGATCGTCGATTAAGGCAGCCTGCTGTCCCTGGAAAGGTACGGTGCGCCAACCTTCAGAAGCTTGCAAAAATTTGCTTCTTGCCACCTATCCGATGGTTGCGCCGAACTACGCCGCTGCCCGCTCAGCACTAGACAGGACCATGGGCCTTGGCCGTAAGCCTAGGGAAGTGGAAAAGTCCGCACCTACAAAGCGCGGCCGGGGAGATCGTGACCGCGACCCTCGCCCATTTCAAGGTCCACCCCAAGGCCATTGCTATTTTTGCGCCAACCATCGAAACAACGGCCGAGATGAACCGCCCCCATTTTTATCATCGCTAAGGAGGGTCATCGGGGACACTGGGGCCAAAGTCCATCTGAAGGTGGCCGAGTGATCTCGTCTGAAGGTTGCATTGGCGCAGCTTGTTGAGGTGGCTTTATCGCAAAGCAGATCGTCAACATCGGCCACGAAATGAGGTTCTCTTGGGGTGCGATCAGCCATGATCGGGTAGTATGATCACGCCTTGGCAATCCCGACGTGAATGCTACCCTAACTTGTAGAAAGCTCGCTGAGCGGGTCTTTGGCTCGCGACGCGCAAGAAGATGCCAGCAACCAGGTGCAATTGCAAAGAGAGGCAGGACGATATGCATCAGACAGGCGGAATGTGGGGAAAAGCCACCGGAACAACGACACGCCTGCTCCCCGGGGATCGTACTCCCGAACTGAAACTCGATCGTGTGTTCAACCACGAGCCCATCTTCAGCGTGAGGTTCGACCGCCTGAGCGTGGTCATCCTGTGGAACGCAGGCTGTGCCGGCTGCCTGCCTCTTCTCAGCGAGACCGCAGAGTTCACGAACGCAATCGATGTCCCGTGCTATGGCGTGGCGGTGTACACCCGTGATGTGGATCGTACAGAAAAAGCAGCGCACGAACTGGCCACGTCGGCTATTCTGGCTCTGGAAGAGCAGCCAACTCAACCTTCGGTACTATCCCGCGGGTCGGTGACACGAAACTGGCTGGAGGCGAGCGGCCAGCAAGGCGTTCCGGCCGGCTTTATCGTTGATGAGAACAGCACTGTCGCCTGGATAGGCGATCCATCCGCCATCAAGGAGGTTCTTTCCGACATCCGTGCAGGCCGCTGGGACGTTCAGACTGCACGCAAGCAATGGGCCGAGACGAACACCCCAGAATATAACCGGATTTTAAAGACCGTCCGCGAACTGACCGAAGCCATGGTGATCCGCGACCTTGCGAGTGCACAAGCCATCATCGACAATGCCGAACATGAAACGCCCTCAGTCGTCAACGACAGGCAATTCATTCTGCTCAAGCTCGATGTTCTGAGCAGTCTTTCGGATCGGGAGGCAGACGCATTGGCCTTTTATTCCGCTGTCGCAGATAAGTTTGGCGACGATGAGGGCATGCAGATCAGCCTTGCCGGCAAGATCGTTCGCGGTGCTTCTGCCAGTAAGCGGGCCTTGCAGATGGTCATCGAACGCCTCGGCGGAGCCGATGGCCCTGCCCCTGATGATCCGCACGCGCGAATATTCCACCTGTATCGTTGGCTCATCCTAGCAGAAGCGCAAATGCTAGCTGAGCGTGCTGCCGAGGCAACTGCCCTTCTGGACAGAATTGCTAGCTTTTCTCAGGCCGAGGACCTGCCGGAGCATATCAAGGCAGACCTGCCCAGGCAGGTTGAGCGGATAGGGAACCTTCAGGTGGAGAACTGATGGCCGAAACACAAGGTCCCTTCTCTTGACACAGGCCCTGGATTTCCGCGAGCTCCTTGAGTTCGATAATGCTGGTGGATAGGTGGCTTTGGCTGCCTTCCAGCCGATCACATCGCGTGTGCGGTTGGGTGGAACAGGATTTCGTTGTTGTCCACCTCGTCGGGCTGGCTCATGGCAAACAGCGCGGTACGGGCGAAGCTCAGACCGGGCCCTTGCTATTCTGCATTCGTGTTCGATCTTCAGAACAGATGCTGGAGGAGATCGGAACAGGCGTGGCGGCTTTTCAGGTCAGGATCGCATATATCACGCCGCACCGGCGTTCCCTTCACTATTTCCATCAGCTCATCCTTGCCGGTACCAGACAGGCAGCACTCATCGAGGCGCGCAATCATCTGATCAGGTGCTCACCCGATGCACACACCGGGCACAAGGTTGCAAACCTGCGCCCCGACAGCCTGGATGCGGAGATCGCGATTAGGGCGGGATGGTCGCTACGCGATGGCTGGTGGTAGCGGCCCATCCGCGCCGGGGATGACCTGGTGGCGATTGCGGCGCAAGGCTATGCCAAGGACAAACGCATCAATGTGCGCACAACGGCGGATTGCGTTGCCATCGACAAAAGTGCAGACCTGTCGATGCCTGGCTGATTATAAGACTTTTGCTTTCACTTATCTCTATGTATAGAGACCGGACCTCGTAGGTCGGGTCAATTCCATGGAGCCTTCATGTCCCAGAACAATCAAAACCAACCGGACAATCTCATCGAACTCACCGCCGACGTCGTGTCGGCCTATGTCTCGAACAATCCGGTTCCAGTCGCGGACCTCCCTACCCTGATCGATCAGGTCCATACGGCGCTAAAGAGCCGGATCAATGGAGCGGTTGAAGAAGCACCTGAACCACCCAAGCCTGCCGTGCCGGTCAAAAAGTCGGTCACACCGGACTACATCGTCTGCCTCGAGGACGGAAAGCAGTTCAAGTCGCTGAAACGTCATCTGAGCACGCATTACGGGCTGACGCCGGAGGAGTACCGGGCAAAATGGGGTCTGCCCGCTGACTATCCGATGGTTGCACCGAACTATGCGGCTGCCCGCTCGGCACTGGCCAAGACAATGGGCCTTGGCCGCAAGCCTAAAGAAGCGGAGAAGCCGGCACCCGCAAAGCGCAACCGCAAGGCGGCAACGGCCTGAAGCACGCGAGCCGGAAACGATAGCGGAGAAAGAAACTCGCCGCGACAAAGGTTCGGTAACACTACCGAGCGCAGGCAGATTTCCTTCGCTCCGACATGAGCTCCAGTACCGCAACCAGGCGAGGCTCTAAGAGTTGCTTAATTATCACATCCTCGGCCGCGCGCTGTATTTGACGACGAGCTCGCACGCCTCAAGGACCTCGCGCACGAATTGCGGCATCGGCTGCTGCTTGCAGGTCAGCCTTTTGTCGCTTGGTGACTTGATCATTTCAGCACCGCCGTCGCTTCGATCTCGAGGCCGAGCACACGGATGGCGCTGACCGTGGGCGGATTCCTGATCCCGCCGGCCCGCTTCATCCATTCCTCGAAGCCCGGCGTGAAGTCACCCTCGCCCTTGATGTAGAGGCCAACGCGTACCAGGTCGTCGAGCGTGGGGTCGTCGTCTTTCCCGAGGAACCGCCTGATCTCGACACAGGGGTTGCGGAACTGGATGTTACATCTGGGATCGTGCGGTCGGCATAGAGGTAGGGAGGAGGTTGGAAGATGGAACAGCGCAAACTTGTCTCTTCGGGATCGCCGCTTGAACCGGAGATCGGCTTCAGCCGTGCCGTAAGAGTTGGGCCTCACATTGCAGTGGCAGGAACTGCACCAATCGGACCGGATGGCAAGGCCGAACACAAGGGAAATGTCTACGCCCAAACGAAATTATGTCTGGAGATTGCAGCTAAGGCCATCACGGAGGCCGGCGGACATTTGGACCAAGTAATCCGAACCCGCCTCATGCTGACAGAAATCGATCAGTGGCGCGAAGCGGCCCGTGCGCACGGCGAAGTCTTCAGTGAGATCCGACCCGTCTGCACGTTCGTGCAAGTCTCCCGGTTCATCGATCCTGATTGGCTGGTCGAAATCGAAATGGACTGCGTCAACTCCGGAGGCTGAGATCTGCTACTCGGCCGCGATCTGATGGCCGTCATTTTGGCCATCGTCGATCAGGATGCCGGCTGCCTGAGCCGCATCGATCAATGCTTTTCGCGCTTCGGACGGTTTCCGATTTCCCCGGAGGGTTTCAATGATGATCTTGGCAGCCTGGTTGTTTTTCTTCGGGTTTAAGCCTTCCGGCCATTCGTGCAAAAGCACCCTGCCCGCTTCGGCAACCGTCCGAATCTGGCGGAGGTGTCCGAAGCGCGGGGAGACGACTACTGGTTTATGAAAGGGCTTGTCTTTCATCAGTCTAGTCAACGAAAAGAGCGGCAGGGAGTCAACGGGGAGCCGCCATGCCATATCGTCGGGATTTCAACATTGCCGCCCATCCTGCGCGAGCGGGTTCGTTCTTCCACTCACGTCCAGCCGTTCTCTGGCCGACGATCTGGCGGGAATTGCCTCGGCATGGGCCACGACAGCGGCGACCATGCTCATGATGCGATGCGATCGCAGTGCTACTTTCGACGCCCCTTGCCCGGCGCATCGGCGATCAGCCACTCAACCATGAAGGTCAGCGTCTCGTCCTCGGCCAGCGCTGACCCCGATGCACGGGCGGCAAACAGCCCCACCACGGCCAGATGCACCACCTTGCTCAGTCGCAGAGCCGTTACTTCGTCATAACCCAGTGCACGGATCTGCTGGGCAAGAAACGCCGTGCGGTTGTCCTCGATGCGGGCAAAGCGTCTGCCTATAGCGGGGTCGCGCGAGGCCCAGGCGCGGATCGCTGCTTCGGTTCGCGCCACATCGATACCGTTGGTTTCGGCATCCAGGGTATCTCTCGCCAGCACTCGCAGGCCCTCGGCCGGGTCAGCGACGGCCTCGGCCCGCTCGATCAGATCGGCCGTCCCTTCGCGTTCCCACAGATCGAACACCGCTTGAAGTAGCGCCGGCCGGTCGGCGAAATGCCAGTAGAACGACCCCTTGGATGCACCGAGTTGTTTGGCGATGCCTTCGACCGACACCGCGTCCACTCCGCCCGCGGCCAAAGCGCGGGTCGCCCCGATGATCCAGTCTTTCGGCTGCAGCGTATTGCGTCTGGCCATGGGTTTCCTGCGTCATTTTCGACTTCCATACGCATAAGTATGGACTCAGCGCAACTATTCACGTACCATACGGCACCGTATTGAATAGGGGCAGATCATGGCCATCCGAACGGACATCGACACGCCAACCCCCACGTCAGTCGCCCCGATGCGGCGCTATGGCCTGCTGCTGGGCGCTGCCCTGAGCGGATCGGCGGTGGTCTATCATTTCGTCAGTGGCAACACCGAGGTGATGGTGCCGCTTTACGCTGCTGACCTGCCCCCTGAAGTCACTGCGGTGCTCGACATCGTCTGGTACGATATCGCACTGCTGGCCGCGATCGGCGCCATCGGAATGCTGGTCGCCGCCTATCGCCCGGCCTGGCGTATGCCGTTGGCCTGGTTCATCGGCGGGCACTACCTTGCCCTCGCCCTGCTCTGCCTTGGCTTCAGCTTCGCCTGGTTCGGCAATCCGTGGGACCTCATCCAGTGGGTCATCTTTGGCCCTATCGCGCTGATCACCATCTGGGCGGCGCGAGGTTGAGGAAAGACCATCGCGGACAAAATTCCAGTCTTATGTCGAAGAGCGTGGTTGTCATTCGTCTTGTCACTACAGACACCAAAGGGAGGTTCAAATGTCAAAGGTCACGTTGATCATGACAGCATCGCTCGACGGATATGTTGTAAAGCCGGATGGCATGGCCGTCGGCGCGATGCCGGAACCTCCAGAGTTGAAGCGTTGGAAACTCGACCGGATTTCGCATGCAAGCACACATATCATGGGGCGGGTTGTCTATCAGGAAATGAAGACGGTCTGGCCAACATCGAAAGACCCTTACGCCGCTCCGATGAACGATATTCCGAAGGTCGTTTTCTCCAAGACGCTAAAGGTTGCCGACTGGCCAGAAAGCACGATCGCGAGTGGCGATTTGGCCAGCGAGGTCGCGTCTTTGCGACGCAAGCACGATGGCGAGATTATTGCGTGGGGAGGCGCCAGCTTCGCTCAATCACTCGTGAGGGCCAATCTCATCGACGAATTCGCAATCATCACAAATCCCGTCGCATATGGCGGCGGAAAACCCTTATTCCTCGATCTGCCGAAGGCGCTGGAGCTGAAAATGCTCGCGAGCACGTCATTCTCAAGCGGTCACCTTCTGCGCCTTTTCACGAAACGGGATGAATGATGCCCCTGGAGCGAAACCATGACGAGCTTATTGAAAGGAAAATATCTTAAGCTGCGACAGGCTTCCGTCGACGACGTGGAAGCTCGAATTTCCTTAGGTAATCATGCCGAAGTAATCGAAATGTTTGCCGAAGCACGGTAAGCCTCAACAAGAGACAGTGCGGCTCGTTGGGTCCAAAGGCTGATTGATCATTGTCATGCTTGGGTAATCGAGGTTCACGGCAGGATCATAGGTGAGATCAGGCTGGATAGTGTCGATTTTCACGACCAACAGGCGTCCATGGCGCCGTGGCTCGACAGTCGCTGGGCGGAAGGGGCGCGGAACGCCCTGGCACTCTGGCGCGAGATCAAGGCGAAGGGTTTTTCAGGCTAGAGCGACGTCATCTCGCAATGGGCTCAACGCCGACGCCTTGCGGAAAAGGCCAATCAGAGTGGGCTCGCTAGAACACCATCGGCGCGAATCATCGCCCGGCTCATGACCACCGCACGCGTTGAGCTTGCAAAATCCGAAGCAATACTGGTGGCGGCAATCGAGGTGAACGTCCCTGAAGTGGTTGTCGCCCGCATGGCCATTGGTGACTTCCAGTCCATGATCCGCTCGAAGACAGCACGAAGGCTCGACGAGGGGCTGGAAGCTGCCCAGAATAGCCTGGTCGGATCGTTTGCCAGCGGCGTGGAAAAGGACCTCGACGCTGTAAGAAACGCAATCATCTCACCGTGGTCAAATGGCCAGATCACACGCTTGAAGCTCATTAAATGCCAGATCTACGGGAGAGCAAAACTCGATCTGCTGCAAGCACGACTGATCGGCACATCGTAGGAGCCGCATGTCAGCAAATGTGCGTGAGAGCCGAATTTCTGATGAAAACAGGAAGAACAGATGACGTCAGATAGTCAGAACAACGAATTCAGCCCGATCCTCTCCGCACTAGGCGCAAGTGGGGTTGGTCGGCATGAGGGATCGCTGTCCGCTGACTGTATCGCCGCCGGGCAACGGATTACATCAAATTATTCCACGATAAACTCCACCGCCGCCGTTCCGCTGCCCGGATGGGTGGCATAGTCAAGTAGGAGGTTAGGGGCCGCTTGACGGCGCAAGTTGCGGAATCCTGCCAGCAAGGTGGCTCGGCGCAGGTCGCGGCCCGCCGACAGGAGAAGCCCGTGCAAGAGGTCGGCCGCCATGAGGGCGTGGGCTTCAAGTGCGCCCAGTTGCGCCGTTGCTGCCATCGATGCGACGCTGGTGCCTTGCACCGCCAGCCTGTAACGGATTCCGGCCCCATTGAGCCGGACGCGCAAGGCGACAAAATCCTCTGCCATGCCGTAGAGGACAGCATCGCGCCGCAGCCGCGTAATCCATGCGCCGGCAGCGCCGGGTCTTGGCAGCAGCAGCACGGCGCTCGCCATGCCAACCGACAGATCATCCCCCAGCCGGTAGGATACCCCCGCCCTCGTCAGCGCTGCGGCGAGCGCGGCCAGACGCCCGTCGCCGGCATCGCCCGCCGCGAGAATAAGATCGCTCCGGCCGTCGGCCTTGATCCTGAGCGCGATTGCGTCGGCCACAGCCGGCCAGTCGGCCATCAGGCCGTGTGCGAGATCCCGGTCCTCGGTGCCCGCGAGTGGGAAAAGCGGGAACAATACCGGCATCCCGTCGCCGAGCAGGTCCGCGATGAGACCGGAGTCGGCCGGCGCAAGGCCGATCATGGCGACGACCGGGCTGCGTTCCACCGCAGTCTTCAGGTCCGTGCCGGCCGCGACCCCGACCGGCCGCACCTTGACCGTGCGGCCGAAGATGCCGTGCGCTGGTATGCGCTCGGCAAGCGCCTGTTCAAGCGCGCCAGCATAAGCGGAGGCGAGCGCTTGCGAGCGCGGCGTGGAAAGCACGCCGAGATGGACGGCATCCGCCTCGATACCGCGGCGTTCGATAGCGGGAAGCGCCATGAGATAGGCCATTAGGGCATCTGCCTGTGCGCCATCGAGGCGATAACGGGGCATTGCCGCATCCAGGGCTCTGCCAGATGGGGAAATGCCCGTCTCCAGCGCCTTGCGAAAGAGTTCCGGTGTGTAGGCTGGCCGGCTGGCCACAGGCGCTGCGAGCTTGTCCCAGCCGATGGCTGGCATGACAGTCGCCCCTTCCCGTCCACCCGCCCCGTCAAGCCCGTGGCACCGGCGACAGGCGAAGCCCGTGCCGGGAAGATCCATTCCCATGATCCTGGCGGTGACGCCGACGCCCGTTTCGAAGATGGCGCGGCCGGCGTCGACCTCGTTTGCGGTCGCCGCGCCGCATGCCGCGAAGAAGCCGAGCGCAGCGAAGGCACACCTCAAGAGGCGAACCCGCGCAATTCCTCCAGAACCCGCTCGGGCTTCGGCAGACCGACAATGCGGCGGAACCGCCCGCTTCGCGCATCCCCGATCAAGAACATCGGATCGTGGAACTGGATGTCCGCCGCCCTGGCATCGAAGCGGCCGAGCAGCAGGTCGATGTCGGCCGGTGCGCCGGTCAACCACAGCCACTGTGCGCTGGCGCCGGCCTCCCTGGCCGCCTCGCGCATCTTCCGGGGCGTGTCGCGCGCCGGATCGATGGTGATGGAGAGCAGCCGCACAGGCATGGGGACCTCGGTCCTCGCCCTGTCGTCTATGGCTTTCATGACCACGTTGCCGACCGGGCAGATGGTTTCGCAGGTGGTGAAATTGAAATTCACGACCAACAGCGCATCGCCGACGGCTTCCTTCCTGAGGCTCAGCGCCCTGCCCTCACCGTCCAGCACGGCGATGTCCGGCAGTTCGATGACTTCCATGGGAAAGGCGCGGGCGCCGTCCACAGTCTCGACCGCTGCGCTCCGGCTCATCAGCATTGCGCCACCGCCGCCGAGACCGGCCGCCAGAAGGGCTATCAGGAAATATCTGTCAGGGATCATGAACCGACCTCCAGCGTGGCGGGGGCGATTGCCTGATTGGCGGACGGCTGTACGGCGTAGGTGCCGGCGCGGGGCAGGAGGATTTCCGCCGCCAGCCGCCCCCCGCCATCACGGCGCGCGATGAACCGGCCTGTCCAGCTGAACGATAGGCTAGGAACGATCAGTTCGACGCTTTCGGCGGAATAGGCCCGGCCCTCGTCGTCCACGACATCGACGAAAACCGTTTGCCGGACTCCCGCGCGGAGGCCGCCCGCCGCAGGCGTCACGCGAAGCGTGAGTTTCGCCGGCCTGCCTTCGGATGCCGCGCCTTCGACGCGGATCGGGAAGCAGACGGTCATGCCTGCGATGCCGGTCGTCAGCACCAGTTCGTGTTGGCCCGGCCGTGCGATGCGTGCGAAGGTCTCGTAGCGGCCGGGCGACACTTCGCGGAAGCTGCGGTCGGCCACCTTGATTGCCATCGGCACGCCGCCGCGCAGGCGCACCGAATCCATTGGCGGCACGTCGCCGATGGCCATCTCCTCATGCAGGATGAACCCGGTATAGCTTTCGGCGTTGACCGCCAGAACAGTCCGGGAAGGCAGGAGTGGGACTAGCAATCCTTTCGTCGTCCCGGTATCGGCGCCGGCAACGCCGATGGGAACCCTGCGGATCGACGGCGCGCGCCCGAGCGCGATCGTCGCCGGGTCGATCGCCAGCACCGCCGACTGATCCGCGAGCATCAGGTAGACGGCCCTGTCGGTGAACGCCATATCGGTAACCGCGCCATCGACCGAAACCGCCTGCACGACCTGGGCCGTTGCGATATCGACGATGGTGACGATGTTGCCGCTGCCGGAAAAGGCGAAGGCGTGGGTTCCCGAAGGATCGATCGCCACCCGCGCCGCCGGCCCGGCAAGGGGCACGGATTGCGACGATTTCGGTGCATCGGCGAAGCGTATCTGGGCCCGCATCCCGTCGCGCTCCAGCAGGACGAGGGCCGCGCCCGCCGTGGCGGCGGAGGTAATGCCCTGCCCGGAATGGACGCGCGCCCGCTCCTGCCCGGCCGCGCGATCGACGAGCACGCCGCTGCCGTCCGCCGCATATGCGAAAAACGTCGAGCCGTCGCTTGCCTCGACAATTGCAACCCCGCCCGAACCGACCCCGACATCCGGCAGGCGTTCGCCCCGATTCGAGAAGTGCGCCAGACCGCCGGTCCCGGCCTGCGCGACCCACACATCGCCCTCCCGGCCGACGGCGATATCCGTGGGTCGGTGCAGGTCTTTCGCGAAGGGCTTTCGCGCGCCGTCCACCAGCGAAACCGCTTCCACGGTCCCTGTATCCGCGAAGGCGAAATAGGCGGTCTGGCTGCGCGGATCGACGGCGAAGCCATCCGGCTGCGCGTCGAAGCGGGCCGCGCCGATCATGTTGGAGGAGCGCAAATTGAGCTTGGGATCGACGATGCCGAAACTGCCGTCGCGATTGAGCTGGGCCAGCACGATGCCGTTGAGATCGACCGAATCTTCGGCGATGCTGCGGGTCACCCGAAAGGCACGCGCCGCATCCTGGCAACTCATCGCGCCGTCGCCAAGCGGCCTGATCCATGCCTGCAGGAGCATGCCCTTCGGCGGCGTGCCGGTGACGGCGTCCATCAGCACGACACCGATGCGGAAAGGCGAACCGCGCTCCGGTCGCTCGATCGTGTTTCCCTGCCCGTCGGTCAGGGAAACGGTCGCCGTGAGGCTCGACTGGAACGTGTCGGCATGAGCGCCGGCGCAGGACAGCGCGGCCAGTATGGCAGCAGCACGTCCCGCATGGCGCAGCCGCCTCATTGCTCTTGCGCTCCGTCGACGGCGGGCGCGGTGGGCCCGCCGGCAATGGCCGCGCCATCCGCTCGCCTGCACATCGTCGCGGAAGCGGCCGCGCCCTCGGGCACGACATCCAGCAGGCCCCACGCACCGGCGGCCCTTATAGGCGTCGGCCCGTCGAACCACAGATAGCAGCCGGCGGCGAGAGGCTTCGTCAGGGCCGCATGCATCGCCTTGCCGGGGGCGAGCAAGGCAGAGTGCGGGAAGCCGAAGCCCGGGAACAAGTCGTCATAGTCCTGCCCGATGGTGACGAAGGCGCGCTGGCGCGCACGCCCGCCGGGGTGGACGACATGAATCACCACCTCGTCACCGGCTTCGGCGCGCAGCACCGGCACGTCGGTGCGGCCCGCACCCGCCTCTTCGTCGCGCAGCATGTAGAAGGAAGGCCCGAAATCATAGGCATTCAGGTTGAAATGCCGCTCCGGCGGGTCGCCTCCGCCAGAACCGGCTTCACCCCGCAGCCTGACATGCAATGGTGCAGCACGATAGTTCACGCCGGCCTCGCCGAGGTCGTAGCTATCGTCGCAGACCGCGCAGTCGGACACGAGGCGCGGCGACAGGGGCGTGTCGGTGGCGGTGTCGCGCCCGACCCACCTGTCCCTGCTGGCCGTGTCGCGCAGGTTGAGGCCGTCCTGCCAGAACAGGGTGAACTCGCGAACCCGGTGCGCGGCGCCGTCCTGCCCGTCGAGCGTGTAGCGCACCGCCCATGTCGGCCGGTCGCGCTCACCCGAGCCGCGCACCGCCGCATGGACGCAGCCTTCCCTTGTCGCCTCGTCGCAGGTGGCGACAAGGGGCTCCAGCCTCATGCCATCGTTACGGGAGAAGCCGGCATGGCGCGGATTGACCACCACCGCTCCGAACAGGCCATGCACGCCGTGTCCGATCACATCGCCGGACGACTTCATGGGCAGCGCCCCGAAGGCATAGGGCATCCAGTGGACGGAAGCCGAATAGAGCTGGCGCATATAGTCGTTCCAGAGCCGGAGCACGTCGTCCCGCAGCGCGGGATCGCTTGCGAACAGCGGCTCTATGGAGGCCGGCGGACCGTTTTGCGGCACATGGATCTCATAGCCCGCGCCGTTGACGTTCAGCGTCCGGGCGGAGCCGGCGGCAGCCCTCCTCACCTCCAGAACCGGCACGGCCAGATCAAGCCGCGCCAGCACCGCATCGGCGAAAGCGAGCTGGATGTCGCGCACGGGCGCGCTGTCCTCGGCCAGAAGGTCCTGCCGTGAGAAGGCCGGAAGCGCATCCGGGTCGAAGCCCTCGGGAACGCCGACCCTGCCGGCATAGAAGGTCAGTTGCTCGATGTTGGCGGCGCGCTCGCTCCATACGTTGCTGTCGCGCACGGTCAGCCTGCCGGTGCGGGAGGGGGCCAGCGCGCCCTTGCGGTTCCAGCCCGTGGGACGCGAGACGTCCTGCTGGTGGTTGAGCACGGGCAGCGGCAGGTCGAGCGCGAAGCGCGCCGACGGCCTGATGTTCGAGCGGTCGGCCTGCACGAAGCGCAGCGGCTGGTTGGCGTGCTCCTCGCCTCCAACGGCCTCGTCGGGCGCCCAGTCCGGCTCGACATTGAGCGGCACGATCCTCGGCATCGGCGCATCGCCGAGGTCGTCGATCAGGCCCTTGCGGTTCCTGTAGACTGGCAGATTGCCGCCGAATTCCTCCAGCGCATTGACGATCGTCAGCTTGACGCAATCGCCCGCCCGCACATTGAGCACATAGGGCTCGGGCCGGCTGTAGGCCTCGCGCACAGCCGCCACGACGCGGGATGCGTCGATATTCGTCCACGCGCCTTCGCGCTCCAGCCAGTCGGCCCATGGCGTGCCGACCGGTGGAGACGCTGCGATGCGCCTCGGATCGACCATCGCCAGGAACAGTCCGTTGCGGTCGTAGAGCCCGTTCCCATAGGGCGTGCCCGTATCCGGCTGGCCCGGCAGGGAGCGGCCGAACACGCGCCGCGCCTCGATGGCGATCGCCGTGGCATGGACGACTGGCGCGCCGATACGGCAGCCGAACACCGTCGGCGTCGCCGGCCGGTCGTCGTCGGGGCGCGCGGCAGCCTCGGCGCCCCCGCGCGGCAGCGGCTGAAGCCGCTTGCCGATCCTGTCCTTGCTTTCAAGGCAGGTGCGAATGGCCCCGCCGTCGCCGATGTCGCGGCCGAAGGCGGCACATTCCGCCAGCGCCTTGCCATCCCTGGCGTCCTGGTCCTTGTAGACCCTGAGCAGGCTCCAGGCGCCGTTCCACAAGGCGTCCACCGAGCCGAAATGCTGGAGTGTGTCGGAGGGCGTCAGCGCGCGCAGGGCCGCGAGCCGGGCTTCAGTGGTGGCGGCCGCCTGCGCGGATGCCGGCGCGAATCTTTCGGCTCCGCCCAGATCATTGCGGTAGGCGGCCGCGAACTCGAAATGCTCCGAGATGCCGACTTCCTGCGCCGCGATCCGCCCCTCGACGTTCAGGCATTCGGCCATGTAGTTTTCATAGGCCTCCCAGTAGGCACGGTCTGCGGGAGCCGGGAAGCTTTGCGGCCCCTGGCGCAGCCATTGATGGTACTGGTCGGGCCTGCCAGCGCCGGAAAGGAGCATACCGGGCAGTCCTTCGCGCTTGAGGACCCGCGCCTGACATGCCTTCCAATGCGTGCCGAGCGGCGTATCGTCGTCGAGCGGCACCATGCCGGAGGCGAAGCGCTGGTCCACGTTGCGCGGCCAGTTGTAGCCTTCCAGCGTGAAGGTGTGCTGCACCTCCTGCGCGCCCTGAATGAGGCGGAACATCACGCGGTCGGACGTATAGGTCTCCCAGACCGGCGTGGCGGGATCGCCATGCAGCGAGGACAGGAAGACGTTGGCCATGTCGCCCTGCGGGAACGGTTTTTGCATATCGATGCTGCACCGTTCGCGCACGCCCGTCTCGAGCGATGAGACCCAGTGCGGTAGCGGCTTCAGGGCGCATTCCCCGCCGCTGCTGGATGCACCCACGCGAAGCGGCAGGGGCTCCCCGAAATAGTTCACCAGATAGGGGTCGTGATGATCGACGGAGATCGATTCCGGACGCTGGGGCGGCGCAACCGGCTTTGCGAGGCGGCCCAACGCGTCGTCCCTCGCATAGCCTGCGGCCATGCGGCGATATTCGACCAGATGGGTCCGCAGCGCATCGCTGTCCTCCTGCGTCATGAGGCTGGCGAGCAGGTCGGCGCGATGCTCCGCGACATCGCCCGGCCGCCCGGCCGCCGCCCAGGCCGGCGGCACGTCGCCGGGAGCGCCGAACCAGCCCGCGTCGTCACGGGCGAGCGCCGAGCCGCACGCGGCCTGCATGCGCGCGGGATCGGCGGCGTGCCGCGCCTCGCAGGCCAGCGTCCCCATGCCCTGCGAGGTTTCCGCTCCCTCGGCTGACGCCGAAAGGCGCGAATCGAGATCCGCCGCCGTCTCGCTGTCGCGCGGGTCGTAAAGGGTGGCGAAGTCGGCGACGGCGAGCGCGAACTCGCGATAGTTCACGCTTTCCGGGTCGAGCGCACCCGGATCCTCGACACGCTTGTTGGTGCCGACCCAGTTGGCGTCTCCCATCTGCAGGCTGCGGTCGCCGCGCGCCTGCGTGCAGGCGCCACCGACAGCCGGGTCGCAGATGCGCGCGCGCGCCGGCTCGATGACGAGCGCGGAATAAAAGCCGTGCTGCTGGATCGAGGACGGGCCGAAATGGTCGTGGGTGAAGACGGTGCGCATAGTGCGGTCGAAATTGCCGGCCTCTGCGCCGCCATCATCGCCGCTGCGCTTGCCGGAGAGGATGGGATCGGCGAACCAGCGCTGCACCGTGGTCTGGAAGCGACGAGGCTCTTCGCTGCGCTTCTTGCGCCACAGCTGCTTGTGTTCGGACTTCACCTTGTAGACCTGATGGCCGTTTTCGGTGACCTGCTCGCAAAGCTCCGCGCCGAGCAGGGCAAGCTCGCCGGCGGCGCGCGTGGCCTTCACCTCCATGCCGGCGGTACGCGCCGCGCAGATGCGCGCGGCGATCTCGTCCGGCGCCAGCGTGCCGTCCTCGTAGTTGAAGCCGTTGCCGGAGCCGTCCGATGAGGTAACATCGAACTTCACCAGATGGATGTGCTGGCCGATCGTGTCGGTCGGCGTGCGAAGCTGGAAATCGTCGAGCTCCAGCTCCTTCGGCAGTTCGTTGGTGTGGCGGAACTCGATGCATTCGCCCGACAGGGCGCGGAAGAAGAACGGCTGCTCGCTGGCGCTGATGCGCGGCGAGATGCGGCCCTCGCCGTCCTTGTAGTGGTCCGAATTGGCCGTCAGCACGTTGATGCGCGCCTGCGGGTCATGCCATCCGGCCCGGTTGGTGACGAGGTCGAGTTGCACGGCCGATGCCTCGTAGCGCCGGTATCCGCTGACCGCCGGGTCCGGCCAGAAGGGGCTGCCACCTCCGACGATGAAGGGATCGCCGCCCTGCTCGCCGGGGTCCTGCTGCGACAGGCGCGGCGCGCCGCACGGATCGGCGAAGGGCGCGCCCGGCTTCGGCGCCGAGCCGTTGACGAAGAAGGTCGCGCCGGGCGTCGTGCCGAGGGACGGATAGCCGGCGCTCGCGCCGTCGAAGGCGACGGTGCTGCCGTCCGCCTTGCGCAGCGACAGGGCCGGCCCCTGCCATGCGACGCCGTTGGCGTGGAAGCCCATGGCGGCCTTTTCGAGCGGTGTCCCGTCATAGTCGAGTAATGTCAGCTCGGAACTCGTCAGGTGAGCCGTCATGTCGCCCAGCGCAAGCGCCTTGGCGACGACCTGCGACTGCTGCTTCTCCCTCTTGCGCACCGTGTCGCTGGCCAGCGCATCGGCCTGTGTCTGGATGTCGGCAGGGAGTGCGACGGGCTCGGCAGGCAGCTTGAAGGGAAGTTCTCGCCCGGCATTGTCGGTCACGACATGACGCGGCAGGCCTCCGTCGAGATATTCGCCCGCCGGCAGTTCATGTCCATCCGCCGCGCGTGCAATGTCCATGGGCGCCTGCGGCGGGCGGTGGCCGGGCTTGCCCGCGACATAGAAGGGATAGCCGGGCATGGTCGTTCCCGCCTGTTCTTCCTGCGCGTTCTGCGGCGGCGTCAGCGTGCCGTCGGCCTGCTGCACGATGTCGCCTTCCGGATAGGTCGGCAACAAGGGCCAGGCATGTCCCGGCAGCGGAACCAGCGCGGGCACCGGCGTCCCGACGAAACGCGCCTCGCCGTTCGCCTGCACGATGCGCCGGCCCGTCTCGGGATCGACGCTGCCGCGCCGCTTCTTCGTCTTGCCGAACACTTCGGCCAGCGAAAGCCCGGGCTCGAGCTGCCCGTCCGGCAGTCGGCGCGAGCCGTCCTCCAGCACGTCGTGAACGCGCCACAGCTCCCACATGCCCTGCGCGAAATGCGGGTAGAGATGGCAGTGGAAGATGGAGTCGCCGATGGTGCGGTTGCGGTTTCCGGAACCCAACGTGCCCCACCAGCCCTTCTTCTGCTGCTCGTCTGCCGCGTAGGAACGCATGCCGCCATGGTAGATATTGTAGGTGAAGCCCTGCTGGGGCGCGACCGTCTGGGAGTCCAGATAGCTGCCCCGGCCGGTGTCGTTGCCGGAGAACCACTGGTGCGCATGCAGGTGGAAGACATGCGTCTCCTTCGGCCCGGCATGGAAGTTGCGGAACACGACCTCGTCGTTGAGATAGGAATGATGGACGTTGGACGGGTCGTCGGCGAAATTCTCCAGCAGCGCCGGATCGCCATTGGCCCATGAGGTGAGGAAGAACTCCTCGTAGAGGCATTCCATGCAATTGGCGGACGGGCCGATGCCCTTGCGGTTGGCGAGCAGGATCGAGCCCATGCCGCTGGCGCCATAGTTGATGGCGAAGCCGTCGCGCACGCCGGCGAGTTGCCCGGAGGACGCCAGCTCCTCGAAGTTGCGCGTGTAGAAGCTCTTCAGCTCGTCGTGGAAGAAGACGGAGAATTCGCGGAAGGCGGTCGCGGGCGTATCGCCGGCCTCCGGCCTGTAGACGATCGCATTGAGGTCGGAATGCACGATCTCATGCGCATCCGGGCCGCGCTCCATGGTGAGCTTCAGGATCGGCACGCCGCTGCCGTCGGTCTTCTCGTAGCTGGCGATATCGGCGACCTGCGCGCCGTCGCGGGCATGGGGCGCGGTGCCGGCGGGGTCCCATACCGCGTCGAAGGCGCCGCGCGAGACCTGGCTGCGATACCAGCCCGTGCCCTTCTTCTCCACCACCACCGCGCCGAACAGGCCGTGGGTGATGGAGCCGCCGTCGCCCTCGCCGCCGGAGGGAGCAGCGGTGCTGGCCATGAAATAGGGGCCCTCGCGGTCTATCTGGTAGTAGCAATCGATCGCCTCACCCGGCGCGACGGCGGCGAGGCCGGTGCAGGCAGGCTCGATCCCGTCCTGTTCGCCCGCTTCATTGACCGCCGTGAGACCCTGGATCGCGAAATTCAGTCCGCGCGTGCGAGGCCAGTTGCCTTCGTTGGGCGCGCCGTCGGTGGTCTGCTGGGCCGCGCTGCCGGTGGCACAGGCCGCCTCCCCGTGCGCCACGCTGTCGTCCGGCCCTTGCGAAACCCAGTTGCGGATGCTGCGGAAAAAGCTGTCCTGATTGCCTTCGCCCTGCCGGCAGAAGGTCTCGCTGAATCCCGGGTTCTTCTCGCGCAGCAGGTTCGTCAGGCGCAGGTGGAGGATGTCCCCGACATTGGCGCGCAGCACTAGCGGTCGCGGACGCTTGCAATCCTTCAGCCGCACAGTGCCGGCCTCGAGCGGGCCGGTGCCCGGCTCGGTGCCGAGTTGGCGCCCGCACGCATCCGCATCGACTGCAACGGGCGGCTCAGCTGCCGCGCTGAGATCGCGCTTGAGCGTATAGATCATGCCGAAGGGGTTGAAGGAGCCGAAGCGGTTATAGACGAGCGTCTGGTCGAGTGCGGCCACATCTGCGCAGACCGTGCGTTTTCCCGCTATGGATGAACATGCCATGGCGTCACGATCCGCATCGGAGACGGCCGCCTTGCCTGGAACCGGCAGCAGAAAGACCTGCGCCAGAAGACATGATTTCACCAATTTAAGTCCAAGTTTAGGGATACTCATTGCAAACCCCTCTCAGAACCGTCCGAGACCTTGGAAAGCCGATATTTATGTTAATAGATAAATATGAACTAAATTTAATCCTTCGCTTGATGGCTGGAAAATTCTTTGGCATTATTTGTGCCTTACGTTGCGTAATGTCGCAGAAGCAGGAAAGTGAGTCAATGTCGGTGCCCGCAGCCTGACAGCGCTTCAATCCGATGTCCGTGAAGCATTTCACATCCGGCGCGGAAACGATCCGCTATGGGACTGGCTGGAACCGCGATGTTCGGAGGGAGGCTCGGATGACTGCACAAGAGACACGGCGACTGAGAGCCCAGGTCGAACGACTGCTCCCGCGCGGGAAGACCTTGCGCGACATCGCCGAGACCGGACCGGCGGCAGGCGGCGCGCGCCTCCGTCCGCGCAGATTTGTCGATCGCCGCAAGCTGGCGCGGAAGCTGGAGGAAGGCCTCGACCTTACCGCGAACGAGACCTTCTATCTCCGTTCCATCATCCTGCCCGAGCGGCGTCCGGTCATCGATGTGGTGGAAGGATCCTATGCGGATGTCGAGCACGAAGACTGGGCCCGGCTCAACGATCCGGAGGTGAAAGCGCGCATGGAGGCGGCGATCGCCGCGGTCGGCAGGGTCGAACTGGTCGAGAGCGGCACTGTTACGCCTCTCGGCACCGGATTCCTCGTCGGCCAGAACCTGCTTCTGACCAATCGCCACGTTGCCTATGAATTCGTGGTGGGCACCGGAACGCGCTTCATCGGTCTCGACAGCGAGAACGCCTGCGTCAACTTTGGCCGCGAGATCGGAAACCCTGACGATACGACGCGCTCGTTCCGCATCGTCTCGGTTGTCATGATGCATCCCTATTGGGACATTGCATTGCTGAAGATCGAGGGCATGCCGCCGGGCGTGGCCCCGCTGGCGCTGGCGAGCGATGCCACCGCCGCCGGTTCGGGCAAGGCCGGCGCGGTGATCGGCTATCCGGGGCGCGACAAATCCGAGCCGGAGGATGTCCAGAACGAGATCATGCGCAACGCGTTCGAGGTCAAGCGGCTGCAACCGGGTTTCCTCGGAGATCCGATTGTCGTCGAGAATCCGGCCGCGCGGGGCATAAAGTACCTCAAGAAAGGCGCGCGCTGCCTGACCCATGACAGTTCGACGCTCGCCGGCAGCTCGGGCTCTCCGATCGTCAGCTTCGATACCGGAGAGGTGGTCGGCGTCCATTTCTGGGGAGATCCCCCGGTGGCGAACTGGGCCATCGTGGCGGCTGACATGGCCTGCGACCAGCGCATCATCGATGCCGGGGTCGGGTTCACCGGCGTGGCGACCGTATCCAGTGCCGAGCCCTGGGACACCGTATGGGGGATCGTCGAGCCCGCGTAAGAGTTTTGCAGCCAGATGGAGCCATCTGCCGTCGTACAAGTGCGATTGAGGAAGAGCTATGTTGGAGCGGCGGGATTGGGTTCGCCAGAACGCCGGATATGTAGAGCCTAAAGATAGCTGTCGCTCGGCAACTATCCCGTACTTGGCGTCGGGCTGGTGCGCTCAATGATCGAAGCGGTAAACATGTAGCCGACGCCATACACGACCTTGATCGGCGCCGGTAGATTGGTACGAGCCTCGATCTTTCGGCGCAGCCGGCTGACGACCGCATCGAGATGCCGGTTGTCGAAAGTCGACCGTGGGCGCGCCAGTATGTCGACAAGTTCCTCGCGATGGCAGACCTCGCCGCTGCGGCTGCACAGAACCTTGATGAAGGTGAACTCCGCAGCAGTTAGCCTGAGCGTTTCCTGGCTTGGAGCGATGAGAAGCCAGCCGGTGCTGTCGAGCGTCCACTGATCGTCGTTGCCGGTCATCGTTGACAGGTCACCGGTGCGGCGCAGCAAACTGCGGATTGCCGCTTCGATCTCGCGCAATGTGCTGTCCTTGACGAGATAGATATCGGCGCCGCTGTCAAAGCCGCGGATCCGGTCATCGCTGTCGCCGAGCGCGGTCAGCATGATGATGCCGCACGGGTGGTCACGGCGTATTTCGGTGGCGAGTTCGAAGCCGTTCCCGTCCGGCAGTCCGACGTCGAGGACCACCACTGCCGGCCTCCAGCCACCGCACAATTCCTCCCGTAGTTCACGGGCCGTAGCAACGCCGGAAGCCTTGAGGCCGCTCAAGTGCAGGAAGTCAACCAGATCCGCGCGCAACCGCGGTTCGTCCTCGACGATGAGAATATGCGTCATGCCGTTACGTGGTCCGTATGGGGTCGAGCCGCTTCCGCAGCAGGCAACGGTAGGGATGCTGTTGCTGTCATCCCCCGATCTTCGTTAGCAACCAGTTTCAGCGTTCCGCCGTGATAGGCAAGCAGTTTGCGCGATGTATAGAGGCCAAGGCCCGTCCCGCCGCGCGCTGTGGCATTAGAGGCCCGGAAGAAGCGCCTCCCGATCTTGTGGAGTTCGCCTACCGGGATGCCGATACCTCGATCGCGCACCCGAATGACCAGATCACCGTCACGCCGACGCACGTCGACGTCGACCGGCTGATCCGGAGGCGAGTATTTGAGGGCATTGTCGATGAGATTGATTATGATGGTCGTCAGCATTTCGGGGTCCGCCAACAATGAGGTCCTTTCGTCATCCGCGGTAAGGTTCAGTCGCTCCCCCTGATTTGTCATCCTGAAATGCAGTCGCACGTCGAGCAGCAGGGAGCCTATCGTCATTGGCTCGGGTTGGAAGCGGTTCTCCCGGTCGTCCGACATGAAACGGTTGATCAGGGAAAACAGCCGGTTGAGCGCCTCGCTGATTCCGGCGATGCGTTCGCGTGTGGCCTCGGGCGACTTGTGGCCCACAAGGCGTATCATCTCAGTCGCGTTGCGGATGATGGCAAGCGGGGTGCGGAACTCATGGCTGACGACACGCATGAAGTCCGCCTGTTCCTCGCGCAGCGCCCGTTCGGCTTCCAGGCTGGCGCTCAATTTCGTTTCCAGCCTTCGACGCTCTTCTATCTCGCGTGACAGGGCTTCGTTCTTCTCGCGCAGATCGGTCGACAGGCGGGTGTTGACCATGAACAGGACGCAGGCGAAGAAGGCAATCTGGAACAGCGCGCCCTGCATCAGATACCAGGCGTTGTGATCCGCCAGAACGACGGCACTTACCGAAGCTGGCAGCCCTTGCTCGATCACGCTCTGCATGATGCTCGCGACCATATATTCGACGAGGATGCCGATCGTGATCCAGCGCAACAGGCGCGGCTGCGTCCTGTCGCGCAATAGCGCGAGGCACATGATCGACATCATGATCACGGTGAAGACGGTCGACAGATGGATCCGGATGGCGACGTTGTCGGGGTCGGTCGTCACCGCCATGGTCCAGGTCACGAGCTGGAAAACCAGCAGAGACACGCCGATCCAACTGTAGCGGGGTTGTCCCAGGAAACGGGCAAGCCCCTCGGCCAGAAGTACGAGGCCGATCTTGATGACGAGATTGGCCAGTACGATGCTCCATGCGGCCGGCTCCATGCCGCGCACGATCATCAGGAAGAGGCCGAGCGCTATCGCGGCGAGGCCCGCAGCAAGAAACCTGAGTTCGTAGAGGTGGCGCCACGCGAGCCAGACGAACGTCCAGGCGATAGCCTGCAGGCAGGCGATCGCGAATGTGACCACCAGGACCGTCTTGAGATCAAGCATCCTCGACCATTCGCAAGACCTTGCCGTTCCTCCGCTGCATCGGTTCTGAAACTCGCAGGACTTACGCGCAGAGGCAAGTCACGGGCGAAATTGCAAGAATTGGTCAGAATTGAGCAGAATTGATCGGTGGATTCATTGGCCGCCATGACCCTATCGTAAGCCGGATTTGATGCGGCACTGACGATCCTTCCGCCACGCGCCCCGGTTCGCTTGGTGGAATGTCGATATGGAGAGGATTGACCGGCGCGATGCCATGAGGGGGCGCCGCGCCATCGATCTTGCAACACTCTCTCGCCGCACAGGCAGTGGTTGACCGTTCTGATGGGACGGTTCGTCCAGGCGAGGGTGAGCATGGCCAATTCTAGCGTTCGATTCCGGAATGGGGTCGCTTCTGGATGGGGTGGGGCCCTATCGGCCTCGCGCCTGTCACGGCTCATGCTTCTCCTTGCGGTCCTGTTTGCCGGCTTGGGTTTCTCCGCACCAGCGCAGGCGCAAACGGCCACCGTCACCTGGGATTCCGCATTTGTCATGGCTTACGGTGGCCCCGGCGGATTCCTGTCCAACGGCGATTCCGTCGACATTGGCACGACGGTCACCTTCGACTTCGCCTTCCCTTCCGGATGGACGTATGCGTCGCGTCCGAGCGGCTGCAACATCGTTCACGACAGCGGTGACAGGTGGCAGGCGACCATCACGGAAACATGTCATGTCTCCGGCTATGAAACCTCAATCACGATGATGGGCATAGGGTCGACCGAACTGGTGGAGGGGGAGCACGGCTTCTTCGATATCGTGCCGAACGGTGGCGATAGCCCGTTCAGCTTGACGCTGGAGTCTGGCACCGTGCCGACAGGCATGAGCTTCAATAATGGCACAGTGTCGGGCATTCCGAGCCAAGAAGGAAGCTTCGACTTCACGGTCAGCGCGACGAACGGGTACGGCCATTCTGTATCGCAAGCCTTCACGCTGATGGTCGCCGGTCCGAACACAGGGGGACCGACGATTGCCAGCATCTCGCCGCGTGCCGGCCCGGCCGAGGGCGGCACAAGCGTGGTCATCACCGGCACGAACTTTACCGGCGCGACCGAAGTCAACTTCGGCGGAGAGCCGGTCTTCAGCTTCGTGGTCAACAGCGCCACGCAAATCACCGCCAGCACGGCGCCGCATGCGCAGGGCACGGCGGACGTGGAAGTGGTCACGCCGGGCGGCGGGGCCACGGCGCCCGGTGCCTTCACCTTTGACGCTCCGGTGGAGCTGCTTCTGTCGATCAATGACGTCACCGTTGTCGAAGGTGACTCTGGCACCACCACCGCCACGTTTGAGATAAGGCTTAACCAGCCTCTTCCCCAGTTCAGGTCTGTTACATTCGACATCGCCACGGCCGATGGCACCGCGATTGCCGGGGTCGACTATGAGGCCGGCAGCGGTACCGGTATCGACATGGGCGCGGGCAACGCTGTCAGAACTTTTGCCGTGAGGGTGAACGGCGACACGCTCGCTGAGCCGGACAAGACCTTCTTCGTCAACGTGACCAACGTTGTCGGCGCAACGGTGGTCAAGGCTCAGGGTGTCGGCACGATCCAGGATGACGACGCAGCGGGACCGACGATCACCGGCATTTCGCCGAACGCCGGCGCATACCCGACGATCGTCACCATCACAGGCACTGGCTTGACCGGACCCTCGATGGTCCTTTTCGGCGGTGTTGTCTCGGCAAGCGTCACCGGCGTTGACGATAACACGGTCCTCGCGGAGGCGCCGCCGCATCCGGGCGGGGTTGTCGATGTCGAGGTTTATACCGATGCTGGTCTCGCCTTTGCGCCGGCAGCGTTCACGTTCGACAATTCGCCGCCAACGGCAAATCCCGTCTCTGCTACTGTAGCCTATGGCAGCAGCGGCAACCCGATAACGCTGGACATAACCGGCGTGCCGGCCAGCTCGGTCGCCGTGGGCACAGCTCCGACAAACGGCACCGCGACCGCCTCGGGCACAACGATCACCTATACACCCAATACAGGCTATGCCGGTCCGGACAGCTTCACCTATACCGCTACCAACGCCGGTGGCACATCCTCGCCAGCGACGGTGACGATCACCGTCGTCGATCCCCCGCTGCAGGATTTCGCCTTCACGACGGAGTTCGAAACGCAGCTGAACCTAAGCGTGGTAAACGACGGGGTGTCACACTATTTTCTGGTGGTCGCCCCGACACATGGAACCATCGTTCTCAACGCAGATGGATCGGTAACCTACACGCCAAACGCCGGATTCTCTGGAACGGATGAGTTCCAGTACGACACCGGCATATATGGTGACAACACCGGCACAGTCACCATAACCGTCAACCAGCCGACGATCACCTACACGCCGACCAACCCGCCCGCCGGCATCGTGGGCGCCCCCTACAGCCAGTCCATCGCGGGGGGCGCGAGCGGCGGCACGCCTCCTCATACCTTTGCCCATGATTCAGGAACGATGGTGCCCGGACTGACGCTGGCCGCGGACGGAACCCTGAGCGGTACGCCCACCATGGCAGGAACGTTCACCTTCAGCGTAGTCGCAATCGACAGTTCGACCGGAACGGGTCCGTTCAGTTCGGCGCCGGCTGACGTGTCGGTGACGATTGGGCAAGACGCGCCGACGATCACCGACGTCTCGCCGAACACCGGCCCGATGGCGGGCAGCACGATGGTCACCATCACCGGCACGAACCTGAACGGCGCGAGCGCCATCAGCTTCGGCGGCGTGGCCGCGGCCAACTATACGGTCGAGAGCGCGACACAGATCACGGCGATGACGCCGGCTGGATCGGCCGGCGCGGCGGACGTGGTGGTGACGACACCAGGCGGCAGCGCAACGCTGGCGGACGGCTTTACCTATGAAGCACCGGTCGCTGCGCCGACGGTCTCGTCCGTCGCGGTTCCGGCCAACGGATATTACCGGGCTGGCGACATCCTGTCCTTCACGGTGGATTTCAGCGATAACGTCATTGTCGACACGACCGGCGGTACGCCGCGCATTGGGCTGACAGTCGGCACCGCCACACGCTACGCCGACTATGTGTCCGGAAGCGACTCACGCGCACTCGTCTTCCAACATGTCGTCAACACCGGTGACCGGGACCTGGACGGTATTGCGATTACGGCCATCGATGCCAATGGCGGCACCTTTGCAAGTGCTGCCGGGGGCATACCGGCCAACCTGACACTCAACAACGTTGGTAGCACCAGCGGCGTCCTCGTCGATGCCTTGGCACCGACGGTGATCTCCAGCGCGGTCAGTAGCAGCCCGGCATCGGATGCGACGACGGTCGGTTTCGACGTGACGTTCTCCGAGCAGGTAAATGGGGTCGATCCGTCGGATTTCGTGCTGACGACAACTGGTTCCGCCACGGGCACAGTTGGCGGTAACGGCACTGCGGATGGTGTGACCTACCATATCAATGTCAGCGGCATATCCGGCACCGGCTCGCTGCGCCTCGATGTTTTGGCCGATGGATCGATTACCGACCTGGCCGGCAATCCGATGACAGCCCCGTTTGCGTCCGGTACGCCATGGGTGCGTGGTGGTTCGACAGATGCGGCGCTGGCGGGCCTTGCGCCGAGCGCAGGCATTCTGGATCCGGTGTTCGACCCGGCAACGGCCGACTATGACGTCGCCGTCGACCGCGCGACCGACAGCATCACCCTGACGCCAATGGCGGCCGATGCCAATGCGACGATCACCGTCGCCGGCCAGGCGGTTGCTTCCGGCAGCGCGAGCCAGGTGATCGCGCTGGCGGTGGGGGCAACGGCGATCCCCGTCGTCGTCACGGCCGAGGACGGCACGACGACCCGGACCTACACCGTGACGGTCACCCGCACGGTGTCCACCAATGCAACGCTGGCAGGACTGACACCGAGCGCCGGCGCGCTCGATCCTGCGTTCGACTCCGATGCGCTCGACTATGCCGTGGCGGTCGCCAATGCCGTCGATAGCCTGACGCTGACGCCGATTGCCGATGACGCCAACGCGACGATCGTCGTCGACGGGCAGACGGTGGCATCGGGCAGCGCCAGCCAAGCGATTGCCTTGTCGGTCGGCCCGACCGCAATTCAGGTCGTGGTCACGGCCGAGGACGACATGACGACGCGGACCTATGCGGTGACAGTCGAGCGGGCGCAGCCAGTGCCGACCGTCGTCTCCCGCGCGATCGAAATCAATGCGGGCGAGACGGTATCAGTCGACCTCACCGAAGGCGCGAGCGGCAGTCCGTTCACGAATGCGGCGATCGTCGACCTCTCCAATGCCGAGGCCGGCACTGCCCGGATAGAGCGTGACGGCCAGAGCTATCGCCTCGTCTTCGCCTCCAGCTCGACCTATACGGGCGGGACGGATATCCGTTTCACCCTTTCCAACGCCACCGGAACGTCGGCGCCCGGAACCATAGCGTTCACGATCCTCGGGCGGCCGGACCCTTCGCAAGACCCGGAGGTGATCGGGTTGCTGACCGCGCAGGTCGATGCCGCCAAGCGCTTCGCACAGGTGCAGACGCGCAACTTCAACGACCGGCTGGAGCAGTTGCACAACGAAGGCGACCGGCGCAGCAACAGCATGAACCTGCGTCTCGGCTACAATGCAAAGGAAAAGCCCGGCGATCGCGAAATCCGGGAGTTGGTCGAAAAGGCCCACGAGACTCCCGGTCTCCTCGGCTATGCGCCACAGAATGCCAGCGGATCGGGAAGCGGCGCCCTCGCCTCGGATGAGGAGGCTCCCTCCACGAGTTCTATAGGCAATGACGGCATGGACCTCGGGCCCTACGCGATCTGGACAGGCGGCTACATCAACTTCGGCGAGAGCAACAGTGGCAGGCTCGATCTCGACCACACGATGGTCGGGGTCAGCGCCGGCGTCGACCATCGCTTCTCGCAGAAGTTCATCGCCGGCTTTGGCGTCGGTTTCGGCCGCGACCGCACCGACGTCGGCGCCAACGGCACGCAAAGCACGGGCCATGCCTACAGCGCGGCTGTCTATGGCAGCTACAAGCCGTTCGACAATTTCTTCCTCGATGGTCTCGTCGGCGGGAGCTGGCTCGATTTCGACAGCAGACGCTATGTCACTGCGACTGGCGACTTCGCGACCGGCAAACGGTCAGGGCATCAGGTCTTCGGTTCGCTGACCGCCGCCTACGAATTTCGTGACGAAACCTGGCTCGTCTCACCTTATGGGCGTATCGAATTGTCCCGCACATGGCTCGAAGGCTTTGCGGAAGACGGCGGGGGCGGTTTCGGCCTGCGCTACGGGGATCAGAGCATCGACACGGTGTCCGGCGTGATCGGCCTTCGCGCGGAATACGCCTTCAAGACGAACTGGGGCTCGCTGACACCGGGAGCGCGTGTCGAATACACACATGATTTCGCCGGGTCGAGCCGGATCAACCTGGGTTACATCGACCTCGATCACCTGCCGTACCGGCTCGATATCCAAGCCTCGAACCGGAGCTACATGACCCTCGCCCTATCACTCAAGGCACAACTTCCGCAGGACTGGACCCTGGGGTTCGACTACCGCACTGCGTTCGGAAGCAACCAGCGGGACGATGCCTTCGGGCTGGAAATCGCCAAGCGCTTCTAGGAGACCTGTGCGCGGGTCGTTGTGGACGGCGGTGAGCGCCATTTTAAGCAAGGGCTGCACAGCTATCTCCTGCCCAGTCAGCCATTGGCTTCTGGCACGGCATTGAAGGTTTTATGTCGCTGCTGCGACGATGCTGATGGTGCGTTTGAAGTTGTAGGCGATTGCGGTGAGACGAATCTGCACGCCGGCTTTGGCAAGGCCTCGCCATCGCATTCGGCGCAGGCCGTAGCTGCGTTTCCAGGTGCCGAAGATCTTCTCGATGCGCCCGCGGACACGATGGATCGGCTGGTTCCAGGCATCGAGCCGTCTGAGCGTCTCGGCTTCGTCGCGTCCCCACATGCCTGTGACGACGATGCGTGGCGTGCCACCTTTGGTTCGAACCGCATCGCCGAAATGGTTGCCTTGGTAAGCGCTGTCGGCGAAGACTTCACCCGGGTTGTCCGGCAGTGCATCCGGACCGGCTTTGCCATCATTGACGTTGGTGGGCGTGATGGCAACCTCTTCCACCAGTGCCGTCTCGGCATCGGCGCCGACGTGAGCCTTGAAGCCGTGCACGGCCGCCTTGCCCTTGTGCTTGACCCAGCGCGCATCGCCGTCGCCCTCACTGGCCGAGGCGATGATGGTCGCATCGACCAGCGTGCCGGTCTTGACCGTGATAGCCTTGACGATGCGCGCCATTTTGTTGGCCAAGGCTATGGCGACGACCCTGAAGGGTCGGCGGCCAAGCAATGCCAAAACCCATGGTGAGCCCTTGGTGGTCCTGCCCCACCGCAAGACCGCATGGGCTCCAATAATCAGAAGACGCCGTATGTACTGATCGCCCATCTTTGAGATTTTGCCGAGCCGATCCTTTCCTCCGGTGGATTTCTGCCGCGGCACCAGGCCGAGCCATGCCGCGAATTGTCGGCCGGAAGAAAAAGCCGACGGATTGGCCACCGTCGCTGCCAGTACACTTGCCGTGATCGGACCGACGCCTGGAATCGTCTCGAGCCTGCGGCTGGTTTCGTTCTGCCGATGCCATGCATGAATAGCTTGATCGAGCGTGCCTATCTTCCCTTGGATATCCTGCAGGTGATCGACAATCACTCCCATGCAACGCCGCATGAGAGGTTCAATGCGCTCATTCGTGTCATCTTTGACGATCGCGATAAGCTCCTGAACTTTCGGAAGCCCCAGCGCTGCGACAATGCCGACTTCTGCCAAGTGCCCGCGTAAGGCGTTCACCAGCATCGTGCGTTGCCGAACAAGAAGATCGCGGGTGCGATGAAGCATGATGACCGACTGCTGCTCGATGCTCTTGACTGGAACAAAGCGCATCGTCGGACGTGTCACTGCTTCGCAGATGGCTTCTGCATCGTTGGCGTCATTCTTCCCCCGCTTGACGTATGGCTTTACATAGCTCGCCGGCATGAGCCTCACCTCGTGCCCGAACGCCATCAATTCCCGAGCCCAGTGATGGGCCGTGCTGCATGCCTCCATACCAATGCAGCAGGGACGTAGCGCGCCAAAGAACGGAAGCATTTCGGAGCGTCGCAGGCGCCGGCGGACGACAACGCGACCATCGCCATCGATGCCATGGACTTGAAAAACGTTCTTGGCCAAGTCCAAACCGATTGTCTCTACATGCATTGTGGGCTCCTTCCTCGCTTCGCTGCTGCCAAACACCCGCGCTCAAAGGATCGCGCGGGGCGCGGAGAACATCCACCTCATCAGAACAAGGTCTGTTCAAAATCGATGGGATGGAAGGCTCCCGCTCCACCGGTGCTAAATAGGCATCGGTTAGGATGGACAAACAGGGAGCGTTCGAATGGAAGAGATTTCTACCGTTGGCATCGACCTTGCGAAGTCGGTGTTTCAGATTCATGCGATTGATGGCGCCGGCAATGTTATCGTCCGGCGATAGTTGCGACGCCAGCAGGTGTTGAAGTTCTTCGAGCAGCTGGCGCCTTGCTTGATTGAGATGGAGGCGGCCGCATCAGCAAGCAAGGAAATCGATATATCCGGCAGTTACTGATCCTCGGTGCGACATCGGTGCTGCGATACGTTCGCCACGACAGAGACGGAGGGGCATGTTGGGTTGGCGGTCTGCTGCGGCGTCGAACGCCGAAGGTTGTGGCCGTCCACACACGAACGTACCGACCTGCCCGAGCTTGCGCGGTTTGTCCTCGAAGCAATGGTCAGCCTGGTCTGCGACCTAGCTCAGCGCCTTCAGGCGATCGAGAAGAAGCTGATCTCCTGGCATTACCGAAACGATCTCTCGAACCGGCTGGAGACCATCCCCGGGGTAGGATTCGTCACGGCTTCGGCGCTCGCTTCGATCGTTCCTGACCTGGCGGCTTTTAGATCGGGGAGGCATTTCGCTGCTTGGCTTGGTGCCGAGACAGAACTCCTCGGGAGGCAAGTCGCGCCTCGGCCACATCAGCAAGCAAGGAAAGGCGCTGCGCGAGAGTAGAACGCAGATGGCTATTATTAATAAACGCACATTAATCAATTTTGCATAAAAGGATGATCGGTTTCGAGTTCCGCAATATAGTATAGAAGCTTATGAAATAGAAATATCTAATTTGACCATTTCGAATAAGAAACACCACTGCGGTCTCTACTAGATCTCATCAAAAAGATCATGAATTGTTTCAATGGTAGAAAGCCGACGCCGTCGAGTTGGTCCGGACAGTTCGACGACGCGCGTTGCAATGAGATGTGTCAGTGCAATGACTGCACCATGGTCGTAAAGCGGTCCGGCTGATGCGGTCTGGCACTGAAAATGCCAGCTGGTTCCAGGATAACTGACGCTACCGCTGTCTGCTATCAGCGCTACCGAAGCTCCGGTCTTCACCAGAAAATCCATCATTGTATCAAATGTAGCGATCTGACGCCGTAGTCCAAAGACGATAACGCAATCTTTTGGCTCAATCCCGGCGACGTGTTCGGCCATCGTGTGCCCTGCCTGTGGAAGCACGACGACGCCTTCCAGAATCTGCAGCACTTGCCAGTGAAGATATGTTGCGAATGAATGGCTACTGCGAAATCCGATGATCCAGACTTTGCGCGCCGTCATCATGGCCTGCACAAGAGCATCGATCTGGGGAAGGGTTATCGTGCTCAGGGTCCGGTCAATGTTGACATGCGCCTGGTACTGGTGTGCGTGCAGAATCTGCTCAGGCCCATCTGAAGGAGAAACCACCCGGAAGATCGCTGCACCGGATTCCTGGTCCGACCTTACGTGCCGACGGGCTTCATCGTAATTCGTATAACCTAGGCGCTGAATGAAGCGTGATACGGTTGCATTGGATACATTGGCCAGTCGCGCCAGTTCCGATGCTGAATAGCTGGCAATCTCGCCGGGAAACGTCAGAACGAATTCTGCCAGTCGACGCTCCGTGGGATGCATCTCATGCAGCTTCTCTCTAACGCGGTGCAGGAAAGATTTCTCTTTGCGTGATTTCATGAACCGCATCCATGGAAAATCCTTTTCATATACAATAGCCCATGATCACCAGAGTCGGGAACCGAAAATATGCGCATTCTTTTGGATTGTCTTTGTAATTTTGCGAACTGCCTCAAGCGAAACGCACAGGGGGCACCATGTTCAATCTTTTTTATAGACACATATCATGAAAAATGCTTTTCTTGAAATTGATAACCGAATTCGTTCGGCTGTCGGGAGAATGCACAGCAGAAGGCACATTCCGCGTTGTTTTCCGTTCGCTTGGGAAGGAATTTCCTCGCCAGGTGCTCGAAGAGGCATGTCCAAATGCCCGCACCGGAAAGCGTTTAATGCGCCATCGCTATGGGAGGATAGCAATGCAGACGAGTTTTCCATCAAGTCCGCCGCATGCAACCGAGGAAGAGCGAAACAGGACTTTTCGCAAGGTTGCGTGGCGAATTCTTCCATTTGCAACCGTTGTCTACATCTTTGCATGGCTCGACAGAGTCAATGTCGGCTTCGCAAAACTCACTATGCTCAGCGATCTGGGATGGAGCGATGCGGTCTATGGCGCGGGCGCAGGAATCTTTTTCTGGGGCTACTTTCTCTTCGAGGTGCCGAGCAACCTGCTGCTTCAGAAGATCGGCGCGCCCAAGACAATCATGCGGATTGCCCTCGGTTGGGGCGTCGTATCGGTTCTGATGGCCTGGTGTTCGCAGCCATGGCATTTTTACGTGCTTCGATTTCTGCAGGGCGCATTCGAGGCGGGTCTTCATCCAGGGTTGATCCTTTACCTGACCTTCTGGTTGCCGGCTCACAGGCGCTCCAAGGCGATCGCTGTCTTCATGTCCGCTTCACCGATTGCGCTTTTGATGGGTTCTCCGCTTGCCGCTTACATCATGACCAGCATGGACGGCGTATGGGGGCATGCGGACTGGCAATGGCTGTTCATAATTGAAGGCATTCCATCGATCATACTCGGGCTGTTTGCAGTTTTCGCCATGACTGCGAAGCCGTCGGACGCGAAATGGCTTAGCGCCGATGAGAAAGCCCAGATTGCATATGAATTAAAGCAGGAAGCAGAGGCAAGCGGTGAACGCGAACATAAACTCAGTCAGGCACTTCGCTCTAGAGCGGTGTGGATCCTTATCCTGACCCTTTTCTGCATCATCACCGGAAACGCGACGCTCTCGTTTTATGGACCAAGCCTTGTGACCGCTGCAGGCATTGATGACCTGAAAACCGTAGGCTGGATCATGTCGGGCATATTCCTCTTCGGCTGGGCGGGTATGATGGTCAACGGGTGGTTATCTGACCGGAACCGGGAATCGCGCTGGCACACGGCTTGCGCCGCTGCTATTGGCGCCACTGGCCTCATTCTGGCAGCTCTCGCGCAGAACGCCGGAAGCTCGACGGGCGTAATCGCAGCCCTAGCCATCTCGGCTGCTGGTACTATGGGGTCCATTCCGGTGTTCTGGAGCCTTCCGCCACGATTTATGTCAGGTACAGCTCTGGCAGGCGGTGTTGCCGTGATCAACTCGATAGCTAATCTGGCCGGCTACTTCGCACCGCAGTTTCTGGGTGCCATCAAGACTGCGACAGGCGCTTACTCGACGGGTCTGTTCATCATAGCAGGCGTTGAACTGATCGCGGTGCTGCTCATCCTGTTGTGCATTCAGGCAGATCGGGAAAGTGCCCCCGATGGAATAGCGACACCAGGACCGGCGAAATCACATTGAAGCGAGAAACCAGGGCCATGTGGCCGCCACCTCACCTGCTTGGCCCGCATTCGAAACAACAGGAGAATCTGTTTTGACAAAGACAGCAGAAACCCGACCCGACGCCGGACCTAAATTGCCACGCGAAACGTTTTTTGATCGCTCCATGGATCTGCCCGACGAACTGGTTTACGGCACAACCGATATCCATATTCATGGAGGTCCATGGCTGAAGTCGTGCCCGGGGCGGCTGGATCCCTTCCAGATTGCCGAGCAAGCCAAGGCGGTCGGGATGAAAGGGATCGTGCTCTATGACCATACTCTCGGGGTTAGTTCAGGCACGGCGCAGCTTGTGTCGCGCCAAGTCCCCGGTATTGAGGTTTTCGGTGGCATCATCTTGACGTCGAACCTCGGCGGTCTCAATCCGAGGGCAGTGAAGACCGCACTATACTATGGTTCCGGCGCCCGGTTCGTGCATTTTGGTGCACATTGCACCCACTATATGGCAAGCCATGAGGGCAGCTACGTTGACGGGAAGCCTGTCTATTTCAAGGATCGCTACCCCAAGTTTGCAAAGGATGAGCTTTCGCGCGCAATTCGCATTCCGCTTGAAGGGCAGATTGGGGATGATCTTGCCGAGATCCTGCGGCTCATTGCAGACCACCCGCATGTTCATCTCAATACCGGCCATATCTCCGCAGAGGAAGCGATCCGGCTTGTGGACCTCGCGCTTGAATTCGGGATCAGGAAGATCGTTGTGGCGCATCCTTGCCGGGTACGGCTCTCGACCGAACAGCAGAAAGGCATGGCGAAAAAAGGCGTGATGCTTGAGGGATGCGTGTCTGACTGGATGTTCCATCGGGGATTACCACGCTCGAACTATTATGTTGAACCGGAATGGGCTGACCAGATCGCAGGTATCGCCAGCGCACCAGAGGCGTTCAGCGGGATCGTACCGTGGGCGCGCCAAATCCGGGAAATCGGAATAGAACACTTCGTTGTCGGAACAGACTATGGCATTCGTTCAGGGCCAACGCCGGCAGAAGGTATGCGTATCCTGGTCAGTTCGCTTCTCGATCTGGAGTTTACACCTGAAGAAATCCACACACTGGTGAAGACCAATCCCGAACAGCTTCTCGATATGAGCTAACATTTTAGTCAGAAACAACAGACCAGGAAACAGTGACGTGATACGGCGCCCGGTATCTAGGGCGTCGACGCTGCCTGGTGAAAGTCCCCAATGAAACCTTTGCTTTTGATAAACCCGAACACCAACTTCAATACCACGACAGACATGACGATGATCGCTCGCCGCGCGTCCCTGCCGGGTCAGTCGCTGGAGGGCGTAACCGTAAAGCGTGGCGCTCCCCTGATTCATGATGAAGAGATGCTTTCTCTTGGTGCGACTGCAGTCCTCGAACTTGTACATGCGATCGACGTTACACAATATAGCGGTTTGATCATTGCGGCTTTCGGGGATCCTGGTCTTGACGAATTGAGACAGACTATATCGGCTCCGGTGACCGGTATTGCGGAAGCCGGTATTCTCGAGGCCGCCCGGGGTGAACGGCGGTTCTCCATTGTCACCACAACGCCGCGGCTTGTTTCGGCCATCAACATTCGTGTCGAAAGGTACGGATGTCAGAGAACATTCGCCGGGATCCGGCTCACCGACGGGGACGTCAACGACGTTATGAGCGACCCGGTGCGGTTGGAAAGGGCACTCGCTGAGGCCTGCGACAGGGCGATCGTGGAGGATGGTGCTGAAGCGATCGTCATAGGTGGCGGTCCTCTTGCCGTTCATGCCGAAGCACTGCAAAAGTGCTTCTCTGTCAACATCATCGAACCTGTTCCTGCGGCTGTCAGACTCGCAAACACACGGGCCTATTCCGGCGCGAGTCTGGATCTTCAGACGTCTTCCTGACTGGCCTCTTTGTATCGTGGTTTACTTGATCAAATGCATCGACGTGCACCCGTCCAACGCATTTGCAAAATGAATGTATAATATAGAAATATTTAATTTCCGAGTTTACACGACGACACCTATAAGACGTGGAATACGTTGCCCTGTTACAGATTCGGCGGGCCTGACGAGTGAGCTCGTTTTCGCACTCGTGACCGGTGTATATTAATGAGTTCCATGTCGGAACGGGAAGATATCGCATATGAGGCGGCCGCCTCGCATGAAAGAAGAACCATAGTCACGGCATAGCGAACCGGGTTGCATCCTCTCTTCTTCTGTATCCGCACTACCGACTGTTATGGCTCTCCAACCTTTTCTTTTTCGCCGGGGTCTGGACCCAAACACTTGTGCTCGGCTGGCTGGTGTTTGAATTTACGCATTCCGAGATTTCGGTCGCAATCTTTACTGCCGCACGCCTCTCGCCAATGATGCTGGGCCCGCTCTTCAGCTTCGCGGACCACTAAGAGCAATCTTGAAGCTGCATTTGCCTGAGCATCGCCCTCTCATAGCTTCGGGGATCAACGTGCCAGTAGAGTACCGTGACGATGGCGACGCAGGTGAGATGCAGCATCCAGCCAGCGACGAAGCTGCCGGTGAGGTCGTGCAGGACGGCCACGGCCCATGGCGGAATCGCCGCGATCAGAAAGCCACCGCCCTGCATGAGCGCCGACAGTGCGCCGGCCTCAGTCGGATCGGGCAGATGGTCGAGCGCCACGATCATGGAAAGCGAAAAGCAGCCGCCCAGCCCGGCGCCCAGCAAGACCGCCCACACGACCGGCGTGGCTTCCGGCCGGAGCGCGAGCGCGGCAAAGCCCGCCGCCTGCATGGCCAGCGTCAGCCACAGCCAAGGCCGGCGATCCTCGCACTTGCCGGCGAGGATTGGCAGCAGTAGGGCCGCGCATGCCTGGGCAACCGCCATGATTGCCAGCAGGCCACCGCTGGCGCCATCAGTCCAGCCATGCTCCTGGTAAGACGGTGCGAGCCATGCCACCGCCGTTGAATAGCCGCCGTTGACGAGGCCGAAACAGGCCATAAGCAGCCATGTCCGCGGCCGTTTGAGCAAGGCCGTCGTCGCGTTGCCGGCGGCCCGGCCCACGTCGTCGCGCGGCAAGCAGAGAATGGCAAGAACGAGGGCGGCGAGCGCCGGAATCGTCATCCACGCAAGCCCGAAATGCCAGTTCCGCGCGCCGCCTGCGATCAACGGCGCCATCTGCGCTCCCAGTGCCCCCCACCCATTAGCATCGCCGAATAAAGCCCCGTGACAAGGCCGACATGGTGGGGAAATTGCTGCTTGACGATACCCGGAAATATCCCTTGCACGATCGCCGCTCCGACCCCTAGTAGCGCCGCGGTTCCCACCATCTGCCAGCCCGTCGCAACGAACAGGCGCAGGAACGAACCGAGGGCCAGCACCGCGAGCGCGGCGATGACCGAGCGCCGCGCTCCCACATTCGCCCTCCAACGAAGGGCCGACGAATGCGAACACCCCCATCAGCACCATCGGCACGAGGGTCAGCAGCGCCATACCCTGCAGGTCGAGGCCGGTTCCGGCGCTCACGGCGGTGGCAAGCGGGCTAATGCCGGTGATGAACGGTCTGAGATTGAGGCCGACCAGTGCGACGACGGCAAGCAGCATGACGTTGGCCGCCGGGGAATGACTATTATGTTCCATATGCCTATGCCGGTCTATCTTGAGCCCGCTTCCACTCGCCATAAAGGTCCTGATGCTGTTCCAGCCGGACCGGCAGGTAGCGAATCTTCATCGACTGCTCGGCGAAGGGTTTTGCGAGATCCGCGTAGATGGCCGCCGTCGAAAGGCCGTAGGGCGCGCCGTCGTCGTTGGAGTAAGCGTATATGACTTCGCTAATACCGACGAGCCGCATCGCCGCCATGCACATCGGACACGGATGGCCACTGGCATAGACTGCGCCGCCTTCGAGATTTGGCGAGCCGATCTTGCGGCCGGCCGCGCGCAGCGCTGTCAGCTCCGCATGCGCAGTGGGGTCGTTGGTACTGTGGATGTCGTTCACACCAGCCGCGATGACCTGGCCGTCCTTAACGACGACTGCGCCGAAGGGGCGGCCGCCCTTCGCGATATTGGCACGCGCAAGTTCGATAGCCTCGCACAGGAAGCGCTTTTCATTTTCCATGGTTCTCTCCGTCTTCTCAGTGCGCGCCCGCCGCAACGAGGATGTCTGCGATCTCCCTGTAGCCGCGGCTGCGCGCATGCTGCAGCGGCGTCACGCCTTCGCCATCCGCGAGATTGACATCGGTCCCGGCCTCTACGAGAAGCGCGACGACTTGCTGGTGGCGTTCTCCGCCATCACCCAAAATGATCGCTTCCAGAAGCGCGGTCCAACTCAGTTTGTTGACATGATCGACGTCGACGCCGGCTTCAATCAGCGTGCGCACGGTCTCGACATGGCCACGTTCCGATGCGGGGATGAGGGCGGTGCCGCCATAGCGGTTTGTGCTCGTCAGATCGGCTCCATGCGAAAGCGTCATTTTCAGGATTTCGAGATGGCCGCGCGCGCCGGCATAGAGATAAGGACTGTCCTCGATATTGTCCTTGGCATTGACGTCGGCGCCGGCCTCGATCAGCGCCCTGGCGGCGTCTATAATGTTTTGATGGGTCGCGACCAGCAGCGCGGTCGCGCCGGTATTATCGCGCGCGTCGATCTTCACGCCTTCGGACAGAAGCTTGTCGATGGTGGCGACGTCGTCCCTGGCCGCCGCCGCATGCAATGGGGTTTCGCTCATGGGTTCTCCTGACGCAATAAAGGAAACGGATGCCAGCGCCAGAAAGGCGGCACTAAGAATGATCGAACGACGAAGCATTTTGTCGCTCCTCTCGCTTTAACGTGTTTGTCGATTGGCCGGCGCGAAAGGGACTCACGGCACCGTCCCGGCACGCCATTCAGATAGGCTCGACCTGCCTTATTTTGTAATTAAATATGTAGATTACTACTATTATTGAACTGAATACCCGCGCCCGATGCTGCCCTGCCCGCGGCGTTGCCGTCACGATTGTCCGGGTATGTCAAACCTGCCAGAGAGGATGGCGCTCATATCCTCTACCAATTCCGAAACCGGTCCCGTGGTCTCCCAAGCATAGATCGAAACCACCATAGACGGCTCCATGCCGAACGGTGCATATTGGCGGACATGGCGGCCGGCCGTCGTGCCGATCGGCAGAAGCGACAGGCCAAGCCCTGTCTCTACGGCGACAAGGACATTGTGAAGGCTGCTACCCGAGAAGGCGATGTACCAGTGGCGGCGCTCGCGCTCGATGCGCTGGAACATCGCCTCGCGGTAGAGGCCACCCGGCGGGAAGGCGACCAATGGAACAGGATCGGGCCATTTGCCCGCAGCATCCGCACTTTCGAACCAGGCCATGGCTTCGGGGAACGTCGCCCGGTAGTCGGAACTGGCGGCCGGTTCCTTGACGATGACGATATCGAATTCACCACCACGATAGCGCCGCGCCAGGTCGCGGCTCAGCCCTGCGGTGACGTCGAGACGGACTTCCCGGTGGCGCTTGGCGAATTCCCCGAAAGCCGCCGCCATCGCTGTGCTGACGATATCCTCCGGAAGGCCGATGCGGATGGATGTCGTGCCCGCCGGATCGCCGAGGACCGTTTCCGCCTCCTGCTGGAGCGCGAGAATACGACGGGCATAGCCCAGCAGTCGCTCGCCCGCCGGCGTCGGCCGAATCGGACGTGCGGCACGGTCGATCAGTGCCTGCCCGACCGCATCCTCCAGCCGGGCGAGTTGCTGGCTGATCGTGGACTGTGTCATGTTAAGGCGCTCGGCCGCCTGGGTGAAGCTTTCGGTATCTGCAATCGTGACGAAAGAACGAAGAAGGCGAGGATCGAGCATCTTTCCCTCGGGATACGTTGGCAGAAAGGGAGGCGGCGGTGGGCCGGCCTCATGATCATTTATATTCACGTTTGTAATGTCCAGCATTTATGCATTTAATTTGCAGATGGAATAGATCAAGCCTGCTAGGCCAACGTGCCGCGCAGTGGGACAATCTCCATTCTTCCCGCCCGTAATAACGTTTACGGTCAGGACTTCGGTAACGGAGCATCCTAGCCAAGCGATTTTGGGCGAGCGTAATCGCGACGCTCGGCCCGAGCCTCTGAAGGCGAGATGGTTATGCCGCCGGCATCACACCAGGCTTCACCACTACGGAGAAGACATGTTTCCGATCAGGAGCGCGTTTTAGACGCACTCGAGCCCTTGAGATTTTCCCACGGCAGGATGAAGGCCGAACAACGCCATTTCCAGCAGGGGCCGTTTGGCGAGGTCGATTCACGCCCACGAACGCATAGATCAGGGAGCCGACGATGGGCGAAAGCAGGATGACGCCAACCCAGCCGATGGCGGAACGGACCTCATTCTTCGTCATTGCGGCATGTGCGATCGCTGCCGTTGCGATCAGCACGGAAACGAGGGCGACGAGATGGGCCAGTAGCCCGTAAGAAGGTCCCACATTAAAATTAAGCATTCCTGTCGCCAAAACCCGTTGCGAAACCATTAGCATAGCCCGCTTTACGATGAAGCACGCCGGACCTGTTCATAAGGGTCCTGAATATTGACCGGAATCAATGAAAGAGCGTCCGACGCCGCTACGAATAGACGGGTTTATTGCAGTTGCAGGAACCTGATGACGTGTTGCCAAAGGATCTGGTCGTACTGATTGAGGAAGAGGAAGGTCGGCAAAGCCGCCTCGAATTCGCCGCCACGCTGGCTGCGCTTTGGCAAGCGCATCTGATCGCAACCTTCGTTGTGGCTCGGCTTGATCTCAACCGGCATGCGGGCTTTGCAGTGGGGTCTGGCCTCGCACACATGCTGCAAAACTATTGGAGCCAAGTGGCGTGCGCTAAAGCGGAAACCAAGGAGATCTTCGACACTCTCCTTAGCGGCCGTGGCCTTGTAGGCGAGTGGCGCATCTCCGAGAATGAAAGCCCCGAGGAGTTGATGCTACATGCGCGGCATGCCAGTCTCGCCATTGTCGGACCACCTTCTCGTGGGGACCGGGCGATGACCACGCTCGGTCTTTCGGAGAGCGTGATCGTCGGTTCCGGCCGTCCGACCATATTGCTTCCAACGAATTGGCCTGCGGAACGAATAGCGCGGCGGATCGTGATCGGCTGGAATGGCGGTCGCGAGGCAACGCGTGCAATTGCGGATGCAATGCCGTTCTTGATGAGCGCCGAGGCTGTGCACCTCGTGGTGGTTCCCGAGGCGAAGGCGCAAGGGCTTTACGGGGCCGAGCCGGGAGCAGATATGGCACACCACCTCGTACGCCATGGCGTGGCGGTGGATCTGAATCAGTATAACGGAACGGATGCCGGTTCGGTGCTACTCGATCGATGTCGGTCAAGCGATGCCGATATGCTGGTTATCGGAGCAGTCGGACGCTCACGGATCGGAGAGTTCATTTTCGGCGGCGCCACCCGCACCATCCTGGGGAATGCGGATCTTCCAGTCCTGCTGTCCCGGTAAACAGCCTAACTCTCACCTCCACCATACGTCAAAAATCGTGGGCTCAGCCAATAGAGTCGTTTTGCGTGGCGTCATTTCAGCTCCATCGCATGGAATGTTGCGGTCGTGGCAAGAATGCCAGCTATGCTGCATCCATAGATGGGAAATTGCCCGTACTCCTGTGTGGGCGTCGAAAATCTTAGCATGATGCCTCCAAGCTTGGTCTGTCAAAGCCGCAATAGGACCGTTCTCCAGCCCAGTATCGGTCAGCCGCCATTCATGCTAAGGGGGCGCAAAGCGTTCTCTACCGTTAGCCTGGACGGCATTAACTGGCAAATCTGCACCGAGACAGCAGGTTCGGCCCAGTGTGGCAAGAACCGGTCAAGCTCGTCGCGCGGCGAGGTAAAGCGCGTTCCGTCCCGACGGATCCAGGTTACGCACTATACGCTTTTATCTGAGCGATCTGCGGAACCGCCCGAGAGAGACGAAGAAAAGGGCGAGGAACTGGGGCCAGATCGCCTCCAGCCGCGTGAACCTGAAACACCCGCTTTGCAAGGTCCAGGCGGACAATGCTAACTTCCTTCATGGATGCTCTCTCCTCTAAGTGACGTTCTGGCGAACATCACTCTGGCACATCGATGCCGTCGGGAGGGGCATCCACATGGGGTAATCGCCGGAACGGCGGCCCTGAGAACCAAATTATGTTCCTGAGCGGTGGCTGTTCCCCGATAAGATGAAATACGGGCTCACGACTGGACGCCGGGCCCAGCATCAACGGAGAACAGCCATGGAAGAATATATCGGTCTCGACGTGTCGATGAAAGAGACGGCGATGTCTATCCACCGTGAAGGCGAGAGGATTTGGCGCGGGAAGTGCGCATCCGATCCCAACATCGTTGCCGGGCTTGTCCGAAAGCGGGCACCGGCCGCAAAGCGCGTCGTGTTCGAAACTGGCCCGCTGTCAGTGTGGTTCTATCATGCGCTGCGTGCCAAGGGACTGCCAGCCATCTGCATTGATGCGCGCCATGCCAAAACCGCGCTTGATAAACTTCCCTGCCCATCAGCTCACCCAGATCGCAGCCGTTCGCGCCCGGTCGCTCTTACCGCATCCCCGCCTGCCTTGGTCGCGGTCGCCGAGCAAGCAGGGGTCGCCGCAAGGCCGGCGAGGCCTCTCCACGTTCATGCCGCGGGTCGGGCTTGCGGTTGCATCGATCAGCGCTGGTCCGCGCAGACGTCGGCCTGTTCCCCGCCTCGCCACCGCCGCTGGCGTGACGTCTTCATCCCTCGATGCGCCTCGCCGCCGTGGCGGGGAGTCCGAAGCGCCCTGCCGAGCGTGGGAACAGGCGTGCGGGTCACCTTTCCGGAAGATCGTCCAGCCATTGCTGCGCGCCATGCAGGACGCGCAGGATGCGCACCGTCTCGCCGGTGACTTGATAGGCTGCGACATAGGGCGTCCCGGTGACGACCAGCTCGCGCGTGCCGGCGACGCGGCCCTGCCGACCGCTTTCCGGGAAGTCGCGGAGACGGCGCGTCGCCGCGACGATCCGCTCGTCGATGGCGACGGCCGCAGCGGGATTGTGGGCTTCGATATGGGTGAAGGTACCGTCGCGATCGGTGAGCGCAAAGGCCGACCAGGTGAGCCTCACGATCCGAGGTCGCCAACCTTACGCCGCGCGGCGGCGCGCCGCCCGGCGAAATGCGCCTCGACCTCATCGTCCGGAATGTCCGGGCGGCTGTCCTCCAGCGCCTCGCGCACCTTGGCGCGGAACCAGGCGTCGTGGGCCTCGCTGTTCGAAAGCAGTTCGAGTGGCAGCGCGCCCTCGTTGGCGGTGCGGGTGAGCAGGATACGGACTGCGTCTGAGACCGTGAGACCCATGTTTTCCAGGACGGCCGATGCGCGGTCGCGGACATCGGCGTCGATTCGTGTCTGGACAAGAGCGTTTGCAGGCATGATCGCCTCCTTCTCGCGCCAATGTAATGCACTTGAATGACGAATTCCACCCCGACTGCACGCTGCATCTTCAAGGATGTCCTATCGACCAATGCTTCGACAGTTGTGGAGTGGAAAGCGGTCGTAACGATAGACAGTCCTAGAGGCAGCTAAGCGCCCTTATTTCTGCCGTTCCAGCCGAAACCGTCAAATCCGGAAGCCGACATTCGCCAGCCAAATGGGCGAAGTATGTGCGCGTTGCACCGTCGGGCGCCATCTCGTTCAGGCTCGACTATCGGCTGAACGGCAGGCGGGAGACCGTCTATCTCGGTAGGTATGCCCGTGACGGGATATCGCTCGCCAGGGCTCGCGAGTTATGCATCGACGCGCGGCGCGCGATCGCCGATCCTCGTTCCCTGCGGTACGAGAAGGCTGCGACCGGTCGGACTGTCGTAGATGTTTTCCGTCACCTGAGCAGTGATTTGGCCCGGAAGATCCGAGCGTATTCCGGTGATGAGTGCTGCGGGGATCACCGCGCCGGCCTGGAGCACGAAGGGCGAAGCGGGAGCCATAACGCGATCCGTGGCGGTGGTGCGGCGGTCGGCCGGCGCATTGAGGAATGCGTTTTGCCGATCCTGCGCGGTCTGCTGACCCGGCAGAGCAGAAAGGCCGGCGAGATCGAGACCGGGAGGGCCTTCTGTTACTGAGCCTGCCGATGCGGAAGGCGTCGTGACCGGCTGGGTCTGGAAGAAAACGCGCGACGTGCGCGTGGCTTCCTCCTCTGCAAGGCGGCGCTGCTCGGCTTCGTCAATAGTCGGCGTTGAAATCGCCGGGGGCACGACGGGCTGACCGCGATTTTGCGCGTCAAGGATTGGCCGCCCGAGATCGCCGGGCAAAGGCGGACCAAGAACCGGGCCGGTATAGTCTCGGGGCAAGCCGGCGAGGCCGTCTGCCGTCTGCCGATTTGCAGTGGAGTATAATTCCTCGCCATCACGTTCGGTGTTTCGGGTCTGAAGGGCGTAGATGAGAGCGCCGCCAATCCCGACCAGGGCAACGGCCGTGAAGCTGGCGAGCACCTTGCGCGACAGCCGAGTGACGCGAGGCGGTTCCGCCCGCAGCCGCATCGGAGCGCTTATATTGCTGTTTCCCTGGCTCATGACTGAGGCCTTCCGTCGGCGCGGGAAATCCTCACCTTCTGCTGCCGGTCGCCGCTACCTAGGCGCAACTCGGCCGCTCCGAACAGACGATCGACAATCAGGATGTGACGGTAGATTCGTGCGTTGACGAGTTGCGCTTCGCCATCCGGGCCGATGGCGAAGATCGGAGGCATCTCGCCCTGCACGATCCCTCTGGGAAACTCGACATAGACGCGCCGACCATCGTCATAGACGGTGACGGGTTTCCACGGGGGATTGTCGCCCGTCAGCCCGTAGCGGTAGACCTGCATCAGCTTCGGGCTGACTGCACCAAGCTTCAGCCTCTACTTTACCACATGGGCGGTGACGCCAAAGCGGGCGGCGATTTCCTCTGCGCCCCATCCACGATCCTGCGAGAGCTGCAGGAAAGCCTCGAACTGATCGGCAGGCGGGAGGTTGGTCCTCGAAACATTTTCGTCAAGGCTGATCTCGAACGGGTCGTTTGCCGTATCGATGACGCAACGGATCGGCTCGGTCTTCCTGATCTCCTTACGTTTCGCCCGCAACATCTGCGCCAATCGCCTTCCTTCGCCGATGGTGACGAAGTAAAAGCCGGTCGGCGTTCCGTTCGCGTCAAGCTCCGGCTCTACCACGAGGTTTTGCAGGATGCCCTTGGCGGCGATGCTGGCCGCATAGGTTTCGACAGTTTCCTCGCCGTGCGGGGTCTTGCGCGCATTACGGGGAGATTTCTTGAGCTTGTTGAGGGGAATGAGAACTTCCCTGCCGGTGACGGTTTCTGTAGTGGTCTCCACTTCCGAGGTGTTCGCGGCTTCCCCCGCCACGCTGGCCGCGTTCGGCGCGGGCAATGCCACCACGTCCCCCATAGCTTCGCCGACGCTGCGGATTTCCGCATCCGCCGCCACGCGCTCGACCGTCGCAACCGTGACGGCCTTCGCCTTTTTCGCTGTCCTTGCCATTGTTCCAATCCTTTCTCCGTTAATGCCGGAGGCATGTCCCCGACATGCCTCCCGGGGGCGCGTGAGCGCTCGGCAGAGAGGGGGGCGGCTGCCGGCGAGCATGGCCGGGCTGTGGCGCGAGCGGGGCGGATGGGAGCGATTGGAACAGTGACGGCTATTGCCGCCTTGAGAGCGCGCGGTCCTGCCATGTGCAGGCAGCGGTCGCGGGGGAGATGGCCGAAACCATCTCTCCCTTGGCAATGCAGCAGGTTGTTGCACAATTCACCCTTCCAGCTTGCTTTTCCCGGCCAATGGCCGTACATATGTCGGAAAGGAGAATGTCGATGGTCCAAACTGCAACACATCCGCCTCGCGGCCGGGTCCGTGGCGAGCGTCTGGAAACGCGCGTTACGGCCGACCAGAAAAGCCTTATTGAGCGTGCCGCGGCCCTCCAGGGCCGGACGGTGACCGATTTTGTGTTGTCCAGCGTCCAGGAGGCCGCCCGCCGGGCGATCGAGGAGCATCAGCGTCTGGATCTGTCGGTCCGCGACAGCGAGACCTTCGTAGAAGCGTTGCTCAACCCGCAGCCCGTCAACGACCGTCTTCGTGACACGGTGCGCCGTTATCGCCAGGCGACCGGCGTCTGACGGGTGGCGGACGATATCGGAGAAGCCCTGCGGGTCGAGATCCTCGGCACCCAGCACGACAGGTCTGCGTTCGAAAGTGGCGTCGAGCCGCTCGACCGGTATCTCCGAGTTCAGGCCGGTCAGGATGCCCGCAAGAACATGGCCGCGCCCTTCGTGCTGGTGCTGTGGGACGGCACGGTGGCTGGCTACTACACCCTTTCGTCGACGGCGGTGAATCTCGGGGACCTGCCGGAAAAGACAGTGCGGAAACTGCCGCGCTATCCGCTCGTTCCGGCAACCCTTCTCGGCCGACTCGCGGTCGATCGGCGCCAACAAGGCAAGGGGTACGGCCGGTTTCTGCTGGCGGATGCCCTCTTTCGGGCCGTCAGGAGCGAGATCGCGTCCTTCGCGGTAGTCGTAGATGCCAAGGATGAGAATGCGCGCCGCTTCTACGAGCGTGAAAGCTTTTTGCCGTTTCCCGACCAGCCGATGAAGCTGTTCCGGCCGATGGCGGACATCGAACAGCTCTTCAAATAAGAAAATGGGGGAAGGAAATGGCATTTTGGGACGGGCGCGGCGCCGCGAAGGAGAACATTCGGCTGTTTGAGCCCGCGAAGACTTGGCGACGTTAGTGTCCGTTCCAAAAAGGAGCGAGTGATTTCGGCGAGTTATGATTCAGTCGGATTGCTGAGATTCGACGGAGATCACGATGCCCTGGACCGAAACCACTCGCCCTCACTATGAGCGGCGTTGCCCTCGCTACGCAAGTGATTTGACCGACGCGGAATGGGCACTGATCGAACCGCTGATGCCAGTGGTGAACCGCATCGGTCGTCCGCGCGAGACGGACCTGCGCGAGGTGGTAAACGCGCTTTTGTATATGGCCTCCTCGGGCGGCGCGTGGCGGCTCTTGCCGAAGGATTTTCCGCCGTTCTCAATCGTGCAGAAATACTTCTACCGCTGGCGCGACGAGGGTCGGCTTCGCGCTATCAACAATGAACTGGTGCGCATAAGCCTTGTCTGCGATCTTCACGCGCTCGAGGAGACGCAACGCCTGTACTTCGCCGAAATTACCAAGCTGCTAGGCGGCGCATATGAAATTGTAACACGCAATCCAGTTTCGAACGCGACCCTGCCAATGAGATTGACCGTCAGCGTTTCCGATCTGAATCTCATCGCCCGTCGTTGGTTGCGAGTGGAATCCAACCGCCTGTCGCGATAGTCAGCCTATGGGTGAGGAGCGGTTAGACGGGTTTTGAGCCGGCAGAGGGTGGAAGCGGCCTTCCATTGTCGCAAGAGTCTGTCGCACAAGTTCGACTTTTACGCCTGTGTTTTGCGACAGATATTCCCTTTCAAATTCAAGGGGCAGCCGGCCTGCTGCTTCAGTTAAAAGTTCTGCGACGACACTGTAAGGCGAGGCGGTCAACGTTTCTGCAGATCAGGCGCGCAAGCGCCGATATGATCCCATAGACGATTGGCAATCGGCCCATGCGGCCGATCGCGGCGGCGGGCGGCGACCAACGCCACCTCGACGCCGGGAAAATACTCTCCGGTGATCGAGAGCAGGCGGCCGTCGCGCAAGTCTTCTTCGATCATGAAGTGGGGCAGATGCCCCCAGGCCATACCGCGAAGAATGACCTCCCGCCGCATCGGGTGGTCGGCGACCGTGCATTGCGGCGCACCTTCAACAATATAATAATTCAGTTTTGGCACGCGCGCGGTGTCGCGAATGATGCATTGCGTCAGCCCGCGCATCTGCTCGGGCGTGATCGAACCGGTGGGAGCAAAGGGAAGGAAACCCGGGGCCACGACCGGCACGAAAGAGTGAGTGCCGAGATCGATCCATTCCAGGCGGGAATCGGATTTGTCGATCCAGTGCAGGATCAGATCGGCCTCATCCTCCAAAAGCCGCTCACAAGGACCGCCAATCGTTTCGAAATGCAGGTCGAGCCGCGTCGTGTGACAGTTGGCGAAAAATCCGCTCAGCAGTTGCAGACCATCATTTAGCGGGCAAGCATCGCCGAGAATGACGCGCAGATGCGTTTCCTCACCCATGGCGAGTTGCCGGGCATGGAGCTGGAGCGCTTCCATCTCACCGATCAGGGACTGCGCCTTGCGATGAAAGGAGCGGCCTGCATCCGTCAGCGCGACCCGGTAGCCGGTCCGGTCGAACAGGGCGACCCCGAGATTGTCTTCCAGCTTGGCGATCGCGGCAAAGACGGCGGCATGAGAACGGTTCAGCAGCGCCGCCGCAGCCTGGAACCCGCCTTCGCGGACCACGGCGTCGAAGCACTGGATTTCCTGGAGCGTGAAATTCTGCATTGTCATCTATCATTACAATGATCGTCTAATAATTTCAATATTTATTGAAATTGGTCGCGGCTAGTCTCCACCCCGTTCAGTCGAGATTTGCAAGCCTACGGCTTCCACCCGACGAAGCTCCGGCACGCGCCGGAAAAAAACAATGACGAGAAAGGTTGCCGCAATGACCAATACCAGTTCCGCCCGGCTCGCGACGCCGGTTCGCGAAAGTCCTGCAAATTCATCGTCCTTCGTCACCGATGATGGTGTCAGGATCGTCTACAGGATAGACGGCCCGGCCGATCGCCCGGCTCTGATCCTGTCCAACTCCATCGGAACCAATCTGCATATGTGGGATCGCCAGGTCCCCGAATTGTCGCAACACTTTCGGGTCATCCGCTACGATTTTCGTGGACATGGCGGCTCCGACGTTGCGCCCGGTGGATATTCAGACGCAAGACTCAGCCGCGACGTGATCGAGTTGATGGACCAGCTCGGCATCGAGCGCGCGCATTTCCTGGGCCTGTCCCTGGGCGGCTTTGTCGGTCAATGGCTCGCCATCCACAAGCCCGAGCGCATTGACCGCCTGATCCTCAGCAACACCGCCGCCCATCTCGGGCCGGCCGAGCTGTTCGACCGATCCATTACCGGGGTTCTTGCCGCTCCTGACATGAAAGCGACGGCCGAGACGTTCATTGCCAACTGGTTCCCGAAAGCTATGGTCGCGGAAAACGGACCGATCATCGAGGAATTCCGGTCGATGCTGCTCGGCAACCCGCAGCAGGGCATCGCCGGCAGCTGGGCGGCCGTGCGCGACGCCGACATGCGGCGCACGATCGCCCTCATCACCGCCCCCACTCTGGTGATTGGCGGTGAGTTCGACATGGTCACCTCCGTCGATATGAGCCGGGAAATCGCCAGCACCATTCCCGGCGCGAAGCTGAAAATCCTGCCCGCCGTACACCTGAGCAACGTCGAGTACCCGAAGGAATTCACGGAGGAGGTGCTGGCGTTTCTGGCTGGCGACGCGGCTTGATCGCGTAACGGCCGCTGCGAACGACGCTACAAGGCGAGGCGGTCAGAGAGCATGTCCGCCCGCCACCTGAATGATTTGCCCCGTAACCCAGGCAGACGCATCGCTCAGCCGAGCGGCGGCAGCTCAGATTTTCAGCAGCACGCACGCAGCCGGACATTGTCGAGAAGCATCGCAAGCGTGGTTGATATGCTCAAAATCGCACGGCCGTCGCTCGCCGAACTGTTTCCGGCGGCAAAGTGAATTCGGCTTCTGGGGGTGAGTTGGAACCCACGAGGAAACGGCTACAACTGGCCAGCTGGCGCTATTCTGCGAGACGCCGCAGCGCATCTGCGTTTAAGCCGAGTATGTCAGCGTGCACCCAAGCGGCCAATTGTAACGAGGCGATCGTAGACGATGTCTGTGCGGCCGGCTGGCCCGCGAATGTTTCCTTCAAGAAAATGATCGAAGTTGCGATCTTCAAGCAGCACAGCAATTTGCGCGCCGATATAGGTCCGAATCTCGGGGTCGACCACCGTGATTTCCTCGACGAGCTCCTCCCGCCCGTCGACGAGCACGAGAATATCCTCCGCATCACGGCTACCGATGAGATCGCTATCGCCTCGCCCGCGATATGCCTCCAGCTTGGTCGCGACAAATAGAGGAGGCGTGAGGCATCTGATCACGAGCGTGTCCTCCAGTGCCTCGGGGACCGCCGTCTCAATTCCCTTGGCTTACCAACGGTTGCTGAAGCCAAGGATCGACTCATCGTCCGGCATGAAGTCGACTTTCAGCTCACCAAGCTTCATTCGGCATATGACATTGTCGTCCGGCGCCTCGGAAAAGCCGCGCAAGCGTAGCTGATCCATGAGCTCAGCCCATTCGGCGAAGCCGTCGAGATCAACGATCCGGTCGACATCATCGGTCGCCCTGACGGCTTCCAGTGTAATGGGATCAGTTATGTAGAGCGCCGTCGTGCAGCCGCCGACAAAAACCAGGCGTTCACGAAGCTCGTCGCCGAGCGCTACAGCAACGGTCTTCAACATTGCCTTCAACTGGCCCTGGACGGTCATCCCAACCTCTCCGCCAACAGGTCGGCAGCCAGATTGGCTTCGCGTTGATTGCCGAGGCGGACGGCGTCAATGAGGGCGAGGTAGGCATAAAGACGCTCATCCTTCTCGGCGGCTTCCGGGACGCTTTTGAAAAGGGGCTCGACCGATTGACCCATTTCCTGACCACGAGCATAGGGCCATACGCTAATGAGGCTGCCGGCGCTGTGCAGAACTCCCTGAAGCACGGGAGCGGCAAATGCTGTCGGCAGCCCACGCTGCATGACGCCCGGCTTCGCAGGGAAGACAAACTTCAGGCCGTGAACTATGAATTCGCGCAACTGCCTTCGGTTTGGCTTGGGTCGACCGGTCTTCCTGTCCTTGATTGCGATGCCCGATGCGACGCTGCGCTTTATCGAAGCGCTGACTTCCGTCTTGCTGATCCCGAGCGCCGCTTCGAGGCCGCGTACGGAATACGGGTCTTCTCCTGTCACCAACCTATCCCGCGCAGGTTGCTGACCGATATTTTGTTCTTCGTCTTCCAGGCTCACCAGCTTGAGCAAGACGACCACATCCTGGCTCTTCATCATCGCAATCGCACGTGTCCCTTGTCCTCGGACAAAGGACACCTAACCATCGGCGATCTATGCTGTCAACGCCATGCACCGCAGGGGCACGTGCAGGCTGTTTCCAAACCTGAATGACAGTCCTTCGGGATCGGCCCTCTTCACGCTCGTGAAAGTCCGCCTCTGACCGGATGACTATCCGTCTGCGGATCATCCTTGCAAACAGATCGACGAAGACGTTTGAGTCCATAGGAAGGCGCGCGGTACAACCCTGAGCGGTATGGCAGAAAAGCTCGGTGGATCCGTCTAAAGGGAGGCAGGCCAGCCTCGGCAATGGTGCTTTCCCGAAGCGATGTTAGACATGGACGAAGCACAGCCCGCGCGTGCACGGTCGTCAGCCTCCAACACTTCGGCCGATGCCGAAACATCCGCTGCAAGGCGCACGATAGAAGGATAGAAGTTTCCTCCACAGTGATCGCGGGCAGAGCAAGACGACCGAGAAGCCGAATCCGACGAAAGAACTGGCGCTGCTGCTGGCGCTCTCGACGTTGTGGGGGCGCCTCCTACAGCTTCATAAAGATCGGGGTCGAAACCATCCCGCCCGTTACGCTGATCGCGGCCCGAACTTTCATCGCCGGATTGATCCTAGCCGCCATCATCCGCTGGCGCGGCCTGAGCCTGCCGAAGGATGCGACCACCTGGCGGCGGTTCCTGTTTCAGGCCTGCCTCAACAGCGTGGTTCCCTTCACGCTGATCGCATGGGCGCAGCAGACCACCGACGCCGCGCTGGCGACGATCCTCAATTCCACCTCCCCCCATCTTCGCTTTCCTCTTGACCGTGCTCGTCACGCGCCATGAAGCGGTGACAGGTCGCAAGCTGTTCGGGATCGGGGCCGGCATTGTCGGCATTTGCCTGATCATCGGCGTTCAGGCTCTCGGTGATCTAGGACGGGAACTGTGGGCGCAACTCGCCATCGTCGCCGCCACAATCTGCTATGCCGGCGCTGCGATCTTCGGTAAGAGCTTCAAGGGGCTCGATCCCATCATGCCGGCGGCCGGGTCGATGATCTGCGGGGCCGCCGTCCTCATTCCCGCCAGCCTCCCGCTGAACAGCCTTGGACCCTGCTCCATCGACAGAGTCGATCCTGGCCTTGCTGGCGCTCACGGTCTTTTCCACCGCGCTCACCTTCGTCATCTATTTCCGGCTGGTCCAGACCCTCGGATCGGTCTGCACGACCGCGCAAGCCTATCTGCGGGTGCCGATCGGGGTGGCGATCGGCGTCGTATTCCTCGGGGAAAGCCTGTCCTCGACCGGGTTGATCGGGTTGGTATGCGTCATCGCGGGTGTGGCCGCGATGACGATCCCGACCCGCAAGCCTGTTCCGGCGAGTTGACCATCCATGTCCCCGCATATTGTCCGACCTGTGCGGCTGGTTATGTGCGCCCTGCCGGTGCGGCGTCGACAGCGCGCCCACATTGGTTTTCGCCGCCACTGGATGTCATCCAGCCCAGCGGCTTCACGGACGAACCAACAGGAAAAGCCGGCCGGATGTCGGCACCAACGACGCTGATGCGTCCTTGGGGGACACACTTCGAACGACACGCCCCCTCAGACGCCGGGCGAGAAGGAGCCCAAACATGATCACGATCCTGCACCGTCGGGAACCGAAGCCCGGCCAGAGCGGCACAATCCGCTTCGAGGGGTGTGAGGCAGGCGCCCCGGTATCGCTCTTCCTGGTCGATGCCGCACCCGGACAGGGTTCCGGGCTGCACATGCATCCCTATGTAGAGACCTGGGTGGTAAGGCGCGGCGAGGCCGAGTTCATCGTTGGAGATGAAACGGCGCGTGCCTTTCCCGGAGATATCGTCGTCGCGCCAGCCGGCGTGCCGCATCGCTTCACCAATATCGGAGACGACAGGCTCGAACTCGTCTGCATCCACCCAAGCGACACGATCATTCAGACATCGGTCTGAATTGCCCGGCATCGGTCCCGTCAAAGTTGGAGCGGACCGTTCGTCGTATCAGCGCAATCCGCAAAGCCGCGTGACAACGAGGAAAGACATGATGTTCCCCACCGCGCGCCAAATGAACCGAATACCCAATGGAGAAACACGATGTCCAGGATGATCTTCATAAATCTGCCGGTGATAGACCTTGCGGCTGCAACCCGCTTCTATGAGGCGATCGGGTGCGAAAGGAACGAGCAGTTCAGCGACCATCAGGCATCAAGCATGGTTTGGTCTGACTGCATCACGTTCCAATTGCTCGCCAACGACTATTTCGCGACCTTCACACCGAAGAAGATCGCCGATGCAAAGGCGACCAGCGAGGTGCTCATCGCCCTGTCTTGCGACAGCAGGGAAGATGTGAACGCGACGGTGGACGCTGGCGCGGGCGCCGGCGGCGAGGCCGATGTTCGCGAGCGGCTGGATATGGGCTTCATGTACAATCGGTGCCTGGCGGACCCCGATGATCATATCTTCGAGCTCGTATGGATGGACATGAGCGCGGCGTCGGGCACCTCCGACCAGCAACCCACGTCAGCCTGAGTTTCCCCTGAGCTGGATCTTCCGCAAGTGTTCAGATCACTGGAGGCAGGTCAGATCTTGAATCCAGCGCGCCGAAGGTAGGGCAATGCCCTATATACCATCCGAACTCACGATCCCGGCGAGGATATCTCATGCAGGTCGTTTCCAAGCCGCGCGTCCGTCAGGTGAGGTATCGGGAATTGGAGGAAGTAGGGGCGCTCGTCTTCGATGCCTTCGCATCATTCCGACAAGTTCTGGCTGCGCACATTTTCAAACCCTACGTGAAGGATGCCGCCAACCTGACAATGCGGTGGCAGGAAGCAAACGTCATGGTGCTCGAGCAGGAAGGCCGGATCGTCGGAACACTTACCTACTATGCAGATGCCGCCCGGGAAGGCATGGGCTGGCCTTCCGGATTTGCGGGCCTCCGGACGCTTGCGGTTTCTCCGGCGGCTCAGGGCCGCGGCCATGGCCGGGTGCTTTGCGAATGGTGCGTGACACGCGCCAGGCGGCAGGGAGCAACCGCCCTTGCGCTCCACACGGCATCGTTCATGACCTCGGCATGCATGCTGTATGAGAGGATTGGCTTCCAGCGACATCCTTCCCACGACCTTCTGGCATCGGAGGTCCTGGGCTTTGACCCAGCTCTGGGCCACCAGAAGATCGTCGCCTACATGCTGCAGCTTTAGGAAGCCCCGAATCGTCGCCACCGGCGAAATCTCCGGAAGCAGGTCGGCTTCCACTTTTTTCTCAGAAGCCTGCCGGCGTATAGAAGCCTGTTGCTCATACGGTTCAGCGGGACACCCTCCGCCTTTATATTGCTGCCAAAGTCACGTTCTGCATTTGCGGCGGGAGTGGGTCATGCCTCGCCCGTCTCGCCAGATGCCGCCGCCATGTCCATCCACGCCGGCTCGAACACATGGCCGTCAGGATCCTCAAAGGTGCGGACATACATGAAGCCCATATCCTGAGGTTCGCGGATGTCGGCCCTGCCGCCAGCGGCCGCAGCCGCCTCCGTGATGGCATCCACCTCCTCGCGGCTGTCACGCGAAAGCGCGATCAGCATGCCGACGGCTTCGCGTGCGTTCGCGATCGGCTTCGACGTGAAGGTCTTGAAATAGTCGTGCGTCAAAAGCTGGAAGGTGATCGAATCCGACCAGACCATAGAGGCCGCGTTCTCTCCGCTGAACTGTTCGTTCTTCTCGCAACCGATCGCCTCGTAGAAGCGGGTCGCGGCTGCGAGGTCCTTCACAGGCAAATTCACGAATATCATCCTGGGCATTACCGTTCTCCCTTTTCCGTATTTGCGAATGTTGCATTGGTTTCAGGCTGACCTTGAAGGGTCGTGCTGCGCATCCTGCGGCTCGGTGATCAACGTCCCAGGTGGCCGATCGTTTCAGTTTGGAAACCACTCCTTGTCGCGCTCGTCCGGCGTGGGGGTTCGGTACTCCGGCACGCCGGACCGTTTCGGGATTATGCGCCGTCGCGGCGCAAATCGGCCTTCTCCCCCGAGATCGGCACAATTGCCGACTATGTGTTTCTCTGGAGTGGTCGGAATTGGCGCGGGCATAGGCTGGCGCTCGGTCTTGCGCCCCGCCTCGCATGGAAGCAGTGGGGCTGGAAATCATAGAAGGTCGATCGGTTACTCGTGATGCCAACACCAGCATTGATACCCGCAACGATCGTAGCAATACTGTTCCTGGTGCTGTCGGCAAGCGCCGAGCGGCTGGAACTCACCGTCGCAGCCGCGGAAGCAACGATTGGTCAAGACGGACTGCCCGCGGTCGCGATCCAGCTTGATGAGAAAGGCATGCGCGAGTTCGCCGCCTTCACAGCAAAGCGCGTCGGAAAGCCGGTGGCAGTCTATGTTGACGACGAGCTCATGATCTCGCCGATCATCCTCTCGCCGATCGTTACCGGGCAGAGCCTTATCACGAACCTTTCGAGCGTTGAGGCCGCCGGCAACCTTGCCTTGCTGCTTCGTTCGGGACAGGCACGCATGGCGGTCGCCGATCCGGAGTGAAGTCCGGTCAATCCTCCCACAGTCGTTCGAAACAGCATCGTAAAGCAGCCCATCTGCCGGATGGAGCGCGCCCACATGGATGCAGATCGGGTGGAACGGCGATATTCCTCGTGCTGGTGACGCTGTACTGTCGCTGCAGCCTTGGTCGGTTCTGCAACCATGCACGCCGCAATCGGACGGTGCGCAAAGCGCACCGCTTTAGAATGATCTGGAGCCTCTGGGCGAGGCCGTGGCCGCAGCAAAGGCGAGACAGGTGAGCGTCACACCACGAGTACGGTTGGGATGCAACGGCTCTCCCTCGTATGCGAAGGCGGGACTGAGCCCCGAGGCGCGCGCCAGCATCTGCGCATCTTCGCGCTGCGTGTCGCCGCCCCGTCCCCGCGGCTCGTCCGGCTCATGTCGCAGAATCATGATCAAGAGACCCTCCTGTGCGAGAAGGCGCGCGAGATTGGGCATGGCGCGAGCGCGTTCCTCTGCGCGCAGATGCTGCCATACTGCACAGACGATCACGCGGTCGAATACCTCGCCGCGCGCAAGCGTGCGCTCAAGGTCCGGCAGCGTGTCGCTGAGCCAGATTATTCGCGGTGAAGGATGGAGCTCCATGCCAGCGGCGCGCAGATAGTCAGTCGGCTCGACCGCAAGCACCGAGTGCCCTTGCGCGGCGAACCAGGCCGCATCGCGCCCCGTGCCCGCGCCGACGTCGACGAACCGTGCGGGCAGGAGGTGCGTCACATGCGCATATACGCCGCTTGCCGAAGTTTCCTCGAACGATTGGACAAGGTGGGGCGCATCGCGCGCATAGCCTTCGAGGACGTTTCTGGGCTCCATCCGATTCAGGCCCTCGATGTCGCGCGCCACCTCCGTCATATCGTCGTTGAGTTGGTGGTTGCGGCCCGGCAAGCGTCGAACAGTCGCCTGGGGAAGAGCTTTCGCATATATGTCGAGATGAGAAACGGGAACGAACTCATCGTTCTCGCCGTGATAAAGAAACAGGGGAACGTCGCCCGGGTAGTCCTCGGGCAGCGCCGCTTCGTCCCAGCGCCAGAACTCATGGTCATGCCAGAACGGACCCGCAATAAGAAACATGCCGGCGATCGTGGGCTTCGGGCATCGATCGGCGAACATTCTGATCAGAACCGAAGCGCCGATCGAATGCCCCACCAGCACCGCGCGCTCGCCCATGTCCTCCACTTCTTGCTGGATGACGCTTTTCCAGACCTCGTAATCCGCGTCTGCCTCGTCGGGCATAGCGGGGTAGCGAACCTGGTAGTTTTGGCCGAGCTTGCTGCGAAGGCTTTCCGCGAGTTTCGCATCATCCATGTGAGCGCCTTCGCCCGCGCCCTGAATCAGGAGAACCTGCTTCGCCATGGTGATCCTCGCAAACGCTTCGGTGGGTGGCGCTGGGTTGAACTGAAATCTCCCGGCATCGAAACCACTCCGTTATTCGAGCGCAGGGAAAGCGACAAGCGCCGGCTTTCGGTGTCGAGAACTACCTATTTCCTGTTCCGCTCGATGAAATCGACCATGAGTTTCGCGGCTTCCGCCGCGTGGGTCTCGAGCAGGAAGTGCGCGCCGTCGAGGATGTGGGCTTCCATCCTCGGCAGGGCCTGCATCCACGACAGGGTCCCGGCAAGATCGAAGAACGCGTCATGCCGCCCCCAGATCATCAGGGCGGGAGGCTGCCATCGCGCGAGATACTCGGCGATGGCGTCGAAGCGAGCGACATAATTGCCGTAGTCGGCGATCAGCGCGCGCTGCGTCTCCATCCGGCCAGGAAGCTGCATCACCCGCCAGTCCTCCTCCCAGCTTTCGGCCGGCATTCGCGCGACAACATCCTCGGGGACTTCCGCGACATACTGGTCGCGCGTGCCCTCGAAGGACAGGTGCCCGGTGGCTTCCGCCTCGTTTTCCGTGGTCGGATCAGCCCAAAAGGCCTTTGTCGCCCCCCATTGCGGACCCATCCCCGTCTGGTGCGCATTGGCGTTCTGGACGATGAGGCCCAGAACCTGCTCCGGCGCCTTCATGGCGATATGAAGACCGACGGGTGCGCCGAAATCGTGAAGATATATGTGGCGCGGCCCGACCGACAGATGTTCCAGCAGCTCGGAAATCGCCTCGCCGAAGGCGTCGAACGAAGGGGATGGAAGGACATCCGATTCCCCAAAGCCCGGCAGGTCGGGCGCAATCACCCATGCGGTCTTCGACAGGGCGGTGATGACGTCCCGGAACGTTCGCACGGAACTCGGAAATCCGTGTAGAAGAAGTATGGGCGGGTCGGAAGCCACCCCCGCGGTCACGAAAGACAAGTCGGTGCCGCCCGAAAGTCGAATGCGTTGCTTGTTCGTCGGTGACATGCAGCAATTCCATATTGTACGCGGTTAAGGCCCAACGCAGCTTCCAATCGATCTGTTCCAGGCGAACGTCGGAGTGCTAGCATGTTGTAGAGCAATCAGCCTGTTTGTCGTTTACACCATCTTATTCGCCGCCGAACCCGCTGCGCGGCGCACAACGCAGCCCGGGCCTGAGCGGCGAGCAGACTTTTCGCCCGAGCATCCTCTTCGTCGATGCTCAGCGCCGCCGTAAGCAGGGGCCGGAACAAGATTTGCTTCCCCAGACGATGGGTTGGAAGGCTCCCGCTCCACCGGTGCTAGATTGGCTTCGGTTAGGATGGACAAACAGGGAGCGTTCTAATGGAAGAGATTTCGACTGTCGGTATCGACCTCGCGAAGTCGGTGTTTCAAGTTCACGCAATCGATCCCGTCGGCAACGTGATCGTTAGGCGGCAATTGCGACGTCAGCAGATGTTGAAGTTCTTCGAGCAATTGAAACCATGCCTGATCGGCATGGAGGCGTGTGGAACTGCCCACTATTGGGCACGGGAGCTCTCGGCGCTGGGGCACGACGTGCGTTTAATGCCACCGGCCTATGTGAAACCTTACGTGAAGCGGCAGAAGAACGATGCCGCAGATGCGGAGGCGATCTGTGAAGCGGTGACGCGCCCAACGATGCGGTTCGTGCCGATCAAGTCAGTCGAGCAGCAATCGGCTGCGATGCTGCACCGCTCGAGGGCTCTGCTTGTGAAGCAGCGGACGATGTTGCTTCATTCAATCCGCTCGCATCTCGCCGAGCTCGGAATATCGACTGGCGCCGGCATCAGCCAGATTGCGCGGATCGTGAGAGAACTCGCACGCGGCGAGCGCACCGACCTACCTGAGCTTGCCCGGTTTGTGCTCGAAGCACTGGCCCGATTGGTGTGCGATCTCGCCGACAGACTTCAAGCGATCGAAAAGAAGCTCGTCTCGTGGCACTACAGAAACGACCTGTCGAACCGCCTTGAGACCATTCCTGGAGTCGGCTTTGTCACGGCGTCGGCACTTGCTTCAATCGTTCCCGAACCCGAGGTTTTCAGATCAGGCCGACATTTTGCGGCCTGGCTAGGTTTGGTCCCGAGACAGAATTCATCGGGAGGAAAGAGCCGACTCGGCCGCATCAGCAAGCAGGGTAACAGATATATTCGGCAGTTGCTGATCCTCGGGGCGACATCGGTTCTGCGTCACATCCGCAAAGATGGAGGCGAAGGGTCGGGTTGGGTAGGTGGTCTGCTACGGCGTCGACCGCCAAAGGTCGTTGCGGTTGCGCTTGCCAACAAGATGGCTCGCATTGCATGGTCAATTATGAAACGCGGTGGCGAGTACGAGGAGATCAACGAACTGAGGACGATCCAGCAAGCGAGCTGAGCCGCCCAAAGTATGAGGCGAAAGAGGTAAGTGAAGGCAGCAACTCGATCCCCGAGGGATCAGCCGAACCCGTTTAGCGTGTCGGACGTCGCAGTCCGTCTAATCGATCGGGGGCATGATCCTGGCGGAACCCTTCAAGGCCAGCAGTCAGAGCGGCTGCATTGATAGGCCGGACACACGACTGCACTCGAGACGCGCTGCATGACCGAGCCGAAATTGCCTCACCGCGGGAGCCTTCCACACACACGCTAAGGTCGAACGAAGAACGAACATCTGTTTGTCCCTTGGATAAGATTACCATCCGATTGCGATCGATTTCGCGGGCAACCATAGGCTGGGCTCCTTCACAGCAAGGGAGCGAACGAATGGGCCGAAGAAGGCTGGTCAATGCGGCAGAGGCGAAGGTTCTTTTTGGGGTTGCGGTTGACGAAGACAGTTTGCTCCGACACTATACCCTCGGTCCAACTGACAGATTGGAATGCGAGATCCGACGCCGCCCGCATAACCAGTTGGGCTTCGCCATCCAACTTTGCGTCATGCGACATACCGGACGACTCTTGGCGGAAGGCGAACAGCCGCCAGCGACCCTCATCCACTACTTGGCAGACCAACTCAGCATAGAGCCGCGTGATTACGCTATCTACGCACGTCGAGCGCAGACACGTTTCGACCACAGCCGTTTTCTGACCGAGCATCTCGGCTTGCACATAGCAAACAAAGATGATCGGTGTGCTGCGCTCCTGGCTGCAATCGACGCCGCGGCTTCCGGAGATAAGGGGTATCTGATCGCCACGGCAGTCATGTCCGCATTTCGGCAGCGTGGGGCGTTGCTACCTTCTCAAGCTGCGATGGAGACGATCGGATTGGCCGGCCGCGCCATTGCACGCCGTCGCGCAGATATCTCGCTCGTTGAAGATATTGCCGTCGAGAAGTTGGTAGTGCTCGACAACGTGCTTCACGTCGATCCGGCTATTGGTCAAACGCGATTCCATTGGCTGCGATCGGCACCAGATGCTCCCGGCGCTTCGAACTTGTTTGAACTAACCGAACGAATAACCTTCTTGCGCGCGCTCGAAATTGACCCGCGATTGCAGGCGCGTATTTCATCTGGACGCTGGGATCAGATCATTAGGGAGGGCGATGCCACTCCTGCGTGGCTCGCCGCAGATTTTGAGCTGCTGCCGGTTTCGTGGACAGCGGGTTAAGCTAGCATAGCGCGGGCTTCGAATTCCATGGGGCTGATGTAGCCCAGTTTCGAGTGCCGCCTGCGCGGGTTGTAGAAACGCTCGATGTAATCAAAGACATCAGCACGCGCTTCGTTTCGGGTTCGATAGACCTTGCGGGCCGTGCGTTCGGTCTTCAGCGAGGAAAAGAAGCTCTCCATCGCGGAATTGTCCCACACGTTGCCGGCCCGGCTCATCGAGCAGGTGATCCCATTGTCGGCCAGAAGGCGTTGAAACTGCTCGCTTGTGTATTGCGATCCCTGGTCCGAGTGATGAAGCAGCGCGTCAGCCTTGCCGCGTCGCCAGACCGCCATCATCAGTGCGTCCATGACCAGTGAAGCATCCCGATCAGCTTTCATGGACCAGCCTACGGTGCGCCGAGAAAACAGGTCCAGCACGACCGCGACGTAGAGCCAGCCTTCCGCGGTCCAGATGTAGGTGAAGTCGGCCAGCCACTTCTGGTTCGGCCGGTCGGCCTCGAAGTCGCGATCAAGGATGTTGTCGGCGATGATCGAGCGCTGACCGTCGTCCTTCGGCTTTCCACGGCGTCTGGGCCGTGCCCGTAAGGCATTGATACGCATCGGCCGTTCGATCCGGTGAAGCCCGCAGGCCAGACCGTCCTCAAGAACATCCCGCCAGACCCGGCGGGCGCCATAGGTCCGGTCGCTGGCCTTGAAGCTCATCTCGATCGCAGCAACGAGCTTGGCGTCATAACTCTCGCGGGTGCTGGTCGGGCGGGTCAGCCAGGCATGGAAGCCGGACCGCGAGACATCCAGAACCTCGCAGAGCCAGGTGACCGGCCAGATGTGGCGGTGTTTGGAGATGAACACGAACCTCATATCGCCTCTCGCGCGAAAAAAGCTGCTGCTTTCTTCAGGATGTCACGCTCCGCACGCAGCCGCGCGACCTCTTTCTTCAGCGCTGCAATCTCGGTCAGATCGGCCCGCATCTGCCCGTTCCCGGGAAAAGCTGCGGCAGGCGTCGCGGTCAGTTCCCGCATCCAGCGGCGCAAAACACTCTCCGCTACGTCGAGGTCGCGCGCCGCCTGCGCCACCGCCACGCCCCGGTCCGTCACCAGCCTGACGGCCTCGACTTTAAACTCACGGCTGAACTTCCGTCTCGTCATATCTGCACTCCAGTTCCTTGGTCACGATCTTATCTTCGTGGCCATGAAACCGGCAGCAGCTCACGCAGACCAATTTGGCCAGTGCTTCGAGCACGAACCGGGCAAGGTCAGGGAGGTCGGTGCGCTCGCCTTGCGCGAGTTCTCGGACAACGCGGGTCATCTGGCTGATCCCGGCTCCGGTAGAAATTCCGATTTCGGCGAGATGTGCTCGGATCGAATGCAGGAGCATCGTGCGCTGCTTGACGAGTAAGGCCCTTGAGCGGTGCAGCATGGCGGCCGAAGGTGCCGGTCTATCACACGCTGCACCACATGCTGACCAATCCGGTCTATGCCGGCGCCTACGCTTTTGGCCGGCGCGGAACGCGCGTTATCCTGCACCTTCGTATCGCCAGATCAAGCTATAGGTAGAATGGTCAGGCGAAGAAGCATTCTCCATCCTCTCTACCAGGCCGGTGAAATCGTCACTGCGCAGTACGAGAGGAAAGGGAATGACTTGCGAAGGATTCGCGTGGGTTGGACTGACCGTCTGGGGAAACCTGGCTGTGTCCTTGGTTTTTCCGACAGAAAGCGTCGGCTGCGCTTCGCGACGCTTGCCGCGCTATTCCCCAATCCTATCGGCAGGCGTCCGTTCCACCGAGGAGCGGACACAGGCTCCGTTATTTCTGGCAATTGTTCCGTATGCCGTTGAGAAACAAGTCAACAGCCGATTCTACTGCATTTCGCATCTCCTTTTCAGAGGGCGGTGGCCGCAATCCAAGGACCACCTGCAGATGCAGATTGTCACGGATCATGCCGATGAAGCGGTCGGCGAGTTGCCGGCAATCTCCCACCCGAATTTCATCTCGCTTTTGTGCCTCCTCAAGAATCTGCGCCAGCCGGACCGTCGTGCGACCCGGTCCCTGTTCGTAGAACGCCTTGGCAAGATCAGGAAAGCGATTGGCCTCCGTGACGGCAAGCCGATAGATGCCGATCACCGTCGGCGACATGTAGATGCGCAGGAGATGACGGCCGAAGACGGTCAGTGTCTCCGGGAGATCGCGCTCCTCGGTGTTGTCGATCGGCAGGCTCGAGAGCGCCTCGTCGGCATTCCCCGTGACGATCGCGGCGAACAGGCCCTGTTTGTTGCCGAATTCGCTGTAGATGTTCCGCTTCGACCCGCCGGCACGCTCGATGATCGCGTCGATGCTCGCTGCAGCATAGCCCTGTTCGAAGAAGATTTCGGCAGCCGCCTGAAGAAGCGCTTCCCGTCGCCGGCTTATCCGCCCTGACCTGATACCATCCAATGCATCCATTCCTTCCAGGCATGCTTGACTGGTAACATTCGTTACCATAAGCGTCAATGGTAACAATCATTACCGGAGGCCATCATGGCACAGTCGCGAAACAGGAAGCTCGTCGGTCTGCTCTTGTGCCTGGGAGCCGTCGTCGTCCTGGCGGCAGGTTGGTCGGTGTTGCGCTTCGACGCGAAGGCCTCCACCGACAACGCCTATGTTCGTGGCAACGTCACCTCGATCGCCCCCAGGGTTGCGGGCTACGTCACCACCGTGGCGATCGACGACAATCAGATCGTGCAGGCAGGAGACATCCTGTTCAAGATCGACGACCTGGACTATCGCGCCAGGCTCACGCAGGCGGCCTCGACGGTCGCGGCCGCGCTGGCCCGGCTGACCAATGTGGATGCCCAGATCGAGCTTCAGCATGCGCTGGTGCGGCAGGCGCAGGCGCAGGAACTGTCGGCCAAGGCCGAACTGACGCTGGCGTCGAAGGCTTCCGACCGGCGTCGCGAACTTGTCCGCAGCCACACCATCAGCAAGGCCGAGGTTGACGAAAGCGATGCCGCGAGATCGCGGGCGGAAGCCGCCGTGGCCGCCGCTGCTGCGGCCGTCGATGCCCAGAAGGAGCGCATCGACGTCCTTTCCACCGAGCGCGAAGCCGCTGTGGCCGCCGTCGATCAGGCGCAGGCGGCTCGCGACCTGGTTCAGATCGACCTCGACAATACCGTGGTCCGCGCTCCCGTCGACGGCGTCGTTGGAAACCGGCAGGTCCGCGTCGGCCGGCTTGTCTCGCCCGGCGCCCCGCTGCTCGATCTCGTTCCCGTCGACGATGTCTGGATCGTCGCCAACTTCAAGGAAACACAAGTCGGACGTATCCGACCCGGCCAGCGCGTCCGCATCACCGTCGATGCCTATCCGGAAGAAACGTTTGCGGGCGAGGTCGACAGCTTTGCGCCCGGCAGCGGTTCCGCCTTCAGTCTGCTTCCGGCGGACAATGCGACCGGAAACTTCGTCCGCGTCGTTCAGCGGGTTCCGGTCAAGATCCGGCTCGTCGACAACCCGTTACCTGGCCGCCTCGTACCCGGCCTTTCGGCACGTGTCGAGATTGATGGCGGCAGCCGTTCATGACTACCGCCCTCCCCGGCGCGCCGAGCCACGACCGCTCTGCGGCAGGGACTGTTCTCTTGGCGGGCATCGTGCTGGCCACGCTGACCGAGGCGATCGCCAGCACCGTCCTGTCACTTGGGCGCGGCGACATTATCGGCGACACCTACGCGACGCCGGACGAATTCGCCTGGCTCGATATCGGCTACACATCGCTGAAGCTGATGGCATTCATGGTCGCGCCCTGGCTGATCGACCGCGTCGACCCGCGCGGCTTGATCGTCGGATCGACCCTTGTCATGGGTGCGACATGCGCCCTTGCCGCGATGACGGCGCGACTGGATCTGCTGATCGCGCTGCGCGTTATTCAGGGCCTATCCGGCGGCATTTTGCTGGTCGGTGGTCAGACCCTCATCTTTCTCGCCTGGCCTAGGCGTCGCCAGCCGTTTCTTCAGGCGCTGTTCGCAATGGGCTCGGTCGTAGCCCCCGCCACCATTGCACCGGCGCTTCAGGGATGGCTGCTCGACAGCCGATCCTGGACATGGATATTCTTCGGCGTCGTTCCGGTGGCTTTGGCGGCGGCAGGCCTGATGTTGATGGCAGACAGTCCGACGCCCGACAGAGCTATGCGCCGCCCGTTCGACTGGATCGGCTTTCTATTTATTTCCACTGGGCTCTTCTGCTTCACCTATGTCTTGAGTCAGGGCAGCCGCTGGGACTGGTTTGAAGAACCGCGCATCGTGGGGCTGACACTGGCAGGCACGATTGCCTTGATGGCATTCATCGGCCGGGAGATACGCGCTGGGCGTGACGGCTTGCTCGACTTCACCGCATTCCTATCGACCGACTTCTCCTTTGCCTTCATCGTCAGCTTCGTCGCCGGAGCGGCCTTGTTCGGCAGCGCCTATCTGATCCCCTCGTTCGCCGTGTCGGTCCTCGCGTTCACGCCGACCGACGCCGGCCTGCTCCTGCTGCCGAGCGGCGGGCTTTTCGTCTTCTCGCTCCTGGTTTGCGCCTTCCTCATGCAGGCGGGCCGCGTTCCCCCAATCGCCACCGTGCCGTTCGGCATCCTGATGATTATGGTTGCGATGTGGATGCTCTCGGGTTCGACCGGCGAAAGCGGAGCGGACGACATGATGGCGGCCATCCTGTTGCGTGGCTTCAGCCTCGGCTTTCTGTTCCTGTCGATCACCCTGATCGCCTTCGACAGGCTCGAAAGCCGCAATCTTGCGTCCGGCATCGGCCTGTTCAATGCGGGCCGCCAGCTTGGCGGGCTGGTGGGCGTGGCAGCTCTCCAGACATCGATCCAAGACAATGTCGCCGCCAACGCGACAGTGCTCGGCGCCCACGTCACGGCCGGCGTCCCCGCGCTTGGCGAGCGGCTTGGGGCGACGGCCGCCGCGCTCGCCGCAAGGGGAGTGGACGCCATAGAGGCCAACCGCGCGGCCCTCGGCCTGCTGGGCAAGGCCGTGATCGGCCAGTCCACGGTGATCGCCTTCGACACCGCGTTTACCACGGTCGCGTTGCTGTTCGTGACGGCCGCGCCTGTGTTGATTACGATCAGGATCGCGCTCGCCAGGCTGGCCGGGGCGCGCGCCTGACCACGGCTCGGCTGGCGGCCGTCACGCGGTTTCGCGCATCGGTGCTGGCAGCGTTTCCCACATGCGGATGAGCTCGCCGATGGAGGCCGCCTGCATCTTGCGCATGACGTTGCCGCGGTGCAGCTTCACCGTCACTTCGCTGATGCCGAGGTCGTAGGCGATCTGCTTGTTGAGCCTCCCTCGCGCCACTTCATGCAACACCTCGCGCTCGCGCGGCGTCAGCGTCTCCAGACGCCTGACGTTGCGCTCGACCACTTCAGCGTCCGCTCTGCGCCGGGCGTCGGCGGCGATGGCCGCGATCACCGCGTCGAGCAATGTCTGGTCGCGTACCGGCTTGGTTAGGAAGTCGATGGCGCCTGCCTTCATCGCCTGTACGGTCATGGGGATGTCGCCGTGCCCGGTCAGGAAGATGATGGGCTTGGAATTGCCGTTCCGAACCAGATGATGTTGGAGGTCGAGGCCGCTGGAGCCCGGCATGCGCACGTCCAAAATCAGGCATCCGGGCCGGTCGATCACATCTGCCTCCAGAAGCTCCCTGGTCGATGCGAAAGCCGCCGGCTGGAAGCCGGCTGACAGGATGAGCTCATGGAGTCCCTCGCGAACGGCCTCGTCGTCATCCACGATGATGACGAGCGGCTTGTCCGGCTCACTCTTCCGTTGCGGGTATTGCGGTGCCGATCTCCGCATGAGCGGCTGTTCAACTCTCATCTTCACCCTCTTGGTTGTGCAATGCCTGCTCGACGGCCGCCAGCAACTGTTGAGCGTCGAAAGGCTTGCGGAAGAACCCGCTGCTCTCCCTGGCGCGGCCCTGATCCGCGATTTCGTGGCGACCCGTGATCAGAAAGACAGGCAGATCATGGCGCTCCTTCGTCACCATGTCGCGAAGCTCGAAGCCATCCGTTCCCGGCATGCCGATATCGGTGATGAGCAGGTCCAGGTCCAGCAGCCCGCCGGCCAACAGCGTACCCGCACAAGAAAAGGTGCGGGCCTCGTAGCCGGCGGATTCGAGCAGGTCCGCCAACGACTCCAGCAGCCTGGGGTCGTCATCGACGATGGCAACGGTATTTCTTCTACTCGACACTCGAACCTCCGGCACGGCGCGAATGGGTGACCGGCATCTCCAGCCGTTCGGCTATGCGCACAAGATCGGCGAGAGAAGCGGCCACCATTTTCTGCATGACGTTGCGGCGGTGGATTTGCAGCGTGACTTCGCTGATACCCAGTTCGGCAGCCGCCTGCTTGTTCAGAAGCCCGCTGACGACGAGCGGCATGACCTCACGTTCCCGGGGCGTGAGCCGGGCGTAGCGCTGCCTGAGCAGCTCGAGGTCGGCACGCTGCGAACGTTGCTGCCGATCCTGTGCGATTGCCGCTCGGACCGCCGTCATCAGGTCGCGGTCGCTGAACGGCTTGGTCAGGAAATCCACCGCGCCCTGCTTGATGGCGCTGACCGAGGACGGGATGTCTCCATGGCCGGTTATGAATACGATCGGCGGATGATCGCCCTCAGAGATCTGGCGCTGAAGATCGAGCCCGTTGATGTCGGGCAATTCCACGTCCAGGACGAGGCAGGAGGGAATATCCGGTTTCACGGCGTCGATATATTCGCCGGCCGATCCGAAGACGACGGCATGGATTTCGTGGGAAGCCAGTAGTTCTTCGACCGCTTCCTGGATGCGGATATCGTCGTCGATGACGAATACGATGTGGTCATGCTCGGTCATGGCGTCGTTTCCAGCTCGACCGGCAAGGTGAAGACGAACTTCGCCCCCTGCGGTTCGTTCTTCTCCGCCCAAAGCCGCCCGCCATGCGATTCGACGATGGAGCGGCAGATCGCCAGCCCCATGCCCATTCCATCTCCTTTGGTCGTGAAGAACGGCTCGAATATTCTCTCGGGAAATTCCACGCCCGATCCCCGGTCGCCGATTTCGATCCGGACCGTCTCCTCCGATCGGCGTGCCTGGATGCTGATGACCTTGAGGCCGGACGAGGAATTCATGGCATCCAAGCCGTTGCGGATCAGATTCACCAGAACCTGCTGGATCTGGACGCGGTCGAGTTGAACTGCCGGCAGACCGCTCTCAACGGCAACGTCCATGCGGACGCCCCGCCGCGACGCTTCTTCCGCCAAGACCTCGCGCGCTTCTGCAATGACGGCGGCTATCGAGGCGCCCGTGCGCGTTTCGGCCGATTGCCTGAACAGGGCGCGAATACGATTGACCACATCGGCCGCTGCATTCGCGTCGCGCGTGATGCGCTCGACTGTCTTCTGCGCCCGTTCGATGTTTGGCGGCTCTGCGTTCAGCCAACGCTGGCAGGCGTGCGAGTTGGCGACAACGGCAGCCAATGGCTGGTTCACCTCATGGGCAATTGAGGCAGATAGTTCCGCGAGGCTCGCCGCCTGGCTCGCGCGGGCAAGTCTTTCCTGGGCAAGGCGTAGTTCTTCCTGCGCCCTCACCTGATCCTCGATGTCAAAGCAGACGCCATTCCACTGCACAATTGCGCCTTCGGCGTTACGCATCGCCGCGGTCCGCGTCTCGACCCAACGATATACGCCGTCGGAACGTCGCAGGCGATGCTGCAGGGCGTAGGGTTCGCCAGTACCGAGTGAGTGGCCGTACCGTTCCTTGACAATTGACAGGTCATCGGGATGGATGATGGCATCCAGCGTGCCGGCCAGCCGTGACCTTGCACCTTCATCCTTATCCTCGAGATTGAAGCCGAGGAATTCGCGAAGCTGCTGACTGCGATAGATAGGCTTGCCATCGGGAGCGGCGCAGTAGATCAGGGCGGGCAGCGTTTCTATGAGTTGGCGGAGCGAGCGTTCGCTTTCCCGCAACGCATCCTCGGCATGCACCTGATCGTCTATATCATGGCAAAGGCCGTACCACTGAACGATACGCCCGTCTTCATTGCGCATTGGCTCGGCGCGGCTCGACATCCAGTGATAGACACCGTCTGCGCGCCGCAGGCGATAGCGCATGGCAAACCGCTCGCCGCTGGCGAGAGAGCGGTTGAGAGCGTTCCTGAATTCGGTCGCATCGTCCGGATGAACCGTTGCGATGAGCCTGTCCAGCCGGCTCATGCCGGGCTGGTCCATGTCCGCCACGTCCATGCCGAGGAAATCGGCCATGCGCCTGTTGAAGAAGGTCGGCTCGCCGTCGGGGCCCAACCGCCATAGATGGCTGGGCACCATGTCGATGAGCTGCGACAGTTCCCGCTGCCTTTCGCGCAACGCCGCCTCTGTCTTCTTGTAGACGTCGATGTCTATGCCGACGCCGTACCATCCGGTGATCCGCCCCTGGGTATCGTAGGTCGGCCGGACGGCGAACCGATGCCAGACCCATTGACCCGTGGTACGCAGCACGCGCCATTCATGATGAAAGTACTCGCCCGTGCGCAGGCAGTGGCGCAGGGCGGCGGCGGCATCTTCATAGTCGTCGGGATGCACGCTCCTTTTCCAGCCGAGATCGCCGCCATCGAGGAAGCTGTCCACGCTCAACGGCTCGTTGAGGTCCTCAAGGGTGAGCGCAATGGAAGTCTGGGCGATCGGCGTGGCATAGGTAAACGTCCCGGACGGATCGAATGCAAAGGCGGCACCGAACAGGCCCTCGACAGCCCTGGCCCCGCGCACGGCCTCAACCGTTTCACCGAGTGCATCGGAGGTGGTCCATCTTTCGCCTGGCTTGGACACCATGGGGTCTACATCGACGCTCACCCCATATCCCGGCTCGGCGCGCAGTTCCGCCCAGCGATAGCTGCCGTCAGCCTGGCGCCGTCGATAGCCGACAAGCTGGGGAATGCCATGCCAGAACGCGCGGGCCATGGCCTGTTCCGCCGCAGGCCTGTCATGAGGATGGATGAGGTCCAGCGGCAGTTTGTCGGAATCGGCGTCCTGCGCAGAGGCCCCGGCTGGCTGCGGGGACCGGTCGTCAGCATTTTCCGGAACGCCGCTGTCGATGACCGTGCCGTACCATCCGGCTATACGGCCAGAATCGTCGCGCATGGGTTGCCCGGTGCTGCGGCCCCAGCCATAGACGCCGTTGGCCTGCAACATGCGGTGCTGGACGTTATAAGGTTCGCCGCTGCCGAGGCTTTGACGCCACGCGGTGGCCGCATCGTCGTAGTCTTGCGGGTGTATGACCCGTTTCCAGCCGAAACCGCCCTCTTCGGGGGCGGAATTGAGATCGTCCATGGTCAGGCCGAGATAGGCAAGGGCATCCGGCGTCACATAGATGAACCTGCCGTCGGCGTCAGTCGCCCAGGCGTTGCCGACGACAGCTTCGACGATTTTCGCGGCTCGCAGGATTTCGGCGACTGAACCGGAAGATGTCGTCATCGGCTGGTCCTCCTTGCGGCTGTGCCGGACGGCGGCCGCGTCAGGATCCAGCGTAGCATTTCTCGCCGGTTTCGGGTTTTGCCAATTCATCGGCGCAGGCTACAGCGGATACCGCTTCAGAACATCCTATGGAAATCCATGTATCCGCCCGGCCGGCACGGCAGGCTACGGAGCGAGCCGGACAGGTCGGATGCTCGCCTGCCACTTCGTCGGCCGCGGAGAGAAACCGGAAAAACCTCCGCGTTCATCATCCCTGTCGCGTCCGGTTAACACGGCCCGCCCGTCCAATTTCTTGTCTTTCGCTGCCGCCTACATCTGTCCGTAGGTGTAGGACAGGCAAGCTTATTGGTAGCCGATCCCGGCGATGTAGTTGGCCAGAAGTTTCCCCTGGATTTCCTCCTGCTCGAACAGCGCCTTCATCGCATCGCGTATGTCGAGCACGCCGATAGGCTTTGCGCCAGTATCGAGCACAGGCACGTTCTGGAGGCTCCGCGCTGACATGGTTTCCCAAATGGCGTGGAGATCATCGTCGGGCGTGCAGGAGAAGAAGGGGCTGCTCATTAATACCGATACATTGGCCAGGCCGCCCCCCGCGGCAGCCATATGGCGCACGAGATCCGACTTGCTCAGGACGCCGGCGGCCAAACCGTTTCCACGGCAGGCGACGACCAGTCCGATGCCGGGTTTCAGGAAGGAAACCGCCGCCTCATGCAGTGGTGCGTCGACACCGACGATCGTCAGGCGAACCGACGTCATTGGGCTGAGTTGTCCAACAAGCATGGAAACCTCCTCGATAGGGGGACGAGCGGCGCCGCATGCGACGCCGCCCGCTTCGCAACGACCGACTGCGGATCACTGCGCGTAGGTCGTCAATTCCGCTTCATCCGTATCGACCACGAAGACGGCGAGAAGGCGCGCGCGTTCGGTCTTGCTGGCATTCTCACTCACCCCATGGCGATCGCCGGGGAACTCCGAAAAGTTTTCGCCTGCATGATAGGTGATGACGGGACCGTCATTGACCTGGCTGCGGATCGCTCCCTCCAGAACTGTGGCGTAGATGAAGGCGGAGTCAGGATGGGTATGGGCCGGCGATGAGCCGCCGGGTTCATACTCGACGATCACGCCCTTCATGCTCTTGCCGGGAACGTTGGGCAGCGGCTGGTCGTAGACGACGGCAACCTTATCGTCATGAGCCGATGCCGGCGTGGCCGCCATGGCCGCCAGCAGCGGCAGGGCAAGCAATTTCCTGATCATGGTTTTATTCCTTCGTTTGGGAGTCCAAGTATCTGACGGCGCCTCGCCGTCACGGCTTGCGGGCGGAAGTTCGAAGCCAGTCGTCGAAGCGGACCCGACCGATATGCGGATCGGTGCCCGGCACGAGCGAGCCGTCATCGAGTTCGACGCCGAAGTAGAGAGCGTGGGGATCGGCCACCACTTCGCGAGGGTCGTCGAACTTTTTCAGGTAGCGGGCCACGAGTTCGTTGAGCGGAACGCGATCCGGCCCGGCGATTTCCATCATGCCGTTCAGGGGGGCCGACAGCGCGACCTGCGCCATCACGTCGGCGACGTCGTCCGAGGCGATCGGCTGTACGAAGGCGGTTGAAACGAGAGCCTTGCCGCCGACCGTCCCGGACTGGGCGATCGAGCCCATGAACTCGTAGAACTGCGTTGAATGGACGATGGTGTAGGCAATGCCGGATTCGCGGATCAGGTCCTCCTGGGCCTTCTTGCCGCGGAAATAGCCGCTGCCCTGCAGCCGGTCCGTGCCGACCACGGAAAGTGCGATGTGATGCTTCACGCCGGCCGTCCTTTCCGCGCCCAGCAGGTTGCGGCCGGTCGTCTGGAAGAAGTCCATCACCGCCTTGTCCTCGAACGACGGCGAGTTGGCCAGGTCGACGACGACCTGCGCTCCGGCGAGCGCTTCGGCCAGACCCTCACCGGTGACGGTGTTGACGCCGGAATTCGGCGAGGCCGCAATGACCTCGTGACCCTTGGCGCGCAGCCTCTCGACTGTCTTGGAACCGATGAGACCGGTTCCGCCTATGACGACAATCTTCATGACTATCTCCTGTTCTGCTTGGGAATTATGTGATTGATGGATGCCGGCGTCGGTGTCCGGCTAGCGACGTATCCGACGATTTCCGGCTTCAAGGCGCCGCAAGTTGCCCCATAGGTCGCGCGTCAGCGCGAAGGTCCTTTCCAGGAAGTGCCTCAGATGCCGGCCCGCATACCCGGGATCCCGGGGAGCTTCGGTGTGCGAGCCTACATGGCGCCTTGGCGGCGATGCTGGCATCGCTTCATGCCCCTTTTCGCGCAGGCTCTCGACGGTTTGCGAGCGGATGTTGGCGGTAGCGCCAATGACCAGAATTTTCATGCTGAGTATCCCTGCACTTCTGGAAGCAATCGGACGAACTAAGGCCGAAGAGCGGCGGCGCTTTATTGTCTCGTCGCGGCCGCCTCGATGAGGTCGGCGACATCGTGAGGGTGGGAAACCATCAGGGCGTGCGAGGCGCCGTCGATAACGACCGTCTTCATCGAACGGGCACGCTCAGCCATGAAGCCCATCACTGCTGGCGGAATGTTGCGGTCCTGGGACCCGTAGATCCAATACGACGGCAGCTTGCGCCACGAAGGCTCCCCGGACGGCTCCGCCAGCGCGGCCTCCGTGACCGGCCGCTGGGTTGCTGCCATCAGATCAGCCTGTTCCTTCGGCACGTCCGCAGCAAACTGTGTATGGAACTTGCTACGCTCGATGAAGAGGTCGCGCACGCCGTCGTGGCGCTCGACCGGGACGATTGCATTCCCCAGTGTGCTTCCGGGAAACTTCGCCGAAAGCGACAGGCTGGACTCACCATTGTCGGGGGCAAAGGCGGCGACGTACACAAGCGCCTTGACGTTGGGGCTGCCGTTGGCTGCCTCGGTGACGACCGGGCCGCCGTAGGAATGGCCGACCAGGACCACCGGGCCGGGGATCGAGCGGATGACCGCCGCGACGGCGGCGGCGTCAGAGGCAACGCTGCGCAGTGGGTTGGCGGCGGCGACGGCCGTGTAACCGTCCCGCTCCAGTTCGGTGATGACGCCCTCCCAGCTCGAGGATTCGGCGAAGGCCCCATGGACCAAAACGATGGTCGGCCTGGACTGCGCGACCGAAGGTTGCGTCGCCATGCCGGCCGATATCGTCAAGGCCGTGGCCAGCGCCAGGATTTTCGTGATCTTCCTCATTGCTATCTCCGTGAGCGAATGTGACGGCTGTCACGACGGAGAATGCGTCGGCATGACGCTTGCCGCTATCGAACCTACGGATCGGTGATGCCGTACCAAGGTCCAGTGTCGATACTACCCGGCACGCCGAGTTCGCGCCGAGCCAACGGCCGTCACCGTCGACCGCAGCAGGTGGCACAGATCGACAAACGCGACCACGAGGCTCAGATCGGGAATGTCTTTCGATGAGAGATCGACGTCAACAAAACGGCCGGTCAGTTCCGGGCCGACCGACGCTGGTGACAGCGCCATGATCTCCATCCATTCGAGCACGGCGCGCTCACTCGGGCCGAACAGGCTCGAATCGCGCCAGCCCGGGGGATGGCGGAGCCGCATGGGATGCTCTTCCCTCTCCCCGCAGCTTGGTCCGCTCGATATGTGCGGCAAAGCCAAAGGTGCAACGGGTCAATTGCGCGGCTCGCGCCGCCGCAGAGTCAGCAGAATCGTCGACGACGAGTGAGCGAAGCGCGATCGGCAGAGCTTTGATCACCGCATCGATATCGGGAATTTGTGCCGAGGGCCCGGCACGTCGGAGGTCTGGGCCGTCAGGCCAGGGCAGAGCTTCCGACGACGCTGCAGTTCTCATGGCGACACTCCCCGGGGTTGGTAGTTCTGTCTCAAGCGCGTGAGGCGGAAACCAGCCGGAAGAGGGCGTTCGGCAGGCGCCGGCCTGCTCCCAAGACGCATCGACAATCAATCCGCCGTGAACACTGCTGCGAAGGCAGAGCCTTTCGACCGGCTCTGCCTTCGTATCGACATCTGCGATCGGACGACAATCAATCCACGGCGCTGATGGCTTTGGCCTTCAACTCGAAAATAAAGTTGTCGCCTCCGATGTCGATTGAGTTAGGATTTTGTGTATCCCAGGTGACCTTGACGGACTGGCGAATATTGAAGCTCGACAGATCGATGTCAGCCGGCAGCTTGTAGGAGTCGCCGTTGACCAAGCGTACCGTATTCGCCTTTGCGTTCAGCGTCTCGATCTTGCCGTAAGTGGTGAAACTGGCAGCGAACCCAGTCGACGGTATCGCCATGGCAGCAAACACCAGAGCCATGAGGGGCAGTTTACGCATTTTCTTCTCCTGCTTGAATTAATAAATATTATTGCAACATCTTATGTTTTACCTACTGATGTTGCTGTATATATACTTATGATTTCGAGGACATTTGTAAAACTGTACCAAGGGTGATAGTGGATACAGCTCATGGTCTCCGTTCTAATAAATGATGGTCGTAAATACCCAGCGATGGAGAAGTGGCGTCCTGCCGAAGCGGACCGACGAGACCGCTAGCGCCGAACCCCTGGCAGGAGGAGCGTTACGGTAGTGCCGACGCCCGGCACGCTGGACAGCCTGATCTGGCCGCCCGCGCCCTCTACGAAGCGCTTCACCATGGGCAGGCCGATACCGCCGAGGCCGCCGCTCTTGGTTGTGAAGAACGGATCGAAGGCACGTTTCATGGTTTCGTCGGTCATGCCGATTCCGCAGTCCACGACACTTAGCTCGACCATCGTCCTGTCGGTATCCGGAAAGAGCATGGCCGCCGTGATCTTGATGGTGCCGCCGTTCGGCATCGAATCGCGGGCGTTGAGCGCCAGATTCAGGATCGCGCTCTGTAACCCGAGAGGCTCGCATTTCACCGCGGGCAGAACGGCGTCAACGTCCAACGCGATCCGATGCGTTGGCTCCCATGTCGGTTGGAGCAGGTCAAGAATCTCCGTCAGGGAGTGCGAAACGTCGACGTGACCGGCTTCGGTGGAGGCGCGACCTGCCTGATGAAGCGACTGCCTGACAAGAGTGCCGGCACGATCAAGGGAGGCTCTTGCGCCCGAAATCACCGGCTCCAGCGCTGGCGTCACGTCGAACCGCGAACTGCGCGCAATGATGTTCACCGCAGACGAGGCAATCTGGATCAGATTGCCCAGTTCGTGAGCCACGCCGGCGCTCTCAAGAAAACCTCGACGTTTCAAGGCAGACGCGTGGTCGGCGTAGACTGGGAGTAAATGCTTGTTCGATTCCGGTTGCGACATGGCGTAGCCCTTCTTTCTTTTGCGTGGTGCGCGTTTGACGATGAAAACGCTAAGGGCTGGCGAAAAGGCGGTCGATTGGATCAAGGGTTCGGGTCTGCCATACCGCAGTACAGGTCGTGGCGACGGCCGCGCTCATGGAACTCACCCGGCATCCGGCTGGCTGGCATCTCTCAGGGACTGGAAAAGCCCTTCGTGCTCCATCGCCCCTCTCACGGCCGGTCGGGTTGCGAGTCTAATTCGGAGCGTTTCAAGCGGCTTGGGGACGGACACTCGGAAGCGCCGGGCCCATAGGAACATGACAAAAAGGTAGAAGTCCGCGACGCCGGGCGTATCGCCGAACAGGTAGTCGCCCGCCAGGTGGGCGGCAAACAGGTCCAGCAATTTGGTGATCGAATGGCTTGCCTTAGCTCTTTCGTCTTCCGTGCTTTGATGCCACATAGGTTTGAAGGCTCGGTGGATCTCGGTGGAGATATAGGTCAGAGCCTCGAGCGTCCGCGTACGGCCAAGTGGACCATCTACGCGCAGAGCGGGATACTGCGAGGCGATCCAGTCGAGGACGGCTATGTTCTCCGTCAGGATTTCGCCGCCATCCAGCACCAGGACCGGCACGTATCCTTTGCGCGTGATGGCGACGAAATCGGCCCCGGACGCCGTGCGTTTGGTCTTGAGGTCGACCGCCTCGCGTTCGAATGGAACACCGGCTTCCAGAAGCGCGATGTGATCTGCCAGACTGCATGCCAGAGGGCTGTAGTAGAGTTTCATAGAACGTCTCCTCGCTTCCGACGTACGGTGGATCAGGCGCGATGTGCGCGTCGCTTCCGATTTTGCATGGGATGCAGAATGAACCATGTGGCTTGGGGGAGAACCGCCCTACGCTGTCGGTCGAGATATTCCTGAACCAAGGTATGGGTAGAGGCAGCCTTGGGCACGATAGCAGGCGATTGCGGCTAACGGGATAATCGGCCCGTCTTCACTCCAACAAGGACTCCGCAAATGACGCCTCGTTTCGCTCCCTTCAAGGTTGCCCCCGACCTCGCCAAAAGCCTACTCGACGTCGAGAAGGCGCTCGGCGCCGGCGGGATCGAACATGGCCTTGGCGAGTTGGTGAGGCTGCGCGCGTCGCAGATCAACGGCTGCGCCATGTGCATCCACATGCACACCATTGACGCCCGCAAGAACGGCGAAACGGACATGCGCATCATCATGCTCGACGCCTGGCGGGAATCGCCGCTCTATACGGACCGCGAGCGCGCGGCGCTTGCCTGGACGGAATCTCTGACGAACATCAAGGACACCGGCGCGCCTGACGCCGACTATGAGCTGGCCAGAAGCCAGTTCAGCGAGGACGAGATCGTGAACCTGACGGTCATGATCGGCGCGATCAATCTGTGGAACCGGCTGCAGATCGCGGCCCGCGCCATTCACCCGGTCGAGCAGTCAGACAGAGCGGCCGCCTGATCCGCCGCATTAGGCCAGAAACGGGTCCGTCCTCCCCCGTTTCTCCGCTCTGCTTGCGGGCCGCCCCGTGTCCCCCCGACGGGTGCGGCCCGCAAGGTCCCGTGCATCAACGGAGGGCGTCTCAAGCGAGGTGCGATCCGATGAGCGGTGTCCATTCACCCTATACGCCGAAGGCAACATGGGAGCGGTGGCTCGATCGACGCCTGCCGCTGCCGAGATTCGTGCACGGCTCCTTCATCGCCTATCCGGTGCCGCGCAACCTGAACTACGCCTATACGTTCGGCGGCATCCTCACCATGATGCTGGCGATGCAGATCGTCACCGGCGTCGCCATGGCCATGCACTACGCGCCGGATACGACGCTCGCCTTCTCGTCCGTCGAGGCGATAATGCGCGACGTAAACCACGGCTGGCTTTTGCGCTACCTGCACGCTAACGGCGCCTCGTTCTTCTTCATCGCCGTCTACATCCATATGGGGCGCGGGCTCTACTACGGCTCCTACAAGGCGCCGCGCGAGCTCCTGTGGATTCTTGGCTGCATCAATTTCCTGCTGTTGATGGCGATCGGCTTCATGGGCTACGTGCTGCCGTGGGGCCAGATGTCATTCTGGGGCGCCACCGTCATCACCGGCTTCTTCACCGCCATTCCGTTGGTCGGCGACTGGATCCAGCAGTTACTGCTCGGCGGCTTCGCCGTCGCCAATCCGACGCTGAACCGCTTCTTCGCGCTGCACTACCTGCTGCCTTTCATGCTGACGGGTGTAGTCGTGCTGCACATATGGGCACTGCATGTGGTGGGCCAGAACAATCCGACCGGCATCGAAGTGAAGTCGAAGACCGACGTGGTGCCGTTCACGCCGCATGCCACCGTCAAGGACCTGTTCGGCGCCTCCGCCTTCCTCGTCGTGTTCGCCTATTTCGTCTTCTATCTGCCGAACTATCTCGGCCATCCGGACAACTACACCATCGCGAACCCGCTAAAAACGCCGGCGCATATCGTGCCGGAATGGTACTTCCTGCCGTTCTACGCCATCCTGCGCGCCATCACCTTCAACATCGGGCCGATCAATTCCAAGCTCGGCGGCGTGCTGGCCATGTTCGGCGCCATCGCGGTGCTGTTCGTGGTGCCGTGGCTCGACACGTCCAAGGTGCGCTCGGCTGTCTACCGGCCCTGGTACAAGGTGTTCTTCTGGCTGTTTGCCGCCGACGCCATCCTGCTTGGCTGGCTCGGTTCCCGTCCGGCGGAAGGCTCCTACGTGCTTATGGCGCAGTTTGCCACGCTGTTCTACTTCGCCTTTTTCCTGATCGTCATGCCGGTGCTCGGCCTCATCGAGACGCCGCGGCGCCTGCCCAATTCGATCACCGAGGCGGTGCTTGCCGAAAAGCGCCAATAGTACCTTCGATGCCCGATCTGGCTTCGATCATCAGTTGGTTGGCTTCGCCGCTTCTCCAGGTCATCCTGGTCGGCCTCGCCGGCATAGCCGTCTGGCGTCTCATCCCAGCGCGGTTCGTCAATATCAGGCTGGTCGTTCAGATCGTCTTCTTCCTGACGATGTCGGCGCTGCTGCTCAGAGGGCGCATCGTTCCCTACGAGAACATAACAGGCGATGAATCTCAGGCCGGCACGGTGCTGGTCGGTTTGGCAAAGCTGTTGTGGTGGGTTCATCTTGCTTGGGCACTGATCGGCTTCGTCCGCATTTACCTCGTCATAGAGGGAAAGCCCCGAGAGGCGCGCCTCCTGCAGGATATTGTCGTCGGCGTCGTCTATGTCGGCATATTTCTGTCAGTCCTTGCTTTCGTCTTCGCGGTTCCGATCGGAACACTGATCGCCACGTCCGGAGTGTTCGCCATTGTTCTCGGCCTGGCGCTCCAGAATACGCTGAGCGACGTGTTTTCGGGCATTGCCCTCAATCTCGGCCGTCCCTACGCGCCGGGGAACTGGATCGTCCTCAATGACGGTACCGAAGGCCGGGTAATAGAGACGAACTGGCGTGCGACCCACATTCTGACCTCGGCTCGCAACGTGGTCATGCTACCAAACCGGTTCCTTTCCCAACTCGGCTTGACAAATGTAAGCAAGCCGAACGAACGCCACAGGATCACGATAAAAGTCAGGATCGTTCCCACCACAACGCCGGCGGTCGTCGTGGAAGTCATGCGCATCGCCCTGATGAGCAGCAACACGATCCTGAAGGACCCACCACCTTACGTAGCCGTCAAAAGCCAAGATGCTGTACCCATCGAAGTCGATCTGGTTTTCGCCGTCGCAGACGTCGAGCAACGAGTAACGTCACGAAACGAAATCTTCGATCTCGTCTTCCGTCATTGCAGAGCGGCAGGCTTGTCTATGGCATTGCCTCGTTCGATCGCGATGACCCGCCCGCCGTGGCGAGCCGAGGATGGTCAGGGCCATACGAGGATGGAACTGATCAAGGCAATACCGGTATTTTCGGCCTTGACGGATAGCGAACGGGAAACGGTCGCCGCAAAGATATCGGTCCGGACCTATCGTAAGGACGAGATCATCGTCCGCGAGGGCGAGACGCTGCCGTCACTCATGATTGTCCGCAAGGGCGTGATCGTCAGGGAGCGCCACGAAGCTGATGGACATATACAGGAAATGTATCATCTATCTCCCGGCGACTTCTTCGGCGAGACGGGCCTGCTCGCTGGATTCGGCGAGATGTCGACATTGCGGGCAATGACCGATGTCGTGGCCTACGATGTGGACCAGGAAACCTTTGCTGCCTTGCTGATTGAACGACCTGAAGTGGCCGAGAACATCGCCGCGATCCTGTCGGCGGGTATGCCGGCAATTGGCGAGTCCAGAGAGCCTGGACAAAGTGCGCATTCGAAAATCGCACTGCTGAAGTCGATTCAAAAGGTTTTTCGTCTCAATCGGCCAAATGCCCGCCATCGTCTATGATATGCGGTTCAACTCGACCATGGTGCCTTCGTCGACGGTGCCGTCGAACCAGACTTCGAACATGGTCTCTAGGAGAAATTCTCGAGGGCTCGCTGCGGAAAAGAGCGTGAGCGAGGCATGCAGGTCTCTGGCATCGGCCTCGCCGAAAACGGCATGTACATTGGCGGCAAACAGCGGCAGAAGCGCCCCGACGCATTCACGATAACGCCCTCCCAGAAGCGGAGACGAAAGATAGGCCCTCGCCTCGTCAAGGGAGGTGATCGAATAGCGACTTGGAGGACCATCGCCCTTGGCCAGCCGGGGAAAGATGAATTTCATGTAGGTCGGCTCCATGGTTCCCTTGCGAAGACAGCCGAGCGCCTTCTGATACACTGGGCGTTGGGCCCGGATGAACCGCCGCAGATCATATTCGTCGGCCATGTTCGACCGCAGGTGCAAATGTGTCATTGCTCTTACCCAGCGATCACGTCCAGATAGTCCAGGTGGTCGGCAAAGAACCCGCTCATGAACGGGCATCTCAGGATTGCTTTGCGGCCGGAGGCGCGAAGCAGGTCGAAGATGCCTTGCGCCGGGTGCGAACCGATGCCTCGGCCTGTGAATTCCGAAGGGACTTCCGTGTGGAACAACACGATGTTGTTGCCTTCCAGGCGATAGTAGGCGGTGGCCATCCGCCCTGGTGAGATCGGCAACTCGAAGCGATGGAACAGCCTGTTCTCCTTAACCTTTGCGTCCATTTCCGATCTCGATCTCCTTACGTCCAGGTCGCTGGCGCATCAGCCGATGCAGCGGGATTGCACTTTGGAGAACGCTAGAACCGCGCGGATGCCCACGCGACTGGACGGAAGACCAGAACGAGCCACACAAGCGGCGTGCGCTCCTGCCTCGTTCAGCGCCGGCATATAGACTTTCGCAATATCCGACAGACACCTCCGTCGAATGGTCCGATGGGGGACCCAAGCGCATCCTCTCACAGTCGACGTCAAACAGACCAATTAGCGTCGATGCAAATCCAGCCGTTCGCCCTGCACCAACAAGGACTAGGTCAATGCAAAACAATGTCTTTTCGTCTGTCCGCGCATCGCGCCGCGATGTTCTGGTCGGCGCGGTCGCGAGCACCATGGCGAGCGCACTGCCCACACTCGCCCAGCCGCAAGGCGAACAAACCATCTCCCCTCACGCGTCAAACTAGGGATCGACACCCATGAGTACAATCACCACCAAGGACGGCACCGGGATCTTCTACAAGGACTGGGGACCGAAGGACGCCCAGCCGATCGTCTTTCACCACGGATGGCCGCTATGCGCCGACGACTGGGACGCGCAGATGCTGTTTTTCCTTGGCAAGGGCTACCGCGTCGTCGCTCACGACCGTCGCGGTCATGGCCGCTCGGCCCAGGTAAGCGACGGCCACGATATGGACCACTACGCCGCCGACGTCACGGCTGTGGTCGAGCATCTCGGCCTCAGGAACACCATCCACATCGGGCATTCCACCGGTGGCGGCGAGGCCGTCCGCTACGTCGCCCGCCACGGCCAGCAACGGGCCGCCAAACTCGTCATAATCGGCGCGGTGCCGCCGATCATGGTGAAAACGGCTGCCAATCCCGGCGGGCTGCCGATCGAAGTGCTGGACGGGCTGCGTCATTCTCTGGCGACGGACCGCGCGCAGTTCTACCTCGACTTTCCATCGGGTCCTTTCTACGGTTTCAACCGGCCAGGAGCGAAAGCCGTGCCCGGCATCATCCAGAACTGGTGGCGGCAAGGCATGATGGGCAGTGCCAAGGCCCACTATGAAGGCATCAAGGCGTTCTCGGAAACCGACTTCACCGAGGATCTCATACTCATCGAAACGCCTACCCTGGTCATGCATAGCAAGGATGACCAGATCGTGCCTTTTGCCGACTCCGGCCCGCTTTCGGCCAAGCTGCTGAAAAACGGAACGCTCAAGGTCTACGATGACCTTCCGCATGGCATGTGCACCACGCATGCTGAAGTGGTGAACCGCGACTTGCTCGCGTTCATCTCTGTCTAGGTTCGCACCCTTCGCGGAAAGCGAGCCCGGATCGTCGGCCGTTCTCCCCACCGGCCGGCGATCACTCTTCCGACTAAGCAGCAATCGGGATAGTCGAAATGCTCAGATCGAGCAACGCCATCATCCGTCTGTTCGATTCGATAAGACGGCCGTCTCACAGGCGATTTTATGTTCAGCGCGGTGCCGGACATCACGGACTTCTATGTGTTCGCGATGCTCCTCTGGACCGAGCGGTTCCATTCGCCGTTGGCGCGCCGCTCAAAGGATATGGCGAACCGATCCTGAAACGGCCGGCCGCACAGGGGGCGAGACGGCGCGAAGAACTTTTTCAAGAGAGTAGACAACAGGAGCCGAGCTTATGAGCAACTTCGATGGGAAAACCGCAATCGTTACTGGCGGCAGCTCAGGGATCGGCCTCGCAACAGCTGTCCGTCTCGCGAAGAAGGGGGCGAAGGTACTGATCACGGGCCGTCGGCCCGAAACGCTCGATGACGCCTCCCGCAGGCATCTGGGACTGGCCGTGATCGTCGCCGACGTTGCCGAGCCGCAGGCCGCCCAGAGGACCATCGGCGAAGCGGTCGAGCGATGGGGCCGCCTCGACCTGCTCGTCAACAATGCGGGAGCCGGCGCGTTGATGATGCTGGACGAAATCAGCGCCGAGCGGATCGCGCAGATATTCGCCGTAAACGTCGTCGGACCGAGCCTGCTCGTGCAAGCGGCGCTGCCCCATCTCAAGGCGACGCGCGGCGCGATCGTCAACGTGTCGAGCATATTCGGACACAAGGCGGGCGCGGGGCTGTCCCACTATGCCGCCAGCAAGGCCGCGCTGGAACATCTGACCCGATGCTGGGCGCTCGAACTCGCGACACAAGGAATACGCGTGAACGCGGTGGCGGCGGGCCCGACCGAATCCGGCGCGCTGACCGGCATGATGGGGCTCTCCCCCGAGCAGGCCGCAACCGTCGCGGAGATGGAGCGCAAGCGCATACCGCTTGGACGACGCGGCAAGCCCGACGACATCGCCACCTGGATTCTCAATCTGGCCGATCCCGCCCATGAGTGGATCACCGGCCAAGTCATCGCGGTCGACGGCGGCCTCGGCCTCGCCTGACCGCCCGTCCCCGCAATGCCCAAGGAGAACTACGATGAAAAGAGCAGCAACCCGGACGCTGGCGGGAATATCGGTTCCCGACACACCGCTCGTCGCGCAGGCGATCGACTATGCGCAGAGGGAGAGCAAGCCATACCTGTTCAACCATGTCATGCGGTCATGGCTCTTTGCCACACGGATCGGCCAATTGAAGAAGATCGATCACGACGCCGAAGTCGTCGCGCTCGGGACGATATTGCACGACATCACGCTGAACGAGCGCTTCAAGGGCCCACGCCGCTTCGAGGTGGAAGGCGCGGACATCGCCCGGAACTTCGCGCGGCAGGGCGGAGTGGACGAGCGGCGCGCGCAGCTAATCTGGGACAGTGTGGCCCTCAATTCGACGCCGTCCATCGGCCTCTACAAGGAATCCGAAGTCGCGCTGTGTACGACAGGAATATGTCTGGACATGGTCGGCATGGAGTACGACCTGATCCCGCCAGCGGATATGGCCGCCATCCTGCAGCCGTTCCCGAGGCTGGACATCAAGCGGCACATCGCCCGCTGCTTCTGCCGCATCGCTTCGACAAGCCCGGAAACCACCTACGACAATTTCGTGCGGGATTTCGGCGAGCGCTATGTCCCGGGATACCGGGCGCCATCTTCGGTCGACTGGGTATCCGACGCGCCGTTCGACGAATGAGTTGCCGCCGCTTTCAGACTGGCACTCCCAAGCCAGCTTGCGATTTGCCAGTTCATTCCCTCAGACTATCGTAAGGCCCCTCTCGAAGATCCTATGGAATTCATACGCTCTTCGAGAAGGGTCCCGCGCTTGCGGTCTGCCAATTCGTAGGCCGCGGGAGAAACCGGAAAAGCCTCCGCGTTCCTCATCCCTGTCGCACCCGGTTGACACGGCTCGCAGGAGAAAGATGCAACCGCACAAGAAGAATCACGCCCGGGAACGGCCCGGGCCGTCTCAGGGTCTTGCCTACCCTGCCCCCTGTTCCAGGTCGGACCCGCTCATTCGGATGCTTTGAGACCACAAGGCTTCCGCCGTGGCCGGATCGATGGCAAAGGGCCGGACGCCAAAGCGGCCTTCCGCCCCGACCGGCGCGATGTCACAATCCTCGCAGTACACGCCCCCTAACCCCTCCAGTTCGGGCGCGGTGGCGCACCATACTGTCGTGGCGGCGCCCTGCTCCGGGGTCTTCATGTCGCGCGTGGGATCGATCACCGGCGTGCCGTCCGGGTTCACGGCTCCGAAGGCGTCGATCTCTTCGCGGCTCAGGTGCCGTGCCAGCGGGCCGAGAATCGAGCCGGGATGAACCGAGAATGCGCGCACGCCATGCTCACGGCCGCGCGCATCCAGCGCCACCGCGAACAGCGCGTTCGCCGTCTTCGCCTGGCCATAGGCGAGCCATTTGTCATAGGGACGCCGGTTGAAATCGAGATCGGCGAGATCGAAGCCGCCGATCTGGTGCCCGCGCGAAGACAGCACCACCACGCGAGCACCGACAGCAGCGCGCAGCGCCGGCCAGAGTGCGGCGGTCAACCGGAAATGGCCGAGATGATTGGTGGCGAACTGGCCTTCATGCCCATCGGCATCCCGAAACAGCGGCGTCGCCATAACGCCAGCGGAGAGGATGAGAAGATCGAGCGCATTATGTGCGGCGAGAAACTCTCCGGCAAAGCGCCGTACCGAATCCGGATCGAGCAGGTCCATGTGCATGACATCCATACGCGGAATGCCGGACAATGCCTTGCGCGCCGCATTGATGTCGCGCGCAGGCACGATCACCCTTGCGCCTCGCGACGCGAGGACCCGGACCGTTTCCCGGCCAAGGTTCGACACACCGCCGGTCACGATGGCGACCCTTCCGGAGAGGTCGATGTTACCCGCGATCTCCTCGGCGGTCGTGAAGGGGCCAAATGCTGTTCCAAGGGGCGTTTGGGCGGGATTCATGTCGTTCTCCTTGATCAATGCGCAGGAGGTGCATCTAGCGGACACGCCGATCCATATTGAGCTATCCCGAGGTATAGTTCACGCCCGCCGCAAGCCGTCTCGATCGTCCCGGGCGCTTCAATCTGCAGGACTATCAACGCGATGTGTGCGCGATGCGCCTAAGCATCAACCAGCGCCGTGAGCCTGCTGAAATCGGCACATCCCATCTGCCTGGAATTCCGAAAGTGTGCGATGAATCAATTCGGTCCGATCGCGAAGCCATGAGGTATCTTCTGCCGGATACGCGGCGCCCTGGGGATCGTTAAAGGTTGGCTGTCGTAACCATGACGTGCTGACTTCTGCGGGGTGCACGACAGCGACCGATCAAGACATTTAGTCCTCCGCGGCAGCGCCCTCCACATTCTCCCCGCCGACCAGTCCTGCCGGAATATCTCCAGTCAGCAGCTTCTCCTTCGAGAGTAGCCCGGCATCCTCGAGCGCCTCGAAATCCGGCAGGTCGTGCAGCGCGTCGAGCCCGAACTCCAGCAGGAACTCTTTCGTCGTCACATAGGTGTACGGCGCGCCTGGCGTCGGGCTGCGCGGCCCCGACGCGATCAGCTTTGCACCACGCAGATGGCCGATCAGGTCACGGGAAACTTCCTTGCCGAAGAACGACGACAGCTCTCCGCGCGTGATCGGCTGGAAGTACGCGATACACATCAGCACGAGCGTTTCGGACTGTGTCAGGTTTGTCTTCGTCTCATTGCTGCCGACCGCGGCCCGAATGGCGTCGGCGTAGGCGGGCCGGGTCAGGTGCTTCCAGCCGCCGGCGACAGCGACCAGGTCGTAGGGGCGGCCGCGCAGTTCCTCGCGGATGTCGTCGATGAGAAGATCGATGCTGCAGGTCTTGCCGACGATGCGAGCCAGCGTCGCACGCCCAACCGGCTCGCTGGTGGCAAAGATCGTTGCCTCGACTCAGTGCATCCATTCACGCCAGCGCGCTTCCGGCGGCAGGTGGTCCAGCTCCCTATCAAACAGGCGTTCGCCTGATCGCTGGTCAGCTGCTTGAGGTTTGCCTCCCTGCCCTCCCAGTCGCCGTCTGGTTGCGCCCTCCGCCATAGTATCTAGAGCCCGTAGATGCGGAACGCTGGCCGGCCAGACAGCTCGCGGACCGCGCCGAGCTCGACAAGCCGATCGAACAGCCGACGCAGGCCGCGGTCGCTCATGCCCGCGATATTCTCGGAGGCTGTGATCGCATCGTCGGACAGTAGCCTTTCAACAACGGAATCCGCCGCCTTGGCCCGCAATTTCGGCGCGACGGCGAGCAGCCGGTCCGCGCGGCGCGCGATCTAGGCGGACAGATCGATGGCACGCAGTGCAGCCCGCGCCTGCGCGCCAAGCAACATGGTCGCCCGGTCCGATGCTGACATCACCGGGGCGCCTCCCGAAAGGCGTGCGCGGCCGGAATTCTTTGCGAAGACTGTCTCAGTGCCGAGCAGGGACACGGCATGCTGCCAGCCGAGCCGCTGCGCCAGCAGCGCGTCAGCGACCCACGATCCAACGACCCGTGGCAGGCCGAAACGCTCGACAGCCGCATAGGCGCCGGTCAACGTTCCGACCGGGCCTTCGGTCGCGGCTACCCGGCGAAGGTCTTCTGCCAGATCGCTCGCCATCTCGTCCTTGTCGGCGTATCCGAATTCCCCCAGTACCGCGGCTTGGCTCTTCTCTGTCAGCAGCTCCTGCGCCGGTCGGCCTGACAGCCGGCGCCAGGCAAGCAGCATCGATCCAGCGGGGCCGACGGACAAAAAATCGCCGGGCCGGGTCAGCAGCACCGCATCGCGCAGCGCCGCTTCATCCTCGACGCGACCCGCCTGCCGCACCGTCACCGCAGCCGCGGTCAGCGCCAGCCTCCTTCGCCAGGCGCCGGCCCATCGCTCCTGCCGGCGGACCACCACATCAAGCCCGCCAATGGCAGCGCCCGCAGCGATCGCGATGTCCTCAAGCCCTTCTGCGGCAAGGTCTTGTGCGTCCGCAACGGCGTGGCGCGGCCAGCCCGGCAGTGCGACCGGCGCGGCCGCGGTGGCTGCGAGCACGAACGTCGGGCGGCGCAGGGCGGCTTTCGGGTGTGGAAACATCGCCAGCAGGATAAATCTAGGTGCGCTTCTACGGCCTATTCTACCACAAACCGCACGCCCTGTCCTGTACCTCTCATGTCCGATAATGTTGCCTTATCGGTCGTCGGCACCGCCCGGGGCCGAAATTGGCGCTGTCGCGGCGCAAAAGGCCGAAATCCCTGCCCGGCACCGGTCTGCGCGCCCTCACGGACCACCCGAATGCCCGCCGGTCTGGCCCGCGTCGGCGATCGGCCCTGCGTCCGGCCCCCCCCGAGGCCCCTCCCCTTCCAGCCGTTACGGTTCATGCTGCAAGGCAAATCAGCGCCGAGATGGCCAACAAATAACAGCTTCTCAGGGGATTCAGTCCGCGTCAATCTCACCCAAGCGTCCGGCCAACAGCTGCCGAAAGGCTTGTCCAGCGGCGTTTCAGCCGCTTGGCGCAATCCGTGTTGATGACGGAAAACACGTCCGGCAGCGCCCGAAATGACGCGGCCGCAGCGGCAGTTGGGCCACCGCCGCATGCACCCTGTTTCACGAAGCACTTCGCCATATCGTGCAAATCACGCCTGTGTGCTATCCAGGAAAAGCGATTGAGTTTCAAGCGGATCGGAACCGGGCGACGAAACACCATGAATACAGATCCTGAAACGCGGAACGACGATCCATCCGCAGATCTGCCCGACATCGTCGAGGTGGTCATGGAGATGGTTCCGACCAGCCGGAGCGACGATGCGACACGCAAAGATCAAGCGAGTGGGGGCGACGAGGACAGGCCTCACACGCAGGATCGCGCGGACGACGCCAAGGGCCCTGCCCCGCTGGTCGCTCCGGATACGGCAACGGCTCTGCCGGATCATCTGCAGGGCCTGGCAAGGCGGGCGCGCACCTATGTCGAGGCGGCCAGTGCGCCCAATACGCGCCGCGCCTACAGCGCCGACTGGGCCCATTTTACCGCCTGGTGCGGCCGCCAGGGTCTTACTCCCCTGCCCCCTGATCCGCAGGTTGTTGGCCTCTATATCACCGCGCTTGCCGGCGGAACGGCCGAGGCGAGCTCCGATCGCTCCGCCTATCGCGGCTCCCGCGGCAAGAAAACCGGCGCGAAACCCCATGCCGTTTCCACCATCGAACGGCGACTTTCGGCGCTTGTCTGGAACTACGCCCAGCGCGGGCTCGCTCTCGACCGCAAGGATCGTGCCATCGCCACTGTCATGGCTGGTATCCGCAATCGCCATGCGGCCCCGCCGCGCCAAAAGGAAGCGCTGGGCCCTGACGAACTCATCGCCATGCTGGAAACCCTCGAAAGAGGGAGTTTACGCGGCCTGCGCGACCGCGCCATGCTCCTTATCGGCTTTGCCGGGGGGCTGCGCCGTTCCGAGATCACAGGCCTCGACTGTGGCCGTGACCAGACCGAGGACGGTCGCGGCTGGGTCGAAGTTCTTCCAGGCGGTCTGCTCGTCATGTTGCGTGGCAAGACCGGTTGGCGGGAGGTTGAGATCGGGCGCGGCTCTTCCGATGCGACCTGCCCTGTCGTGGCGCTCGAAACCTGGCTGAAATTCGCCCGCATTGCCCATGGACCACTGTTTCGACGTGTCACGGGCCAAGGGAAGAAGGTCGGGCCCGAACGCCTTGCAGACCGTGAAATCGCGCGTCTGGTCAAGCGGACCGCACTCGCCGCCGGGGTGCGCGCTGACCTGCCCGAAGCCGATCGCGCCGCCCTGTTTTCCGGCCATTCCTTGCGTGCAGGCCTCGCGTCTTCGGCCGAGGTCGAGGAACGCCACGTGCAAAAGCAGCTCGGCCATGCTTCTGCCGAGATGACCCGCAAATACCAGCGCCGTCGTGATCGCTTCCGCATCAATCTCACAAAGGCTGCGGGACTTTAGGATCAGGCATATCCCCTCCCCCGTTTCGGCCGCCTGCAGAAGCTTTTTTCAGGGCCGTTACGTTCGCATCTCAGATTACGGTCAAGTCGCTTTCTGCTGGCCAGACAGGCCTTTTTTGGCTTATCCGGCCATTTTCAACGGTGTGGGGTTGGTTTTCAGCGCCGCCATCAGCATGGGGCCGACGGAGAACGTGCCATCCCGTGCTTTTTCAGTCAGGGCGCGCAGATAGCCGCCAGCGGAGTTGATGTGCTGAACACGCTGGAGAATGCAGGCGATAACAATAGCGGTATTCTCTTGGCCCAGCGTTTCGAGGGCTTCGGCATAGGCCGAGGGCGAAATGCCAAGATATCCGCGTATTTGAGCCGCTGTGACCGTGAATTCGCGCCAATCGCCGATGCCGTGAACGGCGTAGTCGATGATATCGGGGCAGGCTCTCAACACGAAGGCCAGAGGATAGGCTGTCGGCTGGTTTGGCGGGACAGGTTTTGGTTCAACTGTCGGCCAGTGGTTTTCCTGTGCAGGATCAGATTCAAGATAGAAGTTGGTATGTGTACTAGAGTGATGCCGATCAATTCGAGAGTCATTGCCGTTCATTGATTGAACATTCATGTGCGTTTCCAACAACTTGTCGATATCCTCCCTGATCGTCATCAACGCCGCTACGATCTGCTCCAATTCAGCTGCCGATGCCCGTCGCGGAATGGTTTCCACAACGATACGGAAGCGCGTCCACAAGCCATTCCAATCCCCGGGGATGTTTTCTTCGAGCGCGGCCTGGATGAGTTTGTCGATATCCCGACGATGCAGGGTGGCTTGCTCTCGCATCCGCTTCATTGCACGGCTTTCAGCCCGTACGGTTTCGGCCGCCTTGGCAAACTCGTCGGCGCGGGCCAGCAGTGGGGCGAGCGAAAAGCCGAACGCCTCCTCCAGATGTCCGTGCCTACCCTTGCGCGCATAGCGCTTGCCGTTGGGGCTGTCGCGGCGAATGATGATGCCGCCTTCGACAAGCGCGGCCAGATGGCGCCTTAAGGTGACTTCCGACATGCCATGGGCCCGGAATGCAAGCTGCCGGTTCGAGGGAAACACGACCAGGCCGTTTTCCGCCGACAGTTGGTCGCTGGGGTAGAACGACAGCAAGGCCGCCAGGATGGCCAGTGCGCGATCCCTGACACCGACGACGGATTTGCCTTCACAAAGGTCCCTGTAGACCTGCCACTTGTCGACGGTCTTGCCTTCCGGAAGCCCGGTTGTTTCTCTTTGCGTTGCCAGCAGGACAAGCGACATCGGCCGCCGCCCGAAAGGCGTCGCTGCAATATGCGTCTGCATTTCCTTCCACCTTCAATCAGGCAAAAGAAATCTGCTCGCCGAATCGGCGCCGTAAACTCTTGACAGTGATTCGCGGAAATGCGACTCTCGGATTGTCCAGATACGAGAAGGGCTTCCGCAACGGTGACGTTCGGGGGCCTTTTTCTTTTGCTGTTTCAGTCTCCTATTCGGTTTTCTCCGATGCCCTGAACGCCTCGTAGAGATCGTTCAGATTGCTCGAAATCCAATGGGCAAAACGTGGTCCATCGGCCGCTCCAAGAGCGAGCGTGGCCGTCCTGCCCGATTGTTTGAGGCTGGCGGTGACCGACTTGTCCCTTGCGGCCCATGACAGCGCCGGTTCCGCGATGGTCTTGCGCACCGTCTTGCCCTTGACGGTCAGTGCTGCCAGCAGCTTCTCGAAGCGCGAATTGCTGTCGAGTTCGCTGAAATCCGCCTCTGCAACGGTTTCGGTGACCAGTTCCGGACGCCGTGGCACCACCAGCGACAATTCCACCCATCTTTCACGGCCGATGGAAGGCGCCGGACCGATTGCCTGCACGATCGCCTCGGGAATCCGGTTGACCACCGAGATCATCTTCGACACCGCCGCTTCGTTCGACGCCAGGGCCGAGCAGATGACATCGCGGCCATAGCCGAGGTTCTCGAGGCGCCCGGCAAAGGCGGCCTTTTCGATGAAGCTCAGATTTGCGCGGGCGGAATTTTCCTGTCCCTGGGCGATGACATGCGCTTTGTCATCGATAGCCTTGACGACCGCCCTCACCTTCCGACCGAGCTCGCGGGCAACCCGTACCCGGCGATGGCCGAATACGATCATGTAGCGGCCGTCCCGCTCGGGATGCGGGCGCACCAGTATGGGCGAATTCTGGCCGTTTTCCCGGACGGCCTCCAGCAGCTCCCGGTAGTGCTCCTGATCATCATCGGCGAGACGGTCGGCCACGAAAGAACCGTCGATAAGACCCGGATCGAGATCCACGACCTGCTCGCCTTCCAGATAGGCATCCGCCTGCCTGGCCAGTTCACCGACCGAACGAATCATGGATTTGGAGGCACCCCGCACGGGGTAGGCTGCATTGCTGGGAACGGCCTGCTCCATATCCCCGGCCTCGACAAGACCGGACAACAGGTTCTTGCGTGCCATCTAATCACTCCTGCTCTCGGCTAATTTGTTGAAAGAACATGCCAAACTTCCGATTTTGTCAGCTGACAAGATCATCGTCCCCAAGCTCCGTGGATAAGGCCGGCGATCTCCCCGTTGACAGCGTCCAGCGCCTCCATCGCCCGTTCATAGGTCGAGCGCGTCATGGTGTTCTTTTCCACCTCGTAGAGCGTCTGCTTGGTGATGCCGGCATCCGACACGGCGGTGGACTTGAGCATCTGGTTCTTGAGGATGAATTCGCCGAACAGCGTCTGGAGAAACGCGACCATCTGGGCCTGGGGCTGATCCGTCGGCTCGTATCGGGTGATCAGGTAACGATACCATTCGAGATTGACGGCAGCGCCGGCGCTGCGGATCGGCTCCAGTATGTTGCCGAGCATGAGCAGGAACTGGCCCATGGACATCACATCCAGCATCTGCGGGTGAATGGTGATGAGCACGGAGGTTGCCGCCGTCAGCGCTGCGATGGTCAGGTAGCCGAGCTGCGGGGGGCAATCGATGATGACGATATCGTAGCGGCTTTCCACCTCGTCGAGCGCTGTGGCGATACGTGTGAAAAAGGCCTTGCCGGCATTGGAACTGCGGTCCGCCATGGCCAGCGGCGTGTCATACTCGAATTCCTGCAGCTCCAGATTGGCCGGTACGATGTCGAGACCGGGAAAATTGGTCGTATGGATGATATCCGACAGCGGCACCTTCTCGTCGTCATAGCGGATGGCATCGTAGAGAGACTTGATCCGGTCCAGCTCAGGCTGGAACCCGTGAAGGGAAGACATCGAGGCCTGCGGGTCGAGGTCGACCGCAAGCACCCGGTGCCCGGTCAGCGCCAGATATTGCGCCAGGTGGGCAGCCGTGGTCGTCTTGCCGGAGCCGCCCTTGAAATTGACTACGGCCAGGACCTGCAGCTTTTCGCCGAGCCGGCGATGCGGCACATACATGCGCGCTTCCGACCGCCCGTATTGGTCGAGATACTGGCGCAGTTCCAGCATCTGTTGCGCCGTATAGGAGCGCCGCCCTGATGAAGAGGTCTCCGGCACCGGGCCTTTGCCTTCAAGGTGCAGCTTCTTCAGGTGGCTTTGCGAGACGCCGAGATAGGTCGCGACCTCGGCCAGGCTGAAAGAGCGCAGGTCCTTCTTGGCAAACGGCGGAAAGCGCTGCAAACTAAGAAGATGCAGCTTCTGCGAGATCTGGTCGCCTTGCTCGAGAATATGCTTCTCGAAATGCAACGGCTCTCTGATGGGTCGAGGCGAACTCACGTTCATTCGGGCTGCATCCCCTAATAACGATTTTTGAAGATGTTTTTCCAATCAACCGTGATTATGCCCGATTCGGACCTTCCAGCAAGATGTTTTAAGTTAACGAAAAACTAACCGCTGCAAGGCGTCGAAAAGGATAAAAACTGCAATAATTTGCCATAACAAATTGAAAAATATGGAGAAAGTACGGATTTTGTCGGCTGACAAGATCTTCCGCTCCCTCTCCTGCCGACTGAGCATTTCAGGATTGAACGGTGGCGCTCTTCGGTGATTCTCGGCGCTAGAATAGTATAAACGCCGACGATTTCGACGTTTCAAATATTCACATACCGAATCGATTTGCGTCGGTAAGCTAAGGCTGCGGGCCTTCTGGCGAAGGCGCCCCGCAGTTGCAGCTTGATTTCTTTGGCCGCATTCGTGCGGCGTCAGACAATACCGTTTGTTCGCAGCCTGCCGGCTGCTCAGCAGTCCGCGGCGGCCTGCTTGTCGGTGCCGTCGGTGGGCGTGGCATCAGGTTTTGCAGGCGCTTGTGGGCCGGTGGCGGCGGTTTCGCCGCTGATCGGATCGAGCCCTGACGCCACGGCTGGGTGATCCTGCTGTGGCGAGCTGTCCAGTTCCTCGGTCTGGCTGGTGCCGATGTCGGAGCCGCCGGTTCCGCCCGTCCAGCCGCTGGAGCCGGCGCCGCCCGGCTTGGTTCCTGAATCCGCACCCGCGGCGGGCTCGGTCTCGGAGTCAGATTGCGTGGCGCCGTCCTGGCCGGATGCGGCGGTCTTGCCGTCTTGGGTCAATGCCGCATCCATCTCTTCGGTCGAACCTGTGCGTGGCCCGTCCGACAGATCGACGCAGTCGCCGCGCGGCGTGCCCGCCTTGCCGGCTTCGGTATCCGATGCCGCCGGTTGGGCGATGGCCAGCGAGGCGGTGAGCAAAACGGCGCCGGCCAATGAAGTGCCTTGAAGAAAGCGGTTCATATGGTCCTCCACATCTGGAATGGAGGACAACACATCAACGGCGATTTCGTTGCTACACCTCGACGACGATCCGGGCGGGGCCTTGTTCCACCGTCCCGATAACGGCCGTGCGCGGATAGCCGGCCATCCTTATCTGCTCGGCGAGCCGCTGGGCTGAGGATGCGTCGACCACGATGAGGAGTCCGCCCGAGGTCTGGGGATCGGTCAGCAGGTGCCGGCGCCAGTCGGGAAAGATGTCGGGCAGGATCACCTCATGCCCATAGCTCTTCCAGTTCCGGTGCGAGGCGCCGGTAACGAAGCCTTGGCCGGCCAGTCGCTCGGCCTGCGACAGGAAGGGGAGGGCGCCGTGGTCGAGCCTGACGGTGTGGCCGGAGCCGCGTGCCATTTCGAGGCCATGACCCAGTATGCCGAAGCCGGTCACGTCGGTCATCGCGTGCACGGCATCGTCCTTGCCTAGTTCCGCACCGATCCGGTTGAGCAGGGTCGTGGAAGCGACCATCTCCGCATAGGCATCCTGTGGCAGCGCCTGCTTCTTGATGGCGGCGGAATAGATGCCGATGCCGATGCCCTTGGTCAGGATCACGCGGTCGCCGGGACGGGCGGCGGAGTTGCGCCGCACCTGCGCAGTCGGGCAGGTGCCGATCACGGCAAGTCCATAGACCGGTTCCGGGCAGTCGATGGAATGGCCGCCGGCCACCGGAATGCCTGCCTCGGCACAGATCGCGGCGCCGCCGGCCAGAATCTGGCGGATGTCGGCCGGGTCCATCTTGTCGATCGGCATGCCGACGATGGCCAGCGCAAAGATCGGCGTGCCGCCCATGGCATAGATATCGGAGATGGCGTTGGTGGCCGCGATCCGCCCGAACGTGGCCGGGTCATCGACCATGGGCATGAAGAAATCCGTGGTGGCGATCACCGAGGTCTTGCCGTCGAGGTCCCACACTGCCGCATCATCGGCCGTGTCGGTGCCGACCAGCAACGGGGCGTAGGGGCCGGCCTGCGGCATCTCGCTCAGCAGGTCTTGCAGGACCGAGGGAGCGAGCTTGCAACCGCAGCCGCCGCCATGGGCCAGACTGGTTAGCCGCAGTTTTTCGACTGGCAAATCCATGTAAGCCTCCCTTGCCGGATGAATGAACTGCAATAATCATCTAGGGGCCATCTTAGATGAAGACAGTCCTCGAATATATATGACTATAAAACTCCACTTTATGTACTTTGACAGACTGCCGTACCAAGGGTAGCATCCTTTCAGACGGTTGGTCAGGATCGATCGTATCGCCATACAGGAGGTCTCCCATGAACATGGAAATCTCACGGCGCAATTTCCTGAAAGGGGCCGGGGCAGGCGTTGCATTGACGACGCTTGGCGCGTTCGGCTTCGGGGAAGCTGAGGCCGCATTCGTCGAGGGGCTGAGGCCCTACAAGCTCGCCGGTACGACGGAAACCCGCAACACCTGTCCTTACTGCTCCGTCGCCTGCGGCATCATCATCTATTCCAAGGGCGACCTGGCCCAGGGCACCGCCAAGGCCATGCATCTGGAGGGCGATGTCGATCACCCGACCAATCGCGGCACCTTGTGCCCCAAAGGCGCGGCGCTGCTCGATTTCATCAAGGCCGACACGCGGCTGATGACGCCGAAGGTGCGCAGGGCCGGCTCCGACCGGTTCGAGGAAATCTCTTGGGAAGAGGCGCTGGACGGCATCGCGCGGCATATGAAGAAGGACCGCGACGCCAACTTCATCGAGCGCAACAAGGATGGCGTGCCGGTCAATCGCTGGACGACCACGGGCTTCCTCGCGGCCTCGGCGACGACCAACGAGACGGCGTTCCTGACCTACAAGGCGGTGCGCTCGACGGGTATCGTCGCCTTCGACAATCAGGCGAGGGTCTGACACGGCCCCACGGTGTCCAGTCTGGGCCCAACTTTCGGTCGTGGTGCAATGACGAATTCGTGGACGGATATCCGTAACACGGATTTGGTGGTGATCATGGGCGGCAATGCCGCCGAAGCGCATCCTTGCGGCTTCAAATGGGTGACGGAGGCGAAGGCCAACCGCGGCGCCAAGCTGATCGTGGTCGATCCGCGCTACACGCGCTCGGCCTCGGTGTCGGACTTCTACGCACCGATCCGACAGGGCACCGACATCGCCTTCCTGCTCGGCGTCATCAACTACTGCATCCAGAACGACAAGGTGCAGTGGGATTATGTGCGCGCCTTCACCAACGCCTCCTATATCGTGAAGGACGGCTTCGCCTATCAGGACGGGCTGTTCACCGGCTACGACCCAGAAAAGCGCGAATACGACCGCCAGACCTGGGATTATGTGATCGGCGACGACGGCTATGCCGTCACCGACGAGACATTGCAGAACCCGCGCTGCGTGTGGAACCTGTTGAAGGCCCATGTCTCGACCTACACGCCCGAGATGGTGGAGCGCATCTGCGGCACGCCGAAGGAGAAATTCCTCAAGGTCGCCGAGATGATCGCGGAATGCTCATCGCCCACCAAAACGATGACGTCGATGTATGCGCTGGGCTGGACGCAGCATTCCAAGGGTTCGCAGAACATCCGCTCCATGGCGATGCTGCAGCTCATCCTCGGTAATATCGGCGTGCGCGGCGGCGGCATGAATGCGCTGCGCGGGCATTCCAACATCCAGGGGCTCACCGACATCGGCCTGATGTCGAACCTGATCCCCGGCTATCTCAACATTCCCACCGAACGGGAGGTCGACTACCCCACCTATATCAGTTCGAGGGGCTTCAAGCCGCTTCGTCCGAACCAGATCAGCTACTGGCAGAATTATCCGAAGTTCTTCGTCTCCTTCATGAAATCGATGTGGGGGAGGGCGGCCACGCCGGAAAACGACTTCGCCTATGACTATCTGCCGAAGCTCGACCTGCCGGCCTATGACGTGCTGCGCGCCTTCGAGATGATGGATCAGGGGCAGATGTTTGGCTATTTCTGCCAGGGCTTCAACCCGCTGCTCGCCTTTCCGGATCGCGGCAAGATCACGCGGGCCCTGTCCAAGCTCACCTATCTGGTGATCATGGACCCGCTGGAGACTGAGACGGCCCGCTTCTGGGAAAACCACGGCGCTTTCAACGACGTCGACCCTGCTTCGATCCAGACCGAGGTTTATCAGCTCCCGTCGAGCTGCTTCGCCGAGGACGAGGGCGCGCTGGTCAATTCCGGCCGCTGGTTGCAATGGCACTGGCCGGCGCAGAACCTGCCGGGCGAGGCCAAACACGACACCTGGATCATGGCGCAGCTCTGGCTGCGGGTGAAGAAACTCTATGAGGAGGAGGGGGGTCCGTTCCCGGACCCGATCCTGAACCTTCACTGGCCTTATGAGGACCCCGGCAATCCGCATCCGGCCGAACTGGCCAAGGAGATGAACGGCTATGCCATCACCGATCTGGTCGATCCGAACGACCCGACCAAGGTGACGCTGGAAGCCGGCAAGCAGGTGCCGGGCTTCGCCGCCCTGCGCGACGATGGCTCCACGGCCTGCGGCTGCTGGATCTATTCCGGCTGCTTCACCGAGGCCGGCAACATGATGGCGCGGCGGGACAACACCGATCCCGACGAGACCGGCGCCTATTCCAACTGGGCCTTCTCGTGGCCGGCCAACCGGCGCATCCTCTACAACCGCGCCTCGGCCGACCTTGACGGCAAGGCGTGGGACCCCACCCGCAAGCTGATCGAGTGGGACGGGGAGAAGTGGGCCGGATACGACGTGCCGGACATTCCACCGGCCTCCAACCCGCGCGATGTCGGGCCGTTCATCATGAACCCGGAAGGCCAGTCGCGGCTGTTCGCTCGGGGCCTGCTGCGCGACGGGCCGTTCCCGGCGCATTACGAGCCCTTCGAATCGCCGGTGGTCAACGTGGTGGCGCCCGCCGTGCGCGGCAATCCGGTTGCCCGGGTTTTCGCCAGCGACACCGAGACCTTTGGCGATGCGGAAGAGTTCCCCTATGCGGCGACCTCCTACCGGCTCACCGAGCATTTCCACTACTGGACCAAGCATGTGTGGGTGAATGCCGTCCTGCAGCCGGAATTCTTCGTCGAGATCTCGGAGGAGCTTGCGGCGGAGAAGGGCATCACCAAGGGCGGCTGGTGCCGGGTGTGGAACAAGCGCGGCTCCGTTCACGCCAAGGCGGTGGTGACCAAGCGCATCCAGCCGCTGATCTGCGACGGCAAGCCGGTGCACATCGTCGGCATCCCGCTGCATTGGGGCTTCACCGGCAAGGCACGCAACGGCTTCGGCCCGAATTCGCTGACCCCCTTCGTGGGCGACGCGAATATCGAAACGCCGGAGTTCAAGGCGTTCCTCGTCAACATCGAGCCGTCCGACGGACCGGCCACGGCATAGGGAGGATGATGCAATGACAATCAACGTCAATCCGCCCGTCGCGCCGGATGTCGAGATGCAGATGGGGCCGCAGGACTACATAAGGCGCTCCGCTTCGAGCGTGCCCGAGCCGACGCGCCAACTCGAGCCGGTCGCCAAGCTCATCGACGTGTCGAAATGCATTGGCTGCAAGGCCTGCCAGTCGGCCTGCCTCGAATGGAACGACCTGCATGAGGAGGTCGGGTTCAACACCGGCGTCTACGACAATCCGCACGACCTGACGCCGGACACCTTCACGCTGATGCGCTTCACCGAATGGGTGAACCCGGAGACCGAGAATCTCGAATGGCTGATCCGCAAGGACGGCTGCATGCATTGCGCAGATCCCGGCTGCCTGAAAGCCTGTCCGGCGCCCGGCGCCATCGTGCAATATTCCAACGGCGTCGTCGATTTCATCCACGAGAACTGCATCGGCTGCGGCTATTGCGTGAAGGGTTGCCCCTTCGACATTCCGCGCATCTCCAAAGTCGACAACCGCGCCTACAAATGCACGCTGTGCTCCGACCGCATCGCGGTGGGGCAGGGGCCGGCCTGTGCCAAGGCTTGCCCCACCAAGGCCATCGTCTTCGGCACCAAGGAGGAGATGAAGGCGCATGCGGCCGAGCGCATCGAGGACCTGAAATCGCGCGGTTACGACAAAGCCGGCCTCTACGATCCGGAAGGCGTCGGCGGCACCCATGTCATGTATGTGCTCCATCATGCCGACAAGCCGTCGATCTATGCCAACCTGCCGGACAATCCGCGCATTTCGCCGGTCGTCGAGGCGTGGAAGGGCGTCACCAGATATGCCGGTTTCGCCGTCATGGGTCTCGCGGCCGTTGCCGGCATGCTGCACATGGCCGTCTCGGGCCGCAACCGGGTCACTGTCGAGGATGACGAGCAGGCTCGCCGGCTGGCGGAAAATGCACCGGGTGCGGAACCGCTCGACCCCGGCAAGGAGCCGCTCTCATGACCGACAGCACCCTGCGTGGCCACAATGCCCCTGCGGTAAGCAAGGATGAGATCGACAGCGGCGACCGCCTCTATGTGGGGCGGGAGGTCGTGGTCGACCGCTATACCAGATGGGCGCGCCTTAACCACTGGGTCACGGCGATCTGCCTGATCCTGCTGGCCCTGTCGGGGTTGGCGCTGTTCCATCCGTCGCTGTTCTGGCTCACCGCCCTGTTCGGTGGCGGACAATGGACCCGCGCCATCCATCCGTGGATCGGCGTCGTCCTGTTCTTCTCCTTCACCGGCCTGTTCATTCGCTTCTTCCGGCTGAACCTGCCGCGGCGCGATGACGCGCAGTGGGCGGCGCATATTGGCGACGTCCTGAAAGGCGACGAGGAGAAGCTGCCCGAGGTCGGCAAATACAATGCCGGCCAGAAATTCGTGTTCTGGGCGATGTCGGTGCTGATCGTCATCCTCATCGCCACCGGGCTGATGATCTGGCAGCGCTATTTCGCGCAATATCTGACGATCCCGCAGGCGCGGGTGGCGGTGCTGGTGCATTCCATGGCCGCCATTGCCATCATCTGCGTGTGGATCATCCATGTCTATGCCGCGTTCTGGGTCGCGGACACCTTGCGGGCCATGACACGCGGCAATGTCAGTGGCGGCTGGGCCTGGCGCCATCACCGCAAATGGCTGCGCGCGCTTGCCGCCTACGGCAAACGCGACGACGAGACGCCTGCCGCAAAAAGACCTGCCGGCAAAAGGCAGGTATGAGCAGCCGCGCCGCCGCCGCAAGGCGGCGGCACTTTAAATGGGGCGATCATTTGCCCTGCAATGATTAGAATGCCGCGTGGCCGGTGCGGTTCGTGGAGGAATGCATGCCTCGCAGAATTCCCGTTTCAGGAGACATGACGGCGATCGGCGAGGTCAAGACGCCGCCCTTTGCCCGCGTGCCGGACCCAGTCCGCCTCTTCGAACGCCGCGCCCGCCGCTTCCATCAGCTTTCCGGCCCTGACGGCATCGGTCCCTATCTCGGCTTCCTGGCCGGCATCGCGGAAGCCCAGCAGGCGCTGGGCGGGCAACTGCCGCCAGCGCTGCCGCTGGACGAGGCAAAGCTGGAACGCGCGCTCGAGCACGCCATGCCGCCGCTCGACCGCAACGCCTTCCGGCCGGATGCCGGCTTCCGCTTGCTGGCCGACAGGCTCTTCGGAGCGCTGGAGGTGGTGGAAAAGCCCGTTGCGGCCGCAAAGGCGCTGGCGGACGTCCGCGCTTCGGACGAGACAGGGCTGGACGCTATGGTCTCTGACCTGATGGCCGATTCCGTGCCGGTCGACTCCATGGCCGGACATGCCTATGTGGCGGCCGCGCTCCAGCTCCATTTCTCCCGCGCCGCCGCCCTTCTGCCGGAACGCCGGCTGCAATCGGTCGGCGACGGGGCGTGTCCCGCCTGCGGCGGGCCGCCGGTCTCTTCGATCATCGTCGGCTGGCCGCAGGCCGGCGGCGCCCGCTTCTGCTCCTGCGCGCTGTGCGGCACGCTGTGGCACCATGTGCGCATCAAATGCGCCATCTGCTCCTCGACCAAGGGTATCTGCTATCAGGAGATCGAGGACGGACCCGGCACCATCAAGGCCGAGACCTGCGACGAATGCGGCTGCTACGTGAAGATTTTCAACCAGCAGAAGGACGTGTCGCTCGACCCCTTCGCCGACGATGTGGGCAGCCTCGGCCTCGACCTCCTGCTGCGTGAAACCAAATATCGGCGCGGCGCGTTCAACCCGTTCCTGCTTGGATATTAGGCACCCCATGAACGAGAGCTTCCGCGCCATTCCCTCCGTCGATGCCGTGCTGCGCTCTCCGGCGGGACAGGCGGCGGTGGAGCGCTTCGGCCATGAGCAGACCACAGCCGGCATCCGCCAGTTGCTGGGCAACGAACGCACGGCTGCTCGGCAGGGCAGTCCGTTGCGCGATGCCGAGGCAATAGCCACGCTCGCGTTTGCCGAACTCGAGGCCGCTTCGGCCAGTTCCCTGCGGCCGGTCTTCAACCTCACCGGTACAGTGCTGCACACCAATCTCGGTCGCGCGCTGCTTGCCGAGACAGCGATCGAAGCCGCGGTCGCAGCCATGCGCGCGCCGGTGGCGCTGGAATACGATCTCGAGGCCGGCAAGCGCGGCGAGCGCGACGACCATCTGCGCGCCCTGATCTGCGAGCTGACGGGCGCCGAGGGCGCCACCGTCGTCAACAACAATGCGGCTGCGGTTCTGCTCACCCTCAACACGCTGGCCGGTCACGGCGGCGGCGCGATCGTGTCGCGCGGCGAACTGGTCGAGATCGGCGGCGCCTTCCGCATGCCCGACATCATGGCGCAGGCAGGCGCGCGCCTGATCGAGGTCGGCACCACCAACCGCACGCACGAGAAGGACTATCGCACCGCGCTGGAAGGGGAGGGGGTGTCCCTCGTGCTGAAGGTTCACACTTCCAACTACCGCATCCAGGGCTTTACCAGCGCGGTCCCGGCAACGGTTCTGGCAAAGCTCGCCGGCGCGGCAGGCGTGCCGCTGGTCAACGACCTCGGCTCCGGCACGCTGGTCGATCTGGCGCGCTGGGACATCAGGCGCGAGCCGACCGTGCGCGAGGCGGTGGCGGAAGGCGCCGATCTGGTCACTTTCTCGGGCGACAAATTGCTGGGCGGTCCGCAGGCCGGCTTCATCGTCGGCCGCAGACACCTGATCGCCGCCATCAACCGCAATCCGATGAAGCGGGCGCTGCGCGTCGACAAGCTGCGCATGGCGGCGCTCGAAGCGACGCTCAAGCTCTACCGCGACCCCGACCGGCTGGCGGAACGATTGCCGACCTTGCGCCTGCTGACCCGCAGCCGCGACGAGATCGCCGCGCTTGCCCGGCGCCTGCAACCGGCCATGGTAGCGGCTCTTGCCCCGGCCTATCGCGTTTCGGCGGCCGACTGCGCCAGCCAGATCGGCTCCGGCGCCCTGCCGCTCGACACGCTGATCTCGGCCGGCCTTGCAATCAGCGCCACGAATGGCAGCGGCGCGGCGCTGGAGCGATTGGCCGCGGCCCTGCGCCGCCTGCCGGTTCCCGTCATCGGCCGCATCGCCGACGGCACACTTGTTCTCGACCTGCGCTGCCTTGAGGATGATGCAGGCTTCATCGCCAATCTCGGCAGCCTTGCCGATGAATTGGGCAGGGGGCAGGACGATGGGCTGGTTTGACCGGTTCCGCCGCCAGCCATCCGGCCATGACGCCATGGCCACGGCGCTCGCCGCTGCCCGCAGCGGCGACTATGCCACGGCGCTGGCGATCTGGGAGCCGATGGCGCGAGCGGGCAATGCGCGGGCGCAAAACAATATCGCGGCCTGCTTCATGGGCGGCCATGGCGTGGAGGAAAGTGCCGAACTCGCCGCACGTTGGCTGAAGCTGTCGGCCGCAGCCGGCGACGCGGTCGGCCAACGCAATCTCGCGACGCTGTATTTCCGGGGCGAAGGAGTAGGGCAGGACGACGAGGAGGCGATGCGGCTCTACCGGCTGGCGGCCGGGCAGGGCGATGCACAGGCGCAGGACATGCTGTCCTGGATGCTGGCCGAGCAGGGCGATTATCCGCAGGCGCGCCTGCTTGCCGAACAGGCTGCAGCGCAGGGCGTGGCCGCCTCGATGACGCGGCTCGGCAATCTCCATCACGAGGCGCTCGGCGTAGAGCGCGACAGCGCCCGGGCTCTCTTGTGGTGGCGCAAGGCCGCCGCCGCCGGAGATGCGGACGGGCAGGCGATGCTGGGCGCGGCCCTGCTGACCGGCAGCCAGCCAGATGCCGTGGCGGCGCTCGCCTGGCTGTTGCGCGCCCGCGCGGGCGGCTCGCATCTGGCTCAGAAATTCATTCCCGCCGCCACCCGGCAATTGTCGCCCGACCAGCGCCGGCAAGCCGAACGCCGTGCATCCGGACCGCTGGAGCAGGAGCGATGATCGTCGGCACGGCCGGCCATATCGATCACGGCAAGAGTGCGCTGGTGCGGGCATTGACCGGCGTCGACACCGACCGGTTGAAGGAGGAGAAGGCGCGCGGCATTTCCATCGATCTCGGCTTTGCCTATCGCACCTTCCCCAATGGCGCGCGCATCGGTTTCATCGACGTTCCGGGCCACGAGCGCTTTATCCACACCATGCTCGCCGGGGCAGGAGGCATCGATTTCGCGCTGCTGGTGGTCGCTGCCGACGACGGTGTCATGCCACAGACGCGAGAGCATCTGGCAATCCTCCAATTGCTCGGCGTTCGCCGCGGGCTGGTCGCCATCACCAAGGCCGACCTTGCCGATGACGAGCGTCTGCTGGCGGTCGAGATCGAGATCGAAGCCCTGCTTTCCGGCACGGCGCTGGAAGGCGCCGAAGTGCTGCCCGTCTCAAGCCTGACGGGGCAGGGCATCGATGTGCTGGAGCAAAGGCTGGCGCAGGTTTCGCGGGAGATCGGACGGCGCAGCGCATCCGGCCGGTTCCGGATGACCGTCGACCGATCCTTCATCATTTCCGGCGCCGGCACGGTGGTCACCGGCACGGTTCTGTCGGGTGCGGTCGGCATCGGCGACATGGTGACCGTCAGCCCCGGCGGGCTCCCGGCGCGTGTACGCTCCATCCATGCCCAGAATGAGAAGGCGGAGCGCGGACAGGCCGGCGATCGCTGCGCGCTCAATCTTGTCGGCGAGGGCATCGAGCGCGACGCGATCTCGCGCGGCGACATGGTCCTTGATCCGGCCCTTCATGCGCCGACTGCGCGCATCGATGCCGAACTGGGCGTGCTTGCCACCGAAACGCAGCCCATCGGCCAGTGGTTTCCGGTGCATCTGCACCATGCCGCCAGCGAGGTGCCGGCACGGATCGTTCTGTTGAGCGACGAACCGCTCCAGCCGGGGCAGGGGGGCGTGGTGCAGCTTGTGCTGGAACGACCCATCGCCGCCGTGGGCGGCGACCGCTTCGTCGTGCGCGATACCTCGGCCCAGCGCACCATCGGCGGGGGCCGCTTTCTCGATCTGAGGGCGCCGGCCCGTCGCCGCCGCTCGCCCGAGCGCCGGGCGCAACTGGCGGCACTGGCCGCGCCCGAACCGGCGGCTGCCCTGTCAGCCCTTCTCGAGGCCCCGCCCTTTCTGGTCGATCTCGACCGGTTTGCCCGCGACCATGCGCTTGGGGAAGCCGAAACGGACAAACTTTCGGAAAGCGTCATCCGCATCCCGCCCGGAACGGGAGCCATCGCCATGGCGCCGGTGCGCTGGCTACGGCTGCGACAGCATATTCTTGCCGACCTGCATTCCTATCATGCGGAAAATCCCGACCATCCCGGCATCGGGTTGGAGCGGCTGCGCATGATGGGCGAAATCCGTCCACCGGCCCCGGTCTTTCGCCTCATCCTGCAAGGCTTGCAGCGGCAAGGCGAGATTTCGCTCGACGGCGCCTGGGTGCGGCTGCCGGGCCATGTCGTGCGGTTCGCTGCAACGGATGAGAAAATATGGAATGAGATCCGGCCGCATCTCACCGGCACGGAGCGGTTTCGGCCGCCGCGCACCCGCGACTTCGCCGCCATGACCGGCCTTGGCGAGCAGGACACGCGCGAACTTCTGAAAAAGGCGAGCCGCATGGGGCTGGTGCACGAGGTCGCCCATGACAGCTTCTTCGCCCGATCCGTGCTGGCCGAGATCGTTGAAACCCTGCGCGACATCGCCTCGCACACGCCGAAGGGCGAGTTCACCGCCGCGGACCTGCGCGATCGCCTGGAAAACGGCCGCAAGGTTTCCATTGAAATACTGGAGTTCCTGGACCGTCATGGAGTCACGATCCGGCGCGGCGACCTGCGCCGGCTCAATCCGCACAGGCTCGACTTGTTCGGCACCCGCGCCAGCGAGGACCAGAAACGGGAGCCATCTCCGGCGGAGCGTCCGGACTTCAAACTCGAACGGCAGCATAGCTAGCGCTTACGTTCCCCTGCATATCTGGTCCGGGCGGCTTTTCGTGCGTGGCACGACATGTGCTAGATAGTTTCGAATCTTCTGGACCCTGCTCATGACCCCTGTTTCTTTCCGCCGGGCTGAATTGGCCGACTTGCCTGACATCGTGACCCTGCTGGCGGATGATGAACTGGGCAGAAGCCGGGAGGACGCCGGCAGCCCGTTGAACCCTCGCTATATCGATGCCTTTCGCGCGATCGATCAGGACCCGAACCAGTTTCAGGCCGTGGCGGTATCGGGTGGCAAGATCGTCGGGACGCTCCAGATCACTTTCATCCCGGGTCTTTCCCGAATTGGCTCGTGGCGCGGACAGATAGAGGGCGTGCGGATCGCCGCCGGTCATCGCGGATCGGGGCTCGGACGGCAGATGTTCGAATGGGCAATCAAACATTGCGTGGGGCGTGGCTGCGACCTCGTGCAACTCACCACCGACAAGGCCCGGCCGGATGCCCACAGGTTCTATGAGCGGCTTGGCTTTGTCGGCAGTCACTACGGCTACAAGCTTTCGCTCCCAACGCGGCCGATATGAAGGTGAATCAGATTCGCCCAGTCTAACGGCCGTTGCGGCGGAACAATGCGGCCACGCTATCCGTTCAGCAATTCGCGGGGCGGCCCAGCAGGGAGGAAGCCATGCGACGCGTCACGATCCCTATTCTTTTCCTGATTTTGACGGCGGTAGCCGGCTGCAACACGACGAGTGGAAGCGCACCCCAGACACCGGCACCGACCAGCGATAGTGGCACAGGCGGTGGCATGGGAGGCGGCGGCGGTGGCGGCTACTAGACTTCTATGCGCCTGTCCAGTTCCCCGGCCCCGGCCGGGGTTTTTTTGCCTATTTCTGATCCCACGCCTTCCACGCAGATCCCAGAGCAATCCCAAGCGCCAGGCCGATACCTACGCCCATGCCGACATTGTCCATGGCCACTCCCATCCCCGCGCCGATCGCAATTCCAACTGCAATTCCCATGGCGACTTTCTCGTTGCGCATTCGATATCCCTCGGCGGCTCTTCTTGATTGGTAACTGCTCAAATGAGGTGGGGTTCCGCCGAAGATAGCTAGTCTCTCTTGCCGGGATGCGCGGCGCAGCGACTTTTCATTTAAATTTATGGGGTGACCTTCCAGTCATCGCATACCAGACCGAGCCGGCGCCCCAAGCTGCCGCAATGATCATCTTGCCAATCGTCCAAAGCCCTTGCCGAGTTTCCTTGAGAAGACGACACGTGCCCGCTCCAGTTCGGCCCTAACCCCTGTGCCAATGGTGTCACACTTCTGGTTCTTTTGCGGCAAATTTGTGCCGGTCTGTTGTCCTGATTGCCTGATCATGGCTTTAATCGCGGCGGGGAGAAAGGGGCGCATCGGCTTGTTAGGCAAGCAGCGTTTCTGGAGTAGGCAGTGCAACGTCACACCGAAACTCTTTCCCGCCCAAAGCTTCTTTTGTCTGAAACAGCCCTTGTTTCCGGGGTCCTCCTTTTTTCCTGCAACTTGGCGATGGCCGACTGTTCCTTTGGCTCTCCGGCAGGCGACACATCCTATGTCTGCGACAGCGGAACCTCGGCCGGAGGGCTGAACGATACGGATGGCGACAATACGCTCACATTGCCAGCGGGCGGCACCGGCGTCATCGACGGGGACGTCTCCTTCGGCGCCGGCATCGACCGGATCGAGATGCATTCCGGGACGGTCACCGGAACCGTCAATCAGGGCGATGGCGCGGACAGCTTCATCATCTCGGATGGCAATGTCGGCGGGAATGTCCAGCAAGGCAGCGGCATAGACGATTTCCAGATGAGCGGCGGCCAGATCCAGTCGCTCAGCCAAGGCGACAATCTCGACACCTTCTTCATGTCGGGCGGTCGCATTGTCGATCGTTTCGACGACGGCGACCATGCGGTGATGACCGGCGGCCGCATCGGGCGCGTCAACATGAAGCTCGACGACAATACATTCGACATGTCCGGCGGCATCATAGACAGGAACCTGGTCGCCGGTTTCGGCAATGACACCATCATCCTTTCCGGCGGAACGATCGGCGGTAATATCAGCGTCAGCGGAGGAACGGACAGTGTGACGGTGACGGGAGGTTCGGTCGGTGGCGATATCCGGATGAGCTTCGGGACGGACACCTTCATCTGGGATGGCGGCGGCATCATCTATGGCATCGTCAATCTTGGCGAGGATGACGACACGGCTTCACTCACCAATCTGACCAACGCCAATATCGGGGCGACCCCGCAAATCACGGGCGGGCTGGGCGTCGATGCCCTGGCCTTCGACAATGTGAAGGCGGGGGAGGTTGCGCGCTTCGACAGTTGGGAAACGATCGAACTGACCAACGACACGCAGCTCATCTTCGATGGAACGCTGACGCTCGGCGATTCGGCAACGAACACCGGTTCCTTCACCATCGATTCCACCAGCACCATCTACGGGGGAGAAGCGAACGGGGGCATCGCCGCTTTCACGGCGGCACAATTTGTCGAAGTCGTCAATTCCGGACGCATCGACCTGACCAATGGCGGCGACGGCGCAACCGATAGCTTCACGGTTGGCGGCAACTATACCGGTGACGGCGGCCAGATTTTCCTGAACACGGCCCTTGGCGACGATTCCTCGCAATCCGACAAGTTGCTGGTGGCGGGTGATGCGTCCGGCTCCACCGGCTTGAACATCGTCAATGCCGGAGGTGTTGGCGGCCGCACGGTTGAGGACGGCATCATGGTGGTTGAGGTCGGCGGCGCGAGCGATACCGGCGCCTTTGCCCTTAATGGCCGCGTCGCTGCCGGGGCCTACGAATATTTCCTCTTCAAGGGGGGGGGTCTCGGCCAACACCGAAGACAATTGGTATCTCCGTTCCACGCTGGTCACACCTCCCGTCGTTCCGCCGCCGGAGCCGGCTCCGGCTCCCGATCCGGTGGAGCCGCCCGTCGCGGAACCTGTGCCGGAAGAGCCTGAAGTCGCGCCGCCGCCACCGCCATCCGAACTGCCGGACACGCCGCTGCCGTCGGAGGGCGATCCGACGACGGAACCTGTCGACCCCACGCCACCCGTGGACGTAAGCGATCCCGAACCGGAAGTACCGCCCCCGCCCCCGCCGGCGGAACCGGCCGATCCCCCGCCTCCACCGCCGCCTCCCCCGACGGAGGCCGCGCCCGTGCCCGTACCGGGCAGGACGGTCTTGCCGCCGACACCCGGCGCGACGCCTGTCGAGGCCGAGGTTGTGCCGCTTTACCGCATCGAGGTCCCGACCTATGCAGTTGTCCCGCCGGTTGCGCACCACCTTGCGCTGTCGACGCTTGGCACCTTCCATGAGCGCCGGGGCGAGCAGAGCCTTCTGCGAGGGGGCGGATGGCTGCCGACGAGTTGGGCCCGGGTCTTCGGTCAGAGTGCCGAGATGGGATGGAGCGGCACGGTTACCCCTAGCTTCGACGGCAACCTGATCGGGTTCCAGGCCGGGCAGGATGTGTTCGGCCGGGAAACGGAAACCGGCCATCAGGACCTTTTCGGCCTGTTCATTGCACATGCCGGCACGGATGGCGACGTCAAGGGACAAGCACTTGGCTGGAACGGTCTTTCGGTAGGCGACATCGATATGGGCGCTACGAGTTTCGGCGGCTACTGGACCCATATCGGACCGCAGGGCTGGTATGTCGACGGCATTGTCATGGGCACCTGGTTCAGCGGCGATGCCACGTCGAGGGGCAATGTCGGGATCGACATCGACGGGACGGCAATCACCGCTTCCCTGGAAGGCGGCTATCCCTTCGCATTGTCACAAAACTGGACACTGGAACCCCAGGCGCAACTCATCTGGAACCACCTGTCGCTTGATACGCAGGCGGACCGCTTCTCATCGGTGTCGTTCGACACGGACGACGTCGTCACCGGCCGCCTTGGCCTGCGGTTGCAGGGAAATTTCGAAACCGGAACGGGCGTGCTTCAGCCCTATCTGAAGGCCAATCTCTGGCACAACTTCTCTGCCGAGCAAACGATCCGGTTCGCCGGCGATCCGATCGCAACCGATATCGATGGAACCTCGCTTGAACTCGGTGGCGGTCTGGTGGCCAGGCTCAATCAGAAGCTAAGTGTCTTCGCCACTGCGGATTACACGACCGACCTTGATGGTGGGAAGAAGGAAATCTTCGAAGGCAATATTGGGTTCAACATCAAGTGGTGACGACGAAGCTCAGGGAAACATGAGATTTTGAGAGCCGCAGGTATCGTCACGCTCCCACAATCGCCGCCCAATGCTTTTTGCCAAGAGCCACAGTAAGCCTACCGATCGAGGCAGCCACAAAACTGATTGACATGCCAGCGCCGACACCGCGTTCCCGTCAGCGTGAGAACTCGGCAACCGGCTCTTCGCCCTTATCGAGCCGCTTGTCGATGCTCTCGATCGTCCAATCCGTACCCTCCGTTCGATCTTTTCCATCCGCTCATACTGCTGCTTGTAGTCCGGTCGGCCTTTTCCTGATCGGCAACGATCGGGTCGAGCTCGCCTTCGATACCTCCGATGGCTCGATCCTGGCTGGCGTCATTCATTGCCTGCACTACACTTCCCTCGCCGCATTTCTTTTTAGATGATTGCCAGATGCCAAATGCGGGCTAGGATGCTCAGGCTGTTCTTCGAGGGGGACGGCACGGGCCGGCGCGCAATCCGGCAGGATCGAGACGGCGCGCCGGCCTACCTTGTCCAACCTACGAAAACAGCTGTTGTGCCGGCACGGTCATGCCCATGAGCGGCTCACCAAGCTTGGCTCTTGCGCGGGAATATAGGGGTCCACTCCTCTTTTTTGCGTGCGAAAAAGCGGAATGTCGACTGGGCCTTTACGGCCTGTCAGAACAGTCCGGGGGACTTTCGCAATGCTTCCGCCCAGACAGCATAGCGACCGTGGCCATGTGGATGAGGTCCGGCAGGAAGTAATGCGACGTGGGACGCCCGTTTTCTCCTATTAGGCCTGCTCCTGCCCCGATCCATGTCGTATCGGTTCGCGCGTTGCACCAGCCGGCGCGCAGCCCGTTGTACCTATCGACTTCGTCGGCAAAGGGCCACCGCGCCGGGCTGTGCTTGACCGACATTGCAAAAACGTGAACTTCCGGCAGCCACTTGGCGATCTCTTCACGCAGGGCAAGGAAGTGGGTGAAGGTGCTTGCGGCGGCCAGCCCGTCATTGGCAATGTCGTTTTCGCCGAAATAGAGCACGATCTTCACTGGGTTCAGCGGCAGCAGCAGCCGGTCCATGTGGTACATGGCGGAAAGGAGGGTGCTTCCGCCGAAACCCAGGTTGACCACATCTAGTGAACCGAGGTCCTCGGCCATCGCGCGCCAGAGGCAGAACGAAGACGAGCCGTAGAAGGCGATCGCTCTTTGCGGAATGCCATTGCACTCCAGCCGGGTTAGGGCGGCGTGGATGTCGTTCTCGTGGCGGTTCGTGCCGAGAGGCGGGGGAAAATCATAGATGGTGACCCGGCATATGCCGAGCGGGCGTCGCGACGCTGGCCGAAAGCTGTGCCCCCAATCACGCGGCGGCAGCTTGCAGCACGGCCAGCGCACCCCTTATCGCTTCGTTGCCCGGTCCCTCCGGCGCCTTCAGTTCAAACACGGACGCGGCCACGCCGTAAAGCGCGTTGAGCCCGTCATTGCCGACGATGGCGATGTCGTCGCCGGGCATGAACCAGCCTTCCTCGCGCGCCTGCCGGAATTCTTGCCCGATGATGAGGCCGGAGACGTAGGAGCGGACCTCATCCGCCGATAGCTGCTTCGCCAGTACGCCGGTGCGCGCGGAGAACAGCAGCGAGAGCATGGCGCTGGTTCCTTCCGCCTCGCCCAGACCGCGCCGGAATGCGGCCGCGTCCTCCACGGGCGGCTGTGTGGCGCCGCGGGCGATGAAGGAGTGGTTCATCAGGAGGGCGAAGACCTCGCCGGTGACGAAGGTCTGGAACCGGTCGATGCGGCCGTTCCTGACGCGCGCCCATTTGCTGTGGGTGCCGGGCAGAACCACCGTCATGTCGCGGTCGAGCCCATATCCCACGACCTGGGTTTCCTCGCCGCGCATCACATCGGGAAAGGGTCTGCCTGCCGGATCGGTCAGCCCCGGCAGGAAGACGAGTTTCGAGCCGTTCGGCAGAACCCGGCTGACCGTTCCCGCCCCGAGTTCCGCGGGGCCAGCGGGGCAGGCTACATAGTCGACCTCGATCCAGCCGTTGCGGCTGGTGATCATGCCGAGCGCCACCACCGGAAGCGCGCCATGGGTAGCGAACCATGGCCGAAGCGCCCGCACCAGAACATCCTCGTGCTCGCCCTGCTTCAGGGTCGAGATGCCCTGCTGCGTCTCGATCCGGTCCAGCACATCGCCGGCATCGGTGACCAGCGCCGCCCTGAGCGATGTGGTGCCCCAGTCAACGACAATCGAGGATGCGTCCGATGCCATGCTCATGATCCCTCTCAGGGCGATGTGGAAAACCGGGGCTTGTCATAGGAGCTGAATCTTCGTAGTGTCAATTAGTGATTTTTAAGTATCACAATATGATACCTTTTTGGAGAGTGGAATGACTTCTGGTTTGAGGGGCATCCTGCCCGTTTTGCCCACGCCCTTCGCGGCAGATGGCGGCATTGACGGAGCGGGCATGGCTCGCCTGGTCCGATTTGCGGTGGAGAAGGGCGTTGACGGCGTGGTGTTCCCGGGCTTCGCCAGCGAGGTGGAGACGCTGAAGGGCGAGGAGCGTGCCGCCCTCCTGAAGATCGTGGTGGCCGAGGCGGACGGCAGGGTGCCGGTTGTGGCGGGCGCCAGCGCGGCCGACTGGCGCGAAGTCGTGGAGCATGGCCGTGCCGCCGCCGCTCTTGGCATTCGCCATCTGATGGTGCAGCCCCCCAAATCGGTGGGTGTGGATGCGCCCGCGCTGATCGAGTTTCTCGGCCATGTGCTGGACGCCTTGCCCGGGGTGGAGATCATTCTCCAGAATGCGCCCGCTCCACGCGGCTCCGACCTGTCGCCGGAAGCGATCATCGAGGTCGTGAAGGCTTTGCCGCGCGTTGCCTATGTGAAGGAAGAGACGCTGCCGGCCGGCCCGGCCATCAGCCACATCATCGCCAATGCGCCTTCGACGCTGAAGGGCGTCATCGGCGGCGGCGGCGCCCGTTACATTCTCGATGAGTATGCGCGAGGTGCCACGGCGGCCATGCCCGCACTTGAGATCATCGAGGAGCATGTCGCCATGGACCGCGCCTGGAGCGCCGGACGCCGCGAGGAGGCGCGCGCGATCTATGTGCGCACGCTTCCGTTGCTCGTCCTGCAGGCGGTCTATCGCATGCGCCTTACCAAGCATGTGCTGAAGCGGCGGGGCGTGATCGAGCATACCGGCGTGCGCGCGCCCACGCCTGCTCTGGATACGCCTGCGATCGCCGACATCGACAACAATCTGGCCGAACTCGGCCTGCTGGTCGCGGAGGCTGCATGAGCAGTCCCGTCGCGTCGGTCGAGGTCTTCACCCTCACCCAGCCCCGCAAGGTGCCCTATCTCGGTGCCCTGCGTGAAGGCGAGGTGGTGAACCCCAACGGCTACATCGTCCGCAAGGGCAACCGCACCGTTTATCCGACCTTCGACCGGAGCGTTCTGGTAAGGATGGTGACCGAGGCCGGCGTGGTCGGCTGGGGTGAGACCTACGGCATCGTCGCTCCCGGCGCGGTGGCGGCCATCATCAACGACCTGCTTGCCGGTTTCGTCATCGGCCGCGAAGCGTCCGACCCGTCCTGCGTCTATGACGATCTCTACGACATGATGCGCGTGCGCGGCTATACGGGCGGCTTCTATGTCGATGCGCTGGCCGCCCTCGACATAGCTCTTTGGGACATAGCGGGGCAGGAGGCAGGCAAGTCCGTGCGCGAAATGCTGGGCGGTGGGCGGGAAGATTTTCCTGCCTATGTGTCCGGCCTGCCGGAAAAGACCCTCAAGGCCCGCGGCGAGCTTGCGAGGCAGTGGCAGGATCGCGGGTTCGACGCCTTCAAGTTCGCCACGCCGGTGGCCGATGACGGACCGGCCCGCGAAATGGAGAACCTGCGCGAGGTACTGGGGCAGAGGGCAAAGATCGCAGCCGACATGCACTGGAACCAGACGCCCGAACGCGCTCTGCAACTGATTGGCGAAATGGCGCCCTTCGATCCGTGGTTCGCGGAAGCGCCGGTCTGGACCGAGGACATCGCCGGTCTGGAGACGGTCTCGAAGGGCACCGACATTCCCATCGCGGTCGGAGAGGAATGGCGCACGCACTGGGACATGCTGGCCCGCATCGGGCGCTGCCGTATCGCCATCGTCCAGCCAGAGATGGGGCACAAGGGCATCACCAACTTCATCCGCATCGGAGCGCTGGCAGCCCAAAACGGGATCGATGTGATCCCGCACGCCACGATAGGTGCGGGAATATTCCTGGCCGCCAGCCTTCAGGCTGCGTCGACCCTGCCCACGCTGAAGGGGCACGAGTTCCAGCACTCGATCTTCGAGCCCAACCGCCGGCTTCTTAGCGGTGACATGGATTGCCGCGAGGGTCGCTACCACCTGCCCACGGGGCCGGGACTGGGCGTGAGGTTGTCGGAGGCGGCTCTCTCTCTGCTTGAACGGATATAATCACTGGTTTTGGAGGAGGAAAAGATGAGTAAATTCCTGCGCAGGCTCGCAACGGGCGCGGCCGCCTATGCTCTCGTGGCGTCGGCCGGCCTGGCCCCGGCCATGGCCGATACCGTGCTGAAGTTCATTTCCTGGCAGACGGACGACGGCGGCACCGGCGATTGGTGGCACGCGGTCATTGCTGAGTTCGAGAAGCAGCACCCCGGCGTCAAGGTGGAGTTCACCAAGGCCGAGCGTGGCTCGTATGCCGATACGATGACAACCCTTTTCGCGGCTGGCCAGCCGCCGCACATCGTGCATCTCGCTTCCTTCGAGTTCCAGATGTTCGCGGACAATGGCTGGCTGGAGCCGCTGGACGCGTGGATCGAGCAGGAGGGGATCGATCTGACCGGTTGGGCCGGTCAGCAGAAGTGCCAGTGGAACGGGGAAACCGTCTGCATCATGATGAACTATTTCGGGTACGTCATGGCCTACAACAAGAAGCTTCTCGATGAGGCAGGCCTTGCCGTCCCGACCAGTTATGAGGAATTTCTGGAGGCTGCGAAGGCGACGACCAAGGACCTGAACGGCGACGGCATTGTCGACCAGTTCGGCACCGGCCATGAGACGAAGGGCGGTGCAGGGCAGTATCTCACCGAGATGCTGAACTACGTCATCGATGCTGGGGCCTACTGGACCGACGGCGAAGGCAACATCACCATCGACACGCCCGAGATGATCGAGGGTCTGAAGCGGTGGAAGGAGATTAACAAGGCCGGCGTCGGACCTGCCGACATGACCGCGGGCGATATCCGCAAGCTCTTCGCCGACGGCAAGATCGCCCTGCGCCTCGACGGGCCATGGCTCTTCGGCACCACCGAGCAGGGACTGGCCAAGGACGACATCGTCTACGTCGCTCCTGCGTTGCACCCACCGGTCGGGGGTTCGTCGAACGTGCTGGCGGTACCCGCCGATATTTCCGACGAGGAGAAAGCGCTCGTCCGTGAGTTCATCAAGCTCACCATGAGCCCGGAATATCAGCGTCTCTACGCGACCATGGGGGGCAACACCCCGCCCAGCCCCAAGGCGGATGTGGCCGGTGTCGAGGAGACGATCCCGCATTTCCCCATGCTGATCGAGACGATGAAGGAAGCATCCGAGGCCGGGATCGACCGCATACCGACCGGCCTGGAGTTGAACTACAACGAGTTCAGCAAGATGATCATGGAAGAGACCCAGAGGATGCTGATCGAGGATCTGGATCCGGCGGAAGTGGTCAAGACCATGCAGGCGAAGGCCGAAGACTTCAAAAGCTGACAGCCATCCGGAACATGGCCCGCATCGCGGCGGGCATGTTCCAGCATTTCCGGCCGGAGGACCAGTTGTGACCGATACTCCCGTTGTGGGGCATCGCAAGTTCCTTGATCTTGCGCGTCCCAGCCGCCAGCATCTTCTGGGCTACATCCTTATCGCTCCCGCGGTTCTGATGGTGGCCGCCATCATCGTCTGGCCGTTGTTCGTGGCGCTCGACCTGTCGTTCCAGCAGGTCAAGATTCCGCGTCTGGGCGCTGCCGGCAAACCATTCTCGCTGGCGAACTACAGGTGGCTGTTCAACTCCCGGGAGTTCTGGCTCGCCTGCTGGGTGACGTTGAAGCTGGTTGTGGTGGTGACCGCCGGCAGCGTCCTCGTCGGTCTCGGCACGGCGCTGCTCGTCAACAACAGGTTTCGCGGCCGCACGGTCGCCCGGCTGGGCATGGCACTGCCATGGGCCGTGCCGGAGATCATCGCGGTGGTGATCTTCGCTTGGATGTTCGACAGCTCCTTTGGACTTTTCGGATGGCTGGCCGTGCAGCTTGGGTTAGCCGGGCAGATGATACCGTGGGTCTCGAACGCAGGGGCCGCGTTCTGGGCTGTGGCGATCACCATGATCTGGAAGGGTTTTCCCTTCGTGTCGATCATGTGCCTTGCCGGGCTGCAATCCATCCCGGCCGACTACTATGCGGCTGCGAAGGTGGATGGAGCGGGTGTCTGGCAGCGCTTTCGGTGGATCACCATGCCGCTTCTCATGCCGGTGCTCGGCGTCACCGTCGTCCTGACGCTGCTGTGGGTGTTCCGGGATTTCTCGATCATCAAGGTGCTGACTGGCGGCGGCCCGCTGCGCTCGACCCAGACACTGTCGATCATGACCTACGACCAAGCCTTCCAGTACCACAATTTCGGCCGCGCTGCGGCGGTCGGCGTGCTCACGCTGGTCATCTGCGTGCTCGCCAGCCTGCTCATGCTCGGCAGGCGCTCCCGGTCGATCTATTGAGGAGAGCTGCGCCATGAAACGCACCCTCGCACAAAGCCTTGCCCTTTACGGGGTGGTGACCCTGACCGTCGCCATGATCCTCTTTCCGGTCTACTGGCTGGTGGTCACTGCCGTTACCACGACCGACGAGCTTTACCGCCTGCCGCCGACCTTCTGGCCCGACAACCTGCAATGGGATGTTTTCGTTCGCGTCTGGGAAGCCAGGCCGATTCTGAAATGGCTGGCGAATTCCACGCTTGCGGCACTGGGTTCGGTGGCGCTTTCCATGCTGGTCTCGGTCAGCGCCGGCTATGCCTTGTCCCGCTACTCCATGAAGGGTGGCGCGACCATGGGCCTGTTCGTGCTGACTGCCAAGATGCTGCCGGCGACGCTGCTCGTCATCCCGCTGTTTTCAATCTTCTCCAGAATGGGGCTGGTTGGCAGCTTGTGGACCCTGGTCCTGGCGCACTCGACCATGATCATCCCCTTCGCGACATGGATGCTGAAGGGCTATTTCGACACCATCCCCCGCGAATTGGAGCAGGCTGCCATGGTGGACGGATGCTCGCCGGTCGGCGCGATGCTGCGCGTGGTGCTGCCGATCGCCACGCCCGGCCTGGCGGCGACGGCGCTGTATGCCTTCGTGCTGAGCTGGGCGGATTACGCTTATGCGCGGACCTTCCTGGTCAACTCGCCCGACAACTGGACCGCCAATCTGGGCATCACGACGATGCAGGGCGAATACGTCACCTACTGGAACGAGATAGCCGCGGCATCGGTGTTCGTCGCCTTGCCGATCATCGCGATCTACCTGTTCCTCGAGCGTTACCTGGTCGGCGGCCTGACCGCTGGCGCGGAGAAATAAAGCATGGCCAATATTTCCATTTGCAACGTCAGCAAATCCTACGGTTCGCTGAAAGTCCTGGAACCCTTCTCGCTCGAGATCGAGAACGGCGAGTTCGTCGTCCTCGTCGGTCCATCGGGCTGCGGCAAGTCGACGATGCTCAAGATTCTCGCAGGCCTGGAACCTGCGACGGAGGGGCGGATATTCATCGGTGGGCGCGAGGTGACCGACCTCGCACCGGGCGACCGCGACATTGCCATGGTCTTCCAGAACTATGCGCTTTATCCGCACCTCACGGTACGCCAGAACATCGGCTTCGGCCTGAAGATGCGCGGAACGGCCAGGGCGGAGATCGACCGCCGCGTCGAGGACGCGGCCCGCATCCTCGAAGTCACTCCCTATCTCGACCGTAAGCCCAAAGACCTTTCCGGCGGGCAGCGCCAGCGCGTGGCGCTTGGCCGGGCCATCGTGCGCCAGCCGCAGGCATTCCTCATGGACGAGCCGCTTTCCAATCTGGATGCCAAGCTGCGTGTTCACATGCGCGCGGAGATCGGCGCGCTGCACAAGCGGATCGGTGTCACCACCGTTTATGTGACCCACGACCAGGTCGAGGCCATGACCATGGCCGACCGGGTCGTCATCATGCAGGATGGCATCATCCAGCAGATCGCGACGCCGGACGAGCTGTTCAACTCTCCCGCCAACCTGTTTGTCGCGAGCTTCATCGGCTCGCCGGGGATGAACTTTCTCAACGCGGAGCTGAAGGGCGGCCGGCTTACGCTGTTCGGCCGCGAGGTGACCATGCTCGGAGCGACGGCGCATGAAGGGCGGGTCGTGGTGGGCCTGAGGCCCGAGCATCTGCTGCTCGGCGAGGCTCCCGTCACCTTCCCCGTGCGGCCCACTTTGGTGGAAAGCCTCGGCTCGGAAAAATACGTCTATTTCGATGCCGAGGGTGCGCGGCTGAACGAAGGAGACGAAGGCAGGTCCAAGGGCCTGATCGCGAGGGTTTCGCATTCGGGTTCTCTCTCGAAGGACGAGGACCTGGTCCTCGGCTTCGACCCGGAGCGCCTGTATCTGTTCAATGCTGAGACGGAGCAAAGACTGTGATTCTTGTTACTGGATCTGCCGGGCGGGTTGGCCGTGCGGTTGCGGCTGCGCTGAAAGCACAAGGTCGGGCGATACGCGGTTTCGATTTGCGCGGTTCAGGGCTGGAGGACGAGATCATCGGTTCTCTGGACGATGCCGGAGCCGCCGCGGGAGCGATGGCGGGCATCACCGACGTGCTGCATCTCGGCGCCTTCATGTCATGGGCGCCTGGTGATCGCGAACGCATGTTCGCCGCCAATGTCGACGGCACCCGATTGCTGCTCGACGCGGCTTCGGAAGCCGGCGTGCGCCGCTTCGTGTTTGCCTCCTCGGGCGAGGTTTATCCCGAGAACAACCCGCAGTTCCTGCCGGTCACCGAGGAGCATCCACTGCTTCCCACGACGCCCTACGGGCTGACCAAGCTGCTTGGCGAGGAACTGGTGCGGTTTCACCAGCGCGCGGGCCGGATGGAAACGGTGATCCTGCGGTTTGCCCATACGCAGGATGCGGCGGAACTCCTCGACGAGGACAGTTTCTTCTCTGGTCCGCGCTTCTTTCTGCGCCCGCGCATAAAGCAGCAGGAAAGCTTCGGAAACACGGTCGTGGCCGACATCCTGCGCGCCGCCGACATTGGTGAGCCGGCCCATGTGCTGGCGCGCAATCAGGACGGCAGGCCCTTTCGCATGCATATTACCGACACGCGCGACATGGTGGCGGGCGTGCTTCTGACGCTCGACCATCCGGCGGCGGCTGGCGGCATCTTCAACGTCGGCTCGGACGCTCCGGTCGATTTCGCCGAGGTCGTACCGCAGATGGCCGAGCTGACGGGCATGCCCGTCGTGACGGTCGATCTTCCCGGTCCGGGCGTCTATTACCATACCTCCAACGAGCGTATCAGAAGCACCCTGGGGTTCAGACCGGAATGGACGATGAAGCGAATGCTGGACGAGGCCGCCGCCGCAAGACGCCGGCGTCTCCAAGGGGAGAGCCGGGGATGAAACCCGAGACCCCGGGGGGAACGGCCGCACTCTCCAAGGGGCTGACCCTTCTGGACATGGTGGCCGATGCGCCCGAGCCATTGCGCTTCGCGGAACTTGTGAAGGCCTCGGGCCTGCCCAAGCCGACCTTCGCGCGGATTTTGAGGACCCTGATCGCCTACGGGCTGGTACGACAGGACGAGGCTTCCGGCACCTATGTTCTGGGCCAGCGCTTTCTCGAGATGTCGCACAGGGTCTGGGACAGTTTCGACCTCGTATCGGCCGCCCTGCCCGAACTTCAGAGGCTGGCGGCCGAGCTTGGCGAGACGGCCGCACTGTGCAGGCTCGACGGCACCATGGTGCAATATCTGGCCGAACGGTCGGATGACGGCCTTGCCGTGCGTGTGGAGGTAGGTCGCCGCGTCCCGATACATTGCACCGCCGGCGGCAAGGCATTGCTGGCCTTTCAGGACCCGGCTATGGGCCGGGCGCTCATGGAGCGGCTGACGCTCGACGGCTTCACGCGCCAGACGCTGACCACACCGGAAACGCTTCAGGCGGATCTGACCCTGACGCGTGCGCGTGGTTATTCGGTGTCCTACGAGGAGCATCTGGCCGGCGTGAATTCGGTCGCGGCACCCGTGATGGGGCGCGACAACACGCCCATCGGGGCGCTCGTCGTGCTTGGACCCTCGTCGCGGCTCGACGCTTCCAACATTCATCCTGCTGGCCGCGAGCTTATCGGCGCGGCGCGGCGCATCACCGGCGCGGCGGGCGCCGTGGCGATCACCTCGCGGCCGCGGCCCCGCACCAGGACAGGCAGACAGATGGCCGAACTCACCTGCGTCCTGCCATGGGGCGCGCAGCTCGGGGAGAGCCCGGTCTGGCACCCGCAGGAGCGCCTGCTCTACTGGGTCGATATCCTCCATCCGGCCGTCTACCGTTTCGATCCCCGCACCGGCCGGAACGAAAGCTGCGAGACCGGCAAGCTCGTCAGCGCGATCATCCCGGTCGAGGGCGGGCGCCTGCTCGTCGCCTCGCAGGACGGGGTCGAGTGGCTCGATTTTTCCAGTGGCGCGCTGGCTCCTTTCTCCAGTCCCGAGTCCGGCATTCCCGACAACCGGCTCAACGATGCCAAGCGCGGGCCCGACGGCGCTATATGGATCGGCTCCATGCGCATCGACGCATCGAAGCCCACGGGCGCCCTCTATCGTATTGATGCGCAGGGCGCTTTCGAGCGCAAGGAAGGCGGCATCATCGTCTCCAACGGCCTCGGCTGGAGTCCCGACGGGCGCACCCTCTACTTCGTAGACACGGTTCCGGGACTGATCCACGCCTATGACTTCGACCCCGATACGGGCGCACTGGGCGCGCGGCGTGAGTTTGCCCGTGTCGCTGTGGCCGACGGACGGCCCGATGGCCTTTCCGTCGATGCCGAGGGCGGGGTCTGGTGCGCGATCTGGGATGGCTGGTGCGTGCGCCGCTATCTTCCCGACGGCAATTTGGACCAGGTCATCGAACTGCCGGTTCCCCGTCCGACCAGCGTTTCCTTCGGTGGCGACGATCTGGGGACGCTGTTCATCACCAGCGCGCGCACGCGCCTGCCGGCGTCGACGCTTGCGGATGCCCCGCTTTCAGGCGGGCTATTCGCATGCCGGCCGGGCGTCGCCGGCGCGCCGACAGAGCTTTTTCAGGGATGAGACATGAACCTTGAAACTGTGTTCGGCCTCCATGGCCGCACCGCGCTGGTCACGGGTTCGAGCCGGGGCATCGGTGCGGCAATCGCAGAGGGCCTGGCCGGCGCCGGGGCGCGGGTGATACTGCACGGCACGACCGATGCGGGCACAAAGGCCGTACACGCGCGCATCGAGGTCGCGGGCGGCGTCGCAGACGAGCTGGTGTGTGATCTGGCTGCGCCCGAGGCAGGGCGCAAGCTCATCCTGCAGGCGGAAGCACTGGCCCCGGTGGACATACTGGTGATCAATGCGAGCGCGCAGATTAACGCCGGCCTTGCCGATCTGACGGCTGCCGATCTCTCCTTCCAGCTCGCCGTGAATCTCGGCTCCACGGTGGACATGCTGCAAACCGTACTGCCGCTGATGGCAGCCCGCGGCTGGGGGCGGGTGGTTTCTATCGGATCGGTCAACCAGCTCAGGCCGAAGGGCGTCGTGACCGCCTATGCCGCCACCAAGGCCGCGCAGCACAACCTGATCCAGAGCCAGGCGCGTGACTATGCGCGAAGCAATGTCCTTCTCAACACGCTGGCGCCGGGCCTGATCGATACGGACCGGAACGCGCATCGCCGCGATAACGACCCCGAAGGATGGGCGCAATATACCCGCAGCCTCAACTGGATGGGTCGGGCCGGGCAGCCGGCAGAGATGGTGGGCGCTGCAATCTTCCTTGCTTCCGATGCATGCAGCTTCATGACCGGCGAAGCGATCTTCTTGACGGGTGGATATTGATGGACCTGTTGACCCTGCTTGGCTCGATCCTGCCGCGCGACGGCGTGCTCACCGGCACCGACATGGCCGGGTACGTGCAGGACTGGTGGGGACGGCAGCAGGGCCAGGCGCTCTGCATTGCCCTGCCACGCGACACTGCCGAGGTCTCGGCCATCGTGTCGGCCTGCGCGGCGGCGGGGCATGGCGTAATACCGCAAGGTGGCAACACCGGCCTGACCGGCGCGGCCTCTCCGGCCTCAACGGCGGGAGATCGTCTGCCCGTCATCGTTTCCCTGGCAAGAATGCGGCGCATCCGCGATATTGACGTGGCCAATTTCACGATCAGTGTGGATGCGGGCTGCATTCTGGCCGATGTGCACGCGGCCGCCGAAGCTCACCAGCGCCTCTTTCCGGTCAGCCTCGGTGCCGAGGGATCGTGCCAGATCGGGGGCATCGTCAGCACCAATGCCGGCGGCACCAATGTGCTGCGCTATGGCTCCACGCGCGAGAATGTGCTCGGCCTCGAAGTGGTCCTGCCCGACGGTACGGTCTGGAACGGCATGAAGGGCCTGCGCAAGGACAATACCGGCTACGACCTGCGCCAGCTCTTCATAGGGGCGGAAGGAACGCTCGGCATCGTCACGGGCGCGGTGCTGAAACTGCATCCGCTTTCCAGGGTTCACGCAACCGCATGGCTGGCGCTCGACAGCCCGGCCTCGGCGCTGGCGGTTCTGAACCGGCTTTGGGCGACCTGTGGAGAGCGGCTTACCACATTCGAGCTGCTCAATGCCGCCCAGCTTGCCGCAGTCGTCGCCTGCCAGCCGAAGCTGCGCGTGCCGGTCGAGGCGCCCTGGCATCTCCTGGTCGAACTGGCCGACATGACGGAGGCCGGCTCGCTCGAGGCCTTGCTGTTCGACACGGTGGGCGAGGCCCTTTCCGGGGGCGAGCTTCTGGACGCCATCCCGGCCACGAGCGATAGCCAGCGGGCCGCATACTGGGCGTTGCGCCACGGCACGGCCGAGGCGAACCGCAGCAGCGGCGTGGTGCTTTCGGCGGATATTTCTGTCCCGGTGGCCAGCGTGCCGGCTTTTCTGGAAAATGCTTCGAATGCCGTCCGCAACGTGTTTGCGCGGGCTACGACGATGGTGGTCAGCCATATGGGGGATGGCAACATCCATTTCGGCACGCATTTCGACACTGCCGACTGGCAGGCCATGCGCGATCCGGCGGCGACGACACTTGCTGTGCGGCGCATTGTCAATGATTGCGCAGATGCGCTGGGCGGTAGCTTCAGCGCCGAGCATGGCATTGGCCGCAAGCTTACCGAAGAGCTGGCGAAGCGGGCCGATCCGGCGGAACTCCTGCTCATGCGGCGCATCAAGGCCGCAATCGATCCGGCGGGGATCATGAATCCCGGCTGTCTGCTTTCCTGAAAGGAACCGAAGAATGACGGCAGTGGAATGGCCGCGCATGCAGCGTGATCTGGTGGCTATCCTTCGTGGTGTGCGGCCTGACGAGGTGGAGGCGATCGCGGCGGCGCTGATCGTGGAAGGCCTCGAGGCGATCGAGGTGCCGCTGAACTCGCCTGATCCGCTTGCCTCGATACGCAACCTTGCGCGGGCCTTCGGCGACGAGATACTCGTCGGCGGTGGCACCATGCTCACCGTCCGTGACGTGGAGGAGGTTCATGCCGCTGGCGGCCGCCTGTTCGTCAGCCCGAACATGCGCCCCCGGGTGATCGCGCGCGCCGTGGAACTTGGAATGGTTGCCATGCCGGGCGTGCTGACACCGACCGAGGCGCTGGATGCGCTCGACGCGGGCGCTTCCGGCCTGAAGTTCTTTCCGGCCGACATCCTCGGCCCTTCGGGCATTGCGGGCATCCGGGTCGTTCTGCCGAAGGACACGCTGGTCGCCGCTGTGGGGGGAGTCAGCGCGGCCAACCTAGAGGACTATATGAAGGCAGGCGTGCGTGCTTTCGGAATAGGAAGCACCTTTTACCGCCCCGGCGACGATGCTGCGGCCGTGCGCCTCAAGGCGCGTGCCGTCATCGCCGCCTACGACGCGTCCTGCGAGAAACTGGCGAAGGGCTGACCGCGATGCACGTTCTCGAAAACGGGTTCCTGCGGGTGGAAGTCGCGGAAAAGGGAGCCGAATTGCAATCGGTCAGAACGCGTGCTGATAGCCAGGAATGGCTCTGGAACGGCGACCCCGCATGGTGGGCGGGCAGATCGCCTTTGCTCTTTCCGGTGGTCGGCCAGAATCCGCATGGCGAGGTGACGATCGGGGGCATCTCTTATCCCATGCCTGCGCATGGGTTCGCCCGAAACAGCACGTTTCGCGTGGTCGATGCCGGCACCTCGCTGATCCGGCTTGAGCTTCTGCCGGATGAAACGACGCTGGCATCCTTTCCCTTCCGGTTTAGGCTGGGCGTTATCTATCGTATCGATGCTGACCGTCTGTCCTGCCGGGTGAGCGTCGAAAACAGCGGAACAAGCGATATGCCGTTCCAGTTCGGCTTTCATCCGGGCTTCAGATGGCCGCTGCCAGGTGCCGGGGGTGAGGCGCATCATGTCAGGCTTGCCAATGGTGGTTCGCCACAGATGCTGCGTCACGACGTTGCCGGCCTAATCGATGAGAAGCTGCTTGCATCTCCCTTCGAGGAGGGGATGCTCGCCGTGACCCCGGCTCATTTCGAGGCAGGGGCCATGGTGTTTCCCGAGGGCGCGGGTACGGAAATCACATTTGTGGGTGGGATGTCGCGTGTTGAAATGTCGACGTCGAACCTGCCGGCATTCGCACTTTGGCAGAAGCCGGGAGCCCCGTTCCTCTGCGTTGAGCCATGGTGCGGCATGGCGCCGTTCCTTTCGCAAGGTGCGGCACTGGAGAATCGCAGTGGCAGCGTGATGCTTGCGCCGAATGCGCGGACGATATTCGGAATGAACTTGCGTTTCGTTGCCAGCGCTTAAGGACAAATCAGACTTTTCCAAACTTGACCTATCGATGTGGGGTGCTGCCGCTGACCGCGTAAAAAAGGAAGATAGACGGTCAGCTTGTGAGACCGCTTCGACATCGGGTAAGCGGCTAATTCGACGGCGCGAAGCTAACGGTCTCAGGCGAACCACACCATATTGCCGCCGCAACAATTTCCTCGCAAGAATCCTGCAGGTCAGTCGGTGACCTCACCGATCGAATCTTGCACCCAAGGTGGGACAGTATCTAGTTCTTCACATCTGAAAAATTGAAGACTTTCGGCATTCCATTTTTCTAACCCCTTGACGAATAAGAAAAACAGCCTTGATGGGAGTGCCGACCGATGCCCCCGCGCAAATTGATGATATGATTGGCAGCCGGTTGGAAAGATCGAAGGAAAAGGGTAGCAATTGAAGGGGAGGGGATCTGCGGCGCCGTTGAAAGTCAAATAAAATCAGTATCGGGGAGGGGAAGCATGCCTGGTGGCATGTCCGGACTTCAAATCCGGGTGGGGCTGCGAGCCGGTCTCAGGTGGGTTCGACTCCCACTCTCCTCCGCCACTTTCATGCAAGGAGGCGTGAGAGGCGTTTGGCTCTGCACGCAATCCAGGGGCCGGTGATGTTCAGTTTCCGGCCGGCAGATCGGCAAGGAAGGCGTGCAGCAGCGCTGCCAGCGCCTCGGGCCGTTCGATACAGGGGATATGCCCGGCATCGGCAATGACCTCGAAGCGCGAGCCTGCGATGAGATCGGCCAGGCTGCGGACCAGATCGGGAGGCGTCGAACCGTCCTGATCGCCGGCGACGCATAGCGTGGGCGCGGCAATGGAAGCCGCCACACCCGTATAATCGGCCTCGCGCAGGGCGACACAGGTCGCGATGTAGCCATCCACGTTCTGCCGCACCAGCATGTTGCGGCAGCCGGCCAGTTCATTGGTGCGTTGCGCGTGGAAGCCCGGTGTGAACCAGGCCTTCATCACTGCGTCGGCGATGGCCTCGATGCCGTCCTTCTTCACCGTGGCGATGCGGGCATTCCAGCTTTCTTGCGTGCCGATCTTGTGCGCGGTGTCGCACAGCACCAGCCCGCTCACCAGTTCCGGGCGGCGCGCATACAGCCCTTGGGCAACGAGGCCGCCGACCGACAGGCCGCACAGCGCCACATCCTCGATGCCGAGGCGGTCGATCAGCCCGGCAAGGTCGTCGACATGATCCTCGATCGAATAGGGCGTGGTGCCGAGATCGGAGAGGCCGTGCCCGCGCTTGTCATAGACGAGCGTCGAAACTTCGTCGCCCAGCACCTCGGTCACGGCATTCCAGATGCGGAAATCCGTGCCCAGCGCATTGATGAAGACCAGATGACGGCGGCCCGCCACGGGCCGATGCGCAAAGTGCAGCGTCACGCCGTCAATATCGGTGAACTGCACTGCCAATCTCCCATAGGCCGGCCGGTACGACATTAACCTCATGCGCGGTCGTATCTGGCCACGGTCTGCTCGATGGCGCCGAAGATCGAGTGGCCGGCCTGATCCTGCATCTCGATGCGCACGCTGTCGCCGAATTTCAGGAACGGCGTTGCGGCCACTCCCTTTGCGATGGTTTCCACCATGCGCATTTCGGCAATGCAGGAATAGCCGGCGCCGCCTTCGGCCACCGGCTTGCCGGGGCCGCCGTCCAGCTTGTTCGACACCGTGCCCGAGCCGATTATGGACCCCGCGACCAGAGGCCGGGTTTTCGCCGCGTGGGCAACGAGCTGGCCGAAATCGAAGGTCATGTCGATGCCGGCATTGGCGCGGCCGAAGGGTTGCCCGTTGAGTGAAACCAGCAGCGGCAGGTGAAGCCGGCCGCCGTCCCAGGCATCGCCCAGCTCGTCGGGCGTGACGGCAACGGGCGAAAACGCCGTGGAGGGCTTGGACTGGAAGAAGCCGAACCCCTTGGCAAGCTCGTCCGGGATGAGGCCGCGCAGCGACACGTCGTTGGCCAGCATGACGAGGCGGATGGCTTCCCGCGCCTCTGCCGCCGAGGCGCCCATCGGCACGTCATCGACGATTACCGCCACCTCGCCCTCGAAATCGATGCCCCAGGCCTCGTCGGCCATCAGGATCGGATCGCGGGGGGCAAGAAAGCTGTCCGAACCGCCCTGATAGATGAGGGGATCGGTCCAGAAGCTGGCCGGCATTTCCACGCCGCGCGCCTTTCGCACCAGCTCGACATGGTTCACATAGGCCGAGCCATCCGCCCACTGGAAGGCACGTGGCAAAGGCGAGGTCGCCTCATGCTCATGGAAGCGCATGGCGGGCTGCGCCCCGGTTTCGAGGCCTTCGGCAACACCGGCAAGGCGTGGCCCGACATGCCTCCAGTCGTCGAGCGCGACCTGCAATGTGCGGGCGATGTGACCCACCTCCGAACAGCGGGTGAGATCCTTCGAAACGACGACCAGGCGGCCGTCGCGAATGGAGTCCTTCAGTGTCGCCAGCTTCATGCCTGCCCTTTCGCCTTCATTTGATGCCTGGAGTGCCGTCGAACTTGCGCTCCAGCCCGTCCCAGCATTCGATGTAATTGTCCTGCAGCGTCTCCAGTTCGGCGGCGAAGCGGGTCAATTGCTGGGGAAACCGGGTCTCGAACATGAAGGCCATGGTATGGTCGAGCTTGACCGGCTTCAACTCCACATTTGAAGCCTTTTCAAAGCCCATGGCGTCGGGCCCGTGCGGCAGCATCATGTTGTGCAGGCTCATGCCGCCGGGCACGAAGCCTTCTTCCTTGGCGTCGTACTGGCCGTGGATCAGGCCCATGAACTCGCTCATGATGTTGCGGTGATACCAGGGCGGGCGGAAACTGTGCTCCGCCACCAGCCAGCGCGGCGGGAAGATGACGAAATCGACATTGGCCGTGCCTTCCTCGCCCGAAGGCGCCGTCAACACCGTGAAGATCGACGGATCGGGATGGTCGAAGAGAATGGCGCCGACCGGCGAATAGGTGCTGAGGTCGTATTTGAACGGCGCATAATTGCCGTGCCAGGCCACCACATCCAGCGGCGAATGCCCGATTTCGGTGACGTAGAACTTGCCGCACCATTTGACGTGTACGCGACAGGGCGTTTCCTTGTCTTCGAAGGCGGCCACCGGCGTCTTGAAGTCGCGTGGGTTGGCAAGGCAATTGGCGCCGATCGGCCCGCGATCCGGCAGCGTGAACTTGGCGCCGTAGTTCTCGCAGACATAGCCGCGGCAGAAGGCGTCGTCGCCCAGCCGCGACACCTTGAACATCATGCCGCGCGGCACGAGGCAGATTTCCAGCGGCGCGACATCGATGACGCCCATTTCGGTGAAGACGCGGATTGCGCCGACCTGCGGCACGATCAGCAACTCCCCATCGGCATTGAAGAAATAGTCGTCCACCATGTCGTCGTTGAAGAGATAGGCGTGCGCTGCCATGCCGGTCTGGGTCAGCACGTCGCCCGCCGTCGTCATGGTGCGGATGCCGTGCAGGAAATTCAGCTTCTCCTTCGGTTCCGGCAGCGGGTTCCAGCGCAACTGGCCAAGCGGCAGCGAATGGTCGTCCAGGCAGGGCGCGGTCTTCCAGTGGGGATAGGCGGCATTGGAAAAGCGCCGTGTATGGCGAACGCTCGGCCGGATGCGATAGAGCCAGGAGCGCTCGTTGGTGCCGCGCGGCGCGGTGAAGGGCGAGCCCGACAATTGCTCGGCATAGAGGCCGTAATTGCATTTTTGCGGGCTGTTCTGGCCCTGCGGCAAGGCGCCCGGCAGCGCCTCGGTCTCGAAGTCATTGCCGAAGCCCGGCATGTAGCCGGTCGCGTTGGCGAGCGTCGCCTGTTTCGTGGTTTTGTCCAGCATCGGCCTGTACCTCCCTGATGCCGTGAATTCATGATATGGTTGCAAATGTAACCATCTATTTTGTAACTATCAAAGGAAAGCGATGGCCGAGCCGTTCGATCTGGAGAGCTTTCTTCCCTATCGGCTGAACCGGGTGACCGAGGCGGTCAGCCAAAGTTTTGCGCGCGAATACAGGCAGCGGTTCCAGATGACACGACCCGAATGGCGGGCGCTGGCCGCGCTCGGCAGTGTCGGCTGCATGACGGCGACCGAGATCGGCGCGCATTCCAGCATGCACAAGACCAAGGTCAGCCGCGCGGTGCGGGCGCTGGAGGTAAGGCGCTGGCTGAAGCGACGGCCCAACGAAGCCGATCGCCGGGTCGAGCATCTCGAACTGACACCGCAGGGCTACAAGGCCTATCGCGAGGTCGCGGACCTCGCGCGCGCCTATCAGGCCAATCTCGACCGCCTGCTGGGCGCCGGCGCCATCGAGCGTATCGAGGCCGGACTTTCAGAGGTGGAACGGGCACTGGTGAACAGACAGCAGGCGTAGGACCCTCACGAGACTTACCGGCCGGGAGGGCGGCCACGCTCCGCCATCCTAAAGCGCATCGCGATCTTTCGGATTCGCTCCTTGCGCTTTAAGTTATTGTTTTTACGCATGTCGTTATCCCGAAACCGGTCCCCACTTTCGGGCGACATGCTTTAGCCGATCGGTAAAGGTCCGGCCTGCTTCAGCGTGGTGAGGACGATGGCGGATTTCACATGCTGCACGGCATCATGTGGCAGCAGCACCTCGTTGACGAAGCGCGACAGGTCCGAAAGCCCCCGCACCACTACCTTGAGGTGATAATCCATCTCGCCGGTCAGCGAGTAGGCTTCCAGCACCTCGGGCAGGTCGTTGACCAGACGCGCGAAGCGCTGGGCGTTGTCGCGGTTGTGATTGGCGAGCGTCACCGAAATCACCACCAGCAGGTCCAGCCCCAGCCGCTCTCGGTCGAGCATGGCCTGATAGCCCTTGATGAAGCCTTCCGCTTCCAGCCGCGCCCGACGGCGCGAGCATTGCGAGGCCGACAGGGCGATCCGTTCCGACAACTCGTTGTTGGTCAGCCGACCGTCGCGCTGCAATTCGCGCAGAATCTTGAGATCGAACTGGTCCAGCATGTCGTTCACTGCATGATATTCCTTATCCGTGCATGGTTCACGCATAATTCGGCTGAAATGGGCCCTGATTGCAAGAACATTGCATCGAAACAGGCGCAATATGTGCGCGATTTCAATTCCCTGGGAGGATAGACCATGGGCCCGTTTCCGCACGATGCGCCTCCGGCCAAGATCAGCGCCGACAATCCGGCCGGCACCGACGGTTTCGAGTTCGTCGAATTCGCGCATCCCGAGCCGGAAAAGCTCTCTGAACTGTTCACCCGCATGGGCTACGTGCCCGTAGCCCGCCACAAGGCGAAGAACATCACGGTCTGGCGCCAGGGCGACATCAATTATGTGGTCAATGCCGAACCGGGCTCCCACGCCATGCGCTTCGTCGAGGAGCACGGCCCTTGCGCGCCGTCGATGGCGTGGCGGGTGGTCGATGCGAAGCATGCCTTCGACCATGCCGTTGCCAGGGGCGCGACGCCTTATGAAGGCGACGACAAGACGCTCGACGTGCCGGCCGTCGTCGGCATCGGTGGCTCGCTGCTCTATTTCATCGAGGCATATGGCGCCAAGGGCTCGGCCTATGATGCCGAGTTTGAATGGCTGGGCGAGCGCGATCCGAAGCCCGAAGGCGTCGGTTTCTATTATCTCGACCACCTCACCCATAACGTTTATCGCGGCAATATGGACAAGTGGTGGGACTTCTACCGGGAGCTGTTCGGCTTCCGGCAGATCCATTTCTTCGATATCGACGGGCGCATCACCGGGCTCGTCTCGCGGGCGATCACCTCGCCCTGCGGCAAGATCCGCATTCCGCTGAACGAGTCCAAGGACGATACCAGCCAGATCGCCGAGTACCTGAAGAAGTACAAGGGCGAAGGCATCCAGCACATCGCCGTCGGCACGGAAAACATCTATGACGCCACCGACCGTCTGGCAGGCAACGGGCTGAAATTCATGCCGGGCCCGCCCGACACCTATTACGAGATGTCGCACGACCGCGTGAACGGCCATGATGAGCCGATTGAGCGCATGAAGACGCACGGCATCCTCATCGATGGCGAGGGCGTGGTGAACGGCGGCATGACGAAAATCCTGCTGCAGATCTTCTCCAGGACCGTCATCGGGCCGATCTTCTTCGAGTTCATCCAGCGCAAGGGCGACGAGGGGTTTGGCGAGGGCAACTTCCGCGCCCTGTTCGAATCCATCGAGGAAGACCAGATCAGGCGGGGCGTGATCCGGCTATCCGCCTAGTCCGGCCGATGTGGCGTGGCGGCCGGATCCCGATCCAGCCGTCCACTCCCTGAAATCACATCGACTTCGAAGCAGCGCCTCAGTTCACTCTTCTGGCGCCGATGCCTGGTCCGAAAGCCGGTAAGGCTCCGCGGAACGAAGCGCGCGGCCGGCCTTTGTCCAAGCATCGATGCCGGCCGGGAACCAGTGGACCGCCCGATAGCCCAGCCGCAGCGCCCGGTGGACGGCGTTCCAGCTCATCCAGCAATCCGTCTCGCAAAACAGGACGATGGCACGCTCCCGGTCCTGACGGGTGAGTTCGACCAGCGCGGTTTCGAAATAGGAAAGGAACGCCGGGTCGGGGCGCCCGCGCCCCACCTCCGGCAGCCAGACGGCGCCCGGAATGATCGCGCGGGTCTCGGCTGCCGGCCACAATTCGTGCAGGGGCTCCAGCGGCAGCTTGGCCGGATGCACGTCGATCAGCACCGCGCCCTGCGCGGCCAGCTTCTCGACATCCTCCAGATCGACCGTCTTAGCGCCTTCTATGGCGGCGGGAAGCGGGGCGCGATAATGGTCGATGCGCAGCCCTGTCTCGGCATCGAACAACACCGGCTCATCGGCAAGGCAGGTAATGTGCCCGGCAAGCAGCAGGGCAAGGGCGCCGAGCAGCGCTCTTGCCCAGGGCAGGGTTGTGAATGCGGCCGTCACCTGTCGAATGGGCATTGCCCCTGCAACTCCTCCATGCAGGCTTTCTCCGTGCCACAAGGCGCTGCGAATGTCAGGCCGTTTTCCCGATCATCCATTTTTCACGAATGACGGCTGGAGGGCCTGGGTGCCCTGGAAGGCATAGGGGTGCCGCGCAGCCTGGCTTAGGGGCGCTTCAGTGCGGTGACTTCAAGCTCGACCTTCATCGCTTCTTCGGCAAAGCCGCAAACGATGGTGGTATTGGTGGGACGAGGGTCCGAGAACGTCTGGCCCAGCACGCGCGAGACATCCATCACATCGGCGCGATCGGCCACGAAAACCCGCACCCGCACGATGTCGGCCAGTGTCGCGCCGGCCTTTTCCAGCGCCTGCGCGATGGTGCGCAGCGATTGCCGCGTCTGCTCGGCGGCGTCGTCGGAAATGCTGCCATCCTCGAAATTATAGCCGGCCGTACCCGATACGAAGACCCATTCGCCGTCGACCACCGCGCGCGAATAGCCGGCCATTTCCTCGAATTTCGAGCCTGAATTCACGGTCCAGCGTTTTGGCGACGACATAAACTTTAACCTCAAAGCAATATTGACTTGATCATATGATCACACCTATTCTCCATGGTCAATAAACAAGGGGAACGCAGAATGGGCGCAAGTCCGCTGCCGGACCGGAGTGTGTGCGCAGGCACGGCCGGGCGACTGGAAGTCAAGCGTGTGGAGAAGCTCTTCGGCGCCAACCGGGCCGTCGACGGGGTGAGCTTCACGGCGGAACCGGGCCGCATCACCGGCCTGATCGGCCCCAACGGTGCCGGCAAGACGACGCTCTTCAACGCCATTGCCGGTGACATTCCCATCGATGCAGGCGAGGTGCTGCTCGACGGCACCCGCATCGATAGCTTTCCCTCCTACAAGGTCTTCGAGAAGGGCCTGGCGCGCACCTTTCAGATTCCGCGGCCGTTTGCCCGCATGACCGTGCTCGAGAATGTCATGCTTGCGCCTTCCGGCCAGCATGGGGAGCGCTTCTGGAACACGTGGCTGAGGCCCGGTCTCGTCGCGCGCCAGGAGAAGGAAATCTTCGAGCGGGCGCGGGCGATCATCGAATTCTGCGGCCTGTCGCCGGTCGAACGGCAGCTTGCGGGCGCCATATCGGGCGGCCAGCAAAAACTTGTCGAGCTGGCCCGCGTGCTGATGGCCGATCCCAGGATCATTCTGCTGGACGAGCCCGGCGCCGGCGTCAATCCAGCCTTGCTGGATACGATCGTGGACCGGATCGTCGAGCTCAACCGGCGGGGCCTGACCTTCCTCATCATCGAGCACAACATGGAATTCGTCATGTCGCTTTGCGACGCGGTCGTCGTCATGGCGACGGGCAAGGTGATTGCGCGCGGCACGCCCGACAGCGTCACCGCCGCCCCGCAGGTGATCGAAGCCTATCTCGGGGGCGCGGTCGAATGAGTGTGCCCTTGCTCCAGGTCGATCGCGTGGTCGCCGGCTATCGTCCGGACCTGCCCATCATCCATGGCCTCTCGCTCGATGTGGGCGAAGCCGAGATGGTGACCATCATCGGCCCGAACGGCGCCGGCAAATCGACCCTCATCAAGGCGATAGCGGGCATCGTGCCGGTGTCTTCCGGCCACGTTTCACTGGCCGGCCGCGACATCACGCGGTTTCCCACCCACGCGCTTGCCGGCGCCTCGATCGCCTATGTGCCGCAGACCAGCAATGTGTTCACCACGCTGACGATCAACGAGAACCTGGCGGTCGGCGCATCCTCCCTGCCCAAGGCGCACGCGTTGCGCCGGGTGGAACGCGCCTATGAGAGCTTTCCGGTGCTGAAGGACTATCGTCACAAGAAGGCGCGCGTTCTGTCGGGCGGCCAGCGCCAGATGCTGGCCGTGGCGCGCGCGCTGCTCACCGAGCCGCGGCTGGTCATGCTGGACGAGCCGAGCGCGGGGCTCTCGCCGCTGATGGTGTCGGAAGTGTTCCAGCGCCTGAAACTGCTGGTGGAGACCGGCGTGGCGATTCTCATGGTCGAGCAGAACGCCAAGGCAGCGCTCGCCATTTCGCACCGTACCTATGTCTTTGCCGAAGGTCGCAATCGGATCGACGGGCCTTCGCGGGAGATCGCCGAAAATCCGGAAGTCGCATCCATCTATCTTGGCGCGGGAGGGCGCAAACGCTGATGCTGCAAGCTCTTGCCGACGGAATTCTCAGCGGCTCGATCATCGCGCTCGGTGCGGTGGGCCTGACCCTCACCATGGGAATCCTGCGTTTCGCCAATTTTGCCCATGCCGAACTGGTCACCTGGGGAGCCTATATGGCGCTGGCCGTGCTGGGGCTGACCGGCGCGTTCCTGGGGCCGATCGGGCCGTTCTCGTTCGGCATACCGCTTATACTGGCGACCCTGGTTGCCGCCGGGCTCACCTCGCTGCTGGCGCTGGCCATCGACTGGCTGGTCTACCGCCCCTTGCGCAACCAGACCAACCATCTCACACTCGTCTTCGGTTCCTTCGGCGTATCGCTTCTGGTGCGCATGGTGATCCTCCTGCTGTTCGGCGGTGCCGCGCAATATTACTCGCGCACCTTGCAGATCGCGGTGCCGGTGATGCCTGGCATGCGCATCCTGCCGGACCAGATGTTTACCCTGGTCACTACCGCGGCCATCGTCATCGGCCTTCACCTGTTCCTGCAAAAGACGCGCCTTGGCCTTGCCATGCGCGCCCTGGCCGAGAATCCCGAACTGGCCCGGGTCAATGGCCTGGATACGCGCATGGTGGTGCGCTGGACGTGGGTGATCGGCGCCTCGCTCGCCGCCGTGGCCGGGGTGCTTTATGGGCTCACTGTCCAGCTTCGCCCCGAGATCGGCTTCCATCTCATCCTGCCGCTGTTCGCGGCGGTCATCCTCGGCGGCGTGGGCAATGTCTTCGGGGCGGTGGTCGGCGGGCTCATTGTCGGCCTTGCCGAATCCTTCGCCGTGCTCATCGTGCCCACCGGCTACAAGATGGCCGTGCCTTTCATCATCCTGCTTCTGGTGCTCTACGTGCGCCCCACAGGCATCTTCCCAGGAACCGTAGGAGGCCTGAAATGAGCGGGTTCGCGGCCTACATTGTCTTCTTCCTGATCATCGTGCTCACCTATTCGATCGTCACGATGGGCCTCAACCTGCAATGGGGATATACGGGCCTGTTCAATGCTGGGGTAGTGGGCTTCTTCGCCATCGGCGCCTATGGCACGGCGATCCTGGTCGGTCCCGACCGGGCCCAGCTCATCGGCGGCTTCGGCCTGCCGTTCCCGGTCGCCGTGCTGGGCGGCATGGCGTTCGCCGCCCTTGCCGCCCTCATTGTCGGACTGGCGACCTTGCGGCTGCGCGAGGAATATCTTGCCATTGCCACCTTCGGCATCGCCATAAGCATCCAGCTCGTGGCGCTCAACTTCGAGGCATTGACGGGCGGGGCCCAGGGACTGGTCGGCCTTCCAAGGCCCCTGTTCGAAACCTTCGGGTCGCCCGGCAGCTACAACTTCTTCTATCTCTGCGTCGTCGCCGTCATCGCTGCCTCGATTTACTTCGCGCTGGAAGTCGCTGTCCGTTCTCCGTGGGGACGTATGCTCAAGGCCGTGCGCGAGGACGAGGTGGCGGCCCGCTCGCTCGGCAAGAACCCGGCCGCGATCCGTTTGCAGGTCTTTATCCTCGGCTGCACGTTGATGGGGCTAGCCGGCGGGCTCTATGTCGGTTTTATCGGCTACATAAGCCCGCTCGACTTCCTGCCGATCCTCACCTTCCAGATCTGGGCCATGCTGATCGTCGGCGGCAGCGGCAACAATCTGGGCGCGATCGTGGGCGCGGCCGGCGTTTGGGGCCTGTGGACGATGAGCGGGCTGGCCATCAGCCGCCTGCTGCCGGTCGCCTATCAATCGCAGGGCGGCGCCATCCAGGTCATCCTGATCGGACTGCTGATCGTGTTGACCCTGATCTTCCGCCCGCGCGGCCTGATCGGCGAGACGCAGGCCGTCTCGCGGCACACGAGATAGCGATGGAAGCGCGGCCTCCAGACACCTTATGGCGTCGCACCGCGGGAAGCAGGCCCGTCCTTGGCCGGCTCGACCGCAATGCCGAGGCGGAGGTGGTCGTCATTGGCGGCGGCTTTACGGGACTGAGCGCGGCGCTTCATCTGGCCCGCCGCGGCGTCGAGGTCATGCTCGTCGAGGCTCACGAGATCGGCTGGGGTGCCAGCGGCCGCAATGCCGGCTTCGTGGTTCCGAATTTTTCCAAGGCGGATCCTGCCTCGGTCATGACGCGGCTCGGACCAGACAAGGGCCGGGGGCTGCTCGAACTCGTCGGACGCGGCGGGGAGCGCGTGTTCTCGCTGGCCGAGGAAGCAGGGCTCGGCCGCCAGGCGGAGCAGAACGGCTGGTTGCAGCCCGCACATTCGGCCGCCACGGCAACTGCCCTCCGCCAGAGGGTTCGCGACTGGCAGGCGCTCAGGGATACCGTGCACTGGCTGGATGCCGGGGAAACGGCCGCCCGCACGGGCATGGGCATCTATCATGGCGCGCTGGCGGATTCTTCCGGTGGCATGATCAATCCGCTCGCCTATGCCTGGGGTCTGGCCCGATTGGCGCAGGCAGCCGGCGCGCAGTTCGTCGAGGGAACCCTCGTCACCGAGGTGACGGAGGCCGGCGGAGGCTGGCGCGTCGAAACCGCAAGCGGCCTAATCCGCGCCCGCAAGGTGGTGCTGTGCACCAATGCCGATGACAAGGGCGTGGCGCACCGGCTGGCACGCCAGGTGATCCCGCTCCAGGTCTACCAGATCGCGACGGAGCCGCTTTCCCGCGCCGTCACCGATCGCTTCTCGCCAAACCGGGAGCCGGTGTCGGACACGCGCTCAAACATCTTCACCTTCCGGCTGGACGCCGACAACCGGTTGATTTCCGGCGGCATGGCCATCGTGCCCTGGGGCGCGGAGACGCGCATGGGGCAGCGCATCGCCCGCCGGCTGGCGCGCGAGCTTCGCCTGGCATCTGTGCCACGGGTGGAGAATGTATGGCGCGGCACGGCGGCGGTGACCACGGATTTCCTGCCGCACATATACCGGCTGGGGCCGGGATTTCTCGGCGCCACCGGCTGCAACGGCAGGGGCGTGGCGATGACCACGATGTTCGGCGAGGTCCTCGCCGATGCACTTACCGGAACCGCGCCCGACGATCTGCCGGTGCCGGTCTCGGAACCGGTTCCCGTGCCGATGCGCGCCTTGGCGCGGGCCGCCCCGTCGGCCTTCCTGGTTCGGGGCCTTTGGAACGACTGGCGAACGACAAGAAAGAAGGCCGCGAAGTGCTGAACACTCCAATGTCGAAAGGGGAAATAGCATGAAACATTTCATCGCATCCGCCGCCATAGGCGCGGGCCTGCTCATGGGCTCGGCAGCCGTGGCGAACGCACAGTCCTGCGAGGTCGTCGTAGGATCGGTCCTGTCCATCACCGGCTCCATGGCCTCCATCGGGTCGGCCATCGGCGACGCCGGAAAACTGGCGGTGGACCAGTTCAACGAGGCCGGAGGCGTCAATGGCTGCACCGTCAAATATGTGCTGCGCGACGATCAGGGCTCGCCCAATGTGGGTGTCGACGCGGCCAAGACGCTGGTCGAGATCGAGCGCGTGCCGGTGCTGCTCGGCGCCATTCAATCGGGCGTCTCGCTGCCCATTCTCACGTCGGTGACCGTACCGGCCAACGTCACCCAGATCTCGTGCTGCTCCAGCGCGCCGTCCTTCACCGCCCTGGCCAGGGAAGGCGGCACCAAGGGCTTCTGGTTCCGGACCCTGCCCACCGATCGTCCGCAGGCAGCCGTGCTCGCCAAGATCGCGGCCGATCGCGGTTACAAGAAGCTCGCCATCATCCATGTGAACTCCGACTACGGCGTCAGCCTCGCCGGCAGCTTCAGGAAGGATGCGGAAACGCTGGGCATGACGGTGACCAACATGGTCGCCTACAATCAGGAGCAGGCTTCTTATCGCGCCGAAGTGAACGCTGCCCTCCAGGGCGAGCCGGAAGCGCTGGTTCTGATCGCGTTTCCCGCCGACGGGGCGACGGTGACCCGCGAATGGATTTCCTTCGGCGGCCCGCAGAAATTCGTTTTCAGCAACGCGCTGCGGGCGGATGAATTCGTGGAAGCGGTGGGCGCGGATTACCTGACCGAAGCCTATGGCATCGACAACGCCCAGGTCGAAGGCGAGTCTGTCACCACCTTCAACAGCGACTGGCAGGAAAAATTTGGCAGCGAACCCAACGGCCCCGGCCTGCACACCATGTATGATGCTGCCGCCGTGGCGTTGCTGGCCATGGAACAGGCCGGCGAAGCGACCGGCACGGCGATCCGCGACAACGTCCGCCAGGTGACGAGCGGCGACGGCGAGCAGATCTTCCCCGGCGTGGAAGGCTTCAAGAAGGCCAAGCAGCTTATCTCGGAAGGCAAGGCGATCCGCTATGTCGGCGCCACCGGCCCGCTCGAGTTCGACGAGAACGGCGACGTCGTCGGCCCCTACCTGATCTGGGGCGTGAAGGACGGCAAGCTGGTCACTCTCGACAAGTGGGACAATGAAAGGGTGACGGCAACGATCGGTGAGATCGGCCAGTAAGAAAAGCCGGGGCATCGGCCGTTTGCCGCCGGTGCCCCGAGACGGTCAAAGCATGTCGCCCGAAAGTGGGAACCGGTTTCGGGACAACGATATGCGTAAGAACAACAACTCAAAGCGTAAGGAGCGAATCTGAAAGATCGCGACACGCTTTAGAGGCCCATCTGGGTGCGCACGGCGCGGTTCAATTGATGGCCGGGCTCGGCCAGAGCATCGAGGACAATGGTGATATGGTTGGTTTGAGGCACAGGCATATGCGAGACGGTCGCGCCGCAGCTTGTCGCATGCTGCGCGAAGGCGGCCGACTGCCTCAGGAATTCCGCCGTTTCCTCGCCGCCGACCGTGACGATCAACGGGCCGGCAATATCGAGCTTCCTGTAAAGCGGGCTGAAGGCGCGGATTTCCTCGTCGGTCAGGAGAAGCGCGTCGTTCTGGAAGGAGCGCCGGACCGGGTCCAGATCGAAGATGCCGCTGATCGCGGTTGTACCCTTGATGACGTTGCGCGGCAGTCCGTAGCCGTCGAGCCACGTGCGGTCGGCAAGCTCGGCCACCAGATGGCCGCCGGCCGAATTGCCGGAAATGAAGATGCGGTCGGGATCGCCGCCGAACTGGGCACAGTTCCTGTAAGTCCAGCCGACCGCCATGCGGCAGGCGTCCACCACGTCCGCCATGCGGCATGCGGGCATGAGCGGATAGTCGACAACCACCAGCATCGCGCCGAACGGCACGAAGCCGGGCACGAGGAAGCTGAAGAGATCGGCATCCAGCGAGCGCCAGAAGCCGCCATGGATGAAGATTTGAACCGGTGCCGGATGCCCCTTGCCTGCGTGCGGGAAGATGTTCAGCTTGCGGCCCGGCGCGTCTTCATAGGGGATGCCCTTTTCGGCGTCGAAGGCAGACAGTGCCGCTTCCGCGGCCGCCGAGCGCCGTGCAAAGAGAGCGTCCAGGTTTCCCACGTCGTCCAGCGAGAACTGGCGGTCCATCTCTCTGTTCGACATGCCGCCTGCATCTCCTGCGTATCATCTCTGCCCGCGGCAACCCTAGAACCCGGACTATCTGCGGACAAGATGGGTCAGCTCGCCTACAACTTCAAGCATGGTTTCCAACCGATTCCGGCAAGCTCTTAACAGACTGGATCAGCAATGCCCAAATTCGCCCGACGCATCACGCAGACTTCCAAGAAGAGCTATGGCATGTTCGCCAAGGCCGCCGGTATGGCCAAGGAAGATCGCGATCTCATTCATCTGGAATTGGGACAGCCGGTGCATGACACGCCCGACCACATCAAGCAGGCCACGATCCGCGCGCTGCAGGCGGGAGAGGTGCACTACAGCGATCTCCAGGGCATTCCGCAATTGCGCGAGGTGCTCGCCGCCAAGGTGCGCGACTACAATCGCATCGACGTCAGCGCTTCCGAAATCCTCGTGACCAATGGCCTGACGCAGGCCTCCTTCGCGGCCTTCATGGCGCTGCTCGACGACGGGGAGGAGGCCATCCTGCTGGAGCCCTACTATCCGCAGCATCTCGGTAAGGTCGAAATGGCGGGCGCGAAGCCGGTGATGGCGCCGCTCGACAAGAAGGCCGGATTCCGCATCCGCAAGGACCTGATCACGCCGCTGATCACGTCGCGCACGCGCATGATCGTGCTCGTCAACCCGTCCAATCCGACCGGGCGGGTCTATTCCCGCGAGGAGCTTCAGATCGTTGCCGATCTTGCTATCGAGCACGATCTCTGGGTCATTTCGGACGAGGTCTACGAGCAGATCGTGTTCGACGGCGCGGAGCATGTCAGTATCGCATCGCTGCCCGGCATGAAGGAGCGCACGGTCAGCATGTTCGCCTTCACCAAGGCCTATGCGATGGATGGCTGGCGGCTCGGTTATCTCGCCGCGGACAAGTCGATGATCCCGGCGCTGATGAAGATCACCGCCACCGAGGTCACCCACGTCAACACCTTCATCCAGCATGGCGCGATTGCCGCGATAACCGGTCCCGCCGAGGTGCTTCAGGACATGGTGGACGACGACAGACGCAAGCGCGACCTCGTGGTGAGCCGTCTCAACCAGATGCCCGGCGTGATCTGCCCCAGTCCGGAAGGCACGATCTATGCGTTTCCGGATATCAGCGGAACCGGGCTGAAGGCCCAGGAAGCCGCCGATGCCATCCTCGAGAAGACCGATGTCGTCGTCGAGGCGGGCAGCTTCTACGGGCCGCTGGGAGAACATCACCTGCGCATCTGTTTCGGCTCGCAGGACCACGACCGTCTCGAGGAAGCGATGAACCGGCTGAGCGGTTTCTTCAATTCCCTGTAGCCGTGGAAGGGAACCTTGGTGAAAAAAGGGGACCATTGATCTTAAACGGACACCGTTGCGGCGATTGGGAGAATGCGAGAGGCCATGCTTGACAATTCACTTGGACCGGTTTCGTCGCGCATCACGATCGGTGACCGGGTCTATCTTCAGTTGCGGGATGCGCTGATCACCGGCCGTTTCGATCCCGGCCAGGCGCTGACCATCGCGGCACTGGCAAAATCCTTCCAGACCAGTCCCATGCCCGTTCGCGAGGCGCTGCGTCGCCTCGGCGCGGAGAACGCGGTGGAAATGGCCTCCAACGGCTCGGCCTGCGTGCCGACGGTTTCGGTCGAGCGCCTTGACGACATCTGCCGGGCGCGGGTGGCCATCGAAGGGTTGGCAACGCAACTCGCCGCCGAAACGGTCCAGCCGCATGAGATGGAAGCCATCGAACAGAGCATGGCCGAGCATGAGGCGGCAAGCACCAAGGCCGATGTCTACGACATGCTGCTGCGGAACCGGGATTTCCACTTCCGGATTTACAGCGCCTCACGCTCGCAGGTGCTGGCCCAGCTCATCGATTCGTTGTGGCTGCGCTACGGGCCCTATATGCGCATGCTTTCGTCCTACATAGCGCCGCGCATGGGAACCGGGCTGCACAAGCCCTTCGCCAACCATCACCACGCCATCGTCGCGGCATTGCGCCAGCGCGACGGCGCCGCCGCCCGCGAGCACATGATCGCCGATATCACCGGCACCCAGGTGCTGTTGCAGGATCTGTGCCGCGCAGAGACTGGCCTTTCGCCCGATATCAGCGGGAAATAAGCGTGGAGAGCCGTCCGAGCAGGCGCTCGACACCTTCGGGGGTCGTGACCGGGCCCGGCGACAGGCGCAGGATCCGGCCCCGGCAATCCGTGTAGAGCCCGGCCTCGCGCAGCCCGTTGACGACGGCGGCGGCGTCCGCATCAGCCGGCAACTGGAGCATCACGCTGCCGCCGCGTTGCCGCTCGTCGGGCGGGCTGGCCAGCGTGAGGCCTGTGTCCGAGGTTCCTTCGATAAGCGCCGCACCCAGCCTACGATTGTGGGCCAGCATTTCGGCATGATCCTGTGTCGCATGCCATTCCAGCGCGGGCACCGACCCGACACAGGCGAGCACCGAGGGCGTACCGTGATCGAAGCGGCGGGCATCGGATGCATAGGCGAAGGCATCGAGATCCCAGGAGAAGATGTTCTCCTGGCTGAACCAGCCGCGCAACTCTGGCCGGCATTCCTTGAGCAGCGGCGCCGCGACATGGAGGATGCCGGCGCCGGGCGTGCCGGACAGCCATTTCAGCGTGGTCGAGACGGTGAAGTCGACGTCAGGCTTGTCGACCTTGAAGGGCAGCAGGCCGACGCCTTGCGTGATGTCGACCCCGACCAGGCTGCCCATGCGGCGGCCATGATCGACGAGCCGGTCGAGGTCGCAGCGGTGGGATGCCGTCGAGGTGACGAATGTGAGCAGCGCCAGCCCCACCTCCTCCGTCCAGGCCGCGACCATGTCCTCGTCGCGCACCCAGTGTTCGCCGGGGCGCACCGGCACCGTGTGCAGTGTGAAGCCGAGGCGCGGCGCCAGCCCGGCCAGCAGGAAGTGCAGGCTGGGGAAACAGTCGGCCGCGACCAGTATCTTGCGGCCGGAAAGGTGCCGTTGCGGCAACGCGCCGATCAGGCTGTAGAGCGCGGTGGTAACGTTTTCCGCGCTGGTCAGCGTCCCGCACGGGGCACCGATCACCGCAGACCACAGGTCGATGAACTTCTGACGTCCGCCAAGGGCGCGCATCCACTGGCCGTCGTCGAAGGCGCCCCAGCTCGACGCGAATTCCGAGAAGGCGGCGCCCATGGCCTCCGCCTTGCCCGGATACATGCCGATCGAGTGATAGAGGAAATAGCCGGAGCCGTTATCGGCTGGATTGCGCGTGTTCATTGCCATATCTTCCGAGCTTATGTCTCATCGTGCCGTGAGCTGCCTCTTGCCGCGTTCTTCCAGATAGCTGACGAGACGCACCAGCGGCAGCAGAAAGGCGAGGTAGATGAGCGCGGCGCCGATGAGGGGCGTGGGATTGGCCATGAGCGCCTGCGCATCGGTCGCCTGTTTCAGCAGATCCGGCATGGCGACGACGGAAGCCAGCGCGGTATCCTTGAAGATCGAGGCGCAATTGCTGGTCAGCGGCGGCACGACGACGCGCAGCGCCTGCGGCAGGATGACCTTGTGCATCGCTCGCCAGAAACCGAGGCCGAGTGCCGAGGCCGCCTCGAACTGCCCCTTGGGAATGCTTTCGATGCCGGCGCGGCAGACTTCGGCGGTGAACGCCGACAGCACCAGCGACAGGGCCAGCGTGGCCGAGGTGAAGGACGAGAACCTGATCCCCACGAACGGCAGGGCATAGTAGATCAGGATCAGCAGCACAAGGATCGGCATGGCGCGCAGCACATCAATATAGGCGATGGCGAGCAGGCGCACCGGCTTCGATCCGTACAATCTCATCAGACAGACCAGAAGACCAACCGCACCGCCGATGACGATGCTGGCACAGCCCAGCAGGAGGGTATTGCCGACGCCGCGCAGCAGCATCGGAAAGGACCTGACGAGGATCTCCCAGTTGAAAAAAGTTTCGATCAGTTGCATGGCGGGGTCCGGTCGGGATGCATCTTCCACTCACGGGGAAAGGTGCATCGTTTCGTGACAGCAAAGCGCCGGATCGCCTGTCTCTTCGGGAGCGTCAGGCGACCTCTGGGTTTGCGCATCGGATTTGCCGAAGGCGGCGAGCCTCGATCCGATGCGCTTCTTCATGCCTCACTCGGGCTGCGGCACCGGCATGGGCGTCGTGGCGCTCGTGCCCGCTTCGGGATCGACGCCGAACCACTTGTTGTGGATCGCGGCCAGGGTGCCATCGGTCTTCATCGCCGAGATCGCCTCGTTGGCCTCCGCCAGCAGGGGATGCTCCTTGCGCGCCATCATGGCAAAACGCTCTCCGGTCGGGATGCGCACCAGTATCTTGAGGCCCGGCGTCTTGGTCATGGCATACTGGAAGCCGGCGAGTTCGCCGGCGCCGCCTTCGATACGGCCGTTCTGCACGTCGAGCAACAGATCCTGCTGCGCGTTATAGCTGGTGATGTCGGCAATGCCGAGCTTGTCCTTGTTTTCATTGGCCCAGGCTTCGCCGGTGGTTCCGGCCACGACGCCGATCACCTTGCCTTTGAGGTCCTCGAGGGAAGCGACGGTCGAGGCTTCACGTCCGACGACCGAGCCGGCGCTGTCATAGTAAGGCTGCGTGAACGACTGGTTCTGGAGGCGCTCGTTGGTCACCGAGATAGAGGAGACGGCAAAGTCGATCCGTCCGGAACTCGTGGCCGCAAACAGAGCCTGGAACCCCATGTCCTGGAATTCCACTTGCCTGTTCAGCCGCTTGGCGACTTCCGTCGCGACATCGACCTCATAACCCTCGAAGGCGCCGGCCTCGGTCTTGAACTCCCACGGGGGGTTGGCCGGATAGGCGCCGACGACGATCTTTTCCTGGCCGCTCGCCTGTGTGGCCACGGCCAGGGTCATGGCCAGACCTGCCAATAGACTCGAAAACTTCATCTCATGCTCCTCCTGTCCTCACATGGTGCGCCGCCGATCTGCTGCGCAGTCGGCCTTATCGGCACCGTTCTCCTCGGTTCACCCGTGTCACCGGGCTCTTGCAGCTATATTCGTATGCATTTGCAAATTAATCATCGTGCTGGTTGCGCGGTAGGGAGGTGAAAACTCGCCTCGTCCGGCACTAGGGACTTCCTCCGCATCCTCGGCCGCCCTCTTCTGCGGCCTTCTATACAAAAGCCAATAGCGGCGACGCTGGATGCCTCCATGCCATCTGTTTCGGCTTGCCTTGCAGGTCAACCAGCTTCGACGATCTTTGCTTATTCTCCCGCAATGATATTTGCATATGCAATTAAATCCGTCTAGTCTTCAATTGTGGAAGAGGAGGCTGCATGGTCCGCGCGGGAGCGGAGCCGTGCCATTGCGCATCGGCGCGTAGCGAAGGGAGGATTTGCAATGACTGCTGCCGCAGCCACGTTGGAGAAACTTGCGGAATTGCTTGTGGGGGGAGGGGTCGAGGTCGTGGACCTGACCGCGACGCTCGGGCCGGACACGCCGCTGTTGAAACTGCCGCCGGAACTGGCGGTGGATACGCCGAGGATCGAGATCCACACGATTTCCGAATATGACAAGAACGGCCCGTTCTGGGCGTGGAACTGGCTGAAGGTGGGCGAACATTCGGGTACCCATTTCGATGCGCCGCACCACTGGATCACCGGCAAGGACTTTGCCGACGGCTACACCGACACGATTGCGGCCGGGAACTTCGTCGCCCCGGTCAACGTGATCGACTGCTCGCAAGAGACGGCCGCCAACCCGGATTTCCTGCTCACGGCCGAAGGGGTAAAGGCCTGGGAGGCGAAGCATGGCGATATCCGGCCGGGCGAATGGGTGGTGATGCGCACCGACTGGGATCAGCGCAACCATTCGGAAGAGCTGTTCCTCAATGCGGATGCCGGCGGGCCGCATTCGCCGGGCCCGTCGGTCGACTGCATCGAATATATTCTCGAACGTGGCGCGATCGGCTGGGGGACCCAGTGCATCGGCACCGATGCCGGTGCAGCGGGGGGCTTCGAGCCGCCGTTCCCGGCGCACAACCTGCTGCACAAGGCCAACAGATACGGCCTCGCCAGTCTCGTGAACCTTGACAGGTTGCCGCCCAAGGGCGCGATCCTCATCGCAGCTCCGCTGAAGATCGCCAGGGGCACCGGCAGCCCGGTACGGGCGCTGGCGCTGGCGCCGAAAGGCTGACGCGTTTCGGCAGGACAGGTTCGGCATTCCCGCGCTGCGAAAGCGGGAATGCCTTGATGCCGGGCCGGAACAGGCGGCCCGGCAAATGGAAGCGACGAATGACGAGGGTGATCAGATGAACGAGCGTGTGCCCGACGATATCGAGATTGACGGCCCACGCCTCGGGGAGATCGGCTTGCAGCAGTTCGCTCCCTATCTGATGAACCGGATCATGGGGCGCTACAACGCCTCGCTGCGCCAAGACCTGGCCAAGCTCGGGCTCACCACGCCGCAGATGCGCAGCCTGGCGGTGCTGTCGGTCATCGACGGCATCGTTATCAGCAGGCTGGCGGTCTATGCGGTCATCGAGCACTCGACGCTGAGCCGCGCGCTCGACGCGCTGGAGACCAACGGGCTGGTCCGGCGCACGCCCGACCCCGACGACAGCCGGGCCACGCGCATCTGGATCACCGACGCCGGCCGCGCCGCCTTCGAGACGATGTGGCCCACCATGCGCGACAGCTATGAGCGCATGTTCGCCGGTATCGAACCCGGGGAACACGCAGCCTTCGTCGCCACCCTTCAGAAGATACTGGCCAACATCCGCAAGCATGATTTCTGAGGAGATACCCGATGGCTGAGCGGTCTTTCGCGAAGGAGGTCCAGAAACTCAAGCTGGGCGAGGGACAGGAGTTTACCGGAGAGGGCATCCTCGCCATCACCAAGGCTCTGCTCCAGTGCGGGGTCGGCTATGTCGGCGGCTATCAGGGCGCGCCGATCAGCCATCTGATGGATGTTCTGGCCGACGCGCAGGACATCCTCGGAGAACTCGGGGTGCATTTCGAGGCGAGCGCCTCCGAGGCAACCGCCACCGCCATGCTGGCGGCCTCGGTCCATTATCCGATCCGCGGGGCCGCGACCTTCAAGTCGACGGTCGGCACCAACGTCGCCTCGGATGCGCTCGCCAATCTCGCTTCGGGCGGGGTGACGGGCGGCGCGCTGATCATCGTCGGCGAGGATTATGGCGAAGGCTCCTCGATCATGCAGGAGCGCAGCCATGCCTTTGCCATGAAGAGCCAGGTCTGGCTGCTCGATCCGCGGCCCAACCTGCCGTCCATCGTGGCGGCGGTGGAACATGGTTTCGAACTGTCAGAAGCGTCCAACACCCCGGTCATGCTGCAGGTGCGCATCCGCTGCTGCCATGTCCATGGCTCCTTCATCGCCAGGGACAATAAGCGGCCCGCCATGACCGTCGCCGACGCGCTGGAAAACCCGCGCCGCGACACGCAGCGCATCGTGCTGCCGCCTGCCTCCTTCCTGCACGAGAAGGAGAAGATATCGAAGCGCATGCCGGCGGCCATCGACTACATCAGGCGATATGGCCTGAACGAGACCTTCGGCGGTGAGGGCAAGGTCGGCATCATCTGCCAGGGCGGCATGTACAATGGCGTCGTTCGCGCCTTGCAGCGGCTGGGCCTTGCCGACCTCTACGGCGAAACCCGGGTGCCGCTCCATGTTCTCAACGTCACCTATCCGCTGATCGAGGATGAACTGGTCCGGTTCTGCGAGGGCAAGGACGCCGTGCTTGTGGTCGAGGAGGGCCAGCCCGACTATATCGAGCAGGCGCTGGGCGCCATGCTCTACAAAGCCGGCGGCTCCGTGAAGCTGGAAGGCAAGGGCATGCTGCCCATGGCCGGCGAATATTCCGGCGACGTGATGCTGGCCGGCATCGGCGGTTTCCTGCGCCAGCATGCGGGCGACCTGCTGGCGCCGGAAATCCGGGCTCCCAACGTACCCGCTCCGCCGATCTGGGACGACCTTGCGAAAGCGGTGCCTGCGCGGCCGCCGGGCTTTTGCGTCGGTTGCCCGGAACGGCCGATCTTCGCCGCGACCAAGCTTGCCGAGGAGGAACTGGGCAAGCACCACATCGCCTCCGACATCGGCTGTCATCTGTTCTCGATCATGCCTCCGTTCGAGCTTGGCGCGACGACGATGGGCTACGGGCTGGGGCCGGCCTCGGCCTCGGCCTTCAATGCGCCGGATGCCGGCCGTCGTTCCATCTCCTTCGTCGGGGATGGCGGTTTCTGGCACAACGGCCTGACCTCCTCGATCGGCAATGCGGTGTTCAACCAGAACGACGGCGTCATCGTGGTGGTCGACAACTACTATTCGGCCGCCACCGGCGGACAGGACATCCTGTCCTCGCGCGCTTCCAATCGCACCAAGTCGACCAATCATCCGATTACCAATGCCATCAGGGGCATGGGCGTGAAATGGGTGCGCCATGTTGAGCGCACTTACGATGTCGGGCTGATGCGCGACACGCTGAAAGAAGCGCTGACAACGCCCGAGAAGGGGCCGAAGGTCATCGTGGCATCCTCGGAATGCATGCTCAACCGCCAGCGGCGCGAGGCGCCGCTGAAGAAGAAGGCGATTGCGGAAGGCAAGCGTGCTGTGCGAACCAAATTCGGCGTCGACGAGGACGTGTGTACCGGCGATCACGCCTGCATGCGCCTTTCCGGCTGCCCGTCGCTGACCGTCAAGCATCTCGACGATCCGCTGCGCGACGATCCGGTGGCTGCGATCGACGAGAACTGCGTCGGCTGCGGCAATTGCGGTGAGGTGGCGGATGCGGCGGTGCTGTGCCCGTCCTTCTATCAGGCCGATGTTGTCAGCAACCCCACCGGATGGGAGCGGTTCTGGTCAACTCTGCGCGGACGCGTGATCGCGAGTTTGCAAACCAGCCGGGAGCGTCGCCGTCTTTCCTTCAAAGTGGCGCAGCCATGAAATACGGTTTGCCGGAAGGCGACGATGCCACAAGGGGAATCGTCAAGATCGCAATACTGGCCGTGGGCGGCCAGGGTGGCGGCGTCCTGTCCGGCTGGGTGACCGATGTCGCAGAGCGCTCGGGCTGGCATGTCCAGTCCACGTCCGTCGCCGGCGTCGCCCAGCGCACGGGCGCCACGATCTACTATGTCGAGATGATGCCGCGCGATCCGGCCCGCGGCGATGCCCTGCCGGTGTTGTCGCTCAGTCCTGCGCCGGGCGACGTCGATATATTGATCGCCGCCGAACTGGTGGAAGCCGGCCGGGCGGTATTGCGCGGCTTCGTCACGCCCGAGCGGACCACGCTGATCGCATCCAGCCATCGCATGCTGGCCGTTTCGGAAAAAATCGTGCCGGGTGACGGCAAGGCCTCGCCGGATACGGTGCTGCGGCGGGCAGGGGAGGCCTCGCGCCGTTTCATTCATTTCGACATGGAGACCATGGCGAAGAAGGCGGGCAGCGTCGTCTCGGCAAGCCTGTTCGGTGCCCTGGCCGGATCGGGCGAACTGCCGTTCCCGCGCGATGCCTTCGAGGAAACCATCAAGGCCGGCGGAAAGGGCGTGGACGCCAGCTTGCGGGCCTTTGCCCTTGCCTATGAGCGCGCGGCCAGTGGTGATGGTGAGGACGAACCGGCTGCCCCGGCCGTGAAGCCGAAGCCTGCAAATACGCCGGCCCGGCTCCGGGATGCGTGGAACGGTCTTCTGGGTCGCGTCGAACGCCTGCCGCCGCCGGTGCGCGAACTGGCCGGGCCCGGTCTGGTCAAGGTCGTGGATTTCCTCGATCCCGCCTATGGCGCCGAATATCTCGGCCGGCTGGAGCGGATCGTCGCCGCCGATGAAGAGGCAAGAAGCTGGGCCTTTTCACGCGAGGCGGCGAAATATGTCGCCAACGCCATGGTCTATGACGACATAATCCGCGTGGCCGATCTCAAGACCAGGCCGGCGCGCGCGGCCCGGGTCCGCATCGAGGTCCGTCTGCGTGAAGGTCAGACACTGCGGACCACCGAATATTTCCATCCACGCATGGAAGAGATCTGCGGCCTGCTGCCGGCGAGGCTGGGAGCGGCGATAGAGCGGCGGCCGGGGCTGATGAAGTCGTTCAACCGGCTTGTCGACAGGGGGCGCCGGATCCGTACGGACGGCATGCTCGGCTTTGGCACTCTCTGGTCGCTTGCCGGTCTGCGCCGCTGGCGCCGCGGCCTGCTGCGCCATCAGGTCGAGAGCCGTCATCTCGAGGAGTGGCTGGCTGTTGCCGAGCGGGAACGCGCATCCGACTATGCCCTCGGCGTCGAAGTGCTGAAGTGCCGCCGGCTGATCAAGGGCTATTCGGATACCCACAAGCGCGGCCAGTCCAAGTTCGACAGGGTGCTGTCCTGCCTGGACCTGCTGCGCGGCCGGCCCGACGCTGCCGACTGGATCAGGCGATTGCGCGAGGCGGCCCTTGCCGATGCCGATGGCGTCGCGCTCGACGGCGCGATCCGCACCGTGCGGTCCTTTGCCGAGCCGTCGAGCGGATAGGCTTATCCGCTCACGAGCGGCCGTCCGCCTGCGCATCATGAACCGCGTCCGGCACGACCACCAGTTTGCCGATAAATGCCTTGGCCATGAAATCCGATTGGGCGCGGTGGAAATCCGACAGCCGATGGACGCCGCCCACCAATGGCCGGATCTTGCCATCCTCGATATAACGCACCAGACGCCGGAAATCCTTGCGCGTCCCTTGAGAGGACCCGTGAAGCTGGAGCTGCTTCAGATACATGGTGCGCAGGTCGAGCTGCACGACCGGCCCGGCGATGGCGCCGGCGGTGGTGTAGCGTCCTTCGGGACGCAGGATGCGCAACAGGTCGTTGAACAGCGGCCCGCCGACCAGATCGGCCACCACGTCGATCGGCCGGCCTCCGGTGGCTTTGGCAACCGCTTCCGGCAGGTCGGCAACGCCCCGCGTGACGACCTTTTCCGCGCCGATATCGAGGATGGCCTGTTCTTTGCCCTTACCGACCACGGCATAGGGAATGGCGCCACGGGCGCGGGCAAGCTGCACGATGCCCGAGCCGACACCGCCGGAGGCGCCGGTGACCAGCACGCGCTCGCCTTCCTTCAGCCCGGCACGCTCCAACATGTGCTCGCCGGTAAGGTAGGCGCAGCAGAAGGTGGCCAGTTCGACGTCGGTCAGATCGGTATCGACGGCATGGGCGTTTTCGGCCGGCAACGCCTGGTATTCGGCATAGCCGCCGTCGCGGCCATGGCCCATATAGTCGATGTCGGCCAGCGAATCGTCGTCGCGGTTGTAGATGGAGAAGTCCACCATTACCCGCTCGCCGATGCGCCCCGTGAGAACGCCTTCGCCGGTGGCGACGATGGTTCCCACGGTGTCGGCGCCCTGTATGCGCGGGAAGGTCAGCGTGTTGCCCTGTCGGCGCCAGGTTGAGACTGCGGCCGCATCCTCCTCCGTGCCGTAGGCGCCTTCACGCACCCACACATCGGTGTTGTTCATGCCGCAGGCTGTGACTTTCACCAGCACCTCGCCGGGCGCAGGTTTCGGCACGGCAACATCGGTGCGGTAGACGAGCTTGTCGAGCCCGCCGTGGCCGGTCAGCAGGACGGCCGCCATGGTATCGGGGAGGAGGGGAGGTGTTGTCATTTCAGCCCAGCACGCTCTTCACCGCATCCGCCGTCTTCGCGACGACGGTATCAGCTTCTTTTTTCTTCAGGCAGAGCGGCGGGGCGAAGCCAAGAATGTCGCCCTGCGGCATGGCCCGGCCGAGGACGCCGCGCTCGGCCAGTGCGGCCGCCACCTGCGGGCCGATCTTGTCGGCGGCGTCGAAGAAGGTGCGATCGTCGCGATCCTTGACGAATTCGACCGCCGCCAGCAGGCCTTCGCCGCGCACCTCGCCGACATTCCCGTGGCCGCCGACCGCCTCTTGCAGCGCGTCCCTGAAATAGGGACCGACTTCGCCGGCATTGGTCACCAGATCGAGTTCGTCGATCAATTCCAGATTGGCGACGCCGGCCGCGGCACAGATCGGATGGGCGGAATAGGTCCAGCCATGGCCGATCGGGCCGAGCGCGTCGGAACCCTTGACCAGCCCTTCCCACATCCTTTCGCCGACGATGACGCCGGAGAGCGGTGCATAGGCCGAGGTCAGCCCCTTGGCGATGGTGATGAGGTCCGGCCTCATGCCGTAATGGTCGGAGCCGAACATCGAGCCCAGCCGTCCGAAGCCGGTCACCACCTCGTCCGCGACGAGCAGGATGTCGTATTTGTCGAGAACGGCCTGAATCTTCGGCCAGTAGCCGGCCGGAGGCGGCACGATGCCGCCGGTGCCCAGAACCGGCTCGCCGATGAAGGCGGCGATGGTGTCCGGTCCTTCGGCGAGGATCATCTCTTCCAGTCTGTCGGCGCAATATTGCGAGAACTGTTCTTCCGACAGCGAGCGATCCTCGCGGCGGAAGTAATACGGCGCTTCGGTGTGCAGGATCGGGACGCGCGGCAGGTCGAAGGCGTTGTGGAAGGCGGCGAGACCGGTCAGCGAGCCGGTCATGACGCCCGAGCCGTGATAGCCGCGCCAGCGCGAGATGATCTTCTTCTTCTCGGGCCGGCCGAGCACATTGTTGTAGTACCAGATCAGCTTAATGTTGGTTTCGTTGGCATCCGAGCCCGACAGGCCGAAATAGACGCGGCTCATGCCTTGCGGCGCACGGTCGATGATCATCTTGGCCAGCCGTATCGAGGCGTCGGTGCCGTGGCCGACATAGGCATGATAATAGGCAAGCTCCTTGGCCTGTTCGGCAATGGCGTCGGCGATTTTCTGGCGGCCATAGCCGACATTGACGCAATAGAGTCCAGCAAAGGCATCGATGCTCTTCCTGCCGTCGGTGTCCCAGATCGTCACGCCTTCGCCGCCGGCCATGATGCGGTTCGGCGTCTCGCCGCGCGCATGCATGCCCATATGGGTGGAGGGGTGGAAGAAGTGGTCGCGATCCCAGGCGGCGAGTTCGTTGGACTTGTCGAGCATAGTTGTCTCCTTTGCAGATTCGCCGGCTGGCTCACGCCAGGTCGAGGCAGATATATTTGAGGTCCGTGAAGGCCTCGATCCCGTGGCGGGAGCCTTCGCGGCCGAGCCCGGATTGCTTGACGCCGCCGAAGGGGATCGGCGCGCCGGTGATCTTGACGCGGTTGATGGCGACCATGCCATAGTCCAGCGCATTGGCCATGCGCCGCTGCCGCGCACCGTTCTGCGTCACCACATAGGCGACGAGGCCATATTCGGTGTCATTGGCGCGGGCGACAACCTCGTCCTCGCTGTCGAAGGCGGTGACGGCGGCGACTGGCCCGAAGGTTTCCTCGCGCATGATCAGCGCATCGTCGGGCACGCCGGCCAGCAGCGTCGGCTGGAAGAACAGCGGCCCGGCTTCATGGCGTGACCCGCCGCAGACAAGCTGTGCCCCGCGCGTCAGTGCGTCGGCGACCTGCTCCTCGACCTTGGCGACGGCCCGCTCATGCATCAGCGGGCCGATGTCGGCGCCGGGCGTCAGGCCCTCGGCTACTTTCAGCGCCTCGATGCGGCGAGCAAAAGCCGTACAGAAGGCATCGTAGAGCGGCCGCTCGACATAGATGCGGTTGGCGGCAAGGCAGTCCTGCCCGGACGTGGCGAATTTGGCGTCGAGCGCGGTCTGCGCGGCACGTTCCGGATCGGCGTCGGCGAAGACGATCAGCGGCGCATGGCCGCCCAGTTCCATCACCAACCGCTTCATGGTTGGTGCGCACTGGCTGGCGATCCGCCTTCCGATCTCGGTCGAACCGGTGAAGCTCAGCGCCCGCACGCGGCTGTTCGCGCACAGCGTATCGACAATCGGTGCTGCCGCGCCGGTGACGATGTTGAACACGCCCGCGGGGAGGCCGGCACGTTCGCCAAGCTCGGCCAGCGCCAGAGCCGAAAGGGGCGTTTGCGAGGAGGGATGCGCCACGATGGTGCAGCCGGCGGCCAACGCAGCAGCGGCCTTGCGCGTCAGCATGGCGGACGGGAAGTTCCACGGCGTCACGATGCCGACGACGCCGAGCGGCTCGCGCCGCACCGCCATTTCCGCGCCGGGCAGATGGCTGGTTACGCCCTCTACGTTGAGCCGTTTGGCCTCTTCCGCATACCATTCGACGAAGGAGGTGGCATAGTCGATCTCGCCCCGCGCTTCCTTGAGCGGCTTGCCCTGTTCCAGCGTCATCAGCAGGGCGAGGTCTTCCCTGGCGGCGACGATCAGCTCGTACCAGTTGCGCAGCAGGCGCGAGCGCTCCTGCGGCAGCAGCGCGCGCCAAGCGGGAAACGCTCTCGACGCGGCTGCGATGGCTTCCGTGGTCTGTCCTTCGTCCAGCGCGGCGACGAAGGCGAGGCTCGCGCCGCTGGCCGGGTCGGTGACTTCGAAGCTGCGGGCCGCCGCGCTGGCCGTCCAGTGGCCGTCGACATAGGCGAGTTCGCGGTAAAGCCGCCGGTCGACGAGACGGTCGAGCGCCTCGTGGCGCTGCTGGCGGGAAAAATGCGCGGACATGGCGTGGCCTCCCTGTGACGGGACCAGTCTAGGCAGGGATAGGGGAGAGAGGGTCCGTTCCGGCCGGGCGGCATGGAGAAAGTCTCTATTTCGTGCCCGGATGACGCGCGATGTCTCTGCCTGTGCTTAGAGCGGCGGACGCCCGGATAAATCCGGGCTGCCGCTCCATCTATTTGTCTTGGCCGCATTTATGCGACGTCAGACAATTCCGTCTGACTGCAAAAATGCTCTAGCCGGCCGGGCCGGCCAGTTCAGCCACCGGCAGCACGGTGTCGTCCTTCACGGTCTTGGTGACGATGTAGGTGAAATAGCGGTCGATGCCGATTTCGCGTTCGAGCAGCGAATCAATCAGGCGCTGATAGGCGTCGATGTCGCGCGTCATCACCTTGAGCAGATAGTCGACGCCGCCTCCCACCGACCAGCAGGCGACGATCTCGGGCGTATCGCGCACAACCCGCTCGAACCGCCCGAAGTCCGCCTGCCGGTGGTTGGCGAGCGTCACCTCCACCAGCACGCTGGTGACCGGCGCAATCGCCCGCACCGAGACGCGGGCATGGTAGCCGGTGACGATGCCGGCCTTTTCCAGCCGCGCCAGCCGCATCCAGCACGGTGTTGGCGACAGCCCAACCTGCTCGGCGAGCTTCAGCTTGGTGATGCGCCCGTCGCGCTGGATGGCGTCGAGGATCTTGAGGTCTGTCGCGTCGAGCTTCGTGGCGGCCATGGCGTTCCGGTTTCGTGCTGCGACCGCACCATGAAGGTGAATGATTTCGATTGTCAATTGAACTGATTTCGATCTCTAATGAAGTCATGACACAATGGCGACCCGACCCCGCCCTGATCCGCCGCCCTGCCTATCTGTCGCTGGCCGACCAGTTCGCCCGCGCCATCCATGACGGCCGGCTCGAAAACGGCGAGCGCCTGCCCACCCACAGGGCGCTGGCGGACGAGCTGGCGCTTTCGGTGCAGACGGTAAGCCGCGCCTATGAGGAGTTGATCAGGCGTGACCTCGTTGTCGGGGAGATCGGCCGCGGCAGCTTCGTGCAGACCCAGCGCCGCGAGCCCGACCCGCCCTATCTGCCCGAGCGCCCCGGCGAGGTCATCGACCTGTCGATCCTCAAGCCGGTGTGCGAGCTGATGCATCTGGAGCGGCTGAAGCAGGGTCTGGCCTGGCTGGCGGGTGAGCTGCCGGCCAGTTCGGCGCTGTCGTTCCGCCCCAACATGGTGTTTCCCCGCCACCGCGCTGTGGCCGTGGAATGGCTGCGGGCCTGCGGATTGGAGGTCTCGCCGCAGAACGTCACGCTGACCAACGGCGCCACCGGAGGCATGACGGTGGCCTTGATGAGCGTTGCCCCGCCCGGTTCCACCGTGGCCACCGAAGCCATCGGACACCATACGCTGGTGCCGCTGGCGCGCTATCTCGGCTTCAATCTGGAGGGGCTGCCGATCGACGACGAGGGCATCGTGCCCGAGGCACTCGATGCGGCCTGCCGCCAGAACGACATCCGCGCCGTGTTTGTGCAGCCCTCGGTCATCAATCCCACGGCCTCGCTGATGGGTTCGGTGCGCCGTTCGCAACTGGCCGAAGTGGCGCGCCGGCACGACATCGCCATCATCGAGAACGATGTGCTCGGCCCGCTGGTCGAGGATCGCGCCCCGCCTGTCGCCCATTTCGCGCCGGAACGCACCCTTTATGTCACTTCGTTCAGCAAGATCACCGTGCCGGGCCTGCGCATCGGCTATCTGGCCGTGCCGGACCGCTACGTCACGGCCGTTGCCAACCGGCATCTGGTGACGAACTGGATGGCGACGCCGATGGTGGCGGAGATCGCCACCAAATGGGTGAGCGACGGCACCGCCATGGAGCTGGTGCGCTGGCAGCGCGAAGCCGTGCGCCGCCGACTCGCCATCGCCGCGGAGGCGCTGGAGGGGATTGCCTTCCGCGCCCATCGCGACGGCCTGCATATCTGGCTGCCGCTGCCGGATGGCCGCGCCGAGGAAGGGTTCGTCGCGCAGGCGCGCCTGCAAAGCGTGGCCATCGCGCCCGGCGCTTCCTTCCGCATTGCGGAGGGGCCATGGCAACCGGCGGTGCGCATTTCGCTCGGCTCGACCACCGAGAGCGAGTTGCGCACCGGGCTGGGCGTCGTCACCCGGCTGCTGCTGGCCGATCCGGAACACCTGCTGCTGGCCATCTAGAGGCGCCTGTTTTTCGCTCGAAATTCGACGACCTCGCAAATATTGTCATGATATTATTTTGGCAATTGACATGATTTGAAGTCGTCCTCATCGTAAAGACCGGAACATCCTCTTGAGCGGGGAAGACATTGGCCGAACCCATTGTCAGGATCGATTCGATCACCAAGAGCTTCGGTGCCTTCAAGGTGCTGGACGGCTTGTCGATGCAGGTCATGCCCGGCGAGAAGCTGGCGCTGATCGGCCCCTCGGGTTCCGGCAAGACCACGATCCTGCGCATCCTCATGACGCTGGAACGCATCGACGGCGGCCATATCGAGGTCGAGGGCGAGCAGCTTTACCATATGGAGCGCGGAGGCAAGCTTGTGCCCGCCGACGAGCGGCATCTGGCCAGGATGCGCCAGAAGATCGGCATGGTGTTCCAGCTCTTCAACCTGTTTCCGCACAAATGCGTGCTCGACAATGTGACCCTGGCACCGATGCTGACCAAGGGCGTGCCGAAGGCGCAGGCACAGAAGCGCGCCATGGAACTGCTCGACATGGTGGGCATGGCCGACAAGGCCAAGGCCATGCCCGCACAGCTTTCCGGCGGCCAGAAGCAGCGCGTGGCGATTGCGCGGGCGCTGGCGCTGTCGCCCAAGATCATGCTGTTCGACGAGGTCACCTCGGCGCTCGATCCGGAACTGGTCGAGGAGGTGCTGAACGTCATGCGCCGGCTGGCCGACGAGACCGACATGACCATGCTTCTGGTCACCCACGAGATGGGTTTCGCCCATGACTTCGCCGACCGCGTGCTATTCTTCGACCGCGGCCGCATCGTGGAAGAGGGCAGGCCGGAGGAGATCTTCCGCAATCCGAAGCAGGAGCGCACGCAAAGCTTCCTGAAGAAGATCATCGCGGCCGGACATCGGGTCTGACCGCACGGAGCGGCTTGCCGCGCCGAATGCCGCAGAAACCGCAAGACAGAAAACAGAAGAGGAACCGGGAACAATGAGAAAAATGGGAATTCTTGCAGGCGCCGCCGGACTGGCCTTCGCTGCCGTTCTGGCCGTCTCCGCCACCGCAAAAGCCGATGACGCCAAGCTGGAACAGTTGAAGGCGCAGGGCTTTGCCCGCCTCGCCATCGCCAACGAGCCGCCCTATACGGCGGTGGCCGCCGACGGCAAGGTCTCCGGCGCCGCTCCCGATGTGGCGCGCGAGGTGTTCAAGCGTCTCGGGGTGGAAGACGTTGTCGCTTCGATCTCCGAATATGGAGCCATGATCCCCGGCCTTCAGGCGGGCCGCTTCGATGTCGTCACCGCCGGCCTGTTCATGAAGCCGGAGCGCTGCGCGGCGGTCGCCTATTCGGAGCCGGTGCTGTGCGATGCCGAGGCGATGCTGGTGAAGAAAGGCAATCCCAAGGGCTTCAAGAGCTATGAGGACGTCGCCAAGGATCCGTCCGCCAGGATCGGTGCGCCGGGCGGCGGCACCGAGGAGAAACTGGCGCTCAACGCTGGCGTGCCGCGCGACCGCGTGATCGTGGTGCCGGACGGCCAGAGCGGCCTCAAGATGGTGCAGGATGGCCGCATCGACGCCTATTCGCTGCCGGTGCTGTCGATCAACGATCTGGTCCAGAAGGCCAACGATCCAAACCTTGAGGTCATCGCGCCGGTCGAGGGCGCGCCGGTCTATTGCGATGGCGCGGCCTTCAACAAAAAGGATACCGCGCTGCGCGATGCCTTCGACGTCGAACTGGCGAAGATGAAGGAGTCCGGCGAGTTCGCCAAGATTATCGAGCCCTACGGCTTCTCGGCCGCTGCGGCGATCTCGACGACCCGCGAGAAGCAGTGCGCTGCCCAGTAAATCCTGATTCCTCACCCGCCCTCTGTCCGAGCAGGGCGAAGGGCGGGTGAGAGAGAATTCGGAAATCGAACTCGACAGGGCTCCATGATCGACTGGTCCGGATATGTCGGCCTGATGCTGCAGGGCGCGCTCGTCACCATCGAGCTGGCGCTGATGGGATCGGTGCTGGCGCTCTTCATGGCTTTTGTGGCGGGGCTCGGCCGGCTGTCGCGCTTCTTCGCCGTCAGGGCACTGGCCACCGCCTATATCGAGTTCTTCCGCGGCACCTCGATCTTCGTGCAGCTGTTCTGGGCCTATTTCGTGCTGCCGTTCCTCGGCATCGAACTGACGCCCTTGCAGGCGGGTGTGCTGGCGCTCGGCCTCAATGTCGGCGCCTATGGGGCGGAGGTGGTGCGTGGTGCGATGCAATCCATCGGCAAGGAGCAATATGAGGCCTGCGTGGCGCTCAATCTCGGCCGCTGGCAGGGCATGCGCCATGTCATCCTGCCGCAGGCCTTCCTTCTCATGCTGCCGACCTTCGGCAACAACGCCATCGAGCTGTTGAAGGCGACCTCGATCGTGTCGCTGATCTCGCTGGCCGACCTGACCTTCCAGGCACAGGTGGTGCGTGCCCAGACCGGCAACACGCTGGTGCCGTTCAGCGCCATCCTGATCGGCTATTTCGCGCTGGCGCTGGTCATCTCCTGGGGCGTGCGCAGCCTCGAGCGGCGGCTTGCGCGCGGCATCGACGGGGTGCGTGTGTGATGGAGTGGGCCCGCTAATGGAATGGGATTGGAACTTCGTCCGTGAGATCATGCCCACCCTCATCGAGGGGGTGAAGATCACCGTTCTCGCCACCATCCTCGGCTCGGCGCTGGCGGCGGTGGTCGGCCTTGCCATCGCCCTGCTGCGCCGCTCCTCCAACCGGCTGGTGTCGCGGCCGGTCGGCTTCTTCGCCGAGTTCATCCGTGGCACGCCGCTTCTGGTGCAGCTCTACTTCATCTTCTATATCCTGCCCGATTTCGGCATCCTTTTGCCGCCGCTGCTGGCCGGCGTCATCGGGCTCGGCCTGCACTATGGCACCTATACGGCCGAGGTTTACCGGGCCGGTATCGACAATGTGCCGCGCGGGCAGTGGGAGGCGGCCAAGGCCTGCAACCTCGATGCGCGCCAGACATGGATGCATATCATCCTGCCGCAGGCCATCCCGCCGATGATCCCCGCGCTGGCCAACTATTTCATCGCCATGTTCAAGGAAACGCCGCTGCTGTCGGCCATCACCGTGCTGGAACTGATGAACCAGGCCAAGAGCGTCGCCAACACCTACTACCGCTATATCGAGCCGATGACGCTGGTGGGCGCCTTCTTCCTCGTTATCAGCCTGTTTTCGGTGGTGTTGCTGCGCTGGCTGGAACGGCGTTTCGGGCGAGTGGAGAGCTAGGCCATGGATGCTCCCGTCGATATCCGCCTTCACGGCAACCGCCCGCCGCTCGATCCGCGTCCGCTGGAAAGGCGCGTCGGCCTCGTCATCCTGGCCACGGACCACACCACGGAGCCGGATTTCCGCCGCATGGTGGCGAGCGACCGCATCGGCGTCTATGTGGCGCGCATTGCCTATGCCAATCCGACCACGCCGGAGAACCTGCGCCGCATGCAGCCGGCGCTGACCGAAGGTGCCTCCCTCATCCTGCCCGGCGAGCCGCTCGATGCCATCTGCTATTCCTGCACCTCGGCCTCGGTGGTGATCGGCGATGGCGAGATCGAGGCGGCGATCCGCGCGGCCAAGCCCGGCGTGCCGATGGTGACGCCCACCATGGCCGCCATGCGCGGCCTCAAGGCGCTCGGCGCCCGGCGCATCAGCGTGCTTACCCCCTATGTGACGGAGACCGGCCGGCCGATGTCCGACTATTTCCGCCGGCATGGGTTCGATCTGGCAAGCTTCACCTGCCTCGGCCTGGATGACGACCGGGAGATGGCGCGCATAAAGCCCTCCGCGCTGGTCGATCTGGCGCGCGAAGCCATGGCCGATGATGCGGAGGCGCTCTTCATCTCCTGCACGGCGCTGCGTTCGGCCGGCGTCGCCGCCGAAATCGAGGCCGCGATCGGCCGGCCGGTGGTGACCTCCAATCAGGCGACGGCATGGAACTGCCTGCGCCTGTGCGGCGATGCCGAACCACGCCTGCAATGGGGGCGGCTGATGACCCTGCCGCTTGCCCTTGATTGATCGCCATGCAGACAGTCCCTCTCCATGACATCGAAGCCGCGCGCCGACGCATCGCCGATCGCATCGTGGCGACGCCGACGGTTTCCTCCACATCGCTGAGCGAACGGTTCGGCGTGCCGGTGCATCTCAAGCTGGAACAGCGCCAGATCACCGGCAGCTTCAAGCTGCGCGGCGCGTCCAATGCGATCGCCTCATTGAGCCCGCAGGAAAAGGCGCGGGGCGTGGTGGCCGCTTCCACCGGCAATCACGGTCGGGCGCTGGCCCATGCGGCGCGGCTGGAAGGCGTGCGCGCCGTAATCTGCATGTCGAAGCTGGTGCCGGCCAACAAGGTCGATGAAATCCGCCGGCTCGGTGCCGAAATCCGCATCGTCGGCAACAGCCAGGACGACGCCCAGGTCGAAGTCGAGCGTCTGGTGGCGGATGAGGGACTGGCGATGGTGCCGCCCTTCGACGATCCGGCCATTATCGCGGGGCAGGGCACGCTCGGGCTGGAAATCGGGGAAGCCGTGCCGAATGTGGCCACGGTGCTGGTGCCGCTGTCCGGCGGCGGGCTGGCGGCGGGCGTGGCAGCGGCGGTCAAGGGCCTGAAGCCATCGGCAAAAGTCATCGGCATTTCCATGGAGCGCGGGCCGGCGATGAAGGCCAGCCTCGATGCCGGCCGGCCGGTGCAGGTGAAGGAACTGCCGACGCTGGCGGATTCGCTCGGCGGCGGCGTCGGGCTCGACAACCGGCTGACCTTCGCCATGTGCCGCGACCTTCTCGACGATGTGGTGCTGCTTTCCGAGGATGAGATCGCCGCCGGCATCGTCCATGCCTATGAGCAGGAACGCGAGATCGTGGAGGGGGCCGGGGCGGTCGGCATTGCAGCACTGCTGGCCGGAAAGGTGAAGCCGTCCGGGCCGACCGTCCTCGTCCTGTCCGGCCGCAACATCGACATGGGCCTGCATCGAAGCATCGTATGTGGGACGGCGGAAGCGGAGCGCGCGGCATGAGGTCGATGACCATCCTCACCGAAGCCGACCTGCGGCAGATCGTGAAGCTCGACCTTGACGCTGTGGCCTGCGTTGAGAACGCATTCCGGGCGCTCGCCACGCAGAAGGTGGCCATGCCGCCGATCCTGCGGCTCGACATTCCCGAGCATCGCGGCGAGGTCGACGTCAAGACGGCCTATGTGCCGGGAATCGACGGCTTCGCCATCAAGATCAGCCCCGGCTTCTTCGACAATCCGAAGCTCGGCCTGCCGAGCACCAACGGGCTGATGGTTCTGCTTTCGGCCACGACCGGGCTGACCGAAGCGCTGCTGCTCGACAATGGCTACCTCACCGATGTCCGCACCGCTGCTGCGGGGGCAGTAGCGGCCAAACATCTGGCGCGCGAGGATGCCGCCGTCGCCGCCATTTTCGGCGCCGGCATGCAGGCGAAGCTGCAACTGGAGGCGCTGAAGCTGGTGCGGCCGATAAAGCAGGCGCGCATCTGGGCCCGCGACCCGGCCAGGGCCGAACGCACCGCCGGCGAACTGCGCGAACTTCTGGGCATCGAAGTGCGTGCCGAGCCGGATGCGGCAAAGGCTGCCGCCGATGCCGACGTGATCGTGACCACGACGCCGGCGACCGAGCCGCTCATCCATGCCGGCTTCGTCTCCGCCGGCCAGCACATCACTGCCATGGGTTCGGATGCGGAACACAAGAACGAGATCGCGCCGGCGATCATCCGCATGGTCGATCTTTATGTCGCCGACAGCGCCGCGCAGACGCGCCGGCTGGGCGAGTTGCACCATGCCATCGATGCCGGGCTGGTTACCGCCGATGCCGGAGTCACGGAACTCGGCCAGATCGTCGCCGGTCTCAAGCCCGGCCGCCGTTCCGCCTCCGACATCACGCTGGCCGATCTCACCGGCACCGGCGTGCAGGATACGGCCATCGCCACGCTGGCGCGCGACCGCGCCCGGGCAGTCGGGGCGGGGACCATTCTGGAAAGCTGATGCCGGCCGCAAGGCCCTAACGAGGAACGTCGAGAATGCAGCCCAACCTGAAATTCAGCCGGGAGGAATATGGCGAGCGTCTGGAAAAGACGCGCCGGGCCATGGATGCGGAAGGCATCGATCTCCTGATCTGCTCCGATCCCTCCAACATGGCCTGGCTGACCGGCTATGACGGGTGGTCGTTCTATGTGCATCAGGCCGTGGTCGTGCCGCCGGAGGGCGAGCCGATCTGGTTCGGACGCGGACAGGACGCCAACGGGGCAAGGCGCACGGCCTATCTCAGCCCGGAAAACATCATCGGCTATCCCGATCACTATGTGCAGTCCACTGAGCGTCATCCGATGGATTATCTGGCCGGCATCCTCGCCGACAAGGGGTGGGGCGCGAAGCGCATCGGCGTCGAGATGGACAATTACTGGTTCTCGGCCAAAGCCTTCGCCTCGCTGCAACAGCATTTGCCCAATGCGCGCTTCGAGGATGCGACGGCGCTGGTGAACTGGCAGCGCGCCATCAAGAGCCCGACCGAGATCGGCTATATGAAGAAGGCCGCTCGCATCGTGGAGGCCATGCACCAGCGCATCCTCGACAAGGTCGAGGTGGGCATGCGCAAATGCGATCTGGTGGCCGAGATCTATGACGCCGGCACGCGCGGCGTGGACGGGCCCGATGGCCGGTTCGGCGGCGACTATCCGGCCATCGTGCCGCTGCTGCCGTCCGGGGCCGATGCTTCCGCACCGCATCTCACCTGGGACGACAGGCCGATGAAGGCGGGCGAGGGCACCTTCTTCGAGATCGCCGGCTGCTATCACCGCTACCACTGCCCGCTTTCGCGAACGGTGTTCCTCGGCAAGCCGACGCAAGCGTTCCTCGACGCCGAGAAGGCGACGCTGGAAGGCATGGAGGCCGGGCTGGCGGCGGCAAAGCCCGGCAATGCCTGCGAGGACATCGCCAACGCCTTCTTCGCGGTGCTGAAGAAGTACGGCATCGTCAAGGACAACCGCACCGGCTATTCGATCGGGCTTTCCTATCCGCCGGACTGGGGCGAGCGCACCATGAGCCTGCGCCCCGGTGACCGCACCGAGCTGAAATCCGGCATGACCTTCCATTTCATGACCGGCCTGTGGCTGGAAGACATGGGGCTGGAGATTACCGAATCCATCCTCATCACCGAGACCGGCGTCGAATGCCTCGCCAATGTGCCGCGCAAGCTGGTGGTGAAGGACTAGGACATGCCGAAGCCTTCCCCCATTTCCCCGACCGTCGATTTCGACCGCGATGGGGTGCAGCACGGTTTCCTGCGCCTCCCCTACAGCCGCGACGATTCCGCCTGGGGCTCGGTGATGATCCCGATCTGCGTGGTCAGGAACGGTGAAGGTCCGACGGCGCTGCTGACCGGGGCCAATCATGGCGACGAATATGAGGGGCCGCTGGCCCTCTACGAACTGGCGCGCACGCTGGATCCGGGCCAGGTTTCCGGCACGGTCATCATCGTGCCGGCCATGAACTATCCGGCCTTCCGTGCGGGCACGCGCACCTCGCCCATCGACAAGGGCAACATGAACCGTTCGTTCCCCGGCAGGCCGGACGGCACGGCGACGGAAAAGATCGCCGACTATTTCCAGCGCGAGCTGCTGCCGCGTGCCGATATCGTCTTCGATTTCCATTCGGGCGGCCGTACGCTCGATTTCCTGCCCTATTGCGCGGCGCATATCCTCCCGGACAAGGCGCAGGAGGCGAAGGCCTTCGCGGCGGTGGAGGCCTTCTCGGCACCGTTCTCGATGAAGATGCGCGAAATCGATGCCGTGGGCATGTACGACACGGCGGCGGAGGAAATGGGCAAGGTCTTCGTCACCACCGAGCTTGGCGGCGGCGGCACGGCCCGTGCCGAAACGGTGCGCATCGCACGGCGCGGCATCGCCAATGTGCTGCGCCATGCCGGCATTCTGGATGGGGCGGTCGAGAAGGCCCAAACCCGCTGGCTGGACATGCCGTCCGACGATTGCTTCGCTTTCGCAGAGGACGACGGCATGTTCGAGACCATGGTGGACCTTGGCGAGGACGTGCGCGAGGGCATGGTCATTGCCCGCATCCACTCCCTCGGCCGCACCGGTATCGCGCCGCAGAAGGTCAGGGCAAAAATGCCCGGCCTTCTCGTCGCCCGGCATTTCCCCGGCCTCGTCAAGGCCGGCGACTGCATGTGTGTCGTGGCGCAATAATTCCAACCGCACCGCCGAACGCTTGCCCGCCGATGCGTCACGCCACCACTTCGGCGGCCTGCCGGAGGCTGGCAGCGAGCAGCCGGGCCCAGTCCTCGACGGCCTTTCTGCCTGTCGTCAGGTCGTTGCGGATCTCGAACTCAACGCAAGGATAGCCGCGTTTCTCGCCATGGACGGGAATGGCATAGTCGGTGTCGTCGCCCACCGCATAGGGCTCGTTCACCCCTACCGCGTAGTCGGTGTTGGCCTGAAGATAATGCACGACCCGCGGTGCGAGCACCGTGTCGCGGTTGAACAGCACGCCGATCTGCCAAGGACGGGCGACGCCCTTGAAGACCGGCGTGAAGGAATGCACCGTGGCCAGGATCGTTCGACGGCCCGCCGTGTCGCGGGCGTCGAGGGCTTCGGTCACCGCGTCGTGGAACGGATGGAAAACCTCCGTGATGCGCGCCTCGATTTCTTCCGATGACAGGTTCGTATTGCCGGGAACAACGGTCGTTTCGCTGATCTCAGGAATGAAGGACGCGACGTCCGGCTGGCGGTTGCAGTCGCAGACCAGACGCGAATAGCGCTGCATGTAGAGCGGCGCGTCCAGCAGCGTGGCAAGTTCCATTGCGATATCGCGGGCGCCGATGTCCCACGCGATATGCCGGGAGCGGTCCACCTCGTCGAGGCCCAAGGTGCCGAGGCTGGCCGGAAGGAGCCGGCCCGCATGCTCGCAGATCAGGAAGAAGTCCGAAGTGCCCTGCGGATTGAACACCTCCAGCGGATGCGGCTCGCCAGCGCCCAGAAGCCGGGACGGCACGACGGCGGAAGGCTGGGGCGACATGATGGTCCTCCGATGTACGAAATTGTACAAAATCGCTATTATCTTTGTACTTGTATCTTTTGGTTGACGCAAACGCCTATTCACGAATACGCTTCATGCAGCAGAAAACGGGGAACGATAGCGAGCGTGTCGGCGCCGGACGTCATCACTGCGGACAGCCTGTCCCGCCGCTTCGGCGGTCTGGTGGCGGTCGAGGGCTATTCGCTGGCATTGCGCCAGGGCGAACTCGTCGGCCTGATCGGCCCCAACGGGGCCGGCAAGACCACGGCGTTCAATCTGTTGACCGGCATTATCCGCCCGACCTCCGGGCGCATCCGTATTGCTGGCGAGGATCTTACGGGGAGGGCGCCCAACGCGCTGGCGCGCCGCGGCGTCGCGCGTACCTTCCAGAACATCCGCCTGTTCAGTGATCTTTCCGTCCTGGAAAACATCATGTGCGGCGCGCATATGCGCCACGGTGCATCCTTTGTCTCCACGCTGCTGCAACTGCCGGCCTTCCGCCGGGCTGAAGGCGTGATCGGGCAGCGGGCGATGGAGATCGCGGAGCTGACCGGTCTGGCCCATATGGCGGCGCGCCGCGCCGGAGACCTTTCCTATGGGGACCAGCGCCGGGTCGAGATCGCGCGCGCTCTGGCCAGCGAGCCGGCCGCCCTTTTGCTCGACGAGCCCGCAGCCGGTCTCAACCCGTCGGAGACCGAAGCGCTCGTTGCCCTCATACGCGGCGTCAACCGGCAACTCGGCATCGCCGTGATGGTGGTCGAGCACGACATGCGCCTGGTCATGGGGCTCTGCCAGCGCATTCAGGTGCTCAATCGCGGGAGGCTGGTGGCGGACGGCACCCCGACGGAGGTGCAGAACGATCCCGGCGTCATCGAAGCCTATCTCGGCACAAGGCGAAGTGGCGGCGCAAATGCTTGAGGTGCGAGACCTGCATGTGTTTCGCGGCGCCACCCATGTGCTCAAGGGCATATCGCTCGATGTGCGCGAGGGCGAGACGGCAGCGCTGATCGGCGCCAACGGAGCCGGCAAGTCGACCACCTTGCAGACGCTTTCCGGGCTGCTGCGGCCCGGTTCGGGAGCCGCCGTCTTCAAGGGAACCTCGGGACCTGTCGATCTCACCCGCGCGACGCCCGAGCGGATCGTCGGCGAGGGGCTGGTCCAGTCGCCGGAGGGGCGGCAGATTTTCCACTCGCTCAGCGTGGCGGAGAACCTCGCCATGGGCGCCTATCTGCGCGGCGACCGCGACGAAGTGCGCAACACGCTGGAGCGTGTCCACGACCTGTTTCCGATCCTTAAGGAGCGCGCGAATTCGGCCGGCGGCACCCTGTCGGGAGGCGAGCAGATGATGCTGGCCATCGGCCGCGCCCTTCTGGCGCAACCCCGCCTGCTGCTGCTCGACGAGCCTTCGCTGGGCTTGGCCCCGCAGATGATCGAGCGCATCTTCGACGTGATCGCGACGTTGAAGGAGCAGGGAACGACGATCCTGCTGGTCGAGCAGAACGCCGCCATGGCGCTCGACATCGCCGACCGCGCCTATGTGCTGGAAAACGGCGTCATCACCCTGTCGGGAACCGGATCGGAGCTTGCCGGCAACGACCGGGTGCGGCAGGCCTATCTGGGGATGGCGCAATGAGCCAGTATGTCTTCCAGCAGATCATCAACGGGCTGGCGCTGGGCAGCCTCTATGCGCTGGTCGCCATCGGCTTTTCGATGATCTACGGCATCGTGCGGCTGATCAATTTCGCCCATGGCGATCTGGTGATGATCGGCGCTTTCACCACGCTCGGCCTCGTCGCCTACGGCGTGCCATGGCCGCTGATCCTGATGTTCGTGCTGCTGGTCGGCGCACTGGCCGGCATGACCATCGAGGCGACTGTGTTCCGCCCGATGCGCGGCGCGCAGCAGGTCACGGGCTTCATCGCCACGCTGGCCGTCTCGATCGTCATCCAGAACACCGGCCTGATGATCCTGTCGGGTCAGCCGCGTAACTTCCTCTTTCCCGCCTTCATGCGCCAGCGCGTGCAGATCGGCACGGTCAGCGCCTCGCTCACCGATCTCACCATCATCGGCCTGACGGTGGTGCTGATCGCGCTGCTGCTCGTCATCGTCTACCGCACGCGGCTGGGCACCGCCATGCGCGCCACCGCCGACAATTTAGCGGCGGCGCGGCTGATGGGCATCGCCGTCAATCGCACGATCCTCACCGCCTTCGCCATCGGCTCGGCGCTGGCCGCCGCGGCGGGGCTGCTGTGGGGCGGCAAGTTCGGCCAGATCGATCCGCTGCTCGGTTTCGCGCCGGGGCTGAAGGCCTTCATCGCCTGCGTGATCGGCGGCGTGGGCTCGATCGGCGGGGCCATGCTGGGCGGCTATCTGCTGGGTCTGGCTGAGGTGCTGTTCGTCGGCCTGCTGCCGCCGGAATTCGCCGGCTATCGCGATGTGTTCGTGTTCACGATGCTCATCCTCATCCTGCTTCTCAAGCCATCGGGACTGTTCGTGCGTCATGTCGAGGAAAGAGCCTGACATGACGGCGGTCCGCAGCTTCACCGGTCCGGTCGCCGGCATCGCCATTCTGGGCGCCTGCGCCGCCCTGGTCTATGGGGCACAGGCAGTGCTCAGCTCCTATCTGGTGACCCTCCTTGCCATCATGCTGATCAACATGGCGCTCGCCGTGTCGCTCAATATCAGCAACGGGCTGGCCGGCCTGTTCTCTCTCGGTCATCCGGCCTTCATGACCATCGGCGCATATGTCTCGGCCGTGCTGACCTTTCCGCCCGGGCGCAAGGATTTCATGCTGCCGGACCTGCCGTCGTTCCTGATGACGACCCAGCTTCCGCTGCTGCCGGCGCTGCTGGTGGCCGGCATAACCGGCGCGGTCATCGCCTTCCTCGTCGGCCTGCCGGTGCTGCGCCTGAAAGGGCATTACCTGGCCGTGGCAACGCTCGGCCTGATCGTCATCGTGCAGGGACTGGCCACCAACTGGACCGGCCTGACGAGGGGCGGCTCCGGCCTCAACGGCATTCCGAGGCTCACCGGCATCTGGTGGTGCTTCGGCTTTGCCGCCGTGGTCGTCTATACGGCGCTGCGCCTGAAATTCTCCTCGCTGGGGCGGGCGATGATGGCCACGCGCGAGAACGCGCTGGCGGCCGAAAGCTCCGGCGTCAGCACCTATCGCATCCGCATGCTGGCCTTCGTGCTGGGCGCTTTCTTCGCTGCCGTTGCCGGCGGCCTGATGGTGCACCTGATCACCGTGGTGACGCCCAAATCCTACTCCGTTGTGATGGCATTCAACCTCGTCGCCATGGTGGTGATCGGCGGCACCGGCAGCATCACCGGCTCCATCGTCGCCGCCGTCGCACTGACCGGATTGTCGGAAGCCGTGCGCCCACTGGAGGAAAAGCTCGGCCTCTACGGCCTCAGCCAGGTCATCGTGGCGCTGGGCCTGATCCTCGTCCTGTTCTTCCGCCCGAACGGGCTGCTGGGGTCCGGCGAGCCGCGTTTCGTGCGCCGCATCTTCGGAGGTTTTCTGCCATGAACGCACCGCGCCCGCGCGACATCTACGCCTCGCGCGCCCAGCCGATCGTGCCCGAGCGCACCGGTCTCCTGATCATCGACGCCCAGAACTGGGTGATGGACGAACCCAACCGCCAGCCCCGGCCGACCTTCTACCGGCAGGCGCGCGAAACCGTCATCCCGAACCTGCAAAGGCTGGCGGCAGCCTGCCGCCGGTGCGGCATCGAGGTGATCTATACGGTGATGGAGAATTTCACGCAGGACGGCCGCGACCGCAGCCTCGACTACAAGCTGTCGAACTTCTTCATCGCCAAGGGTTCGCATGACGCCAGGGTGATTGACGAACTCGCCCCGGTCGGTGACGAGATGGTCATTCCCAAGACCTCGTCCAGCCTCTTCAACTCGACCAATTTCGAATATCTGGCGCGCAATATCGGCCTCGACACCATCATCGTCACCGGCTTCCTCACCGACCAGTGCGTCGACCACACCATCCGCGACGGCGCCGATCGAGGTTTCCACATGATCTGCGTCAGCGACGGCTGCGCCACCGATACGCAGGAGCGCCATGTCGCGGCGCTCAACGCCTTCAAGGGCTATTGCCGGACCGAAATCACCGACAGCCTGCTTAAAAAACTCGGGTCCTGACCAGCTTTCAATAGGCAGCGTGGTAGCGGCTGCACTGGTCCTCGTCGGACAGGTCGCGCATCAGGCTGGCCTCGAAGCGCTTGTGGGCGAGATAGGCCTGCTTGAGTTCCGAACCGATCATTTCGTCCATGTCGGCGTCCGCCTCGAACAGGTCGAGCGCCGCGTCCAGCGATTGCGGCAGGCGGGTGATGCCGAGCCGCTCCAGTTCCTGTTGCGGCAGGTTCTGAGGCGCGCCCTCGCACACTTCGGCGATGGGCAGGTCGCGATCCAGCCCGTGGAGCCCGGCGGCCAGGATGGCGCCCAGCACCAGATAGGGACTTGCCGCCGCGTCGGAGGCGCGGAACTCGAAATGATACTGGTGCGATATGTCGGTGCCGGCGCTGGCGAAGACCGGGCAGATGCGTACGCCCGCCTCGCGGTCGCGATAGCCGAGATTGTTGTAGGCCGCGCTCCAGCGATTGGGCGTGAGCCTCAGATAGGAGATGGTCGCGGCGGCGGTCAGCGCGGTGATCGACGGCATCTTGGCCAATATGCCGGAGATGAACGCCCCGGCAGTCGCCGACAGGCCGTCCTTGTGGCCGGGATCGTGGTTGACGGGCCGGCCGGTCGCCGCCTCGAACAGGCTGAAATGGACATGCACGCCGTTGCCCACCGCATCCGGCCGCAGGATCGGCGTGAAGCTGGCGCGCCTGCCGAGCCGGGTGGCGACCGCGCGGGCGATTTCCCGTGCCGCCACGGCCTGGTCCGCCGCTGTGACGCCGACCGTCGGGCCGACCGTCACCTCATATTGCGTCGGCCCGTATTCCGGCATGAAGGTGTCGAGTTCCACGCCGGCCCGCTGCAACGCGCCGAGATAGGCTTCGGCGAACAGGTCCTGCCGGCGGAAGGCATCGAGCGCGTAGCTGGAATTGGGCCGCTCATCGACGCCGTCATAGATGAATTCATGCTCGAAGGCGGCGCGTACGCGCAGGCCGTGGCGCTCTTCCAGCGCGCCCACGACGCGCTTGAGGAAGGAACGCGGGCAGACCGGCCAAGGCGCGCCGTCGAGCAGGCGGATGTCGCCCATGATGAAGTTCTCGGCGGCGTGGTCCGGCCCGAAATCCACCCGGACATGGGTTGCCGGGTCGGGGATAAGCACCGTATCGCCGAACGGTCCCCATGGGCTCGGTGCGATGGGGCCGTGGGCGGTGATCATGCTGTTGGTCGGCGTCCAGCCGATGCCCTTGCTCATCCGCACGTCGTAGTCGGAAGCGGGAAATCCCTTTCCCCGCACCTGCCCGGCAAGGTCGCAGGTGCACAGCATGACGATCTCTTCGCGCTTCATTCAGTCTGCTCCGGTCGACTCGTCCCGCTTCTGCGGCGAGCGGTTGAATTCCGATTCGCGCGGCGCGAAGGGCGTGCGCAGCGCCTCCAGCATCTCCATGCGCTTGCGGCCTGTATCGCCGCGCCGGATGGCCACCGCCCCGACCAGCGCCTCGGCCAGCGCCAGGCCAATGGTCAGCACATCGAAGATCGATGGCGACGACACGGGAAAGCGCAGCACATGGCGGGCCGAGCGCGCGGCTGGCGACTGCCAGTTGTCGGTCAGCAGCACCACGGTCGCCCCGCGCTGGGCGGCGGCGGCGGCGAATTCGATCACGTCCTGCTGGTAGCGGCGCACGTCGATGGCGACGAGCACGCTCGACTTGCCCATGTCGAGCAGGTTCTGCGGCCAAGTCTGCGTCTGGCCCTCGATGACGGTCACGCGGCCGCGCAAGGCCGTCAGCAGGTCGGCGAAATAGCGCACGAGATTGAACGAGTAGCGCCCGCCGACCAGATGGATATCGCGCCGGTCATTGGCCAGCAGCGCCGCCACCTCGTCGAACTCCGACTGGGCGATGCTCTGGCGCAGCGTTTTCAGGTGCCCCTCCATGGTGAGCACGAAGCGGTCGAGGAAGCTGCCTGACGGGCTTTCCTCCGCCGCCGGCTGCGTTTCGAACCGCAGCAGCGGCGATTGCAGGGTCTGCTCGATATGCTGGTGGAGGGCCGCCTGGAAATCGGCATAGACGCCGAAGCCCAGGCGCTTGACCAGCCGCAGCACGGTTGCCGTCGAAACCCCGCTTTCATGGGCGAACTCCGCCACGGTGCGCAGGCCCGCCATAGGGTAGTTGTTCATCAGGTGCCGCGCCGCGCGCGCCTCGCGGGCCCCCAGAGAGGGCAACTCGTCGCGCAGCCGTTTCACCAGATCCGCAGTCTCGGAATGTGTCATGCGTCCTCACCCCTCATTTGTATCAAACCAGACAAATTACCGGATAGGAAGAAAAATGTATGATTCAATTGACTCTTCCTGGCACCTCTGTTGATCTAGATGATAGACAGGGTCCGCGCGCCATGCCGGATCGTGCGTCCAACAAGAAAACAGCAAAGGGGAAGACGGCAATGAAAAGGTTTCTCATCGCGTCCGTCGCGTTAGCGGCAATGGTGGGCAGCGCACTCGCCCAGGAGACCATCAAGATCGGCGCGCTCTACAATGTGACCGGCGGCATGTCCTCGCTGGACGGACCCTCGCTCTATGGCGCCCAGCTCGCGGTCAAGCAGATCAATGCAGGCGGCGGCCTGATCGGCAAGCAGGTGGAGCTGATCGCGCCCGACGGCAAGACCGACCAACAGGAGACCGCAAAGGCCGCGCAACGCGTGTTGTCGGAAGGCGTCGTGGCGGGCATCGGCCAATCCGACACCACTTTCGTGATGGCCGGCGCGCCGCTGTTCCAGGAAAAGGGCGTGCCTTTCGTGACTTCAGGCGCCACCCATCCCAAACTGCCCGAATGGGTCGGCGACTACATGTTCATGACGCCGTTCGGCGACGACGACCAGTCCTATGCCATCGCCGACTATGCCTATGACAAGCTGGGCGCGCGCAAGGTGGTGGTGTGGACCGACAACTCCATGGATTTCACCAAGGCGCTGAGCGCCTTCTTCACCGAGCGGTTCACCGAAAAGGGTGGTGAAGTGATCGGCACCGATTCCTTCATGATGGGCGACACCGATTTTTCGGCGCAGATCGCGCGGCTGGCCGCCGTCGATCCCAAGCCCGATGCGGTCTTCGTCTCCGCCATTCCCTCCGAGGCCGGCGTGTCGGTGAAGCAGATTCGCGAGCAGGGCATCACCATGCCGATCGTCTCCGGTGACGGTTTCGACACCGAGTTGGTGACGACGGTGCCGGGGCCGGAACTGGCAACCGACGTCTACTTCTCCACCCACACCTATCGCGCCGACGACCGGCCCGAGGTTGCGAAGTTCATCGAGGACTACAAGGCCGAATATGGCCGCGAACCCGAGAACGCCTTCGCGCCGCTCGGGTACGACGCAATGATGCTGGTGGCCGACGCCATCAAGCGCGCCAATTCCGCCGAGCCCGCCGATATCCAGAAGGCGCTCAAGGAAACGCGCGGCTTCAAGGGCGTCACCGGCGAGATCAGCTACACCCGCGCCTCGATGGTGCCGCCGAAGCCGGTCTCGATCATCAGCGTCAAGCAGGGCAACTACAAGGTCGAGGAAATCTGGACCCCCGAGCAGCAGTAGCCTGCGCTTGACGAAAGCGGGTCAGGTGCCGGCACTGCGCGGCACCTGCATGGCGAAAGCCGGCGGGGCCTGAACGGCCCCGTTTTCTTGCCGGGATCTCCTACTGCTGCGGCGTCCTGTGGCGGCGATTGACGCTTGCGGGACGGCCGGGAAGCGAAAGCTGCGTCTCGCGCTTCTCGCGGGCAGCGACGACCTTGCCGCGCGAGACGACGCACAGCCGCTCGGCGCGCAGGCGCAGCGCCTCGACCGGATTGCCGGCGTCCAGAACGACAAGGCTGGCGGCCTTGCCGACCTCGAGCCCCAGATGATCGAGGCCCATGATCTCGGCGTTGGTTTTCGTCACCATGTCGAAGCACTGGCGCATGTCGGCCGGGCTGGTCATCTGCGCCACATGCAGGCCCATGAAGGCAACGTCGAGCATGTCGGCGGTGCCGAGCGGATACCACGGGTCGAGCACGCAATCCTGCCCGAAGCCCACCTTGATGCCGGCCTTCAGCATTTCGGGCACGCGCGTCATGCCGCGCCGCTTGGGATAGGTGTCGTGGCGGCCCTGGATGACGATGTTGATCAGCGGATTGGGGCAGGCCGACACACCGGCCTCGGCGATCAGCGGCAGGAGCTTCGAGACGTAGTAATTGTCCATGGAATGCATGGAGGTCAGGTGCGAGCCGTTCACCCGCCCGTGCAGGCCGAGACGCTGGGTCTCGTAGGCAAGCTGCTCGATATGGCGCGAATTCGGATCATCGGTCTCGTCGCAATGGATGTCGACCATCAGGCCACGTTGCGCGGCGATCTCGCACAGTTCGGTGACCGACCGGCGGCCGTCGGCCATGGTCCGCTCGAAATGCGGGATGCCGCCGACGATCTCGACCCCCATGTCGAGCGCGCGGATGGTGTTCTCGCGGGCGGTCGTCGAGCGATAGAAACCGTCCTGCGGGAAGGCGACGAGCTGCAGGTCGAGATAGGGCGCGACCTCCTTCTTCACCTCCAGAAGCGCTTCCACAGCGAGCAGCCGGTCGTCGCAGGTGTCGACATGGGTGCGGATGGCGAGCAGGCCCATGGACACCGCCCAGTCGCAATAGTCGAGCGCGCGCTGCTTGACCGCTTCATGGGTCAAGAGCGGCTTCAGTTCGCCCCACAGCGCAATGCCTTCCAAGAGCGTGCCCGAAGCGTTGATGCGCGGCAGGCCGTAGGAAAGCGTCGCATCCATGTGGAAATGCGGATCGACGAAGGGCTGGGAGACGAGATTGCCGCCGGCGTCCACAACCTCGCCGGCCTCGGCTTCCAGCCGCGGCTCGATGGCGGCGATGATGCCGTCGCGGATGCCGATATCGGCGACATCGCCATCGGGCAGGATGCCGCCACGAACGATCAGGTCAAAGCTCATCTCTCGCCTTTCTGGTAGGGGATCATCAGGGCCTTCGGATAGGTGGCACGCCGCGCCACGAGGATCAGCGCCAGGATCGACAGCGCATAGGGCATCATCAGAAAGAGCTGGTAGGGCACGACACCGCCCGACAATTGCTGGAGGCGCACCTGATAGGCATCGAAAGCCGCGAACAGGATCGCGCCGATGAGCGCCTTGCCCGGCCGCCACGAACCGAACACGACCAGCGCGATGCAGATCCAGCCGCGTCCGTTGATCATCTCGAAGAAGAAGGAGTTGAAGGCGGACATGGTCAGGAAGGCGCCGCCGACGGCCATCAGCGCGCTGCCGACGACCACCGCGCCGATGCGCATGCCGGTGACGCTGATGCCCTGCGCCTCCACCGCCGCCGGGTTCTCGCCGACCGCCCGCAGCGCCAGCCCGACCGGCGTGCGGTAGAGCACCCAGGCGACGATCGCCACGCTGGCGAAGGCCAGATAGGTCAGTGCCGTCTGCGAAAACAATGCCTGGCCGAGAACGGGGATGGAGGACAGGCCGGGGATGGGCAGCGGCTGGAACGGCACGATCTTCGGCGGCGTCGTCACCTCCGGCAATGCCAGCCGGTAGGTGAAATAGGTGAGGCTGGTGGCAAACAGCGTGATGCCGATGCCCACCACATGCTGCGAAAGGCCGAGCGGTACGGTCAATGTCCCGTGCAGCAGCCCGAAGCAGGCGCCCGCGAGCGCCGCGACGAGAACGCCGGTCCACAGGTCGCCGCCCGAATAGACGGTGAACCAGCCGGTGAAGGCGCCCACCGTCATGATGCCTTCGATGCCGAGGTTGAGCACGCCGGCGCGCTCGCAGATCAGTTCGCCCATGGTTGCGAAGATCAGCGGCGAGGCGATGCGGATCGCGGCCACCCAGAAGCTGGTCTGGAAGAGGATGTCGAACGCCTGCTCCATCACTTCCACCTTATCCGGTAGCGCGTCAAAAGCAGCGCGGTGACCATGGTGAGCAGCGCTGTGGCCACCATGACCTGGGCGATGTAGCTCGGCACGCCGGCGCTGCGGCTCATGGCGTCGGAGCCGACGAAGATCGCGGCGACGAAAATGGCGGCCGCGATCACGCCAAGCGGGTTGAGCATGGCGAGCATGGCGACCACGATGCCGGTGTAGCCATAGCCGGGCGACAGGTCGAGGGTGAGGTTGCCCTTCAGGCCCGCGACCTCCGAAAAGCCGGCAAGTGCGGCCAGCCCGCCGGAAAGCAGCGCCGTCTTCATCAGCACGCGATTGACGGGAATGCCGGCAAAGCGCGCGGCGCCGATATTGTGGCCGACGGCGCGCATCTCGTAGCCGAGCACGGTCTTCTTCATGACGACCCAGGTGACGAGGGCGGCAACGACGGCGATGGCGAAGCCGAGATGCAGGCGCTTGCCCTGGATGATGCGCGGCAATTGCGCATCGGCGATCACCCTTTGCGATTGCGGCCAGCCGAGGCCCATCGGGTCCTTCAGCACGCCTTCCAGAAGCATGGAGACGAACAGGATGACGATGAAGTTCAAGAGCAGCGTCGTCACCACCTCGTCGACCCCGAAGCGCGTTTTCAGCACGGCAGGGCCGGCCAGAAGCAGCGCGCCCGCGGCCATGCTGGCAAGCATGATCAGCGGTATCAGCACGATCGCCGGAAAGGGCAGCGCGCCGGTGCCGAGAACGACCGTAACCACGCCGCCGATGTAGAGCTGGGCCTCGGCGCCGATGTTCCACAGGCGGGCGCGGAAGGCCACGGCCACCGCCAGCCCGGTGAAGATCAGCGGCGTGGCGCGCGTCAGGGTTTCGAGGATGGCGAATTGCGAGCCGGCCGCGCCCTTGACGATCAGGGGAAACACGGAAAGGGGCGAAGCGCCGGCGGCGAGCACCAGCAGCGCCGCCACGACCAGCGTGGCGGCAATCGCCATAACCGGAAAAAGCAAGGTGACGCCGAGCGATGGCGCGGGCTTCGGTTCAAGCCGCATCGGCGCTATCTCCCTGTCCGGCCATCAGTTCCCCCAGCTCTCGAATACTGCGCTGGCCCCGTTTCGAGGGCGTGGAAAGCCGCCCCTTCGACATCACGATGATCTGGTCCGACAGTGCCAGGATCTCTTCGAGGTCCTCGGAAATCAACAGGATGGCCGCGCCCCGGTCGCGTGCTTCCAGCAAGCGGCGGTGAACGAAGGAAACCGCGCCGACATCCAGCCCGCGCGTCGGCTGGTTGGCGAGGATGATGGCCGGATCGGGATCGAGCGCCCGGCCGAGGATGAGCTTTTGCATGTTGCCGCCCGACAGGAGCCGGATGCGGGCCTCGGGCGACGGGCATTTGACGTCGTAGTCGCGGACGATCGCCTCGGCGAAGGCGCGCGCCGCCTTCCAGTCGAGGAACCCGTAACGGCTGAAGCGGGGCGTGCGGTAGCGCTCGGAGATCACGTTTTCCGTCACGCTCATGTCGCCGATGGTGCCGAAGGCGTGACGATCCTCGGGAATGCGGCCGATGCCATGAGCGAGGGCGGCGCGCGGCGACCAGTCGGATATCGCTTGCGCCCCGATCGCCATCTCGCCCGAAGCGGGCGACAAGGTTCCGGCCATCAGGGCAGCCAGGGTCGCCTGACCGTTGCCGGAGACCCCGGCGAGCCCGGTGATCTCGCCGGCTCGCAGCGCCAGCGACACGCCGTCGAGACGCGCCGCATTGCCCTGGCCCTGCGTCGAGACGCCCTTTAATTCGAACACGACCGGTCCGGGCTTCGGTTCGGCAACGGTCGGACTTGCCACTTCCTGCCCGACCATCAGTGCGGCCAGTTCGGAACGGCTGGAACCGGCCGTTTTGCGCTCGGCTACCAGCCGGCCGGCGCGCAGCACCAGCACGCGGTCGCTGACGGCCATCACCTCATGCAGCTTGTGGGAAATGAAGATGATCGACAGGCCCTGGCCGACGAGCAGCTTGAGGGTGCCGAACAGCGCGTCCGTCTCGCTCGGCGTCAGCACCGCGGTGGGTTCGTCGAGGATGAGGATGCGGGCGTCGCGATAGAGCGCCTTGAGGATTTCCACGCGCTGGCGCTCGCCCACCGAAAGCGACGTGATCGGCGCGTCCGGATCCAGCGCGAGGCCGAAATCGGCGGACAGCCGGGCGATGCGCTGGCGGGCGGCGGAACGGTCGAAGCGCGGCTTCCACGCGCTTTGGGTGCCGAGCGCGATGTTCTCGAGCACGGTCATGCTTTCGGCGAGGGTAAAATGCTGATGCACCATGCCGATGCCGGCATCGAGCGCAGCACGCGGATCGCCGGCGGCAAGCGGCTTGCCCATGACCTCGACGCTGCCCTCGTCGGCCACATAGTGACCGAAGAGGATATTCATCAAGGTCGTCTTGCCGGCGCCGTTCTCGCCAAGCAGGGCGATGACCTCGCCCTTGCGCAGTTGGAAGGAGATCGCATCGTTGGCGACCAGCGGCCCGAACCGCTTGGTGATGCTGCCGAGCCGCAGGACCGGCGTTGCCTCGGCATCAGCTTGGGGGCCGGCATCTGGTTCTGGGAGAGCGTTGGTCAAGGGCAAGCCGGCCGAGTGTTCTCAGGTGCTGCGGAAAGGTTCGATCGGTCCATATCCTCTCCCGATTACGAGGGGAAGACGATGAAGGCGAACGGACCGCCACATGACGTTCATGACGATCCGGCCGCCCGGCAGACGATCGACCCGGTTCCTGTTTGAGCATGATCCGGCCCGAAAACCGGGTCCCACTTTTCGGGACATGCTGCTAGTTCGACTTCGGTTCCGAATCGTTGATCTCGACGGTGAGCGTTCCGTCCTTGATCGCCTTCTCGGCCTCGGCAACCTTTTCCATCACCTCGGCGGGCACTTTGCCTTCGAACGTGCCCAGCGGCGCGAGCGAGCAGCCGCCGTTCTTCATGAAGGAATAGACGCCATAGTCCTCCGCCTTGAAGGTCCCGGCCTTGACCTCGGCCACGGCCTTTTCGAGCGTCGGCTCGAAATGCCACAGCGCCGAAGCCACCACCGTATCGGGATAGTCGGACTGGGTGTCGATGACATTGCCGACGGCAAGGACATTCCGCTCCTTGGCCGCATCGGACACGCCGAAGCGCTCGGCATAGAGAAGGTCGGCGCCGGCGTCGATCTGGGCGAAGGCGGTTTCCTTCGCCTTGGGCGGATCGAACCAGGAGCCGATGAAGGCGATCTGGAATTTGGTGTCGGGCGTGGTCTGCTTCACACCGGCCATGAAGGCGTGCATCAGCCGGTTCACCTCCGGGATCGGATAGCCGCCGACCATGCCGATATTCTTGGTCTTGCTCATCGCACCGGCAATGATTCCGGAGAGATAGGAGGCATCCTGAATGTAGTTGTCGAAGGGCGAGAAATTGGGAACCGACTCGTCCGGCTTGAAGCTGGAGCCCATGAGGAAGGCGACGTCGGGATAGTCCCTGGCGACCGCGCGGGCGGCATCCTCCACGCCGAACACCTCGCCAAGGATCAGCTTGTGGCCGGCCTCGCAATATTCGCGCATGACGCGCTCATAGTCATTGTTGGAGGTGTTCTCCGAGAAGGTGTATTCGATATCGCCGCGATCCCTGGCTTCGTTGGCGGCCTTGTGGATGCGGCTCACCCATTGCTGCTCCACCGGCACGGTATAGACGGCGGCCACCTTCAGCGGATCGGCGGCCAGCAAACGGGTCGGCAGACCCGACATGGTGGCGAGTGCGGCACCGGCGCCGGCCGCCTTCAGAACGGTGCGGCGCGACAGGCCGGAAACGCTTCCCGGATTCGTGATTTTTGGCATCGTCAACCAGCTCCCCTGTGCGGGCGCGGACTTCAGGGCCGCCCCATTTTTTACCATTTGGTCATTAGTCGATTTTCGGGAGGGAGGCAATTGACCGGCCGGAGGGTTCAGCTTGTGCAGTCATGGAAGGATTAAAATTAACAAATTGAAAAATGATGAATTTTGGAATTCTTATAATGCAGCAGCGCAAGGCGCGCCTGCAACAAATGTTTGTTCCTTCCCGTAAATCCAGCCGGCAGGACCGATAGGGCCACGGCACGGGGTTCCCGTTGACGCTGGAAAAGGAACAGATAATTCTAGCCGCCCGATGAAACGTGGGATTTCATCACTGTATGGGGCAGCACCCCTGCAGGAGAATGCCACCCGTTCCGGCAGATGCCGGACATTGTTTTTCCTTCTATTAAAGGCTGGTGGAGCAGAAGATGAATCCGATTTCCCATTCCCGGCGCATGCTGCTCAAGGGCTCGGCGCTTCTGCTGGCCTCCACGGCCCTGCCGCCGTTCGGCTTCGCCCAGAGCGGCAGCCGCCTCGTCGTCGCCGCCGATTCCGAGCCGCGCAACCTCAACCCGGCCATCGTCGCCTCGAACGGCGTCTTCTTCATCGCCTCCAAGGTGATCGAGCCGCTGGCAGAGGCTTCTTTCGAGGGCGCGGACGGGCTTGCGCCGCGCCTCGCCACCGCATGGGAAGGATCGGACGACGGCTTGTCCGCCACCTTCAAGCTGCGCAAGGGCGTGACGTGGCATGACGGAAAGCCCTTTACCTCGGCCGATGTCGCCTTCTCCGCTTTGCAGGTGTGGAAGCCGTTGCAGAATCTCGGCCGGCTGGTGTTCGCCAATCTCGAAGCGGTCGAAACGCCGGACGACCACACCGCCGTGTTCCGCTTTGCCAAGCCGACGCCGTTCCAGCTCATCCGCAACGCGCTGCCGGTGGTGTCGAGCGTGGTGGCCAAGCACATTTTCGAGGGCGTGGCCGACATTGCCGCCAGTGACGCCAACAACAGGCTTGTCGGCACCGGCCCGTTCCGTTTCGCCGAGCACCGTCCGGGCGAATATTACCGGCTGGAGCGCAACCCCGACTATTGGGGTGAGGGCGAACCGAAGCTGGACGAGATCATCTTCCGGGTGCTGCCGGACCGCGCGGCGGCTGCAGGCGCACTGGAGGCCGGCGAGATCCAGCTTGCCGCCTTCAGCCAGGTGCCGCTCACCGATCTTAACCGCATCTCCAAGGTGCCGGGCATCGAGGTCTATTCGAAGGGCTACGAGGCGCTGACCTACCAGCTCGCGGTCGAGATCAACCACCGCCGTACGGAACTGGCCAACGTCAAGGTGCGGCAAGCCATCGCCCACGCCATCGACCGCGATTTCGTGGTGCGCACCATCTTCCTCGGCTATGCGGAGACGGCCACCGGCATAGTGCCGAAGAATGCGCCCGAGTTCTACAATGGCGACGTTCCGCTCTATTCCTTCGATGTCGAGAAGGCCAACGCCCTGCTCGACGGGGCCGGCTATCCGAGGAAGGACGGCGGCAACCGCTTCAGTCTGCGCCTGCTGCCCGCGCCCTATTTCACCGAAACGCGCCAGTTCGGCGACTATCTGCGGCAGGCGCTGGCCGCCATCGGCATCGATGCGGCCATCGTGAACAACGATTCGGCCGCCCACCAGAAGGCGGTCTACACCGATCATGAGTTCGATCTCGCCGTCGCGCCCACCGTGTTCCGTGGCGATCCGGCCATCTCCACCACCATTCTGGTGCGCTCCGGCACGCCGGCGGGCGTGCCCTTCTCCAATCAGGGCGGCTACGAGAACAAGGAGATCGACGCGCTGATCGACAAGGCCGGCGAGACGGTCGATGCGGCCGCGCGCACCGAGCTTTACAAGCGCCTTCAGGTGCTGGTGGCGGAAGATTTGCCGATCATCAACGTGGCCGACTGGGGCTTCATCACCGTGGCCAGTTCGCAGGTGAGGAACGTCTCCAACAATCCGCGCTGGGCGGTTTCCAACTGGGCCGATACCGAGCTGGAAGCGTGACAGGCCGAAGCAAGTCCCGGTAGAGTCCCCCCGCATGAACCGTGCGCTTCGCCTTCTCCGGCGCAGGCTGATCAGCAGCATTCCGGTGCTGCTGATAGTCATTGTCGGCGCGTTCTTCCTGCTGGAGCTTGCCCCCGGCGACGCAGCCGACGCATACCTGCTGTCCATCGGCGGCGGCGATCCGGCGCTGGTGCAGGCGCTGCGCCAGAGCTACGGGCTGGAAGGCTCGGCCGGCGCGCGGCTGTGGTTGTACCTCACGTCGCTCGCACGGCTCGACCTCGGCTGGTCCGTCATTTTCAATCGCCCGATTTCCGACCTCATCCTCGAGCGCTTGCCCAACACGCTGTGGCTGATGGGCAGCGCCGTTGCGCTTTCCTTCACCGTGGGCTCCGCGCTTGGCATCGTTGCCGGCTCCTGGCCCGGAAGCTGGCGCGACCGGCTGCTCTCCACCGGCTCGCTGGCGCTCTATGCGGTGCCGAGCTTCTGGCTCGGCCTCGTGCTGATCGTGGTGTTCTCGGTGCAACTGCGCTGGTTCCCGACCTCCGGCATCGAGACCATCGCCTCGGGCAAGCAAGGGCTGGCGCGGGGGCGCGACATCGCCTGGCATCTGGCCCTGCCGGTGGCGGCATTGGGCCTCATCTATCTGGCGCTTTTCCTGCGCATGATGCGCACCGGCATGGCCGAGGCCTGGCGGCAGGATTATGCGCTGGCCGCCCGTGCGCGCGGGCTCGGCCATCGCCGCATCGCCGTCTTCCACATTGCCCGCAATGCGCTTTTGCCGCTGGTGACCATGCTCGGCCTGCAGGCCGCCTCCATGCTGGGCGGCAGCGTCGTCATCGAAAGCGTCTTTGCCATTCCGGGCTTCGGGCGGCTGGCGCATGAGGCCGTGGCCGGCCGCGACGCGCCGCTGCTCACCGGCATTATTCTGGTCAGCGCCGTGCTGGTCATCCTCGTCAATCTCGCCGTCGACATGGCCTATGCGCTGCTCGATCCGCGTGTCGGCGCCAACGAGGTGGCGGTATGAATGTCTTCAAGCGCCTGCTGCGCTCGCCCGCCGGCGCGGCCGGTCTGGCGCTGCTCGCCCTTTTGGCGCTGGCGGCACTGTGCGCGCCGCTGCTCTTTCCCGGCGATCCACTGGCCATTGCCGGTCCGCCGCTGACGCCGCCCTTCACCGATCCCGCCTTTCCGCTCGGCACCGACCGGCTCGGCCGCAACGTGCTGGCCGGCCTGTTTCATGGCGCACAGGCGTCGCTTGCCGTGGGGCTGGCGGCGGCGGCCGTGTCCATCGTGGCTGGCGCGCTGGTCGGCACCGTGGCCGGGTTTGCAGGCGGGCTGGTGGACGAGGCTTTGATGCGCGTGGTGGATGCCTTCCAGACCGTGCCCGGCTTCCTTCTGGCGCTGGCCTTCGTCAGTGTCGCGGGCGCGTCCTTGGCCGTAGTCATCCTCGCCATCGCGCTCGGTGCATGGACCGGTCCGGCGCGGCTGGCGCGCGCCGAGGTGCTGTCCATCCGCGAGCGCGACTATGTGGCGGGGGCGCGCATCATCGGCATGCATCCGGCCGAGATCGCGTTGCGCGAAGTTCTGCCCAACGCGCTGCCGCCGGTGCTGGCGCTGGCGGCGGTGATCGTCGGCAATGCGGTTCTGATCGAATCCGCGCTCTCCTTTCTCGGCCTCGGCGATCCCAACATCGTCACATGGGGCTCGATGATCTCGGAAGGGCGCAACGTGCTGCGCTCGGCGCCGTTCCTGTCCATCGTGCCCGGCATTGGCCTCGTCGTCACCGTTCTCGGCGTCTATCTGCTGGCCGAAGGGCTGGCCGATGCGCTGGCGACCAGAAAGGCGCGGCTATGAGCGAGTTGCATGCCAGCCTGCGCGACCTCACCGTCACTTACGCCGCCGAACAAGGCACACATCTGGCGCTGGACGGGCTCGACCTCGACATTCTCAAAGGCGAGCGGCTGGCCGTCATCGGCGAAAGCGGTTCGGGCAAGTCCACGCTGGCACTGGCGCTGGGCGGGCTGCTGCCTCCGGAAACGCATATCGAGGGCAGCATCGGCTGGCCGGGTTTTGCCGCCCAGCCACGGCCCGGCCGCGACATCGGCTTCGTGTTTCAGGATGCGGGCGCGAGCCTCAACCCGGTGATCCCGATCGGCAGGCAGATCGCCGAAATCGCGCGCCTTCATCTCGGCATGTCGCGCCGCGAGGCGCGTGAACGGGCCCGCGCCCTGCTGGCGCGGGTGCGCATTCCCGATCCCGACACGGCCCTTGCCGCTTTCCCGCACCAGCTTTCCGGCGGCCAACGCCAGCGCGTGGCGATCGCTGCTGCCATCGCGGCCAAGCCTTCGCTGCTGATCGCCGACGAGGCGACCAGCGCGCTCGACACCATCGTGCAGGCCGAGATCGTGGCGTTGCTCGACGAACTGGTACGCGCCGAAGGCATGACGCTGATCTTCATCACCCATGACATTGCGCTCGCTTCCGGCTTCGCCGACCGCATCGTCGTGCTGCGCGATGCGCGTCTGGTGGAAACCGGCCCCACCGCCGCGTTGCTCGGCGCGCCCAAGCAAGCCTACACGGCGAAGCTGCTCGCCAGCCATATCGGGCTCGACACGCCGCCGCTGATTGCGGGAGAGCCGGCGTGAGCGCGCCGCTGCTTGCCGTCCGCGGCCTCAGCAAGACCTACCGTTCGGGAGGCCGCGAGGTGAAGGGGCTGGATGACGTGTCGCTGTCGGTCGCGGCCGGCGAAACCGTTGGCCTTGTCGGCCCTTCCGGCAGCGGCAAGTCCACGCTGGCGCGCGTCGTCATGCGGCTGATCGAGCCGGATGTGGGTACGGTGGCCTTCGCCGGGCAGAACCTCATCGCGCTGGATGGCAAGGCGCTACGGTCCATGCGCAAGCGCATCCAGATGGTGTTTCAGGACCCGTCCGCCGCCTTCAACCCGCGCGCCACGGTTGCCGATGTGCTGGCCGATCCGCTGCGCATCCACGGGCTCGCCTCCCGCGCACAACGTCCCCGCCGAATCGCGCAATTGCTGGAAAGCGTCGGCCTGCCCGCAAATCTCGCCACGCGGCCTGTCCACGCCGTTTCCGGTGGGCAGCGCCAGCGCGTGGCCATTGCCCGTGCGCTCGCCACCGAGCCGGAGCTGATCGTACTCGATGAGGCGGTGTCAGCGCTCGATGTCACCGTGCGCGGCCAGATCCTCGCCCTCCTGGTTTCCCTGCAGCGCGAACGTGGCCTTGCCTATCTGTTCGTCTCGCACGATCTGGCGGTGGTGCGCGCCGTCTCGCACCGCATCGCCATCATGGATCATGGCCGCATCGTCGAGGCGGGTCCGGCCGCCACGGTCGTGGCCGATCCGCAATCGGAAACCGGCCGCGCGCTGGTGGCCGCCATTCCCCGCCTTTACAGGGAAGCACCTCAAGATGCCTGATCCCGACCGCCGTTTGCTGCTCGACCTGCCGCCCTATCCGGCGACGGGATATGCAAAACTTGCCGACCGCATCGCGGCCCTCATCGGCACGAAGAACGATGTAGTGTTCGTGCAGGCGGAAGCCGTGGTGGCGCTGGAAGCGGCAGCAACCAGCCTTGGTGCCAAGGGCATGACCGCGCTCAACATCGTCACCAGCCCCTATGGAGAATTGTTCGGCTTCTGGCTGCGGCGCGCGGGGGCGGACGTCATCGACCTCAAGGCCGAACCCGGCCTGCCGGTCACGGTCGTGGCGGTGGCAGAAGCGCTGGCGGGCGCGGACAGGATCGATCTGGTGGCGCTCGTCCATGCGGAATCGGCGTCCGGCATCCTCAACCCGCTGCCTCAGATCGCCAAGCTGGCGCGGGAAAAGGGCGCGCTGCTGCTGGTCGATGCCGTGGCCTCCGCTGGCGGGTACGAACTGGACGTGGATGCGCTCGGCATCGACATCGCCATCATCGGCCCGCAAAAGGCGCTGGGCGGTCCGGCCAGCATTTCCGCCGTCTCGATCAGCGCGCGCGCATGGCAGGCCATCGACCGGCCGGACGCCCCGCGGCGTTCGGTGCTGTCACTTGCCGACATCAGGCACAACTGGCTGGATGCGGGGCGGGGCGTGCTGGCCGGCATGCCCTCCGCGCTGGAATTCCAAGCGCTCGAAGCGGCACTCGACCGCGTCGAGGCTGAAGGCATTGCCGGCACCATCGCCCGCCATCTCCGCGCCCAGCGCGCTGCCCGCGCCGGTCTGGTGGCGGTCGGCGCGCGATTGTGGGTCGAGGAGGAGCGCGACGCCTCGCGTCTCGTCACCACCATCCTGCTACCGGATGGGCTCGACGCGCGAAAGCTGGCCGAGGACGACGCAGCCGTCGCGGCAGGCCTGTCGGCCGGTATCGGTTGCGTTGCGTCAAAGCTTCTGCGCCTCGATCACACCGGTCGGCGCGCCAGCCGCGAAGCCGTGCTGGAAGGCGTGCGCGCTGTCGGCCGTATCCTCGACAAGGCAGGTGTCGGAACCGACGCGGCATCGGCCGATGCCGCCGTGGCCGCCGCCTATGCCGGTCAATTCGGTACAGGCAGCGGCGATACGAATTGACGGTCGGACCGGCGCGTGCCTTATCCTCGATGGGCGGCTTCAGCCCTTGTTTTGCTCCTCCCTGTTGGTGACAGTCCAGGTTGCGATGTAGTCGGATAGAGCGCTACCCTCCGAAGGCCAAAGAGCAGTTCCGGAGTCGCGCACAGAACGACAAAAATATCAGTAGTTTCAACTACTTGAAGTATCAGACGCAAGTCTGCCTCTGTAGCAGCGAGCGATTGCAACCAAATTGCTACCATAGAGAATCGTGCTTCTGCGGGATGTGTCGCTTCATCGGCGGCGAGGCAGTCGGCAACAGCGGTTATCCGCTAAGCGAAAGCTTCGGACGTTTGGGCACGAACCGACGGCGCATCCAAAGGCCTATTCGTCGCTTCACAATCGCGGAGTTCTCGCGTAAGGACAGTGAGGAAGCACCCGTAGCTCAGCTGGATAGAGCGCTACCCTCCGAAGCCGAAGGTCCCGCGTTCGAGTCGCGGCAGGTGCGCCAAATACCGCCGATTGCCCTCTATGGTACGCTATAGCCGCCGAACGTACGCCTGTGCCTTCAACAGAGGGCGGAGCCTGTGCGTCAAGAAGCATGGAAACGACGGCACCCGGCGGTGAAAAAGTTCGAATCGCTAACGGTCTATTGACACTCTAGGCCGAGGCGAAGCTTACGCATCGAATTGGCCGCATCTCGGCTATTATTGGTCCGGTAGCCAGTTCGGCTTCTGGAAACGCGCATTCGCATAGGGGTGCGGTGAAAGAATGCGCTGCTCGCCATTCTGAATTTGGAACACCAGATGGGCCTGGCTGATGGACGGGTCCTGGGTGTCGTCGGGAAAGGCGAGCCCGACCTGGCCTTCGGAACCAAAATAATAGGAACCGTTCACACCCCGGTGGATCGTCGAACGAAGGTCTTCGATGACCTTTGAGAAAAGCCGCGAGTTCCCCGCCCGCGCCCATGCGCCGGCGAGGATGTTGATGCGATCATAGGCGATGCCGGCATGGGATTGCCCAGGGTCGCGGCCGAAGCGCTGCCGGTACTGGACCTTGAACTGATGCCCTATCCGGTCGGAATAAAGGCCGGTGGTGGTTGCCCAAACGACGCCGTCTGTGAGATGCCCCAGTTCCTGCCGGTATGCAGGGATCGAGGGGCTATAGACCTTGTAGAGCAACGACGGGATCGGCCGCGCCATGAAGGCCTTTTGCAGGGCAATGCTGTCTTCGACAAAATAAGAGGCAAGCACGACGACGCTCGGGTCCAGATGATGCAGCCTGTCCAGAACCGGGTCCCAACTGACCCCGCCCCGCGGCAGATCGGAGATGACCTCGATCTGCCAGTTCTTGTTGCCGAGACCCCGGTCGATCTGGTCCAAGCCGATATTCAGGCCGGGCCAGAATGGCTGTAGGACCACCATCCTGCGGTTCCGCGGGTTCAAGTCTCCCTTTGCCTCCAGATCGTTCAGGAACCTGAGAAGCCCGAGGCCATAGTTGATGTCACTGGCGCAGACCTGGAAAACATTGCCGAGCCGCGAGAAGTCGTTCCGAACGCAATCGACGACGCTCTCCATCGTGGCGGCGTGCAGATACGGCCCGCTAAAATCGCCCGCAAGTTTTAAGATAGCGGGGTCGGCAAGGGAATATCCGGCGGTGATCGCATCAACCTCCGCGTCGATCAGTGTCTCATATGCGGGGGCGAGAGAGGTGGCGTTGCTGATATCGGCATCGGCTGTCAGCAATCGCAGTTCCCGCCCGTTGATGCCGCCGCGCTCGTTGAGCTGTTCGATGGCCAAGGTTGCGCCGTTCAACATCTCCAGCGCATCGGCATTGCCGCGCATCGACAGCGAAAGCGGCATGCCTATCAGGATCGGGCGCAGGTTCAGCTGTCGCGGCTCAGATCTCCGGGCAGCCAAAGGTTGCTGGGCAATACGCTCGACGGCACCGGTTCCGAGGGGGTAACCGTCGCATCCGCCGGGCGTGGGCAGCCGCAGAAGGCTTCGATCGGTTGCCATGCTGGCCACGCCCGCCCGTGTCCAGGTCTTCGTCTTGGCGAAAATATTCTCGACATGCTTTGCGATGGTCCGCGCGCTGATCGAAAGGCGGGCCGCAATCACATCATTGCTGAAACCTGCCGCCGCCAAGGTCAGAACGTCCAGTTCCCGGATAGTAAGGCTGAATGCGGGCTCTACGATCTCAGCCTGCATTCTGGTTCTGGGGCTGGTGCGATTGTCGTGCTCGACCTCGAGCCAGACGGAAAGCCATCGGCCCGTTTCGTCGATCCAGATGAATCTGAGCTCGTTGCGGTCGGAACTCAGCAAAGCTCCGGCATAACCGACGAGGACTTTCCGCTCTTTGAGACGAAGGCGACCGACTTTTCCCGTAAGGTCCTCGATCACCCCGGCGGTGTCGACATAAACGTATTCCGGCCAGGAACACAAAACGTCAGCAGTATCGGAGACGACTGCGTGCCCACCGACGACTGAAGTCTCGGCTTGGACTGGTGCGTTCTGGACGACCGTCGAAGTTGTCACGTCAAAGGTCCCGTTCAGATATGCCTTCTGCCTCGGGCTGTTCGGTTTCTTAAATGTGTTCGTGTCTCGCGGAAAAAGGCAAGTTCCCGACTGCTCACGTCAGCATAGGTGACGCGTTCGTCACGGGCAACCTGCCTCCTTCATGGGTATTTAGCCGATCCGATGGCGGCGAGATTGTCCCCGCCGCGACCGACGGAAATTACTTTCCGGGCCAGTGATAGTCGTCGGGCATCTTCTCGACGCCTCGTGCGTCGGGCAAAGCCATAAGCCTGCGATCCTCGTCATCGTCCTCCCAGGCCTTGGCGATTTCTTCGCAGGTCGCAAACCATACGCCGTCATGCGACTTGATGTGTTCGACCAGGCGCTCGAGCATCATCATGTGATGCGCCTGGCCGATGATCTGGGGATGCAGCGCCATCGCGTAGACGCCGTTTTCCTGGTTCTTGTAGGCGTAGTCGAAAATATCACGCCATCTCCGGTAGACGGCGTCGGTGTCGGACATGCCTTCCTGGTTGCCGGTATAGGCAAGGGCTGGAAAGTCATCGAGATACCAGCTGACCGGAATCTCCAGCACCTTGCTCGCCGGACCGGCGATGTTGCCCTTTTCCCAGCGCACCTGCCAGCGCTGCGGGCGATACGGCACGAGGTCTCGCGCCATCAGGCTGGAATCGTAAAGGAAGCCGGACTCCTCGACCAGGTCGAGCGTGCTGTCGCTATAATCCCAATAGGGAGAGCGATAGCCTGTCGGTCGAATGCCGAAGTGGTTCTTGTAGGTCTTGAACGCCAGATCGAGCAGCCGCCGCTCGGTATCGCGCGTAATCAGAGTGGGATTTTCATGGTAGTAGCCATGGTGGCCGATTTCATGCCCGGCTTCGAACACCTTCTTGCTGATGTCCGGAAACGTGTCGACGGTGTGGGCCGGTGTGAAGAATGTCGTCACGATGCCATGTCTCTTGAACAGTTCGATCAGCCGTGGCGTGCCGACGGCAGCGCCGAATTCGCCGCGAGACATGAAGGACGGGCTGGGTCTGTTGAAACCGCCTAGCCATAACGACTGGGCATCGAAATCGACGCCGATGTTCACTGCGATCTTCTTGCCTTTCGGCATTTTCACTTTGCCCATGGAATCCTCCTTCACGTTGCAAAGAGCCGTCATGCCGGACGGCCTGCGGGCCATCCGTGCAGTTTCTGCGGATGTTTTTGCTTCTCGCCCCAGGGGCGGAACGCGGACCTAGAGGTGCGTCGGCCAGGCCTTGTAGAGATGCGCCTGGCGTCGGCGATCCTTGAATGTCGTGGCCGCGCCGCGCTCGCGGTTGTCATAGAGCTTGTCGATGTCGACCGTGCCGCTCACCACCATTTCCCGATTGGCTTCCGCCTCGGCGATGATGCCGGCCGGATTGTCCCAGATCGTGTCGCAGGGCCCCAGCACGGAACTTCGCGCCCAAGCATTCGGAAGGGGAGCGCCAGGCTGGCCGCCGAGGCAGCAATGCGCGAAGTAGACCTGGTTCTCGATGCAGCGCGACTGGGCACAGTGCCTAACGCGCCAGAAGCCCTGTTCGGTGAAGGTGGCGGACGGACAAAGGACGATCTCGGCCCCCTGTTCGGTCAAAGACGCCGAACACTCCGGAATTTCCGCTTCGTAACAGATGTTGAAACCTACCTTGGCGAAGGGAAGCTGGCAGACTTCCATTTTGTCGCCTTCCGACGTCGACCAGTTCGCCTCGGCCGGGAAGATGTGCGTCTTCGAATGCTTGAACAGCGAACCGTCAGGCCCGAACAGATGGGCGATGTTCTCGAAGCGGTCGCCGACCTTCAGAAGATGCGAACCGCCGGCGATATACTGGCCGCGCTTGCGCGCTTCCTCCTTGAACAGATCGACGTATGCATCCGTGAATTCGTCGATGCGAACAAGCTCCGAGATCGGCAGTTTCTGCCAGTCCTTGTAGGTGGTGAACAGTTCGATGGTGAACAGTTCCGGAAACAGCACGATGTCGGAACCGCTTGCTTCATCAAGTAGCGAGCGGACGCGCGCCCGGAATTCCTCGAAGCCGGAAATCGGCCGCACCAAATACTGGCATGCGGAAATCGTAACGTTGCGTGTCATGGTTCTTCTCCCTGTTTGGTCCCTGACCAAATCCTCGCGGAAATCGTCCGCCAACCGGGAGGGCGCCTCAATACGTGAAAATACGTAGGAGGTGGTAAGCGGAACTGGATTCAAAGTGGCGGACTGAACTGCTGCTGTTGGCTTTCACGATCTGCCAGCGGCACGGTTACGGCGCTATTTGTAAACCTCATACCGCGTTGAAGGTATACGGACTACTCTCCTCTTGAACGGGATTTCGTGTATTTTTAGAGACCCTATGATGGTGACTTGCCCCGGGTGATGGGGGTTCTGGATGTTGTGCATTGAGAAATGTGCAACGGAAGGAAGAAGCCATGACCGTATTGATGAAATTCATCGGCCTTGATGTTCATCGGGACACGATATCGATAGCGATCGCCGATGACGGTAGCGACTGGGAGGTGCGGTTCTTCGGGACCATCGCCAATGACTGTGAGATGCTGCACAAGGCGCTGACGCGCATCGGCAGGGACGGTGCGCTGCTGAAGATCTGCTACGAATCCGGCCCGTGCGGGTTTGTGATCTACCGAGTCCTGAAGCGTCTCGGGATTGACTGCGTCGTGATCTCACCGTCCTCCATGCCGCGTCGGCCGAATGATCGTGTGAAGACCGACCGCCGCGATGCGCAGACGCTGGCCAGGCTCTTGCGCGCCGGTGAACTCACCGTCGTCTGGGTGCCGGACGAGGCGCATGAGGCGATCCGCGATGTGGTGCGGGCACGCCGGCAGGCAAAGCAGGATCTGGTTTCGGCGAAGAACACGCTGAAGAGCTTCCTGTTGCGGCACGACCGCCGGTATCCGGGAAAGGCCATATGGGGCCGGATGCACTGGCGCTGGCTCTCGGACCAGCGCTTTGCCTTTGCCCACCAGCAGTTCGTCTATGAAGAATACAAGCGTCGCATCCATGAACTGGAAGAGCGCTGCGTGCGGCTGGAGCAGGTTCTTGAGGAAGCGGTCCTGGATTGGCCTCTGGCCCCGGTCGTCACCGCGCTTCAGGCGCTGCGCGGGATCAGGTTCATCGCGGCCATCACGCTCGTTGCGGAGATCGGTGATCTGCATCGCTTCGACAGCCCGAAACAACTGATGGCCTGGCTGGGTCTTGTGCCGGCCGAGCATTCGAGCGGAACGCGGATCAGGCGCGGCGAACTCACCCGGACCGGCAATGCCGCCGCCCGCGCCATGCTGATCGAATCCGCGTGGCAATGCCGCTATCCTGCGCGGGAGGGGCGAGCGCTGCGGGAACGCAATGCCGGACTGCCCGATCACATCCGGGCCATCGCCTGGAAGGCGCAGACCCGCCTGTGCGCGAAGTTCCGCCGTCTGGCCGGAACCGGCAAGCATGCGGCGAAGATCGTGGTGGCGGTCGCACACGAGCTGGCGGGATTCATCTGGGACATCGCCCACCATACGCCGGTGACGGCCTCAAGGCTGGCGTGACGTTCACCTCACCCTCTGTCGAACGAACGGAAAGGAGAAGATCGGATCGTTGACATCGCGGCCTGGCTGGCGTGCTGCGCGCCCTGATTGACGCGGACAATCCTCGATATAGCCCTTGGGCAGTATCTTGCGACGCCCGGTTTGGAGCTGGAGGAAGGTCCGCGACGGAACAGGGTCGTGCGGTAGCCAATCCGCGGATGAGAGTTTGATCAATCGTCGTCAGAAACAGACGCGCGCAGCACATCCGTCAGGCCGTTCAATCCACATCTTGCATCGGACTTCGTGCCGGTGTCAGAATAGCCTTGCGCTCATCCAGACGTGACCATCATGAGAGTGCTATAGAGTAAACATAGTTCTCTTCTTCGCCTGAGACGGCGCGCCACTTCCATTCTTCCCTGCCCGCATCATCCCTTTAGGCGACGTGAACATATTCGTTTTGTCGCCATTCTAGCGGACGCGTCCACCTTCGCGGCGTAGCTCTTAGCGCCAGTCCAATGGGTGGGCACATACCATATAGGGCTCGGCCTCCGTCGCGAGCTTCAGTGATTCTGGATCCGGGCGAGAATCGCCAGCGTGGCGACGAATGGCCTCGGCCAGCATCAGAGCCTCTTCGTCTTGAAGACGTCGCTTGGATTCGAGCGCCTTGTCTACCTTGAGCTGCGTCGAACGGAGGAGGGCGGGATCGCTCGTGCGGGTCGCTATGGCTTCCCGCAGGCCAGGGTTCAGGGCATCGGCCGCGGCGATTGCGGCCTCGCGGTCGGGGTAATGGTCGGAGAAGACTCTGTCGTTTTCGCCTTGGATGTAGCGGTCACGCCACCGGGGCGGGAGGCCGTCCTTTTCTACGAGTTCCTTCATGAACCATCGCCCGTTAAGGGGCTGGTATTCTGGCCACACCGCAAGAATGGTGTCCTTTGAGCGCCGCATTTCAGACCACTTCAGCATTTGCTCGGCCTCAAGATTCAACCACCTGGAGACCGCCGCGCAATACGCCAACGGGCATGTGCGCCATTGTTTATTTTAAATATTTGATTTTGTTTGTTTTTACGAACACCTCGCAGATTCATCCGTCCATTATTCCCCCAATAGAACGCGGAATGCATTGCCTCTCCTAAGCGCCGATTGGACGGTTAGGGGCCACCGACACCCCGGCTGAAGCTCGGTCACTCCACGATTTAAGGCAACTGACAGCCTGCATCGGCGACAGAACTGTTGCAGTTCCACAACAACAGGGCGGAAAAGCGCCTGCCCAGCCGACTGAAGCCGAATGTCCGGCTCCGATTATCCAGCCGGCGAAGCCAATGATTTTTAAACGCAAAACATGAGAGCAATAGGCAAGTTTAACGCTGAAGTCTTAGAGCCGATCTAAATCGTTGCGATTGCACGAAAAAATTTGAGTGATAGGCGGGTAGGAACCATCGTTCCTTGGGGACGTTTTTGTGAGGGTGTTCCGCGTTTATGACTACCCGCGTACTGGACATAACGAAGCTGTATGAAGCCGAGCACGGCCGCCTCCGCTCGTTCGTGCGCTGGATCGTCGGCAATCCGGCGACTGCCGAAGACGTGGTGCAGCAGGCCTTCGCCAACCTACTCGACAGGCTCGACGACAAGACGCCGAACTCGGCCTATGTGGTGCAGGCCGTCCGCAATCTGGCGCTCAATCATCTGCGCGACGCCAGACGTCGCGCCGACATCGAAATCTCCGATGCCGATCTTGCCGACATCGCCGATCTGCGCCCCACGCCGGAGACGGTCGTGCTTTACCGCAGCGAGTTGCGACGGTTGCTTGAGGCGGTCGCGGCCTTGCCGCCGCGGCGCAGGGAAGCCTTCGTCTTCAATAAGATCGAGGGCCTGTCCTATGATGAGGTCGCCGAGCGGATGGGCATATCGCGCAATACCGTCATCACCCTGGTCGTGACCGCGATGGCCGAGCTTGATCGGCGAATCTGAAAAAATTTCGCGCTTCGGTCATTAGCTGCCGTTTCCCAAGTGTCTTAATGAATAGAGGGGCCTGAATCGGCGTCGTCGGCGAAGCGATGGCGAGGCAACCTTGAGGCGCGACCGGAAGCACATGAAGGAATACGAGACCGATCCGATCTATATGGAGGCGCTGGAATGGTTCGTCCGCATCAAGGACGAGAAAGCCAGCCCGGAGGATCAGCGTGCCTTCGCGCAATGGATCGCGGCCGATCCGGCCCATGCCGTGGCTTATGAACGCGCGCAGGCGCTCTGGGATCGTTTCGACATCGTTAAGCCTGAATATGAACGGCTCCGCAAAGCTGGGCGTATCGGCCGCCGCGATTTCTTTTTGGGCGGGCTGGCGGCCGCCATCGTTGCTCCTGGTGCCTACGTTCTGACAAGGCCGGGCCTGTTTGCCGACTATACGACGGGTATAGGCGAACGCCGCGCCTTTACGCTGCCCGATGGCAGTACGGTGGAACTCGGCAGCTATTCGTCGCTGTCGGTGAATTTCACCGGAGAGGAAAGACGCCTCACGCTCCATCGGGGACAGGGGTTCTTCACCGTTGCCCCCGACATTTCCCGCCCGTTTGTCGCCGAAGCGGGTGCGGGTGCTACCCGCGCGCTTGGCACACAGTTCGATATGAAGTTCACCGACGACACCGTGACGGTTACCGTCGTCGAGCATTCCGTTTCGGTCGAGCTTCCCGCCGTCGATCCGGTCGAGGTCGGTGAAGGCTGGCAAGTGAGCTATTCCGCCGGCGGAATCGATCCCGCGCACCGGACTGATCTGGGAACGGCTCAGGCGTGGCGGCAGGACCGGATCGTCTTCGAGGATGTGCCGCTGCGCACCGTCCTGCGGGAACTGGAACGCTACCGGCGCGGCAGGATCGTGCTGATGGACGAAAGTATCGGCAACATTCCGGTGACGGCGATCTTCGAGACGCGGCGGGCCGAGGCTGCGCTTAAGACCATCGCCAACACCCTGCCGATCCGTGTGCTGAACCCGGACGGGATCATCGCCGTCGTCTATCGCCGCTAGGCTCGCGAAAATTTTTGAAAAAAAATCGATTGGCCGATCATTAGTTGGGCTCGCTCAGGTGTCTAACAATATGAGGGCCTGTCGATACCGACCCCTCGTAGATGCAACCTTGCCCGCTCTTTTGCGGGCCTGTCAGACATGGGGACCGAGCGAATGCAGGCCGAGGAAACGACAAGAAGCGGACGAAACATCACAGGAATCCCGGCTGCCGAAGCGGTACTGCGGAAATCGCGGCTGATGGCTACGCTGATGGTGACGACCGCTCTCGTTGCCGTTGGCGTCACATATTCGCTGCCTGTCCATGCTCAGACCGCGACTGCGGCAGGACAAGCGAGCCGGACGTCCTACAGCATTGCCGCGCAGCCTCTTTCCAGCGCTCTCGTACAATTTTCCAACGCCACCGGCACACAGCTCTTCTTCGATGCGAATTTGGTGCGCGGGAAGAACTCTCCGGGTGTCAGCGGATCGCTTACGCGCGGGGAGGCGCTCGGCCGGTTGCTGGCCGGCTCCGGACTCGTCTATCGCGTCAGCGGCAACACCGTGACGGTCACCGATCCCGCGCGTGCGGACGTGGGCGCTGCCGGGGAGGACGGGGCGACCGTTCTCGAAACGATCACGGTTCAAGGACGCGGTGCGACAACCGAGGGGACCGGCTCATACGCTACCGGTGAGACTACTATTGGGAAGACATCTGAAACTCTGAAGGAAACGCCGCAATCTGTAACGGTGATCACGTCCCAACAAATCAGAGACAAGGGGATGACAACGCTCACAGATGCACTTGAGGCGACGACCGGTATTACAGTCACTCCAGACGAGTATTACGGCGCCGGCCGATACTTCTCGCGCGGTTTCGAGGTCACGAGTGTACGTGTCGATAGCGGCGCTGTAGGAATTACAAGTTCATATGACGCGATATCTCCGACCAGTCTTGCCAAATATGATCGCGTCGAAGTTCTACGCGGCGCTGACGGTCTCTATTCCGGCAACGGAGAACCGGGAGGCGTGATTAGCCTGGCACGCAAGCGGCCTCTGGATCGCTTTCAGGCGACAACGGAGCTGTCGGCCGGAAGCTGGAATACGTTGAAGTCCACACTCGATGTTACCGGGCCGCTGACGAAAGACGGAGGGCTGCGAGGACGAGTTGTCGGTTCATTCGATCGAGGTGATACCTTCTACGACATTAGCGACAGCCGCAATTTGACTCTCTATGGCGTGCTTGAAGCAGACCTAACGGATAACACCACCGTTATGGTGGGCGGATCATACGAGAAGACGAATAGCACGCCGTGGCAAAGGGGCTTGCCAAGATACACGGACGGAAGCGCCATTGATTTCTCGCGTTCGACGAGCCTTGGCACAGATTGGAGCTACCTGCACCACGAGAGTTGGGAAGCATTTGGAGAGATCAAACACGAGTTCGATAGCGGCTGGACATGGACCACATCGGCCTCCTACGTGAAGCATAAATATGATGCCAAGTATGGCTACCTGTATGGGGCAGTCGATCCTGTAACGCTCGACGGCTTGAGTTATTATGGTTCATACAATTGGTCGGAGGGATATCAGGTCCAGTTCGACACACATGTTGACGGAACGTTCGAGCTTTTCGGCCGTGAACACGAGATTGTGGCAGGTTTCGATTATGCCAAGCATTCCGCAGATCTATATCGCGGAGAGTTTTCCGGAGCTTCCGTCAACCTCAACGACCTTTCATCGTCATACTGGTCGAGCAGCGATACGCCGACATTCCCTTCCGACACATATATGAATTTCCATCCTTACGAAGAGACGCGTTATGGAGCATATCTGCGCGGCCGGTTTCAAATTACCGATCCATTGCGCCTGATCGTAGGCGCAAGATATGGAAACTATGATTATTCTTTCCATCGTGCGGCATATTTTCGTGACGGTTCGCAGATCTGGTCAGAAGGAAATGACTTCAACGACAACGGCGTGTTCACGCCATTCGGCGCGATAACCTATGATTTCACTGATCAGTGGACGGGCTATGCCAGTTTCGCCGAGATATACCTGTCACAGGCGCGTTATCTTCAGGGACCGGAGCCGGGCACACCGCTTGATCCGATCACGGGGCGGACCTACGAAATTGGTCTGAAGGGCCAGCTTCTGGATGGCAGATTAAATACAGGCATTGCTGTGTATCACACCACCAGAAATGGTGAGGCCGTTTACGATCCGACGTACACGGGTGCCTACGATCCCGTCGATGGTAGCAGTTGCTGCTACACGGCATCGGGCGAGGTCGTTAGTCGCGGCATTGATCTTGAAGTTAGCGGTGAGGTCCTTGACGGCCTTCAGGTTTTTGCTGGCTACACCCTGAACTTCAACAAGAATGAAGTCGAAAACGTCCGCTATAGCGCCATAACGCCGAAACACTTGTTCAAGCTTTGGGGAACCTACAACCTTCCGGGTGAATATTCCGCCTGGACGCTTGGTGCGGGCGTTCGCGCGCAGAGCAAGACGACCGTGAAGGGCGAGGAGTGGATTTCGTCCGACCTGGGAACCGTTGCGTACAATATCTCGCAGGGAGCTTACGCGGTCGCGGATATCAGCCTCCGTTATGACATCAGCGACTCGACGTCCCTGACGTTGAACGTCAACAACGTGTTCGACAAGAAATACTTCTCTCAGTTGGGAACGCTGACGAAGAATAACGTCTATGGCGCGCCGCGCAATTTCCTCGTCACCCTGCGCAGCACTTTCTGAGAATGATGAGATTGGCCGGCAGTCGGATTTTCCGACTGTCGGTTTTTCAGCGGAGGTGCCCGTGGTTCACCCAACAAAAGCGATTTTTCGATTATTCCAGCTCGTAGTGTTTTGCCTTGTACTGTCAGACGGCGCGTCAGCCCAAGAGCCAGATGGATTTCCTCGTGTTGTCCAGCATGCTCTTGGAGAAGCGCGGATTGCAGCAATCCCAAAACGTATCGTCACCATTGGATGGAGCGGCGAAGATGCCGTATTGGCTTTGGGTACGGTTCCGGTTGGCATGACGGAGTACAAGTTTTTCCCATCAGGGATATTCCCGTGGAATGAGACTGCTATTGGCGATGAAAGACCTGCTCTTTTGTCAGATTCCTCGATCGATTTCGAGGCCGTAGCGGCTCTTCGACCGGATCTTATTCTTGGTATCTATTCCGGGATCGATGAGGTGTCATACAAGCGGTTTTCGACTATTGCCCCTACTGTCGTCTATCGTTCTGGTCCGTGGGCCGCGGACTGGCGGGAAGTCACCAGCCTGACGGGTCTTGCTCTGGGTGTGCCGGATCGAGCACAGCAGCTATTGCAGGACATCGATGCCCTTCTCCGGACACTCGGTGAAGACCACCCTGTCTTGCAGGGAAAGACCTTCACCTTCGGAACTTTCTTTCCGGGGTCGAACGGCCTCGTGGTCTACCTGCCCAACGATCCCCGCGTCGCAGCGCTTGTCAATCTCGGCCTGAAGCCGTCGTCGGGCGTCGAACGTTTGGCAAAGGACAATCCCACCGAGACCTCGGTAAGCGTCAGCCTTGAGCAGATAGGTGAGGTCGACGCCGACATTCTGGTCATGTGGTATCGCGACGGTGCGCGGGAGGCAGCAGAAGCGCAACCGTTGTTTCAGGCGCTCGGCGTTGTGAAACGCGGCGGATATGTCGCCCTTGAAGATCCGGTATCTGTCTGGTCGACGTCGGCCCTCAGCGTTCTTTCCATCCCATACGGTTTTTCGCGCTTTGTGCCGAGGCTTGCCGAAGCGGCGGCGAAAGCGGAGGGACGTTGACATGAACGCGAACGCACAAGCCCTTTCCGGGACGCATGACCACGATCATGCTCCCTATGTGGAGGATAACTTCCTTGCGACAACGACCTCTGTTGAGCGCCTGACGCCATCCATGATCCGCGTGGTGCTGAAGCTCGACGGCGGCGAACGGCTGACCCCGACAGGGCATCCGGATGAATGGGTGCGGTTGGCTCTACAGCCCGATCCGGAGACTCCGGTAACGCTGCCGGTCCTGATGGAGAACGGCAAATGGGGCAGGCCTGATGGCTCACAGCATTGCCCGAACCGTCCTTATACGATCCGTCGCTGGGACCCGGCGACATGCGAGATGGTCATTGACCTTGTTGCGCATGAGGGTGGCGTGGCGGCGTCCTGGGCCATGAATGCGAAAGTCGGTGATGTGGTCGGTATCTGCAATCCGGAGGGACGCTTCTGGATACCGAAGGGCAGTGAATGGCTTTTGATGCTGACCGACATTACGGGATTGCCGGCTGTCGGCCGGGTGCTGGAGGAACTGCCTGAAGGTTTCAGGGCCATTGTGCATGTCGAGATTCCCTCCGACGCCGATCGTCAGGACATCGATACGGCCGCCGACGCCTCGATCGTCTGGCACGCTTGTCATGGTCTGAAGCCGAAGCGGCCCGGTTACACGGAGCTTTCGCGTATCGCTGGAACGATCACCGAACTGCCGGAGGGGCCGGGCTATATCTACATTGCCGGTGAAGCAAAAGCTGTATCGGACAGCCGCAAGCATTTCCGCGACGTACTCGGTTTCGACAAGAACCGCATTGACGCCATCGGCTACTGGATCGAAGGGCAGGCGCGGGTTTGAGTGTTGTTCTTTCGCTTCACGACGATAACGGAGGAACGGGATTTTCGATCAGCAACACCACGCGGTTGACCGGCCTGCTGCTTGGGCTTGCTTTGCTCGTGGCGGTTTCGTTGGCAAGCCTTCTGGTCGGAGCAAGGCCGATCTCGGCTTCAACGGTGCTGGACGCGCTGTTTGCCTACGACGCCAACTCGGCCGAACACATCATCGTGCGCGATTATCGTTTGCCACGCACCTTGCTCGGTTTGCTATGTGGTGCAGCCTTCGGCGTGTCCGGCGCGCTGATACAGGCAGCGACACGCAATCCGCTCGCCGATTCGGGTATTCTCGGCGTGAATGCCGGTGCCGCCTTCTTCGTGACGCTTGCGGTCGGCCTGTTCGGCTTCCATTCCATAGACGCTTATCTCTGGTTCGCCTTTCTCGGCGCGATCCTTGTCACGCTTGCCGTTTACGCTCTCGGTGCGGCGGGCCGTGATGGTGCGACGCCGGTTCGCCTTGTGCTGGCGGGCGTCGCGCTGTCGGCCGTGCTCGGCGGTATCGGCTCGGCGATTACGCTGCTCGATCCACAAGCCTTCGATTCCATGCGCTTCTGGTCCATCGGCTCGGTTGCCGGACGGAATATGGAGATCGTGGCGGCGGTCGTGCCTTTCATTGGCGCGGGGCTGGTAATCGCGCTGGTTGCCTCGCGCCCGCTGAACGCCATGGCGCTCGGCGACGATCTGGCCCGTTCCCTTGGTGCCAATATTGTTCGCGCCCGGATACTCACACTTGTTGCCGTCACGCTGCTTGCTGGTGCTGGTACGGCCGCGGCCGGTCCGATCGGCTTCGTCGGTCTGATGGTTCCGCATGTGATGCGCTGGTTCACCGGGCCGGATCAACGCTGGATCATGCCCATGACCATGATCTATGCGCCGGTTCTGCTGCTCGCCGCCGACATTGCCGGACGCCTGATCCTGTTTCCCGGCGAGCTTGAGGCAGGCATCGTCACCGCCTTCATCGGCGCTCCGGTCTTGATCCTGCTGGCGCGTCGGAAGAAAGCGAGCGGGCTATGAGGACCGCCGCGCCCCCGATCGATTTCGGCCGCTCCGTGCATGTCGTGCGAGGGTTCCGCGGTCGTCTGTCAGCCCGGTTCGACAGGCTTTCGATATTCATCGGCGTTGCGCTTGCCATTCTCGCACTCGGCATCGCCGGTCTCTCGCTGGCAAGCGGCAAGTATCCGATCGCGTTGGCTGACGTGTTCGGCGCTCTCGCTGGCCGTGGCGACGATCAGGTACGGATGATCGTGGTGGAATGGCGTTTGCCGCGCGTGGCGTTGGCCTTTCTGCTGGGCGGCGCACTCGCCATGAGCGGTGCGATTTTCCAGAGCCTCACCCGGAATCCTTTGGGAAGCCCCGACATTATCGGCTTCTCGGCCGGCTCCTATACCGGCGCACTGGTGGTCATCCTGCTTCTGTCGGGCGGCTATTACGAGACGGCGGCCGGGGCGTTGATCGGCGGCATCGTCACGGCGATGGCCGTTTATCTCTTGGCCTACCGGCGCGGCGTGCAGGGTTTCCGCCTGATCGTCGTCGGCATCGGCGTTGCCGCCATGCTGTCGGCGTTCAACGCCTGGATGATCCGCGAGGCGGAACTTCAGGTGGCCATGTCCGCTGCGATCTGGGGCGCAGGCTCACTCAACGGCCTCGGCTTCGAGCAGCTTGCGCCGGTCGCGGTTGTCCTTTGCATTGTGGTGCCGCTTACATTGCTGTTGTCGCGTCCGATGCGGCAGCTCGAAATGGGCGACGACGCGGCCCGCGCATCCGGCGTCAACGCCAACCGCACGCGGCTTTTGCTGATGGTGCTCGGCGTGGCGCTGACCGCAATCGTGACAGCGGCGGCCGGGCCGATTTCCTTCATTGCCCTGGCTGCCCCCCAGATTGCAAGGCGGCTGACCCGCTCGGCCGGTGTCGCGCTCATTCCCTCCGCGCTGATGGGCGGCCTGCTGCTGTTGGCCGCCGATTGGCCCGCGCAGCATGCCTTTGGTGTCCAGCTTCCCGTTGGTGTCATGACGGTGAGCATCGGCGGTCTCTACTTCGTCTGGCTGCTCTACAGGGAGGGCCGCAAATGACAGATCGCCTTCACGCGGACAATGTGACCCTGCGTTATGACGAGCGGACGATCTCGCGAAATCTTTCGGTCGCCGTGCCCGGTGGCTCCTTCACTGTTATCGTTGGGCCGAACGCCTGCGGCAAGTCCACGCTTTTGCGCGCCCTGTCGCGCCTGCTCAAGCCCGCCGCCGGACAGGTGATCCTCGACGGACGCAGCATTTCCGATCTCGCCGCCAAGGAGGTCGCCCGCCGCCTCGGTTTGCTTCCGCAAAGCTCGATTGCCCCCGAAGGCATCACGGTTGCCGATCTGGTGGCGCGTAGTCGCTATCCGCACCAGTCCTTCTTTCGGCAATGGTCGAAACCCGACGAGGAAGCTGTCATCGCGGCGATGGAGGCAACCCGCGTCAGCGACCTGTCCGGCCGTCTGGTGGATGAGCTTTCCGGCGGGCAGCGGCAACGGGTCTGGGTGGCGATGGTGCTGGCGCAGGAGACGCCGATCCTGCTTCTGGACGAGCCGACGACCTTCCTCGACATTGCCCACCAGATCGAACTTATGGACCTGCTGGCCGATCTCAACCGGTTGGGTCGCACGGTCGTTGCCGTGCTGCACGACCTCAATCATGCCTGCCGCTACGCCTCGCACCTGATTGCCATGAAGGACGGCGCGATCGTTGCCGAAGGGAAGCCGTCGACCATCATCACGGAAAAACTGGTCGAAGACGTCTTCGGCCTGCCGTCCGTCATCATCGCAGACCCGGTTTCCAGCACGCCGTTGATCGTTCCGAAGGGACGGCAGTCACCCGACGCAACGGAGAGTTCGCAAGTCGTGCGGCTGGATGCGTCCGCTCGCGCGGGAAAGGAGCGGCATCGTGACTGACCTGCTGAAACGCTTCGCTTCCTACTACCGTCCGCATCGCGGCCTGTTCGCACTGGACTTCTCTTCGGCCGTTGCGGCGGGCCTGCTGGAACTGGCCTTTCCCGTCGCCGTGACGCTGTTCATCGACCGGCCAGATCGGCATGATCGCGCTTGCTTCGGTCGGCCTGTTCCTCATCTATCTGGTCAATGCCGGCCTTCAGGTCATCGTCACCTATTGGGGCCATATGCTCGGCCTGAAGATCGAGACCGAGATGCGAAGGAAAGCCTTCGACCATCTGCAAAAGCTCTCCTTCGGCTTCTTCGACAACCAGAAGACCGGCCACCTGGTCGCAAGGCTGACCAGGGATCTCGAAGAGATTGGCGAGGTGGCCCATCACGGCCCCGAGACCTGTTCATCGCGATCATGACCCTGATCGGCGCTTTCCTGCTGATGATGTGGGTGCATGTGCCGCTGGCGCTGATAACCGCGACCATCGTTCCGGTCACGGCCGTCCTCACCACGCTTTACGGCAAGCGGATGATGGCAAGCTCGCATGCGCTGTTCGGCCGGATCGGCGAGTTCAACGCCCGCATCGAAGAGAATGTCGGCGGCATCCGCGTGGTGCAGGCGTTCACCAACGAGGATCACGAGCGAGCGCTGTTTGCGGAGAACAACCGCAACTATCTTACGACCAAGCTGGAGTTCTACAGGACGATGTGCTGGGCATGGAGATAGGCACCTCGGAGGCCGAGCCGATCTGGACGGAGTTCCTGCGCAAGCTGACGCGCCGGGGATTGCGCGGCGTAAAGCTCGTCGTCTCCGATGCCCATGAGGGCCTCAAGGCGGCCGTCACCAAAGTGCTCTCCGCGACATGGCAACGCTGCCGCGTCCACTTCATGAGGAACGTGCTGGCGCATGCCGGCAAGAGCGGACGGCGCGTCGTCTCGGCCTTCATCGCCACCGCCTTCGCGCAGGAGACGCCGGAAGCCGCCAGCGCCCAATGGCGGGCCGTCGCCGACCAGATCCGCCCGAAGGTGCCCAGGCTCGCCGCCATCCTCGACGACGCCGAGCCGGACGTGCTCGCCTACATGACCTTCCCCAAAGAACATCGGGCAAAGCTGCACTCGACCAATCCCATCGAGCGCCTCAACGGCGAAATCAAGCGGCGAACCGACGTGGTCGGCATCTTCCCCAACGATGACGCCATCGTTCGCCTCGTCGGCGCGCTGCTGCTCGAACAGAACGACGAGTGGGCTGTCCAGCGTGCCCGCTACATGACGCTGGAAAGCGTCGGCCAGTTGAGCGATGATCCCCTCATCAGCCTGCCAGCAGTAGCACGCTGATCAGCCCGGCAATGCCGGAAAGCACGGCGACCAACGTCGCAAGCTACACCACCCGGTGGGACATCATCCTAAATTCTGGATGGTGGCCGGCGCGACCATCTGCGGGCGATCCGCGCCCGCCAAGTCGACGTCGCCTTCTTCACCGGCAATGCGCCGGTAGCCGGCTGCGACGTCGAGGAACTCTGGCGCGAGCGGGTCCATGTGGCGATGGCAGTCCAGCATCCGCTGGCCGGCAGCAATGCGCTGGCCTGGCCCCAGCTCCGCAACGAGCGCTTCATCGTCTCCATGAGCGCGATTGGCACCGAACGTCGCCGCGAACAACTTGCCGAGCTTCAAAGGCGAATCACGGAGGCAGACCAACGGCTCGGCCGTCTCTTCGACGCCATCAAAGCCGGCATGGTGCCCGAATCTCGCGCCATTTTGAGCATCGGGGTCGAAAGGTCTGGCGTTTGGAATCGCCTCATGATAGGTTACATGTAACCAAGAATGTGGAGACTGATCATGGTGGCGGTATCGAAGCCCAAGACAGTGCGCGTGAAAGTGCAAGAGCATCGCGAGCGGCTGCGTGCGCAAGGACTGCGGCCGATCCAGATTTGGGTGCCGGACGTGCGTGCGCCCTCTTTCCAGGCGCAGGCTCACCGCCAGTCGCAGGCCGTCGCCGCAAGCGCTCATGCGCACGAGGATCAGGCTTTCATCGACGCCGTATCCGATTGGGGTGACGAGTGAGGCGCGGCGAGGTCTGGACTGTTTCCGGCAGCAATGATTATGCGGACAAGCCGCGACCTGCCGTCATCGTGCAGGACGACAGTTTCGACGCCACCGACTCGATCACGATTTGCGCCTTCACCACCGATCCGACTGACGCGCCGTTGTTCCGCCTCGTGGTGGAGCCGAACGAGCGTAACGGCTTGCGCTCGGCCTGCCGCCTGATGGTGGATAAGATCACGACCGTTCCAGAAACCAAGCTGGGCGCGCAGGTCGGGCGACTCGACGATGAGGACATGGTGCGGCTCAACCAGGCGATGACCGTGTTCCTCGGCATGGCGGTGACGCCAAGGGCCCGAAAGGGAAAGCAGTCATGACATTCGAGGCCGCACCCCGACCAAGCGGCAAAGGACGGTTATCGACGGCACATAGGCCATTCTGGAATCCCGCGCTTCGGGCGATCCTTGGTGCATGTCCAGGACGCGCGCCAACTGCCACTCCAAACTTCAGGGGCGCGCCCAAACCGGCGCGCTGCCGAGCGATCTTTACGCCTATGCCGAGGCCAAGCCGCTGCCCCGCATCGGGCGTCCACCGAAGCACGACCCCGAAACATGGGCCGTTACCGACGACTGGCCCGAGAGCGTGCTCGTCAGCGAAGCCGAGGTGGATGTGTTGGAGGCATGGTTCGGCGATCTCTTCGATGACCTGTTCGGACCGGATTGCGGTCTTGCGGTCGGAGAAGACCTCGTCGTTATCGCCTGGAATGTATCGGTCACGCCAACGGGGCGGAAGGTCTTCCTTTCCACGAGCTCCTTCATGAACCACCGCCCGTAAAGGGGCTCGCGGATGGAAGTCGGAGCAAAGTTTCGGATATGATTTCGGCGAGGAGAACAGAATTATCCATATAGTTCAATGTGTTGTGGTGTCATAGCGTGTCCTGGCGTGCATTTCGGATAGCCAGGACAAATTCTCCTTGGGACCGTTCGACCAGAGGTAGCGGTACATCGAGCCATGGACCGGCTCGCCATACTGGTCGAGGCCCGTGCGCCACGTGTAGTTCCAAAGCCCGCCCCAGTTGGCCTGCTTTTCGAAGCAGACGATCTCCGGGATGTCGGCGCCTTTGCTCGCCGCAGACTGGAATGCCCGTAATTGCGCAAGACCCGATGGGCCAGCACCGATGACAGCCACTCTTCGCTTCATAGGAACCTCATATTCCTGCCGGGAAAATTTTTTATTTATACTGATCGAGGGGCAATGGAGAGGTCTATGATGCCATTGGTCATATGTCGCCAATATCGCGCGGAAGGCTGGCTTCGCCATCGATATGAGCCAGGAAACGCGCCGCACCGTGGAAGACCGGCGCGGCGACGCGGGCGGCAAGGAATTGACGGTCAGATCGCCTCGAGGATGTGCTTGACCCCGGTAAAGGCCGACAGGCCCCATGGTCCCAGCTCCCGGCCGATGCCACTGGCCTTGAAGCCGCCCCAGCTCGTCTGCGGGAATATCACCTGTTGCGAGTTGACCCACACCATGCCGGCTTCAAGGGCCGCCGCGACGCGGTCGGTGCGCACCTTATCGGGGGAGACCAGCGTCGCCACCAGCCCGTAATCGGTGTCGTTGGCCAGCCGCACCGCCTCGTCCTCGTCGGCGAAGCCGCGTATCGCCAGTACCGGTCCGAAAATCTCGCGCCGCCAGATGGCATGGTCGTCGGGCACGTCGAGATAGATGGTCGGCCCGATGAAGAAGCCGTCGCCGCCGCGCACCTTGCCGCCGGTGAGCGGCTTCAGTCCGTCGGCCTCGGCCTCCTTCAGCGCCTGCTTCACGCGCTCGAACTGGGGCTTCGTGGTCAGCGGTCCCATTTCGGTGCCATCGTTGAAGGGCGAGCCGACCTTCAGCGTCGAAACACGCGCGGTCAGCTTGTCGACCAATGCCGGCAGGATCGCCTTGTCGGCCAGCAGCCGCGAGGTGGCCGAGCACATCTGGCCGGCATTGGTGAACATGCCGCCGACGATGAAGTCCACCGCCGCGTCGAGATCGGCATCGGCGAAGACCAGGATCGGCGACTTGCCGCCGAGTTCCAGCGACACCGGCGCGGTGCGCTCCGCCAGCGTGCGCATGACCAGCGCGCCGACCCGGTTCGAGCCAGTGAAGGAAACCTTGCGCAGCAGCGGACTGGCGACCAGCGCCTCGCCCGCCTCGGCCGCGCCGGTGACGATGTTGAGTACGCCGGCCGGCAGGCCGCTCTCGGCGGCAATGTCGGCATAGACGAGTTCGGCGAAGGGGGTGAATTCGGAGGTTTTGAGCACCACCGTGCAGCCGGCGGCAAGCGCCGGCGCCAGCTTCCAGGCGCTGGTCACCAGCGGGAAGTTCCACGGCACGATGAGGCCCACCGGCCCCACCGGCTCCTGCCGCAGGCGGGCGCGATAGCCGGCATCGGGAACCGGCACGTCCGCGCCCTGTCGCTCGTCCAGCGCGGTTGCCAGCTCGGCATAATATTCGAAGGTGGCGATGGCGTCCGAAACATCCAGTTCTGCCTCGAAGCGCGGCTTGCCGTTGTTGGCCATCTGCAGTTCGACAAGCATGTCATGACGCGCGCGGAGCCCGGCCGAGAAGGCCGTGAGATATTTGGCCCGCTTGCCGGAGGCAAGCCGCGACCAGTTCGGGAAGGCGGCGGCGGCGGCTTGCGCTGCGGCTTCCACATGGGCGGCGCGACCGGGCGCGATCTCGCCCAGGGTGCTGCCGGTCGAGGGGTCGGTCACCGGGAACGGGGCGGTGCCGGCGCGCAGCCAGCGGCCTCCGACGAACAGGCTCTCGGGGCGGTAGAGCAGGGGATTTTCCATCGTTTCAATGTCCTCGAATGAAGCTGCGCCTTCCACATGCCGGGGGACATGGGAAGGCGCGAGTTTTTTTGCGTTCGGGCGTTCCTGCCGGCCGCTCCGGATCGATCAGGCGTCCCGATCAGGCGTCCTTGTACTTCACGCCGGGAAGCACGCAGAGCATCTCGTAGAGCAGGTTGGCCGCCGTGATCGCCGTGGTGCCGGTGGTGTCGAAGGGCGGGCTGACCTCGACAAGGTCGCAACCGACGAGGTTGAGGCCGCGGCAGCCGCGGATCAGCTCGATCGCCTGGATGACGGTCAGGCCGCCGATCTCCGGCGTCCCGGTGCCGGGCGCATAGGCCGGATCGAGACTGTCGATATCGAAGGACAGGTAGACCTTGTGGTCGCCGATGCGTGCCTTGATGTCGGCGATCAGCGGCGCTAGCGACTTGTGCCAGCATTCCTCGGCCGGCACGACGGTAAAGCCCTTGTCGCGTGACCAGTCGAAATCCTCTGCCGTATAGCCGGTGCCGCGCAGGCCGATCTGGAAGACCAGATCGGGTTTCAGGCAGCCGGCCTCATAGGCGCGGCGGAAAGGCGTGCCATGGGCGATCTTCTCGCCGAACATGGTATCGTTGATGTCGGCATGGGCGTCGACATGGATCAGCGCCACCGGCCCGTGCTTTTCGGCCATGGCCTGAAGCACCGGATAGGTCAGCGTGTGGTCGCCGCCGATGGTGAGCGGGATGCAATCCTGTTCCAGGATGCGCGCGATGCCATCGCGGATCAGGCCGACGGTGGCGGGCAGGTTGAAGGTGTTGATGGCGATGTCGCCGACATCGGCCACCTGAAGGCTTTCGAAGGGCGCGGCGCGGGTGGCCATGTTGTAGGGGCGGATCATCACCGATTCCGCGCGCACCTGGCGTGGCCCGTAGCGCGTGCCGGAGCGGTTGGAGGCGCCGATATCCATCGGAATACCGACGAAGCAGGCGTCCAGCCCCTCGGCCGAGGCAGCTTGCGGCAAGCGCATCATCGTGCCCGGGCCGCCGAAGCGGGGCATCTCGTTGCCACCCATCGGCTGGTTGAATTGCCTGTTGTCCATGTCGTTCTTCTCCCTTCGCGATGCCATCACCAGGCGACAGGATACCGCGTCGCTTCAATTGAAAAATTGAAAATATTTGCAAGCTTACTTTATGCGAAATCAAAGAATGGCTCGCCTCAGGCCGGCTCCTCCTGTTCGGCGCTGGCCGCGCTGTCCATCCCCACCTCTTGCAGGCATTCGCGGAACACCGTCATCACAGGCGTGTCCTGTCGCTCCGAGCGCGAGATGATCGAGAACGCCCGGTCCACCGTCAAGGTTTCGGGGGAAAGGTGATACAGGCGCCCGGCAGCTTCGTGAGGTCCGGCATAGTGGCTGGGCAGGAAGCCGATATGGCGGCCGGCCATGATCAGCATGGCGACCGCCTCGATGCTGGCGGCAATGGCGGTGGAACGCACCACGTCGAACCCGTAATGATCGCCGCGCCCGAGGAAATAGCCACGCTGCACCCAGTCGCTTTCCTCGATCTGGCGTTGCGAGATCGCTTCCCGTGGCAGGCCGAACAGTGGATGGCCGACGCCGCAATAGGCGTGCTGGCGCTCCTGATAGAGCGCGACGGCCCGGATCGCCAGGTTCTGGGTGTCGAAGCAGCCAATGGCAAGGTCGAGCCGGTCTTCCAGAATGGCGTCGCGCAGTCGCTGCTGCGTGTCCTGGGTGATCTCGATCTTGGCGTCCGGGGCACGGTTGAGGAACGCCCGCAGCGTATCGACGATGCGGAAGGTCGGCTCGCTCATGACATTATCCAGTATGCCGAGCCGCAGCGTGCCAACTGCATTGGCTCCCAGGTCGTTGAGCCGGTAGCGGAAGCCGGCGATGGAGGTGCGCAGTTCCTTGAAGGCGTCGAGCACGGCATGCCCGCGCTCGGTGAGGCGAAAGCCGCCGCGGCCACGCTCGCACAGCCGATAGCCCAGCCGTGCCTCCAGCGTCGAAAGCTGCACGGAGATGGTGGACTGGCTGATGTTGAGGATTTCCTGCGCCCCGACGAAGCTGCCGGCCTCCGCAACACAGGCGAACACGTTCAGGGCCCGCATGTCCGAGGCCGAAAGCTGGTTCAGCATGGTCTCCCCTAGTTTGTTTGAAAAAGCTCAAAGCAAAGTTCGAATGCCCAAGATAGAATTAAAAGTGAGTGCATGACAATCTTCTCCGGAACCCGTCATTTTCTGCTGACGATCCCTGGGGAGGATTGATCGATGCTCAAGCGTTTTGCGCAAGTTCTGGCTGTGGGCGGCATTCTGGCCGCCGCGCCGGTCGGTGCGGCCGAGACCCTGCACATCTACAATTTCTCGGATTATTTTGCCGAGGACACGATTTCCAACTTCATCGCCAAGTCCGGCATCGACACGCGGCTCGACCTGTTCGATTCGCTGGAGGTGTTGGAAACCCGGCTTCTGACCGGCGGCAGCGGCTTCGACGTGGTCTATCCGAGCTCCACGGTCGGTGAGCGCATGATCCAGGCAGGCGCGTTGCAGCCGATCGACCCCGCGAGCCTGAGCAACTACGGCAACCTCGACAAGGACCTGCTCAAGCTGCTCGCCGAGCAGGATCCCGGCAACAAATATCTCGTGCCCTATATGTGGCTGACGACCGGTATCGCCTACAATCCGGACCTTGTGTCCAAGCGTCTGCCGGATGCGCCGACCGACAGCCTCGATATCTTCTTCAAGCCGGAAATCGCGCAGAAGTTCCAGGATTGCGGTATCGGCGTGGTCGATGCGCCGAACGAGGTGATTCCGATCGCCCTCAACTATCTCGGCCTCGATCCCTATTCGACCAATGCGGAAGATCTGGAAAAGGCGGAGAAGCTGCTGCTTGGCCTGCGTCCCTATATCCGCCACATGCAGAGCGGCCAGCTCGTCTCCGATATGGCTTCGGGCCAGCTTTGCCTTGCCTTGATGTGGAGCGGCGATGCCGGCATCGCGGCTTCGCGCGCCGAGGAGGCGGATGCGGGCGTGGCGGTGGAGTACCGGATCCCCAAGGAAGGCACGATCATTTCCTTCGACACGATGGCGATCCCGGTCGACGCGCCGCATCCGGAACTGGCACTGAGCTTCATCAACTACATTCTTGAACCGCAGACCGTGGCCGACATCTCCAATTATGTCTACTACGCCAACGCCAATGCCGCGGCGACGGAACTGGTGGAGGAGTCGATCCGCACCAACCCGAACATCTACCCGTCGCAGGACGTGCGCGAGAAGCTGTTCGTTGACAAGTCCCTGCCGCCGCGCCAGACGCGCGAACGCACCCGCGTGTGGACCACCTTCCGGTCTGGCGGAAACTGACAACCGAGCCCCTTCCAGAGCCCGGACGGCGACGTTCGGGCGCTTTTTGCGGGGTGAGAGCGTGTGCGGCGCCGGTCGGCCGATCCGCGAGGCATGCGCCATCCACTTCGAGGAACCGATCTGTGTCCAGTCCGTCCTTCATTTCGATCGAGAATGTCGTGAAGACCTTTGGGGCCTTCACGGCGATCGATGACATCTCGCTGGGGATCGGGCAGGAGGAATTCTTTTCGCTGCTGGGTCCGTCCGGCTGCGGAAAGTCGACACTGCTGCGCATGCTGGCCGGGTTCGAGACGCCGGACAGCGGCCGCATCCTGCTCGACGGCGCCGACGTCACCGAAATCCCGGCGCATCGCCGCCCGACCAACATGATGTTCCAGTCCTATGCCTTGTTCCCGCATCTGACGGTGCGCAAGAACATCGCCTTCGGACTGGTGCAGGATCGCGTCGACCGCGCCGAGATCGGCAAGCGCATCGCCGAGGTGGCCGAAAAGCTGCATCTGGAGCCGATGTTGGAGCGCAAGCCCGCACAGCTTTCCGGTGGCCAGCGCCAGCGCGTGGCGCTCGCCCGCGCACTGGTCAAGCGGCCCAAGGTGCTCCTGCTCGACGAGCCGCTGGGGGCGCTGGACAAGAATCTCAGGCTCCAGACCCAGCATGAGCTGGTGCGCCTGCAAAAGGAGCTTGGCCTCACCTTCATCATCGTCACCCACGACCAGCACGAGGCGATGACCGTATCGTCGCGCATTGCCATCATGAAGCAGGGCAAGGTGTTGCAGATCGGCACGCCGGAAGCGGTCTACGAGACGCCCACATCGCGCTACGTAGCCAAGTTCCTTGGTGAAACCAACATCTATGAAGGCGTGGCGGGCGAGCGCGACGGCGAGAGCATCGCCCTGGACAGCGACGAGGCCGGCGGGCGCCTGCTCGGACAGCGCATCGATGGCGTGCGTCCCGGCGACCGCGTCTGGCTGTCGGTGCGGCCGGAACGCATCGAGCTTAGGCCGTCCGGCGAAGGGCTGCCGGGCACCATCGAGGATGTCAGCTACATCGGCGCCGAGCGCCGCTACTGGCTGCGGCTGGAAAGCGGGGCGACGCTGGAGGCCCTGCGCATCAATCACGGCCTTGGCGACGACTTCGCCGTCGGCGATCCGGTCGTGGCGCGCTGGGATGCCCGCGCCGCGCATCTGCTGACCGAGTGAGGAGGCGGGCATGAAAACGCCAAACCGTTTCGGCCGCGCCCTCCTGATCCTGCCGCCCTATCTGTGGCTGCTGGTGTTCTTCCTGGCGCCCTTCGCGCTGGTCATGGCCATCAGCCTGTCCGAAGTGCGCCTCGGCATGCCGCCCTACACGCCGCTGTTCAGCCGCGACGGGCTGGTGCTGTCCTTCAGGCTCAACTTCGAGAACTACGCCTTCCTGCTGCGTGACGACATCTATGTGCGCGCCTATCTCTCCAGCGTGAAGATCGCCGTCATCTCCACTTTCATCACGCTTCTGGTCGCCTATCCGCTGGCCTACGGCATCTCGCGGGCCAGCGATCGCTGGCGTCCCATCCTGGTGTTCCTGGTGATCGTGCCGTTCTGGAGCTCGCTGCTGATCCGCGTCTATTCCTGGATCGGCATCCTGCGCAATGACGGGCTGCTCAACTGGCTGCTCCTGAAGCTCGGCGTGATCTCCTCGCCGCTCGCGATCATGAACACCGAGACGGCCATCTATATCGGTATCGTCTACACCTACCTGCCGTTCATGGTGCTGCCGATCTATTCGGCGCTGAGCGGCGCCGACGAGACGCTGGTCGAGGCCGCGCGCGATCTCGGCTGCTCGCCTTTTGCCGCCTTCTGGCGCGTCACCTTCCCGCTCAGCCTGTCGGGTGTGGCGGCGGGCTGCGCGCTGGTGCTGATCCCGGCCATCGGCGAGTTCGTCATCCCCGACCTGCTGGGCGGCGCCGATACGCAGATGATCGGCCGCACCATCTGGCTCGAGTTCTTCAACAACCGCGACTGGCCTATCGCCTCCGCCATCACCGTGATCCTGCTGGCGATCCTGGTCGTTCCCATCATCGCCGTGCAATCGCGCCTCGCGCGCACCCGCATGTAGGAGAGGCAGGCAATGCGCAGGTTCTCCTGGTTCAACACCGTATCCATCGCCGTCGGAATGGCGTTTCTCTACATTCCGATCGTGGTGCTGGTGATCTATTCCTTCAACGCATCGCGGCTGGTCACCGTCTGGGGCGGCTTCTCCACCAAGTGGTACGGCACGGTGCTGGCCAATCAGTCGATTCTCGAAGGCGCCCGCATCTCCTTCACCGTCGCCGCGATCTCCGCCACCATCGCCACGTTCCTTGGCCTGTTGTCGGCGCTGATCCTCGTGCGGCTCGGCTGGTTCCGGGGCCGCAACCTGTTCAGCGGCATGGTCGCGGCGCCCATGGTGATGCCCGAGGTCGTGATGGGCGTGTCCATGCTTTTGATGTTCGTCACCCTCGGCATCAATCGCGGACCCGTCACCATCACCATCGCCCACACCACCTTCACCATGTGCTTTGCCGCCGTGATCCTGCAATCGCGCCTGATGGAGCTGGACCGGTCGCTGGAGGAAGCCGCGCGCGACCTCGGCTGCCCACCGGCGCTGGCCTTCATCAAGGTGGGGCTGCCCAATGTGCTGCCGGCGCTGGTCTCGGCCTGGCTGCTCTCCTTCACCCTGTCGCTGGACGACCTGGTGATCTCGTCCTTCACCACCGGCCCGGGTGCGACGACCCTGCCGATGAAAATCTATTCGCAGGTGAAGTTCGGCGTCACGCCGGAGATCAACGCCATCTCCACCATCGTGCTCGGCATCGTGGTGACGGGGCTGCTGATCGCCTCGCTGCTGACGCGCGGAAAGAAGGACGGCGCGGCCCTCGCAGCCTGACGAGGGTGCTGCCGGTCAGCCGATATTGGCTGATGGGCGCTTGAGATAGCTTTGCAGCGGGTCCTCATAGAGGCTGCCGGCAGCCGATACCGCTTCGATGAACAGCGCGAACAGCGCCGTTTGCGAATTGATGTCGAGCTTGGCGTAGAGATTGCGCCGATGCAGCTTTACGGTGGCGGGCGAGATGCCCAGCCGTTCCGCCGCCCCCTTCAGCGAATAGCCGCGCAGGATAAGGTTCGCCACCTCGCATTCGCGTTCGGTCAGCACGGAGCTGCCGAACCGCGCCAGCGCCTGTCCCAGCGCGTGGTTCAGGTAGGTCGAGGAGGGCTCCAGCGTCTCCGGCCGAAGCTCGCGCCAGTGACGTATCACGGCCGATTGCAGAAGCGGCGCGACGCTTTCCAGCAAAGCCTCGTCGTCGCGGTTGAAGCTGCCCAGCGCCCGGCCGCGTCCCAGCGAGATCGCTACCTTGCGGTCGCTGTCGAGCGAGAACATGAAGTTGAATTCGTCCTGCAGGCCGGAATAGCGGTAGTAGTCGCGATAGTAGGCGCTGTTGTCGAAACGCTTCGGCGCGATCTCACTCAGCCGGTAGAGCCCGTCGGTCGGGTTGTCGGCGGCAAGCTGATAGAAGGGATCGAGCCGGTAGGGTCCGCCCAGATAACGCTGGATGTCGGACAGGCCGCGACGGGTCACCCAATCATTGTACAGGATACGCGGCGCGCTGCCCCTGCGGTAAAGCAGGATCAGTCCCGCATCGATGGCCAGAAACTGGCGCAGAGTACGCGCCATCTCGAACTGGAAATCCGTGCGACCGATGCTCGCGATCAGTGAAACCGCGATCGAGTTGAGGGGCGGGGTGCTGGCGGCCGTCATGTCGGCTTGCATTTCCGGTTTGCTGTTTCTTCGGCCGAGCATGGCTGGCCGCAATGCGCCCGTTGTTCACGGCTCGCTATGATCTTCTTTAGCGCATTTTGCCGCCGGGGGAAATCGCCCTCAGCGGGTACGCTGTACCTAGCCCGATGGAGTATTCCGCCTCTGCTATCCCTTACGTCATCATATGAAATCCCGGCGATGCGGCCAGCCGGAGACAGTTGGTCCGGCCGCATGAGGAGGAGGTTTGATGAAGCTGCCAACAGGCATCCGCGCCATGGGCGCGACATCGGTTCTGGCGATCCTGGCGTTCGCCGCGCAACCGGCATGGGCGGCGGCCGACCTGATCGTCGTCAACGGCGACGTGCGCACGGTCGATCCCGCCAAACCGAAGGTCCAGGCTTTCGCCGTGGAGGACGGCAAGTTCACCGCCATCGGCACCGACGAGGAGATCAGGGCGCTGGCCGATGGCGACACCAAGGTGATCGACGCCGGCGGCAAGACGATCACGCCTGGCTTCATTGACGGCCATACTCATCTGGACTTCGGCGTGAACATGGTCACCGGCGTCGATCTTTCCTACATCCCGGACAAGAAGACCTGGCTGGAGAAGATCAAGGAAGCCGACGCACGCCTGCCCAAGGGCGCCTGGCTGCTGGGCGGCGGCTGGGATTATACGCTTGGCGAAGGCAAGCTGCCGACCAAGGAAGACATCGACGCCGTCGTGCCGGATCGCGTGGTGATGCTGCGCGACATCGACTTCCACTCCGTCTGGGTCAACTCCAAGGCGCTCGAAGTGGGTGGCGTCACAGCCGAGTCGGAAGTGCCAGAAGGCGGCCAGGTCGTGCTCAATGACAAGGGCGAGCCGAGCGGCATCCTCCTCGAACGCGCGCGCGACCTGATCGACAAGCATATGCCCGAGGTCTCCGAGACCGAGCGCCGGCAGGGCCTGCTCGAGACCATGAAGTTCGCCAACAGCCTCGGCATCACCGGTGTCCACGACATGGGCGACCTCGCTGGCGTGCACGACTATGCCGCGATCGCCGCCGACAAGAAAATGCCGCTGCGCGTCTGGTACGGCTTCTTCGAGGGCGACCCGAAGGTCATCGCCGGCGCGGTGAAGGATCGTGACGCGGTCGACAAGGTGATGGCCGAGTCCGGTGAGGTCGAGAAGAAGGGCCCGCTGTTGAAGCTCGGCTACACCAAATCCGTGATCGACGGCGTGCTTTCCACCCGCACCGCCTATCTGCAAGAGGACTATTCGGATCAGCATGGCTGGAAGGGCAAGCCCTTCACGAGCAAGGAAGAGCTTGCGGCGGCCATCCGCGCCTCCAACGAGAACGGCTTCCCCACGGCCGTCCATGCCATCGGCGACGGCGGCGTCACCCTGGTTCTGGATGCTTTCGCCGAAGCTGCCGTGCCGCGTGCCCAGCCGAACCGCATTGAGCATATCGAGGTCGTCGAGACCGACGACGTCAAGCGCTTCAAGGATCTCGAGGTCGTTGCCTCGATGCAGCCGAACCATGCCACCGGCACGATCGGCAAGTACATCACCGAGCGCATCGGCGAGGAGCGTGAGCCGCGCGCCTATGTCTGGCACTCCATGCTCGATGCCGGCGTGCCGCTGGTGTTCGGCTCCGACTGGCCGACCTCGCCGCTCAGCCCGCTCACCCAGATCAACGACGCCGTGTTCCGCGAGAGCCCGTTCGGCCTCGGCGACGGTCCGTGGCATGCCGAGCAAGCGGTCAACTTCGACCAGGCGCTCCACGCCTACACCCAGGCCGGTGCCGACATGACGCCCTGGGGCGCCGAGATCGGCTCGATCAGCGTCGGTAAATGGGCGGACTTCGTGGTCATCGACGGCACGCTGGCCGATCCGCTCGACCGTTCGATCCGCGAGCGCAAGATCGAGGCGACGTACCTTGCCGGCAACGAGGTCTATCGCAAGCCCTGATGCCGGGCAGGCCCTAACAACTTCGCGGCCGCGGTTGCGATGCAAGTACCGGAAGCGGCCGCGCCCTGCGGCCGCTTCCAAAATACAAACCGAACCCTAAAGAACAGGACGAAGACATGACCTCCATCATCCGCATTGGCCGCGACGGCGCAGGCGCCGCGGGCCTCGAAAAATGCTCCGTGGTGCCGCCGGAAGCGGTGATTTCGGGCGCCGCCAACGAGCGGGGCGAAGTGCATTTCGAGACCGCCGACGGCTCGCTGGTCATCGGCACCTGGGGATCGACGCCCTATGCCGAGATCCTGTCCTATCCCGACAGCACCGAATATTGCACGGTGGTTTCCGGCAAGCTGGCCATCACCGACCCGGACGGCAAGGTCGAAACCTTCGGTCCCGGGGAATCCTATGTGCTGACCGCCGGTTTCGAGGGCCGCTTCGAGGTGCTCGAGACCATGCGCAAGATCTACGTCCTCCATACGCCAAAGGCCTGAGCGAGCGATCCGCCGCGGCGGGAAATCCCGGCCGAAGCACCTTCAGGAGCAAAGTCATGACCCAACAGGCCCGCAAAGCGCTTTCAGGCGTGACGATGAAGCCGTTCTGGCTCGATCGGCCCGATGCGCCCGATACCAGGTTTCCGCTGGAGACCGCGACCCAATGCGACCTGCTGATCGCCGGCGGCGGCTTCACCGGCCTGTGGGCCGGCATTCAGGCCAAGGAGCAGAACCCCGATCTCGACGTGGTGCTGATCGAGGCGGGCCGGGTTGCCCATGGCGCTTCCGGCCGGCCCGGCGGCGTCGTCTCGACCTCGGTCATGCATGGCCTGTCCAACGCCGCGCGCATCTTCCCGAAGGATATCGACGAACTGGAGCGTCTCGGCCACGAGAACATGCACGGTTTCCTCGACACCATTACCCGGCATGGCATCGACTGCCACGCCGAATGGGGCGGGGAACTGACCGTCGCGGTGGATCCGGACCACGTGCCGGCGCTGTCGGACGAGCACCGGCTGCATCTGGAGCATGGCCATGACTCCACCCTGCTCGACACGGAAGGCGTGCGCGCACAGATCAACTCGCCGCGCTATTTCGGCGGCATCTGGTCGAAGAACATCAGCGGCACGGTGCATCCGGCCCTTCTGGCCTGGGGCCTGAAGCGTGCGGCGATCGAACTCGGCGTCCGGCTTTACGAGAACACCCGGCTCAAGCGGGTGGTCGACAATGGAGCCACGCTGATCGTCGAGACCTCGATCGGTGCCAGGATCAAGGCACCGAAGGTGCTTCTGGCCACCAACGCCTTCGCCGAGGGCGACCGCCGCATCAAGCGGCGCGTTGTGGCGGTGCGCGACCGCGTGCTGGCCACCGAGCCGCTTTCCGATGCCCAGATGCAGTCGATCGGCTGGCAGAACCGGCAAGGCGTCTACGACACCCGCACGCAGATGAACTACATGCGCCTCACCAAGGACAACCGCATCATCTTCGGCGGGCGGCTCGCCTATGCCTATGGCGGCGAAATCTCGCCGTCCGTGGACCAAGAACTGGACACTTACGAGCCGCTGGCCGGCGCCTTTTTCTCGACCTTCCCGCAGCTCGACGGCCTGCGCTTTTCCCACGCCTGGAGCGGCCCTATCGACCTGACCACGCGCATGGCGGTGCATTTCCAGCGCTACCATGGCGGCAAGGCGGTCTATGCCGGCGGCTATTCGGGGTTCGGCGTCTCGGCCTCGCGCTTCGGCGCGCGCATCGGGCTGGACATACTGAACGGCTCCAGACAGCCGGAAAGCCACCTCGAATTCGCCACCTCCATGCCGACGGTGGTGCCCCCGGAGCCGTTCCGCTGGCTGGGCGCGGAAATCACCATGTACGCGCTGGACACGGCCGACGAAAAGGGCGGCTGGCGCCGGCCCTGGCTGAATATGGTGACCAGGCTGGGCTTCCCGCTGAGCTGATTGGCCCGGCGGGGCCGCTCAACTGTTCCGTGCGAGGGCGCCGTCAAGCTCCGGCACGGCCGGCCGGCATCGCTGCCGCCGGCGCACCCCACGTGGTCGGCGTTTCGGTTTCGACCCTGTTCTTCGTGACAAACGGCACGGGATTTCCCCTTGATTTCCATTTTGCAATAGTTTCAAGACCTTTCCTTAACCGGGGATATGCTTCAAACCGGGCGTGGCACGCCCGTACGGTTGGCCGACTTGACCCGTTCGCACCGGCAACGGGTCCAGGGAGCTTCAGGAAAGATGACCTCGCAGCCGAATACGGTCACCAGCACAGCGGCGCAGGCCGGAACAGTCGATCGAACGGGTTCCGGCTTCGAAGTCGAGAGGTTCGACAGGCCGTCGGATATCGAACGGGAATGGCGCCGGCTCGAATCGGAGGGCGTGACGACCGTTTTCCAGCGCTACGACTGGGTCGATTCCTACGTCACGCATGTCCTGCCGCACCTGAAGGCTCGCCCCGCCATCGTTCTGGGCAGGCTTCACGGCCAGCCGGCTTTCATTCTGCCGCTGGCGATTTCGAAGGTTGGTCCGGCGCGCATGGCGACATGGATCGGCGGCGATCATTCCGGCTACAATTTCGGGCTCTGGAGCATGGAAGCGGTCGCGGCCATGGCCTTGCTGGGGCGCGCCGAAATTGAAAGGATGCTCGGCCGGGCGCTCGGCGATGCCGATTGTGCGGTGCTTGCCAGAACGCCGAAATCCCATGACGGCGTGGCCCAGCCGCTTGCCGGCCTGCCGAGCCGCCCTTCGTCGACGGAAGGGTATTCGTTCGATCTCGCCGGCGGTTTCGACGCCGTGCTGAAGAAAACCGATGGCTCCAGGCGCAGGAAAAGCATCCGCAAGCAGGAGCGCAAGATGGGGGAGTTCGGCGTCCTGCGCTACGCGACGCTGCGCGACCCCGCCCGTGCCGGTGCGGCGCTCGATTTCTTTTTCGAGCACAAGGGGCAGAGGCTCGCTGAGCAAGGCAAGGCCGACAGCTTTGCCGAACCGGGGGTGCAGGACTTCTTCCACGAACTCCTCGACCGCTCCATGGCCATGGAAGAGCCTATCCTGGAGATGATGGAACTTTCCGTCGATGGCACGATGCGGGCGGTGAAGGGCTCCGGCATCCATCGCGGCCGCGTCAATGCCTACTTCTCCACCTACGCCAGTGACGAACTGGTCTCTTACGGTCCCGGCCGGGCGCTCCTGTTCCGGCATGTCGAGGAATGTTGCGAACGGGGATTGTCCGCCTTCGATCTCGGCGTCGGCTACGAGGAATACAAGACGCACTGGTGCGATATCATCCATGAACTGGATGACATATATGCCGCCTTCACGCCGCTCGGTTCGGCCACGATCGCGGCGATCCGGTCTGCCGAGGCGGTGAAGCACCTGATGCGCCGCAACAAGGTGCTGTGGCAATATCTGAAAAGGGCGCGTGCCTTTCTGTCCCGGCGCTCTTCTCCATGAGGTCTCGATGACAAGCCTGGTCATGAAGGCTGAAGCCGAAGCTTCCGAACGGGTCCCGGCACAGGGACCGCTGGCCGGCGCGCGCATGCTGTTCGTGGCGCCGGACGATTATCCGGCCTTCCGCGTCGATCTCGTCGAATTGTTTTCCAACCATCTCGTCGGCCGCGGGCTGAAGATCGACTGGAGCCTGCGTCCTTTCCAGGATGGACCGGCGCGCGTGGACGAGCGCGGCGCCGAGCGGTTCCATGTGGCGCGCCGCCAGATGTCGGGGAAATTCGGTGCGTTGCGCTACCGCATGGCAGAGAACTGGCTCCGGCTGAAGCTGGCGTGGCGGGCGGCGCGCGGCGACTACGACCTGATCCAGATCAGGGATCAGCCCCTGTGGGCCATTACCTATGCCCTGGCCGGCAGGATCTCCGGAACGCCGTGCCTGTTCTGGATGAGCTATCCGGTGCTGGAGGGACGGCTGCGCGATGCCCTCAAGAACCTGGTTCCGATGAGCTGGCCATCGCGGTTGGTGCGCATTGTCTATGCGACTGTCGCCGACTTCCTGTTCTACAAGGTGGCGCTGCCGCTCAGCAGCCATGTCATCGTGCAGTCGAAGCGCATGCGTGAGCGCGTCGGCTTCCGTGGCATAGCGATGCAGAAGATGACGCCCATCCCCATGGGTGTCTCGACCGAGCGCTACAACATCGCTTCCATCCGGGCGGCGGATGATCCACGCCTGGCCGGCAAAAAGAGCCTGGCCTATCTGTGCGCCAATGTCGTGAGCATCCTGACCAATCTGACGGTGGACGCGTTGGCCGAACTGGTCGCCGAAGGCCATGACGCCGTGTTGGTGCTGATCGGTGCGGTGTCCGATTTCGAGCGGAAGCGGCTCGATGCCAGGCTGGAAGAACTCGGCGTGTCCGACCGCGTGATCTTTACCGGACGCCTGCCTCTGGCCGAGGCACTCGGCTGGGTGAAGCGCGCCGATGTGTGCCTTTCGCCGTTCATGATGGATGCCGCGCAGCAGGTCGCCACGCCCACGAAGCTGGTCGAATATCTGGCCATGGGCCGCCCCGTCGTGGGTACCGTGCATTATGACCAGAACGAGGTGATCCACGGCAGCGGCACCGGCTTCGTCACCGCATTTTCAGGCAAGGCCATGGCGGAAGGCGTGGCGCGCCTGTTCGCCGACCCGCAAAAGGCCGAGGCCATGGGCGCCCGGGGCCCGGCATGGGTCAAGGCCAATCGCGACTATACGCATCTGGCCGATGTGGTCGAACAGATCTACATGGATCTTCTGGACAGGCAGCGGGCCTCTATGCGGATGCAGCAGCCGAAGCCCGGGGCGGGAAACGCCGGCTCCTGATCGTATCCCTTGCCGCATTTTTCAGCGCGAGATAGCGGCGCCAGAGCAGGCCGCTGGTGCGGACCATCGGATTGGCGGACGGCCGGACCGCGATCAGGAATTCCGCCATCGCCCGACGGCCGGGCCACAGGTCGTTCATCAGGCTGCGCCCCGATGCGACACAGGAATCGACGCAGGCAATCCCCGGATCGCTGAGGAATGCGCGGCTGCCTTCCACCTCGAGCTGCACGCCCGGCGACAGGCTGGCGAGATCCTCGCGATAGGCCACCTTGTAGGCCCAGACCCATGTGCCGGAGCGGAAGTTGACGGTTATCGCAACCGGCTTGCCGTCCAGTGTCAGGCTGTGAACGATGATGTTCCCGCTGGCAGCACCGTCCCTCGCCATGGCTTCGAAGAAGGCACGCTCGCTTTCGGAACAGCCGATCGCGGTGCGGGTGCCGGACGGCCCCTTCCAGCCCGAAGCCTCCAGTTCGATGAAGTCGTGGCACCATTGCATCGCGTCATGCCGGCCCTGATAGGTCACGAATTCCACCTCGCCCAGTTCGGACAGGCGTTGCCGGCGCCGGCGCAGATCCTTGCGACGCCTTTTGCCGAGACGGTCGAAAAAGCTGTCCGGACCGCTGCCGTCGGCAATCAGGAGCGAGCGCTCGTAGCTCTTCGTCTCCTCATGCGCCAGCCCCTGGCCCTTCAGGAACTCGAGCAGCGCCGCGGCAAAGGCGGTATCCATCGGCAGGCGCCGCCACCTCAATATGTCGATGCCCTCTCCGGCCAGGGAATCGAACAGCGACTTCACATCGTCGCGGGAAGGGTTCTGCGCCAGCGGTGTCGAATCGAAGCAGTGCTTGTGGCCCCATATGTGGGCAATCGTCGGCAGCCAGCCCGGTATACGCCGGTCGACCGCCAGCGGAAGGATGATCCGCCGCTCGTCTCCGGCGAGCATGAACCGCTCGTGAGGGGCCAGCAGGTGGCGGCGGGCATTGTCCAGTATCCAGGGTTGGAAGAACGGGTTCGGCTCGTTGGACTGCGCCGGCGCCGGCGGCCCGGTACGGACGTCCTCAGGCTTAAGAATCTTCACAGCTTGCATTCCCCGGCGCCCCTGGTGTGCTTCGGCTGCCAGCGACGACAGCATTACACCATAAGAGGGCTAGCCAATGCGTCATAATATATCGTGAACGACAGCAAGCCATGACCCGGCGGATGCTTTGGGAAAGTCCGGCAGACTGCCTGGAAACCACGCTGCCGCCAGCATTGACTGACTGTTCACCGGACGGCACCTGAAACTGCCGGCGGTTTTTCCCTAATTGGAAGCATCGGCAAATCGACCGGACCACCGATCCGGCGGCCACCTTCCGCGCGGACTTGCGCGGCAAACGCAAGGGGAAAGAACGATGCAGTTTGGAATCTTCAGTGTCGGCGACGTGACCCTCGATCCCACCACCGGGCGTGCTCCGAGCGAATCCGAGCGCCTGAAGGCGATGATGAAATATGCCCTCAAGGCTGAGGAAGTGGGGCTCGACGTCTTTGCGACCGGCGAGCATCACAACCCACCCTTCGTGCCGGCCTCGCCCACCACCATGCTCGGCTGGATTGCGGCTCGCACCGAGAGGCTGCAGCTTTCAACCGCGACTACGCTGATCACCACCAACGATCCGGTGAAGATCGCCGAGGACTTCTCCGTCCTGCAGCATCTGGCCGACGGGCGCGTCGACCTGATGCTGGGGCGCGGCAACACCGGGCCGGTCTATCCGTGGTTCGGCAAGGATATCCGCAAGGGTATTCCGCTGGCCATCGAGAACTACCATCTGCTGCGGCGTCTGTGGCGCGAGAAGGTGGTGGACTGGGAAGGCCAGTTCCGCACGCCGCTGCGCGGCTTCACGCTGGCGCCGGCCCCGCTCGACGAGACCCCGCCCTTCGTCTGGCACGGTTCGATCCGCAGCCCGGAAATTGCCGAGCAGGCCGCCTTCTATGGCGACGGCTTCTTCCACAACCACATCTTCTGGAACAAGGAGCATACCCAGCAGATGGTGGAACTGTACCGGTCGCGTTTCGAGCACTACGGCCATGGCAGCGCCGATCAGGCCATCGTCGGCCTCGGCGGCCAGGTGTTCATGCGCAAGAACAGCCAGGATGCGGTGCGCGAGTTCCGGCCCTATTTCGACAATGCCCCGGTCTATGGCCACGGGCCTTCGCTGGAAGAGTTCACGGAGATGACGCCGCTGACGGTCGGTTCGCCCGAACAGGTCATCGAGCGCACGCTGGGCTTCGCCGACTATGTCGGGGATTACCAGCGCCAGCTTTTCCTGGTCGACCACGCCGGCCTGCCGGAAGAGGTCGTGCTGGAGCAGATCGAGATCCTGGGCACCGAGGTGGTGCCGGTGCTGCGCCGCGAGTTCGAGGCGAGGCGTCCGGCCCATGTGCCGAGCGATCCGCCCAGCCATGCCGCCTTGGTGGCGCAGGGACCGGGTTCGAAATACCGGCAGGTCATTTCTGCCACCAACCTCGAAGCCGAAGCCGAAGCTGCTGCCTGAGCCGGCCGAAAGATAGCTTCGCCCCGCACCGGGGCGGAGCTTCCCTCTTTTCCCAGAAATGGATGATGTCATGTCGCGTCGTATCCTCGTTCTCAGTGCAGGCCTGTCCCAACCGTCCTCCACGCGTCTGCTCGCCGACCGCATTGCCCAGGCCGTCGCGGCACAGATCGGCGGACGCGGCGAAAGCGCGGAGATAGAGGTCGTCGAGCTGAAGGACCTCGCCGTCGACCTTGCCACCGCGATGAGCGCCGGCGGCATTTCCACGCCGAAGCTGGCCAGGGTGAAGGAAGCGATCAGCACGGCCGACGGCATCATCGCCGTCACGCCCGTGTTCACCGCAAGCTATAGCGGTCTGTTCAAGATGTTCTTCGACGTGCTCGATACGGAAGCGCTCAATGGCATGCCGGTCATCATTGCGGCAACGGCCGGCACGGCACGGCATTCACTGGTCCTCGACTATGCGCTGCGGCCGCTGTTCACCTATCTGCGCGCCGTGGTGGTGCCGACAGGCGTCTTCGCAGCGACCGAGGATTTCGGCGACGGCGAGGCCGGGGCAAGCCTTGCCGGCAGGATCCGGCGGGCGGCATCGGAATTTGCCGCGCTGGTGGTCGCCGAACAGACCGGCGTCGACGGTTTTGCGCAGACGGAGACGCATGCCAGGAGGCGCATCTCGGGTGTGCACATCGATCAGGCCGTCACCCCGTTCATGACCATGCTGCAAGGCCACACCGGCAACGGCAAAGCGCGTTAGCCGTAGCCAGCCCTGCTGTCCTGATCATGTCTAGCCTGGCGGCGGGGGCCCGCTGCGTCGGACCGTGGAAACACGATCCATGGCGATGGACCCGGCCGTCGCGCCATCATAGCCTGCCGCTGGTGCCCCACCGGAGAAAGGATCACGGATGATCAAGGGAATTGCACTTTTGCTGCTGTTTCAGTTGCTCGGCGAAAGCGCCGTGTTCCTCTCCGGTATTCCGCTGCCGGGGCCGGTGGTGGGTCTCGTCCTCCTCTTCGCCGCGATGCAGGCGTGCAAGATGCTCGGCCTTGGCCTCTTTGCCGAGGCTGAAACCGCTGCCGACGGCTTTCTGGCCAATCTCGGCCTGCTGTTCGTGCCGGCCGGCGTCGGCATCGTGGCGCTGTGGGGCGCATTGCAGAGCCAGGCCGTCATCCTGCTGGCAATCCTCGTCGCTTCGGCCGTCTTCACGCTCGCCGCCACGGTGTGGACTTTCATCATCGTCCGGCGGCTGGCGGGCAGGGGGCATAGCTCATGAAACACCCTGCGGAACTGTGGGTCTATCTTTCCACCTCGCCGCTTCTGTGGCTGACGCTGACGCTGTTCATCTGGATCGCCGCCACCAGCATCTCGGTGCGGTGCAACCGTCACCCGCTGGCCAATCCGGTCCTCATTTCCATCGTGCTTCTGTCCTGCACCCTGCAGGTCTTCGACGTGCCCTACGAAAGGTTTTTCGAGGGCGCGCAATTCATCCACTTCCTGCTCGGTCCGGCCACGGTGGCGATCGCCGTGCCGCTCTACCGCCAGTGGCGTCAGGTGAAGGAAGCGCTGCTGCCGATGGCGGCGGCCCTTGTCATAGGCTCCCTTTCCGCCGCGCTGTCGATCATGATCCTCGGTAAATGGGCCGGCCTTTCCCAGGACGTGCTTCTGTCCTTCCTGCCCAAATCGGCGACGGCCGGCGTGGCGATGGCGATCTCGGCGTCGATGGGCGGCAACCCTTCGCTGACGGCCGTCCTGGTCGTGTTGACCGGCATCGTCGGCGCGCTGGTGGTCACGCCCTTCATGAATGCCATGCGGATCAAGGACTATGCGGCGCGCGGCTTCGCGGTCGGGCTGACCTCGCATGGCATCGGGACGGCACGTGCCTTCGATGTCGACAACACCGCCGGGCTTTTCGCCGGCATCGCCATGGCGCTCAACGCGATCGCGACCTCGCTGATCATCCCGCTGCTGGTCAGACTGTTCCTGTAGGGAAGGGACAGCCTTGATCGATCCGGTGCGTTTCGCCTTTGCCCCGCGCTAGCGGACGACGAGCACCGGAAGCTTGGTATGGGCCAGCACTTCCGCGGTCTGGCTGCCGAGCAGCAACCGTGCCGCGCCGCGCCGGCCATGCGATGACATGACGATCAGGTCGCAGTCCTTCAGCCTGGCCGTCCTGACGATGGCCTCGGCGGGAAAGTCGTCGATCTCATGGACAAGATCGACGACGATGCCATGCTCGGTGGCACGCTGCTCGATCGACTGGAAGCGCTTCTTCATGTCGTCGTCGATCTGCTGGTCGTAGCGGGCGACCGGATCGTCGACGCCACCCATCATGGCCGCGCGGGTCGCGGTCGGCCGCAGCGGTTCCGAAACGCTGAGCACCGTCACCTTCGCCTTCAGCGGGCCGGCAAGGGCCAGACCGTGTTCGACGCCCCTGGCCGCTAATTCCGAACCATCGGTCGCAATAAGGATATGCCTGTACATTTCACCCTCGCTTGACGTGTTTCCGGTGCATTTTCCGCGAAATCGGCGCGTTCCCTGTTCAGGGCTTCTCGACCCTCGCGACCTGATACGTCCGCATGGTCCCGTCCTGCTTTATGGAGACATATTCGCCGGTTACGAAGCTTTCCTCTCCCAGCCGGAAGCCGATCTCGTCATCCACATCGCCTTCCTCATAGTCGAAATACCATTGGCCGCCCGGTTTGCGCCGCAAGCGGCCGATCCGCGCCTCACCTTCCTCGCCGAAACGCCGGACGCGGCAAAAGGCCTGGTGCGTCTTCCAGGTGGCGGTGTCGAGCCGTCCGCTCTCGTCGAGCGGCAGGAGCAGGTCGTAACCTTCGTCCGGCTCGCCCTGCGGATGAGCCGTGCTGCGCGCAAGAAGAAGCCGCACGTGGCGGAAGTTCGGTGTCAGGTCTTTCATTTCCGGCATTGTCGATCTCCTTATCGCCGTACAATGCAGGGCTGCGCGCGCTATGCTTTGATCGGCATCAAAGAAGCAGCACGGTCGGCAGGCAAACAGTGCCGCAGCACATCGAATCGGCAACCGCCCTTCTTGACGGCCGAACGGTTCCCACTCCAACATCCGCGAAACCGGCCAAACCGGAGACAGCCAGTGACGATAAGAAACCTCGACCATGCCGTCCGTCCCCGATCGCTCGCGATCTTCGGCGCCTCGCAACGCGAGGGCTCCGTGGGCCACATCGTGCTGAAGAACATTCTCGACGGCGGTTTCGAGGGAGAGGTGTGGCCGGTCAATCTGAAATATGGCGAGGTCCAGGGCCTGCGCTGCTATCGCGACACAGCGCAACTTCCGGGCGCGCCGGATCTGGCAATCATCGCCACGCCGCCGGCGACGGTGCCCGGCATCGTCTCCGAACTCGGCGCCAAGGGCTGCCGGGCCGCCGTGGTTATCACCGCCGGGCTGAACGACGGCAATGGCCTGAGGCAGGCGATGCTGAATGCGGCGAAACCGCATCTCCTGCGCATCATCGGCCCCAATACCGTGGGGCTCATGGTTCCGCCCGCCAAGCTCAATGCCGGCTTCGCCCATATGGCGGCCGCCCCCGGCAACATCGCGCTGCTGTCCCAATCGGGGGCCATCGCCACCTCGCTGATCGACTGGGCGGCCGAGAACGGCGTCGGCTTCTCGCATATCGTCTCGCTGGGGGACATGGCCGACGTAGATGTCGGCGACTGGCTGGACCTGCTGGCCGGCGATTCCAGGGCACGCGCCATCGTCGTCTATCTGGAGACCGTCACCAATCCGCGCAAGTTCATGTCGGCGGCGCGCGCGGCGGCCCGCATCAAGCCGGTCATCGCGGTCAAGGCCGGGCGCCACGCGGCGGCGGCCAAGGCAGCGGCTACCCATACGGGCGCGCTTTCCGGGGCCGACCGCGTGGTCGACGCCGCCCTTTCGCGAGCCGGCATATTGCGCGTCAACGGGCTGGGGGAACTGTTCGACGCGGCCGAGATCACCGCGCGCTTTCCACCCCTGCGGCGGGCCCGCATCGGCATCGTCACCAATGGCGGCGGGGCGGGCGTGCTGGCGGTCGACCAGATCGCCGAGGGCGGCGGCACGCTCGCCGAGTTGGCACCGGCCACGATTGCGCGGCTGGATGCGGCGCTGCCGTCGACATGGTCGCACGCCAATCCCGTGGACATCATCGGCGATGCGCCGCCCGAGCGCTACCGCGCCGCCGTCGAGGCCGTGGCAGCGGACGAGGGCGTCGATGTGCTCATGGTGCTCAACTGCCCGACCGGCCTTGCCTCGCCGGTCGATGCCGCCGCCGCCGTGGCGGGACTTGCCGAGCACGGACGCATCGCCGGCAAGCCGGTGCTTGCCTGCTGGCTGGGCGAACATACGGCGCGCGCGGCCCGCCACATCTTGCAGGAGGCCGGCATCGCCAGCTTCGAGACGCCTGCCCAGACGGCGCAGGCGGTGTCCTACCTTGCCGATTGGTCGCGGGCGCAGAAGGCGCTGATGCGCGTGCCGTCGAGCCGCAGCGAGGATGTGGCCGGCGACAGCGCCGCCGTGCACGCCGTGTTCCGCGCGGCTGCGGCGGAAGGCCGGCGCATGCTGACCGAGCCGGAAGCGAAGGCGGTTATCGCCGCCTACGGCATCTGCGTGCCGCAGACCATCGTCGCGCCTTCGCCGGCCGAGGCAGGCCAGGCCGCCGCGCAATTGCTGGAGACGTCGGCGAAATTGGTGGTGAAGCTGCTTTCCAAGGCGATCACCCACAAATCCGACGTCGGTGGCGTGGTCCTCGGCATCGAGACCCCAGGGCAGGCCGAGGAGGCCGCAAGCCGGATCGAAGGCCGCGTGCGCGAAAGCGCGCCGGAGGCGGACATCGAAGGCTATGCCGTGCAGCCCATGGTGGTGCGCAAGCACGCGCATGAACTGATCCTCGGCATGAGCCGCGATCCCATCTTTGGCCCGGTCGTCCTGTTCGGGGCAGGGGGCGTCGCCGTCGAGGCCATGGACGACACGGCGGTGGCGCTGCCGCCGCTCGACGACGTGCTCGCCGGCGACCTGATCGAGCGCACCCGAATCGGGCGGCTTCTGGCCGGCTTCCGCGACCGGCCGGCGGCGGACACCAAGGCCATCGCCGCCGCGCTCAACGGGCTGTCGCAGATGATCGTCGATTTCCCCTGCATCGTCTCGGTGGACATCAACCCGCTGCTGGCCGATGCGGAAGGAGCCGTCGCGCTCGATGCCCGCATCGAGATCGATCCGCAGGCGGTGGAGGAAGAAGGCCCCAACCCCGCCCTTGCCATCCGCCCCTATCCGGCCGGCTGGGAGAAGGAATTCACCGGCGGCGACGCGACCTACCATATCAGGCCGATCAAGCCGGCCGATATCGAGCTTTACCCGGCCTTCCTCGCCCGGGTGTCGCCCGACGACATCAGGCTGCGCTTCCTCGCGCCGCGCAAGGATTTTCCCGACGAGATGCTCAAGCGTCTCACCCAGCTCGACTATGACCGGGACATGGCCTTTGTAGCGCTGGAAGCACAAAGCGGCGACCTCGCCGGCATCGGCCGCCTTTCCTGCGATCCCGACCGCACCAGAGGCGAATATGCGTTGCTGGTGCGCACCGACCTGCAGGGCCGCGGCATCGGCTGGCAGCTTCTGCGGCAGATCATCAGCTACGCGCAGGCGGAAGGCATCGCGCGCATCGAAGGCTTCGTGCTGTCGGACAATACGGCCATGCTGCAGATGTGCGCCGAGTTCGGTTTCTCGGTGACGCACCACGCCGATCAGCCGGGCCTGATGCTGGTGGCGCTCGACCTTGCCTGAATAAGGGCCCGCTTTAGCGGGCCATCAGCACCGGAATGGGCGGATCCTCGATCATCGAGCTGGTGACGCCGCCGAAAATCCGCTGGCGCAATCTGGAATGGCCGTAGGCGCCCATGACCAGGAGCTCGGCGGCGGTATCTACCGCCTGCTGGCGCAGGACAGCGGCGACCGGCCGGCCCTGGCTCGGCAGCCGGTCCACGGTGACCTTGACGCCATGGCGGGCGAGATAGGTGGCGGCATCGGCCCCCGGTTCCGCGCCATGCTCGTTCTCGCTCTCGACCGGATCGACCAGCACCAGATGCACCTCTTCGGTCTCCACCAGCAGCGGCAGCGACGCGGCCAGGGCCTGGGAAGACTCAAGGCGCGAATCCCAGGCGACCATGACCTGCCTAGGCTTCAAGGTGGGGGCAGCCCCTTGGGGAACCAACAGGAGCGGCTTTCCCGAATGGAACAGCACACCTTCGATCACGTTGGTCTTCAGTTCTTCCGAGGACAGGCTTTCCGGCCCCAGAACCGTGAGGTCGGCATAGCGTGCCCGGCGGCCGATGGCCTCGTCGGCCCAAGCGATTTCCTGATACTCGCTGGAGACGTCGGACGAAACGGTCATCGAGGCAAGCAGGCCGGAGACGGTGTCGGTGCGCGCCTGCAGCCTTTCCAGATCGAGCTGCCTTTCTTGGAACCAGGCTTCCGAAACGACGGCGGCATAGGCGCCGATCGGCGGCGGAGCGGCCAGTCCGACGACGAACACGGCAAGATGCGCCCCGGCTTCTTCGCAAAGCGTTGCGGCGAGCTTCAGGTCGGCATCGCCGAGCCCGGGGGCTGTGACAGCTAGGATGGTCTTGAAGGTCATCGGGGCGTCCCCATGATGCGTTGAATGCTTCCTTGATAGCAGAAGCGAAGGGCCATTCCTTGCTTTGGGTCAAAATGCCTGCGTCGGCGATGATTGTTCCGCCCATTGAGGCAAATCAAAGCTGGCTGGCTGCATATGCGCGAATATGAGCAATGAACAATGTGTCCGCCTCAGCCCGAGAAAGAGAGTTCCGATGCAACTGCAGGCCTTGCTCCCGCTCGTCACCCATCCCGATCCCAACTCGGATATCGTCGCCGCACATGCCGTCGCGGTAGCGAACCTGATCCGCGCCGAGATCCATGCGCTGGCGATCAATGTCGACATACCGCCCGTTTCCAACGCGCTGTCACGCTTCCTCCTCGACGTGCCGGAGATGATCCGCGGTGCGGAGGCGCAAAGCCGCAAGCGCGGCGAGCACCTCCTGGCGCTCATCGAACAGGCGGCGACGCCCGCCGGCATAACCTCCAGAAAGAGTGCGATATCCGCGCCGCTGGCGTTGCTGGCGGAGACTGCGGCCATACAGGCACGCTATTTCGATCTGGCCCTCGTCGGCCTGGAAGCCGGCAACCAGACATCGCGGGCAACCGCCGAGGCCGTCATCTTCGGCTCCGGGCGACCGTCCGTGCTGCTTCCCGAGCTTTGCGACATCGGGGCGATGGATCATGTGGCCATCGCCTGGGACGGCAGCCGCGTCGCGGCCCGCGCGGTGGGTGACGCATTGCCTTTCCTGCAACGCGCCGATCGCGTCTCGGTCCTGACCGTCGTCGATGAAAAGCCGCTGAAGGAGAGGGATGCCGGCGAACGGCTGGTCGAGGGCCTGCGCAGCCGTGGCCTCGATGCCGAGACGGTCGCCCTCCGTTCGGAGGATTGCCCGATCGCGGCAACGCTCCAGCAGCGCGCCATCGAGCGCGGGGCGGGCCTGCTCGTCATGGGCGGCTACGGGCATTCGCGGGTGCGCGACTTCGTGCTCGGCGGCGCGACCAACGGCGTCCTCAACGATCCGCTGATGCCCATCCTGATCTCGCATTGAGTGTTTCAGCCCGTGGCCGGGAGGTACGTAGACCCTGCCGGCCACGACCTTCGGTCGGCTTCGTGGCTCAGACAGCCTCGGCGATGGCCTGTGCGGCTGCATCGAGCCCGCCCGTTCCGTGCGGGATGCCAAGGGAGCGCATGCCCGCTTCCAGCGCGGCAAGGACACCGAGCGTCATGTGCGCATTGACATAGCCCATGTGGGCGATGCGCAGATAGTCGCCATAGGCCGGGTCGGTGGGGGCAGCCATGCCAAGTCCGATGCCCAGCGTGACACCGGCCTTCTTCTCCAGCCATTCGCGCAGGCGAACCGCGCCGCCATTGCCGATGCGCGCACCGGTTACCGAATGCGAACGCAACGACCTGTCCCTGACGTTGAGCGCAATGTCGCCGTTCCGGGACCAGGCGTCGAAGGTGGCCCAGACGCAGGATGCCAGCGCCGCGTGACGCGCCCACGCCGCCTCCAGCCCTTCCTCGTCGAGCAGCATGGCCAGCGCCTCGCGCAGGCCGTAGAGGTGGTGGGTGGGAGCGGTTCCGCCGAAATAGCGATAGAACTCCGTGCTCTGGCTGCGCAGCTTCCAATCCCAGTAGGGCGTCACCAGACCGGACCCTTCGGAAGCCGCCAGCGCCTTGTCCGAGAACCACAGGAAGCTGAGGCCGGGCGGTGTCATCAGCCCTTTCTGGCTGGCGCCGATCAGCACGTCGGTGCCCCAGTCGTCGAAATGGAGCGGGTCGCAGCCGAGCGACGCGATGGCGTCCACGACCAACAGGGCAGGATGCCCCGCCGCATCCATCGCCTTGCGCACCGCCGCGATGTCGTTGCGGATGGTGGTCGCCGTGTCGGTGTGGGTGACGAACACGGCCTTGATGCGGTGCGCATCGTCGGCCCGCAGGGCTTCCTCGATGCGGGCCGGCTGGAGCGGCTGTGTGCCGAAGTCGATCACCTCGACATCGACTCCCATGTTCTTCGCGCTCAGCGCCCAGGTGTTCCCGAAATGCCCGGTGACGGCGGACAGGATCCTGTCGCCGCGCGAGAACAGGTTGGCATTGGCCGCTTCCCAGGCGCCGTGGCCATTGGCGATGTAGATGGCGACATTCGCCGCCTCGGTTCGCGCAACGCGTCGCAGGTCGCGCACCAGACCCGGCATCATCTCTACCAGCTCGCCCTGATAGATGTTGGGCGCCGCGCGATGCATCGCGCCCAGCACCCTGTCGGGAATGACCGAAGGGCCAGGGATGGCCAGATAGTGACGACCGGATGCGAGGCTCATGGGAATTTCCGAAGCTGGAACAGTGGTAACGGGCGGCGAGGGGAACCCGTCGTCGCCCGAAGCATATCATTGCCTAGCGCGATGAAATCCCGCTTGGAATACGCCAGCCGGACATCCGCCTCGGGCCAGGATCAGCTCAGGATCCATTCCTCGAACCGCTCGGCCAGTTCGGCCGGCTCGATCCCGAAGTTCTCGATGTCCTGGGAAACCACGAGATCGGCATAGCGCGTGTTGGTGGGCATGCGCTTGGCCTGCGCGGGCTCGATCAGTTTGAGGGCGGCCGGGTTCAGCGGCCCGTCCTGTTGCGCCGTAACAAATCCGGCAAGCGGCCCGGCCGAGGTCGCAAACTTCACGAATTGCCTGGCCGCATCGCCGTTCGGCGTGTTCCTGGCCACCACCCAATAGGCCTTGTCGAGGATACACTCGTTCCAGGTCATGGCGACGGGGGAGCCGGCATCCTGCGCGGCGAAATAGCGAGAATTCCAGATGCCGATCATGTCGACCTCGCCGTCACGCAGGATTTGCGCCGACTGCTCGCCTGCCGTCCACCACACGACGACGTGCTTCTTGATGCGGTCGAGCGAGGCAAAGGCGCGGTCCACGTCCAGCGGATAGAGATCCTTCTTGTCGACGCCATCCGCGAGGAGGGCGATGGGCAGCACGCGGGCCGGATAGCGTTGCAGCGAACGCGAGCCCGGAAAGCGCTCGACATCCCAGAAATCGGCCCAGCTTTTGGGCTCGTTGCCGTATTTGTCAGAGCGCCAGGCCATCAGGGTGCCGAAAGCGTGCGAGCCGACGCCGTTCTGCAGCAGGCCGCCGGGATACGGCTCCTCCAGATCCTCCAGCAGGCCGCTCTGGTTGGCGCGCAGCAGCTCGGCCGCTCCCAGCGTGGTCACGTCGAATTCATAGACACCGGTCTTCACCTGTGCCGCCAGCTTGGCGAAGGAAACGGGCGAAACCGTCTCGATCCCGATGCCGGTCTCGACGGTGAACGGATCGAAGAGATTGGCGCGGGCGGCATCCAGCCATGAGCCGCCCCAGGAATTGACCGAAATGCTCCTGGTCTCGGCGCGGACCATGGCCGGCATGGCAAGCCCGCCGGCGAGCATTGCCGAGCCGATCAGGAAGTGGCGGCGATCGGTTTTGTGTTTCAGGGATTGTTCCAACATGATGTTCCTCCCGGTTGCGAATTGAAGTGCAGTCGCTTGCGCCATCGCCCGTTGCGCGATGGACTGCGGTCGGTTCGTGAAGCTTCGCTGGCCGTTTCCGCGGGTCTGGGAAACGGGTCCGCACCTGGCTGCGGCGATGCGCGCCTAGGAAACGGCGCAGATCATGATCATCTCCACCTTCAGTGCAGGGCTTGCCAGCGCCCCGCTGAAGCAGGCACGGGCAGGCGGCCTGATGTCGCCGACCCAGCCGTCCCACACCGCGTTCATTTCGGCATAGCCGGCCATGTCCGCGAGGATGATCGCGACGAACAGGATCTGGCCCTTGCCGCTGCCGATTTCGGCAAGGCGGGCCTCGGCCTTGGCCAGGAGCTGGGCGGTCTGCTCTGCCACGCTCAATGACGCATCGTAGGGCGCCTGCGGGGTGACGGCGAAATAGCCGGTTCCGTTGTGTACGGTGGCGAGGCTGGCACGCTGGCCGACACCAAAGCGGGTGACGAGATCGGCGAGTGCGGCAATCTCGTTGGGCAAGGTCATGTCGGTCTCCGTGGGCGTCACTTTGCGATCAGATAGACGGAGTCGCGCAGCCAGCTTATGCAGCACTCCTCGTTTTCCTGGATGATCACCACGTCGGCGCCGAGCACCCGTACGCGCATGGCCTGCTCGCCGACCTTGCCGACCACCAATGCATTGTCGCCGTAGTTTACGATGGTCTCGACCTTCATGCGCACATTGTGCCGGCCTTCGACCGGGTTGCGCGAAAGCTTGATGTGCTCGGGCCGGATCATCAGCGTCGCATCAGCTCCGGTCGCGGCGCGGTCGCTCCCGGCATATTCGATCGCGCCGATGGCCGGGGCGTGGGCCTCGCCCTTCGCGGCGTCGGTGATCTTGACGTCGATCAGGTTGCTTTCGCCGATGAACCCGGCAACGAAGCGCGTCTGCGGTCTGTGGTAAAGTTCCAGCGGCGTCGCGACCTGCTGGATATGACCCTTCTCGAACACCACGATGCGATCCGACATCGACATAGCCTCGGTCTGGTCGTGGGTGACGAAGATGGTGGTGACGCCGAGCGCGCGCTGGATGCGCTTGATCTCGATCTGCATCTGCTCGCGCAGGTTCTTATCGAGGGCGCCAAGCGGCTCGTCGAGCAGCAGAAGCGACGGCTTGAAGACCAGCGCGCGCGCCAGCGCCACGCGCTGCTGCTGGCCGCCGGAAAGCTCCTTGGGGTAGCGATGACCGAAACCCTTGAGGCCGACCAGTTCCAGCATCTCCTCGGCCTGGCGCAGGCCCTCGGCCTTGCTCACGCCGCGCATCTGCAAGGGGAAATAGACGTTCTGCGCCGCCGTCTTGTGCGGAAACAGGCCGTAGTTCTGGAACACGATGCCGATGTTGCGCTGGTGCGGCGCAAGGCCGAACAGCGACCTGTTCTCGATCTCCACCTGTCCCAAGGTGGCCGTCTCGAAGCCAGCGATGATCATCAGCGTCGTCGTCTTGCCCGAGCCGCTGGGGCCGAGGAAGGTGACGAACTCGCCCTTGGCGATGTCGAGGTCGACCCCCTGAAGGGCGTTGAACTCGCCATAGGATTTGGAGATGCCGGTCAGTTTCAGATAGCTCATGGAAACTCCTGTGGCAGCGCGGTCAGGCGCGCCGGATTGGTCAGGCGGCGCCGAGGCGTGCCCGTCTGTTGCGGATGCGTGCGACCACCAGCGGTGCGGTCACGCCGACGATCACGGCCACGAACAGAAGCGTCGAAATCACGGCGATGACCGGGTCGGCTTCCTGCCGGATGCTGTCGAACATCTTGCGCGGCAGCGTCTCGGCATCGCGGCCCGATATGAAGATGGCCACCACCGTCTCGTCGAAGGACTGGATGAAGGCGAACAGCGCGCTGATGATCAGGCCGGGCCGCAGGATCGGCAGCGTGACATGGATGAAGGTGCGCGTCGGGCTGGCGCCGAGGCTGAGCGCGGCGCGCTCCAGCGTCCGGTCGAAGCCCTTGAGGTTGGCCGACAGCACGAGAAAGGCGATCGGAACGGACAGGCAGGTGTGGGCGAGGATGACGCCCAGATGCGTGTGCACGATGCCGAAGCTGCCGAAATAGGAATAGTAGCCCACCGCCATGACGATATGCGGCACCGCCAGCGGCATCAGCATCATCAGGTCGGCGATGCCCTTGCCGCGAAAACGGTGGCGCACCAGCGCGAAGGTCGCCGGCACCACCAGCACCATGGTCAACACTGTCGTGGCGCTGGCGATGAGGATGCTGTTCCAGGTCGGCCGCAGCCAGTTCCAGTCGCTGAAATAGGCCTGGTAGTAGCCCAGCCAGTAACCGGGCGGCGGGAATTGCAGCGAGCGCGCATTCGAAAACGACATCGGAATGACGATCACCAGCGGGGCGGCGATGAAGATCACCACCACGATGCCGAGCCAGCGCAGGAAGCGGTTCATGGTCAACCCCAGAGTTTGTCGAGGCCGAAGCGGCGGTGATAGATGGTGAGGATCACCAGCGTCACGACCAGCAGCACCATGGCCATGGCCGAACCCATGCCGAAGGCAAGGAATTCGTCGATCTGGTTGCCGATCAGCCCGGCCACCATCTGCTCGCGTGGTGAGCCGAGCAGCACCGGCGTGACGTAGAAGCCGAGGCAGATCACGAACACCAGCACCGAGCCGTTGGCGATGCCCGGCGCCGTCAGCGGCAGGTAGACGTGGCGAAACAGCGCGAAGCCCTTCGCGCCGAGGCTCTCGGCCGAGCGGATCAGCACCGGGTCGATCTTGCGCATCACCGAATAGATGTTCATCACCATGTAGGGGGCGAGGATGTGCACCATCGCCAGCGTCGACGAAAAGCGCGTGAATAGGAGCTGCGGCGGCTGTTGCACGCCCAGCGTCTGCAACAGCCAGATCACCGGCCCGTTGTTGCCGAGCAGGACCATCCAGGCATAGGTGCGTACCAGAAAGCTGGTCCAGAAGCTCATGGTCACCAGAAGCAGGATCAGTGTCGCGGTGCGCGGCTTGCTGCTGGCCATCAGATAGGCCAGCGGATAGCCGACCAGCAGGCAGGCGAACGTGACGACCGCCGCCGTGGCGAAGGTATTGAGGAACACACGCAGATAGAGCGAGCCCGTCAGCACCCGCTGGTAGTTGGCCAGCGTCGGCCGCGGCTCGGTCACGCTCATGATCGCCACGTCGGCCAGCGGAACGAGGAAGAACACGGCCATGTAGAGGGCCAGCGGCGCCAAAAGCAGCCAGGGCCACAGGTCCTTTCGTTCCATCAGTTTCGCGATGCCATTTTCCATCGCACACCCCTTAGAGATAGGCCGATGCCATGTACGGCTCCGGCCACGGTCATCTGGCGCGGCACGGCCGCGCCGCGTCGGACAAGGTTTAGCTGGCCACCCATTCCTCGAAGCGTTCGGCGACTTCGGCCGTATCGGCGCCGAAGTTCTTCATGTCCTGCTCGAAGGTCTGGGAATAGTTTTCCGGTGCGGTCGGCATGCGCCTGGCGTCTTCTGCCGGCACGAACTCGATCGCGGCGGGATTGAGCGGACCGTAGTCGGCCTGCGCGGCAAAACCGGCCAGCGGTTTGGGCGAGGTGGCGAACTTGACGAAGGCCTTGGCCGCCTCGGCGTTCGGCGTGCCCTTGGCCACGACCCAATAGGCGCGGTCGATCTCGCCCTGGTTCCATGCCATGGCAACAGGCGCGCCGGCCTTCTGCGCCTCGTAGAAGCGGCCGTGCCAGATGCCGATCAGGTCGACCTCGCCGTCGCGCAGGATTTGCGTCGACTGTGCGCCGGCTGTCCACCACACCCGGATATGGTCCTTGATGCGGTCGAGCGAGGCGAAGGCGCGGTCGATGTCGAGCGGATAGAGATCCTTCACCGCCACGCCGTCGGCCAGCAGCGCGATCGGCAGCACGCGCGCGGCATAGCGCTGCATCGAGCGCGCGCCGGGAAAGCGCTCTACATCCCAGAACTCGGCCCAGTTCTGCGGACCTTTCTCGAACTTGTCGGTGCGCCATGCCATCACGGTCGCAAAGGCATGCGAGGCAACGCCGTTCTCGAACAGGCCGCCCGGATAGGGTTCCTTCAGCGTCTCGATGATGCCTGCCTGGTTGGCGCGCACGAGCTCTCCGCCGCCGAGGGTAGTGATATCAAACTCATAGGTTCCGGTGTTCACCTGCTGCGCGAGCTTGGCGAAGGAAACCGGCGAGAGCGTTCGTATCTCGGTGCCGGTCTCCTTGGTGAACGGATCGAAGAGGTTGGCACGGGCGGCATCTTCCCAGGGACCGCCCCAGGTGTTGATGTAGAGCGGTGCCGCCTGGGCCCGTGCGATGTAGGGCATCGCCAGGGCCGCCGCCATCGCGCCGCCGGCGCCCTTGATGAAGCTGCGGCGGTTGGGCTTCAGAATGCTCGTGAATGTGCCGTCGGTCATGCCGATCTCCTCCTCATGAACCTCTTACTGCTTGCGGAAGGTTGCCTCGTAGAGTCGCAGCCAGTTGCCGTGGGTGATCTTGGCGATTTCCCTGTCCGAGAAGCCGACGGCGCGCAGGCCGCCGGGGACGACGTTCAGGTCCTCGACCTTCTGGAACCAGTCCGGGGGCGGGGCCTTGAGCGGCCGTCCGGCGGCGCTGGCGCCGTAGTCGACGCCGCGCGTCCAGCGGCCCTGGCGCATCCAGGCATAGTCGGGCGAGGTGAAGTTGTGGCTGCGGTCGGTGCCGATGGCGACCGAGTCGATGCCGGCGATCTCGACCGTGCGGGCGACCATGGTGCACCAGGCCTCGATGGACCTGCAGTAGTCGTCGCCGGTGATGTTGCGATAGGCCGCACAGCCGATGACGCCGCCAGTCTGACCGAGCGCCTTCAGCACGTCATCGGACTTGTTACGCTTGTGGTCGAACAGCGAGCGCGCATTGGCATGGGTGACGGCGATGGGCCTGGACGAGGCCTCGATGGCATCGAGCGTGGAGCGGTCGCCGACATGGCTGCAATCGACCAGGATACCGGCCGCGTTCATCTCGCGCACCACTTCCTTGCCGAAGCGGGCGAGGCCGGAATCCTCGGCCTCATAGCAGCTTCCGGCAAGCTCGTTCTGGTTGTTATAGGTGAGCTGGACGACACGCACCCCAAGCTCCGCGAACAACTCGACGAAACGGATGCGGCCTTCGAACAGATTGGCGTTCTGGTAGCCGAGAATGACGGCAACCTTGCCCGAGCGGCCGATGCGGTCGACGGCATCGGCGGTGGTGGCGATCTCGGCCACGTCCGCATTCTCGCGCACCAGATCGCGCCAGCGGCCCAGCGAGTCTAGCGATTCCACCGCGCCTTCCCAGAAGCCGCAGGTGACGACCACGCCGCCGACGCCGGCCTTCTGAAGTGACTGAAAGGCCTCCCGGTCGAAATGACCGCACTGCAAACCGTCGATGATCATGAATTCGTGCCTTCCGTCCGGGATTCGAGCGAGCGCGGCGTCAACAGGAAGCTGACGTCGGTTTCGTCGTCATTGTCCTTGCGTCCGATGACCGTGCCGTCGGGATTGACGATCATGGGGCCGGCATGGCGGCGCGAAACGACGCTGTCGGGCGCCAGCGCCTGCTTGGCCATGCGGTAGATGCGCCACCACAGCCCGGCTTCGATCTGCAAGCCGTTTTCCAGCACGTCCCACAGCAAGGGATCGTCGTTCCTGACATCGCCCGTGAGCGGCCGCGGCCTGGCTCGCAGCGTGACCTCCGTGCCGTTTTCGAAAGTCACGGCAAGGCCGGTGCGATTGCCGAGCCCTGTCGCGACCGCCAGTTCGTCCGGGTCGATGGTGTTGACGATCGCAATCTCGGCTTCGCCGAAGCGCGCGACGAGTTCGCCGAGCAGGTCGATCAGCGCCGGCAGGATGAACCATGCATGCTGGCCGCCACCGTCGAAGCGCAGGGCGCTGCCCTGTTCGGACAGCACCGAGGCTTTTTCCGGCCGGGCGCCGTGTAGGCTGTCGAAACGCTCTTCCAGCAGCGCGAAGCCGCCAAGGCCGAGCTTTTGCGAATACATCACCATGTCCTGTACGGCGAGGAAGAAGCCCTTGGGCTGCCCGGTCATGGAAAAGATGCGCTCGGACATCAGGCGCATTTCCCGGGGCATGACGCGCAGGAATTGCCGGGGGGAAGATGCGTTCATTGAACAGGCTCCGCGGGATAGAACCATGTGGCGGAATAGCCGGAGCGGATGTCGTTCGGGGTCGGCGCGCCGTGATAGAGCACGCCGCGCAGGTTGCGGTTGAGAAAGTCGCGGGTCTTGTCGATGCCGTGGATGCCGCAATTCATCAGCCGCACGAGGTCGATGGGGATGAAGCGCTCCGCATTGATGTTGGCGTGCGGCGTGTGGTAGGCGCGCCCGCGCAAACCCTGGATGCGCGCAACCAGATAGCGATGCTGCGGATGTTTCAGCAGGAAGCGCGCCACGGTCGTGCCGGGGGCTTCGGCTCCGATATCGGCCATGAGAGACTGCACGCCGCCGCAGATATCGAGACCGAGATCGAGGGCTTCGGGCACTTCGTCACGCGCCCCGCGGCGTGGCTCCTCGGCGGTCTCCGACTTGTACCAGACATATTTGTAGGCGTCCGGCGAGGCCATGTCGGTGGCCAGGGCCCAGTCATAGTCCTTGCGAACAAGCTCGGCGAGGCTGTCAACCGTTTCGGCGGGCGAGACACTGAATTCGTCGGGCGCATCGATCGCCGCTAACAGGGCATCCGCTTCCTCCGGCAGCAATTCGATCAGCAGCGACAGCAGCGTCTCGACGGATTCGGGCTTCAGCGTCTCTTCGCAGCGACGCACCAGCACGTCGAGAGGATAGGCGTGTTTCTCCCCGTCCAATGTTCCGTGCGCGAGCAGTTCGGAAAGCGCATCGGCAACCTGGTTCAGATCGGCGGCCACCTCGTCGCTGGACGTGAAGGTTTCGTAAACCATGCGGTCCTGCTTGCGGAAGGTGATTGCGGTGCGCACGAGGTCGAGCAGGTGCCGGATGCGGGCATCGCCCGCTTCCACCTCAAGGCCACGGATCCTGGCGATGATGGTCTCGCGCGCCTCCAGCCACTGGTCGACAAGGCGCGGATGGCGATGGATGAAGAAGATCAGGCCAAGCGCCGAGCCGTTGCCGACGCCGAGATAGCGCCGGATTGCCGGATCGAGCGGCACGGCCTTGCCCGATTTCAGGCGGGCGAGGTGCTCCACCAGGTCGCAGGAATATTCGCGCATCATGTAGGCGGTCAGCAACTGCGCCTGCAGCACGCTGCCGAGCGGATGGTCGGGGCCGAGCGAGGGAAAGGAGCGGGTGCCGAAGGTGCCGTTGCCGTCGAGGCCGGTGTTGCGCATCAGGTAGCAGGCCCGGGAGAGATCGTCGACCGAAGGCTGCCGGCCAGCGGCCAGCGCCTCCAGCGTCTGGTCGAACACGCGCATCGAGCGGTTGGAGCGGCACCAGATCAGCGTATTGGGCGTGGCCCGGCCGGTGTAGAGCTTGGGCAGTTCTTCCTGTGCCGACCGGATATCGGCCTCGGTCGCCGCGCCTTCGATCAGCGCACCCATCATGTCCCAGGCCTGGCCGATGATGCGGCCGGTGCGTGCCGTGCGGCTCGGCGGGCGCGAGAAGCCGATGAAGCTGAACTCCATCGTCGGCGCCTTGATCGAATAGACCACCACGCCTTCGGAATCGGCGTTCACGTCGAAGCGCTGGATGGAAATGTCCCAGCGTTCGCGCAACATCTTGTTCATGAAGGCGCGGGAGCCGCTGAGGCGCGACGGCTGGATGGCGGCGAGGCTTTCCGGCCGCATTACCTGCGCTCCGGGGCGCAGGCCCGGGACGGGCGGCTGGATATGTTGCGGATCGTGCGGCGCGATTGTCATCTCACCGATGGTCCCCCTTGCTGGATGCTGGTGATTTCGGCTGCCGCATCGAGCAGCGGCTGCCTGAATTTCTCGAGCTCGAACCGCGTCTCCGGCATGACGAGCGACAGCGTTGCAAAGCACTTGCCGTGGATGTCGAAGATCGGCGCGGCAATGGCGACGACGCCGCTGTGCGTATAGCCGCTGGAGATGGCATAGCCCTTGGCGCGGGCTTCGGAGAGAACGTCTTCGGACGCCAGTTTCGCGCCGCTTTCATGCAGGCGGGCCAGCGTGCTCTGGTCGGCGAAGGCGGTGAGGATGCGGCCCGAGGCCGACCCTTCCAGCTCGAAGGTGGTGCCGATCTTCTGCTCGGCGCGCAGCAGGCTTTCCGAATCCACGCGCGCCACGACGAAGGGTACGCCCCGGTCGAGCACCGCGACGGAGGCGGTCTCCTTCACCTGGTGGACCAGCGCTTCCAGTACCGGCTGCACGCGCGCGCCGAGATCTGCCTGTTCGAGCGCTGCGGCGGCGAAACGGCAGGCATGCATGGAAAGGCGGTAGCGCATGTCCTCGTCCTGCTCGACCCAGCCGGCCTCGATGAGGGTAAGCAGCCGTTGATAGGCGGTGGGGCGCGACAGGCTCATGGCGGCCGCCACCTCAGGCAGGCGCATGCCGCGCGGGCTGGATGCGAGCGCGTCGAGCACCGCCAATGTCTTGATGACGGTGGAAAGCGGCCGCACGCCACTTTGCTCTTGTATTCTATTAGAATATTTCGTATCCATGATGAATATATTTCTATTCGTTGTTATGTCTGTCAACAGTCACGGCGGCGGTATGGCCGGTTCGCCTATGCCGTTTCGAGGGCATCCGATTGGAATCCCTTGCGATAATTTTTTGCTGGAAGAGCGGATCACAGGCTTCGGCACCCTGAATTTCGGATGGAATAATATCCAGATTGAATATTTTCGGTCTGAGTATTGAACGATCGGCGATCCGGCGGTGTGCCGTCCAGACAGGAGACGACGTCCCGAAATCCCCTTGAAGGCTTGTCCCAGCCATCCAGTTTGCATGGATCGATTGGTCCTGGACCGGAAAGTATCTTGTCCAGATATTGCTCAAAATATTGAGCGATGATAGCCATGTAAGGGATAGACGTTTTCCCGAGGACCCTCATGACCATCGCAGAAAGCTTGCAGGCCCGCCAGAAAGCCGCCGTCGCCCCCGGCGTCGGCACGCGCGCCATCTTCGCCGATCGTGCCGAAAACGCCGAATTGTGGGATGTGGACGGCAAGCGCTACATCGATTTCGCGTCCGGCATCGCTGTCAACAACACCGGCCATCGCCATCCCAAGGTGATGCAGGCCGTTCAGGAGCAGGCGCTGCGCTTTACGCACACCTGTTTCCATGTCGCGCCCTATGAGGGCTATGTGCGCCTTGCCGAACGGCTGAACGCCATTGCCCCTACCGGTGCCGAAAACCGCACCATGCTGGTCAGCACCGGCGCCGAGGCTGTCGAGAACGCGGTGAAGATCGCGCGCGCCTATACGAAGCGCTCCGGCATCATCGCCTTTTCCGGCGCCTTCCACGGCCGCACCATGCTGGGCATGGCGCTGACCGGCAAGGTTGCCCCTTACAAGAAGAATTTCGGCCCGTTCCCGGCCGAGATCTATCATGCGCCGTTCCCGAACGACTATCTCGGCTTGTCGGTGGATCAGGCCATCGAGGGCCTGGAGCGCCTGTTTACCTCCGATGTCGATCCCGAGCGCATCGCCGCCTTCATCATCGAGCCGGTTCAGGGTGAGGGCGGCTTCAACGTCGCGCCGAAGGAATTCCTGGTGCGGCTGCGCGAGATCGCGGACCGCCACGGCATTCTAATGATCGCCGACGAGGTGCAGGCCGGCATGGCGCGCACCGGCAAGATGTTCGGCTTCGAGCACAGCGGTGTGAAGCCGGACCTGGTCACCATGGCCAAGGGCCTTGCCGGCGGCTTCCCGCTGTCGGCCGTCACCGGCCGCGCCGAAGTGATGAGCGCGGCGCATCCCGGCGGTCTCGGCGGCACCTATGGCGGCAATCCGCTGGCCGTCGCGGCGGCCAACGCCGTGCTCGACGTGATCGAGGAGGAGAAGCTTTGCGAACGCGCCGCCAAGGTCGGCGCACGCATGACCGCGCGTCTCACTGCGCTGGCCGAACGCCAAGGCATGGAGCGCATCGGCGATGTGCGCGGCCTCGGCGCCATGGTGGCCTTCGAACTGGTCGAGGACCGGCAGTCGAAAAAGGCCGCGCCGGAAATCACCGGCCGCATCGTGGCGGAGGCCGAGCAGCGCGGACTTATCCTGCTGTCGTGCGGCACGCGCGCCAATGTCGTCCGGCTTCTGGCACCCCTCACGATCGGCGAGGACACGCTGGAGGAAGGTCTCGACATTCTCGAGGCCTCCATAGAGGCGGCATTCTCGGCCGTGGCCTGAAGCCTCGCGGGCTGGTTTCCGGCCCGCTCCTCAACCTTTCCTTCCGGCGGCGGTCCGCGCCGCCGGTTCTTTATTTCTAGCTGCTTTGAAAAGGTATGACATGAACGGCGCCGATATGCTTTGCGACGTGTTGCTGACCAATGGCGTCGATGTCTGTTTTGCCAATCCCGGCACCTCCGAAATGCATTTCGTCGCGGCGCTCGACCGCAAGCCGCAGATGCGCTGCGTGCTGGGATTGTCGGAAGGCGTGGTGACTGGAGCCGCCGACGGCTATGCGCGCATGGCCGACAAGCCGGCGGCCACGCTTCTGCACACCGGGCCTGGCCTGGCCAACGGGCTTGCCAATCTGCACAATGCCCGTCGTGCCCGCACGCCCATGGTCAATGTGGTGGGCGACCATGCCACCTATCATCTGCAACATGATGCGCCGCTGACCAGCGACATCGAAGGCCTCGCCCGGCCCATGTCGCACTGGGTGGGCCGCATCGCCGGCCCGGCAGATGTGCGCGTCAAGACGGAAGAAGCCTATGTCGAGGCGCTGATGCGCCGCGGCGTCTCGACCCTGATCCTGCCGGCCGACGCGGCGTGGGGCGAGGTCCGGCCCGAGACGCATTCGCCGGCAGCGCTGCCGGCGCGGCCCGCGATTTCCACCGATGCGCTGGCGGCCGCCGCGGCGGCGCTGCGCGGTAGCAGGCGCGCCGTCATCATCCTCGCCGGACGGGCCCTGCGCGCCGATGCGCTGGAAGCTGCCGGCCGCATTTCCGCCGCCACCGGCGCGGTGCTGTTTTCCCAGACCTCCGACCGCACCGAGCGCGGCGCCGGGCGGGTCGCCGCACAACCCGTGCCCTACAATGTCGACCAGGCTGTACAGGCCCTGCGGGAGTTCGAGGTGGCGATCTGCATCGGGGGCCGGCAGCCGGTGGGCTTCTTCGCCTATCCCGGCAAGCCCAGCACCATGTTGCCGCCGGAATGCGAGGTCATCCAACTGGCCGGCCATGAAAACGACCTTGCCGAGGCCCTGCGTGCGCTAGCCGCGGAAATCGGCGTGCGGCAGGACGCGCCCTTCGTGCCCAATCGTTTCACGCAGCGTGAGATCGCGGTGCCCACGGGCCCCCTCAACGCCGACAGCATTTCCGTTGCCGTGGCGCGCGCCCTGCCGGAAGGCGCGATCATCTGCGAAGAGTCGATCACCTCGGGCGGCCGGCTGACGGCGCTATCGCCGGGCCTTGTCCTGCACGATCACATCCCGCTCACCGGAGGGGCCATCGGCGAGGGCATCCCCCTGGCGGTGGGCGCGGGCATCGCCTGCCCGGACCGCAAGGTGGTGGCCATGCAGGCGGACGGCAGCGGCATGTACACGGTGCAGGGCCTGTGGACGCAGGCGCGCGAAAACCTCGACGTGGTGACCGTCATCCTCGCCAACCGCGCCTATGCCATCCTGCAAGGCGAGATGCGCAATGTCGGGGTCAACGATTTCGGCCGCAACGCCCGGCGCATGCTCGACCTCGATTCACCGGAGCTGGACTGGTGCTCGCTGGCGCGCGGCATGGGGGTGGAAGCCGCCCGTGCCGACACGATCGAGCAGTTCACCGACCTGTTCGAGGCGGCGGTCTCGCGCAAGGGGCCCTTCCTGATCGAGGCGCGTATCTAGAGGTTTCAGGCTCGGCAGGAGCAGGCGTTTCGACTTCTTGGGACGCGTCGTGGATCAGGCCCGGCGCATGATTGCGGAGGGCTCGGCGTGCCGCAATGCCCTCAGCGGCACCGAGGGCTGTCCTTCGGAGAAACGATTGGATTTGCCACGCGCAGCCAGTCCAAGCTCCGCGCATGAACGAAAGCCTGCTGCACCGTGTGCAACCGCGAAGCGTTGCCCCGCCCCAGAAGAGTTTCAACCAGACCCAGGGGCCCGGCTGGGCCATCGCCTCATTCGGCCGTCGTCGGCAGATCATCCTTGTTGCTGCCATGACGGGTGTCGCCGCACCTGTGCTGATCGCGGTCCTACCGACCCCGATGGCCATCGCCGCGCCGCTTGGCGTCTTCTGCATCGGGATGTGGTCGACAGGGGCGGTGCCCGAATATTGGCCTGCGCTCGCGTTCTTCGCGGCAGCCATCATCCTGCGGGTCGCACCGACCGAAACCGTGCTTTCCGGGTTCCACTCGTCGACGTTCTGGCTCCTGTTCGGCGGCATGGTGCTGGGACATTCGATCCGCCACACGGGCCTCGGCCAGCGCGCGGCAGGGCTTCTCGCCGGGCTGCTCGGCCGGCGCTATGCCGGCGTGATAGCCGGAACGGTGTTGTTCAGCCTGGCGCTGGCCTTCATCATGCCCTCGTCAATGGGGCGCATCGTGCTTCTGGTACCCATCGTCGCCTCGCTGGCGGATCGCATGGGCTATGGCGAGCGCTCCAACGGCAGAACCGGCATGCTGGTCGCGGCGGCCTTCGCCACATGCCTGCCGGCCTACGCGATCCTGCCCGCCAACACGCCCAACATGATCCTGGCCGGTGCTGCCGAAGGCCTCTATGGCCATCGCATCAGCTACTGGAATTACCTGTTGCTGCATTTCCCGGTCCTCGGCGCGGCCAAGTCGGCGCTACTCGCCGTGCTTGTCCTGTGGATGTTTCCCGACCGCGATCCGGTCCGCAACGCGGCGGCGGAAGGTCCGTCCCCGCCGATCAGCCGTTCGGAACGCCATTTGATCGTCGTTCTGGGACTGTGCCTGATTCTCTGGCTGACCGACGGGCTTCACCATGTGTCGCCGGGATGGGTGGCGCTTGCCGCGGCGCTCTATTGCCTGTGGCCGCGCTCCGGCCTCGCTGCGGACAACTGCATCAACCAGGAAATCAATTACGCGACATTGTTGTTCGTCGCCGGCATCCTCGGCCTCGGGGCCGTCACCTCCTCGACCGGACTGGGATCGACGATCGTCGACAGCCTGAGCGAACATGCGCTGCTCGAATCCGACAGGCCGGTCCGGAACGTCGCCGCAATGACCATCATCGCCACTGCGGTCGCGCTCGTCACCAATCTGCCCGGCGTGCCGGCCGTCATGACCCCGGGAGCGGAGAGCCTGGCCGTCGCCACAGGTCTGCCGCTGGCCACGGTGCTGATGACCCAGGTGCTTGCCTTTTCGAACATCCTGCTCCCGTATCAGGCGCCGCCCCTGGTCTCGGCGGTGCAGATCGCCAAACTGCCGGTCGGCGCCGTCACCCGGCTTTGCATGATATTGTTCGCGGCAACCGTGCTGATATTGATGCCGCTGGATCTGCTATGGTGGCATTTCCTCGGCTTGATGTAGACGCAGGAGCACCGTGCTCGACCACAGGGGCGGAAATGGAAATCCATCAGTTGAGAACATTCGTCGCCGTGGCCCGGGAAGGCAGCATCACGCGCGCCTCGGAACGGCTCTATCTCAGCCAGCCGGCGGTCAGCGCGCATATCAAGGCGATCGAGGAAACGCTCGGGCTCACGCTTTTCGAGCGCACGGCGCGCGGCATGATCCTGACCGTGGACGGCCAACGGCTTCTGGCCAAGACGGAGCAGACGCTGGGTGCGCACCGGGAACTCATCGAGGAAGCCACCCGTATCAAGGGGCGCCTGACCGGAAAGCTGCGCATCGGCGGAGGAAGCAACTCCAGTTCCGAGCCGGTGGGTCGCCTTCTCATGGGGCTGTCCGAACGCTGCCCCGAGGTGGAAGTCGTGCTTCAGCACGGGACGTCGCTCGACATCCTCGACGGCATTCGCAACGGCAGTCTGGATGCCGGCTTCTACAATGAACCGGGCGCGCCGGATGCGGACCTCAAAACCATCGACGTGGCCAGCTTCGCCATCTACCTTGCCGCTCCCCGCGGGCTTGTCGACATCGCTCAACCGCCGGATTGGCAGGCGCTGGGCGAGTATCCGTGGATCTATCCAACCTGCGGCCAGTCATGCTGCGGGCAGGCGGCGGAAAACCTGTTTCGTCGCTATCAATTCCGTCCGAGAAAGACCATCGGCATCGATCGCGAATCCGTTACGCGGACGCTGATTGCCGGTGGCGTCGGCATCGGGCTTCTGCATGCGAACACGGCAACCCAGGCGCAGGAAAACAACGAGGTGGACATCCTGTGCCAGGCGCATGAATCCATTCGCGTCCTCTTCGCGTTCCTGGCCTCCCGGGAAAACGACCCGCTGCTCGACACCGCAAGCTCGATCCTCACGGGGGAACAGGCATAGAGGCTACACTTTGCGAAGTGCCCTCCGCTCCGTGTTGTGGTTTCAAGGCACGATGCCGACGCCCTCCAGCCTCAGGGAAAGGCGTCGGCATGGCGCTGAGTTCAGAACCGGTAGTTCAACCCGATCTTGATGGTGTGGAAGTCGAGTGCGTTGGAGGCATTGCGGCCGTTGACGGTGCTTGAGCTTCCGGTGTGGTTCGTCGTTGTCGTTTCATAGATCGGCTGCTCATAAGGCTCGCAGAAGCTCGGATCCATGTCGCACAGCCACGCCATGTTGGGGTCCTGCGACGGATCTACCGTTTCGTAGCCGACAATGGCGCTGGTCGTGGTGGTATAGTCCCTGCCTGTGCCGGCGCGGGCGTTCCTGAACTTGAAGTCCTTCTTGCCGAAGCGGCTGTAGGTATAGTCGGCCTTGATCGACCAGTTGTCGTTCAGCGCATATTCCAGACCGCCGCCGATGGTGAAGCCGGCACGCGTGGCCGCGGCCTTCTCCACGGAGAAGACAGTCGTCTCCGTGCCGTTGGGGCGGCCCTCGTCGGCCAGATTGGAGATGTACTGGTCGCGCCACTGGGTTTCGCGCGCAAGGGCAAGGCCTCCGGTGGCATAGGCCATGAAGCGGTCGCTGAAGGCATAGCCGATCTTCGGGCGCAGACTGGCCATCCAGTCGATGTCGTAGCTCGTATAGGCGTCGACATGGCCCTTCGTCGCCAGAATGGGATCGGTGGACAACACCTTCTTCGAGCCGGTAATGTTGTAGGTCTTGCTCCAGTCGCCCTCGAAGCCGAACACGAGCCCGTTGTCGAGCTGCCAGTTGTAGCCGGCCTGCACGCCGAACATGGCGCCATTGAGCTTGAGGTCGGCCGATTCACGCGCCGCGATGGAGCTGTCGGAACCGTCGAGCGTCGTGGTCGAGCCCCATGTGTGCCCGAAGGCGCCACCGGCATGCACACCGGCGTAGAGCCCACTCCAGTCGATGGCGACAGGTTCGCCATCGCGCCCGCCGATGAGGCCCCCAAGCGGATTTGTGAGCGGCTGGAAGGTCTGTTCGCCGCCGAACGATCCGGTCAGGCTCGCATAGAAGGTGCGGCCCGGTCCCGGCTGCGTGACGAGGCCGAGCGGATCGACATAGAAGCGATCGAACAGGTTCTCGACCCGTACGGCGGCGGTGAGGTCTTCGGTGATCTTGTATTCGGCAAACAGGTCGACCAGCGTGTAGGGCTTCCAGTTCACCATGGAAATGAACTCGGACGCTCCCTGCGCGGTCACATCGCCATGGCCGATGGCGCGCGGGCCGATATGGGAAATGCGGCCGCCGACCGTCATCCTGTCCTCGAGCAGCTTCTGCGACAGCGTCAGGTCGACGGTGTATTCGGGCTGCACATGATTGGTGGCATAGTCGCCGTAGAGCGACTTGTTCTCGCAGGTGGTCGCGGTGCGGCAATATTCGACGTTGAGGAAATAGTTTGCCGAGAGGTCGGCCGTGAAGCCGCCGATCTCGTAGCGGCCGGAAAGTTCGATCCCTGAGAACCTCGCCCGATCGATGTTCTCGATGTTCAGGGTAAGCGGCCCCGACCCTGTGCGGACCGAGCGCGCGATGTAGTCCTTCACGTTCCAGTTGAAGTAGCCGAGCTTGAGCATGCCGCGGTCGTCGTCCATGAACAGGCCGTCGCGCGTCAGGTTGGTGCCGACTTCCCAGTTGCTGGAGCGCTCGGGCTTCACATTCGCGTTGGCGACCACGCTGTTGAAGGCCGAGACGGATTCGATGACGCTGGGCGCGCGCAGGGTGTTGGAGTAGTTGACATAGAACTGGGACCCGTCGAACGGCTCCAGCGTGACGCCGACCGAGGGGCTGAACCCGCCATCGTCCGTCCGGAAGCCGAGAACCCTGCTTTCTATATTGTCGCGCTCATAGGGATCGTAACGGTCCTTTGACCAGAAATGCGAATAGCGAAGCCCGGCGTTCAGCGTGGCCCAGTCGACCGGCTTCCACGCCGTCTTGGCATAGACGGCAGCTTCGTGGCGGACGGCGTCACGAGCGGTGTTCCACGCTTCCAGCGCCGCCGTGTGACGGCTGCCGCGCGTATCCTCGCCGCGATAGGACAGGCCGTAGGTCAGGTCGACATCGCCATAGTCTGTCGAGAATTTCGACAGGTTGCTGAGGTCGGCGCCCCACATGTCGGAGTCGGAACCGACCCGGAAACCGGCAGGCAGGCCGATCTGCTCGGGGGTCACGCCCCGCCCGCCGCGGATGGGATTGCGCAGTTCCAGATGCGTCCAGTAGAGATTTCCCTTCAGATCGAAGAGATCGCTGTCCTCCGGGTTCCAGCGATAGCGCGCCGTGACGGTGTCGAGGCTGGTCCCGGCCGTCTGCGCCTGCTGCTCCGACTGCCCGTGCTTGCCGATCAACCGCGAGGCCAGACGGTCGCCGGCCTCGCCGCGATAGCCGGTATAACCGAGTTGCAGGGTATGGTCCTCCGCGAACCGCGCCGTCAGCTTGGCCAGCCAGGACTCCGTCTCGAGCTGCGTGTTCAGCACCTCCTCGCCGGCGCGATAGTTCACGATACCGTCGTTTTCGTAGTAATTTTCCCAATAGGTTGTGCCGTTGGGATTGCAGACGCCGTTGGGGCACCATTGCTGCCGGCCCTTGTTGACCGGATTGGCGGAAGGCCCATGCTTGCCGGCATGGTAGTTGCCCTGCTTGCGGCGCGCATAACCGGCGAGGAAGTCGAAATCCTCCCCCTTGTAAGCGCCGATCACGCTGCCGGCGCCACGGGTGGGAGAAAGCAGGGAAGGCCTGTCCATGCCGGTTTGCGAGGCGACCGGAACCTCGCCGGCGGTGTCCCACGGCGCATAGGGCCATTGATAGCCCGCCTTGTCGCCGGCATGGGGCTTCGACGTATTGGTGCCGATCTCGCCCTTGACCCGGACGCCCCAGGTGTTGCCGGGCTTGACGATGTCGTCGGCGCTCACCGTGCGCATGGCGACCGAGCCGGCATTACCCCATGAGGCGGTGTCCGCACCCTTGGCGACATCCACGCCGGCGATGAAGTCGGGATCGACATAGGTGCGGTTGGAGACGCCCTGATAGCCCTGATAGACGGTGACCGCGTTCTCTGCGCCGTCGATGGTCGTCGCCACACGACCCATGCCCTGCATGCCGCGGATGTTGACGTCCACGGCGCCAGCGCCGTTTCGCGCCTCGCCGGACATGACGCCCGCCGTGCCGCGAAAAATATCGGCAGGGCTGGAACCGCGGAACCGCTCGATGTCGTCGGCCGTGATATGGCTGGTCGGCGCCGGGGTTTCGTACGGCGTGTAGGCGGTGTTTTCCGTGCTGCCCTGGACGTCGATCGTGGCGAGCACCATCGCGCCGTCGGCCGGAACGTCGAAAGCCTGTGCCACACGGTCGACCAGCGTCGCGGTGGTCGGTCCGGTCAGGCTCACGCTGATGCCGGTTCCCGAAAGCATGGTCTGCAGGGCCCGGGCCGGCGGCATCGTTCCGGAAACCGCCACCGAAGTCTTGCCGCGCACGATTTCCGAGCTGTAGCCGATCTGCCAGCCGGAAGCGCGGCTGAAGGCGTGGAGGGCGCTGGCAAGGGGCTGGGCCGGGATCGAGAAGCTGGTCGCCTGGGCAGTCGCCGCCTCCGGCGATTGCGCAAGGGAGACGCCGTGCCCCCAGACGAGCGACGAGGCGAGGATCGTGCTGCCAAGGAGGAGGAGAACCGGAGCCCGCCTGACAGGCGCGGCCGAATTGCCGGAAGGTGCAATTCGCGTTCCCGGGATATTACCGTGCCCCATAAGGAGGTCTCCTTCGCCTGCTGCCGTGAGCCGCCCTTTTTTTCCGGCAGGGCGGCGCTTCGAACACCTGACGAACGAGCCCGATCGATCTCACAAAAAAACTTGAGTGATTAGCGAAGAATTATGATTCCGCCCGGGAGGCGGGTGACCTTCACGCCGGCAGCCTCGGCCAGCGAGCGGATCGCACCCTCCGGATCGGCCAGCCGGTAGTTACCGCTGACCCTGACGCGGCCGATAGAGCCGTCGAGGGTAAGGATGCGTCCCTCGTAGTAGCGGCCGAGATCGGCCAGCACGTCGGCAAGGGGTTTTTCCTGGAATGTGACCCATCCCGTACGCCATGCCAGCGCGCTTTCGGCATCTATCCCGGTGACCGGCGACAGGCCTGCGGCCGAAACCTCGACCTTCTCCCCCGGTGACAGCGTCGCATGACCGGCATCGTCGCCTTGCCGGCTGACTTCGACGCGCCCCCGTTCGAGGATCACGGTATCCTCGGCGCCGGTGCGCACGGAAAAGGCGGTGCCCTTGACCTCGACATCGCCGAACGCGCCGGCAACGCGGAACGGTCGTGCCGGATCGGGAACGACGTCGAAGAAAGCCTCGCCTTGAAGCAGGGTGACCGAGCGGTTCTGCCCCTCGAAATCCAGGGCAACCGCGGAGGCGGTGTTGAGCATCAGGCGCGAACCGTCCGGCAACACGAATTCGCCCTGCGCGCCCGTAGCGGTCAGATGGTCCGCGTTCCAGCGCAGCATCAGCGCGGGATAGGACCGGATGCCGATCGCGACCATCATCACCGCTGCCAGGGCGGCCAGCCTCTTGGTCCACTTGCCGGTGCGGCGGACTTGCCTGCGGGCAGGTACGACGCGCGCCTTCGGGGTTTCGTCGAGACGGGCGGCCAGGCGCGCGCTGGCGATATCCAGCTCGGGAAGCGTCCACATGGCTTCAAGTTTCGCGAAGGCGGCCGCATGGCGCGGATCGCTGTCCAGCCATATCTGAAACTGTTCCCGCAATTTCCTGTCCTGCGGGGCTTCCTGCAGGTGCACGAACCAGTCGAGCGCCGCATCCGAGACCGGATCGGGATGCTGGAAACCGTTATCTGGCATCGGGCCGCCGGCCCTGTCATCCACCACTCAGGCCATCCGTCTCTTGCTGGATCGGAAGCTCGTAAAGGTAAGACGAATGACCTGGCCGCATCTCACAAAAAAATCCTTTGGCCCTCGAATACCCGTATCTGATCCACGGGCCGAATCCACCCACGCGCCCCGCACTGTTCTCATATTACCCAATTCAGAGGCGATCGAGCCGGTCAAGCGCCTGCTGGCAATGCGCGACGGCAAGCTTGACATCATTGAAGACCGTGTTCGGCGAAACGCCGAGATGGGCGGCGATCTTCGGATAAGACCACTTTTCGATGCGGCTGAGTCGCCACACCTGCTGCGCACGTTCCGGCAGCCGCATCAGTGCTTCCTCAAGCGCCTTGAGGCGCTCACGCTGAATGACCACCGTTTCGGGCGACGGCAGGTCGGCAGCGACATTGGCGAGTTCGACCTCCGTCGCCTCCATATGCTCGACGCTGCCGCGCATGCGGTTACGGCGCTGATGATCCAGGGCGAGATTGCGGGCGGTCTGGTAGAGGAACGCCTCGATATGCTCGATCGGTCCCGCTTCGATGGCATGGCGCGCCCTGATGTAGGTTTCCTGGGTCAGATCCTCGGCGATCTGCGGGTCGCGCACGATCCGCATCAGGCTCCACATTAGCGAGCGACGATTGTGCAGGAAAACCGTGGTCAGCGACGTCGCCACGGCTTCCCGCTCCGCTCGCCGCTCGGTGCGGCACGCTGTTTCATCTGCGCCATCCGGCTCTTGCCCGGGAAGTCCCGCGGGTCATGCATTCGTGAGACCATGCAGGCTCTCTAGCCAGATCGAAAAACGCCATCAATGCCAATGATTTGGAATGAATCCAAAACCCGGTGCGCGGCGCTTCAGTGAAAACCTCAAAACATGTCTTTAATTGTCAAGTTTTTGGCCAATTCCCACGGATTTGCCGTGACGTTGCATGACTGCCGACCGGCGCCCTGTTCTGAGTTTCGGCTGACAGAAATGTCAGCTACTGTCACATCAGCGCCACAGCTTCATCTGCTGAAACAGGATGCGATGTGATGGCAGCCCTGGAAGCGATTATCCGTGCACGAATTCCTCGTTGAGCACGTCGGCGGCATCGAGCCCCGCTGCAAGCAGTTCACGGCGTGCGGCGGCGACCATGCCGGGCGGGCCGCACAGATAGGCTTCCGTTCCGCGCGCGAGGGGAACCGTCGCGACCTCGCGCAGCGCGGCGACGGGGTTGGCGGTCACGCCCGGCCAGCCTTCGCCTGCGCGGTCGGCGGCCAGCACCACCTCCAGCGGCAGCTTTTGCGCCAGAACGCGCAACGCTTCCAGCGCATAGGCGTCCTCGGCGTCGGCAAAGCCCGCCACGACGGCAAGCGCAGGAGGGGCGCTCGCCGGATCGATGCTGGACAACATGGAGACGATAGGAGCAAGCCCGGTACCGCCGGCGACGAACAGTTTGGGGCGGGCGGTGGAGCGCAGGTAGAAAACACCGAATGGACCGCGCACGGTAAAGGCGTCCTCGGGCTTTGCCCTGTCGGTGAGATAGGCGGACATGGCGCCGTCCGGCAGGTCGCGCACATGCAGCACCTGTTCCTTCTGCGATGGCGGATTGGCTATGGAAAAGCGGCGTGCGCCGTCTATGCCGGGAAAATGCGCTTCGACATACTGCCCGGGCAGGAAGGGCAGGGGGAATTGCAGCCTGTAGCGGATTTCCCAGACCGAGCGCGAGACGCGTGAGAAGGCGTTGATCTTCGCCCGCCGCAATGTGGGCGGCGCGACGTCGGTGCGCCGATAGGGCAGGGCCAGCGAGATGCCGGGACCTGCCGGCGTGACGCACAACAAGACCTCGTCTCCGTTTTCGTCCCGCGCCGCGCAGGTGCGGCACGTGCCTTCGCGGCAATTGCTGGCCAGAAGGTTGCCGGCTTTCTCGGCCGAAACGAGGATGGTTTCGCCGTCGACGGGCGGAAAGTGCATGGCCTCCCCGTCGGAGAAGGTCAGGCGGATATGCTGGCGCTCCATCAGAAATCGTCCGATACGTAGCCGGTCGACAGCCCGTCGATGCTCACCACGTTGTTGGCCAGCCGGTAGGCCTCGATCTCGTCCTCGCTCTGTGCATCGGCCCATTTGACCAGTTCGTCGCGCTCCTGCATCTCGCCCACCACCGGGATGCTCCAGCCGCAGGAGGTGGCGGCGCTGTCGACCTTGAGCCGGAAGATCTGGCGCACGCCGGGTAGGTCCGGGAACAGGGGCCGCAAGGTTTCCCATTCGGGATGGTCGGGCCGGATCAACTCTGCCTTGCCGTAGAGGCGCAATGTCATCGCCTGGCCGGAGAAGGCGCAGAACATCATGGTCATGCGTCCGTTTTCGGTGACATGGGCGGCGGTCTCGTTGCCGGAGCCGGTCAGGTCGAGATAGGCGACCGTGCGCTCGTCCAGTATGCGCAGCGTGTCCAGCCCCTTCGGCGAGAGGTTCACCCGGCCGTCCGAGGGCGCGGTCGCCACGAAGAACAGCTTCTGCGCCTCGATGAAGGCGCGCATGTCGTCAGGAATGGTTCGCCAGCCGAGTCCCATGGCTTTGTCCTCACCACATCATGAAGGAAGCGACATCCGCATCGCTGACCTTGCCGGCCGCGACGTCGGCCATCGCCCGGTCGACGATGGCGATACCCTCCGCCACCTCGTCCTCGGTCAGGGTCAGCGGCGGCATGAACTCCAGCACGTTGGCCTTGAGGCCGACATAGGTGAAGGCGGCGCCCAGTTCATAGCCGCGATAGATGATCTTGGCGGTGGTTGTGGCCGGCACCGGCGCGCGCGTGGTGCGGTCCTCGACCAGGTCGACGCCGATGGCGAGGCCACGCCCGCGCACGTCGCCGATGATTTCGTGCCTGTCGCCGAGCGCGCGCAGCCCGTCCGCGAACAGCTTGCCGATGCGCGCCGAGCGCTCCACAAGCCCTTCGGTTTCTATTGTGCGCAATGCCGCATTGCCGGCCGCCGCCGCGACCGGATTCCCGGCGGTGGTGAGCAGGGCGAAGGCGGGCGCATGGTCCATGATCTCCCTGGGGCCGACCACGGCGGACAGCGGCAGGCCGCCGCCCAGCGCCTTGCCGAACACGACGAGATCCGGCGTCAGGCCCTCATGCTGGAAGCAGTGCAGCAGGCCGCTGCGGGCCAGGCCGACCTTCACCTCGTCGACGACGATCCTGATGCCGTGCCGGCGGCAGCGCGCCTCCAGCGCCTTGAGGAAGCCCGGCGACGGCACGATCAGCCCGCCATCCGACATCAGCGGCTCGATGAACACGGCCGCGACCTGATCGGGCGGGCAGGTCGTCTCGAACTGGTAATCGAGCAGGGACAACACCTCCTCGGCGCTGAAGCGCGGCCGGTAGGGGTCGGGATAGGGCAGCAGCAGCACGCCCGGGCGCGGCAGCGTGTGGGTCATGGCCGTGTGGCCGCTGATGCCCATCGAGCCGGACAGGTTGCCGTGATAGGAGCCGATGAAGGAGATGAAGCGAGACCGCCCGGTGGCGGCGGCCAGCACGCGCAGGGCGCAATCGTTGGCGTCGGAGCCGGAATGGCCGAACCAGACGCGTCGCTCGCCGGTGCCGGGGGTGAGCGCCAGCAGGCGCTCGGCCAGCGAGACGGCAGGTTCGTTGGGGTAGAGCAGCAGGCTGGCGCCGGCCATGCTGCGGACGGATTGCTCGACCGCCTCCACGATCGCCGGATGGCTGTAGCCGAGCATGGCGGGCCCGGCGGAGCCGGACAGGTCCAGAACCTCGCGTCCGCCTTCCTCGATCAGCCGGTTGCCCCTGCCGCCGACGAGGCTGAGCGGCGAAAATCGCAGGCGGCCGATCTCGGCGATGCAGGCGGCGTCGCGCTGGCGCAGACTGGGATTGCTCATGTCAGCTCCTCGTTCTGGCGTGCGGGCAACGCCGCCGCCAGCCGTTCGGCCCATTCGGCAATGCCGGTTTCGTCGGAGATGAGGTCCTGCCTGATCTCGATCAGGACGGCGGGGATGCCGCGGTCGTCGCCGTGGATCAGTACCGCATAGTCGCTGTCGCGGCTCACCACATAGGGCTGGTTCGGGGCGACGTTGAGGTCGGGATCGACGCGCAGTCCCTCCAGAATGTCTTCGGCGAGACCGACGGCGTTCTGGAACAGCACGCCGGCATGCCATGGGCGCGTCTTGCCGAGAAAGACCGGCGTGAAGCTGTGGATGGTGACGATGCGCGTCGGCCGCCCGGCGGCGGCACGGCTGTCGAGAAAGGCGGTCACCCGGTCGTGGAAGGGGGTGAACATGCGCCCGGCGCGCCGTGCCTTTTCTGCCGCATCGATATCGGCATTGCCGGGAATGTCGGTGTCCTCGGAGCGCACGGGAATGCTGCCCGATGCCCCAAGCGGCCGGTTGAGGTCGATCAGCAGCCGCGAATAGGTGCTGAGGAAGAGCGGCGCGTCGAGCCTCGCCGAAAGCCGCCGCGCCACCTCGGCCGCGCCGATGTCCCAGGCGATGTGCCGTTCGAGATGCCTTTCGTCCAGCCCGAGCCGTTCATATTCGGGGGGCATATGGTTGGAGGCATGCTCGCACAGGAGCACGATGTCGGAGCGGCCGTCCTCGTTGACGGCCTCGACGGCTGCCGGCCAATCCTTGTCGATACGTGCATCCATCAGTAGAGCGTCCGGTAGAGGTTGCACACGCCTTCCGGATCGAGCCCGTTGCACCGTTCGATCTCGTTGCGCTTGACGCCGACGAAGGTTTCGATGAAGGCCGGGTCGAACCAGCCGGAGACGACCGCGTCAGCCGTCAGCGCGTCGAGGGCTGCGGGCAGGGTTTCCGGCAGGCGGATCAGGCCGAGGTCCGCGCGCTCACCCGCGCTGAGCTTTTCCGGGTCGCCGGAAAACAGCGGCGGCGGCGGCAGGTCGTTCTTCAGGCCCTCAAGTCCGGCACGCACGATCGCGGCGAGCGAAAGATAGGGATTTGCGGTGGCGTCCGCCGCCCGGTACTCGACATTGTACTGCCGGGAGGGATCGCGCCCGCCGATGGTGACGGTTGGGCAGATTCGCAGCGAGGCCTCGCGGTCGCGGTCCGCCAGCCACGTATAGGACGAACTCCAGCTATGCGGCTTGAGCCGGTAATAGGAGGAGACGCTGGAAGCCGTCAGAGCGGTGATGGCCGGCAGGTGGCGCAGCACGCCGGCGCAGAAGCTCGCCGCCCTGGCCGACAGGCCGCCGGGCTGCGCGGCGTCGTAGGTCACCGGCCTTCCCTCGGCATCGATGAAGCTGAAATGGATGTGGACACCGTTGCCCACCGCGTTCGGCGCCGTCTTGGGCGCAAAGCAGGCGCGCCAGCCTGAATTGCGGGCCAGTTCGCGCGTGATCTCGCGGATGGCCACGGCGCGGTCGGCGGCGGTGAGCGCGTCGGCCGGCGCATGGGTGACCTCGAACTGCTCGGCGCCGAACTCGGCGATGATGACCTCGGGCTCTACACCGGCCTCCTCCAGTGCCGCCATCAGCCGGGCCGCGAAGGGGTCGGCACGCCGCAGCGCCGCCAGCGAGAGCGAATGGGCCGGCGCGAAACCGGCGTCCTCAAGCTGGAACTCCTGCTCGAAGGCGCCGACGACCGACAGGCCGGTTTCGGCCTTCAGCTCCGCCAGCGCGTCGATCAGCATGGTGCGCGTGCAGCCGAGCCATGGTGTGCCGTCCAGCTCGACGATGTTGCCGGCCACCATGTCGAAGGCGGTCTGCGAGCCGGTGAGCGTGGTGCGGTAGCGGGCCTTCATGTCGGGGATCAGCCGCAGGTCGCCCGCCGACCCCCAGGGATTGGGATCGACGATGGAGTTGAACGGCGTCAGCGACAGGTTGGCATGCAGCCAGCCGACGCCGGTGGCGGCGATCTTGTCCAGCCGGCTTTCCACCACCGAGCGGCCGCGGGTGATGGCGGCGAGATCGGTGGTGACGACGGCAACCAGCGGTTCCAGCGTGGCGGTCATGCGGATTTCCCCAGGGCCTCGATACGGGCGATGACGGTGTCGGTGTCGGCAACCCAGCAATAGCCGCCGAACGCGTTGAGGGCGGTGTCGTGGCGTTCTTGGGTGGCGGAGGCGCAGGCATCGGACACGCAGGTGACCAGATAGCCGCGGTCGGCCGCGTCGCGCACCGCCATGTCCACGCACTGGTCGGTCATGATGCCGACGACGATCAGGTAGCGGATGCCGAGGTTCTTCAGCACGTAGTCGATATTGGTGGAGTTGAAGACGCCTGACGATGTCTTGGGCAGCATGATCTCGTCGCCGGCCGGCGCCAGCGAGGTCACCGGCAGCCCCTCAGGCTGGCTGGGCGGAATGTGGATCGGCGTCAATTTGTGGTCGAGCGAGCGGTCGCGCCCGTCCTCGGTGAGGCTCTGGATGATGGTGTGCAGGACCTCGACGCCATTGGTGCGCGCGGCCTTCAGCAGGCGCTCCTGGTTGGGGATCGTCTCCCCCGCCGTGTGCCGGTAGAAATAATGATCCGGCCCGCGCTCCGGATGCGACGGGTCCGCGCCCGGCTGCAGCCAGATGCGCTGCATGTCGACGAGCAGCAGGGCCGTCTCGCCGGGCCGGAAGGGTTCGTTGCGCTGTGGAAGGGGTTGGTTCATGATCTGACCTGCTTTGATGATTTTCTGGATTTCCTGGCGCCGGGCTCCCTGCGGGCGCTGCCTACGCCGCTTTCCTGGCTGTCGCTGTCGAGCGTCACCGAATTGGCGTGCCGGACTTCCTCCAGGGTCTCGATGCGGGCGCGGGCGTCGTCGCCCAGCGTGGAAAGGATGCGGGCGACCAGCGCCTCCATCTGGGCCAGCGCCGGCACCAGCGTGTCGTAGGGCGAGGCGACCTCGAGCGGGCTGACGATGGTCACCTCCGCGAGGTCGGCGATCGGCGATAGCCATTGGTCGGTGAACAGGAGAATGCGCACACCGCGCGCCGCGGCCTGCCTGGCATAGGCGACCACATCGAGCTGGTAGCGGCGATAGTCGAAGACGACGAGCACGTCCTTGCGGCCAAGGTCGGCCAGCGTGTCCAGCGTCTGCGCCGAAACCACGCCGAGATCGCGGACATTGGGCCGGAACTGGACCAGATAGCCGGCGAACATGCCCGCCAGATAGCGGCTGAAGCGCCCGCCCAGCATGACGACGTCGCCCCTGGCCTCCATAAGGAGCCGGGTGGCTCGGTCATAGCTCTGCAGCGGCGTGATCGAGGCGGACTTGTCCACCACCTCGCCGACTGAATCGAGATAGGCGAGCACGACATTGTCGTTCGACCGGCCGAACCGCTTCGACTCCATCATCAGCAGTGGCGAGTGCAGGCGCGACTCCACTTCGGCCAGCAGTTTCGACTGAAAATCGGGAAATCCCTCGAAGCCGAGCTTCATCATCAGGCGCACCACGGTGGGATCGCTGACGCCGGTCCGCTTGGCCAGGCTGGTTGCGGTGCCGAGGCCCGACGTCGGATATTCGGCAAGCAGCAGGCGGACGATCTTTTCCTCTGACGGTGTCAGGGAAAGGTCCTGTCGCATCAGGATCTCGCGTATCGTCATGATCCTCCCCGGAACTGGTGCAATCCCGTCCTCGTTGTAATTTTTATTTCAGAGAATTTTACAACGGTCAATAATGAAGAGATATTGACAGAGTTCCAAGCGTGGTCTTAGCTGGTTGAAAACAACCCAGAATCGGGGAACGGAGGAAATGAGGAGCAATAGCGATATCATTGTCGTGGGCGCCGGCATCGTCGGCTCCAGCACGGCCTATCATCTGGCTGCGGCCGGGGCTTCGGTCACGCTGGTCGACCAGACCCATCCGGCGGGCGGGCCGACCGGCAAGTCGTCGGCGCTGCTGCATGCCTTCTATCTCATGCCGGAGCTGTCGCAGCTGTCGATACGCGGACGCGAGATTCTGGTGTCGCTGCCGGAAATCGCGGGCGAGGGGCCCTTCGTCACCGAGGTCGGAATGATGTGGGTGTGCGGCCATGACAGCGCCGCCGAATGGAGCGCGGCCGCCGAGCGCATTCGCGACGAAGGGTCACGCATCGAAACCCTGGCCCCGGCCGATTTCGCCGGCATGGCCCCGGGCTTCGCCTCCGACGATGTAGCGCTGGGTCTGTGGGAGCCGGACTACGGCTATGCCGACGCCTTCGGCGCCACCAACGCGCTGGCCCGCGCGGCGAGGAGCAATGGCGCCCATCTCATGCAAAACAGCAGGGTCGAGCGCCTGCTGCGGCAAGGTGACCGGATCACCGGCATTAAATTCGCCGACGGTACGGTGCTGGAAGCCGGAACCGTGGTGCTGGCGGCCGGACCATGGACGCGCCGGCTTCTGGCGACCGCGGTTCTCGACCTGCCGCTTCACATCGAGCGCCATCCCATGGCCGTGCTCGACGCCGGGGGCAAGGCGCGCAAGGTGATGCCCTTTGCCTGGTGCGACGACATTTCCCGCAACTATGCCCGGCCCGACAATGAGGGTGTGGTGCTGGCGGGCACCTGGGCCGGGGGCGGTACCGGCAATCGTCATGAAGAAGCCGTGCGTCCGCGCACCGTCGACAATCCCGATCACTACATGGAAGGTGTCGACGAATCCGAATCCGTGGAGATCCTGGAAACCTTTGCCGCCCGCGTGCCGGCCATGACCGAACTGGGCATCCGCCCCGGTTATGCCGGCCTGTATGACATGAGCCCGGATGACCTGCCGGTCATCGGCGCCATGCCGGGTGTCGAGGGGCTGATCGTGTCGGCGGGCTCCTCCGGCCACGGCTTCAAGACCGGTCCCGCCGTTGGCGAGGCGGTCGCCCGGCTTGCGCTCCATGGCGACCAGCCGATCCTGAAGCCGTTCTCGCCCGCCCGTTTCGGGGCGGGTCAATGACGGCGGTGGCGATGGACGGAAGCCGGGCGCGCTCCTTCCTGCCGGCGGCGCTGCGCAATGCCGGCGCCGATACTGTGGCCATGGTGGCGTTTCTGGTGCTGGCCGCGCTTGCCGCCTATCTGTTCGGCAACGCGGCCATGCAGCGTGTCGTCACCTATGCTGCGATCATGCTGACGGCGGTGCTGGGGTTGCAGGTTTTCTCCGGCAACACCGGCATCGTCTCCTTCGGTCACGCCGCCTTCATCGGGCTCGGCGCCTATGCGACCGGCATCCTCACCATGTCGGCAGCCTTGCAGCGCTCCGCCCTGCGCGACCTGCCGCAATTCCTGGCCGGCTACGAGCTTCCGTTTCTCGCGGCACTTGCCGTGGTGGTGGGGCTGGCAATAGTGGTCGGCCTGATTACCGGGACGCCGCTGGTCAGGCTGGGCGGATCGAGCGCGGCCATCGCCACGCTGGCGCTGCTCATCATCGTCTACACCGTCCTTGTCGCCGGCCGGGAGATCACGCGCGGCAGCCAGCCTTTCTACGGCGTTCCGCGCGAGGTCGGCCTGTGGACCGCCACGGCCGTCGCGGCTGTCGCGCTTGCCGTGGCAAGATTGTTCCGCGAGACGGCGTTCGGCCTTGCCGCGCGCGCGGCCGCTGATGACGAGCGCGGCGCCGCCGCTGTCGGCGTCGATCACCGCACGGCCCGGCTGGCCGCCTGGGTGCTGAGCGCGGTCATGGCCGCCGCCGCAGGCGCAATGATGGCGCAGTTCCTCGGCGCGTTCTCGCCCAAGGACTTCTACTTCCATCTCGGCTTCACGCTGCTGGCCATGCTGATCGTCGGCGGCATGAGCACCTCGCTCGGCGCGTTTGCCGGCGTCATCGTCACCACCGTCCTGATCGAGATCGTCCGGCGTTTCGAGGGCGGCGGCGAGGTGCTCGGCTTCCAGATGCCGGTGTTGTTCGGCCTCACCGAGGGCGTGCTGGCCCTGTCCATGATCCTCGTCATCTGGCGTCGCCCGAGCGGCCTGTTCGGCCAGCGGGAACTGAACCTGCTGCGCGGCCCGCAGAACCTGCCCGAAGCCTCCACGCAGCAGGTGCAGCCGCATCCTGAAGGGGACCGCATTTCGGTCGAGAACCTGTCGCGGCGCTATGCCGGCGTGGTTGCGGTGGACAATGTGACGCTGCGGTTCGACGCCGACACCATCACCGGCATCATCGGTCCGAACGGTGCGGGCAAGACGACGCTGCTCAACATGATCGCCGGCGACGTGACGCCGAGCAGCGGCGCCGTCTCGGTCGGCCAGCCGGCGGGTGCACGGGGTGCCTTCCGCTTCGCCCGCGCCGGCATTGCCCGCACCTTCCAGAACATCCGCGTCTTCCCCAACATGACGGTGCTGGAGAATGTGGTGGTCGCCGCCCGCGTGGTGGAAGACAGCCTCGCCGCCGCCGAAGCCGCGGCGATGCGTGAACTCTCGCGCATGGGGCTGGAGCGTGCTGCGCACCGCCCGGCTGCCGGCCTTGCCTATGGCCAGCGCCGCCGCCTGGAGATTGCCCGCGCCCTGGCGCTGAAGCCGCGTTTCCTGCTGCTCGACGAGCCGGCGGCCGGCATGAACGCGGTCGAGACGGCGGAGCTCATCGCCATTCTTTCTGCCGTGCGCGACGAGCGGCGCATCGGCGTCATCCTGATCGAGCACGACATGCGGCTGGTGATGACGCTGTGCGAACGCATCGTCGTCGTCGACCGTGGCCGGGTCATCGCCGACGGATTGCCGGCCGACGTGCGCAACGATCCGGCCGTCGTCGCCGCCTATCTCGGCAGTCGCACCGCCCGTGCGGTGACGGCAGCCAAGACCGCCGAGACAGACCAACAACCATAAAGAACCGTCCAGAAGGAGAACCGAAATGTCATTTCCGTCCCGTCTTCGACACACCCTTTTCGGCACCGCCGCCCTCGGCCTGTTGCTTGCCGGCACGCCGGCGGCACTCGCGGAAGACATCATCATCGGCGTCGCCACCGCCCAGACGGGTGGCCTGGCGCCCTATGACCAGCCGGCTCTGGCCGGCCTGCGGATGGCCGTCGACGAGTTGAACGCCAAGGGCGGCCTTGACGGCAAGTACAAGGTCAATCTGATGATCAAGGACACGCGCTCCGACACCGCCCAGACGGCGACCGCCGCGCAGGAACTGATCGACGCCGGCGCCAAGATCCTGATCACGCCCTGCGACGCCGATCCGTCAATCTCCGCCGGACAGCTCACCCAGCCGCTCGGCATCCCGACGCTGACGCTGTGCGGCACCGCGCCGGTGCTCACCGAGGCGGTCGGCGACGTCATGTTCGGCACCTATCCGGCCGACAATGTGCAGGCGACCGCCGTGGCCGAATTCGCCATCTCGGAAGGCAAGCGCACCGTCTACCTGCTGACCTCGCCCGACACCACCTATGTCGCCAACCTGCCGGAATATTTCGGCACGGTGTTCGAGAAGAAGGGCGGCAAGATCGTCGGGCGCGGCACCTTCACCATGAACCAGCCCGACTTCTCGGCCGAGATCACCAACATCAAGGCGCTGCCCGAGCAGCCCGACCTCATCATGACGGCCGCTTACGAGCCGGATTTCCCGGCCTTCATCCAGCAGCTTCGGGCTGCCGGCGTGACCATTCCGGTCTACGGTGCCGATGGCATCGGCACCCCCACCATCAAGGCGCTCGGCAAGCTGGTCGACGGCGTGGTCTATACCGGTGCCGGCTATCCGGAGCCCGGCAGCAAGCTGGAAGCGTTCAACGAGGCCTTCACCAAATATGCGGGCCATGCGCCGGAATCGACCTATGAGGCCAATGGCTATGAGATCGGCCTGATCCTCGACGAGGCGGTGCGCGTGGCCGGTTCCGACGACCCTGCCGCGATCCGCGACGCCATCGCCGGGCTCAAGGATTTCGAGGGCGTCACCGGCAAGATCACCTATGCCGGCACCGGCCGCATGCCGCTGCGCCCCGTCGTGCTGATGCGCTACGAGGATGGCGACGCCAAGTACATCGCGACGGTGATCCCCGACGCGGCCGACGTTCCCGCGCCGTGATGCCATGCTGAACGTCGAGGGCCTCAAGATCCGGTACGGCGAGGTGGAGGCGGTCCGCCGCGTCGATCTCGCTGTCGGCGAAGGCGAAATCGTCGCCCTTGTCGGGGCCAATGGCGCCGGCAAGAGCTCGACGCTCGGCGCCATTGCCGGCCTGGTGCCGGCGGCGGCCGGAAAGGTGGTGCTGGACGGCGCCGACGTCACCGGACTGGCGCCGGAGACAATCGCCCGCCGTGGCGTGGCGCTCGTGCCGGAAGGGCGGCGCATTTTCTCCAGCCTCAGTGTGGCGGAGAACCTGAGGCTCGGCGGTGCCATGCACCTGCCGGCCCCGGACATGCAGGCGCGAGAGGAAGAGATGCTTGATCTCTTCCCCATCCTGCGTCGCTATCACCAGATCAAGGGCGGCAATCTGTCGGGCGGCGAGCAGCAGATGCTGGCCATTGCCCGCGCCCTGATGTCGAAGCCGAGGCTGATCCTGCTCGACGAACCGTCGCTGGGGCTGGCGCCGCAGATCATCGATACGGTGTTCGACCTGATCGCCGACCTGCGCCGCAAGGGCCTGACCGTGCTTCTTGTCGAGCAGAACGTGGCGCTGGCGCTGGAAATCGCCGACCGCGCCACGGTGCTTTCCAATGGCGAGGTCGCGCTGGCTGGTACGGCCCGCGAACTCGCCACGTCCGACCTCGTGCGCCAAGCCTATCTCGGAGCCTGAGCCATGATCGCGCAGCAGATCATCAATGCGGTAAGCCTGGGCGGCGTCTATGCGCTTCTGGCGCTGGGTCTCGCCATCGTCTTCTCCATCGTCGGGCTCATCAATTTCGCCCATGGCGAGCTGATGACGCTGGCGGGCTACTCGCTGCTGGCCGCGCTCCTGTTCGGCCTGCCGTTTCCGGCCGCCGTCCTTGTCGCCGTCTGTTGCGCGGCGCTGGCGGCCGTGGCGATGGAGCGGATCGCCTTCCGGCCGATGCGGGGGGCCAGCGTCACCAGCCTGTTGCTGACCAGTTTTGCCGTCTCCAGCCTGTTGAAGGTGGTGTTCCAGAACGGTGTCTCGGCGCGCCCGCAGGCTGTCGCCATGCCCGGCTGGATGTCGGGGGCCTTCTCGATCGGCAACTTCACCATCGGCGTGGGGCCGGCCATCTCCATCGTCGTCTCGGTGCTGGCGCTGATCGCGCTGGAACTGTTCCTGCGCCGCTCGGTGACGGGCACGGCCATGCGCGCGGCGGCGGAGGATTTCGATGTCGTGCGCTTGATGGGCATCCCGGCAAACCGCATCATCGCCACCGCCTTTCTGCTCTCCGGGTTGCTGGCCGGTCTGGCGGCGATGCTGTGGGTGGCGAGCCGTGCCTCGGTCGATCCGTTGATGGGATTCACGCCCGTGCTCAAGGCGTTCATCGCGGCGGTCGTCGGAGGTTTGGGCAGTCTTCCCGGCGCGGTTGCCGGGGGTTTCCTGCTGGGCGTCATCGAGGTGCTGCTTCAGGCGACCCTGCCGCCCGCCCTTGCGCCCTATCGCGACGCCATCGTCCTGTCGGGTGTCATCGCTGTCCTGCTGGTCCGCCCGCAAGGCCTCATCCCGGCGGTGCGCGTCCAGAGGAGTTGAAGCGCAAGTGTACACCAAGCCCGAATTCGCGCCCTTGTCGCAGGACGAGGTGTTCGGTCTGATCGAGGCGGCCGCTTTCGCCACAGTTGTGACCTCGGGACCGCAGGGGCTCGTCGCCTCGCATCTGCCCTTTGTCCTCCACCGCCAGCGTGGGGAAAACGGCACGCTGGTCTCACATCTTGCCGCCGCCAATGCGCACAATACCCTGCTTGCCGAGGGGCGCGAAACGCTCGCCATCTTCCAGGGCCCGCACGGCTACATCTCCTCCTCCTGGTATCCGCGCCAGCCGGAACGCGACAGCGCGCCGACCTGGAATTTCGCGGTCGTGCATTGCCACGGCCGGCCGCTGCTGCTCGACCGGCGGGCGACCGCCCGTCACCTGCTGGAACTGGTCGACATTCTGGAGGCGGACCGCGCCGACCGCTGGCGTATGCGCGAACTGGGTTCCGGCGGCATGGAACGCCGCCTGCCGCACGTCGTTGGTTTCGAAATCCCGATCGCGCGGCTGGAGGCGAAATTCAAGATGGGGCAGGACGAACGGCTCTACGATACCGAAGCAGCCATCAAGGCCGTGCAGCAGGACAATCCGTCCCTGGCCGGTTTGATGAAGAAGCACAACGCCCATCGCAGTTGAGTTTGGCCGTACAGGGCTGCAAATCAGGCGGTTCTTTCTGGATCGACCACGATGCGGTTTCGCCCTGCATTCTTTGCCTGATAGAGGCATGCATCTGCCTTTTCCAACAGGTGCGTGAAGGAATGCGTATTCAGGGAGCCGTGGCTGATGCCAAAGCTGGCGGTGAGCCTGATGTCCTTTCCTTGAAAGAGCATGGGCTCGTCCTCGATTGCCTTCCGAAGCGTTTCAGCAAGCCTGGATGCATGACGGATGTTCTTGCCCGGCAACAGGATGATGAATTCCTCGCCGCCGATACGGGCGATGAGGTCATCCTTTTGAAACACCCTGCGGATCAGTTGCGCGCACCGCTTGATTGCCTGATCTCCGGCCGCGTGCCCATGATTGTCGTTCACCGCCTTGAAATGATCGATGTCCAGCAGCACGAGCGCCGCCTCTTTTGACGCACCGGCTCTTTTGATGAGCTCGGGCAGGTCCTGAATGCTCCAGCGGTTGTACAGGCCCGTGAGGGGGTCGCGAAGTGCGGTTTCGCGCAGACTGGCGACGCTGCGTTCATAGGCCAGTGACAGCGAGAATGCCCCGCTGGCGCTGATATGGATCGTGGCAGCGATCAGATTGAGGTCGAGAAAGATGTCGGCCGGCAGCAGGTTGTCCATGCCACGGTCCAGAAAGAGGCCCTGGACAACGCGCAACAGCGATGATGCGGCAACCGCTCCATAGGCGAACACCAATCCCCACCGGGAGGGAAGTTGTTCCCGTTCCAGTATGATCGATATAATGATTGCCAGAATCTGGGCCGCTATGACGCCGTTGGTCAATCCAAAGATCAGCCCCCCTGCCGAGAAGTGGGGAGAGCAGGAGCGCCAGAGCTACGAAGAGGCCCAACGCCAGAAACCATGCGGAGGATGAGTTATGCCCGAAAAAGGTTCTGATCGCGCGCCATCGCAAGCCCAGGCCGATGACCAGGAGGCAGTTCGGAAGCAGTAGTGCCTCCGGTGTTCCGTTGATGTGGTGTGAAAAGATGACGAAGGCGGCAGCGAAGATAACGTTCGACGCGACAAGAAAGGTCCAGTAGCGACGGTCATTGTGCCCGAGTCCCGCGAACGCAAAAGCGACGGCGAACACAATCAGCAACAGTGCATTCACCATGAACATGGTTTGCTGATCGAGACTAGTCAGAGTTCCGGTCTCCGTCGCCAAGTTGCCTGCCGAGGCTCTTCTACATGGCAAGTCTGAACAAATAGGTGCGAGAAAGCGCGCAGGACACTGCCATCGTGGATTACCCGGCTTCCATCAGGCGCAGCCGGTCCGGGCATCAAATCCTGTCATGTCCCTGGGCAACACCTCCTGAAACGAAAACGGCCCGCCGGCGGGGCGGGCCGTTTCCTTTCCATAGCAGCAGCTTATTCGGTGGCGGCGCCGATCGCCTTCAGGCCGGCAACGGCACAGCCGGCGTCGATATCGCCCGAGGGGGCGCCGCCGACGCCGATGCCGCCGACCAGCGCGTTGCCGATCTTGACCGGCAGGCCGCCGGCCTGAATGACCATGCGCGCATCCATGTCGCGCAGGCCTTCATTGGCAGGCTTGGAGGAGATGAAGTCGGCGAGGCCGGCGGTATCGCGGCCCATGGCGGCGGAGGTGAAGGCCTTGCCCTGCGCGCTCGTGCCGGTGTGCGGGCCGGCATTGTCGGCTTTCAGCAGCACCTTGGTCGAGCCGTCGCGCGCCACGATGGCGACGCTGACATTGTGGCCTTCAGCGGCGCAGGCCTTCAGCGCGGTATCCGCAGCCTGGCTGGCCAGCTCGAGCGGCAGATAGGGGGCGGTCGGCAGTTCCTGCGCTGCGGCGGCGAGAGGGGAAAGCAGCGTGGCGGCGAGAACGAGGGTGCGGATCATCTTGGTTCCTTTCCAGTTGATGAAAGGAAGCTAATCCACGCGTCGTATCATCGGTATTCGTAGGCCTTGCGGCAATATCCGTAGTTCTACGGAGCCTCGCGCCCCTCAAGCCACAGCCGCGTCATCTCGGCCTGCGAGGTGGTGCCGAGCTTGGCGCCGATGGCGGCGCGATGGCTTTCCACGGTGCGTGGCGAGAGCCCCAGCCCCTCGGCGATCTGGCGGCTGGTGAAGCCCCCGGCGATGCGGCCCAGCACCTCGCTCTCGCGTGGCGTCAGCGCTGCCAGCAGCGCCAGCGTTTCCGCCTTCTCGGCGCGGCGGCTGAGCATGCGCTCCAGCGCCTCCTGGCCTTTCTGGATTGCGTCGATCAGGTCCTGCTCGTCGACCGGCTTCGACAGGAAATCGACTGCGCCATTGCGGAACGCGCGGCGGCAGGCCTCGATGTCGCCATGGCCGGAAATAACGATGGTCGGCCAGTCGATGCCCTGTTCGACCAGTCGCTCCTGCACCTTCAGGCCGGAGATGGCCGGCATCCTGATGTCGAGTATCAGGCAGCCGGGCGCGAGTTTCGGCACCTGTGCCAGGAATACCTGCGGATCGGCGAAACCCGTGACTTTGATGTCGACCGTGGACAGGAGCAGGGCCAGCGCATGACGCACCGCCTCGTCATCGTCGACCAGATAGACGGGACGGGTCATTGCGCGGCCTCCGCCAGACTTTCGTTGCACGGCAGGACGACCCGGAAGGTGGCGCCGGGCCCGCCCTCGACCAGCGCGATTTCCCCGCCGGCGCGCTCCACCAGGCGCTGGCTCAACGCCAGGCCGAGCCCCGTGCCGCCGGTGCGGGTCGTGGTGAACGGCGTGAACAGGCGTGGACGCAGTTCTCCGGATATGCCGGGGCCGTTGTCGGCAATGTCCAGCACCACCTTGTTCTCCGTCTGTTGCAGCGTCACCGCCACCACTGCCGCGCTGCCCTTGCTGGCGGTGGCATCGATGGCATTGCGCACCAGATTGAACACCACCTGTTCCATTTCCACCGGATCGGCGATCACGAGGGCGGCATGCGCCGGCAGGTCGAAGGTCAGTCGCATGCCATGTGTCGCGGCCTGTGGGCCAAGCAGGGCTTCCACGTTCCTCAAGGCGTTGCGGAGGTCGAAGGCCGATGTCGGGGCCTTCTGGGGCCGCGACCAGTTGCGAAACCGTTCCAGAATGGCGGAAGCCCGGCGTGCCTGCGTCACCGTATCGCCGAGAACCGGCGCCAGAGCCGCCATGTCGCCCCGGCCCAACATCCGCTGCCCGGCCTGCGCCTGCGCTAGAATGGCGGTGAGCGGTTGCGTCAGCTCATGCGCGAGGCCGCTGGCCATCTCGCCCAGCGCATTGACGCGCGAGGCATGGGCAAGGCGCGAATCCAGCGCGCTCAGCCGCGCCTGCTCCATCGCCCGACGCGTTCGCGCCCGCTGGCGCAGGATGGCCAGGGCGGCGAGATAGATCAGGCAGACGGCGAGAAGCGCCGAACCGGTTTTCACCGGAGGAAAGAGGTCGGCAAGGCCGATCCGCATCCCGGTCTGCAGGAGAAGCGGCTGGGAGGCGCTGCCGATCGCCTTGGAGAACCGGATCGTCTGCGGCGCCCCGCGATAGCCGACGAGCGCGTGGCCATCCGGCAGGGACAGGCCGAGCGTGACACCGGGCCGCGCCCAGAACGGACCGCCTTCGCCGAGCAGCTTTTCGGCATCGATGCCGAGCATCAGCCCGTAGCGCGCCGCGTCCGAATTGGGGCTGCGCTTGACCATGATGTAGCGGTGCGGCTTGCCGGGATGCGGCATGAGGGCGATGCGCCCGTCCGACGCCCGCGCGGCCGAGCGGACGAGGTCCGCTGTTGCGGGGGCGAGGGCTTCGGTGCCAACCGTCGCGCCCGGCGGTTCGAGCGGCACGAGCTGCACCTCGTCGATGCGCGGGTAGAAGCGCGAGATCGTCGCGGCGACGTCGAGAAAAAGGTCGTGCCGCGCGCCGTCGGCGGCCACTGCGATCGCCGACAGGGCCGTCATGTGCGCGTCGTGCTGGTCGGCGCGCTGCGAAACCAGCCGGTGCAGGACGCTGCTTTCCTCCTCCAGTTCGGCGATCAGCGCATGGCGCTGGAAGATCGCCAGCGCGGCGGTCGCGACGAGCAGCAGGAGGCAGCCGATGGCGACAAGCCTGGGCGTGCTTTCAAGGATGGAACGGCGGCTGCTTGTCATGAGTGCATTCTTGCAGTTTACGCACGCGACTGAAATCCATCCTGTCGCTTTCGTCGCTGCACCGTTTTCTTCTACCGCATGTGGTGTGGCCCTGGTGACAACCACAGCCTGCACCGAGACACCCGGAGATACAGGATTTGTCTTTCCCCGACACGATTGATTGCAGCGGAGCAGGGGGTGGCGTCATCGTCAGTCCACCGGCACCTGTTGTGCAAATTTGTTCCGAAACCAGCCAACCGTTGCGGCTGCGCCGGCTTTATGGACGATATCGTCACGAGTGATGATAAAAAGTGAGTTCGACGTCCTGACCGATTGCCGGAAGGGGCGCACCAGTTGCCCCTGCTGCAAATAGTGGGCGGAGCTGATGCTGCCGCAGAGTGCCACGCCAAACCCGTATCGGCAGGCTTCGGTGGTATTGAGGGCGTTGCCCAGATAGTGCCGCTGGTCCGAAAGGTCGTCCGTCATGCCTATGCTCCCCAGCCAGGAGTCCCATTCATAGCCGTCGTCGGCGCATAGAATGGGAAACTGGCGCAGGTCGGCCGGTGTTTGGAGGGTCTTGCCCGTTTCCAGCAATTGCGGACTGCAGACGGGAAACAGATAGATGTCGGACAGGAGCTCCACTGTGCGGCCCGGCCATGCGCCATTGCCGTAGCGGATGCAGATGTCGACGTCGCGGGACTGGATTTCCCGATCGTCGTTGGACGGAATGACCCGCAGCCGCAGATCTGGATACTGCTTGTGGAACCCGGCAAGCTGGTGAGTCAACCAGTGGCCGGCAAAGCCCGGCGGAGCGCTGAGAATGACCTCGCCCTTTATCATGTCGCCCTGGCGCAGGATTTGCGGGATCTCTTCCAGCGATTTAAGCCCGCGCCGTGCGATCTCGTAGATCGCCATGCCCTCCATCGTAAGTTCGATGCGATTGCCGTGGCGAATGAAAAGCATCACCCCGAGGCTGGTCTCGAGAATGCGAATCTGCTGACTGATCGCGCCATGCGTGACATGCAGTTCCTTGCCCGCGAGCGTGAAGGAGCCGAGGCGGGCCGCGGTCTCGAACGCGCGCAGGGCATTCAGCGGAGGAAGGCGCATGGGTCACTCCTGCGGGACATCGATGGGGAGCGTGCGCTGTACCTGTTAGGATTTCTAACGGAATAAGTAAAGATATTATCGATTGTGTTAATATCCCTCTTTCCGTGATAGTTCGCCGGAACTGGTGGCTGCGCCCGTCGGTGCGCGCAAGGTGGAGGAGCCCATGAAGACCAAGTTGACGTTCGTCGGTGCCGCGTTCGTGCTCGCGGCGACCACAGGCATCGCACAGGCGGATCCGATCCGCATCGGCACCGAGGGGGCATATCGCCCCTGGAATTTCGTCAACGAGAAGGGCGAGCTCGACGGGTTCGAGATCGAGCTTGCCAAGAATCTCTGTCAGCGGCTGAACAGCGAATGCACGTTCATCCAGAACAGCTGGGATGGGCTGCTGCCGGGCCTCGACGCCGGACGCTACGACGTCCTGTTTTCAGGCTTCGCCATGACGGCGAGCCGCGCCGAGACCGCCGGCATGGCCGGGCCCTATGCGATACTGGCAATGACTTTCTACACCGTCGCCGACAGCCCGCTGGCGAGCGCCGATGCCGAAGGCGTCGTGTCCTTCGACCGCGACCCCAAGGCCGCCGAGGAGGCCATCCAGAAAATGCGCACCCTTTTGACGGGGCATACGGTCGGCGTCTCCGCATCCGGTCTCAGCGCACGGTTCGTGGAGAGCTATTTCGATGGTTCCGCCGATCTGAAGCGCTATCGCCGGCTGGACGAGATCGACATCGATGTCAGTTCGGGGCGTGTGGCTGCGGGACTGACGCAGCTTTCCTACGCAACCGACATGATCGCGCGCACGAAGGACGTCTCCTACAAATTGATCGGCCCCGCCTTTGAAGGCGGCATGCTCGGCCAGGGCGTGGGCGCTCTGGTCGCGAAAGGCAACAGTGATCTGCAGCAGAAGTTCCAGACCGTGATCGACGAGGCCATCAAGGACGGCACGATCCGCGAACTCAGCGAGAAGTGGTTCAGTTCGGACATGACACCGGTCCGCTAGGGCCCTGATGTCCCGCGGGAGAGGGGCCATCCTCTCCCGTCGCAATCCGGCATCGCCCAATGTGGCGGCTGTGGGAGGCGGCTTCGTCGCCCAGGTGAATCACCCATCCGCGCAAGGTCCCAGGACCTGTGGCGCGAGAGGAACATCATGGATTTCTCGCCTTTATGGGAAGGTGTCTGGGGCGGCCTGATGCTGCGGGCCGCGGCGATGACGCTGATCGTTGCGTTCCTGGCTTTCCTGCTTGGCCAGGTCATCGGCCTCGGCCTGACGCTGGCGCGCCTCTCCGGCGTGGGCCTGCTTGCCCGTGCCGCCGAGACCTACACGATGGTGGTTCGCGGCGTGCCGGAACTGCTGATTATCTACCTGATCTTCTTTGGCGGAAGTTCCACGCTCGGCTGGTTCGCAAGCTGGTTCGGCCATCAGGGCTACATCGAGGTAAGTCCGCTCCTGACCGGGGTGGTCGCGATCGGCATGATCTGCGGCGCCTATTCGAGCGAGGTGATCCGCGGCGCCATCCTGGCGGTGCCGGTCGGTCAGGTGGAGGCCGCGATTTCCTTCGGCATGTCGAGGCTGCTGCGCGCGCGGCGGATAGTTGGACCGCAGGCCCTTCGTTATGCGCTGCCGGGACTCGGCAACATCTGGCTGACGACGATCAAGGAGACGTCGCTGATTTCCGTCGTCGGCCTGGTCGAGATCATGCGCCAGGCAACGGTCGCGGGCGCTTCGCTGCGGCAGCCGTTCACCTTCTACATCGTCGCCGCCGCGATCTATCTGGTGCTTACCGGGGGGTCGGTGCTGATGATCGGCAGGGCCGAGCGCCGTTTCGGGCGCGGCAGCATGGCAGCGGGGGCATAACATGGAATTCTATGCCTATGTCCTCTTAGAACTGGCCAAGGGATTGCCGCTGACGCTGCAAATCGTGGGTGTCAGCCTGGTCTGCAGCTTCGCCCTCGGCCTGTGTCTCGCGCTCGCCCATCACTACGGCCCGGTCTGGGCGCAGATGCTTGTGCGCGGCTATCTGGCGATATTCCGGGGCCTGCCCCTGCTCATCCAGATCTACGTGATCTATTTCGGCCTTGCCCAATTCGCCGTCGTGCGCGGCAGCATCCTGTGGCCGATCCTGCGCGAGCCTTTCTGGTGCGCGGTGATTGCGATCTCGGCATGCGCCGGGGCCTATGCATCGGAGATTTTCAGGGGCGGTCTCCTGTCGGTCTCGTCCAAGGACATTGATGCCGCGCGCGCATTCGGCATGTCGAGACTGCTTATGCTGCGCCGGATCGTGCTGCCGCTGACCTTGCGCCAGGCATTGCCGGCCTATGGTAACGAGATCATCTACCTTGTGAAGATGAGCGCCGTCGCCTCGATCATCACCTTGCCGGAGGTGACGGCCCGCGCCTTCACCATCGTCACCGAAACCTTCCGCGTGTTCGAGGTCCTCGCCATTGCGGGGGCGATCTATCTCGCGATCAACTTTATCGCCGCGTTTGCGGTGCGCTGTGTGGAGAAGGCACTCGAGCCGTCTCCGCCGCGGAACTGACACCAATCGGGAGTTCGTCATGAGCGGTAGACTTGGGCCCCTGGCGGGGCGGGCGAAGCTCGACCATTGGCAGCGCCTGGCGGGCGCCATGGCCGGCGGGCCGATCGATCGCCTGCCGGTCAGCCTCTGGCGGCATTTTCCCGTAGAGGACGAAACGGCCGCGGGGCTGGCCGAGGCCAATGTCCGCTGGCAGCGCCGCTTCCAGTTCGACCTTGTCAAGTTCATGCCCACCGGCACCTTCAGCGTCGAGGACTGGGGTGTCAGGACAGACTATGTGCCATCGGTTTTCGGCACCCGCAGGGTGCTGGCGCTGGGGGCCGAGAAGATCGCGGACTGGGAAAGGCTCAGGCCGCTCGATCCCGGGGCAGGCTGCCTGGGGGTGCAGGTCGAAGGCCTGGCGCGGACGGTGACGGCGCTGGATGGCGAGGCGCCGGTTCTGCTGACCGCTTTCAGCCCGCTCACCACCGCTCTCAAGCTTGCCGGCAGAGACGGGTTGCACGCCGTCATGCGCGAGGCCCCGGATGTTCTCGAAGCCGCGCTTGAAGTGATAACCGAAACGACGATCCGCTTTATCGAGGCTTCGGTGCAAGGCGGTGCACATGGCCTGTTTCTGGCGACGCAATGCGCCGATGCCGCAATCATGTCGCGTGACGACTACACGCGTTTCGGGATACCGTTCGACCTGAAGGTCCTGGGATCGGCCGCCGCGCAACTTCCCTTTCGCATGCTGCACATTCATGGTGAAGCGGCCTATTTCGACATGCTGGCAAGCTATCCGGTCAATATGCTGAACTGGCATGACCGCATGGCGTCACCTCCGCTCGCGGTGGGGCGTTCGCTGTTTCCCGGCCTTGTCGCGGGGGGGCTCAACGAGGAAGGGCCTGTCTCCGGCAGCGATGTCGCGGCCTCGCGGCGGCACCTTCGGGAGGCGCTGGGCAGCCGGTTGGCCCCGCGCACGATGATCGCGCCCGGTTGCTCGCTGACGATGACGACGACGGACGAGATGATCGATGCGCTGATCGACGAAATCGCGTGTCACGGTATGGCGCAGGAAGGATCGCGGGAGGAGGTTGCCGATGAACAATGAAATGCCTGTGGTCCGGGTCGAGGGGCTGGAGAAGAGCTTTGGCGCGCTTAAGGTTCTGAAGGGAATATCGCTGGAGGCGCGGCAGGGGGACGTGATTTCCATCCTGGGACGCTCGGGATCGGGAAAGAGCACGTTCCTGCGCTGCCTCAACCTTCTGGAGAGGCCTGACACGGGGGCCATATCGATCGCCGGTCATGAGGCCGCATTCCCGGAGAAGCCGGGGAGCGGGAAGCTGTCGCACCGGGCGATGGAGCGGCTGCGTGCCTCGACCGGCATGGTCTTTCAGAGTTTCAACCTCTGGAGCCACAAGACGGCACTGGAGAACATCATCGAGGCGCCGGTCCACGTCCTCGGGCGCCCGAAGGCCGAGTGCGTCGAGGAAGCACGGCGGTTGCTGGCCCGGGTCGGACTGGCGGATCGGGCCGACTACTATCCGATGCATCTTTCCGGCGGGCAACAGCAGCGTGTTGCGATTGCCCGCGCCCTGGCGATGCGTCCGAAGGTGATGCTCTTCGACGAGCCGACATCGGCACTCGATCCGGAACTCGTCGGCGAGGTGCTTCAGGTCATGCGGGGGCTGGCGCAGGAGGGGATGACGATGCTGGTGGTCACGCATGAAATCGCGTTCGCGCGCGATGTTTCCACTCGCATCGTCTTCTTCAGCGAGGGACAGGTCGAGGTGGATGGCTCGCCGCACGAGGTTTTCTCCGCACCGCCCAGCGAAAGTTTCCGCAAGTTCCTCTCCAACCATGCATGAGAAAAACTGGAAGTCCGATATGACCTGGAATGCCGAAAAGCTCGACGAACTGCGAACGCTCTTTTCCGACAAGGATGGCGGCACGATGCACGATCCGGAGTTTGCCCGGATCGCCGGCCATATCTTTCGTGACGGTGGCCGCAGGCAGTTTCCCTATGCCGGGCATCCGACGCTGCTGGACGCGCCGGCCATGGTGCTGGGTTCGTCCGATGACGATCTGGCGAAGCTTCAGGTGGCGCTCTATGGCATGCCGATGGATCTCGGCGTCACCAATCGCGGCGGGGCGCGGTTCGGCCCAAGGGCCTTGCGTGGCATAGAGCGGACGGGACCCTATAACGATGTGCTGCATTGCGCCCCTGTGCATGAGATGCGCGTGGCCGATATCGGCGATGTTCCCTTCAAGAGCCGCTTCGACCTTGCGACCAGCCATTCCGATATCGAAGCCTTCGTGGGGTGCCTCGTCGAGGCGGGTGTGATGCCGCTTGGCGTCGGCGGCGACCATTCAGTCTCCCATCCGGTCCTGCGCGCTATCGGCGCCCGCCGCGCGGTCGGCATGATCCATATCGATGCCCATTGCGACACCGGTGGCCCGTATGAGGGCGAGAAGTTTCACCACGGCGGCCCTTTTCGCAATGCGGTCCTGGACGGTGTCCTCGATCCGACACGCACCATCCAGATCGGCATACGTGGCTCGGCGGCCTACATCTGGGAGTTCTCCCGCATGTCTGGAATGACGGTGATCGAAGCGCACCGCATTGGCGAACTGGGGATTCCCGCGATCGTGGAAATGGCGCGAAAGGTCGTGTGGGACGGCCCGACCTACCTGTCGTTCGATATCGACAGCCTCGATCCGGCCTTCGCGCCGGGTACAGGCACGCCGGAGGCCGGAGGGTTCACGATGCGTGAAGCCCTGGCGCTGGTGCGGGGGTTCAAGGGCGTGAATTTCGTTGGCGGTGACGTGGTGGAAGTCGCGCCCGCCTACGATCCCACAACCAACACCGCTCAAAACGGGTCGCAAATACTCTTCGAGCTTCTCAGCCTGATGCAGTTCAGCCCTTCCTTGCCCGCCCGATAGCGTGATCCGCCCGGCGCGGGGAGGGGTGGGGCGGCATCGCGCCGCCCTATCCTCAGGCGGTCCCGTGTTCCAGTTCGATCACCCGGGTGCTCTGCCGCAGGCCCGTCGCAACGACCGATACCCTGAACCTGCCTTCCAGGGCCTGGTCGAATATGGCGCCGACGATGATGTCGGCGTCGGCGTCGACTTCCTCGCGGATGCGGGTTGCCGCCTCGTCGACCTCGAAAAGCGTCATGTCCGGCCCGCCGGAGATCGAGACCAGCACACCCCGGGCACCGCCCATCGACACCTCGTCGAGAAGCGGGTTTGCAATGGCCGCTTCCGCCGCCGCCTTTGCCCGGCCCTGTCCCGAGGCCTCGCCCGTTCCCATCATCGCCCGGCCCATGTCGCGCATCACCGACCGCACGTCGGCGAAGTCGAGATTGATAAGCCCCTCCTTTACGATCAGGTCGGTGATGCAGCCGACGCCCGCATAGAGGACCCGGTCGGCCAGGGAGAAGGCGTCAACGAAGGTCGTCTTGGCATCGGCGATCCTGAAGAGGTTCTGGTTCGGGATGACGATCACCGTATCGGCGCATTCGCGAAGCCGCTCGATTCCCGCCTCCGCCGCTTGCATGCGGCGGCTGCCCTCGAAGGCAAACGGCTTGGTGACGACGGCCACGGTCAGGATGCCTGCCTGTCGGGCGGCCTGTGCGATCACGGGTGAGGCGCCTGTTCCTGTCCCGCCCCCCATGCCGGCGGTCACGAAACACATATGGGTTCCGGCAAGATGATCCATGATCTCGTCGATCGACTCCTGCGCGGCCGCATTGCCCACCTCGGGCACGGAACCGGCTCCCAGCCCTTCCGTGACACCGGCGCCCAACTGGATCAGGCGCGATGCCTTCGACGCGGCAAGAGCCTGGGCATCCGTATTGGCGACGAGGAATTCCGCGCCCTGCAACCCGGCCGTGATCATGTTATTGACGGCATTCCCACCGCCACCGCCCACGCCGATCACGGTGATCCTGGGCTTCATCTCGATAATTTCGGGTTTGGCGTTCATTGCTGTTTTCCTTGCAGGCGCTCTTCATGCCGGTATTCGGCCGGGGCAATGGAGCTACGAATCAGAGCAACACCCGCCTTGGAGAGGGAAGCAGACCGGGACTTCGCTCGCAAGTGTTGCCTTCGATCCGGGCGGGCCGGGCCGGCTAGGGTGCCGCCGAAGGCGATGGGCCGTGGCCGGGTTTTCCGATCCAGGCGTCGAATTCGTTCACCTGGGCGAAGGTTGCCGGACGAAGCTTGCCCCATTTGGAAGTATCGGCGACCAGGAAGCGCCTCTGCGAGCGGGCAATCGCCGCCCGCTTCACCGCCACTTCATGGAAATGGAAACAGGTGACGCCTTCTGTCTCGTGCACGCCCGCGGCCGAGAAAAAGCCCTTGGTGATGTTGATCTCCTGCAGCATCTTCAACGCCGTTTCCGAACTGAAACTGCCGCTTTCGGCATGATAGATGCCGGCGAGCAGGATGAGGTTCACCCCCTCGATGCGCGCCACGATCTCGGCGATGTTGAGCGCCTGCGTCACAACGGTGATATTGGCGTTCTGTGGAATGCGCGAGGCGAGATGCGGCAGGGTGGAGCCGCAATCGATGAAGATCGTGTCTTCGGGCGCGATCAACTCAGCCGCCTGCAACGCCACCTCGATCTTGGCCTGGGTGTTCGTGCCCTGCGCGTGCGAAAGCGAGTAGCGCTCGCCATTGTCGCTGGCGAACATGAGATAGCCGCCAAGGCGCAGAATGCCGCTGTCGTTGTCGCTCAGATCGCGCCGGATAGTGATCTCGGAGGTTTCGAGCTGTTTTGCGGCATCGGCAATGTGGACGATGGCTCCCGATGCGCACATCTTTCGGAGCGCCTGAATGCGTGCTGCCCGTCCGGATGGTCTTGCCACGTTTTTCTCCAAGGCCTGATGGGTTCGTGATGCTTCCTAGCGAAAACCGCTTTTCCCAAAAACCGCTATTTGCAGAGGCTTGCAGGTTTTGATCAAACATGATCATATTGAAGTGAATTGATCAATATGCTCGCGATATTGAGTAGATTCAATCAACATCCAATCTCCCGCCCGCCCGGGGCGGCGCGGCTGTACAGAGGAGGAAAATATCGATGAAAGCTTTGCTGACGGCAGCTTCCGTGGCTCTGTCCCTGTTGGCATCGTCCGCGCTGGCGGACCAGATCGTCGACACGTCCAAGCTCAATCAGGATCTGATCACGACGAAGGACGACAAGAAGTACACCATCGCCACTGTGGTGAAGGTGGACGGCATCGCCTGGTTCGACCGCATGCGCGACGGCGTCGAGCAGTTCAAAAGCGACACCGGACATGATGTATGGATGGTCGGCCCGAGCCAGGCGGATGCTGCCGCGCAGGTCCAGCTCATCGAAAACCTGATCGCCCAGGGCGTCGACGCGATCACCGTCGTGCCGTTCTCGGTCGAGGCCGTCGAGCCGGTGCTGAAGAAGGCGCGCGACCGCGGCATCGTGGTGATCTCGCATGAAGCCTCGAACCTCACCAACACCGACTACGATCTCGAAGCCTTCGACAACCTCGCCTATGGTGCCAACCTGATGAAGGAACTCGGCAAGTACACCGGCGGCAAGGGTAAGTATGTCACCACCGTCGGCTCCCTGACGTCCAAGAGCCAGATGGAATGGATCGACGGTGCGGTCGCTTATCAGAAGGAGCATTTCCCGGACATGGAAATGGTCGGCGATCGGCTCGAGACCTATGACGATGCCGCCACCGACTACACCAAGCTGAAGGAGGCGATGACCGCCTATCCCGACATCACCGGCATTCTCGGCGCCCCGATGCCCACCTCGGCCGGCGCCGGCCGGCTGATTGCCGAGGGCGGTCTCAAGGACAAGGTGTTCTTCTCGGGCACCGGCCTGCCTTCGGTGGCCGGCGAATATCTCGCCAATGGCGACATCCAGTACATCCAGTTCTGGGACCCGGCCGTGGCCGGCTATGCCATGAACATGCTGGCCGTGGCCGCTCTCGAGGGCAAGGGCGACCAGATCAAGGCTGGCCTCAACCTCGGTCTTGCCGGCTATGAATCGCTGACCGCTCCGGAGGCGGATCGCCCGAACCTGCTGTATGGAGCGGGCTGGGTCGGCGTCACGTCCGAGAACATGGATCAGTACGACTTCTGATCATGTCCTGCATTCCGGCGTCGGCGACCTGCCGGCGCCGGAATGTACATCGCCCCCAAAGGCGAGGGTTCCCTTCCAGACTGCCGGAAAAACCATGTCCGAGTATTTGATCGAGCTGAAGAACATCAGCAAGCGCTTCGGTGGCGTGCGCGCTCTGGATGACGTGTCCATCGCCATCCGGCCAGGCGAGATTCACTGTCTGGCCGGCGAGAACGGCTCGGGCAAGTCCACCATCATCAAGGTGATGTCGGGCATCTACACGCCCGAGGAAGGCGAGATCCTGGTCGACGGCAGCCCGGTCGGCCGGCTGGATCCCATTCAGGCCGTGCACAAGGGCGTGCAGGTCATCTATCAGGACTTTTCCCTGTTCGGGAACCTGACGGTGGCGGAGAACCTCGTCCTCAACACCTATCTGCTGGAAGGCGCCAGGCGGATGGACTGGCCCCGCGCCCGCAAGATGGCGCGCGAGGTTCTGGCCCGTCTCGACGTGAAGATCGATATCGATGCCGATGTCGAAAGCCTGCCCGCATCGGGAAAGCAGATCGTCGCCATCGCCCGCGCGATTCTTGCGGAAGCGCGGCTGATCGTCATGGACGAGCCGACGACGGCGCTCACCCGCCATGAGGTGGATGCACTGTTCGCCATCGTTCGCGACCTGAAGGCGCAGGGCATCGCCATCCTGTTCGTCAGCCACAAGATGCGCGAAATGCTGGAGATTTCCGAGAGGCTGACCGTCTTCCGCAATGGCAGGAAGGTGGCCGAAGGCGCGATGCGCGACTTCGACGAGCCCGCCATTACCCGCGCCATGACCGGACTGGAGCTCGAGGACGAGCTCTATGCGCCCAAAATCGATGCGGCCGCGACCCCTGCGCTGGAAGTCGAGGATTTGCGTGTTCCGGGCATCGTCAACGGCGTCAGCCTCGAATTGCGGCCCGGCGAGATCGTCGGTATTTCCGGCCTGATCGGCTCGGGCCGGACCGAACTGGCGCGCGCGCTGTTCGGTATGGAAAACGCGACCGCGAAGACATTTCGGGTTTCGGGCAAGGATGTCTTCCCGCGCTCTGTTCAGGAGGCGATCGACCTCGGCATCGCCTATGTGCCGGAGGACAGGCTGAGCGAAGGCCTGTTCCTGACGCAAAGCATCGAGCGCAACATGGTGGTCAGCATATTGGAGCGGCTGCGGCGCGGCCTGTTCCTCGACCGGGCGGCGATGCGCGACAAGACCGAGCAGATGTTTCGCGACATGCAGATCGCCGCGCCTTCGCCCGAGACGGCGGTGGGCAATCTTTCCGGCGGCAACGCGCAGCGCGTGATGCTGGGACGCTGGCTGCTGACGGGCGCGAAGATCCTGCTCCTCAACGGCCCCACCGTGGGTGTCGATGTCGGCTCCAAGGCCAAGATCCATCGCATCATCCGCGACCTTGCCGAAAAGGAGGGACTGGCCGTTCTGATGATTTCGGACGATGTGCCGGAGCTGACCGGCAACTGCAACCGCATCCACGTCATGCATGAGGGGCGCTTCGTGGCCGGGTTCCACGGTGCGGACATGACCGAGGACAACATCAACGACAGCCTGAAGGCGCTGAGGTGAGACGGCGAAGATGAGGAGCTTGCAATCGACGGAAGTCGTGATCGCCGCCGTGCTCGTGGCGGTCATGGTGCTGATCGGCCTGATCAATCCCGCCTTCTGGGGGGTCGACAACCTGTTCAGCCTGGCCAAGGCCAATATTGTCATCGGCATCATGGCGCTGGGCGTTCTGCTGATCATGATTTCGGGCGGCATCGACGTGTCGTTCCCGGCCATCTCGGCCGCCGCGCTCTACATCACCGTGCGCGCCATGGTGGCGCTGGACTACGACGGCGTTCTTCTGCCCTTCATCGCGGCCTCGGTCATCGGCGTGCTGCTTGGCGCCTTCAACGCCTTCATCATCGAGCGGTTCAGGATGATCCCGCTGATCGTGACGCTCGGCACGGCCTCGATCGTGCGCGGGCTGGTGCTTGGCCTGCTCGGCACCTCGATCGTCAACATCAACAAGATGCCGAAGGAGCTGATCGCCTTCGGCAAGCAGGATCTTCGTCACCGTCACCGCCCAGAACGGGGCGACCGTCGGCCTTACCGCCATGGTGCTGGTCTATCTCGGGGTAGCGGTGGTCATGCACATCGTGCTGCGCCACACCATGATGGGCCGCTCGGTCTACGCCTATGGCGGCGATCCGGAATCGGCGCGCCGTGCCGGCGTGAACACGCGCCGCACCATCTTCTTCGTCTATTGCACGGCGGGCCTTCTGGCGGGTTTTGCCGGGCTGCTGCATTCCTCGATGATCTGGCAGGCCAATCCGCGCGACTTCATCGGACTGGAACTCGACGTGATCGCGGCCGTGGTGCTTGGCGGGGCTTCGATCTTCGGCGGACGCGGATCGGTGCTGGGCACGATGATCGGTGTGTTCACGCTCGTCATGGTCAAGAATTCGCTCATCCTGATGAAGGTCGACACCACATGGCAGCGTGTCGTCGTCGGCGTCATCATCATCGCCGCCACCGCGATCACCGCCTGGCGTGACCGCAAGAAACTGGTTTGAGCGGGGAGGCAATGAACATGGCCGCCAAAGCCGAGCGCAAACCTCTCATCCGCCGCCTTCTCGGCGAGGACGCGGCGATCATACAGCTTGCGGCGATCACGCTGCTGATCTTCGTTGTGATGGCGGGACTGAACCCCGACAAGTTCCTGCGCTACTACAATTTCGAGTCGATCTCCTATGTGATGCCCGAGCTTGGCATCCTGTGCATCGCCATGATGGTGGCGATGCTGACCGGCGGTATCGATCTTTCGATCGTCGCGATCGCCAATCTCGCCGCCATCACGGCCGGAATCTATTTCCGTCACCCGGCGGTCGCCGAAGCCATCGCGGCCGGCGGGGCAGGGGTGGTGCTGCACACGATCATGGGCGTGCTCATCGCATTGACGGTGGGGCTTGCCGCCGGCCTGCTGAACGGCGTCCTGATCGCGCGCCTGCGCATCATCCCGATCCTGGCGACGCTCGGTACGGGGCAGGTGTTCGCAGGTCTTGCGCTGGTGCTGACCGGCGGGCCCGCCATCGCCGGCTATCCGCAGGCCTGGACGTGGATCGGCACCGGCAAGCTGCTCGGCATCGCCGCTCCGTTCTGGATCCTGATCGTGGTCGCCGTGGTCGTGGCGGTGGTGCTGCGCCGTACCCATCTGGGCGTCAACCTGATGCTGATCGGCACCAATGCGCGCGCCGCCGTGTTCGCCGGCATCCGCTCCTCGCGCATGATCCTCTACAGCTATGCCATGACCGGCCTGATGGCCGCCATTGCCGGCATCCTGCTTTCTGGCCGCACCAATTCCGCCAAGGCCGATTTCGGTTCCTCCTACCTCCTGCAGGCGGTGCTGATTGCGGTGCTCGGCGGCACCAACCCGGCCGGCGGCAAGGGGCGGGTCGCGGGTGTGCTCTTGGCGCTCGTGGCGCTGATGCTCCTGTCTTCGGGCATGCAGATCATGCGCGTGTCGAACTTCATGATCGATGCCGTCTGGGGCGCGTTCCTGGTGCTGGTGATTGCAATCAACTATCTGAGGTCGCCGAAATGAGTGCCGTTGCGGGCGATACCGTCCTTCATCTCCAGCCGGATGTCTTTTCGGCAAATGGCGAGCGTCTGATCGCCGAAAGCGGGGCCTTTGCCGTCACCGCCTTCCGCTACCCGTCATCGGTGGAAGGGCTGCGCATCGCCAATGCACGCGGCCACGTCACCGTGCTGCCCTTCCTCGGCCAGATGATCTGGGACGCGGTTTTCGACGGGCGCCGCCTGACCATGGGCAACGTATTTCCCTATCCGCGCAACGGCGCCTCGATCCTCGAAACCTACGGCGCCTTCGCCTATCACGCCGGCATTTTGCGCAACGGCACGCCGGGACCCCAGGACACTCATCCCCTGCACGGCGAAATGCCGGTGACGCGCATGGACAGCGCGCATCTGCGCTTCGGCCATGACGTCGAGGGCGGCTTCATCGAGGTCGGGGGCCATGCCGAATATGTGATGGGTTTCGGACCGCACTACGTGGCCCGTCCGCGCGTGCGGCTGCATGAAGGCAGCGGGCTGATCGACGTCGAGATGGCGGTCGAGAACCTGTCGGCACACCAGATGGAGTTGATGTATATGCTCCATGCGAATTTCGACTTCGTGGCGGGCGCGCGGATTCACCAGCCGGCCGACTATTCGCCGCAGAATACGGTGGTGCGCAAGACCGTACCCGGCCATGTCACACCCTCGCAGGCGTTCCTCGAGCTGCTGGAGGATCTCGGACGCAACCCCGCCCGCATGCGCGAGCTCGGTGAGCCGGAGCTCTACAGTCCCGAGCAGGTGTTCTACATCCGCGGGCTGGGGCGTGATGCCGAAGGCCGCACCCGGCTGGTGATGGAGCTGCCGGGCCGCGACGCCTTCTCCGTCGCCTACAGGCCGCAGGACCTGCCGCATTGCGTGCGCTGGATCCTCAATGACGGCGATGCGCAGGTGGCGGCGTTCGCGCTGCCTTCCACCTGCGAGCCCGAAGGCTACACCGCCGAAAAGGCCAAGGGCCATGTGCGCCTGCTCGCCCCGGGCGAGATGGCACGCTTCCCCGTGAAGCTTGGCTATCTGAGCGCCGGGGAAGTTCCGGCCGCAATTTCCGAAATCAACGACATGAACAAGGGTTGAACCATGGCGTCATCCAGCGAAATGGGCAGCGGAACGGACAGCAGGGCCGGGCGCATAGCCGTCGTCGGCTCGAACATGGTGGATCTGATCACCTATGTCACCGTCATGCCCGCACCCGGCGAAACGGTGGAGGCGCCGGATTTCGAGATCGGTTGCGGCGGCAAGGGCGCCAATCAGGCGATCGCGGCGGCGAGGCTCGGCTCGCAGGTCAGCATGGTCACCAAAGTGGGCGACGATCTTTTCGGCGACAACACGCTGCGGAACTTTGCCGACAACGGCATCGACACCACCCATGTGAAGAAGGTGGCGGGCAAGTCGTCGGGCGTTGCGCCGATCTTCGTCGAGCCGTCCGGCGAAAACTCCATCCTCATCGTCAAGGGCGCGAATGCGGAGCTTTCCCCCGCCGATGTCGATGCCGCCGCCGATGTTTTGCGCCAGGCCGATCTGATCCTCATGCAGCTTGAAATCCCGCTGGAAACGGTGCGCCACACGCTGGGCCGCGCGGCGGAATGGGGCGTGCGCACCATTCTCAACCCCGCGCCGGCCGCCGCCGACCTCGACGTCGTGGACCTGCGCAGTCTCAGCTTCCTCATTCCCAACGAAAGCGAGCTTGCCCTTCTATCCGGCCTGCCGACCGGCACGGAAGACGAGATCGCGACGGCGGCGCGCAGCCTGATCGCGCAGGGCATCGGCACGGTCATCGTCACGCTCGGCGCGCGGGGCGCGCGCCTCGTCACCGCCGATGCCGTCACCACCATCGAAGCGGTGAAGGTCAAGCCGGTCGACACCACCGGCGCGGGCGATGCCTTTATCGGCTCGTTCGCCCATTTCCTCGCCGCCACCGGCAACACCGAGGAGGCCCTCAACCGCGCGGCGCGCTACGCCGCGCAATCGGTGGGTCGCCGCGGCACCCAGAAATCCTACGCATCCGCCGAAGAATTCCAGACCTTCTGCGAGACGCTTGCCGTCCCCGCTGCATAAGAGCCGATCCATGTCAGAAACCCATGAACGCAATCCCGGCTGCGCGCTCCGGCGCGAGTGGTTCGAGGATGTCCAGGTAAACCGGACGGCGGCCGAGCGCCGCGCCGCGGCCATCACGTCCGGGCGTACCGTGAAGAAGAATTATCAGGCCGCATGGCTGCTGCGCGCCGTCCAGTGCATCGACCTCACCACGCTGGCGGGCGACGATACGCCGGGCCGCGTGCGCCGCCTGTGCGCCAAGGCAAGGCAGCCCGTCCGCCCCGACCTTCTGCAGGCGATGGGGGTTGATGCCGTCACCACCGGGGCGGTGTGCGTCTACCCGACCATGGTGGAGCATGCGGTGAAGGCGCTGGAGGGCTCCGGCATCCCGGTCGCGTCCGTGGCCACGGGCTTTCCCTCGGGGCTCACGCCGCTGCCGCAGCGACTGGCGGAAATCCGCTACGCCGTGGAGCAGGGGGCCCGGGAGATCGATATCGTCATCACCCGCGAGCATGTGCTGCTCGGCGATTGGCAGGCGCTGCACGACGAGGTGTGCGCCATGCGCGAGACCTGCGGCGAGGCCCACATGAAGGCCATTCTGGCCACCGGCGAGCTTGGCACGCTGACCAATGTCTACCGCGCCTCCATGGTGGCGATGCAGGCCGGCGCCGACTTCATCAAGACCTCGACCGGCAAGGAGACGGAGAACGCCACGCTGCCTGTCTCGCTGACCATGCTGCGCGCCTTGCGCGACTATGGCGAGCTGACCGGCTTCCGCGTCGGCTTCAAGCCGGCCGGCGGCCTGCGCACGGCGAAGGACGCGCTCGCCTGGCTGGCGCTGATGAAGGAGGAACTGGGCGGCCCGTGGCTGAAGCCCGGCCTGTTCCGCATCGGCGCATCCTCCATGCTCGCCGACATCGAGCGCCAGCTCGAACATCACGTCACCGGCCGCTACGCCAGCGACGATCATCACGCACTGAGCTGAGGTCCGGCAGATGAACATCAGGGACATCATGGAAACCATGGATTATGGCCCGGCCCCGGAGGCCGCGACGGACGTGCTGGCGTGGCTTGACGGCCGTGGCCGCGTCTTCGGGCACTTCATCGACGGCGGCTTCACCGGCGCGGACGCCGCCGGCATCAGGGTCGAGAATCCGGCCGACGGCGAAACGCTCGCCCGCATTCCGGCTGCCGGGGAGGCGGAAATCAACGCCGCCGTCGCCGCCGCGGCGAAAGCCTTTCCCCGCTGGTCGAGGCTTCCGGGCTTCGAGCGCAGCCGCTATCTCTACGCCATCGCCCGCCATTTGCAGCAGCGCGAGCGGTTCTTCGCCGTGTTGGAAAGCCTCGACAACGGCAAGCCGATCCGCGAGACGCGCAACGCCGACATTCCTTTGGCGATCCGGCATTTCTACCACCATGCCGGCTGGGCGGCCGCGGCCGAGACCGAGTTCGCCGGGCTGGATCCGCTCGGCGTCTGCGGCCAGATCATTCCGTGGAACTTCCCGCTGCTGATGCTGGCATGGAAGATCGCGCCGGCGCTGGCCGCCGGCAACACGGTGGTGCTCAAGCCCGCCGACCTGACGCCGCTGACGGCGATCGCCTTCGCCGAGCTGCTGGGCGAGGTCGGCCTGCCTAAGGGGGTCGTCAACATCGTCCACGGCGGGGCCGCGACCGGAGCGCTGATCGTGCGCCATCCCGACATCGCCAAGATCGCCTTCACCGGCTCGACGGCAGTAGGCCGGGAAATTCGCCGTGCGACCGCCGGTTCCGGTAAAAAGCTGTCGCTGGAACTTGGGGGCAAGTCGCCCTTCATCGTGTGCGCCGATGCCGATCTCGACGCCGCCGTCGAAGGCGTGGTCGAGGGTGTGTGGTTCAACCAGGGCGAGGTCTGCTGCGCCGGATCGCGCCTTCTGGTGCAGGAAGGCATAGCGGAGCGCTTTCTCGCCAGGCTGCGCGCGCGCATGGAACGCCTGCGCGTCGGCGACCCGCTCGACAAGTCGACGGATATGGGCGCCATCGTGTCGGCCGGCCAGAAGGCGCGTATCGAGGGCCTGCTGAAGCAGGCCGGCGCCGAGGGTTACACGCTGGAGCAGTCATCCTGCCCGCTGCCGCCCAAGGGCCATTACATCGCGCCGGGCTTCTTTGCCGACGCCGAACCCTCCGCCACGGTTTCGCAGGTGGAGATTTTCGGGCCGATCGCGGTCACCACCACCTTCCGCACCGTGGACGAGGCCGTGCAGCTTGCCAACAATACGGCCTACGGACTTTCGGCATCGATCTGGTCCGAGAACATCAATGCGGCCACCGAACTGGCGGCGCGGGTGAAGGCCGGCGTGGTGTGGATCAACGCCACCAATATGTTCGACGCCAATGCGCCCTTCGGCGGGATGAAGGAAAGCGGCTATGGCCGCGAAGGCGCGCGCGAGGGCATGGCCTTCTATCTGCAACGGGCGAGGGCCGGCCGCCGTGCTCCGTTCAAGCCCGTCGTGGCCGACTTTTCCGCCGTGCCGCAGGCCGATGCCGCCACCGCCTTCATCGATCGCACGATGAAGAACTACATCGGCGGCAAGCAGGCGCGGCCGGATGGCGGCGCAAGCTATGCCATCCGCGACCCGAAAGGCGAAGTCCTTGGCCTTGCTCCGGTTTCCGGCCGCAAGGACATCCGCAACGCGGTCGAGGCCGCGATCAAGGCCAAGGGCTGGGCGGCCAACGCCCATGGCCGGGCCCAGGTGCTGTTCTTCCTTGGCGAAAACCTCTCGGCGCGCTCCACGGAACTGGCCGGACTGGTGCAGCGGCTGACCGGCGCGCCCAAGGCGCAGGCCGAGGCGGAGGTGCGCCAGACGCTCGAGCGCTGCTTCTACTATGCCGGCCTTGCCGACAAGGACGACGGTGCGATCCACGCCACCAAGCCGCGCCATCTGACGCTTTCGCTGAAGGAGCCGGTCGGCGTGGTCGGTGTGCTTGCGCCGGATCAGTCGCCGCTGCTGGCGTTGATGTCGCTCGTCCTGCCGCTGATCGCCACCGGCAACCGGGTGGTCGCCGTGCCGTCGCCCGCCCATGCGCTGATCGCCCAGCCGCTCTACCAGATATTCGACACGTCCGACCTTCCGGGCGGCGTCGTCAATCTGGTTACGGGCGAGCGCGACGTGCTGGCCAAAACCCTGGCCGAGCACGACGCGGTCGATGGCATCTGGTACCACGGGTCCGCGGAAGGAGCTGCCGCCGTCGAGACGCTATCGGCCGGCAATCTCAAGCAGGTCTGGACCAATGACGGCCAGTCGCTCGACTGGTCGCAGGACACGGTGGCGCGCGGTCGTGACTGGATGGACCGGGCCACGCAGGTCAAGACGATCTGGGTGCCTTACGGCGCCTGATCCGGCCCCGGGCCGAACATGATGGAAGGATGCCGGTGATGCCATGCATTTCATAGGTGTGGATGTCGGAACCGCCAGCGCGCGCGCCGGCGTGTTCGACCGGACCGGCGCGCTGCTCGGTGCGGCCAGCCATCCGATCCGGATCTGGCGTGAGCGGCCCGATCATGTCGAGCAGTCGAGCGACGATATCTGGGCGGCAGTCACGGCCAGCGTGCGCGGGGCGTGCGAAAAGGCCGGTATCGCACCGGAGCAGGTCGCGGGCATCGGCTTCGACGCCACCTGTTCGCTGGTGGTGCTTGACGGGGAGGGGCGTCCACTCGCCGTCAATGCGGAAGGCGAGGATGAGCGCAACATCATCGTCTGGATGGACCACCGCGCCACGCCGCAGGCGAAGCGCATCAACGCCACCGGCGCGCGGGTTCTCGACTATGTCGGGGGCCGGATATCGCCTGAGATGCAAACGCCGAAGCTGTTGTGGCTGGCCGAGGAACTGCCCGCGACCTTTGGCAGGGCCGGCCATTTCATGGACCTGACCGACTTCCTGACATGGCGTGCCACCGGCAGCCTTCGGCGTTCCACCTGCACGGTCACATGCAAGTGGACCTATCTCGCCCATGAGCAGCGCTGGGACGAAGCCTATTTCCATGAAATCGGCCTGGGTGCGCTGGCAGACGAGAAGTTCGTCCGCATCGGCGACCAGACAAACCCGCCCGGCACCGCCATTCCCGGTGGTCTGCGCGCCGCCGCGGCACGGGATTTCGGCCTCGCACCCGGCACGCCGGTGGCCATGGGCCTGATCGACGCGCACGCTGGTGCCCTCGGCACCATCGGTGCCGACGGGCTTGCCGGCAAGCTCGAACAGCGGCTTGCCTATGTGTTCGGCACCTCGGCCTGCACGCTCAACGTGTCCGCCGCGCCGATGTTCGTGCCCGGCGTCTGGGGTCCCTATTACTCCGCGCTGGTTCCGGGCCTGTGGCTCTCGGAAGGCGGCCAGTCGGCAGCCGGCGCGGCCATCGACCATGCCGTGCGTCAGCATGCCTGGGCCGCCGCAGCTTCCGCAAAGGCGGAGGCGGCCGGCAAGAGCCTGCCCGGATGGCTGGAGGGCAGGGCGGTCGAGGTTCTGGAAGACATGCCGCTGGCCCAGCTTCTCGGCGGCGTCCATGTGGTCGGTGATTTCCTCGGCAACCGCGCGCCGTTCGCCGACCCCGATGCACGCGGCATCATCGCCGGGCTCGACATGGCCGAGGACGAAACGAGCCTGATCCGCCTTTATGTGGCGGCGGTGATCTCCATCGGCTACGGGCTCAGGCAGATTGTCGAGATCCTGCGCCGGGAGGGTGCCGATCTTGAAACGGTGGTCGTCAGCGGCGGGGCCGGGCGCAGCGCCCTGGTGCGGCAGCTTCTGGCGGATGCCGGCGGCCTGCCGGTCAGCACATGCGTTTCGCCCGAACCGGTTCTGCTGGGCGCCGCCATGACCGCCGCCGTTGCGGCCGGCGTGGAACCGGACCTGCAAACAGCCATGGAAGCGCTGTCCGCGGTCAGTGAAACGACATTTCCTGCCCCGGAAAGCCGGGAGTTGCACACGTGGCGCTACAAGGCGTTCATTGCGCTGCAGGAGGTCGACCGCTCGCTGCGTGAGCACGGCCGGGGATCGTAGATCAGCATCGGTTTTGGCTTGAAGGGGCAGGGGTCAGGCCGACGCCGCGTCCAGAATCTCAAGGTTTGCGTCGCTCAGCGTCAGCGCCGTCGCGTGCCTGATCTCTTCCAGCTGCCCAAGGCTGGTGGCGCTGACGATCGGGGCGGTCAGGGCCGGGCGCGAAATCAGCCAGGCAATGGCGACCGCGCCCGGCGTCGTGTTCTCGTCGCGGGCGACGGCGATCAGCGTGTCGAGGATCGCCAGATTGCGTTCGGTCATGAAGGAGGCGACGCGCGCCTGGCGGCTGCTTCCCTCCAGACTGGCTGCATCGCGATACTTGCCGGTGAGAAAACCGGCCGCGAGGGCGAAGAAGCTGATTGCGCCGATGTGCTCGCGCCTGCACAGGCCGGCCAACTCCTCCTCGAACTCGCACCTGTGAATCAGATTGTATTGCGGCTGAATGCTCTCGAAGCGGGGGAGGCCCAGGCGGGAGCTGACGCCCAACGCCTCCTGCAAGCGCTGCGGCGTGAAGTTGGAACACCCGATGGCGCGCACCTTGCCTGCCTCGATCAGCCGCGCAAAGGCACCCAGCGTTTCTTCCAGCGGCACCGTCGCGTCGTCGATATGCGCCTGATAGAGGTCGATATAGTCGGTCTGCAAACGTCTCAGTGAGCTGTCGACGGCGCGGGCGATCCACGAAGCGGACAAGCCCTTTTCCTCTCCCATGGCCATGCCGACCTTCGTTGCGATGGTCAGACGCGCGCGGTTGCCACGCGCCTTCATCCACGCGCCGATGATGGTTTCCGATTCTCCGCCCGCATGGCCCGGAACCCAGGAGGAATAGACATCGGCGGTGTCGATGGCGTTCAAGCCGCTGTCGAGCAGGGCGTCGAGCAATCGAAAGGATGCAGTCTCGTCGACGGTCCAGCCGAACACGTTGCCGCCGAAGACGACGGGCGGAACCTCGATCCTCGATCGTCCCAGTTCGCGCATTCTCATGGCGTCGTGCTCCCGGCAAGACAGGCGGCGTTCAGTTCCGCGACGGTGTTGCAGCCGATCATTGCCATGACCAGATCGATCTCCTCGGCGATGATGCGGAGCACCTTTTTCGCGCCGGCCTGTCCGTCGGCCGCGACGCCGTACAGCGTCGGCCTGCCGGCAAAGACGAAATCGGCGCCAAGGCAGAGCGCGATCACCACGTCGGAACCGCGGCGCACGCCGCTGTCGAGCATCAGGGTCATGCGGTTGCCGACGGCTTGCCTGATTGTGGGCAGGGCAGCGAGCGAGGCGGGTGCCCGGTCGAGCGCCTTGCCGCCATGATTGGAGACGATCAGGCCATCGCAGCCCATATCCGCCGCACGCACCGCGTCATCGGGGTGCAGGAAGCCCTTGACGACGAGCTTGCCCTTCCAAAGCCGGCGGTAGGTTTCGAGATCCCGCCAGTCCGGTGTGCCGGCGTCGCCCGGAACGAAGGCCTGATCGAAGAAGAACGCCGCGCTCTGCGCAGCCGACGCGCCCGCCGGCATGTAGGGGGTCCAGTTGGCCATTGGCGGCATGCCACCGCTGGCGAAGAAGCGGGCGAACCATGCCGGGTGCGTCAGCACTTCCCGCGTCATGCGCAGGGCAATGCCGGGCGTCAGCCTGAACGGAACGCTGATACGATTGCGCAGGTGCCGCTCACGCTTGGGCGTCACGGGCGTGTCGACGGTGACAACCAGCACGTCCATGCCCGTATCGGCGGCGCGGCGAATCTGGTCGTGGGAGATGTGCCGGTCGCGCGCCGTGTAGAGCTGGAACCAGCTATGGTCCGGCGCGACGGCGTGGATGTCTTCCAGCGTCGTGCCGGAGGCGCCCGACAGGATAAACGGCACGTTGGCGGCAGCCGCCGCGCGGGCGATCAGCAGGTCCGCGTCGGGGCGGAACAGGGCGGCCGGCCCTGTCGGCGAGATGCCGAAGGGCATGGCATGGCGACGGCCGAACAGCTCGGTTGCCGTGCTGCGGCGCGAGACATCGACCAGATAACGCGGCAGCAGGCTGTGGCGGGCAAACGCCGCCTCGTTGCGTACCAGCCCTTCCTCGCCGTCGACGCCGCCCTCGATGAAGTCGTAGAGAAAGCCCGGCAGATAGCGCCGCGCTGCCAGCCTCACCTCATCGACGTTGACGGCATTTTTCGTGCGCTGCATCGCGTGCCCGTCTCAGCGCTCGGCGACGGTGATCATCATCCCAAGCCCGCGCGCAACGGCTTCGTGCAGGTCGGGCGGCAGGCAGGAACACAGTTCATGCTCGACGGCGGCATGGTCGACCATGGCGGCGTCGGCCGCCGCGATGCCCTTCTCGGTCAGTTCGACAATGACGCCGCGACCGTCGCGTTTGTCGGCCCTGCGTCGGATCAGGCCGTCCTTTTCCATGCGGCGCAGGAGGTTGGACAGGCCGCCCGAGGACAGGAGCAGCGTGGAGAGCAGTTCGCTGGGAGACATGTGATAGGGCGCACCATAGGCGCGGATGGTCGCCAGAACGGCGTAGGTCGGATATTTCAGCCCATGGGGCGCCAGCGCCCGGTCGACGGCACGCAGAATGATGTCGTGCAGGTGCAGGATGCGCCCGACGACGGCTTTGCCGCTGCAGTCGATGTCCGGCCTTTCTCGCCGCCAAGTCGCCATGCCGCGCCCGACGCGGTCCAACTCCCAATACCGGATCTCGGCCTTGTTCACGGATCGGCCTCCCTCGAAGGTGTTCCACCCGGTGTGCCCCGGGCACGCTTTGCGCCACTGCTAACGGCGGTGCCACCGCATCACAACCATGACATGTAAGATAAATTACCTTCAAAATATCTTTCTTGAAAGATAATATCGCAGATGATAGCATTTTTGAACGATGCGCAAGGGAAGAGGCCCGTAACCGCATCCTCAATGGGAGCTTGGCATGAAATCATATTCCGTGCTCGCGGCCGCAACGGCAATCGTCGCTCTTGCCTCCGCATCCAATGTCGCAGCCGCGGACGAACTCGTCCTCGGCTCTTTCGGCGGTTCCTTCGCCGACAATGTGACGGCCTGTTACGTCGAGCCGTTCAAGGCCGCCACCGGCGCCGACGTCGTCATGAAACTCGGCAGCTCGTCGCAGCATGCGGCCTCCGTGCGCGCCACCGCGGGCCAGTCGGACATGGACGTGGTCTTCGCCGATGACGCTTTTGCCGTGCAGATGGCCAATGAAGGCCTGCTCGTGCAGCTCGACCGGGCCAAGCTGAGCAACGCGCCGGACATCATCGACGGCGCATGGGGCGCCAACGACGCCTATGTCGCAGCCATGCTGGGCGCGACCACGATCATCTACAACAAGGACAAGATCACCACGCCGCCGACATCGTGGAACGACCTGTTCGATCCGAAATATGAAGGCCGCGTCACCATTGGCGATATCTCCGGCACCAGCGGTTGGCAGTTCCTCGCCGCGCTGAACCAGATGGAAGGCGGCACGCTCGACGACATCACGCCGGGCATCGAGAAGATCAAGCCGCTCGCCAAGTCGTCCGTGCTGCTCTACGCCCAGGCCGACCAGGTGGTCGCCCTGTTCGAGCGCGGCGAGATCGACCTTGCCGTGTGGTATCCGGATCGCGCCGGCGTCGCCGCCAAGAACGGCCTGCCGCTGGCGGCCGCCTATCCGGCCGAGGGGGCCGTCGGCATCCGCCCGACCATCGCGATCCCCAAGGGCACCAAGCAGGAAGAGCTGGCGCACAAGTTCATCGACACGATCCTCGACGCCAACAACCAGAAGTGCTTCTCGGAGCGCCAGTTCATCGGCTCGGTGAACAAGAAGGTCACACTGTCGGACGAGGTGTCGGCCATAGTCCCGACCGGCGAGGCGCTTGAAAAAATGCTGTTCCTGAACCCGGCCGACATGGCCGAGCGCCTGCCGGACTGGACCCGCCGCTGGCAGCGCGAGGTCCTGCGTTAGGACAGGCATTGCAAGAGACGCCGGGTCCGTTGCGCCGCCTGAAGGCATCCGAACGGACCCGGCCCTGCGGGGCATCGCATCGTCCGGATGGGCGCCGATATCGTTCCGAGCAATCTGTGAGGTCGAATGAGCAATGTTTCCCTGCGGCATCTCGTGAAGCGCTACGGCAAGGTATCCGTGGTCAGGGATGTGTCGCTGGAGATCGCCGAAGGTGAGTTCGTGTCGCTGCTGGGCCCCTCCGGCTGCGGCAAGACGACGATCCTGCGCATGGTTGCCGGACTGATCGAGCCGAGCGACGGCACCATCACGGTCGGCGGGCGCGACATCACCCGCCTGCCGCCCAACAAGCGCAATGTCGGGCTGGTGTTCCAGTCCTACGCGCTTTTCCCGCATATGACCGTGTTCGAGAACGTCGCCTTCGGCCTGCGCCGCAAGGGCGAAAACGGCCCGGCGTTGCAGGCGCGCGTCGAGGAGGCGTTGGCCCTGGTGCGGCTTGCCGGCTACGGCGAGCGCTATCCGCGCCAGCTTTCCGGCGGCCAGCAGCAGCGTGTCGCCATGGCGCGCGCCATCGCGCCGCGCCCGAGCGTGCTGCTGTTCGACGAGCCGCTGTCCAATCTCGACGCCAAGCTCCGCGACGAGATGCAGATCGAGCTGAAACGACTGCAGCGCGATCTGAAGATCACCACCTTGTTCGTGACCCACGACCAGGCCGAGGCCCTGTCGCTGTCGGACCGCGTCTGCGTCATGAACGACGGCATCATCCAGCAGTTCGCCTCTCCGGAGGAAATCTACCACCGTCCGGCCACCGCCTTCGTCGCCGGCTTCATCGGCAAGCCGAACCGGTTGAGCGCGACGGTCAGGGGCGGTGCGGTCGAGCTTGCGGGCGGGCTCGTGCTGCATCCGACGAACCTAGCCGCGAAGGACGGCGAGGCCGTCGAGGTGTTCATCCGCCAGGAAGCCGTAACCCTGTCGCGGACCGCCGGCACGGAGGGAGAAGCCGTTCCCGGCACCATCGCGCTGCGGTCCTTTTCCGGCGCGCAGGTGCAGTATGTCGTGCGGCTCGGCGCCTCGTCCGAGATCGTCGTCGAAGTCCCGTCCTCCGGCGAGGCGTCGAACCTTTCGCAGGGCGACGCGCTGTTCGTGAACATCAGGCCGCAGGACATCATCACCTTGCCGGGCGGGCAAGCATGAGCTCGCTGCGCACCGGAGCCCTGCTGCTTTCGCCGCTGCTTTTCGTGCTGGTGGCGGCCTTCGTCGTGCCGTTGCTGCTGTTGGTGCCGACGAGCTTTCAGGAGTACCGGCCGGGGCACGGCATCGTCCCGGATGCATGGACCATGGTCAACTATGTCCGCATCTTCACCGATGACTTCTATCTCGAGGTCGTGCTGCGCACGATCGGCCTCGGCGTCGCCGTCACGCTCAGCTGCCTGCTGCTCGGCTATCCGGTCGCCTATCTCATCGTGCGCGGCAATCCGCGCTGGCGGCTGCCGCTGACGTTGCTGGTGATCTTTCCGCTGATGCTCAACCTGGTCGTTCGCTCGTTCGGCTGGATCGTGCTTCTGACCAACCGAGGCGTCGTCAACAACCTGCTGATCGACCTCGGCCTGATCGGGCAACCCCTCAAGCTGATGTTCAACATGACCGGCCTGCTGATCGGCCTAACCCACATCTACCTGCCTTTCATGGTGCTGATGCTGGTGGCGGCGCTGCAGAACGTGCCGCGCGATGTCGAGGCCGCGGCGGCGACGCTCGGATCGAGCCGGCTGCATGTCTTCCGCGCGGTGACGCTGCCGCTGACGGCGCCCGGCATCATCGCCGGCTCCATCCTCGTCTTCGTGCTCACCATCAGCGCGCTGGTGACGCCGCGCATGCTTGGGGGCCCGACCTACCAGGTCATGGCGACGCTGATCTACGACGAGTACATGCAGCTTCTCGACTGGCCGAGCGGCTCGGCGCTGTCCTTCGCCCTGGCGATTTCCACCATCCTCATCATCTGGATTTCCAGCCGGATGACCAAGCGCTGGGCGGGACTGGCATGAACGAGAACCGACCCGGACCGACCGTTTCCTTCGTCGCGCTGCTGGTGATCCTGTTCCTGCAGCTCCCGGTGATCGTGGTGATGCTCGCCTCGTTCAGCGAGACGTCCTATCTCACCATCCCGCCGCAAGGCTGGACGTTCAAGTGGTTCTCGGCGGTGCTGACCGACCGCGTCTATCTCGACGCCATCAAGAACAGCCTGATCCTCGCCGTCGGCTCGACCGCGATCTCGCTGCTGCTGGGCGTGGCCGCCTCATATGCCATTTTCCGCAAGATGGTGCCGGCCACGGAGGCGCTAACCTCGCTGCTGATGGCGCCGCTGATCATACCCTCGGTGGTGATCGGCGTGGCTCTGCTGCAATATTTCACGCTGGTCGGCATGCGCGGCAGCTTCTGGGTGCTGCTGATCGCCCATGTCGTCATCACCGTTCCCTACATCGTGCGTTCCGCGCTCGCCAGCCTCTCGGGCCTCGACCTTTCGGTGGAAGAGGCGGCGCGCGTTCTGGGCGCCAACGGTCTCACCACCTTCAGGCTGGTGACGCTGCCCCTCATCAAGCCCGGCCTCGTCGCCGGCGCGCTGTTTTCCTTCGTCACGTCGATGGAGAACGTGCCGGTGACGATTTTCCTGGCGGGACCGAGGGATACGACCCTCCCCATCCTCATCTTCACCTCGGTGGAGATGGGGGTGAATCCGAGCGTGGCCGCCGTGTCGACGCTCCTCATCATCGCGACGGCGATCGTGCTGCTCGTCGCAGAGCGTTGGACCGGCTTCCACCGCTTCGTTTGACGGATACCGACATGCATCTGACCAGCAAGGGTTTTCCTCTCTTTCTCACCTTCGATCTCGATGCCGAGACGATGTGGACAGCACGCGACCCGGACTACGCCAAGCGACCCATCCTGATGTCGCAGGGCGCCTATGGCTGGAAGGTCGGCACCGACCGCGTGCTCAATCTCCTGGCCCGTTATGGTATCAGGACCACGTTCTTCATTCCCGGCATCATCATCGACCAGCGCCCCGAACTGATGGAGCGCATCCTGGAAGCCGGGCATGAGCTGGCCCACCACAGCTACACCCATTCCTGGATCCTCAACCTGACGCATGAGCAGGAGCGCGAGGAGATGGAAAAGGGTTTCGAGTCGATCAAGCGTGTTTCGGGCCTTGCGCCGCGCGGTTGGCGTTCGCCCGCCGCCGAACTGAGCGACATCTCCATGCAGCTGATGGTCGAATATGGCTTCGACTACTCCTCCAACTTCTTCGACGACGACTCGCCCTACATCCACACCGTCGACGGCAAGCAGACCAGGATCGTCGAGCTGCCGTTCCGTTGGGTGCTCGATGACGCGCCGTTCTTCCAGTATTCGATCGTGCTGCCGGGCCGCACCATGCAGGCGCCGTCGGCGCTGCTCGAAGCCTGGAAGGCCGAGTTCGACGTGCTCTACGCCGAAAAGCGCATGATGATGGTCGGCATGCATCCCGAGATGATCGGCCAGCCGTCGCGCATTGGCGTTCTGGAAGGGCTGATCAAGCACGCGCTCGACCATGGCGATGTCTGGATGGGCCGTTGCGACGAGATGGTCGAGGACATGCGTCCCCGCCTGGCCGGAGCAGTCGCGTGACAGCCGCCTTCGCCGGTCGCCGCATCCTTGTGACGGGCGGCGCGAAAGGCATCGGCAAGGCGGCTGCCCTGCGCTTCCTTGCAGGCGGCGCGAAGGTCGCCTGCCTCGATATGGACGAGGTGGCTCTTGCGGACGTGTCGGCCGCGCACGGTGTCGTCGCGCTCAAGGTCGACGTGACCGACACGCAGGTGACCGACGCCACCGTGGCCGAGGCGGCCGCGCAGATGGGCGGGCTTGACGGTGTCGTCAATTCGGCCGGCGTGGACCTCGAATCCAGCCTTGAAGCCATGACCGATGCGGCGTGGGAGCGGCTGATCGCCGTCAACCTCACCGGACCGATGAAGGTTTGCCGCGCCGCCGCGCCTTTCCTGAAGCAGGCGGGCGGCGGCACCATCGTCAACGTCTCGTCCGGTGCCGGACTGCAACCGTTGAAATTCCGCAGCGCCTATTCGGCGTCGAAGGCCGGCTTGCAGATGTTTTCCAAGGCACTGGCGCTGGAGCTTGCCGAGGCTGGCATCCGCGTCAACGTGGTCTGTCCCGGCGCGGTCGAGACGCCGCTGTTTCGTTCCTCCATCGCCGAGGGTGAGGAGGGCAGGGCACAACTCGACGCCGTGCGCGCCCGCTATGCGCTGGCGCGCATCGCCGATCCCGACGAGATCGCCGCCGGTATCGCCTGGCTGACGAGCGCCGATGCGTCCTATGTTACAGGCGTGGCGCTGGCGGTCGACGGCGGCCGAACCTTCCACTGAGGGCAGGGACCATGGTGCAGACCGACCGCTTCAAGGACAAGGTTGCCATCGTGACCGGAGGCGGCGACGGCATCGGCGCGGGTATCGCCGCGCGCCTGCTCGCCGAAGGGGCGACGGTCGCCGTGCTCGACCTCGACGCCGGCCCGCTGAGGGCAGGGCTTGCGGCGGACACGGTGCCCCGCTTGCTCGCTGTCGAGGGCGACTGCACCGACCTTGCGACGCTGGAACAGTTTCACGCGCGCGTGGTCGGCGAACTCGGTCCCGTCGATGTGCTCGTCAACAATGTCGGCCAGAGCGGGCGAGGGCGCAGCGCCCCGTTTCATGAATCCAGCGAGGAGGTCTGGCGCTTCGTGCTGGAAATCTCGCTGTTCACCGCTATGCGCATATCACGGCTTATCGCACCCGCGATGCGCGAGCGCGGCGGGCGTATCGTCAACATGTCGAGCGACGCGGCCTTCGTCGGCGATACCGGGCTGGTCGACTACGCCTCGGCCAAGATGGGGCTGATCGGCTTTACCCGCTCGCTGGCGCGCGAACTCGCCCCCTTCGGCGTCACCGTCAATGCGGTCGCGCCCGGCGCAATCCGCACCCGCGCGCACGACACCATGCCCAAGGAAGTCATCGACCGCATCAAGGCCAGTACGCCGGCCGGCATCGTCGGCGAGCCGGAAGACGTCGCCGCCGCCGTCGCTTTCCTCGCCAGCGACGAGGCGCGGTTCATCACCGGCCAGAGCCTGCTGATCGATGGCGGGCGCTGGATGATATAGGAGGAAGGCTTTGTCCGATCTTGCCGACATGACCGCCACACAGATGGCCGCCGCCGTTCGCGCGCGGAAGGTTTCGCCGGTCGAGCTGACCGAGGCGGTGCTTAAGCGCATGGACGAGCGCAAGGATCTCAATGCCTTCATCACCGTCACTGGCGAGGCGGCGCTTGCCGAAGCGCGCGCCGCCGAAGACAGGATGATGAAGGGCAGCGAGCTGCCGCCGCTGCACGGCGTGCCCTATTCGGCCAAGGATCTGCTCAACACCGCCGGCGTGCGCACCACCATGGGCTCACGCCTGCTGGAGACCAATGTGCCGGCCACCGACGCCGTCTCCGTGTCGCGTGCGAAGGCGGCCGGCGCGATCCTCGTCGGCAAGACGACGACGCCGGAATTCGGCCATTTGCAGGCGGCGACATCGCCGTTGTTCGGCCGCACCCTGAACCCGATCGATGCGAAGGTCACGCCCGGCGCGTCCAGTTCCGGTTCGGCCGTCGCGGTGGCCACCGGCATGGGGCCGATCTCGCTCGGCACCGATGGCGGCGGCTCGAGCCGCATCCCCGCCGCCTGCTGCGGCGTGGTCGGCTTCAAGCCCTCGCTCGGCACCATCCCGCACCTGCAACTGCCGGACCTGTTCGGCGCCAACTCCTATGTCGGGCCGATAGCACGCACCGTCGCGGACGTGGCGCTGGTGTTCGACGCGATCAACGGCCCGGATTTCCACGACACTTATGGGCAGGCGGCGAGGCTTTTGCACGAGGGCGGCGCGTCGCTCCGGGGCCTGCGCGTCGGCTTCATCGCCGAGGGCGGCGCGCGCGTCGAGCGCGAGACCGCCGCGATCACCGCCGCCGCGGTGAAGAAGATGGAAGACGCGGGCGCGCTGGTCGAGGAGGCCTTCATCGACTTCAAGTCCTATGAAGCGGTGTTCCTGACCATTCTGCGCGTCGGTCTTGCCGCCCGCACCGGCCCGCTGCTCAAGGGCCGCGAGAACCTGGCCGGCCAGACGCTGATCGACACCATCGCGCTCGGCCATGGCTATTCGGCGGTCGATCTTTCCAACGCGATTTCGGAGCGCACGCGGCTGTTCCGCGAGTTCCAGGCGCTGTTCGAACGCTTCGACATTCTGGTGTCGCCGACGCTGACCGCCCCGCCGCTGCCGATCGACGTGGACCCGACAGGCGACATCGAGATCGATGGCGTCAATTGCGGTACAGTGCGCGGGGCATGGTATCCGTTCACCTTCCCGCACAATCTGTCCGGCCATCCGGCCATCACCATACCGTGCGGCAACACGAAGGCCAGCCTGCCCATCGGCCTGCATCTGTGCGCGCCCTGGTATCGCGACCTCGACCTGCTCCGGGTTGCCGCCGAAGCCGAGGCCCTCTTGACCTGACCTGATGGTCCCCGGGGCAGTCTCACCGAGTTCCGGGCAAGTCGAGCACGGCCACGAACCCTTCCGCACTATTGTGCAGTTCCAGCTTGCCGCCCGCTGCCTCCGCGACATCGGCGGCAATGGCGATGCCAAGGCCATCGCCGGGCGTCCGCTCGTCCAGACGCCGCCCGCGCCGGCTGATAAGTTCGAGCTGCTCCTCAGGCACGCCGGGACCATCGTCGACAATGGTGATCCGCACGTAGCCGGCCACTTCCTGTGCCCGGATGGTGACGACGGAGCGGGCATGGCGTGCGGCGTTCTCCGCCAGCGCGCCCAATGCCTCGGCCAGATCGGCCGGATCGACGGCGACGCCAAGATCGGTAGGGACAGCAAAGCGCCAGTCGGCCTTCTGGCCGTCCGGAGTGCGGCTCAGCACGGCATGGACACGTGCAACCGTCGTCGCCACGTCCGCACGTGCGCCGCCCGATGCGGCAACGGTGCGAACGCGTGCAAGCTCGCGATCCACATGGATGCGCATGGCGTCGGCGATTTCCTCGATCGCGTCGGCTGCCGATCTCTCTCCACTCCCTCGCAGGCGCTCGGCCTCGCCGAGCAGCGCCTGGAGTGGCGTTTTCAGTCCATGGGCGAGATCGCCGGCGCGCGCACGGGCGCGGGCTATGTCGGCCTCGCGGGCGCCAAGCAGCGCATCGATCTCGCTGGCGAGGGGGTGTACCTCCGAGGGCCATGCCCCGCCCATGCGCGTTGCCTGCCCGGCGCGCAACGCCGTCACGCGCTCGTGAATGCGCCTGAGCGGCCTCAGGCCATAGGCAAGCTGCGCAACCTGCGCGGCAATGAGGGCAAGTGCGAGCGCCGCCAGATAAGGCACCAGATCCCGGACGAAGGCCGCACGCGCGGCTGAAAGCTCCGCACGGTCCATGGCGACGGCCGCCCGTGCCTCGCCGCCGCCGAGCCTCGCGGGAAGGCGCACGACGCGTTCGATTGCCAGAAGCCTGGTATCATCAGGGCCGGCGACTTCATGAAGGCGGACCTCCTCGCCTGCCGGGCGATCGCGAGGCAGGGCGAGTGTCTGGTCCCACAACGAGCGTGAACGCAGCGTCCGGCCACCCTCGTCGATCTGCCAGTAGAGCCCGCCATAGGGGCGCGAGAAACGCGGATCGACGGGCTGCGTGGCGAGGGCAAGCCCATCCGGACCCATGACCAGGCCGGCAAGCACCTGGTCGAGCTGCAACAGCATCTCGCTTTCCGCGCGCCGCTCGACATGCTCGCCAAAGAGAAAGGACAGCGCGGCGCCCGCCGCGGCGAGTGCAAGAACAACCGCGCCCGCCCCGATCAGCGCCAGCCGCAGGCGCAGCGAGAGACCGCTCACCCGGACGTTTCCTCGAAGAAATAGCCAAACCCGCGCCGCGTGCCGACAACGCCATTGCCGAGCTTGCGCCTGAGGCGGGCAATCACGGCCTCGAGCGCATTGGCTTCACGCGCATCGTCACCGTAAAGATGATCGAGAAGCTCGCTCGGCGAGACGACACGGGCGCGGTTCACAAGAAGGTAGGCGAGGGCGCGCCACTCCAGGGCGGTGAGGTTCACGGGTGCTCCGCTGCGAGTAACGCTCATGCGGTTCAGGTTGACGACGAGTTCGCCGAATTCCTGCACGGCGGCGCCGAGTCCCCCGGCGCGTCTTACGAGTGCGCGGGCGCGCGCCAACAGCTCTTCCATGCGAAAGGGCTTGGGCAGGTAGTCGTCGGCGCCGGCCTCGATGCCTTCGACGCGCTCCTGCCAGGAGCCGCGGGCCGTCAGGACAAGGACCGGCATGTTGCGGCCCGAGGCGCGCCAGCGCTTCAGCACCGACAGGCCGTCCATGCGGGGAAGGCCAAGATCGAGGACGACGAGATCGAAATCTTCCGTATCGCCCGTGAACCAGGCGGTTTCGCCGTCGGCGACGCGCTCCACGCGGAAGCCCGCACCTTCAAGCGCCGCCACGACATCGCGGGCTATTCGATCGTCATCCTCGACGGCAAGGACCCGCATCAGTCGTCCTCGTAGTCGCGTTCGAGCACGGCGCCGCTCGCGGCGTCGATCTTGAGTTCCACCAGCCGCCCGTCGCTCGACACTGCTTCCACATCATAGACATAGCGGCCGTCATCCCGGTCGAAGTCGATCTCGATGACGCGGCCGCCTACTTCGCGTTCAACGACGGCCAGGATTTTGGAAAGCGGCAGGATCTCGCCGCGCGCCAGGGCCTCCCGGGCACGGTCATGATCGTCGTCGGCCAAGGCCGGAACGGCGAGCAAAAGGGTGAGGATTACGAGCAGCTGGCGCATTGTCCGGATTTTATCCTGGCCGACCTGACAGGACGCTGACGGCGCCGGCAGGCGCGATGTCAGGCAAGGTGAGGGATAAGGGCGGCGTCGATGCGGCCGGATCGCGCCGCAGGAAGCAGAAAGCAATGGAGAACATCATGCGCAATATCCTTCCATCCGCGGCCTTTGTCGGTCTCGCCGTCCTTGTCCTCGCCGCAGGGGCCGCCTCCGCCCAGGCCGTGCGAACCGACGATAGCCGAAACGCCTCCCGAACCGGCTGGATGAGCATCAGCGAGATCGTCGCCAAGGTCGAGGGGCAAGGCCACAAGGTTCACGAGATCGAAATCGACGACGGCGTCTATGAAGTCAAGGCGATCGACGCCAACGGTATGCGCGTCGAGGCCGATCTCGACCCGACGACCGGCGAGCCGCTGCGCGGCTGGAAGCAGGACGACTAGACCGCGCCAAGGTTGCGATTGAATTTCGCGGACGCCGCATTTCTTCCAATCGGCGTCCGTGGAAGCCTTGCCCTTAGATTGATAACGTCACCGATTAAGGACAGGACAAGCCGAAACCACCAATCGGACACTTGCTCCAGACTGGATGATCCAAGCGTATCCGGTTGAATGCATTATCAATTCTGTCGGGCCCGCATTGCGGTCAGGATTGATGATACGATAGTTCCATAAGATAGATTATGCGACTTTGATGTATTGCCGCAAAATAGAAATGTCCTGTTTCTGCAAAGTTGGAATGTCGCTCCTGCCCTTGAGGTGCCAGTGTTCACTTCGATGGCATGGGAGGCTGCAGATTGGGACTGATATTGATGAGCGAGCGCGAGCTGCAGCGTATCGAGGTGCTGTCGAAGGTTTTGGAGCGGCGCATGACGGTTGTCTCGGCCGCGCATGTCCTGGATATGACGACGCGTCAGGTGCAGCGTCTGCTGAAGGCGTTCCGGGCCGAAGGCGCCGCCGCACTTCGGCACAAGGCACGAGGACGACCATCGAACCATCGATATGACGCTGGCGTCGGCGAACTGGCGGTTCAGTTGGTTCGGGAACATTATCTCGACTTCGGGCCAACCTTTGCGGCCGAGAAGCTGGCAGCGAACCACGGCCTGGTCGTGTCGCGAGAGACATTGCGCAAATGGATGGCTGAAGCCGGAATCTGGCTGTCCCGAAAGCAACGCAGGACGTTCCATCAGCCCAGATTACGTCGAGAGTCATATGGCGAACTGGTGCAGATCGACGGCAGCGATCATCGCTGGTTCGAGGAGCGGGGCGATCCATGCACCCTGCTCGTCTTCATCGACGACGCGACCAGCACGCTCCAGCAGCTTCGCTTTGTGAAGTCGGAGAGCACCTTCAGCTACTTCGAGGCGCTCGAACTCTATCTGAAGGCGCATGGCTGTCCGGTGGCGTTCTATTCCGACAAGCACACGGTGTTCCGCGTTCCCAAGAAGGACGCCAAGGCCGGCCGTGGTATGACGCAGTTCGGCCGTGCTCTGGCGGAACTCAACATCGAGATCCTATGCGCAAATTCTAGCCAGGCCAAAGGCCGGGTCGAAAGGGTCAATCGCACGCTGCAGGACCGCCTCGTGAAAGAACTGCGTCTCGCCGGCATATCGGATATGGCGGCTGCCAATGCGTTCTTGCCGGCGTTCACGACCGACTTCAACGAGAGGTTTGCCAAGGTCCCTGCCCGACCGGACAACTTGCATCGCGCATTGAATGTTGCGCCGGATCGGCTGCGTGACGTGCTGTGCAAGCGGGAGCAGCGTTATGTCGGCCGGCAATTGTCGTTTTCATATGAACGGCGACAGATCATGCTGGAGCAGAACGAGCTTTCGCGCGGGCTGGTCGGCAAGTACGTCGATATCTACGAGTTTGCAGACGGCCGCGTCGACGTTCGCTGGAAGGCGTGTTCCCTGCCCTATACGATTTTCGACAAGGAGCAGCGTGTAACCCACACGGCGATCACCGAGAACAAGCGGCTTGGCGAAGTGCTGACCTGGATCAAGGCTCAGCAGGACGAGGCGCGGCCTCCGCCGAAGATCAAGACCAACAGCGAGCAGACCGGCTACAAGAAGCGCGGAACAAAACCGGGGCGCAGGACGGATTTCATAAACGATCCTGCTATCATCGCACGACGACAACAGGCACTGGCCAGGTTGGCCGCGGCCGAGTGAGCGGCTCTCAAAGCCAAAGCCAAAGCCAAAGCCAAAGCCAAAGCCAAAGCCGAGGCGCCGACGTGAGCGCCCGATCGAGCTGCGCAACCCCGACCAGCTATCGCCCGATCGGACGCTCACGTCGGCGCGAGGAAACGCCTCACTGTCGCATTTCTAACTTGCCGCGCCCTGCCTTCCCAAGCGTGGGAGGCGACATTTCTATTTTGCACAACCCGCGACATTTCTACATCGCCGCCACATGATATGTAGCGGCCATTTAGTAATGCGACAGTTGGGCCAGTTAGAGATGCGCCCCCTTTCACGCTCTATCAGCTAGATGAAGCCGATCCAGCGACCGGCGACGATCGCGGATATCCAGATCAGGATCGACAATGCCGCCCCGATCCTGGTCGGCACAGAGGCCTCGTTACTGTCTAATGCGACACGCCATCCCGGGCTCGCATGAAGCGCCAAGGCATTGGCGATGCCGGCAACGAGCAGACCGAGTTTTGTCAGAAAGGCTGGGTTGGCCGCATATTCGACGGCGTCGACCGAGAAGATGATGAACCCTGTGACAATCGAAAATACGACGCCGACCATCGCCGAGCGGGCCAGGAACGGCCCCAGGACCGACAGCCGGGGCTCACGAAACAGACCGAGGATGCGCAGGTCGAGCAAAATTATCGAGCCGGCCAGCACGCCGATCGAGAGGATATGGGCAGCATTGGCGAAAATATAGAGCGTTGGCCTGGTGATCAGTGCCCGAGCCAACGCTGTCTCGGGCAACCACTCTAGCACGGTCGAGCCTACCGGTTTTCGATCAGTTGCGGATAGAGATCGTAGTTCTGTCCGTCGATCGTTATTCTGACGGCCTTGATCACCAGTTTGCTTTCGTCAAGCGAGCGATGGCCAAGGATGACCACTTCATCGCCGATTTCCGCCTCGCCTTCCACAAAGCCTGAGCGCTGGGTCTGGTTGGGGTTGCCCAGTTCAACATCCCAAACCTTTCCGTCGATCTCCACGACGAGCGAGGGATGCGGTGGCGCAAAGGAAATCGACTGGATGGTGCCGGTCATTTCAATCTGTTCGTCCTCGGCCCAGGACCACCCATGGTGCGCTACAGCCGAGGTGGAGATTGCCAGAACCATCGCGGCGGCAAAGCCACCGATCAGCTTTCTCACGATCATGCTCGCCTCCTGATTGCTTTATACCGTATCTGATGAAGTATACCGGCTCCCGAAAGTTCCCCAATACAATTAATTGCGACACTTAGGATGGCTGGCATGGCCTCGCCGTCTGCTTTTGGTGAATGGGAAGCAGCGGTGGAGTGACATAGAGAGGCCCGACAGCCGTCATTCGACTGTTCGACATCTTGAATCGACACGTATTGGTGGGTTTCAGGTCGAGCGGTATTTTTGGGAAGCCATCCTTAAAAGAGAACCTTCAGCCGAAGGTCGCAATGCCCGTTTGCTGGCCGCCATGCAGCCGACATGTGAGGAAGGCGCGCGGCGTTGCCGCCGTTTTTATTTCAACGCGCGGCAGCCGATAGTCGCATCCATTCGGCGCAGCCATGCAGGGCGCTGGCATCGTCGCTCAGCAGATGGACGGGAAAGCGCTCCATCAGCCCGGCCATGCGGCCCTTGGCCCCGAAAGCCTGCCGGAAGGCCGGCCCGCTTTCCAGCAGCGGCGCCAGCGCGCGCGTCACGCCGCCGGCGAGATAGACGCCGTCATAAGGCAGGTAGGCCAGCGCCAGGTCGCCGGCGACGCGGCCGAGCAGGCGCAGGAACACATTTGCCGCGGCCAGGCAGCGGTCGTCGCTGTGCGCCACGGCACATCTTGAAATGTCGGCTCCAGCATCGAATCGCGGCTCGACGCCCTCGCGGGCGCATTGCCACCTGTAGATCGAAACCAGGCCGTTGCCGGAAAGGGCGCGCTCTACCGAGGCGCGGCCGTTTATGCGCGACAGCGCCTCCTGCAACGAAAACTCTTCTGCGCCGGCCAGCGCCAGCGTCATGTGCCCGCATTCGGCGGCGACCACATGCGGCACGCCGTCGAAGAGCGAGGGACACCACGCGGCGGCGTTGAAGCCGGTGCCCGCCCCCAGAACCAGACGCGGCGCGCCCTTTGTCCCGCCATCGCCCTGGGCGAGACGGCGCGTGCGCAGCTTTTCGGCCTGCCCGAGGGAAAAACCCAGCGCCTCGAAATCGTTGATGAACTCGACCCGTTCCGCCCTGCAACCTGTCAGCACCCTGCCCCGTTCAATGGTCCAGTCGCGATTGGTCAGCGTTGCGCCCTCGGCCGTCGTCACCGAGGCGAGCGCGATGCACACGGCATCGACCGATGCCTGCCCTGCCCGGGCCAGATAGGCGGCGGCCACGGCGTAGAAATCGGCGAAGTCGTCATTGCGGTAGATGGTGACGGTTTCGGTCAGAAGCAGGCCCTCGTGCACCAGGCCCATGCGCGTGTTGGTTCCTCCGACGTCACAGGCAAGAGCGATCATGATGCGGCGGCCACCTTGTGATGTGGAATGCTGGGCGGGATGAAGGGCTGGAACTGCGTTTCTGGCGGGAAGATAGCTGCGCCATACAAATTGTAAAGTTCAATTTGTATTTTGGTGTGCTATGGTTACGGTCGAGAGTCTGCCGCAAATGGCGGAAGCACCCGAGGAGGCGCGGATTGCGCCGTCGGAGTTCGAAATGTATCCCGTTACAGGCGCCGGGAAACCGGCGAATCGCCCGGGGAATTGACAAGTCGAGGCACAGCATTGCGAGCCGCACCCGCCAATGTCGTACTGACCGCCCTTCGCGAGCAGATCGCGCAGCTGGACGACGGTGCCCGGCTTCCCACCGTGCGCGAGCTGATGCGCGCCCATCGCGTCAGCCAGGCGACCGTGCAGGAGGCGCTAGGGGAACTCAGGCAGGCCGGGCTCCTGACCTCGCAGGTCGGGCGCGGCACCTATGTGGTGAAAAACGGCGCGCCGGTCATTCGCGCGCCCGTGGCGGAAGCGCCTGAGAGCGCGCCCGACGACCGGCTGGAGAGCCTGCTGATCCTGTCCAACGCCAGCCTCAACGAGCGCTGCATGCTGGTGCAGAACCATATTGTCGAGGAGCTGTCGCGCTCGGGCAGCAAGGTCGTGCAGATCTCCTATCACAACACCGGCCATCTCCTGGACATCCTCACCTCGATCCCGCGTTTCGACGCCGCCATCCTGCAATCGCACTATGAGAGCATCCCGATCCGACTGCTCAGCCTGCTCCAGGGCAAGGCGCGGGCGCTGGTGGTTGACGGGCACACCGTTTCCGGTGTCGATATCGACCGCGTCGGCACCGACTGGGAGGACGCGCTGGACATGGCGCTGGAGCATCTGGCCGGCATGGGGCACCGCTCCGTGGCGCTTGTGTCGCTGGATTCTATGGCCCAGCCCATCCTTGCCGTGCGCCGGGCCTTCGAGCGCGCCGGACGCCGCAAGGCGCAATGGCAGGAGACGCGGACCATCATGCTGCGCGGCGTCCACAACCCGACCCATGCGGTGGGCGACGCGCTGAAGGAGGCGCTTTCGGGGCTTATGGACGGCAAGGGCCGCCTGCCCTTCAGCGCCATGGTCACGCTCGGCCTGTCCGATTCCTTCGGCATAAGGCGCTGCCTGGACGAGCTGGGCATAGGCCGTCCGCGCGATCTGGCCGTGTTCCTCCTCGGCCATCATGACGTGCCGAGCGAGCATTTCGGGGTCATGAGCATTGCCGGCAGTTCCTATCTGGAAGGCGCGAAGCGGCTGATCGAGACCATCCGCCGGCGGCTGGAAGCGCCGCAGGCCGCGCCGCAGATCGTTTATCTGGAATGCGCGCGGACCCTCCGCGAAAGCACCGCCGCGCCCGCTCCCTGACCGTCCGCCCCTCCTGTAAAATCGCCCTGCCCGCGATTCCGTGCTTGCGCCGTCGGACATGTATGATACGCTACAATACATATTGAACTTGAGCCGGCGGGCTGCGGCCATGCCGGGGCCGGACCGGCGCGGAGGAGGCGCGAGGGACGCATGATCGGTGAACGTCTGCCGGAAAGGCTGTCTCCGCTGGCTGCGCGCTTCGGCCTGCGCCCCTGGTACGGCGACATCCACAATCATTGCGGCATCTCCTACGGCCATGGCAGCCTGGAAGCCGCGTTGCGGCGGGCGCGCCGCCAGCTCGATTTCGTCTCCGTCACCGGCCATGCCTACTGGCCGGACATGCCGGTGGACGACGCTAGCGTCGCCCATATCGTCGATTTCCACGTCAAGGGCTTCGCCCGCCTCCAGAAGCTGTGGGCCGGCCATTTCGAGGAACTGGCGAGGGCCGACGAGCCGGGTGTCTTCACCGTCTTTCCCGGTTACGAGATCCATTCCTTCGCCCATGGCGACTACACGGTCGTCTATCGCGACATCGCCGGCCAGCCGCTGATCGAGGCCGAAACCCCGACCGAACTGCATAGGTTGCTGCGCGCCGCCGTGGGCGACGGGGCCTTCGCCTTCCCGCACCATATCGGCTACCGGCTCGGCGCGCGCGGCGTGAACTGGGATTCGGTGGTCGCCGAGCTGTCGCCGGTCATGGAGATCGTCTCCATGCACGGCTGCTCCGAAACTTCGGTCATGGACCGACCCTTCCTGCATTCGATGGGACCGAGCGACGGGTTCTCGACGGCCCGTCACGGCCTGTCGCGCGGCCACCGTTTCGGCTTCCTTGGCAACACCGACCATCACAGCGGCTATCCGGGCTCCTACGGCCATGGCCGTTCGGCCGTCTACGCGGCCGAGAACGACCGCGACGCCCTGTGGGAGGCCATCAACGGCCGCCGCACCAATGCGCTGACCGGCGACAGCAGCCATCTGTTCCTCGCCGTCGGCGATGCCGTGCAGGGCGCCACGGTGGCGGCGGGCGGCAATGCGGAGCTGGAGCTGGAAGCCGTCGGTGGCGGCTTCATCGATTGCATCGACGTCATCCGCAACGGGGATATCGTCGCCCGCGTCACGCCCGACCTCGCCCCCTCCCCGATCGAGGTCGCCAACGGCTCGATGGAGACGCTGCTGGTGCTGGAGCTCGGCTGGGGCGCGCGTGGCTCCTTCCACGACTGGACCGGCACGCTGGAACTGCTCGACGGCGAGATCCTGGGCGTGGAGCCGCGCCTGCGCGGTCCGGAAGTGGTGTCGCCGCTGGAGGGCGACGGCGATGGCGAGGACGAGGCCCGCGTCGAACTCGACGGCAGCCGCATTTCCTTTGCCCTGCGCGCCATGGCCAACCCGAACAATTCCACCGCCGCCACGCAGGCGATCGCCGCCCGCATCCGCATCCGGCCGGATTCGCGCGTCAGGCTGACGGTGGACGGGCAGGTGTTCGAGGCCAGCGCCGAGCGTCTTTTGCAGGGCGCGCTGTCGGGAAATCTGGGTCCCATCGACAGCCCCGCCTTCCGCCTGCACCCGCTGCCGCGCCCGCATCAGTGGCAGTGGCATGGCTCGATCGGCATCGAGCCGTTGCGGCGCGGCGAATGGCTCTATGCCCGCATGCGGCAGGCCAACGGGCAGTGGAACTGGACGAGTCCGATTTTCTGCGAATGAGGGGGATCATGGCAAAGGCATCCAATAAAGAGAGGCCGGCCATTTTGCCCTTTGCATGACGGCCCGCAGACCGGGCCATAAATTGGTGGCGCAAATTGGGAGTATTTGAAGTGACCAGGAACATCCGCATTCCAAGACGAACCGTCCTCAAGGGGCTCGGCGCAGCCGGCCTGGGCGGCGCGCTGGCGCCGCTGTCGTGGCGGCCGCTCCATGCGGCCAGCGTGGCCCCCATCACCATCGTCATCAACCAGTCGCCGTGGTTCGACAGCTTCCGCAAGACCGTCGAGGCCTATGAGGCGGAGACGGGCAACAAGGTGGAGCTGGACGTCAACCCCTTCGCCGGCTCGCTGGAGAAGCAGCGCAATTCGGTGCGCTCCAGGGAAGGCCAGTATGACATCCTGATCATGAATTCCGGCTGGTTCACCGAAATGTATGCCGGCGGCTTCGTCGATGCCATCACCGACATCGACCCGGGCTTCCAGCTCGACCCGGACCTCTACACGCTCAACGACACCATCTATTACAATGCCCAGAAGAAGTCGCTGACCAGCGACGGCAAGCTGATGTCGATCCCGGTCTCGCCGCTGATCCCCATGCTCTACTATCGCGGCGATCTCTACGAGGAAGCCGGCCTCACCGTGCCGAAGACCTTCGACGAGCTGGAAGCCAATGCCAGGAAGCTGCACAACCCGCCCGGCATGTATGGCATCGTCCAGCGCGGCGCGCGCGGCCCGGCCACCGTCTCCTACGACTTCTATCCCTATCTCTACGGTTTCGGCGGCGGTATCTTCAAGAACCAGTCGGAGGGCGACTTCACCGTCACGCTGGACTCGCCCGAAGGCCGCGCGGCACTCGACTACTATATCCGCCTGGCCAAGGAAGCCGGCCATCCCAAGACCGCCGCCAACGACCAGGCCAACGTCATCCAGGCCATGGTGACGGGCACCGCGGCCCATGTCATGATGGTGATCTCGGCGGTGTCGCAGATGGACGACCCGGACAAGTCGGCGGTCGTCGACAAGGTCGAATACGCCGTGCCGCCCTCCGCGCCCGGCCTGCCCACCGCGCCGGCGCTCGGCCACTGGCTGGCCGGCATTTCGCGCAACGTGCCGGACGAGCGCAAGCGCGCGGCGGTGGAGTTCCTGCGCTGGTTCCAGACCAAGGACGCGCAGCTCGAGACCGCCAGGGCCGGCGGCGTTCCGGTGAACGCCGCGGTCTACAAGGAGCCGATCGCCGAGGAGCGCCAGTATCGCTGGATGAAGCCGCTGGCGCAGGCGCTGCCGCACGCCGTCAATTCCTACCAGTTCCCCGAGGCCAGCGAGGTCATCGCGGTGCTGGAACTGGGCCTCAACCGCGCGGTTGCCGGCGAGATCGGCAGCGTGGAGGCGCTGAACGGCATGGCCGGCGAGATCGAGAAGATCATGGCCGGCCACAATTACAGCACCGGGCAGTTGAGCCCCTTGCAGTAGCCCCGGAGGTGAACCGGTGACGACAAGCCAAGCCTCCGCGCGGGCGGCAACCCCGCCCGGCTCCGCCCGCAGCGCGGCCGGGCACGACGCCTCCGGGTATGACGCCTCGGGGCAGGGTGACCAGCGCCTGTGGCGCTGGATCGCCTTCGCCCCGGCGCTGGCGATGATGGTGGCGCTCAGCGTGCTGCCCATCGCCAACCTTGTCGTGACCAGCTTCCAGAACATAACGTGGGCCGCCGGGCAGGCGACGCGAAGCTGGGTGGGCCTTGCCCATTACAGGGCGCTGTTCTCCGACAATCTGTTCGCCGCCGGCCTTTCCAATACCGTCATCTTCGCGCTCGCCGCGGTGGCCGGCCAGATGGTGCTGGCCTTCGCCATGGCGCTGATGGTCTCGAAGATCGGGCGCGGACGCGTGCTCTACCGGGCCATCTTCATCCTGCCGCTGCTCATTCCCGGCATCGTCATCGGCGCGATCTGGAAGCTGATGCTGAATTTCGACTTCGGCCTCGTCAACAAGGCGCTCGGCCTGTTCGGCGTGATGCCGCATGACTGGCTGGGAAGCCCCGAGACCGCCCTGCTTTCGGTCATCGTGGTCGATATCTGGCACTGGACGCCGTTCTGCTTCCTGCTCTTCCTCGCCGGTCTGGAATCGCTGCCGCAGGATGTGTTCGAGGCGGCGAAGATGGACGGCGCGGGGCCGTGGCAGGAACTGGCTTATGTCACCCTGCCGCTGATGGTCCCGACCATCATTGTCACCTTCGCCTTCCGCCTCATCGTGGCGTTCAAGGTGTTCGACGAGGTCTATCTGCTCACCGGCGGCGGGCCGGGCACCTCCACAGAGGTGCTGAGCTTCACGCTCTACCAGCGCTTTTTCACCGAGGACAAGGCCGGCTACGGCTCGGCCATGTCGGTGGCGATCATCTTCCTCGTCTCGATCCTGCTGGTCGTCGCCATATCGGCAAGGCGCGGAACGGGGAGGCAGCCATGAGACGCCCCCTTCCCTCCTCGCTCATGCTGCATCTGGCGCTGGCGCTGTGCGCGCTGGTCGTCATCGCGCCCATCGTGTGGACCGTGGGCGCCGCCTTCCGCACGCAGATCTCGCTGCTCATGGGTCACATGACCTTCACGCCGATCTGGAACAATTTCAACGAGGTGCTGTGGTCGAAGACCTCGGACTTCCTGCTCAACTACCGCAATTCCATCATCGTGGGCGTGGCGAGCACCGTGCTGTGCGTGGTGGTGGGCACGCTCGCCGCCTTTTCGCTCAACCGGCTGAACTGGCCGGGCTGGGTGGTCCACATCTTCCTCGCCTGGACCATGATCTTCCACATGATCCCGCCGGTGGCGCTGGCCAGCGCCTGGTTCGCCATGGCGCGCACCGTGGGGCTTGAAAACACCTTCACCGGCCTCATACTGGCCCATGCCACGCTCAACCTGCCGATCGCCATCTGGCTGATGGCCGTGTTCATCCGCGAGGTGCCGAAGGAGCTGGAGGAAGCCGCCATCATGGACGGGGCCTCGACGCCGCGCGTGCTGTGGCATGTGGTGCTGCCGCTGATCACGCCGGGCCTCGCGGCCACCTCGATCCTCACCTTCATCTCGTCGTGGAACGAGTTCGCCGTGGCGCTGACCATGACCATGAAGCAGACGGCCACCGTGCCGGTGGCCATCGCCAAGTTCGCGCAGGACTACGAGATCCAGTACACGCAGATGGCGGCGAGCGCGGCGCTCGCCATGCTGCCGGCGCTGATCGTGCTTTTGATCGCCCAGCGCTACATCGTCAGCGGCCTGACGCAGGGCGCGGTGAAATAGGTCGGATCGCCATGAAAGCCGTCTTCATCCTGTTCGATTCGCTCAACCGCCATATGCTCGGCGCTTATGGCGGCACGCGCGTGCCCACGCCCAATTTCGACCGGCTGGCGGCGCGTTCGGTCACGTTCGACCGCCACTATGTCGGCTCCCTGCCCTGCATGCCGGCACGGCGCGACATGCTGACCGGGCGGCTGACCTTCCTGCACCGCAGCTGGGGGCCGCTGGAACCGTTCGACAACGCCTTCCCCGAAATACTCAGCCGGCAGAAAAAGACCTACAGCCATCTGGTCACCGACCATTTCCACTATTGGGAAGACGGCGGCGCGACCTATCACAACCGCTATGATTCCTACGAATTCGTGCGCGGGCAGGAAGGCGACCGCTGGAAGGCGATGGTCGCGCCGCATTGGGAGCGGCTGCGCGAGACCTATCACGCCCGCCAGTACAGCGAGGAGCCGCGCTCCTACCACCGCCAGAACATGGTCAACCGCGAGTTCATCAGGCAGGAGAAGGATTTTCCTTCGGTGCGCTGCTTCGCGGAAGGCTTCGAGTTCCTCGACCGCAACCGCGACGCCGACAACTGGCTGTTGCAGATCGAGACCTTCGACCCGCACGAGCCCTTCACCGCGCCGGAACGCTTCAAGGCGCCCTTCGACAGCGGCTGGAACGGGCCGATCCGCGACTGGCCGCGCTATGGCCGCGTCGATGAGCTGCCGGCCGAATGCGAGGAACTGCGCGCCAACTATTACGCCGTCGTGTCGATGTGCGACCATCTGCTGGGGCAACTGCTCGACTATTTCGACGAACACGATTTGTGGAAGGACACCGCGCTGGTCGTCACCTCCGATCACGGCTTCCTGCTCGGCGAGCATGATTTCTGGGCCAAGAACCGCATGAACCTCTATGAGGAGGTGGCGCACATCCCGCTGTTCCTGCACGACCCGCGCCATCCCGGCCGTGCCGGGCAGCGCTCGGGCGCGCTCACCCAGACGATCGACATCGCGGCCACCTTCCTCGATCTGTTCGGAGCCGAGCCGCCGCCGGAGAACGAGGGCTTTTCGCTGGCCGGCATGGCCGATGGAACCGAGCGCCGCAAGGGCGCGCTGTTCGGCTATTTCGGCGGCGCGGTGAACGTCACCGACGGCCGCCACACTTATCACCGCTTCCCGGAGGACCTGTCGAAGCAGGCGCTCTACCAGTACACGCTGGTGCCCACTCACATCTTCTCGCCCTTCACGCCGCAGGAGCTGGCCGACATCGAGCTTGCGCCACCCTTTTCCTTCACCAAGGGGGCGTCGCTGCTCAAGGTGCCGGTCATCGACCGCTCGCCCATGTACAACAATTACGGGCCGGGCAGCCTGCTGGAATCCGAGACCCGGCTCTACGACCTCGCCGCCGATCCGGGGCAGGACCGCCCGCTTGACGATCCGGCGCTGGAAACGCGCATGGTGGCGCTGATGGCGGAACTGATGCGGGCCAACGGCGCGCCTCCGGAGGCCTTCACGCGCCTTGCGTTTGACGAGGGCGTCGGTCCGTCATGAACATCGCGGCCACCACCGGGTTCGAGGCGGCGCGGCTGCGGTCCCTGACCGGCGATCTCGCACAGATCGCTTCAGTGCGGCGTATCGCGCTCGACGACGGGCCGGGGCGCGGGGCCCGGATGCTCGCCTTCTCCACCGGCGGCGGGCTCGACTTCTGGGTGGCGGCGGACCGGCCGCTCGACATTGCCACCCTCTCCTGGCGCGGCGTACAGCTCGGCTGGCAAAGCCCGGCCGGCCCCGGCGCGCGCCCCGCGAGCGCAGGCGCCGATGGCGGCCGCAGCTTTGACCGCGCTTTCGGCGGTTTTCTCCTCACCTGCGGGCTGGAGCATATCCGCCAGCCGGCGGACGGGCACCCGCTGCACGGCTCCCTGCCCTACTCGCCCGCCCGGCTGCGCGCCTATGGCGAGGACTGGGAGGCCGCCGAGCCGATGCTCTATTGCGAGGGCGATGTGGTGCAATGGCGCAATGGTGTGGACGCCTATCTCCTGAAGCGCCGCATCGAGGCGCCCATCGGCGGCGCCGGCCTGCGCATCCTCGACCGCATCGAGAATATCGGCCCCGAGCCGCTGCCGCTCTGCCTGCTCTATCATTTCAACCTCGGTTATCCCGCCGTCGCGCCGGGCGCGGTGCTCGAACTCGATGGCGAACGGCTTCTGGGGCCACTTGCCATGCCGGAAGAAGAAGGCCCGGTGCCTGCCAGTCTGCACCTGCTGCAAGCTGGAGCGGTGGCCGAATGCCGGGTGCGTGCGGGCGGCACGCAGGTGCGTTTTCGATGGCGTTCGGACTGCTTGCCCTACCTTCAGCTTTGGCGGGACCTGCGGCCGCGCCGGGGCGTGTTTTCGGTGGAGCCCTGCACTGTCGGGCGCCGTGCGGACGGCTCCAATGCCGACGCGCCGCTGCTGGAGCCGGGAGAAACGGCGAATTTCGCGATTGAGGTCGGCATAGAGGCGACCGGTGAGGACAAACAAGGATAAGGCTCATGGCTGAGGTCAATCTGCGCGGCGTGCGCAAAGCCTATGGTGCGGTGGAGGTGTTGCGCGGCATCGACTCCGACGTTGAGGACGGCGAGTTCGTCGCGCTGGTGGGGCCGTCCGGCTGCGGCAAGTCCACGCTCCTGCGCATGATCGCCGGGCTGGAGGACATTTCGCAAGGCGAGATCCGCATCGACGGCCGCCTCGTCAACAATGTGCCGCCCAAGCAGCGCGACGTGGCCATGGTGTTCCAGAACTACGCGCTCTATCCGCACATGACCGTGGCCCGCAACATGGGCTTTTCGCTGAAGCTCGCCTGCAAGAAGCAGGCGGAGATCGACCAGCGCGTGGCTTATGCCGCCGGCATTCTCGATCTTGCCCATCTGCTCGATCGTTATCCGCGCCAGCTTTCGGGCGGCCAGCGCCAGCGCGTGGCCATGGGCCGCGCCATCGTGCGCGACCCGCAGGTGTTCCTGTTCGACGAGCCGCTGTCCAATCTCGACGCCAAGCTGCGCGTGCAGATGCGCGCCGAGATCAAGGCGCTGCACCAGCGCCTGCGCACCACCACCGTCTACGTCACCCACGACCAGGTGGAGGCCATGACCATGGCCGACAAGATCGTCGTCATGCGCGACGGCTCGGTCGAGCAGGCCGGCGCGCCGCTCGACCTCTACGACCGGCCGCAGAACATGTTCGTCGCCGGCTTTATCGGTTCTCCATCCATGAATTTCATCGAGGGGCGGATCAAAGACGGCGGGTTCAGCGCGGCTTGCGGAATTGTTGCGCCGGCTAACGGACCGGGTGTCGATACCGGGCGCGAAAATGTGGTGCTGGGCATCCGTCCGGAACATCTGCTGCTCGACCCCTCGGGCGTCGAGGCAACCGTCACCGTGATCGAGCAGACCGGCTCCGAGACCTTTCTGCTTCTCGATGTCGCCGGCCAGCGGATCACCTATCTCGGCCGCGACCGCATCGCCATCAGGCCGGGGGAGACGGTGCGTATCCTGCCCGACCCCGGCCGGCTGCACTTCTTCGACGGCGAAAGCGGCCGGCGGCTGGACGCGCGGGCCGATACCTCGTTGCCCCTCCCCTCCCCTGCCCCTTCGGCGGGGCGGGGCGGCTCGCCGCACAAGCCGCAGCCGGGCGAGGAGCCCGCGCCGCGCCGCAAGGCCGGTCTTGGCAGGGTAGCGGCGGGCATGCTCTTTGCTGTCGGCATCCGCAGCGACGGCTACCGGCCAGAGCTTCACTATATGCGCGGTTCCGGCCCCGCCTCGGCGCGCGCCCGCGCCGAGGCCGAAGCGCACTGAACCCCGCCTGGACGCACGCAGGAACGACATGACCGCACGACCCAACATCCTCTTCATCATGTCGGACGATCACGCCGCGCGCGCGATCTCCTGCTACGGGGCCGGGCTCAACAGCACACCCAATATCGACCGCATCGCCCGCGAAGGCATGCGCCTCGACCGCTGCTATGTCACCAACTCGATCTGCACGCCGAGCCGCGCCTCGATCCTCACCGGCACCTACAACCATGTGAACCGGGTCACCACGCTCGACACCTATATCGACAACCGCCTGCCGCATGTGGCGAAGCACCTGCGCCAAGCCGGCTACCAGACGGCCATGTTCGGCAAGTGGCATCTTGGCGAGGGCAAGGCGCATCAACCGACAGGCTTCGACGAATGGTCGGTGTTTCCGGGTCAGGGCGAGTATTTCGACCCGCTGATGATCGGGCCTGACGGTGCGGAGGTCGTTTCCGGCTACGCCAGTGATATCGTCACCGACAAGTGCATCGATTTCCTGAAGCGGCGCGATCCCGACCGGCCCTTCTTCATGATGTGCCATCACAAGGCCCCTCACCGGCCCTTCGAGCCCCATCCGCGTCACCGTCATCTCCACGCCGACGGCAAGCTGCCGGTGCCGGAGACCTTCGACGACGCCTATGACAACCGCGCCGCGGCGGCGGCGGCCGCGAAGATGCGCATCCGCCGCGACATGACCTACAGGGACCTCGGCCTTGCCCAGCCTGAAGGCGGCGCGGAGGTCGGCGAATTGCTGGTCGCCGGCCGCAGGGACCGCAAGATCCCCGATCTTTCGGCAGGCGGCGAACTGCGTCTGGTCGATGCGGCGACGGGTGAGACCCACGTCTTCACCGATCCGGCCGAGCTCGCCCTGTTCAAGTACCAGCGCTACATGATGCGCTATCTGCAAACCGTCGCCGCCATCGACGAGAATGTCGGCCGCCTGCTCGACCATCTCGACGCCGAGGGGCTGACCGACGACACCATCGTCATCTACACTTCCGATCAGGGCTTCTTCCTCGGTGAGCATGGCTGGTTCGACAAGCGCTTCATGTATGAGGAATCGTTGCAGATGCCGTTCCTCATCCGCTATCCCGGGGTCATCGCGTCCGGCTCCATATCGGATAGGATCGCCATGAATGTCGATTTCGCACCGACCTTCCTCGACTATGCCGGCGCGCCGGTGCCGAACTACATGCAGGGCACCAGCCTGCGCCCGCTGCTGGAGCGGACGGCGGGTGAAGACTGGCAGGATGTCGCCTATCATCGCTACTGGATGCACAAGGACGATTTCCACAACGCCTTCGCCCATTACGGCGTGCGGGATTCCCGCTACAAGCTGATCTATTGGTACAACGATCCGCTTGGCGAGACCGGCGCGAACCATGGTGACGAGCCGCCGGAATGGGAACTGTTCGATTGCGTGGCCGACCCGTTCGAGCTGTGCAACCGGGCGGACGATCCGGCCTGTCGGGACATTTTCCTCGCCATGCTGGACAAGCTCGACGCCAAGATGGCCGAGATCGGCGACCTGCCCGAGCATGACAGCCGCGCGTTGCGCGCCAGCCTTGGCGGTATCTGAGGCGGCATGACCTGCTGTGCCCACTCCCGTTCATCCGGATCGTGGCGGAGCGCGGAGCTGGAGGCCGGGGCCGCGCAAGGCAAGGAAATTGCGGATGGCCCTGCCCGCGTGCGGTTCGAGGCTACAAAAAGCTTCGTTGGCACCGACCGCCCGCTGATCGCCGAGGACGGCGAAGGCCCGGCTCGGCCGGTGCGTCTCGACGCCTTCGAAATCGAGATCGAGACGGTGACTAACGACCGTTTCGCCGCCTTCGTCGCCGCGACGGGCTACGTCACCGAGGCCGAGCGCTTCGGCTGGTCGCCGGTGTTCATCGGCCTGCTTGCCGAAGGCGCCGGCTATTTCGCCAATGAGGGCCGCACACCATGGTGGGTGCGCGTGGACGGCGCCTGCTGGAAGGCCCCGGAAGGACCGGAAAGCGACCTGTCCGGCCGGGGCGACCATCCCGTGGTGCAGGTGTCGTGGAACGATGCACGGGCTTTCGCGCGATGGTGCGGCGGCCGCCTGCCCACCGAGGCGGAATGGGAACACGCCGCGCGCGGCGGCCTTGGTGACGTGCGCTATCCGTGGGGCGACGCCGAGCCCGACGACAACACTGTTTATTGCAACATCTGGCAGGGCGGCTTTCCCCACGGCAACACGCTGGCCGACGGCTATTTCGGCACCAGTCCGGTCCACGCTTTCGAGGCCAACCGGGCCGGCCTCTACGGCATGGCCGGCAATGTGTGGGAATGGACGCAGGATGGGTTTCGCGTGCGGTCACTGTCGAAGGCCGCGAAGGCGCGCAACCGGCACGCGGCGACGCAGCACGAGAAGGTGCTGAAGGGTGGCTCCTTCCTGTGCCACAGCTCCTATTGCCACCGCTACCGCATCGCCGCGCGTTCGGCGCTGGCGATGAATTCCTCCACCAGCAATGCCGGCTTCCGGCTGGCCTACGACATCGATCCGCAGCCCGGTTCTGACCCTGGCTGATGCCGGCCGCCTTCCGGGTGCCCGCCGGTCATTGTTTTGCCGGCGGAACCAAAGCGCATGGCCGCAATTTCCGTACATGCGAGAGCGGGAACCCGGTACGAGCATGGATATCAGGGAAGAACCGATCCTTTCGGCAGAACGCGTGGGGCTGACTTATGTCAGCGATACCGAACCGGGCTATCGACGCAAGCGTGCGGGAACGGGCTTCTGCTACGTCACCCCGCAAGGTGGCCATGTGAAGGACAAGGCCACCCTTTCCCGGATCAGGGCGCTGGTGATCCCGCCGGCCTGGACCGATGTCTGGATATGCAAGGAGCCGTCCGGCCATCTTCAGGCCACCGGGCGTGATGACCGGGGCCGCAAGCAATATCGCTACCACGACAAATGGACAGAGTGCCGTAACGCCACCAAGTTCTCCAGCCTCACAGGCTTTGCGCAGGCCCTGCCCGACCTCAGAGAGCAGGTGAGTGCCGATCTTCGCCGTCACGGGCTACCGCAGGAACGGGTGCTGGCGGCCGTGGTCCGGCTTCTCGACAACACCCTCGTGCGGGTGGGAAACGAGGCCTATGCCCGGCAGAACAAGAGTTTCGGGCTGACCACGCTGCGCTCCCGCCATCTGGAGGTCGAATGCGCCGAGATACGGCTCTCGTTCATGGGAAAATCGGGAAAGAAGTGGAATTTGAGCCTCCACGACCGCAGGATAGCCAAGCTCATCCGCACGATCCAGGAACTGCCGGGACAACGTCTGTTCCAGTATGTCGAAGACGGCGTCCGGCATCAGGTCTCTTCCCAGGATGTGAACGACTACATCGCCGACACGATCGGGCCGGATTTCACCTCGAAGGATTTTCGGACGTGGGGCGCCACGGTCTCGGCGGCACTGGCGCTCGAAAAGACGGCACTGCCGGCATCAAAGCGGGGCAAGACCAAGGCGCTCAATGCCGTGATCGACAAGGTCGCGAGGCTTCTTTGCAACACGAGGGCCGTGTGCCGCAGCTGCTATATCCATCCGGCAATCCTTGCCGCGTGGGAAGAAGGCCGTCTTGCGGCCGGAATGCGGGCGATCCGCCAACGGCAAACCCGTCCTTGCAAGGGGCTCGACGAGGGCGAAACCATCGTCCTGCGCTGGCTTTCGCGGCATAAGGATGAGAATTTGAGCCAAGGCTGACATCGACAGCCGTGGAGAACGAAAACACCTGGTGCGCCAAGTGTTTATCGACGAACCTTGGAATGTGCCGGTAGCTGCTTAGCCCCATTTCTGATGCTAGAGCGTGGCCAGTTCGCGGTTCGACAGCTGGCGGCCGTAACCGTCGCGGATGGTTATTTTCTCTTCAAGCGCGGCGATGACCGCATCGCAGAAACTGACCCCTAGAAGTTCGGAGACATTGTTCAGGCCTCCCGGCGTGAAGGTGTTGATCTCCAGAATCTTGTCGCCGACAATATCGAGGCCGACCAGGAACATGCCGTCCTGCATCAGCTTCGGCCGCACGGCATCAGCCACGGCAAGGACCGCGTCGGTGATCTCTGCCTGAACCACTGTGCCGCCGCGATGTACGTTCGACCGGGTTTCGCCGTCGGCGGGGACACGGCGAAAAGCGGCATATTTCCCCTCATGCATCAGCGGCCTGCCGTTCATCAGGAAAAACCGGATGTCTCCCTCGGTCGCCTCGGGCAGGTAGCGCTGGGCGATGAGATAGCCCTCGCCGCTCACGGCCTCGAATATCTGGTTGAGATTGGCGTCGCCGGGCGATGCGATCTTGAAGACATGCTTGCCGCCTGACCCTTGCAGCGGCTTGACGATGACGCCCTTCTTCTGGGCCTGGATGAAGTCGCGGATTTCATCGATGCTCTTCGCGATCAGCGTTTCGGGCCGCACCGCGTGCGGGAAATCCTGGAAATAGAGCTTGTTCTGTGCCTTGGCCAAACCATCGGGATCGTTGACGACGACGACGCCACGGGCTGCGGCCAGACGACCGAACAGCGTGCCGACATGCGCCGCCCATGGGCGCTCGCTGGCATCGAGGGAAGGATCGTTGCGCAGGAACAGCACATCGATCTCGTCTGTAGCAAGGCGCCTGGTTTCTCCCTCCGATTGCAGGGCTTTGAAGAAAGTCTCCGCCTTCTTGTACTTGCCGGACGGCGGCGTCAGGGCGCGGATGATCAGGGAATCGTCCGGGCACAGCACGAAATCCTCCGGCGTAACGTAGCAGATCTCGTGTCCACGCATGAGCGCCGCAAGCGCCAGGGTGGTCGTCGTGTATGCCGGGCTTTCGCCTTCGATGGAATTGACGAAGAACGCGATGCGCATCGTGGCTCCTATGCGTTGATCATGTCGATGGGAGAAAGGCCGGAACGGGCCTTATCAAGTCGTTCGGCCGCCCCCTTGCGTGTGAGGAACAGAGGCAGGATCCGGGCCGGTTTCAGGAGCCCGCGGCTCTCCAGTTCCTGAATGACCGGAAAATGCGACGCGGCGATCTTGCCGGACCAGAACGGATCGAGGCTGCCGCCGTCCTCGAGGTGGGCCAGAATCTCGAACAGCCCGCGCAGATAGATGGCGTCCTTCACGAAGCCGCCGCCGCGATAGACGCGCAAGGTCAGCGTAAAGGCAGTGTGCTCGCTGAAGCCGTGATCGCGCACCATGGTGTCGAAGGTCGTCTTGAAGCTCGCCCCCTCAAGCATCATGGCGCAGGCGATCACCCGCGCTGCGATGAGGCGCAACCGCGTGGCCGTCATGCCGCCGACGAGATATTCGGCCAGAACGGCCAGCCCTTCCTGCAATCCTTCGTATCCGGCCAGCCCGGACCGGAAAAGACGCAATCCTTGTGCAGACCCGTTGAAATAGGTGAGAAGGTGGACGCCGATCTCGTGGCTGAGAAGCGCCTCGACCCTGTGGCGAGGCACCGCCATTCCCTTGGCGATCAGCAACCGGCATCCGGTCACCATCATGCCGGACGGCAGGTCCTCCCGCAACTCGATCCGCGCGTCAAAGCCGGCATTGTCGTCACCATAGGCAGCGATCATCGCTTCGGCATGTTTCTTGATCGTGGTGGAACTCACCTGCCCGGGAGGAGAATCGCTCCGGCGGATGCGGCTCTTCGCGAGGATGCCTTTGGCGGCGTCGAGGAGTGAAGGCTCGACGGACCCATAGAGCGCTCTTCCGAGCTCACGGAAGCGAGCGGTCTCCCGTGCCGCGATCATGGAAAGCTGCAGGTCGATCTCCAGCCGCCGTTCCTCGTAAAGCCGGGACAGAACCGGATCCTCGAAGCGATCGAGATCGATCGAATAAAGCGCCCGTTTCTGTCGGTCCACGTCGACCGTCAAGGGCCGATAGAGAAATCGCGGGAAGCGCTTGTACCCGCTTTCGGCGAATTGCTCAAAAGCCGGGCCCGCGTTGATCGGGGTAACGGAAAGCAGGAAGTCGAATGATCGGGCGACCTCGTCGATGGCGTAGTCGGCCCGCGTCACCGTATCGATGAAAACCTTTCGTCCCAGGGCACGATGGGTTGCGGGATTCATGATGCCGGACCTGCGGACGAAGGCGGCAATGCCCTGAAGGATGGAATCCACCATGTTCGCAACGACGCGCTCGGAGAGATCCGGGTAAATCGTCTTTCCGTCTGGCGCGCGGTAGATGGGTGCAAAGGCTATGTGAAGCACGGGATAGCCCGTGAGACGGGAAACCAGCGGGGCGCCGGGCTTCTTTTGTGCAATCGTGGCCTTCGTGATCTGCGGCAGGCGGAATTTGACGTCGACGCCCTGGATGGCGCTGGCCGTGGCCGCGAGCGCCGCCTGCGCGGAGTTCTCCTCGGAGGCGGCGAGTTCGATCTCGAACGGCGGGAGCCGGGACGCATCCTCCGCCAGCGAATCCACGGGGAGTTCCGCCACCTCGATGACGAGGAAGGTGCCAAACCGTTCGATCATCACATCCGCCACTTCCGCGATGATCGCACGCGCTTCGCTCTGGGTGCGGAACAGAAGATGGGAGGCATTGGCCGATGCGACCGCCCGCGCGGCGGCGGCGGTGCGGACAAGCCGATGAATGACGATGAAGGGCAGCGGACGATCTATATGGAGGCGCGCGCCTCGACCGAGATCGCACCGCAAGGACTCTCCGTTTGCCAGTGCCTGCCGGATTCGCTCGGCAAGCGGGGCCGTATCCGGCCTGTTCGATCGCTTCCGCCCGGCTGTCACAGGATCACCCTCAGTCTGTCCTCCAGAACCGGGAGCGTGGCGCTGAGAGCGGCACGCAATTGCTCCAGCGTTTCGGGCAAGGGCTCGCCTGTCCATTCGTCCATGAACACTTTCTTGAACTCGACGGCGATCGCGCAGCCCGTGTGTGAAAACCGCTCATGGACGAAGCGGGTTTGCTCCCCCTTGCCCTCGAATGCCACGTTCTCCCTTACGTCGAGATAGGACCCCTGCACCTTCCGCGAAGAAAGCACGTCCATGAAGACATCCAGCAGAGGCGCCCATCGTGCCCGATCCATCGAGAACGTTCCGATGTTGATAACCGGGGCCTTTTGCGGGTCCGTCGGCCGGGCGCCTGCCCCGTCGCGTCGATGATTGTAGGAATGGACGTCGAGAAGCACGAAACCGCCATGCATGGCCTCGATGCCGGCCAGCATCTGTTCCAGCATCCCATAGTAGGCGTCATGAAGAGCAAGCGATGCATCGATGACAGGCTGTGGCGGGGCGTCTTTCCACACCTTGAGGCCCCAGGCCTGTTCCGGCCGAAGATAGACCGCCATGTCGCGTGCCCGGTTCAGATCGATCTCGAAGCGGGAGCGGTGAAAGACGATCCGGTTGGGAACATCGCGAATGAAGTATTCGGTGAACGGGTCCTCTTCCCGCAAGCGCTCGGCTTGCGGAAGGGCAAGCCGGCCCATGAGGTCGGCGCGGACATGACCGCCATTATGGATTGCCGTTCCAATCAGCGGTGAAAAGCTGCGCTCCACGCTCCACAGCGGCTCGCAAGGTCGAACCGGAAGCCCTGGATATGCGATAGCGCTGCTGTACGGTTCCAAATCGTCCCCCACTCAAAGCCAGCCGACCCGGCTTTCCCGGCTCTTGTGAACAGAACGATTTGATATGAATTGGGGTTCCGCCCCAGTGGAATGAAACGGTGCATTTGCTTCCGGGAGTTTTCCAGTGAAGCAGACCCGATGCTTCATGCTCTGCCAATGCCGCTGCAGGGGGCCGTCGAAAGTGGAACCGCAACCCACGGCGTTCGTTGAACAGCTTTTCGGGGGGACAGTATGCGCAAGCTCGATCTACGGACTGGAAGGACGGTCTGGAGTTCCTATCGTTCTCAACGAATTTCTGAAGAGCCGCTGACGCGTGATTTCCGCACGGACGTGCTTGTCATCGGCATGGGCATATCCGGTGCGATGACGGCCGATCTGCTGACGGAAGCCGGACACGGCGTGATCATGATCGACCGCCGGGGGCCTTCTCTCGGCTCAACGCGTGCAACGACCGCCCTGGTTCAGTTCGAAATTGACGTGCCACTTGCAAAACTGCGGCGAACCATCGGAACAGATAGGGCAACACGTGCGTGGCAACGCGCAAGGCTGGCCGTTGCCAATTTGCGCGGACGGATCGAGGAGTTGCAAATCCCCTGCCGGATGAAGGATCGCCCGACGCTCTATCTTGCCGGCAACGTGCTGAGCGGAAGCAGTCTCAGGCAGGAAGCGGAGATACGGGCCGCAGCCGGCCTTTCGGCGCGGTATCTCACGGCATCCGAACTCAAAGCCGGTTTCGACCTCCAACGCGAAGGCGCGATCCTTTCCGAGGGCAATCTGGCGCTCGATCCGGTCAAGCTCACTTCAGGCTTGCTTTCGCATGCACGGGCCCGTGGTGCCCAGCTCTTCGCCCCGGAAGAGGCGGTCGAAATCCGGTATCGCCGGGAGTCCGTCGAGGTGATGACACGATCCGGTCATCGGATCGAAGCGCGTTATGTCGTGCTTGCAACAGGCTATGAGCTGCTGGACGTCGCCAGGAATGATCGACACGAGATCATATCTACCTGGGCGATTGCAACGCGCCGGCACCCCAAGAGCAAGCTTTGGCCGGGCGAAGGCCTGATCTGGGAAGCTTCCGACCCCTATCTCTATCTGCGCACGACATATGACGGGCGCATTATTTGTGGCGGCGAGGATGAGGAGTTCAAGGATGAGGCTACTCGCGACGCGCTGATCCCTGAGAAGACCGAGCGCATCGTCGAAAAGCTTGGCAAGCTGCTTCCCGCAATCGACCCTACGCCGGAATTTGCATGGGCCGGAAGCTTCGGCACCACCCGCACCGGCTTGCCTCTGATCGGTCCGGTCCCCCGCAAGCCGCGCATTTTCGCGCTCATGGGCTATGGCGGCAACGGCATCACCTTCTCGCGTATCGGCGCGGAACTGATACGCAGCGCACTGGCGGGGCATGAGGATGTCGATGCCGATCTTTTCCGGCTGTGAGTTCGGGCCAGGCCCATCCTCAAAGCGAAACTTCTGCAGAATATGACCTGCAAGGTAATGGATCAGGGCCGCCGGGCCTGACAGCGTGAAGGCAGCCGCTGGAAAAAGGATGAACTTGATGGAAACCTATCTGATACGCTTTACCGTGCGCCCCGGCCAGCGCGAGCGCTTTCTGGGGTTGCTGACCGCGGTTCTGGAGCAGATGCGGAAAGAGAAAACCTTTATTGATGCACGTCTTGCCCAGGTCGCAGACAAGCCGAACGAATTCGTGCTGCACGAGACATGGGCCATCCGCGAGGACGTGGTCAACGTGCAGCTAAACCGTCCTTATCGGCGGGATTGGCACGCCGCCTTGCCCGATCTTCTCGAATGTGAGCGCGACATCACGATCCTCTCGCCTTGTTGGCCTGCCATGTCGGACTGATGTTTGCCTGGCCCGGTGGAATTCTGATCCGCCCTGCCCCTGGACATGCCCAAGCTCATGATCGTACGATTATCTTGACTAGTTTAATCATATTATAGCAAGGGTAGCTTGTACGATCAGCCAACTTCGACGGTTCGCTATTCGGCTTCAGCGCCACCAGCCCCGCTACCTAATTGAGTACCGCTTATGCTTGAATTTCCCGCTCACAGGCGCGCCTTCCTCGCCGGTCTGCTGTCCATAATGGGTAGCAAGGCCTTCGCGCAGCCTCGAATATCGGAAGCGGAACTGGCCATCTTTTCAACGGGGCCGGCGACGCATGCCCTGGCGAGGCGATTGGTGCACACCGGCGAAGGACGTACCTATCAACTGTTCACGGCAATGCCCCGGCATCCGTCGCCGGCCGGCGGCTATCCTGTACTTTACATGCTGGACGGCAATGCAGCCTTCAATGCGCTCACGGTCGCGCTTCTTGCCAGCGCACCTCAACTCGTCCTGGTCGGGGTCGGCTACGACACCCCCCTGCGCGTGGATGTGAACCAGCGCTCACTGGACTATACGCCTCCCGTCGGTGAGGAACCGGTCAAGGATCCTGGTCGGGCCGGCAGGATGATCGGAGGCGCAGACCGTTTTCTGACCGCCCTGACGGGCGAACTTCGCGACGAAGCGGAGCGTGGCGTCGACGTGAATCCTGACCGTCGCGCCATCTGGGGACATTCCTACGGAGGCCTGTTCGCGCTCTACGCTCTGTTCGCGCGGCCCGAAGTGTTTGCCCGGTATTGCGCTATCAGCCCATCCGTGGGCTGGCACGAAGGAAGGCTCCTTGCATTCGAGCAGGCTGCGGGCCCCCTGGAATCGGCGAAAGATGTGCTGATCGCACTCGGAGACAGCGAGCGGCGGCGTGGCGACAACAGTCCTCCCGCCCCCTCGCCGCGCACCATGGAACTTGTGGAGCGTCTTCGCTCGAAGTCCGCGATCGACCTCCAGAGCCATGTCCTGAAAGGTCTCGGCCATGGCGCGACCATGGCGGCGTCGCTTCCGCTGTCGCTGCCATTTGCGGCCGCCTGACCAGAAAAGAACGTCAGCCTGACGGCGTCAGGCGCAGCAGCCGTCCGGGATTGTTGTCCTCGATGACCCAGACAGCGCCGTCGGGGGCGACGGCGACATCGCGGATGCGTGCGCCCATGCTCCAGCGCTCGGCTTCGTCGGGGCGGCCGTCGGCATTGAATGCGATGCGCACAAGCACGCGGGCCGAAAGCCCGCCGATCAGCGCAGAGCCCTGCCATTCCCGGAACATGGCGCCCTCGTAGAAGGCAAGGCCAGCCGGTGAGATGACGGGATTCCAGTAGACGGCCGGCGCCGCGAATTCGGGCCGGGTATCGTGGTCGGGAATGGCGACGCCGCTGTATTCGCTGCCATTGGAAACGATCGGCCAGCCATAGTTCCGGCCTTGCTCGATCAGGTTCAGTTCGTCGCCGCCGCGCGGTCCCATCTCGTGCTGCCAAAGGCGGCCGTCGGGTGCGAAGGCGAGGCCGTAGGGATTGCGATGGCCTGTCGTCCATGTCTGCGCCTGCACGTCGCCCTGCCCGGCAAGCGGGTTGTCCGACGGCGTGCTGCCGTCGAGATTGAGCCGCAGCACCTTGCCACGTGCCTGTTCGGGATCCTGTGCGCTTGTGGGTCGCATGCGTTCGCCGACCGTCAGGAACAGATGGGTTCCCTGCGGGTCGAAGGCGATGATGCCGCCCGGATGGCCGCTGCCACCTCCCGGTGTTTGCCGCCAGATCACCGCGGCGTCGGCGAGCGTCGCCTCATTGTCCGAAACGGAAAGCGTGGCGCGCGACAGTGCCAGGCGGTTGCCGCCGGCGTCGGGTTCGACATAGGTGAAATAGACCGTCGAGCTGGATTCGAAATCCGGCGCGACGGCGATGTCGAGCATGCCGGTCTGGCCGGATGCCGCAACCTCGGGCACATTGCCGAGCTCGATTTTCCCGCCGGTCGGGGTGACGAGAAAGGCCCGGCCCGGCTTTTCGGTGACGAGCATCTGTCCATCGGGCAGGAATGCGATGGCCCAGGGCGTATCGAACTCGGCAACGGCCTGTGCGGCGAAGGGCGGGTTGGTGCTTGCCGGCCGGTCACCGGCATTGATCCTTTGGGCCTGTGCGGCGCTGTTGAACATCAGCGCAGCGGCCAGCGCTGCCGTCGCCAGAGATGTTTTGTGCCGGGTCATGATGCCTCCGATGAGCAAATCTTGTCTTGGCAAGCGTCCGGTGAATTGCAGGGGCGGCGCTTCCGATCCCCGTCCCTGCCCGACAGGACCACAATCGATGGGCAAGATAACGACCGGGAGCGGATATTGATCGGTCAACGGGATCAACTTGTCGTCATAAACTGCACTCCTCAATTGGAAAATGGCGCGGCCGGATTCCGGAAACCTGTTCACGCTGCCGGCCGCATGACAGGCCGGTGCCTGGCGAAAGCATCGCCGGACCGCATCGATAACGGCTTCACAACACGGAACTATAGGCGGCTGATCATACTTTTTTCGTTCGGGGTGTCGGAACCGAAGCGTCTCATGCGTCCTAATGGTATCAGCAACAGGAGACATCCGATGAGTGGAATTCAGGAAAAGGCTTCCTCGGCCATCGTCGCGGTGGGCGACATCGAGCGGGCGCGGCGCTTCTACAGCGATATGCTGGGGCTGGAACTCGTGCAGGACGGCATGGAAGACGTGCTGGTCTACAAGACCGGCGCGACGCATCTCGTCGTCTACCCCTCCGAATTTGCAGGCACCAACAAGGCCAACGCCGTGGTCTGGGACTGCGGTGCCGATCTGGATGCCATCGCGGCCGATCTGCGCGCCAAGGGTGTGCAATTCGAACGCTACGAGATGGAGGGCGTGACCTACAAGGACGGCGTCCACGACGCGGACGGGTTCAAGATGGTCTGGTTCAAGGATCCCGACGGCAACATCCTGCATCTGAACAGCGCATGAGATACGTCGCCAACCCGCTGCGAAAGCGGCCCCGGCCGCCAACAGGAAAGTGAGCCCATGCCCAAACCGTTGATCATCTGGACCTATGACTGGGTGCCGGGAGGAAAAGGCAGCCCACGCGGCCATGTCCGCGACATCAGGTTGCGTTGGGCCTGCGAGGAGGCCGGGATCGCCTATGAGGTCCGCACCGTTCCCTTCGACGAGCGCGGTCCGGAGCATTTCGCGCGCCAGCCCTTCGGGCAAGTGCCATTTCTCGAAGACGACGGCATCGTGATCTTCGAGAGCGGCGCCGCGCTCCTGCATCTGGCCGGCAAGAGCGACGTGCTGATGCCGCGTGACCGGCAGGGCGCGGCGGAAACGCTCCAATGGATTGTCGCCGCGCTGAATTCGATCGAGATGGTGACGGTGCCGTGGTGGTTCATTGGCTTGTCGACGTCCGGCGACAATCCGCTCGAAGGCTGGATGGCCATGCGGCTGGAACATCTCGAAAAGGTGCTTGCCACCCGCGAGTGGTTGGCGGCCGGCCGCTTTACCGCTGCCGACATCCTCATGGCGGACGTGCTGCGCATCCCGAAAGTCCGCGGGTTCGGAACCTTCCCGGCCCTCGGCGCCTATGTCGAGCGCGCCTGCGCCCGTCCGGCCTTCAGGAAGGCGAAAGACGACCAGATGGCGCATTTCGCCGCGGCGGACACATGCAGAGCGGAAGTGCCCATGAAATGACGGTTCAAAGGCTCAGGACGGGATGCCCCGTTTGAGCCGGCGCCGCAGGTTCATCCGCATCCCGGGCGCGACCTTCATCCAGCGGCAGGTTTAGTAAGAATATCCTTCAAGGCCTTGAATTCCCTGAAATTCGGCCGGCGAAGCGGCCACATGATCCAGTAACCCATATCCATGGAAAGGCTTCCGGCCTCGAGGCGGACCAGCCGGCCGGCTTCGAGTGCCGAATGACAGAGCGGCAGCGAGCCGAGGAGCACGCCGGCGCCCGCCTCGGCGGCGCGAAGCGCTTGCACGAAGGTGTCGAAGCGCAGCACCGGGACGGGTGGCGGCTGCGCTTCGGCGGCAAGCGCCCAGTCCCGCCAGCCGAGCCTGGGGCCCGATACGGCAATGCGGGGAAGATCTTGCCAGTCGCGCCCTGTGCTGTGCACTAGGCCGGGCGCGGCGACTGGCGCAAGTTCCTCGCTGTAGAGCCGGTCCGCCTTCATGTCCGGCCAGATACCGGCGCCGAAACGGATTTCGATGTCCGCCTCGCTGCGCGGATAGTCAGGCAGGCGCTGGATCGTCTCGAACGATAGCTGGAGCTGCGGCAAAGCTCGTGCAATTCGAACCAGGCGCGGCGCGACCCACAGTTCGATGATGGACGAAGAAGCCGCGATGGTGAGTTTGCGGCGTGGCGCGGAAAACAGGTTGGCCGTCGAATGGGCAAGCTGGTCGAGCGCGGCCTGCACATGGGGCAGCCAGGTTTCGCCCTGGGTGGACAGGCTCACGCCACGCGCCTGCCGGTCGAAAAGCTGCGCGCCGATCCGCAGCTCGAGATTGCGGATGCGCTGGCTGACGGCAGCCTGCGTCAGGCCCAGCTCACCGCCGGCGGCTGTGAAGCTGCCCAGCCGCGCCGCCGCTTCGAACACGCGAATCCATTCAAGCGGTGGGAGGTCGCCGGAGGCTTTAGTCATAATGAAAACAGGGTCATGTTGTTGGAAATTGTTGATTGTCATTATGCCTTGCCAGGACTTCAATGTCGATGACATGAACCTGGAGGCAAAAATGCTGTCGAAAGCGGACATTCTCGACGACGGAAAATCAATCGCCCTGACATGGTCCGATGGTGTCGTGCGGCGCTTCCATGCGATCTGGCTTCGCGACAACGCTCGTGACGAGCAGACGCGCGCGCCCGGCAATGGACAACGGCTGATCACGCTCGGCGACATCCCGGCCGACACCGTGGTGTCCCGTGCAGAAATCCGCGACGGTGCGCTTCATGCGACCTTTCACCCGGAAGGCCGGACGATTCCCTTCGACAGCGCATGGCTGGCCGACCATGCCTATGACGGTCCGGCGCCCGCCGTCGCGGGATGGACGGCGCCCAATATCGAGACCTGGGATGCTTCGCTTGGCGACAACATCCCGCTGGCGGCGTTCTCCGAGGTTTCCAGTGACAGTGACGCTCTGGCGCGCTGGCTGGCGGGCGTGCGCCGCTACGGTTTCGGCAAGCTCGCCGGCGGGCCGGTGAAGCCCGAGGCCTTGCTGGAGGTCGCCGCGCTGTTCGGCTATGTGCGCGAGACCAACTATGGCAGGTATTTCGAGGTGCGCACCGAGGTCAACCCGAGCAACCTTGCCTATACCGGGCTCGGGCTCCAGGCCCATACCGACAATCCCTATCGCGATCCGGTTCCGACCCTGCAGATCCTCTACTGCCTCGAAAATTCTGCCGAGGGCGGCGAGAACATGGTGGTCGACGGGTTCCGGGCGGCCGAGCGCCTGCGGGCGGAAGATCCGCGCGGTTTCGACCTGCTGTCCCGCTATTGCGCCCGCTTCGAGTATGCCGGCAGTTCCGGTGTCTGCCTGCAATCGCGGCGGCCGATGATCGAACTTGCACCGGATGGCGAGCTGATCGGCATCCGCTTCAACAATCGTTCGACGGCGGCCATCACCGATGTGCCCTTCGAGGACATGGCGGACTATTACGCGGCCTATCGGCGGCTGGGCGAAATCATCGACGACCCCTCCATGGAAGTCACCTTCAAGCTCGCTCCCGGCGAAAGCTTCATCGTCGACAACACCCGCGTGCTGCATGCACGCAAGGGTTATTCGGGCGCCGGATCGCGCTGGCTCCAGGGCTGCTACGCCGACAAGGACGGCCTTCTGTCCACGCTGGCCGCCATCGAAGCCGGCAGGAATTCCTCGAAGATCCCGGAGGCAGCTGAATGAACGCGCAGGCCAAGGACGAACTCACCCACCGGACAATCGTGGCGTTTCTGGCCGATATCTTCGAGCGCCGGGGCGGCGAGGAGTATCTCGGCGAGCCTGTAACCATGGCCGAGCACATGCTCCAGGGCGCCTGTCTGGCACAGCGGCAGGGCGAAGAAGAAAAAATCATAGTGGCTGCCCTTCTCCATGATATCGGCCACTTCACCAGCGAATTCGGCACGTTCTCGATGAACGACACACATGACAAGCACCATGAAGAGGCCGGCGCGCTGGTGCTGGAGCGCTTCTTTCCCACCATCGTCACCGATTGCGTACGTTATCATGTGGCTGCCAAGCGTTATATTTGTGCCACCGATCCGAAATATTTCGACGAGCTTTCCGAAGCTTCGATCCATTCGCTGAAACTGCAAGGCGGCCCGATGAACGCCGAGGAGATCGCAGCCTTCGGGAAGCTTCCCAATTTCAGGGAGATCGTGAAGGTCCGCTATCTCGATGATGCGGGTAAGGTGGCGGGAATGGCCACCCCCGGATTTTCCTACTACGCCCCGATGGTGCAAAGGGTCGTGGACGATCATATGCAGGCATCCGGCCGGATTCCGGCTTGAGGAACCTCCGGCCTTCGGGCTGCCGTACGTAGCGAGGCCCCTTGCTGCTACCGGCTGATGTTGATGGTCGCTTTCCAGTGGCGGTGGAGGGCTTCCACGTCGCCGCTGGTCAGGACAGGCATCGCGTCGTGCAGTTGATCGTCGCTCCAGTTCCACCATGCCATTTCCAGCAACCTGTCGATGTCGGCGTCGCTGAAGCGCTTGCGGATCACCTTGCCCGGATTGCCGCCGATGATGGCGTAGGGTTCGACATCGCGCGTCACCAGTGCGCGAGTGCCGATTACCGCGCCATGGCCGATGGTGACGCCCGGCATGACGATGGCTTCGGAGCCGATCCACACATCGTTGCCGATGACCGTATCGCCTGCCGGAAGATAGCCGTTCTGCGCACCCGCAAAGGCCGGAACCTCGCTCATCCAGTAGAACGGAAAGGTGCTGATCCAGTCGTTGCGATGTCCCTGATTGCCCGCCATGATGAAGGCCGCGCCTGAGCCGATGGAGCAGAAGCTGCCGACGATCAGCCTGTCGGCGCCTTCCTCGGGCAGAAGAAACCGGGCGCAATCATCGAAGCCGTGACCGTGGTAATAGCCCGAATAGTAGCTGTAGCGCCCCACGACGATGTTCGGGTGGGTGACCTGCTTGTCGAGCGTAATGCCCCTGAAGGGGCTTTCGAAGAAATTGTGCATGAGAAGTACCGATGAAGGAAGCTGCATTGGCGGCGTCGAGGGGCACGCCGTGGCATAACAAAACCCGCCGGCCACGAGCGGAGAGCCGGCACGAAGGCTTCTCGCGTCGATGACGCGGAAGCGCGTTCAGGTGGTACAGTCAGCGGACTTCATAAAACCCTGATGCCACTTAATTAGAGCACTGGCAAGGCGTCGGTACCTCTCACGGCATTTGCATCGATATGCCGATCGAGGCGGGCAACACCTGGGCAGTGGATCGTCAGCCTGGCTCCCTTGAAGACACAGGAAGACCAATCGGTATTGCCCGGTACGGTCGGTTGACGAAAGGTCGGGTCGATGCCATTGTACACGTGTGCAATGCCTGCTGCGCCAGAAATGGCGGATAATCTGCACACGTGCGCAAAATGTCATCCGACTGTCAGCAGGGAGGATCATAACCAATCGACATTCCGGATCTGGAACGCGGGTCGTCACGAGCTGACGAGCCTCTTTCCCGGACAGATCATGGCGCCGGCAGGCGACGCACCGACAAAGGGAGGTCGAGAGAGATGACAATATCGCGTTTGGCGATCTGGGCAGGCGCTGCGGCCGTGGCGCTTCTTGGCAACATTGGCCTTGCGGCCGCGCAGAACGTCACCATCAGCATCTGGTCCGGCGGCACCGGACCGAACGACAATTACCGCGTGGACGCCATCGAAATGGCGGCCGACATCCTCGAGCGGGAGCGGTCCGTCGCCGGCGAGGACCTCAACATCACCGTCGAGAAGAAGGTCTATCCCGGCTGGGACGATTTCAAGCAGGCGCTCACGCTGGCCGCCGAGGCCGGCAATGCCCCCAACATCGTGGTCACCGGCCACGAGGACATCGCGCCGTGGTCGCAGTCGGGCCTGATCGTGCCGGCCGAGGACTATCTGAACCTCGACGCCTGGCCGATCAACGACATCTACGAGAACCTGATGGAGATCGCCTCGTATGGCGGCGTGGTCTACGGCCTGCCGCAGGATGCGGAATCGCGTCCGTTCTTCTTCTGGAAGCCGCACATGAAGGCGATCGGCTATTCCGACGAGGACCTGGAGGCGCTGCCGGCGCGGGTGCAGGCGGGCGAATACACGCTGGCCAACGTGCTGGAGGACGCCAAGAAGATGCAGGATGCCGGCGTCGTGCAGCCTGGATACGGCTTCTATCCGCGTCCCGAGAACGGGCCGGATTACTGGCAATTCTACACCTCCTTTGGCGGGGTGATGGAGGAGGACGGCAAGCTCGTTCTCGACAAGGCCGCGATGCAGCGCTTCTACCAGTTCTTCGCCGATGCGGCCGCTGCCGGCGTGACCCGCAAGAACCACATCGGCACGCCAACCGACCAGTGGTATTCGGAAGTGCCGAGCGGCAAGGTCGGCATCTGGCACGGCGGCACATGGCACTATGCCCGCTACGTGAACCAGGAAGGTCTCCAGGACTTCTTCGGCAACGTTGCCTTCACGCTCATTCCCGCAGGCGAAGGCGGCAAGGCCAACACGCTCACCCACCCGCTCGTCTACCTGCTGACCAGCGGCCACGGCGAGGAGCAGACCAATATCGCGGCCGAACTGATCAAGATCGCCTCGGAGCCGCGCATCAACACGCTGCACGCCATCAAGTCGGCGCATCTGGGCATCGCCCATCAGCAGTCCAACATCGACCTCTATTCGAACGACCGCTGGGCGCGCGAGGCGACGGAACGGCTTCTGCCCCATGCCAATGCCATGCCCAACAACACCAATTTCGGCGTCTACTGGAGCGCGATGTGGAAGGGGCTGGAAAGTGCGTGGACCGGCCAGAAGACCCCGGAGCAGGCGGTGAGCGACGTGGAGGCGGAACTGCGCAACAGCCTCGGCGAGGCCATCGTCATCCGCTGACGGGCACGAGCTGATGGACGCGTTCCGCGACAAAACAGAGCGCCTTCCGGCATCAGGCGGTGCCGGGGCCGCGCCCGCGCGCCGGAGGCTCGGCCTGCTGGACAGCTCGCGCGGGCTCGGCGTCCTGCTGCTGTTGCCGGCGCTCGTTCTGGTGGTCCTGTTTTTCCTCATGCCCGTGGTGCTCACCGGCGTCTTCGCCTTCACCAACATGAACACCGCGACAGGCATCAGCGGCGGCGCCCATCAGGTCTCGCCCGGTGCGCTGAGAGTGCTCGGCGAACGCTACGAAATGGGCGAGCTGGCCGAGCGGCTCGGCCAGCCGACCTATGTGGTGGATGAAAGGGGACTGGCGGCGCTGGAGGAGATGGGCATCGCCTCCGGCATCGTCGCCAGCCTGCGGCGCAGCCATATGGACGAGAGCTTTACCTCGCGGCGCGAATTCGAGCGTGTGATCCGCGCCCTGCCCGACCGGCCGGACACGCGCACGGTCAAGCGCATTTCGGACGCCTTCAGCCGCTCGCTGGCCAATGCGCGCTTTGCCAGTTCGGGCGCCCTCGTCGCGGCGGCGGAAGCCATAGACCCTGACCTCACCGCGGAGGAAAAGGAGGCGCTCGCGGCAGCGACCTACACGGGCTGGAGCTGGACGACGGACAATTTCCGCCGCCTCAGCTCCTCGCGCGACACGACGCGCGTGTTCTTCAACACGCTGTTCTTCGTGGCCATGACGCTGGTCTTCTTCAACATCGGCTATGCGATGTTCCTGGCCATCGCCACCCACTACATGCCCGAGCGGCCGGCGGGCATCTTCCGCATCATCTGGTTCCTGCCGCGCATCTCGCCGGTGGTGATCTACGTGCTTTTGTGGAAATGGGTCGCCTGGGACACGGGCTTCCTCAACGCCGTGCTTTCCGATTTCGGCGTCAGGCCGCGCAACTGGATGCTCGATAGCGCAACCCAGGCCTGGTTCTTCGTCATCATGATCAACGGCTTCGTCGGGGCCTCGATGGGCATGTTGATCTTCGCCTCGGCCATCAAGGCTATACCCGAAACCCATTTCCATGCCGCCAGCGTGGACGGCGCCTATCGCTGGCAGCAGATCCGCCACATCATCCTGCCGCAGCTCAAATGGCCGATCCTGTTCGTCACCTGCTACCAGACGCTGTCGCTGCTCACCTCCATCGAGCAGACCTTGCTGGCCACCGATGGCGGGCCGGGCGGCGCGACGGAGATCTGGTCGCTGTGGATCTATCACACGGCGCTGAACAACTATGCGGGCAACCTGCAATATGGCTATGGCGCGGCCATGGCGTTGGTGCTGGTCGTCATCGGCATCGTGCTGTCGCTCATCTATCTGCGCCTGTTCAACTACAATGCGCTGATCACCCGGCCGCGGATAGAGCTGTGAGGGCGCGATGAACGGACACCAGAAAAGCTGGCCGATCATTCTCGTGATCACCATTCTCAGCGCCCCGCTGGTGCTGGCCTATGCCTATCTGTTCGTCGACACCGTCACCAACTCGCCGCCGGGTTCGGTGGTCCCGCACGAATTCACGCTGGAGCACTGGTCGTTCCTGTGGCAGACGCGGCCGGGTCGTCTCAGCATCTGGCGGGTGACGCTCAACTCGCTGTTGTTCGCCACCACCAGCGCAGCACTGGTGGTCGTCGTCTCGTCCATGGCCGGCTATGTGCTGTCGCGCCTCAACGTGCCGGGGAGAAGTTTCTTCCTCGCCGGCGTGATGATGTTGCACGCCTTCCCGGCCATCACGCTGATCGTCGCCATCTTCATCGTGTTGCAGATGGTCGGCCTCTACAACTCGCTGATCGGCGTGATCCTAGTCAAAGCCGCCATCGACATGCCGCTCGGCATCTGGCTGATGAAGGGCTTCTACGACACCGTGCCGTGGGAGATCGAGATGGCCGGCATCCAGGACGGGGCGAGCCGCTTCACCGTCTGGCGCAAGCTGGTGCTGCCGCAGGTCAGGCCCGGCATTTTCGCACTGGCCCTGTTCGCCTTCCTGCTGGCCTGGGGCGAGTTCATCCTGCCGCAGGTGCTGGCCCCCAGCGGCAACGCACAGGTCCTGTCGGTCTATCTCGCCTCGCTGATCGCCGACGACAACAATTTCGACATGGCGCTCTTCAAGTCCGTCGGACTGTTCTACATCGCGCCAGTGCTGGTCCTGTTCTTCGTTTTCCAGAACTACCTGATGAACATCTACGGAGGAGGCACGAAGGGCTGATGCGCATCCTGCTCGACAAGTTCAGCAAGGCGTTCGGCGCCGTCAGCGTCATCGAGGACATGACGCTGGAAATCGGCGACGGGGAAATGCTGGCCCTGCTCGGTCCGTCGGGTTGCGGCAAGTCGACCACGCTGTTCGCCATCTGCGGCATCCACAAGGTGAGCGGCGGCCGCATCCTGTTCGGCGACAGGGACGTGACCTCGCTGCCGCCGCAGGAGCGCAATGTCGGCGTGGTGTTCCAGTCCTATGCGCTCTATCCGCACATGACGGTGCGCGAGAACATCGCCTTTCCCCTGCGCATCGCCGGAAAGTCGGCGGCCGAAATCGCCCGTCAGGTAGACGATATGGCGCAGCTGGTGCACATCGAGCCGCTTCTCGACCGCCGTCCCGCCGAGCTTTCCGGCGGCCAGCAGCAGCGCGTGGCGTTAGCCCGGGCGCTGGTGCGCCGCCCGCATGTGCTGCTTCTCGACGAGCCGCTTGCCAATCTCGACGCAAAGCTGCGGCTGGAAATGCGCTCCGAAATCCGGCGCATCCAGCTCGAGACAGGCATTACGGCCGTGCTCGTCACCCACGATCAGGTCGAGGCGATGAGCATGTGCGACCGCATCGCCATCATGGATGCGGGCAGGATCGTCCAGATCGCCACGCCGACCGAGATGTACAACGACCCGCACACCGCGTTCGTGGCCGGCTTCCTCGGCAATCCGCCGATCGCCTTCCTGCGCGGCGTCGTCAGTGGCGATGCGATCGTGGTGCCACAATCCGATGTGCGGCTGCCGAAACCGAACGGCGCCCGAAACTTGGCCGAGGGCACGCGCGTCTCCGTCGGCATCCGCCCGGAGAATTTCGGTCCCGCAGGCGATGTTCCGATCAAGGGCCGCATCTCCTTCGTGGAAACGCAGGGGCGCGAGAACCTCTACGATCTGATGCTTGCCGACGGCAGCGTTTTGCGGTCGATTCAACCGGTGCGTTCCGATATCGCCGTAGGCGACGAGGTGGAATGGTCCGTGGCCTCGGACCGGATATTCATGTTCGACGACAAGGGAGAGCGGATTTGAGCGTCACGGCAGGGTCCGGTTTTGCGGAACGTTTCGGCTGGCCCGACCTCCTAGCGCGGCCGCTCGCCATCGGGCATCGCGGCGCCAGCGCCCATGTGCGGGAAAACACGCTGGCCTCCTTCGCCCGCGCCTCCGATCTCGGCGCCCAGATGTGGGAGCTGGACGTCCAGATGACGCGGGACGGCGTGCCCGTCGTCAGCCACGACGATCACCTGCTGCGCGTCTTCGGCATGGATGCGCGCATTTCCACCCTGAATGCGGCGGACCTCGCCAGCATCGCCGGCATCGAGGTGCCGACCTTCGCCGAGGTGGCGGCTCTGGCGCGGGAGCGGAGCGCCGGGCTCTATGTCGAGCTGAAGGCGGCCGGCGCCGGACCGGCGGCATGGCGGGAGTTGGAGAGCCACGGACAGAGTTTCGCCGTGCTCGGCTCCTTCGACACCGATTTCGTGCGCAAGCTGCGGGATGCGGGCTGTCCCTTCCCGTTATCCGTGCTCGTCCCACTCGGTGCCGATCCCTTCGCGGCGGCCAGCGACTGCGACGCCGACATCGTGCATCTGTGCTGGGAGCGCGGCGGCGAACGCCCGCAGGAACTGGTCACCGGCGAGCTTCTGGAACGGGCACGGGATGCGAGCCTTGCCGTTGTGCTGTGGCATGAGGAGCGGCCGCCGGTCATCGCCGATCTGGTGCGGCTGCCGGTGCTCGGCATCTGCTCGGACAGGCCGGAACTTCTGCGCAGCGCGATGGATGAGGCCGCATGAGCGAGGGGGACAATCCCAGACGAAAGGTGACGTCTTTCGACGTCGCCGAGCGCGCGGGCGTCTCGCGTGCCGCGGTCTCGCGCACCTTCACGCCGAATGCGAGCGTCTCGCCCGAAACGCGCGAGAAGGTGCACAAGGCGGCCAAGGAGCTCGGCTATCGCGTCAATTATCTGGCCCGCAGCCTCATCAACCGCCGCTCGGACCTTGTCGGGGTGGTCGCGGCCGGCATGGACAACCCGTTCCGCTCCCAGCAGATCCACGAGATCGCCAAGGCGCTCGTCGGCCGCAACTTCCGCCCGATCCTGCTGCCGGCGGACGAGGCCGAAAGCGTCAACCGCATGATGGACCAGCTTCTGCACTACAACGTCTCGGGTGTGCTGGTGACCTCGGACGCCCCGCCGACCGCCTTGTGCGAGGAATTCGCCGCCCACGCCGTCCCCATCGTTCTGATCAACAAGGGCGATGCCATCCCACATGTCGACCGCGTCATCTCCGACGACGAGACAGCGGGACGTATCGCGGCGCAAACGCTGCTGGAAGCGGGCGCGACGCGGCTGGCTGTCATCTGCGGCGCAGAAGTTTCCTACACCGCCCGGCGTCGCCAGGAAGCGTTCCTCGCCACCTGCCGCAAGCTGGGCGCTTCGGCACAGGCGCTGCCGGTGGTGATCAACGACTACAGCAACGGTTTCGCGGCTGCGGCTGCTGCGGCGGATTTCGACGGCCTGTTCTGCGTCAACGACTACATGGCCTTCGGCGTCATCGACGGTCTGCGGGCCGCCGGGCACGACATCGGCAAGATCAGGATCGTCGGCCATGACGATATTCCTCAGGCGGCCTGGGCGGCCTACGACCTGACCACGCTGCGCCAGCCTTGCGACATCCAGGCCGAACAGGCGGTGGAACTGCTGCTTGGCCGGATGGACGCGCCCCGCATGAAAGAGCGCACCGAACTCACGCCCGTGACCCTGGTCCGAAGGGCCACCGCCTGATGCGCGCCCTGCCCGCCGCCGATGCCGGTATTGTCGCCCGCCTCGAACTGGCGCGCCGGCTTGCCCTCGATACCGGCAGGCAGGCGGAGGCCTTTCGCCGCACCGCCGATCCGGCCGCACTCGCCGTCACGACCAAGAGCTTGCAGGATTTCGTCTCGGCCGCCGACCGCCAGAGCGAACAGGTGATCCGTACCGCGCTCGCCGATGCCTTCCCGCAGGACGGCTTTCTCGGCGAGGAGACGGGCGGGCAACCCGGTGCCGACGGCTTCTGGGTGGTCGATCCCATCGACGGCACCGCCAACTACATTCGCGGCCTGCGCCACTGGGGCGTGTCCATTGCCTTCGTCCGCGACGGCGCGGTGCAACTGGGCTGCATCTACGACGCGGCCGGCGACCGCGTCTATTCTGCCCTGCCCGGCCAGGGCGCATTCTGCGGTGATCGCCCGGTGCGCGTTTCCGGAATGGCCGATCCCACACAGGCGCTGGCAATCGTCGGCTATTCGCGCCGCACCCCGTTCGAACCCTATCAGGCGCTGCTTGCCCGCCTCCACGGGCTCGGGATCGAATACAGGCGCCTGGGCTCCGCCGCGCTCGGCCTCGTACGGGTCGCCGACGGCATCGCCGATCTCTATTACGAAGCCCATCTCAACAGTTGGGACATATTGGCCGGCGCGCTGATCGCGGCAGAAGCCGGAGCATATGTGGCCATGCCGCCGCTCGACCGCATAATCGCCAATGGCGGCGCGGTTGCCGCCTGCACGCCGGGTCTTGCCGGGACGCTTGACTTCCTGTGGGAGCAGTTGGCGGAATCCCCGGTCGATGGGGCTCAGCCCAAGCCGACGCGTTTGGCGTAGGCAGCCTCCGTCGCCACCGCCTCGTCGGTGGTTATCTGGTCCACGCCCAGTTCCAGCAGGCGCGAGAAGGCGTGCCATTCCGTCTCGGTGAAGCCCTCGGCGGGGTTGGCCGGCGTGAAGGTCCAGGCATCGACCGCCTTGCCCTCGTCATGACAGATCGCCACGAAGTCGAGCCCGGCATCGAGCGCATCCAGCACCATCGTCCAGTGCAGATAGACCATTCGAGGTTGTACGGACCCCGCAAGCTCGGCCCTGAGCAGGGCTTCCGCTCCCTTCACATCCCCCCTCGCGAACAGGTCCATGAGGCGGAAACTCGGTTCGAGGCCGCGCGCAACATTCGGCAGGCGTTGCCCGAGCGCGAGAATGAGGTCGTTGCAATCGCCGCTGACGATGACAGGAAGCCCATCCCCTTGCAGGGCATCGGCCAGCCGGCCCAGACCCCTCGCGCCGATGGTGGCCAGGTCGTCCTTGATGTCGAGTTGCAACAGCGCCTGCGGCTGCGCTTCGCGCAAAAGGGTCATCAAATCGTCGAAAAAGAGCAGGCGCCGCCCATGGCGCGCGACGCCGGGTACGCCGGCATCGTCGTAGTGAAGACCGGCAAGAGCCGGCCGCTGGTGGGCGGCGACCGGTCCGATGCCGTCCGTCTCCTCGTCCAGCACATCGTCATGGAGCACGGCGAAATCGCCGTCCGCGGTCACCCGCAGGTCGACCTCCATAGAGGCGCCCAGTTGCAGGCCGAGGGCGAGATTGCCGGCACCGAACAGCGGATCGGCACGTCGCCGCCGAAGCCGATGCCATTTCAGCATCACGCGCCGGTTGTCATGCAGGATCGACAGGCCTTGGGGTGTAGCTGGATTCATGCCGCCCACCATAGACGAACCAATCCCGGCCCGACAGGAGGCCATGAAAAATCGGCCGCAACTGTCCTGCTATCCGATCGGCTGCCATATGCCTTTATGAACGGACATTTAGAGCTGCGGCCTCGCAACGCACATCAAGGAAATGCCTGATCATCGAGACGATGGATACCTCATCGGGCATCAGGCACGAGGCCGTGGACAGTGCGTCCGCGATCGCGGCCGACGGGGCCGAAACCGACACTGACCCCCAGACCCGGCGAACCGGCCGGCCCGTCGCGGGGTCGAGAATGTGTCCGTCATGGCCGGCCTGATCGAAAGTCGTCCCCAAGGGGGAAGAGGTCGCAAGCGCCCGCTGGCGCAGACCCAGCCGCGTGCCCGCCTCCAGCAGCATAGGCCAATCGCCGCCGTCAGGCTGTCCGCCCAGCGCGCGGAATTCGCCGGTGTCGATGAGAATGTCGTTCAGCCCTTCGGCTTCCAGCAAGGCTGCGACCCGGTCGGCGACATAGCCCTGGCCGATGCCGTTCAGGGTCAGCGACATGCCCGGCTTCATAACGATCGCTGCCGGACTCACGGTGACTTTTTCCCAGCCGACATGCAGCTGGGCCCGTTCGATGGCAGCATCGGTGGGCTTCTTCCCAACTGCTGCCGCTTCCGCCCACAGCCTCCAAAGCGGCTGCACCGTCGGGTCGAAACGCCCGCCACTTGCTGCGTGGACGGCGCCGGCGGCCGACAGGCATTCCAGCAACTCGAAAGGAGGACTGTCCAACCGGCAGTCGCGGTTCAGGCGGCTGAGCGCGCTATTCGCCCGATAAAGGCTCAAGATATCCTCCAGCCGATCGATCTCGGCGAATACACGGGCGGCAATTGCCTCGGCTTGCGGATGGTCGAGCCGGATAGAGGCGCGGGCACCGAGAGCCTGTCCCGTCCAGAGCCGGGTCGTGGACCTTGCTTGCGCAATGCCCGCCCAGGACGATGCCGCCATGGCGGCGGAAATTGCGATCAGGCGGCGACGTGTCAGCATGGTTCAGCCTCCAACAGCATTTGGCAAGGCACGCAGACGGCCTTCATAGTCGTCGTCCTGGTCTTCGGCTGTTTCATGCTCCACCGGTGTCAGGACCATGTCGTCCGTGATCGCCATCAGCTTCAGCACGGTGCCGCCCTCGGCCTTGGCGAAAGCCTCGGCATCGGCCTGGGAGGCGAAGGGCACGGTTTCCGGAGCGCCCATGCCGCCTTCGCGAGTCGAGCCGACGACGAAGAATGCCTTTCCGGCATCGATCCAGTTGCCGTCGCCCGGTTTTTCCCAGGTCGCCCGGGGAGCCCCCATGTCGTTGACGTAGATCGCGAGGATCGGCGCGATCTGCTCCGGCGAGCGGGCATACGCGATCGCGTCGCGAACCTGACTGAAGAACAGCGGCGCCGGCATGCCCTTCATGTGGACCTGCGCTTTCGGACCCGGATGCTCGAGTAGGTTCATCTGGCAGTAGTGGCCCAATGTCTCTGCCGTCATCTCCTGCGGCGCAGTATTCTGCACGGCCTCCTGCGTGCAGGCGCTGACCGGCAGCAGAATGGCCAGCAGCATCAGGCGCAGCATCGTCGTCATGGCGTCACCTTTCTGAACGCGGCCCATGCCAGCGCCAACGTGGCAACCGGCCAGAGCAGGATGGATGCGCCGGATTGCCAGAGCGGTATCGCATCGGCGGCGCCGCCAATGCCGCCGGCGGCGGAGACGGCGGCGGCCGCCGACAGGTTGAAGATGCGGAAGGCGTCGGCGGGATTGGACAACAGTGCGATCGGCAGGATGCGCGTGGTAAGGGGGCCTCCGGAATCCGAAACGATCAGGGCCAGGAGTGCCAGGTCGTACAGGACGACCACCGCCAGCCAAAGGCCGATGGCGAGCCCCGCCGCGCTGGATGTGCGCCGGGTCAGGGCCGACAGCGCGTAGCCTGCGCCGAGGAACGTCGCGCCGAGAAGGACCGACGACCAGACGAGCCGCCACAGGGAGGCCAGTCCTGCCAGCGCGCCCCTGTCGGCAAGGATCGCCGCAAGGGCGGCCAGACCGTAGCCGAGGCTCGTCGCGAGGCCGAGGATGGCGACATGGGCGAGAAGCTTGCCCAGCAGGACTTGCAGCCGCGAGACGGGATAGGTCAGGAGCAGAGGCAGCGTTCCCCGCTCGACCTCGCCTGCTACCGCATCGAAGCTCATGAGCAGCGCCAGCAGCGGCACCAGATAGACCGACAGCGAGGTCAGCGAGGCGACGACCACGGAAAGCCGGTCGACGCCGATGTCGCCGGTCGGGGCGGCGCCGGCCGCAGCCAGCACAAGCGCGAACAGCGCCATCATCGCGGTGGCGATGGCCACCCAGCGGTTCCTGAACGCCACCCGGAATTCGCAGAGGGCGGTGGCAAGGATACGTTTCATTGCCCGTCCCTCCGGCTGAAATGGGAATAGATGTCTTCAAGGCTCGGCGGGATGACGTCGAGATCGGCGACCTGCCCGCCGAGGGCCGCGATGCGCGAAAGAAGCGGCAGCTTCCGCGTCTGCTCGCATGACAGCTTCAGCCGGCCGTCTCCCGTGCGGACGGCTTGAGGGAATGCGCCCGCCAGCGCCGCGTCCTCGCCCGCCGCAGGGGTGATCAGCAGCGCGACCGGCAAAGCCGCCTCTCCCCGCAATTCGGCCAGCGTGCCCTCGGCCGCCAGCCGTCCCTGCGAGAGGATCACGATCCGATCGGTGCGAGCCTCGACCTCGGTCAGGACGTGGGAGGAAAGCAATATGGCGGCGCCGTCGGCGGCCAGTCCGTCGAGCAGATCGTAGAAATCGCGGCGCGAAACCGGATCGAGACCGGAGGTCGGCTCGTCCAGAATCAGAAGGCGCGGCTTGCCGATCAGCGTCTGGGCCAGCCCCACGCGCTGGCGCATGCCCTTGGAATAGCCGCCGATCCGGCGGCGCGCCGCATGGGCCAGCCCCACCTTGTCGAGAAGGCCCATCGCCTGTTTCGGGTCCTCGCCGCGCAGGGCCAGATAGAAGCGGATCTGCTCTTCCCCGGTCAGAGCGGGGTGAAATGAGGCATTTTCCGGCAGGTAGGCCACTTGCGTCCGCGCCGCCGCAGCGCCCGGCGCCGTGCCGCAGACGCTGACCGAGCCGCTGTCGAAGGGGATCAGGCCGAGGATGATCTTCATCATCGTCGACTTGCCCGCGCCGTTATGGCCCAGCAGCGCGACGCGCTTGCCGAGTTCCAGCGTGAGCGAGACCTCCTTCAGCGCCTCGACGGTCTGGAAACGCTTAGTGAGACGTGAGATTTGCAGGGTCGAGGTCATCGATATTTCCTTGGGCCCAGCGTCCTTGGACTTCGGCCTCGAAACTTTGCGCATCCGCCGTGACGGGAATGGTCAGGGGACGCATCAGAGGCGCTGAATCGCGCACGCCGCCCGGCAAGGTGGCCGGGAAACTCTGCTGGCTCCAGCGAACAAGCTGCACCGCGGGCGAACCCGTCAGGAGTGCCGCTGCGGGCTGCGACCAGAGGATCTGATCCATCAGGTCGTTCGGGCGGTAGAAGCTGTCGGCGATGCCGTCGCCGTTCAGGTCATAGGCCGGGTGGTCCGACCAGAAATTGCCACGCCCTTCGTGGCTCCATTCCATATGGCGCGTGCCGACATATTTCACCTGCTCGCGGTTGCCCATGAAGGTGTTGGCGGTCAGCACATTGCGTTCGGACCCGGCAGTGAAATGGATGCCGATGCCGCAGCCTTCGAACCGGTTTTCCCAGATCAGGTTCTTGTGGGCGTTGTAGATGAAGAGGCATTTCTTCGTGCCGCCGCGCACCAGATTTCCCGTCACGTCCGCATTGTTGGCGTAGTTCAGCATCAGCCCGTGCTCGCGGTCGCCAAGGCTCTGGTTGTGCAGGATCTTCGCGCGGTCGGAGAACATGATGGCGAAGCCGAGATGGTTGCCGACCGAGACGTTCCGCGACACTTCGGTGTTGCGGGTGTACATGAAGTGCACGGCAAAGCGCAGATCGCGCATCAAATTGCCGCGATAGATGCTGTTGGAGCTGGCATTGGAGAAGATGCCGTCGCGGCCGTAGCGGATCGAGTTCCCCTCGATCAGCGTGCCCGGACTGTTCCAGATATAGATGCCGTTGCCGCGCTCGTTCATGTGCGGGTTCTGCGTGCCGACGATCTCGTTGCCGAGGACACGGGCGTCGTGTCCGCCATGGACGTCGATGCCATGCATGTTGCCGGTGACCAGCAACGCCTTCACCTCGGCGCGGTCGGCCCCCTGCTCGATCTTCACGCCGGCGTCGAGATCCTGATTGACATGGCCCGATCCGGTAACGGTGAAGCCCGACAGGGTGATGTCGGGTGCGGTCAGGGTGAGGACGCTGCCCTTGTTGCCGCCGTCGACGATCGCGCCGCGCGGGCCGACGACCGTCAAGGGGCGGTCGATGGTGACGGGGCCGCGATAGACCCCGTCCACCAGCCTGAGCACGTCGCCGGGTGCGGCCCCGGCGACGGCTTTCGCAAGGCTGCCCTGCCCCGGCGCGACCTCGTGCTCCGCCGCGACCAGCGGCGCGGCGGTCATAAGGCCGACAAGCAGGACAGCCAGGTGCCTCATCGTCAGGCGCTCTTCGGCTCGACGAACATGCGACCGCGCATTTCCATGTGGAGCGCATGGCAGAACCACTGGCAGTAGTACCAGTAGACACCGGGATTGGCCGCCACGAACGTCACCGACGAAGTCTGCTGCGGCCCCACTTCCATCGCCACGCCATGGTTGCCCATGGTGAAGCCGTGCGTCAGGTCGTCGATCTCGTCGAGGTTGGTGACGGTGATCGTCACCTCGTCGCCTTCCTTCACGGTAAAGCTCTCGACGCTGAAGGCCGGTGCAACCGAGGTCATGTAGACGCGAACCTTATTGCCGTCGCGAACCACCTCATCGGTCCACTCGTCGATATTGACGCCGTCCTTTTCGGCCTGTGCCCGTGTTTCGGCCCACATGGGATCGTTGCGGTCCCAGACGGACTTCATGTTCGACATGATCGAGGGATGCACGGCGATCGCGTCGTGCGGCTCGGCGAAGGTTGGGCCGTCATGAACCAGCACCATCTTGTCGCCCGAGATGTCGATCAGCTGGTCGTTCTCGGGCTTCAGCGGGCCTACGTTCAGGAAGCGGTCCTTCGAGAACTTGCACAGGCAGACCAGCCAGTCGTTGGTGGCGTCGAGCGTTTCGCCCATCACCGTTTTCAGGTGACCGGGCTGGTAATGGACATCCAGCTTGTCCTTGATCGGATCGACCTTCTCGCCGGCATAGGCGCGGACCGCGTCCTCGATGTTCCACTTCACAACCTGGCTGTCCAGGAAGAGCGAGGTGTAGGCATTGCCGCGCCCGTCGAAGGCAGTGTGGAGCGGGCCGAGGCCGAGCTGCGGCTCCGCCACCACGGCGCTGCGCGGTTCGGCGTTCTCATAGAAGATCGCGTCGAACTTGGTGACGTCCAGAACGGTCACGGTGGGCGACAGCTTGCCGGCGACGCAAAGATGCTTCCGGTCCGGTGCCATGTTGCAGCCATGCGGGTTGTTGGCGATCGGGATGTAGCGGGTGAAAAGGGACTTGGCTTCCTTGCGCCCGTCCAGCACCTTGACGCCGTTGATCTCCTCGTACTGTCCCGCGGCGACGGCCTTCTCGATCTCCGCGATGTTGAAGACGACGATGTGGTCCATCTCGGACTTGGTCATCTCCTCCAGCGTCGTGCCCATTTCGGAGTTGTAGCTGGTCGAGAAGGCCCATTTGCCCTCATAGTCGGCGTCGCAATTGTCGAGATTGCCAGACACCTGGACCTGCCAGGCCACTTCCCACTTGTCGGCGTCGACGGCGGTAAAGATGTTCACATAGGTCGACACGTCCTGCATCGTCGAGCCGTCATTGTTGAGCGGCGCCTCGTCCTCGCCGTTGCAGAAGACGTAGTTGGAGCGCGGCCACTTTTGCGGGCGCATGCCGTGAATGCCCTTGGCGTTGGGGATCTCGAGGATCGCATCGGTCTTCATGACGTCGCAACGCACCCGCGCCACGCGGGTATTGGCCTTGTCGTTCATGAACAGATAGCGACCGTCATACTTGCCTTCGGTGAAGGACATGTGGACGTGATGGAGATCGCCATTGTCATGGATCTGCTTGCCGTTGGCGGCAAGCTGCTTCTTCGTCCTCTCCGTCATCGTGCGCTGGTGAACGCGGATCGATTCATTGGTCTGGCCCCACCCGGTTGCAGAGCAGCGATTGAACACCGGCACGCGCATCAGTTCGCGCATGGAGGGAATGCCCAGGATGCGCATTTCGCCGGTCTGGCCCGAGGACCAGAAGCCGTAATAGTCATCGAGCTGGCCGGGCGCGATGGAGCCGTCGGCTCCCGCCGCCCGTGCGCCGCCGCCCATGGTGACGGCAGCCCCGGTCACGCCAAGGCCCAGTGCTGCAGGGCCCATCGACAGGCGGCCGCCAAACGCGCCCGCCGCCACGGCACCGCCGGCGGTGGCGCCCAGCAGGGTGCGACGGCTGACGCCTTTTTTCTCGTTGGATTCCATAGTCGAAACTCCTTTTGTTAAACTTCGGAAATGGTGGCTCGAGTGACAGTGGGCTGGCCGACGGAAGGACGTCGCGGCCCCGGGGGCGTGCTTTCCGCCAGTTTCTCCCGGCGCTTCAATTTCTTGATCACGACGGGACAGGTGGTCTCCGACTGGTAGAGCACCTGGCAATGCAGGCAGTTGATGCATTCGTTCGGATTGATCTCGCCGGTCGGATGGATCGACTGCACCGGGCACTGGTTCGCGCAGGTCTGACAGGGATTGCCGCATTCGTGATAGCGCTTGAGCCAGTCGAACATCCGCAGCCGCGCGGGGATCGCCAGCGCCGCGCCCAGGGGGCACAGGTAACGGCAGTAGAAGCGTTCAACGAACAGCCCGGCGATCAGCAGTGCTGCGACGTAGGCGACGAAAGGCCATGCGCGCAGGAACTTCAGGATGATCGCGGTCTTGAACGGCTCGACCTCGGCCAGGTGCTCGGCCTGCTCGATGCTGACCAGCGAGACGCCGAACAGGGCCAGGAAGATCATGTATTTGACCGGCCAAAGCCGCTCGTGCAGCCCCCATGGCAAGGTCCATTGCGGGATGCGCAACTTGCGGGCGATCTGGTTGGTCAGTTCCTGCAAAGCGCCGAACGGACACAGCCAGCCGCAATAGGCACCGCGCCCCCAGAACAGGAGGGCGGCCGCCACCGCGAACCACAGGATGAAGGTCAGCGGATCGAGCAGAAATGCCTGCCAGCTGAAACCGTTCACCAGGCTGCCGAACAGCGCCATGAGATTGACGACCGACAGTTGCGCATTGGCGTACCAGCCAAGGAACACCAGCGTCACCGCGAGGAAGCTCATGCGGAACATGTAGAACAGCCGTTCGTTCCTGACCGCGAAGGTCTGGAAGAAGAAGACGCCCGTCAGCACCGTCAGCATGGCGCCGAGCACGGCGATCTTCAGCTTCGAATCCCCCCAAATCCGCCTCCACAACTCCGCCTGCGCTGTGCCTTCATTGCGCTCGGCAACAGGCGCTGTCGCCGAAGGCGACGGCGCAGGCGCCGCCGCTATGGCGCGCAGATATTTCTGTGGCAGTTGGTATGCGAGATCGAAGGTGTGGAAGACCTTCTCGATCGGCCCGACCTCGCGCTGGACGAGCAACTGGATGCGGAACGGCTTCGTCGGATCGAAACCGACATTCGCCGGAATACGGAACAGGTCCTTTTCGGTGAAGCCGGGTGCGCCTGCGGCAGCTATGGTCGAAAGACGCCGGTGGTCGCGGTCGCGGAAACGCACCGACACGTCGTCCTGGATCAGGACGACCCGGTCGAAGATGCCGCCGCGCACATAACCCGATCCCTTGAAGGAATAGAGGCCCCGCCCCATCAGCGCGATGGCGTTCTCTCCTTCCTTTAGCCAGGTCTTCAGGTTTGCTGCCTCGGCGGTGCCGAGAAGTCCCTCGGCGACCGGCGGTGCGGAAACCAGCGCCGCCTGCAATTCGATGAAGAGGGTTTCCGGCGGCTCGGTCAATGCGCGCTCGCGCGCTCTCGTATCGGCATGCGTTGCAAAGGCGTCATTAACCTGCCCGACATCCAGCGACAGCCTTCTCACCGTGCCGTCGCCCTCGGCCTCGAACCAGTCCGCTGGCGCTGCCGCGTCAGGATCGATCTCGAACCGGGGGCCGGCATCCGGCTGTTCGGGCGCCAATCCGCCGAGGCCGAGCGCGCGCGCGACCTTCAGGCCCGACCGGATGATCGAATCGTCGATAACCATCACGGTCACGGTGGCGCCCGAGATGATGTCGACCTCGTGCGCCGTCCCGCCGGCCTTGGCCTCGGCCAGAAGATCGAGGCCGGCATAGCCTTCCACGAGCGCCTTGACCTTGGCTTCGGGAATGCCGACCAGGACGATCGGCTCCGAATGCTTCACCAGTTGCACGCCGACGATCCGGGCGTTCTTGTCGACGGCTACGAGAGAATGGATGGGTTTGCCCGAATACCCGGTCGTCCCGACGAAATCGGATGTGATGAATGCCCAGGCGACCGTCTCGCCGCCCTTCATGACAGGCGCGACGGCAAGATCGCTGCGGATCGGCCCAAAGCTATCGGCGTCGGCAACCAGATCGGAGGCGAGGGAGGTCGGTAGATATTCCTGCAACACGCTAGCCGCGGAGACGCCAGTCCCCAAGCCCAGCACCGCCCAAAGCAAAAACAGAAAACGCAAAAATTTCATCGAGCGGCATTCCGGCAATTCCCGGCCGCGACGTTATACAGTTTCCCCCAAGCGCCCTTGCGCTAGGTCAATGAGCGGGACAATTCATCTGCGACAAAATGGACGAAGGTGCTGGCAAGGCATGCCGGAGTCCGGGTCGGATTTGACGACCCTGCCCGCCAAGGTCGAAACGTTTCTGAGCGAAGACGGTGTGATCCTTTGGATTCGCTTTGAGCATCAAGCCCTTGTTTTTGCGCGTGTCGCGGTCCCGAATTGAGCTTCCGCTTGCGGGCGGCATGTTTAAGGCGACAAAGGAGGCTGGCGAGGTCGACCGGAGCGGCGGCCAACCTGGTTGCAGTGCCCTTACGGAAGCCTCAGCCTGGGCGGCCAGCAGATTCCCCTGATCCGCACCCTGCCCCGTCACGCCTTCGTCTTCTGTTCCCGGAACACGATAAACACGCCGCTCGAAATGATGATGGCCGCGCCGAGAAAGGTGACGAAGTCCGGAACGTCGCTCCAGATCAGCCAGCCAAGAGCCACGGCCCACAGAAGGGCTGTGTATTCAAGAGGAGCGATGACGACGGCTGGCGCAAGGCGGAACGCCTGGGTGACCATTGTCACGCCGGCCGTTCCGACAACCGCGATCCCGATGAACAGCCATAGGTCGTCCACCTGAACTGCGGTCCATGCGAAGGGCATGGTCAGGCCGCTGAGCAACGCGCCGATGCCGGTCAGGTACAGCATGAGTGTCCACACGCTGTCGCGTGGATCGACCCAGCGCGCGCCGACCATCAACATGGCGTAGACGAAGGCCGTGGCGATGGGCAGCAGCGAGACCAGCTGGAAGGTCGCGCTTCCCGGCCGCACAACGACGACCACGCCGATAAAGCCGGCGATGACCGCGGACCATCGTCGCCAACCGACATACTCCCCCAGGAAAATGGCAGAAATCGCCGTAATGATGAGAGGTGCGGCAAAGACCAGCGTGGTGGCTTCGGCAAGCCCCAGATATTTCATGCTGGTGATGAACAGCAGCGCGGCACCGATCCACAGCATTCCCCGAAACAGATGGGCGCTGGGCCGATAGGAACGAAGCGCGCTCCTGCCTCCCATTTTCAGCGTGATCGCCAGGGCAACCGGCAAGGCTATGATGTTGCGCAGAAAGATGATCTGGAGGGGCGAATACCTGTCCGTCAGCGCTTTTGCGATGGCATCGTTCGTCGTCAGGAGCGCAATTCCGGCGCACATCATCAAGACGCCGCTTGTCACGCTGTATTGCTGTTGCTTGTGGAAGGAAATCTGCAAGTCGACCTCTCGAACCGCGCGTGCCGCCTGTCATGAACGCCGACGCGCGCCAGCGAGACGGTTTTGTGAGCCATGTATCCGCGTTTGGCCGGCGCCGCGCCAGCGAAATCCAACATGTGCAGGTATTTCGTGTAACATCCACGATTCTGTCTCATAAAAGGCCAGCAGGCGGGAATTCATTGCGGCACAAGCTCAGGCAATACTTCTCATATGCCGGATTCGCCCTTGTAATTCGGCATTTTTCTCCAATCTTCAGGTAGGAACCGAGTGAGATCGAGAAGTGTCGTGCCGGCTTTTCAGGTCAAGATCGCATATCTCACGCCGTACCGGCATTCGCGGCGCTACTTCCACCAGATCGTTGTGGCTGACGACAAGCAGGCCGCGCTTGTCGAAACACGCGACCTGCTGAGCAAGCGTTCCCCCAGTGCCCGCATCGTGCACGAGGTGGCGAGCCTTCGCCCGGACAGCCAGGATGCGGAGGCCGCGATCAAGGCTGGATGGTCGCTTCGGGATGGCTGGTGGTCACGGCCCATCCGGGCGGGGGACGATCTGGCGGCGATTGCCACGCACGGCTACGCCAGCAGCAGGCGTATCAATGTGCGCACGACGGCAGGCTGTGTCGCGATTGACCGCATCGCGGATGTTTCGACACCGTCTTGACGGCTATTCCGTCTTTCCCCGGCATTTCACCGCATCCGTCCAATTTTCTTGCGCAACCAGCCCGATCCTATTTCTGCTAGAAGCACCAGCAGGATGATTATCAGCAGGATCGCCGCGACGCGGGTGCTTTCCAGTTGTTGAGTGGTGCGCTTGAGGTACCAGCCCATACCGCCGCCGCCGAAGAAGCCGACCACGGTCGCGGCCCGGAACGCCACATCCCAAGTGTAGATGGTGATGCCGGTGAAGGCCACCCGCACCTGCGGCAGCACCGCATACTGGAATATCTGGAGGTGGCTGGCGCCGACCGAGCGCATCGCCTCGACCGGCCCCATGTCGATCGCTTCCAGCTCGTCGGAAAACAACTTTCCGGCAAAGCCGATGCAAAAGACCGTCAGCGCCAAGGTGCCGGCCAGCATACCGAAACCGAGAATGGTGACGAACAGGATGGTCCAGATCGTCTCGTGGATCGACCTGCTGCCCATGATGGCGAAGCGACCGAACGGATAGGCGATGGCACGGCTGAATGTGATGTTGCGGGCCGCCATCCAGGCCAGAGGAATCGAGACCAGCACTCCGAAGACGCCGCCCAGCAGGGACATTTCCAGCGTGCGCAACACCGAGCGCAGGAAACCGGCATCGGACACATAGTTGAGGTCCGGTGGGAAATAGCGGGTGGCAAGAATGTCGGCCAGACGGGGAAATGCGCCGAAGATGCGCACCACATCGATGTTGAGGAAGCGGACCGACCAGAAAAGGAAGGTCAGCACCGCCAGCAGCGCGGCAAGGCGTAGTGTCGATTCCGGGTGCCGGTAACGAGACCATTTCCGGCCTGAAAGCCGCATCGGCTCCGATGAAGCAAGCGTCATCGCTCTCTCCTAAATCACTGCCTTGCGGGCATAGTGGGATACCACCTCACCAAAGGCGATCAGCACCAGCACCGCCAGTACTACCAGCGTGACGCCGCCATAGTTGAACATCGCCATCTGGCGAAAGAAGACGAGGCCAAGCCCGCCGGCGCCGACCAGACCCATGATCGCCGAGCGGCGGATATTGATGTCCCATTCGAAGATGATGGTGCCGATGATCACCGGCAGGATTTGCGGCACGATGCCGTAATACATCACCTGGAACTGGTTACCGCCCACGGCCCGGATGGCTTCCACCGGCTTGGGATCAATATTCTCTATGGCCTCGGCGGTGATCTTGGAAATGAATCCGATGGACCGCATGGCCACCGCCAGTATACCCGGCAAGGCGCCGAGACCGACCGCCCCGACGAAGAGCAGCGCCCAGATGATTTCGTGGATGGAGCGCGACAAGACCATCAGGAAGCGGCCGAGCGGGTAGAATACATATCTGCTGGGCGTGACGTTGGCCGCACCAAACCACGCAACAGGCAAAGACAGTACACAGCCGAGCAGTGTCCCGAGCGTCGCCATCATCAGCGTTTCCAATGCCGGAACCACCAGGGAGGGCGCCAGCGACCAGTCGAGCCACAGAAAGCGCTCCAGCGTGCCGACGACGCCGAGCGCGCCGCCCATGCGCGTCCAGTCCGTGTCGAACATGACCGTGTCATGGAAGCACCATGCCAGGACGGCCAGGGACAGAACGAGGATCGCCCGATTCTTGAAGCGGCGGCTGCGCCCATGCGCCAGCCAGGCTTCGAAGCCGCGATCGGGCATGGGTGCTGTAGTGGTGCTCATCACAGCACCTCCATGGCATAGATGGCGTCGAGGTCTTCCTTGCGCATGTCTCTGGAAGGACCATCGAACTTCTTGTAGCCGTCCTGCATGCCGATGATGCGGTTGCAGCTTTCGAGGGCCAGTTGCACATCATGGATGTTGCACAGGACCGGCACCTTGAATTCCTCGGCCAGTTCCTTGATCAGTGCCATCACGCTGCGAGAAATCTTTGGATCGAGCGCCGAAGTGGGCTCGTCTAGCAGGAGAATCTCGGGCTGCTGCATCAGGGCCCGGGCGATGCCGACGCGCTGGCGCTGGCCGCCCGACAGTTCGTCGGCGCGCTTGTCCACATGATCCTGCAGACCCACGCGCTCCAGAAGATGGAGGGCGCGTTCGATGTCCTCGCGTGGAAACGCCTTGAACAGGCTGCGCCATGCGCCCGTGTAGCCAAGCCGTCCCGACAGGACGTTGTCCATAACCGACATGCGGTTGACCAGATTGAACTCCTGGAAAATCATGCCGATACGTCGCCGCAGCCTGCGCAGGTCGCCTCCGGCCAACCGGCAGACATGTTGCCCAAAAAGGATGATCTCGCCCTCGCTGGGTTCCACCAGGCGATTGATGCAGCGGATCAGCGTCGACTTGCCGGCTCCGCTCGGGCCAATGACGGCGCAGAAATCCGAATCATCAACGGCAAATTCGACACCCTTGAGGATCTGCGGGCCGGTTGCCGCATACCGCACTTTCAGGTTCCGGACTTCGAGGACGGGCATGGCAACCTCCCCTTCACGGGCAGAAGCGCACGGCACGCTTCCACCCACGATACCGGTTTCATGTCTCACTGGCCTTCTGCCGCCTTTTCGGCCGCCACCAGTTTGCGGATGATGTCGTAGTCCGAATCCTGCATGGCCACGAACTTCGTCGAGTTTATGCCCTCAAAGAACGACTTCGCTTCCGGATTCTCATGCAGGGTAAGGAAGGCCTCGCGGATGGCCTGTTTGATCGGTTCGCACAGGTCCGACCGATAGACCATCGGGTCCTGCGGGATGATGCCTGACTGCCACAGCACGCGATAGTCGGCCTCGGCAGCAAGGCCGCGGTCGATGACATTGTCGAGACGGTGGGTTGCGACGAAGGCGCTGTCGACGCGCCCCTCCTTGACTGCCAGTGCAGACTGATCGTGGCCGCCCGTATAGACGACCTTGGAGAAGTACTTCTCCAGTTCCGGCCCGGTGCCGATCTCATCGCCAAACACCATGCGGGGCATCAGGTTGCCGGAGGTGCTGGCCGGATCGGCGAGGCCGGTCACGGTCCCCTTCAGGGAGTCCAGATTTTCGAACTTGCTGTCGGCCTTGACGACCAGAACCGCCCTGTAGCCCGGCCCTTCTTCCTGGAAGTGCCCCTTGGCCTTGGTGTAGGTGGCGAAGACCTCCAGCGTCGGGTCCTTTTCGCGGGCCAGCACATAAGAGTTGGGCCCGTGCACGCCGACATGGACCCATCCGTTAACCATGCCCTCGATGACGGAAGCATAGGAGGTCGGCATGAAGAATTCCACGCTCTTGCCGGTCTTTTCTTTCAAGGCCTTGAGCAGGGGCTGATAGATATCCAGTTCCTGGGTCGTTTCCTCGGTCGGAATGATCGAGAATACGAGCTGGCCTGGGTCCTTGCAGTCCTGCGCCAGGACGGCAGCAGCAATGGTGGACAACACGCTTGCGCCAAGCAGCGCAATGGAAAGCTGTTTCAACGATTTCATCTTCTCCTCCATGATGAAAGTTCGACAGTACGCTTTGTGTGCTGGACCGCTTATGCGGCCGATGCTTTTGCCTCCATTCCGGCTGCCGCCAGCAGTTCCTCGCGCGAGCCGATGAAATTCTGTCCACGCTCGCCGGCAAAGGCAGCCTCGATCAGAGCGCGCCATTCGGCGAGTTCGATGCCATAGGCATGATGGTCTGTGGCCACTCCCAGCTTGTTGAGAGTTGTCTCGAGCCGCTCGGCCGCTCCCTGTGCCTCGCAACCGAAGATCGACCGCAATGCTTCCTCGCAAATTCCTCCCCGGTCGGCGACCGAGCGGATGATCATCGGCAATGTGAACGAACAAGCGATGCCGTGCGGCACGCCATACCGCAAGGTGATCGGATAGGAGAGGGAATGAGCGATCGCGGTCTTGGTATTGGAAAAGGCGAAACCGGCAAGCGTGGCGGCGCGCGCCATGCGTTCGCGCAATTGCAGATTGCCGAGGTCGCCGACCAGCGCCGGCAGAGTGGACAGAACACCCCGGGCCGCGGCTACGGCATGCGCCATCGAGACAGGATTGGCATTGCGGTTCCACAGGCTTTCGAGCGAATGCGACAAGGCATCGAGCCCGGTCTGCACGGTCAGCGCCAGTGGCTTGCCGAGCATCAGCTCGGGATCGACCAGCGCCTGCCGCGGATAGAGGCCGGGATGGGCGAGAGAATATTTGAGCCCGTTGGCGTTGTCCCATACCGTTCCCCAACAGGTCACCTCGCTGCCGGTGCCTGCCGTGGTCGGCACCGCGATCAGCGGCCAGGGATCGAGGGTGCCGGCGCCAGAACGCTTCTTCAGATAGGCGTCCACCACGCCGAAATCGCCGCGGGCGGCTGCGAACGCCTTGGCCGAGTCGATCACCGAACCGCCGCCCAGCGCCACGATTACCTCAGGTGCCGCTGACAGGTCGCGGAAGCGCGCTGTCTGCTGCTCCAAATGGCTGATGTCGGGATTGGGAGCGATATCGTCGACCACCAGCAGCGGCTTGCCGCCCTTACGTTCGAGTTCCGCCCCGAGCTTGTGGAAAGCCGGCTCGCCATAGGTGACGAGCGCATAGCTGCGTCCACCCAGGAGTTCGCCCAGCTTTGCAAAACTGCCCTGTCCGAACCAGACATCGACGGGATTACGATAAGACCACACGGCTGCTACCTGCGCTGAGTTTCCTGATGCTCACAGCGTGGCCGCTTTGCCGTCTATTGACTAATACATATTTCCAGAGCTTATCATAGATAATGGCTATAGTATTTTCCCATCTTCGTTCCTTTCATGCAGTCGCCGAACATCGCGGCTTCACCGCCGCCGCGCAGGCGCTGCACATCAGCCAGCCGACTGTCACCACCCAGGTCAAGGAACTGGAGGAACGTTACGGGGTCGAACTCCTGGTCCGACGCGGGCGGCGTGTCGAGTTGACCGAGACGGGTGCCGCGCTGTTCGACATCAGCCGCCGGCTGATGAAGCTACATGAGGAAGCCGACGAACTGCTCCTGAGCAGCGGCCGTCTGACGATGGGCCAGCTACGGATCGCCGCTGTCGGTCCCTTCCATGCCACGGAAATGGTGGCACGCTTCCTGGCCGCCTACCCGGCCATCAAGGTCAGCATGCTGCTCGGCAACTCCGACCAGACGCTACAACGGATTCTGGAGCTCGAGGCCGATGTCGCCATCCTCGCTCACATCGTCGACGATCCGCGCGTGCTGTCGGTGCCATTCAGCTCCCATGAGGTAGTGGTCTTCGTCAATGCCGATCATGCCTGGAATGGCCGCGAAAGCGTCGAAATGGCCGAACTGGCCGACCAGCCGCTCATTTTGCGTGAAACTGGCTCCACCACGCGGAGGGCCCTTGAGAGAGGGGCCGCCGCCACCGGCACGACCATCACACCTTTCCTCGAGATCGGCAGCCGCGAAGGTATATGGAAGGCGGTCGAGCGTGGGCTTGGTATCGGCGTTGTCGCTGATTTCGAGTTCGTCGCCCACCCGCGATTGACGACGATACGGATTGCCGACGTCGAGGTGCGCACGGAATACAGGCTGGCTTGTCTGCAGGAACGCCGCGAGTCGCCGAAGATCGAGGCCTTCATGCGCAGCGTGTTGCCCGAGGCGGAGTTGCTCAACGCGCAGCACTCGTCTGATCCATAGCTTTCATCAATCGTTCAAATTCAAAATTGCGATTTGGCAAATAGGTATGGCTGGTTCAAACAGAAGATGACTCTCCTCGAAGGCAGGAAGGACCTCCTCTGATGAACCAGCACACTCCTGTTTCTGTTGCCGCGAATGGCCGGACTTATGCGTGGCCGCGTGTGCCTGCGATTGCGATCTGCCTTGACGGCTGCGAGCCGGCCTATCTGGACGCGGCGATTGCGGCGGGGCTGATGCCGGCGCTTGAGAAGATCAAGGCCAGGGGCACGGTGCGCACCGCCCATTCGGTGATCCCCTCCTTCACCAACCCCAACAACCTGTCGATCGCCACCGGGCGGCCGCCGGCCGTGCACGGCATCTGCGGCAACTACCTCTACAACCCGCAGACGGGCGAGGAGGTGATGATGAACGATCCGAAGTTCCTGCGCGCCCCGACCGTCTTCCAGGCCTTCTACGACGCCGGTGCCAGGGTGGCGGTGGTGACGGCCAAGGACAAGCTGCGCGCCCTGCTCGGCCACGGGCTGAAGTTCGACGACGGCCGCGCCGTGTGTTTCTCCTCGGAGAAGTCGGCCACCACGACAAAGGCCGAGCACGGCATCGACAATGCCTCCAAATGGCTGGGACGCCCGGTGCCGGAGGTCTATTCGGCCGAGCTGTCGGAGTTCGTCTTCGCCGCCGGCGTCAAGCTGCTCAAGGAATTCCGGCCGGATGTCATGTACCTGACCACCACCGACTATGTGCAGCACAAATATGCGCCGGGCGTGAAGCAGGCCAACGACTTCTACGAGATGTTCGACAAATACCTGGCCGAACTCGATGCGCTGGGCGCGGCCATCGTGGTCACCGCCGACCACGGCATGAAGCCCAAGCACCATGCCGACGGCTCCCCCAACGTGGTCTATGTGCAGGACCTGCTCGACGAATGGCTGGGCAAGGACGCGGCCCGCGTCATCCTGCCGATCACCGATCCCTATGTGGTGCATCACGGGGCGCTCGGCTCCTTCGCCACCGCCTACCTGCCGCAAGGGGCAGACCGCGCGGCAGTGATGGAGCGGCTGCGCCAGGTCGAGGGCATCACGCTAGTGCTTTCGCGCGAGGAGGGCTGCGCCCGCTTCGAATTGCCGGAGGACCGCATCGGCGACATCGTCATGGTGTCGGGCGAGAACAAGACCATCGGCACCAGCGCGCACCGCCATGACCTTGCCGCGCTCGACGAGCCGCTGCGCTCGCATGGCGGGCTGACCGAGCAGGAAGTGCCCTTCATCACCAACCGCGTGCTGCCCGACCAGCCGGGCGCGCCGGCGCTGCGCAACTTCGATGCCTTCTACTATGCGGTGCTGGCGGCAGCGCAGGTGGGATGACACTTTCATCCTCCCCCTTCATGGGGAGGATCGCCAACCGGGCCGGCGGGGCGGAAGGGCCCTGCCTGGCCTTCCAACCCCACCCCGGCGCCGATGCGCCGTCCCTCCCCATCAAGCGGGAAGGGTGAAGGAGCCAGATATGAACAAGCCCGAGACTTCCCTCAAGCTCCGCCACGAGCCGATGCGCATCGCCGGCGAGAAGGTCGATGCCGACGGCGTCGTCGAGGTGCGCTATCCGTGGAACGACACCGTCATCGGCACGGTGCCGGCCGGCGGCGCCGAGCATGCGCGGCGCGCCTTCGACATCGCCGCCGGCTATACGTCGAAGCTCACCCGCTACGAGCGCCAGCAGATCCTGTTTCGCACGGCCGAGGCGCTGGCCGCGCGCAAGGAGGAGATCTCCGACCTGGTGACGCTGGAGCTCGGCATCTCCAAGGCCGACTCGCTCTACGAGGTCGGCCGCGCCTATGACGTGTTCACGCTGGCCGGCCAGATGTGCATCCGCGACGACGGCGAGATCTTCTCGTGCGACCTCACCCCGCATGGCAAGCAGCGCAAGATCTTCACCCTGCGCGAGCCGCTCAACGCCATCTCGGCCATCACCCCCTTCAACCATCCCCTCAACATGGTCTCGCACAAGGTGGCGCCGGCCATCGCCACCAACAATTGCGTGGTGGTCAAGCCGACCGAACTGACCCCGATGACGGCGCTGGTGCTGGCCGACATCCTCTACGAGGCCGGCCTGCCGCCGCAGATGCTGTCGGTGGTCACCGGCTGGCCCGCCGACATCGGCGACGAGATGATCACCAATCCCAACATCGACCTGATCACCTTCACCGGCGGCGTGCCGGTGGGCAAGCTGATCGCCTCGAAGGCCGGCTACAGGCGCCAGGTGCTGGAGCTGGGCGGCAACGACCCGCTCATCATCCTCAACGACCTGTCCGACGAGGACCTCGCCAGGGCCGCCGATCTGGCGGTCGCCGGCGCCACCAGGAATTCGGGCCAGCGCTGCACCGCCGTCAAGCGCATCCTGGTCCAGGAGAAGGTGGCCGACCGCTTCGTGCCCCTGGTGCTGGAGCGGGCGAAGAAGATCCGCTTCGGCGACCCGATGGACCGGTCGACCGACCTCGGCACCGTGGTGCACGAACAGGCCGCCGCCCTGTTCGAGAAGCGCGTCTACATGGCGGCCGAACAGGGTGCGGAAGTGCTCTACGATCCCGGCCGCAAGGGGGCGCTGCTTCCCCCCATCGTGGTCGACCGCGTGCCGCACGGTTCGGAACTGGTCATGGAGGAGACGTTCGGGCCGATCATCCCGATCATCCGCGCCCCCGACAATGACGACGACCTGATCGCTTTGTCCAACTCCACCGCCTTCGGCCTGTCGTCGGGCGTGTGCACCAACGATTTCCGGCGCATGCAAAAATACATCGCCGGCCTCAGGGTCGGCACCGTCAACATCTGGGAGGTGCCCGGCTACCGCATCGAGATGAGCCCCTTCGGCGGCATCAAGGACTCAGGCAACGGCTACAAGGAAGGCGTCATCGAGGCCATGAAGTCCTTCACCAACGTCAAGACCTTCTCCCTCCCCTGGGCTTGACCCGGACATGACCCCGAATTGGCCGGCACCCGACTGCTCCCGGACAAGAGCGAGAGCGGATCGCCTCCCTGTCAGGCGTTCTCATCTTCAACACTGGTGTTCTTATATCTTCCCCTCACCTCTGCGTCCCAGATCGGCTCTGGGCCTGTGGGTCGTGATCCAGTCGATGACCGAACGCGTATGGAGAGCGGTTTCTTCCGAGAGGCCGGGCCGGACATGGGCCACAAAGTCTACGGCAGGCAGCGGCGGCAGTTGACGATTTACCTCCGAAGAATAGAGCGATGGGGCAACCGAGCTGGAGTTGAGCGGTGTTACGGCAAGCCCGGCCGCAGCCATTGCCGTCAAGCTGCCGAGGCTGGGACTGACGGTCGTTATCTGCCAGGCGCGGTTCATGGCCGCGAGCGCTGCAAGCGCTGCGTCCCGATAGGGACAGGGCTCGGGAAATACGGCCAGGGGGATGGGGCCACTGAGATCCAGCGGATATTTTCCGAACGCCCATACCAGCGGTTCGCTCCACAGATGCGTGCCGGCCTGCTCCCCCCTGCATCTGCACCCGACTATCAAGTCGAGTTCTCCCCGCTCCATGCTCTCCAGCAGCAGCGTGGTGTTCGAGATGTGAATCTCCAGTGTCCTGCTCGCGCGCGCGTCGTGAAATTTCTTCAGGACCGACGGCAGCCAAGTGCTCGTTAAATCGTCCGACGCGCCGATCCTCAAGTTGAACGCGCTGCTGCTTCCTTTCATGAGGCTCCGGGCATCCTCGCTCAGGCGCAGGATTGCCCGCGCATAACCGAGCAGCGCCTGCCCCTGCGGCGTGAGAGCCACCGTTCGAGTGTTGCGTTCGAACAAGGTGCATCCGGCCTGATCTTCAAGCCTGCGGACATGAGCGCTGACCGCGGATTGGGTCAGGTTCAGCTGCTGACCGGCCTTGGTGAAACTCGAAAGGTTCGCAACTGCCTCGAAGGTGCGAAGCAACGGGATATCGAACATCGATTTACCTCATGACGCACTGAATATCATGATAATAAATCGTTTCTCATGATCAATGAAGGCTGATTGACTTGATCCCCTCGAAAGACGGGATCTGTCACCTTGTCGTTTGAAGCCTGGATTCCTTTTGCTCTTGCAACGATGACTTTCGCCTGCATGCCTGGACCGGCCATCCTCTATATGTCGGCACAGACGCTGGCCTATGGTCACAGGGCCGGCCTCATGGCCGCTCTTGGCGTCCATCTTGGCTGCTATGTGCATATCATGGCAGCGACTGCCGGGCTGGCCGCGCTTCTCCATCATGCACCGGTTCTCTACTCCGCCATCAGATTTGCCGGCGCGCTCTATATGTTGTGGCTGGGCAGCAAGATGGTGTTTTCCCCGAAGCGTCAGGATGGAGCAGAGACCCCTGCCCCGCACCCAAGGGTGCTGCGGGACAGCATCATCGTGGAGGTCCTCAATCCGAAAACCGCGCTGTTCTTCCTGACGTTCCTTCCGCAGTTCGTGAACCCGGAAGCGGCGCTCCCCAGTTGGCTGCAGTTCCTGGTACTTGGCGTCATCGTCAACGGCGCGTTCTCGATCGCCGATCTCGCCTCGGTCGGAATCGCATCCGTTGCTTCGCCGCAAATCTCGTCGAAAGGATCCCTTGCCTGGGTTTCGAGGGCGAGCGGTGTCATCCTCGTCGGACTGAGTATCGCCATCGTGCTGCGCTATGTCTAAGGACAGGAAGTTCAGGACCCTGCGAGGCCGATCCGTCGGGCCGCACCCCTGTAGAGGGACTGTATGTCCTTGTCGAAGCGGAATGTATCAAGGAAGTGCGTCACGTCGTAATCCGGGATCTGCCGCCTGATCCGCGTCACGTGACTCCGCGCTCCGTCAATATCTCCGGCGAGGGCGAGACAGTGGGCCGCGATGGCCAGTATATGCACATGCGCGTTTGGGCGTGACGCGGCTCTCATGCCCCATTCGGCAGCCTCCTCGAACCTGCCCAGGCGTACCAGCGCCATGGCGCGTGCACCAAGCATGCCGAACAGCAGCGGGTCGCAGGGGCTGAGCAGGCGGGAATGGTCCGACGAGGCGATTGCCGCATCGGGATCACCGTTCTGGGAGTGAATGAATGCGACGGAATAATGCCCCAGCGCGAAGTTCGGGCTGAGTTCGACGGATTGCTCCAGTGCATGGACAGCCTCGGTCGCCTCCCCGCAGAGCCAGAGCGCACGTCCCATCGCCCAGTGCGCGCTGGGGTTCAGGCTGTCGGCTTGCAGGCTGTGGCCCGCCGCCTCCAGCGCCTGCTTTGTCTGGGCGTTCCGATCTTCCCAGCGCTGGAAGGCGTTCTGCCAATGCGTGAAAGACAGACCGGCGTAAGCGCGCGAAAAAGTTGGATCGAGTTTGGCGGATTGCCGGAAAAAATCGGCGGCCCGCGCGTTTTCTTCGGCCGTGAAATTGTACATGTGCCACAGGCCACGATGAAAACACTCCCACGCATCGAGCGAGTCCGCTGGCTTCAAGAGGGCGCGATTGCGTTCGGCCGTCTCGATCTCCGCCGCAATCGACGAGACGATGCCGTCGCATAGGTGATCGAGCACCGGCAGGTGGGCGACGGCATCCGCCTCCAGCTTGTCTGCCCACAGGACGTGGGAAGTGGCGGCCTCGGCAACCTCCACGGTCACGATGGTGTTGTCGGCACTGCGTTGCACATAGCCGTTGGCGATGTAGTCGACAGCGAGCCGCTCGCCGATTTCGCGCACGCTGAGCGCCTCGTCGGCGATGGCGAAGACCGAGCCTCGTGCAATGACGAACAGGCTGCGCAATCGCGCCAGCCTGCTGATGATGTCGTGGGTCAGCGCATTCCCCAGCACGCTGCGTCTTCCCGTGCCGCGGCCGAACTCTGTGAATGGCATGACGGCAATGGAGGCGCGCCGCGAAACGGCATTTCCAGTGTTGGCAAAAACTCCTGATGCCGCTGCTGCCGGTGCGGTCGAGGCGACCCGCATCGCCGCCCATGCGGCCCGCACCGGAGCGAAGTCGATGCCCTCCGATGCGAAGCTGCGCGCGGCTGCGTCGACGTAACGATCGCCCTCCTCGATCATGTGCCGATGGAAGAGCTCCGTCAGAAAACGCTGGTTGCCCTCGATGTCGAACGGCGCGCATTCCAGCCAGTTCCTCGCTGCGGCAAGTCCCTTCGACGTCCCCGGTGTCGACCGGCGGCCGATCTCGACGACGATCTCTGCCTGGATCAAGCGAAATTCGCTGCGCCTCGAGGTCAACCAATGCTGGAGATCGGGACTGCCGTTGACGTCGAGACCGTCGAGCAGGTCACCTGTGAAAGCGGCGGACAAACTCTCCAACTCGTCATCGGAGAGCTGTCCGATCCCATTTTTTGACAGCGAAAGAACCCTGAGCGCATCAACGTCGCAATCGCGCAGGTCGAGAGCCACCCGGCCCTCATCGGTGATCACCCGCAACCGCCCGGGCTCATCGAGAAGCGCACGCAGCTTGGTCAGGCACCATCTGAGTTCGCCACGCGGGTCGTTTGGCGCCTGCCACAAGAGTTCGCAGAGGCGCTCGCGCGATACGGGGTGCGACGCTAACGCCAGATAGGCGACCAGCAGGCGGATTTTCCGAGACGGGGGCAATGGTGCCGCCACGCCGGCGCGCAACACCCTCAACGGCCCGAGCAGCCGCAGTTCAACCGCCGCCACCGACGGCTTTGAAGCGGAACGATCCGATTCCATGCTCGCTCCAACGCCGGCTCCCACGCCGCGGCGCCAGCGCGCATTCTAGCATCGGTCCTGCAATCGCAAAATCTCAATCGACGCCGAGCCCGACGGTCGCGAGCGCCGCATCCAGGGAGGACGACATGTCAATGAAGGAAGCTTCGAGGACCACGAGCGGCCGCGGACGGCTGTTCGACAGCGTGGTGGAGACGATCGGCGACACGCCGACGATCCGCATCAACAATCTCGGCGTCGACGGCCGGACGATCTACGTCAAGGCCGAGTTCTTCAATCCCGCATCCTCGGTCAAGGACCGGCTGGCCGTCGCCATCATCGAGGACGCCGAGAGGAGCGGCGCACTCAAGCCCGGCCAGACCGTGGTCGAGGCGACCAGCGGCAACACCGGCATCGGGCTGGCCATGGTCTGCGCCCAGAAGGGCTATCCGCTGGTCGTCACCATGGCGGACAGCTTCTCTGTCGAACGCCGGCGGCTGATGCGCATGCTCGGTGCCAAGGTCGTGCTTACGCCGCGCATGGAAAAGGGCTTCGGCATGTATCTGAAGGCGGTCGAGCTTGCCGAGAAGAACGGCTGGTTCCTTGCCCGCCAGTTCGAGACGAAGGCCAATGCCGCAATCCACGAGGCGACGACCGCGCGCGAGATCGTCAACGACTTCGCGGGCTCGCGGTTTGACTGGTTCGTCACCGGCTATGGCACCGGCGGCACGGTGGTGGGCGTGTCGCGCGTCCTGCGCCGCGAGCGCCCGGAGACGAAGATCGTGCTTGCCGAGCCGGCCAATGCCCAGCTCATCGGCAGCGGCCACGCCCAGCAGCGCGGTGCGCAGGGCCAGCCGGCTGTGAGCCATCCGGCCTTCGAGCCGCATCCGATCCAGGGCTGGACGCCGGACTTCATTCCCGACGTGCTGCAGGAAGCGATCGACAGGAAGTACTATGATGAGGTGCGGCCGATATCAGGTCCGGAAGCCATGGAATGGACCAGGATGCTTGCGCAGAAGGAAGGGCTCTTCACCGGCATCTCGGGCGGCGCGAGCTTCGGCGTCGCGCGGCAGGTGGCGGAGAACGCACCGGCTGGCTCCGTCATCCTGTGCATGCTGCCCGACACGGGCGAGCGCTATCTCTCCACGCCGCTGTTCGAGACGATCCCGGCCGACATGGACGAGGAGGAACTGGCCCTTTCGCTCTCCACGCCCGGCTTTCAGCTGGCCGCAGCCTGAGCGGGAGGCCGTCATGGCGAATCTTGTCGCCCGCAAGATGGATTCCGTCGGCCATGAACCCCACCGAAACGCTCGATCCGGTCGACTGGTCGCGCGTGGCGGAACTGGCCCACCGGATGATGGATGATGCGGTGGAGCATGTACGCACCGTGCGCGACCGGCCGGTATGGCGGCCGATGCCGGAGGAAGTCGAGACGGCTTTCCATGGGGCGCCGCCCTGGAGCCCCATGCCGCTGGACGAGGTATACGAGATCGTTCGACGCACCGTGCTTGCCTATCCGATGGGCAACGTCCATCCGCGCTTCTGGTCGTGGTACATGGGAGCCGGCAATTTTACCGGCGCGCTCGCCGATTTTCTCGCCGCCGTGCAAGGATCCAACCTTGGCGGCGGCAGTCATGCCGCCGCGCTCGTCGATCAGCAGGTGGTCGGCTGGCTTCGCGACATGATCGGCCTGCCGCCGACGGCGAGCGGCACGCTGGTCAATGGCGGCTCGGTAGCCAACCTCGTTGGCCTCACCGTGGCCCGCAATGCCATGGCCGGGATCGACCTGCGCGAGGAAGGAGTGGGTGCGCTGGAGCGGCCGCTTCGCTTCTATGCTTCCGACCAAGTTCATTCCTGCCACCGCAAGGCGGTCGAGACCCTCGGCCTCGGCAACAGGGCACTGCGCCGCATTCCGACCGATGCCGCCTTCCGCATCGACCTCGGAGCCCTTCGAACGGCCGTTCATGAGGACCGGGAGGCCGGTTTCCAGCCTGCCTGCATCATCGGCACGGCCGGGACCGTGAACACCGGTTCCGTTGACGACTTGAATGCGCTTGCCGACTTCGCTGCCGAGGAAGGCATGTGGTTCCACGTCGACGGCTGTATCGGGGCGCTGGTTTCTGTTGCCCACGACAACGCATGGCGGGTCAAGGGGATCGAGCGCGCCGATTCCGTTGCGCTCGATCCGCACAAATGGCTGCATGCGCCCTTCGAGGTCGGATGCGTCCTCGTGCGGGATCGCAAGGCGCATCGCCAAGCCTTCGCGGTTTCGCCCGAATATCTCAAGGGCACCGCGCGCGGGCTGGCCTCGGGCGAATGGCTGCACGAATACGGGCTCCAGACCAGCCGGGGCTTCGGGGCGCTGAAGGTCTGGATGGCCCTGATGGAGCATGGCACCGCGAAGTTCGGCCGGCTCATCGACCAGAACATTGCCCAGGCCCGTCACCTTGCCGATCTCATTCGCGACAACGTGCCCCTCGAACTGATGGCGGAGCCGGAATTGAACATCGTCTGCTTCCGCTATGCGCCTGCCGGCCTCACAGAACAGGAATTGAAGGCGCTGGACACCGAAATCATGATCAGGCTTCAGGAAACCGGCGTGGCCGCGCTGTCCGACACGGTCATCGGCGGCCAGCACTGCCTGCGCGCGGCCATCTGCAACCACCGGACGCGCCCCGAGGATCTGGAATTGCTCGTCGCCGAAACCTTGAAGCTGGGGTCGGTGTTGGCTGGCTCGTAAAGGCATCGGGCGATGCGCCGGGGTCTGGCGATAGGGGGCGATCATCCGCCCCCAAAGGATCGTACTCGTCAGGACACTGCTGCCTTTGGAGCTCCGGCCATCACCTCATCTTTCTGCCTTTCGGGGAATGGCCGGAACGTCATCAGGATCAGCATTGCCGCAAGCCCCATGCCCCAGGAGCCGATATACATCAGGGTGTAAGAGTCGAACCGGTCGTAGACGAGGCCGCCCAGCAGCGGGCCGGTCGACATGCCGAGGCTGCCGGCCATCGCCGAGCCGCCTATGATCGTGCCCATCATCTTGAGTGGAAAGTTCTCGCGGATGATGACGGCATAGAGCGGCATGGTGCCGGCATAGATGAAGCCGACAAGCGCCGCCACTGCGTAGAAGGGGCCGAGCGTCGAGACGAACACATAGGCGAGCACGCCGAAGGCCTGTGCCAGCAGACCAATGACGAGGACGCGCTGCGCACCGAAGCGGTCGCCTGCAAGGCCGAAGCCGATGCGGCCGAACATGCCGGCAAGCCCCTCGACGCTGTAGATCGACACGGCTGCGATCATCGGGATGCCGCAGGTCACCGCATAGCTCACCGTGTGGAAGATCGGGCCGGAATGGGTGGCGCAGCAGAAGAAGTTTGCCAGCATCAGCGTGATGAACTGCGGCGAGCGCACCGCCTGTCCGACCGTCATGTCCGATCGCGGTTCGTCGGTTGCCGTCGAGGCCTGCCCGCCCTCCAGCGCCGGCGGGCGGCGCACGAGCAGTGCTACGGGGATCATCAGGACGGCCGCGATGCCGGCGATGATCAGCATGGCGGTGCGCCAGTCATGCATCGTCACCAGCCAGGCCGCGAGCGGCGCCATGGTCATCGGCGCCATACCCATGCCGGCGGAGACCAGCGAGACGGCGAGACCGCGCTGCGTGTCGAACCAGCCGGTCACGCAGGCCATCATCGGCGCGAAGACGGCGGCGGTCGCGGCACCTACCAGAAGGCCGAACAGGAGCTGGAATTCCACCAGCGATCCCGCCCGGCTGGCGAGCGCCAGGCTCGCGGCCAGCACCACCGATCCTGTCAGCACCACCGGGCGCGGCCCGAACTTGTCGGAGAGGCCGCCCCACACCATGCTGGCCGCGGCCATGGCGAGGAAGCCGATCGTCATCGCCGTGGATATGCCGGTGACCGACCAGCCGGTCGCCTGCGCCATCGGCCGCAGGAAGACGGGCAGCGAGAACATGGCGCCGATCGCGACACAGCCCAGCAGGCCGCCCGCCGCGACGATTACCCAGCGATAGGGATGGTTCATGGGGACACTCCAGAGCTACCCTGTACCGCCCGGCGCCCTGCTCGGCCGCCGGACGGTGGTTGATGCCCCAAGGACGCGTCAGGAGCGCCGGTGCCGACATCCGGTTGGATTTTTATCGGCACTTCCTGAATACAGGATCAGCCCTGCGGCGGCTTCCAGTCTGTCGAAGGTATGGTGTTGATCATCCAGGGAACGCCGAACCTGTCGACCAGCGAGCCGAAGCCGGGCGACCAGAAGGTTTCGCTGAACGGCATGACCGCCCTGCCCCCCTCGGACAATTGGTCGAACCAGCGCTGGGCCTCGGCCTTGTCCGCGGTGTGCAGGGTGACGTCGAAACCGTTCTTGGGCTTGTCGATATTGGGGGCCCATTGGGCATCCATGTCGGCGCCCATGAGCGCCTGGTCTCCGACTTCGAGCCAGCAATGCATCAGCCAGGTCTTGTACTTCTCGTCGGTGATCGGCATGCCGGGAGGCGCATCGGCATACTCCATGGCAGCGGTGATCTTTCCGCCCAGAACCCTGGCGTAGAACTCGAATGCCTCGCGGCACTGCCCCTGTAAGCTGAGGCTCGTCACAATCTTCATGGTCATCTCCTCTTCTGATTGGGGGTTGCGTGCGTGCCCAGCGCTCGCGGGAAGCGATCGTCGATGCCGATTGTGCCTCCTTGGTTATGTTGATATCAACGTAATAGATTCAACACTGTCAACCTTCCCAATGAATGCTCCTGACAAACCCGGCCACCAAACCACGCTCCTGGTGCGCGACACCTGCCTTTGCCTGCATGCGCAAAGAGCGGCGCGGGCGCTTGCACGCCGCTTCGACGTCGAGCTGAAACCGGCCGGCATCACCAGTGGGCAGTTTTCACTTCTCATGTCGCTCAACCGGCCAGCGCCGCCAAGCATTGGCAGCGTGGCATCCCTGCTGGCCATGGACAGGACGACGTTGACGGCCAATCTCAAGCCGCTGGAGCGCCGCGGCCTTGTCGAGATGGTGGCCGATCCGCTGGACAGGCGTGCCCGCCTGCTGCGTTTGACCGCTGCCGGCCGGGCCGTGCTGGTGGAAGCGGTGCCGATCTGGATGCGTGTCCATGCGGCGATCGAAACGACCCTGCCCGACCCGGACCGCCTGCGTTCCGATCTGGCCCTTCTTTCGAAGCCTGACGATCAGGAGGCCTGATAGGTCCTGCCGCGACGCCGGGAGATCAAGGCCGGATGTTGGCTCCGATATGTTCAAGCGCTGCCTCGACCCGTGCCGCCGCGCCCGCATCGAGCGGCAGGATCGGACGGGGCGGGATTGCCCGGCACAGGCCGAGAGCCTCGGCGAGGGCGTACATGACACGGAAGCTGCCGAACTCGCGAAAAAGATCCCAGAACGACTGGAACGCCCGGTCGAGTCGCTCCGCCTCAAGCCGGTCCCCGGCCATGGCCGCGGTCGCGAGCGCCCGTGCCTGAGCCGGCAGAAGCCCGGCGATGACGCTGTACCAGGCGTCGCCACCAGCCAACAGCGATTCTGCCGCGCCCCAGTCGCCGCTGTAGCCAATGGCAAAGTCCGTCGGTGTATGGGCGCGCAGTCGTGCCAACTCGCCGCGGAAGTCGTTATCGGCGGGCAACGGCATCTTTATGGCTGCAATGTTCGGCATCTGCGCCAGACGTGCAATCAGGTCCTCGCTGAAAACAAAGCGCGTGGTGCCGGGGTTGTTGTAGATGCAAAGCGGCAGATCGCCGGCCCCGGCGACCGCCGATATATGTTGGAACACCTCCTCCTCCGTGAGCGGCGTGTAGGACATCGGCGCAAGCAGCAATCCGTCCGCCCCCGCCGTCCTTGCATCGCGGGCGAGTGTCTCCGCCTCATCCGTGCGGAGCGCGCCGACACCGACGATGACAGGGACCCTGCCGCCGACGCTGTCCCTGGCGATCTCGACGGCACGTCGCCGCTCCTCACGCGACAGGAAGGCATAGCCGCCCGTGCTGCCGAGGAGGCCGATCGAATTGACGCCGGCTGTGCTGATCCGTTCGAGCAGACCCGAAAGCGCGGTCGCGTCGACGCGTCCTGCCACATCCGTCGGAGTGATGGAAAAGGCCGAAAGGCCGGTAAACAGGGTCATCATCGTCTTCCTGCCGGCTAACACCGTACACCCGGCAACGTGAGCGGCTGCGTCAGTCTATCCTCTCGTCCCTGCTGGCCAGAAAGACCTCACGCGCGATAGAGGCGGCCCTGCGGACATGATCTCGCGCGGCGGCGGCGGCCCGCTCACCGTCGCGGTCGCGGATCGCTTCGACGATACGGGCCATCTGGGCCGGTCCCTCGACGTTGCGGTTCTCCGTCTGGATCGTCATCGACCGTAGATGGTTGATCCTGACCGTCAGAAGCTTGACGATATCCCAGGCGACGTCACGATTCACCTTGCCGAACAGGATGCGGTAAAACTCCGAAGTCTGGTTCAGCACCTCGGCCAGATCGTGAGCGGCATAGCCGGCACGGATCCCGGCCAGCGCGGCTTCCAGCTCCGGCACGATGGTCGGATCGTCGGCTTCCGCGCAAAGCCGCGCGGCCATGGCCTCAAGCGCACCGCGCACCTCGTAGATCTGTTCGGCAACAGCCAGATCGAGCCGCGCGACGATCGGCCCCTTGCTGCCCTCCGTGCTGACCAGTCCTTCGGACTCGAGATGGCGCAGGGCTTCGCGCACGATGGTGCGGCTGACGCCCATGCGTTCCACCAGATCGCGCTCGACGAGCCGGTCGCCGGGACGGAAGACGCCGTGGAGAATCGCATCGCGCAGGTTGCCGAGCGCGAGTTCGCGCAAGGTCTTGCCCGGCCGTTCGACCCGAAGCTCCGTGGCTGCGCCTTCCTGATCCATTCCCGCTCCGTCGTCCTCTTCTCCCGCGCCCGGTGCGCTGTGGAATCCGGGCCCGGACACCATATCCCCTTGCCCGGTTTTCACAATATTCTCAATGGTGTGCCGGATCAGCGCATCACGAAGGGGTCCGGGAACGGATCGTCACAGGTGCGCACCCAGACCGTCTTGGTGCGCGTGTAATCGAGCGCCGCCGCAAGTCCGCCCTCACGCCCGTGTCCCGACATGCCGAAGCCGCCGAACGGGGCTATGGGCGAAACTGCGCGGTAGGTATTCACCCAGACCACACCTGCCCTGATGCGCCGGATCAAACGATGGCCCCGCGCCAGATCACGGGTGAAGACGCCCGAGGCCAGTCCGAATTCGGTGTCATTGGCGATACGGATGGCTTCCTCCTCGGTTTCGAAAGATACCACCGACAAAACAGGACCGAAGAATTCCTCGACCAATGAGGGCGAGTCGGTTCCATCGCAATCCAGAATGGTAGGCAGGTAATAGTATCCTTCCCGCCGGGGTGCGGACCCGCCGCAGACCAGCCGCGCACCGGATTGCAAGGCGCGGCCGACCAGGGCGTCGATATGCTCGCGCTGCCGAAGGGTGGCCAAGGGGCCCACCTCGGTCGCCATGTCCAGCGGGCCGCCGATGCGGATGGCTTCTGCCTTGGCCTTCAGCTTCGACAAAAAGACATCCTTGACGCCGCGTTCCACGATCAGTCTCGATCCCGCGACGCAGCTCTGACCGCAGGCGGCGAAAATTCCGGCCACCTGCGCGTTAGCGGCACTGTCGAGATCGGCATCGGCAAAGACGATGAAGGGTGATTTTCCCCCGAGTTCCAGCGAGGTCGAGGCAAGGTTTTCCGCAGAGTGGCGCACGATATGGCGTGCTGTCGCCGGTCCCCCGGTAAACGCGATATGCGCCACTTTCGGGTGCGAACTCAGCACGCTGCCGCAGGTCGGGCCAAAACCGGTTATGATGTTGACCACTCCGGGCGGGAACCCGGCTTCATGCACGAGGCGGGCGAATTCCAGGAGCGGCGCAGGCCCGTCCTCCGAAGCTTTCAACACCATGGTGCAGCCGGCCGCCAGTGCCGGACCCAGCTTGACCGCCGAAAGGAAAAGCTGGCTGTTCCACGGTACGATCATGGCGACGACGCCGATCGGTTCGCGGCGCAGCCAGACTTCCATATCCGGCTTGTCGATCGGCAGATGCGCGCCTTCGATCTTGTCCGCCAACCCGGCATAGTAGCGGAAATAATCCGCCACATAGGCGATCTGGGCTGCTGTTTCGCGGATGATTTTGCCGGTGTCCCGGGTTTCCAGTTCGGCAAGCCGCTGCGCGTTCTGCGCGATCAGATCGGCCAGCCGCGACAGCAGCTTGCCCCGCTGCGTGGCGGTCAAACGGGGCCATTCACCCTCATGCAAGGCCCTGTATGCCGCCGCCACTGCGCGCTCGACATCAGCCGCCCGGGCCTCGGGCATTTCGGCCCAGGGGGTGCCGGTCGCGGGATCGAGACTTTCGAACCGGGCCTCGCCATCCGAGAAGGTGCCGTCGATGTAGTATTGGAAACGCTGCATGGCCTGCTCCCTGGGTGGTGCGGCGCGACCGCCCGGCCGCGTCGCCGTCGTTCTTATCAGACCGGCTCGGAGAGCCAGCGCTCCAGTTCGGTATTCACCTTGTCCGGTGCCGTCAGGTTCACCATATGGCGATGCCCCTCGATCACCACGGCCCTGCCGCGAGGGGCCAGGGATGCCATGTGCCGTGTCATCTCGGGGGTCGAGTTCGGGTCTCCATCGGCGGTCAGGAACAGTGCAGGCGCGGTCACTCTTGGCCAGGCCTCGGCAAAGGTCTCGTCGCCGGTGGCAAAGGCAGTATAGGTTATCGCATAGGCACGCCGGTCCATCGCCGAAAGCCAGCGGACCACCAGATCGCGCGCGGCAATCCCGGTCGCATCCTCGCCGAACCAGCGCCGCATCGGGCCCAGGGTGTCGACGCCCTCGGTCCAGATGGCCGCGGCGCGTTCCATCACGGCACGCTTGGCTTGCGGCTCACGACAAAACACGCCGTTCAGGCAGGCCACGCGGGCGATCCTGTCCGGCAGGCTTGCGGCTGCGCCGCCGGCGATCAGCGCCCCCATCGAATGCCCTGCCAGACTGACGCGGGCTTCACCCAGTTCCTCCAGCGTGCGGCCGACCCAGGCAACGAAATCCTTCAGCCCGCTGCCGACCGGCAGGGCGACGCTTTCCCCATGGCCGGGCATGTCCAGGGCGATCACCTTGCGGGTTTTCGCCAGGTGCAGGATCTGCGGCGCCCAGGCTTCGAGCCGCATGCCGACCCCGTGGATCAGCACCAGCGTCTCCCCTTCGCCGGCCATCGTATAGGCGGTGCCCGCCGGTGTCCGGCGCCGCCCGATTTCCCGGACCGCGGCGACGCAGTCCGGCAGAGAAAGGGATTGAACCCCGGCTTCCATCGTCTTGCGCCTTTCAGACACCGGCCGGATTGGACGCGTCCTGACCCAGATCCTTCAGGTCCTGATAGCGATCACCGATGCGGTGATGCGGCCGCCCGCCAACCGAGGCGCCGAGCGCCACCACGATCTCGTTTGCGGCCGGGGCATCGGGAATTGCGCTCTGGATCGTCAGATAATGCGAACGGCGTCCCTCATCGTTCTTGTCCATCAGGGGGATCATGATCGGCGCATTCGCCGGGCCCCGGGTGTTGGTGAAGGCGAGATAGGATTTTGCCCCCACCGCGCCGCGGTAATGGTTGCCGAACCTGAGGGTGTGGATCAGCGCATTGGCATGTTCGAGTTCACCGTCCAGGCCCACCACGGCGGCTTTGCCGTAGGCCTCGACCGCCTCGCCCGAACCGACGGCGTCGATGATCATACCGGTCAGCAGTTTGCCGAGCTCCGGGGCGACGGCGTGGATTTCGGGTTTCAAATCCTCGACATAGCCGCGCCCGGCCCACGGATTTGCAATCACCGCGAAGGCCGAGAACAACCTCAGCGGCTGGCGAGCAGGACGCCCGCCCTCGATCAAGGTGGTTTCGACCTGCAACAGGGTCTTGCGGATTTCCAGGGACATGACACGCTCCGTCAACAGTAGGTGCTGGCCGAGCCCTGTACCGGGCCCGGGAGATGGGATCAGGCGGTGGCTGGGAGGGCAGGATCGAGCCCGCCGGTGAAGGCCAGTTCATAAAGGCGCGCCATTTCATCGGGTGTTGGCAGGCGCGGGTTGTTATTCGGCGTTCCCGAGGCCAGCCCCTGACGGGCCATCTCGGGGATTAATTCCATGTAGCGGGCGCGGTCGATGCCGAAGCCTTCCGGCGTCGGCACTTTCAGTCGCCGGTTCATCGCCTGAAAGGCCGGGACCAGTGCAGCGGCGGCCTCGGTGTCGCCCGTGGAGGGCGGCACAATGCCCAGCGCCCGCGCTGCCATGGCATATTTCCCCGGCGCCCGCGCCAGCGAAAACTGCGTGACCAGCGGCAGAACCATGGCATTGGACATGCCATGCGGGACGTGGAAGAAGGCACCGATCGGCCGGCTGAGGCCATGGATCAGGGCGGTCGAGGTGTTCGATACCGCCAGCCCGGCATGGGTGGCGCCCAGCATCATTCCTTCACGAGCAGCACGGTTGGCAGGTTCTTGCGCCACCGTTTCCAGATGGGCTCCGATCAGTTGCAGGCCCGAAACCGCCAAGGCGTCCGAATGCGCGTTCGCGTTGCGGTTCACCAGCGCTTCGAGCGCATGGGTCAGAGCGTCGATGCCGGTATCCACCGTCACCCGGAAAGGACAGGTCAGCGTCAGTTCGTAGTCGACGATGGCGGCTGCGGGCAGCGCCGCCGTGCCAAGGATGAGCATCTTCTCATTTGCCGCCACGTCGGTGACGACCGCAGCACGGGTGACCTCGGACCCGGTGCCGGCCGTGGTCGGAATGGCCACCAGAGGCAACACGTCTTGATCGACGATACGCGGTACCTTCAGCGCGTTCAGCGGCTCGCCGGTCGAAAGCACGATGCCTGCCGCCTTGGCCGTGTCGATGGCGCTGCCGCCGCCAAGGGCGACCAGACCGTCATGGCCGCCTTCGCGGGCCTGCACCACCAGCGCGGCGACGGAAACATCGGTCGGGTCCTCGACCACATCGGCAAACAGGCCGAAGCTCAATCCCTCCGCCACCAGGCCTTCGGTGATTGCGGCCGCGTGGCCGACCGTAACCATCGTTTGATCGGTGACCAGCAGCGGGCGGGAGACACCAAGCGATTTCAGCAGGCCCGCCAGCCGGTGGCGCGCGCCGCCTCCGATCAGCAACTCGCGCGGGGCCAGCACCCGGTTGATCGACTGTTGCATCATGTCGCCGCCCTCAGTGCACCAGGATTTTCGAGAGGAAGGAACGGGCGCGTTCAGTCTTCGGATTGTCGAAGAAGGTTCCGCGGTCGCCGATCTCGACGATCTCGCCCTGGTCCATGAAGACGATCCGGTCCGCCACCTTGCGGGCAAAACCCATCTCATGGGTGACAACCATCATGGTCATGCCCTCCTGCGCCAGCGCGACCATGACATCGAGCACCTCGTTGATCATCTCGGGATCGAGCGCCGAGGTGGGCTCGTCAAACAGCATGGCCTGTGGGTCCATCGCCAGAGCGCGGGCGATGGCGACGCGCTGCTGCTGGCCGCCGGAGAGCTGGCCCGGGTATTTCCCGGCATGGGCGGACAGTCCCACCCGTTCCAGCAGGGCCGCAGCCTTGGCCTTGGCTTCGGCCGGGCTGCGTCCCAGAACCTTCTCCTGCCCGATGCAAAGGTTCTCGGTAATGGTCATGTGGGGAAACAGCTCGAAATGCTGGAACACCATCCCGACCTTGGCACGCAAGGCGGGCAGCCTGGTTTTCCTGTCGGTGACGTCCGTACCGGTCACCGTGATGCGGCCGTTGTCCACCGGCTCCAGCCCGTTGACGCATTTGATCAGCGTAGACTTGCCCGAACCGGAAGGGCCGCAGATAACGACCACCTCGCCACGCTTCACGGTCAGGCTGCAATCTTTCAGAACCTGGAAGTTCGGGCCGTACCATTTGTTGACCGACTGCATCTCGATCACGGGTCTGTTGTCCGCCATGATGGTTCCCTCAGTGATTGCCGACCGACATCGGGCCATAGGCCTTGCCGAAGCGACGCTCGATGCGGCGCTGGATCAGGTCCCAGGCAGTGGTCATGATCAGGTAGTAGATCGCGGCCACGACGAAGAGCTCGAGTACGAGGAACTTCTCCTGGATCAGCACCTGCGTACGGCGCAGCAACTCTTCCATCGAGATGATGGAGGCGATCGAGGTGGTCTTGAGGACGCTGTTGACCGAGTTGCCCAGCGGCGGAATGATAATCCGCATGGCCTGGGGGGCGATCACATAACGCATGACCTGGGATTCGGTCATGCCGATGGCACGCGCGGCCGCGACCTGCCCTTTGGGCACCGCCGAAATGCCCGCCCGGATGATTTCGGCCAGATAGGCTGCCTCACACAGCGCCAGGCCCAGCAAGGTCGATTGAATGACGGTGAAGCGGATGCCGAGCTGCGGCAAGCCGGTGTAGATGATTATGAGCTGCACCAGCAGCGGCGTGCCACGGAAGATCCAGATGTAGAAGCTTGCGGGGGCCGACAGGAAATGATGCCGTGACATCCGCATCAATGCGATGAAAAAACCCAGAACCAGGCCCGAACTGATCGCAAAGACCGTCAGGCCAAGGGTGACCATCGCCCCTTCGAAGAGGTAATAGTTCGTCAGGTATTCGAAGAAGCCTTCCCAGTTCCAGCCTTTCACCACATGCATCCTTTTGCACAGAAGATCGTCTCGCGCCCGGCCGGGAAGCGGCCGGGCCTATCGGGGGAGCGCAAGGGCTGCGCCCCGATCAGTTCTCGATCGGCAGATAGCTCAGATCGCCGTCGGCCGGATTGACGCCATACTGGCTCATCAGCCGATCAAACGTGCCGTCGGCCTTCATTTCCTTCAACGCATCGGAAACGGCCTGGGCGACCTCGGGTGACACCATGGCCAGCGAACCGGGCGTCGGATACATGCCTGCGATGGCCTGGGTGAATTCACCGCGGTCGTCATACTGCTTGGCCACCGGGTCGATCGAGACCGCGGCATCCGCCTGCCCGGCGCGGAGTGCCTGATAGACGGTGGCGTAGTTGTCGAACAGGCTGATGCGCATTTCCGGCAGGCCGCGCTGCTTGAATTCGGCGTTCAGTTCCTTGATCTTCACCTCGGCATAGCCGCCGATATCGGTGGAGACGGTCTTGCCGGCCAGATCCTCGGGCTTGGTGACCGAGGTGTCCCCGGAATTGGTCGAGATCGAAATGGCAAGGTTCTCGTAGGGGATCATCAGAAGGATCTTGCGACGGGCCGGAGTCACAAAGAGGCCGGCGTCGATCAGGTCCCAGCGGCCGCCCTGCAATCCCGGCACCATCGCCGCATATTCGATGCTGATGTACTCCGGCGTCAGGCAAAGCCGTTTGGCGATCTCGACGCCCAATTCGATGCGCAGACCCTTCAGATTGCCTTCGGAGTCGGCATAAGCCATCGGCGGCAGCGTCGGGCTGGTGGCCATGAGCAGATGGCCCGCCTTGACCAGGTGCTCATCGGCGATGCGGGGCGTGCAATCCTGCGCCTGAGCCGCAAAAGCGGACGCCAGCAAGGCGATGCCGGCCAGGATTCCATGAATCGCGAAATTGCCGCGCGGTGCAGTGTCGTGGTGCTGTTTCATGCTCCTCCCTCATATATGAATTCCATATTATGGTATACCATCATACTGAGCATAGCGGAGTCAACAGGAATCGTAGCTCTGGCCGGACGTTCCACGTCCTCTGGAGATCACGGGGCAACCGTCAGGTGAAAAGGTCATCGAAAGGAACGGGCGGCAAAGATACCTGGCAGCGCGAGCAGAAAACTGCCGCAGAAGGAGGAGTGCCGCCGGGTAAACCCGGGACGGCAGTTGCCGGAGCAGCAGATGCTCCAGTTGCCACGATCCACCGCTTCAGCTTGATTTGCCTGGTCGCACTCAAGCAACGCGAGACGATTACGTCTGGCCGTCAAACGGCCCCAGAGGCCAATAGGTCAGAGTCTGGCGCAAAACCGGTGAAGTCGTTTCAGCCCCTCGGTGACAAGATTGTCGGAGCTGGAAAACGACAGCCGGATGAAGTTGCTCATGTTGGGCCCGAATGCGACACCCGGAACGACCGCCAGGCCTTCGGCCCTGAACAGTTCATCGGCAAATTCCGTACCGGAAAGCCCGGTGGCGCTGACGTCGACGAAGCAGAACATGCCGCCACCGGGACGGGTGAACTTCAGGCGGGGCATATCGGAGAGCCGGGCACACATGATGTCCCGCCTTCGCAACAACTCACCGGCAAAGAAACGCATTTCCTCATCCCCGGCTTCTTGCAATGCCACCGCAGCCGCATCCTGGATGAAGGTAGGAGAGCCGAAAAGCATGCACTGTGCCAGGTTTTGGAGATGCTGCGCGGCCGTCAGGGGCGCGAGTGTCCAGCCCACCCGCCAACCGGTCATCGCATGAGATTTCGAAAGGCTGTTTACGACGATCGTGCGTTCGCGGGCACCCGGCAGGGAGGCAATCGAGAGGAACACGCCGTCGAAGACCGTGCTGCGATAGACCTCGTCGCTGATGATCCACAGATTGAAGCGGTCGGCGACCTTGGCAATGACTTCGAGGTCCTGCCGATCCAGAACATACCCGCCGGGATTGTTGGGCGAGTTGAGCAGGATCGCCCGCGTGCTCTCCCCGATGGAGGCCAGAAGAAGGTCTTCCGAGATCTTTTGGCCGTCCGTTTCCAGCGCAAGCTTGATCGGCTTGGCGATCGCGCCTCCGGCACGGATTGTCGCTTCATATGTCGCGTACCAAGGTTCCAGATACAGCACCTCGTCCCCTGCCCCGGCCACGGTCATCACCGCGGCGAACAACGCATTCTGGGCGCCGCCGAAAATCACGGCCTGATCCGCGGTCCAGTCCTGCCCGTCAAACCGCTTTTGCGCGGCGGCGACGTTTTTGCGAAGGTCCAGCGTGCCCGGAACAGGCGCATAGTGCGTCCGGCCGTTGCGGAGACTTTGATTTGCCGCCTCGCAGATCCTGCCCGGTGTATCGAAGGATGTGTCGCCAAGACACAGGCTTATGACGTCCTCGCCTCTTTCCAGGGCGTCGGCCGCCGCATCCGCGATCGCCCAGCCCGCCGCACCCTCGCTGGCGATGGCTCTTGTATGGTCCGAAAAACGGGGCGGCTCCTTGCGGTTCTCAACCTGGTGCGGCTTTTCCATCCGTGTCTCCTCACCACCGTTTGCCGGCATTCGGCCTCAATTTCGAAGTTGCGTGTAGACGCTCTTCGTGGACAAGAAACTGTCGAGCTGTTCCGGCCCCATGTCCTTTCCGAAACCGGACGCTCCCAGTCCGCCAAATGGCATCGCCGGGTCCACGAGGCCATGGGCATTGATGTAGATATTTCCGGCCTTGAGGCGGCGCGCCAACAGGATCGTTTCGTCGACATTTTCGGAATAGACGGCCGCCGCAAGGCCGTACGCGCTCGAATTGGCCCTTTCTACCGCTTCATCAAGGGTTTCAAATCGCGCCACGCCCAGAACCGGACCGAAGATCTCCTCCCGGAAAATCCGCATGTTTTCGGTACAGCGGTCAAATATCGTCGGGAGAAGGATACCATCATGGCGGCCATTACCATCCATGGGCTCGCCGGTAACGAGAACCGCGCCCTCGGCATGTGCCGCATTTATGTGGTCGAGGACGCGTTTCCTGTGGGTTTCCGAGACAAGGGGCGTGATCGCGGCGTCCGGGTCCAGTCCCGGCCCGACCGGCAGGTTTTTCGCACCGACCCTCAGCCTCTCCACCAGCTCGTCGTGAACGCTAGCATGCGCATAGACCCGCGACCCGGCGTCGCAAAGCTGCCCTGAATTCATGAATATTCCGGAGAGGATCGCCGTTGCGGCCGTGTCGAGGTTTGCCTTGTCCGTCACAATGACGGGGGACTTTCCACCGAGTTCGAGCGTCAGCCGCTTCATCGTGTCGAGGGCGGTCTTGCCGACCGCGATGCCTACCGGGGTCGAGCCGGTAAAGGAGAGTTTGTCGACGCCGGGATGGGCAGCCAGGGCTTGCCCGATGACCTGGCCAAAGCCGTTCACGACATTGATGACGCCGTCCGGAAACCCGACCCTGGTCGCCAGATGGGCGAGCCGCATCGCCGAAAGCGGCGTCAGCTCCGACGGCTTGCAGACGATCGTGCAACCGCACGCCAGTGCGGCCGCAAGCTTCCAGGACAATATCTGCAACGGGAAATTCCAGGGAACGATGACCGCAACGACACCCACCGGTTCCTTGACCGTATAGGTCAGGGTCTCCCCGGGCAGCGCAACGGCGCCGGTCGTCCTGCCATCGAGCTTGCTGGTCCAGCCGGCAAAATATTCAAGGTTCGCAACCGCGCCTGGGATATCGATGGTCCTTGCATCGGAAATCGACTTGCCGACGTCGATAGCTTCCAGATGGGCAAAGAAATCCGTTTCCGCCTCCAGCGCCTCAGCCAGCCGCAGGATCAGTTTCTGGCGTTGCAGCGGCGGCATCTTTCCCCAAGGCCCGGCAAGGGCCTTTCGGGCCGCTTTTACGGCAAGATCCACGTCTTGCGCACTGCCGCTGGCCAGTCCCGTCAGTTTGCCCTGCGTGAAAGGCTCGATCAGGTCTATCTGATCGGTACTGGCCGCAATCTCGTGGCCGTCAATGAAGTGACCTATCGTACGATCGACGAACGCAGCGACCTCGGCGGGGACCGAAAATTCATCGAAATAGCTGCCGATGCTTTGGTCCATATGTCTGCGTTCCTTGCGTGGTAGTGGAATTTCATCCGGCTGGCCATTCGCGCTCCCCATCGGGGCAACCATCCGGCAATGGCATTCGCGTCGAAAGGAGCGACCCGCCCCGAAGAGGGCGGGCGCCGTTGCAGGACTAGATGTCGAAGTGCCAGACCTTGGATACGATCTGCCATTTGCCGTCCAGCAGCACAAAAGTGAGCTCGTCGACGAACCGTTTCGGCAGATACACGTCCTTGACGCGGACATGCGCCGTCGTCGGGCTGCCGACCGAGATCGACACGATCTCATCCTGCCGCTCGTTTCCCTTGTCGTGGGGCGACGGACGATTGGCGACAAGATCCATGTAGGCGTCAACGTTCAGGTTCACCAACTTGCCCTCGGTGGCGGAGTAGAGCTGCGCCTGAGGGTGAAAGATCGAGCGAAATCTCTCGACATCGCCGAAGAACAGGGCGTCCAGGTAAACCTGTGTCGCCGCGCGGACGTTTTCCTCTACCGCGTTGGTCGTGCTCATATTGCCACCGCTCCCTATGCCGCGCGCTCGAATTCGGCGTCCGCCAGTTCCAGGCCGTGGTCGAGGGCCGCCAGCAAGGCGTCGAGTTCGGCGTCGGAAATGATGAACGACGGTGCGAGGAACAGGGAGGTCTGCTCGCCGCTGGTACCGATGATGGCTCCAGCCTCGACGGCGCGGGCCGCAACCCGGGAGGCGAGCGGGGATTCGGCAGTATCGGCATACCAGTTGCGCCAGTCGGGGCCGTGAAGCTCGACCGTCCAATGGAGGCCGAAGCCATCGACGCGGGCGACACTGGGATGCTTGCGGGCAATCTCCACCAAACCCTTGTGCATCCTGCCTTCCAGCGTCTTGACGCGGCGGATGATCTCGCCGTCGGCCATCACGGAAAGATAGGCGCGGATCGCCGCTACCGCACTCGGATGTGCGCGGAAGGTGCTATAGGTCTGCCAGCTCTTGTCCTTCATCTCCTCGACGATTTCCTTCGACATGACGACCGCGCCGGCCGGCGCCGAACCGCCCGCCAGGCACTTGCCCAGCGTGACGATATCCGGCCGGGTTTCGCCGCCCTGGAAAGCGAACCAGCGGCCGCTGCGGCCGAGGCCGGTCACCACCTCGTCGGCGATCCACAGCGAACCCGCCTTGCGCGCGGCGTTGGCCACGTAGTCCTGATATTCGGGATCGTAGTAGATACCGCCTTGCGTGTAGTCGATGATGGTGGCCGCCACCGACGACAGCATTTCCTGGCTGCCAGCCATGCGTTCCGCCAGCGGCCTGTTGTCGGAGACGCTGCCATATTTGGCGTTGACCGGTGCCGGGATGATGCGAACCGGCACCTGTGCCGGCACCGGCTTGCTACCGCCACCCTGTATGGCGAGGCCGCCATGCCAGTGCGGCTGCACCGTCATCTGGCGGGCAAGGCCGGCCATGCCGTGATAGGCGCGCTCGCGGGTGGCGAGCTCCTTACGCCCGGTCAGCGCCTGCGAGAACGTCAGCGCGAGGTCGTTGGCTTCGCTGCCGCTGAGGAAGAACCGCACGGCACCGACCCAGCTCTTTTCCTCGCCGAAGGCGATGTTGATAAGGTCCTCGGCTGCCGCCTCGCGCTCGGCCCAGAACCAGCCTTCGTTGATAACCGGATTGGAAGCCGCCTTCTTCATGGCCTCGACCATGGCCGGGTGCTTATGGCCCAGCGGGCCGCCGGTGTTGCTTCCGTCGATCAGCCGTCGACCGTCGGCCAGAATGAAATAGACGCCTTCGCCATCGACCACCTTGATCAGCGGGTCCTTGCCGGCGTTCAGTCCGGTTTGCAGAAGTCTGCTCATGTCGAGCCTCCTTGGAGTGTTGGATGAATTGGGGAACGTGTCAGCTCGAGGATGCGACGCCGCACACGTCGGCAATGGTTCGGGTCCAGATGCGGCAGGCCTCGACGAGGTCATCGACGAGGATATGCTCATCGGGCGTGTGGGCCCATTTCTCGTTGCCGGGGCCGAGGCCGACGGTGGGGATGCCGGCGGCGCACATGAAGGTGCCGTTAACGCCGAAGCGCCATGAGGCGACGCCGTTTTTTTGTCCGGTCACGCTTTCCCGCCCGCGCAGCGCCGCCAGCACGACGGGGTTGTCAGGCTCGACCCACATCAGCGGGTAGTGGGTGATGACATCGAGGTCGTATTTGAAACTTGAGCTGGCGCGGGCAACGCCGTCGAGGATTTCCCGAAGCTCGCGTTCGCAGGATTCCGTGGTTTCGCCACGAACATAGCGCCGGTCAACGCGAATGACGCACCTGTCGGGCACGACGGCGGTGCCGTTGTCCGGCGCCGATTTCATGGAAATCAAGGTTACCGTGGCCGGGCCGAGAACGTCGTCGTCCTTCATTCGCGTGGCATAGTTCTGCAGCTCCGCGAGGAAGGGAGCAGCCTCGAACACCGCATTGATGCCGTTGCCGGGCTCAGAGGCATGGGAGGTACGGCCATAGACGGTGATCTCGACATCGATCTTGCCACGATGGCCGATATGGACCTGGCCCCGGCTGGATTCCGTGTTCAGGCCGAAATCGGTGCGCACGCCACGGGCGATGACGGAGGGGACGCCAAGCAGCGAATCCACCTCCTCGCCGACATCGGCAACGAGGACGACATCGCCGCGCAGCCGTACCCCTGCCTTCCTGATGGAGCCGAGCGCATAGGCACTGGCCATGACGTTGCACTTCATGTCGCAGGTGCCGCGGCCGTAGATGGCGGTGCCGACCTCACCCCAACGCCCGGCGTCGACCAGTTCGCCACTGAACGGATCCTTCATGTCGCCGGTCGGCACATGATCGATGTGACCGTTGACCATCAGCGAGGGGCCGTTCCCCTCCCCGCTCAGCACGCCGATCACGTTTCCGTTCGGGTCGATCTCGACCGTGTCGAACCCGAGGTCCTTCAGGTGCCTGGCATAGATCTGGGCGACGGCGCCTTCCTCGAAGGAAAGGCTCGGCGTTCTGACGACCTCCTGGCAGGCCGCGACCATCCGGTCGATATCGAGCGCACTGTCGATGGCGGCGAAAACATTCTCATTGCTCATAATGGACGTGCCTCTGGCGGTTTGGGAACCAAAGTCCTTCAGGATGTTTGCTTCGGTGAGCGCCGGCACGGGACCAATGGCCCCGCGCCGGCCACTCACGTCTCAGCGTGCCTTTTCGACGGCCTTGGCCATCACGCACAGAATCTCGAACATCATGTTCGCGGCGGTGACGCAGGTGATCCCGGTCGGGTCGTAGCAGGGCGCGACCTCGCTGATGTCGGCGCCGACCAGGTCCCTGCCCTGGAGGGCGCGGATGATCACTTGGAGGTCGCGCGGCAGCAAGCCGCCGATCTCGGGAACCGCCGTGCCAGGCGCGTAGGCTGGATCGATGCTGTCGATGTCGAGGGAGATGTAGAACGGGCCGTCGCCGAGCACTGCATTGATCTTCTCGATCGTCGCAGCTCGGCCCATCTCCTCGTAGTCGTCGAGGGTGATCACGTTGTAGCCCATGTCGTAGCCGAACTGGACGTCGTCGTCGCCGAAGCGGCTGCCGCGCAGGCCGAGTTGCACGACGCGCTTGGGATCGATCAGCTTTTCTTCATATGCGCGGCGCATGAAGGTAGCGTGGTTGACCTTGGTGCCGCACATCGTGTCCATGACATCGGCGTGGGCGTCGATGTGCAGGATGCCGACCGGCCGGTCGGAAGCGAGCGCGCGCAGGATCGGCGTCGGGATCGTGTGGTCGCCGCCGATGGCGATCGGCCGAATGCCGGCATCCTTCACGGCCTGGAAATAGGCCTGAATCTGCTCGACGGACTCGTCCTTGTTGAGTGGATTGATCGGCGCATCGCCGATGTCGGCGACGGTGCAGAGATCATAGGGACGCACCCCGGTGACGGGATGGATGCGGCGGATGATGCGCGATGCCTCGCGCACGCCGGCTGGTCCCTGGCGGGGGCCGGAGCGGTAGTTGAGGCCAAGATCGAAAGGAACGCCGCACAGGCCGATGTCGATGCCGGGCTGGATGTCGTGGCGCCGGGTACGCATGAAGGTCGCGACATCCGAGAAGCGCGGTGTCACCGCAGCGTCAACCGGCTGGAAGTCGTTCTTGTCGAGCATGGATGTCTCCTGAGTTCTATCTGTAATTCTTTGTGGTTACGTGCTTACGCCGCGCATCCGGTCCGAGCGGCGTCGCAGCAACTCGACGGCCGTGAGAAGGCCGAGAGAGAGGAAGACGAGGATCGTCGCCATCGCGAGAATGGTCGGGCTGATCTGTTCGCGGATACCGGCCCACATCTGCCTTGGAACGGTTCGCTGATCGTAGTCGGCCAGGAAGATGACTGTCACGACCTCGTCGAAGGATGTAGCGAAGGCGAACACCCCGCCGGAGATGACGCCGGGCAGGATCAGCGGCACGATGACCTTGAAGAAGACCCGCATCGGCGATGCGCCGAGGCTGAGGCCGGCACGGATCAGGTTCCGGTCGAACCCCTCGAGCGTCGCGGCGACCGTGATGAGCACGAACGGCGTGCCGAGCACGGTATGGGCGATGATGAGACCGGCGAAGGTTCCGGTCAGCCCGAGCATCGAGAACACGAAGTACATGCCCGCCGAGGTGATGACCAGCGGCACGATCATGGGCGAGATCAGCAGGCTCATCACCAGACCCCGGGCAGGCATGCTGGGGCTCGTCAGGCCGAGCGCCGCCAGCGTGCCGAGCAGCATGGAAAGCAGGGTCGTGGCGATGGCTATGACGAAGCTGTTCTTGAGCGAGTGGATCCACTGCGCATTGTTCCAGCTATCGGCGATGTAGCCCCAGCCGAAAGACGCATTTGGGTCGTTCATGCCGTTCTGAAGAATGTCCCAGTACCATCTCAGCGAGAAGGCCGAGGGGTCGAGCCGCAGCATTTCGCTGGAGAACGTGAAATAGGGCGACGTGTTGAACGACAGCGGAATGATGATCAGGATCGGTGCGATCAGGAACAGGAGGATCAGTCCGCAGACAGTCAGGTAGCTGTAGTGCGCAACCCGGCCGACGAGAGAGGTGTGTGCAGGCAGTGCCATGGTACGCTCCTAGCCCATCCGCAGGCCCTGGCCGCCGGTGAGACGGTTGAAGAGCCAGTAAACAAGGAGGACGCCCACCAGCAGGATCGAACCCAGGGCCGCAGCCAGGCCCCAGTTCAGGGATTGCTGCATGTGGTAGGCAATGACGTTGGAGATCAGCTGGCCGCTTTGACCGCCGACCAGGGCGGGCGTGATGTAGTAGCCAACGGCGAGAACGAAGACGAGCAGCGTGCCGGCAAGCACGCCCGGGATCGTCTGGGGAAGGTACACCCGCCGGAATGCGGTGACCGGAGAGGCGCCCAGCGAAAGCGCGGCGCGCACATAGGATGGCGGGATGGCCTTCATCACGCTGTAGAGCGGAAGAATCATGAACGGCAGCAGGACGTGCGTCATCGCGATGAGTGTGCCCGTGACGTTGAAGATCAGCGACAGCCGGCCGCCCTCACCGACGATCCCGAGCCAGACGAGCAGGTCGTTGACGACCCCGTTCCCCTGCAAAAGGACGATCCAGGAGGTGGTGCGCACCAGCAATGAGGTCCAGAAGGGAAGCAGCACGAGCATCATCAGGAGATTGGACGTTTTGAGAGGAAGCCGTGCCAACAATGCGGCGACCGGATAACCCAGCAGCAGGCAGAGCCCGGCAACCGCGGCGCTGACCCATAGCGTGCGCCAAAAGAGCGTCACGTAGATCGCCTTGTTCGCGTCGACGCCGTGGATCGACCCGTCGGCCGCCTGCTGAAGGTCCAGGGCCGCCAGGAAATGCCGCGACGTGTAGGGCTGGCTCAGCCGCTTGATCAGGGCCCAGAGGATCCGGATTTCCCCAGTCGGGCGCAATTTCGATCAGCTTCTCCTTCCAGCCATTCTCGGGCTCGGAAGAGAGCTGCCTCGCCGTTCTCATGATCAGCGGCCGCGCGCCGGTCCAGTCGAAGTTGAGCGCGGAGGTGACCTGGCCGAGCTTTTGCTCTTCGCCGGCCTGCTTCAGGTCAGCGGCCAGGTTCGCATAGGTCTCCTCCGGCGGCGTCTCCTTGCCGTCCCAATCGGCCAGGGAGGCGGACGTCCGGTACAGGACCGCGCCGAATTCGTCATTGCTGACCGCTCTCGTCAGCATCGTGGCCAGGGGCCAGGCGAACATCACCGCCAGAAAGATGCAAAGCGGGGCGACAAGGGCCAGCGCCCTGAGTCGGGTCTGCCTCCGCGAGCGGCGGTGCTGCCGCAGGATGAGGTTTTTCCGGGACGCATCCGTGCCGGCGGTCTGGAGCCAAGAGGCCGCCACGCTTCCCCTCATTGAACCGGCCCCGAGGAATGGCCGGCTGCGGCATCAAGGGCCCGGCAATCGGTGGCGTGCCATCCAAGCGTGATGGCCTCGCCCTTGCTAAAGGTCCGGCGCAGCGATGCATTCTGAACCTTGACGATGAATTCATGTCCGCCGAACACGCGCACCTGAATCCGGGAATGGTCGCCGACATAGATCTGGTCGACGATTTTGCCTGTCACCAAGGTGCGATCGCCGCCGTCCGGTGCCGGATCGACGACGATGCGCTCGGGTCGCAGGGACAATTGCGTCGCTCCCCCGGCCTGCGCATCGGTTACGGCCATCGCGGCTATCGTGTCGCCATTGGCGAGCATGACCTTGCAAAGGTTGCCGCTGCGTTCGACAATCGTGCCGGGCAGCATGTTGTTCTCACCGATGAACTGGGCAACGAAGCTGTTGCTCGGCGTCTCGTAGACCTCCGCCGGCTTGGCCAGTTGCTGGATCTTGCCGAAGTTGAAGACCGCGATCGTGTCGGACATGGTCAGGGCTTCGGCCTGATCGTGGGTCACATAGACGATCGTCACGCCCAGCCGCTCATGGATGCGCTTGATTTCATATTGCATCTGCTCTCGGAGTTGCTTGTCGAGAGCGCCGAGCGGCTCGTCCATCAATACGAGTTTCGGATCGAAGACGAGCGCCCGGGCGACGGCCACGCGCTGCTGCTGCCCGCCCGAAAGCTGGGCCGGCCGACGGTTTCCCAGATGGGGAAGCTCGACCATTTCCAGCGCCCGGTTCACTTTCTGGGCAATATCCGCCTTGGAGATGTTTCTGACCTGCAACGGAAACGCCAGATTCTCGGCGACCGTCATGTGGGGGAAAAGGGCATAGTTCTGGAAGACCATGCCGATGTTGCGCCGCTGCGGAGCGACCCGGTTGATCGGGCGTCCGTCCAGATAGATCTCGCCCGACGTAGCCGTCTCGAACCCGGCAAGCATCATGAGGCACGTCGTCTTGCCGGACCCCGAAGGCCCCAGCATGCTGAGGAATTCACCTTCCTTGACGTCCAGGTTCAGGTTGTCGACGACCGATGTCTTGCCATCGTAGGTCTTGCTAACGTTTGCAAAGGAAACCGACGCCAATGTTTCTCCTCCAGGCAAAGTATTCACCCTGCTGGCAACGCGCGTTGCCAGCAGTCATTCGTTCGAGGCGAACCGGGTAGCCGCTTATTTGGCCAGCCAGGAATTGAACCGCGCAAAAAGCTCGTCGCGATAGGTCGACCAGAATTCGCTGTCGGATTCCACGGCATTGTCGAGATGCGCCGTCGGGACGAAATCCTTCATTTCGACACCCGTCTTTGCATTCTTGCCGATCAGCGCGATGGCGGATTTGCGCACCGGTCCATAGGAGCTGGAGTTCGTGATCGCCGCCTGCTGCTCGGTCTCGCTGGAGAAATTGACGAACTGCTTCGCTGCATCGAGATTGCGGGTGCCCCTTGGGATCATCCACACATCGCGATCCCAGACCTGTCCGTCCCATACGATTGTGAACGGCTGCTTCTCGTCGTTGATAGCGTTGAAGATGCGGCTGCTGTACGCAGAGGTCATGACGACTTCGCCATCGGCCAGAAGCTGCGGCGGTTGCGATCCCGCCTCCCACCAGACCACTGACGACTTGATCGTGTCGAGCTTGGCGAAGGCCCGGTCGACGCCCTCCTTGGTCGCCAGCACCTTGTATATGTCGGCCGCGGGGACGCCATCGGCCAGCAGCGCCCATTCGAGGTTGACGTCGGCGGATTTGCGAAGGCCGCGCTTGCCCGGGAACTTCTTCAGATCGAAGAAGTCGGCGATCGTCTTCGGGCCGTCCGCCAGCTTGGAGGTGTTGTAGGCTATGGCTGTCGACCAGATCACCGATCCGATGCCGCAGTCGCTGATCGTGCCCTCGATGAAGTCTTGGTCGGCCGGTGTGCCGTCCTTTGCGGCCGGAAGCAATGCCGGGTCCTGCTTTTCGAGGATGTTGTCGAAGCAGCCGATTTCGGCGAGCGCCTTCTCGCCGACGACGACATCCCAGGTTACGTTCTTGGCTTCAACCTGGGCTTTGATCTGGCCGAGGCCACCATTGTAGTCCACCGAGTTGATAGTGATACCGGTCGCCTTCGTGAAAGGTTCGTAGAAAGCCTGCCTCTGGGCCTCGGTATAAGCTCCTCCCCAGGATACGACCGTGATCGCATCTGCTGCAAAGACCGGCGCGGACAGGCCGCCTGCGGCGATTGCCAGGACGGCGACAGACGTCAAGAAACGCTTCATGAGCTGGGCTCCCCATTGTTGTTTGCGGTTTTCACGATTTCCGTATTTCGGAAACTATTTTCATTTTTCAGGATGATTAGGGGGTTGTCGGCGCCTTGTCAACGATCTATTCAAAATAACAGAAACTGTTTCCGAAAAACGGAAGGGGAGGAAAATGAAGCATACCGGTGGGGCAGAACTGATAGCGCAACTGGAAGGCTACGGCGTCGACACGGTGTTCGGCATGCCGGGCGTGCATACGCTGGCTTTCTTCGAGCCGCTGGCTGCCAGCGGCATCCGGCATGTCGGCGCACGCCACGAGCAAGGCGCCGGCTTCATGGCGGACGGCTATGCCCGCGCCACCGGGAAGCCGGGCGTTTGCCTGATCATCAGTGGCCCGGGTGTGACCAATGTTGCCACGCCCATCGGCCAGGCCTATTCGGACTCCATCCCCCTTCTTGCCGTCACGAGCGCGATCGCTCGCGACGACATCGGCCTCGGCCGCGGCATGTTGCACGAGATCACCAATCAGCAGGCGGTGAGCGCGCCGATCACAGGCTTTAGCGCAACGGCACTGACCGGTCAGCAGATCGGCGAACACCTGGCCCAGGCCATGACATCGTTCCAGACCGAACGCCCCCGCCCGGCCCATTTGTCGATCCCGCTCGATGTCCTCGACGAAGAGGTCGAGGCAAGGCGCAGCCGAAAATTCCTTCCCCAGCCACCCGGCCCGAATCTGGCCGATGTCAGGGCCGCCGCGGATCTGATCCGCAAGGCGGCGCGCCCGGTCATCCTGGCAGGCGGCGGCTGCCGCAATGCCGGTTCCGAATTGACCCGCCTTGCCGAAATGCTCCAGGCGCCCGTCGTGACGACCGTCGCGGGCAAGGGCGTGGTGCCCGAATCTCATCCGCTTTCCCTCGGCTCGACGCTGCAAAGGGCCAGGATCCGAAGGCTGGTCGAGGTCGAGGCCGACCTCGTGCTGGCAATTGGGACCGAAATCGCCGAGCCTGACCTCTACGTGACCGCCGACAGCGAAGCTGCCGGCGATGCGCCACCGGTTGCCGATGCGACCCGCCTTTCCATCGCCGGGAAATTCGTGAGAATCGACATCGATCCCGCCACGACGGTCAGGACCTACGCGCCGGATGCGGCGATGGTGTCCGATGCGGCCCTCGCCGCCGACGCCCTTGCCGAGGAGTTGGCGCGCGCGGAATTTCCTCGTTCCGTCCCGTGGCTCACCGACATTGAGGCGATCCGACATCATGTCAGGAACGATGTTTCGCCGCTCGAACGTCAGCACATCGCGGTGCTGACCGCGGTTCGAAACGCGTTGCCCGCCGATGCCCTCGTCTATGGCGACATGACACAGATCGCCTATACCGGCTGCGTCTATTTTCCCGTCGATGTGCCCGGAACCTGGCACTTTCCGATGGGTTACGGCACGCTGGGCTACGCCCTGCCCGCATCGATCGGAGGCGCGCTCGGCGCTTCCGGCCGGGCCTGCGTGGCCATCGTCGGCGACGGCGGCCTTCTTTTTACGGTGCAGGAACTGGCGACGGCGGTCGAGCAGCGATTGCCGCTTCCTATCGTCCTGTGGGACAATGACGGACTTGGCGAGATTGCCGATTTCATGCGGGCTCGCGGCATTCCCGAAGTCAGCGTCCGGCCGCTCAATCCGAACTTCAAGGCGCTTGCCGAATCGTTTGGATGCCTCACCGCCGAACCGCAGTCTCTGGAGGATATCGAGCGTGAGGTGCGCGCCGCCTTGTCGGCCGACCGCCCCACGCTGATCATTGTCAGGCAGAGCTCGGAATATCTGCGATGAGCGATGATATCCGTTCCAGGACTTTCGATTTCAAAAGTGCCGGCGGCGCTCTGGAAGCGCGGTTTGCGTCGAAATTCACCATCGCGCCAGGCGTCCGGGACCACCATGGCCATGACGAAGGCTGGCACGCACCTGCCAGGCCAGACGGGGTGCTCTTTGCCGCGACGACCGAGGATGTCATCGATGCGGTGCGCATCTGCGCCAGATTCGGCGTTCCCGTCATCGCTTACGGTACCGGAAGCGCCATGGAAGGAAGCGTGAATGCTGTCCAGGGTGGCCTGACGATCGACCTGTCCGGCATGAACGCGGTCGTTGCCGTCAATGCGACCGACATGGATTGTACGGTCGAAGCCGGGTGTACCCGCTCCATGCTCAACTCGTTTCTTCGCGACACCGGGCTTAATTTTCCTGTCGACCCCGGCGCCGATGCGACGCTTGGAGGAATGGCTGCGACGCGCGCATCCGGGACGATGACCGTGAAATACGGTTCCATGCGCGACAATGTCATTGGCCTAGAGGTCGTGCTGGCCGACGGCACGGTCGTGCGAACGGGGGGGCGCGCCAGAAAGTCCTCTTCCGGTTATGACCTCACGAAACTGTTCGTCGGTTCGGAGGGCACGCTCGGCATCATCACCCAACTGACCTTGCGGCTTCATCCGATACCCGAACATGTGCTGGCGCTTCGCGCCGTGTTCGAGAACACGGGTGCGGCGATAGATTTTGTCGTCCTGCTGATGCAGATGGGTTATCCGGTCGCCCGTGCGGAGTTCATGGACGAGCGCGCGCTCGAGGCTGTGTGCAAATATGAAAAACTGGAATACGAGCTTCGTCCCACGATCTTCCTCGAGTTCCATTCCAGCGTGACGCCGCTTGAAGACATCCGCCAGGCAATCCAGGAACTTCTCGAGCATTGTGGCGTGGATGCGGTGCACTTTGCCGAGGATGCCGAACAGCGCGCCGAAATCTGGAAGGCTCGCCACAATGCGGCCCATGCCGAGCCATTGCTGCGGCCCGGTGCAAAGGCGATGGTGACCGATGTCTGCGTGCCCCTGTCCCGCCTGGCGGACTGCATCACCGAAACGCAACGCGATCTGGCGGAGACCGGGTTATGCGCTCCCATTGTGGGCCATATCGGCGACGGAAATTTTCATTTGGCGATTTTGATCGATCCGGAATCTCAATCAGAGATTGAGGAAGCGGAACGTCTTCACGCAAGGCTAGTTGACCGAGCCGTCGGTTTCGGAGGAACAGTGAGCGGCGAACATGGCATTGGACTGGGCAAGAGGCAGTATCTCGAAGGTGAGCATGGATCCGGCCTCACCGTAATGAAGACGATCAAGCGGGCACTCGATCCCCGGGACATCATGAACCCGGGCAAGATCTTTCTGCCCGCGCCCATTGGCTTCGAAGATCGCGGTCCTATAGATGACACCCCGGAATGAGAAAATGGCCAAATTGAACGAAAACGGCTCTGAAAAAGGATCAAATCCGCTGCGGCGAATTGCGACCGTCCTTGATGCCGTCGCATTCTCATCGTCCGGCATGACGCTTCAGGACATTGCGAACGCGGCGCAGATCCCGGTTTCTTCCGCGCACCGGATCACCAACACCCTTCTCGATGTCGGCTATCTTGAAGCCGCGCCGAACAAGAAGGTCTACCTTATCGGACCGCGTCTGAGACGGCTTCTGAACCTGAGTTTCGGCGATGCTCCCATCGAGAAGGTCGCCTCGCCGCTGCTTTCGGAACTGGCCGACAAGCTCCAGGAGGTCGCCTTCATCTGCCGTCTGGTGGGCGGAAAGATAAAGCTGGAAGCATTTGCGCTTCCGCAGGAGGCGCCGTTCGCATTGATCCATCCGGGGTACGAGTTTCCCTTTCACGCGACGGCGAGCGGCAAGGCGATCCTGGCGTTCCAGACCGAGGACTTCATCGAGGAAATACTGAGCCACGATATTCCCCGCTACCAGGCCGAGACAATGGTCGACAAGGCAGCGATCCGGGAACAGCTTGCGGAGGTGCGCCTCAAGGGGTTCGCGGTCAACAACATGGAATTCGATCCCGGGGTGTTCGCCCTCGCAGCACCGGTAACCTTCGAGCATGGGAGCGTCTTCCTGACGGTGGGCATCGTCGGAATGGGCGCCAGAATGCACGCGCGTTTCGATGAGGCGTTCATGGTGAAGTTGCTGAAGGCGACGGCCAGCAGATTGTCGCACCTGCTCTCAAACCATCGCTAAATCATGCTGCCCGAAAGTCAGAAGTGCTTTCAGGACAACGGTATGCATGAAAATAATGAGTTAAAGCGTAAGGAGCGAATCTGAAAGACCCCGTCGGCTGCATCTCGGGCGATCCGGTCAAACGCATGCCGGACCGATATCCAGGGCCGTCGATATGCAGATAGGGGTGGCTGAGACCGGCGTCCGGCCTTCCACGAATTCGATGTCCCAAACCGTATTCGGCAACTGGCCGCTTCAATCCACGCCCCACCTTTGTTTAGATGCGTCGGGAGGATGAAGAATGTTCACGCATCTGTTCGAGCCGATCACCATCGGCAACGTCACCATCCGCAACCGCATCCTGTCCACTGGGCACGATACGATGCTGCCGACGGACGGCACGGTGAATGAGGAACTCATCGCCTATCACGAGGCCCGTGCGGCCGGTGGCGCCGGCCTGATCGTGCTGCAGGTCTCGGGCGTGCACGAAACCGCGCATTACACCACGCATATGCTGATGGCGACGGAAGATCATGCGATCGCCGGCTATCGCAGGCTTGCCGACAGGCTGCATGCCCACGGCACCGCCGTGTTCGGCCAGCTCTTCCATCCGGGCCGCGAAATCGTCGAGGCGGCGGGCGGCATGGCGCCGATCGCCTACGCGCCCTCGGTGTCGCCGAGCGAGCGGTTCCTCGTCATCCCGCGTCCGCTCAGCCATGCCATGATCCGCGACATCGTCTCCGGCTTCGGCGATGCGGCCCGGCGCATGGCCGAAGCCGGGCTGGACGGTGTCGAGATCGTCGCCAGCCACGGTTATCTGCCGGCCCAGTTCTTCAGCGAACGGGTGAACAAGCGCGAGGACGACTATGGTGGCTCGTTCGACAACCGCCTGCGCTTCACCCGTGAGGTGATCGCCGACATTCGCGCCAAGACACCGCAAGGCTTTGTCCTGGGCCTGCGCATATCCGGCAACGAGATGGACCCGGACGGGATGACGGAAACGGACACGTTGGCCGTCATCGAGGCGCTGGCGCCCGAGCTGGATTATCTCAACGTCATTGCCGGAACCAGTGCGACGGCCGGCGGCGCGGTGCATATCGTGCCGCCGATGAGTGTCAGGAACGCCTATCTGGCCCCTTTTGCCGGGCTGGTCAAAAGCCGGGTCGACATACCGGTGTTCGTTGCCGGGCGGATCAACCAGCCGCAGGAGGCCGAGGCTGTGCTTACGGCCGGACAGGCGGATATGTGCGGCATGACGCGCGCCATGATTTCCGATCCGGAAATGCCGAACAAGGCGCTGGAGGGCCGCGTGGACGATATCCGCGCCTGCATCGGCTGCAACCAGGCGTGCATCGGCCATTTCCAGAAAGGCGTGCCGATCTCCTGTATCCAGCATCCGGCGACCGGCCGGGAGCTGCAATTCGGCACTCTGATACCTGCCGCGCGGCCGAAGCGCATCCTCATCGCCGGCGGCGGGCCGGCCGGCATGAAGGCGGCGATCATCGCCGCGCAGCGTGGTCATGACGTCACGCTCCACGAGGCCAGCCCGAGGCTCGGCGGCCAGGCACTGCTGGCCCAGCTGCTACCGGGTCGATCCGAATTCGGAGGGCTGGTGACCAATTTGTTGCGCGAACTCGAACTGTCGCAGGTGCGTGTCGTCAAGGGCACAAGGGTCGACCGTGCCCTGGTAGAGCGCGAGGCACCCGATGTGGTGATCATGGCAACCGGCGCCACGCCCTATCGGCCGGATTTCGTGCAGGAAGGCGAAATCCAGGTCGTCGACGCCTGGCAGGTGCTCAAGGGTGAGGTCACGGTCGGGCGTTCGGTGCTGGTGTCCGACTGGCGGTGCGACTGGATCGGCATCGGCATCGCCGAATTGCTGGCGCGGCAGGGCAGTGTCGTCAAGCTGGCGGTGTCGAGCGAGATGGCCGGCAAGTCGATCCCGTCCTATGTGCGCTTCTTATCGATGGCGACGTTGCATCGCTTCGGCGTCGAGGTCATCGACTATGCGCGCCTCTACGGTTGCGATACGGGAACGGTCTACCTCCAGCATACCGCCAGCGGAGAACCGTTCATCATCGAGGACATCGACACGCTCGTGCTTTGCCAGGGCCATGCGCCGGACATGACGCTTTCGGATGCGCTCGCAGGCCTTCGGGGCGAGCAGCACATCATCGGCGACTGCTTCATCCCCCGCACGGCCGAGGAAGCGATCTACGAAGCGGTAAAGGTGGCCTCAGCGATCTGACGGAGCGCGGCGATACTGCACCACGGCACGCAGGATGAGCACGGCAAGCGTGATCAGGATCAGGATGACCGACAGTGCCGCCACCGCCGGATCGATGTTGTCGCGCAGGCCCATCCACATCAGCCTCGGCAAGGTGATGGCGTTGACGCTGGTGACGAACAGGGTGACGCCGATTTCCTCCCACGACAGGATGAAGGACAGCAGAGCCGCCGTCACCACCCCGAACCTGATGTTGGGAAGGATCACCCTGGTTGCGCGCTCCCAGACGCTGGCGCCAAGCCCGCGGGCGGCGAGATCGATGTTCCGATCCACCTGGCTCAGCGCCACCAGTATCATCACGGCGGCGAAAGGCACGGCCATGACCGTATGCGCCAGCGCGACGCCCAGCCATGTGTCGTAGCCGATTGCCGGCACCAGCCCGGACAGAGTCGTCAGCAGGAAATAGAGCGTGATGGCCGAGACGACCGGCGGCACGATCATCGGCAGGATGACGAAGCCGACAAGCAGTGCCGTGAAGCGCGGCTGGAACATCCAGATGGCCAAGCCGAAAGTGACGGCAAGCACCGTGGACAGAAGGCTGGTCACGATACCGATGCGCAGGGAAAGCAGGATGCTTTCCAGCCACCGCGGATCGTTGATCAGGGTCTGGTAGTGGCGCAGCGACCACTGCCCGGTCGGCATGGCAAGCATGCGCCCGGGCGTGAAGGAAACCGGCACCACCGCAAACAGCGGCAGCAGCAGGAAGGCTGCGACAAGCAGCGCCAGAAGCAGCGATACGGGACCGGGACGATAGCTGATCATACCATCCGCCTCGGGTTGACGAAACGCATCACCACAGCCATGAGCGCGCCCACGGCAACGACCAGAACGACACTGATCGCCGCGCCAAGCCCCCAATCAGGGCTCTGGAAGATGCGCAGGTAGATGAGTTCGGCGATCATCACGCTGCGGCCGCCGCCGAGAATGGCCGGCGTCACGAAGAAGCCGAGGGCGAAGACGAAGACAATCAGGGCCGCCCCGACGATGCCGGCCCGTGTCATCGGCAGGAAGACGGTCCAGAAGATGCGCGTACGGCTGGCGCCCATGCCGCGCGCGGCAAGAAGCACGCGCTCGTCGAGCGAGCGGATGGCGGACGCGATCGGGAATACCGCGAACGGGATGAGGAAATGCGACATGCCGACGATGACGCCGAATTCGTTGCGCACCAGCGCAAGCGGCTGCGAGATCACGCCGATCGCCTGTAGCCAGGTGTTGATGAGACCGCGATTGGACAACAGCGCAACCCAGCCGAAGGCGCGGGTCAGCACCGAGATCCAGAACGGGATGAGAATGCAGAATTCCACGAAGATGCGCTGTGAGGGCGTGCCGCGCACCCAGACAACCGAAATGGCATAGGCCGCGGCGACCGAAACGACCGTCACGGCAATGCAGATGCGAAAGGTGCGCATGAACACCGATTGCACCAGCGGATCGGAAACCAGCACCGCATACTGGCCAAGGCCGGGCTCGGGCAGGGTCACGCTCCAGCGCGCCACGCCGAAGAAGGGGATGGCATAGCAAAGGCCAAGGAAGAGGAGCAGCGGCGCCATCATCAGCGCCGCGCCCTTCCAGTTGTTTCCGATCCCCCTCATCCTGGTCCCTCAGGCGCTGTTCAGGCGGATATGATCTTGGTGTATTCGTCGAGCGCCTTGCCGTAGTTCTCGGCGTACCAGTCCATGTTCATGGCCACCTGCTTTTCCATGTTGGCCGGATCGACCGGATTGAAGCGCTTGCGATCTTCCGCGATCAGCCCGTCCGCCTCGGGATTGGCTGGTCCCTGGCCCAGCTTCTCGAACATGACAAGCTGCTTTTTCGGGTCCTGCGTACTGGCAATGAACTTCATCGCGGCTTCCTTGCCGCCCGGATTGCCCTTGATGACCGAGAGCGCGCCCGGCGAAATGATGCCCTGGTCCCAGATGAACTTGATCTGTCCGCCGGAGTCCTGCTCGATCAGCGATCCGCGCGTCGACCAGATGATGGCCATGGAGGCCTCGCCGTTCAGAAGCACGCTCTGGCTTTCGGCGCCGCCGCCCCAATAGGAAATGACGTTGTCCTTGAACGCGGCGATCTTGTCATGGGCGCGCTTCAGGTCGAGCGGGTAGAGCTGATCCGGCGCAACGCCGTCGGCCATCAGTGCGGCCTCCCACATCGCCGCGCCCCATTTGTAGAGCGAGCGCTTGCCGGGGAACTTCTCGACATCGAAGAAGTCGGCCATGCCGGTCGGCGCCGTTTCGAACTGCGCCGAATCGTAGGCGATGACATAGGAGAAGAAATAGGTCGAGGCGGCGTGCTCCCAGCCGAAACCCGGACGGAACTTCGACTTGTCGACGACCGCATAATCGATCGGCTCCAGCATGCCCTGCTTGCCGAGCGCGATGGCCGAGAACGGATCGATGTCGACGAGGTCCCAGGTCGGCTTGCCGCTCTTGAATTGGGTGGCGACGGCGCCTTCGGTCGGGCCGGAGCCGTCCATCTTCACCACGATCCCGGTTTCTGCGGTGAAGGGCTCGCCATAGGCTTCGCCGTAAGCCGTGATGGCGTCGCCGCCCCAGTTGACCAGGACAAGCTCGCTCGCCTGCGCATAGGCCTGCGTCGAACGCAGCAGCGGCGCACTGGCCACGAGACCCGCGACGAGTATGGTGAAGTCACGCCGCGATATCTCGCCACGCCTTGCGCGGGCGGTCAGCGCTTGCAGTGTGGTCAGTTCCTTTTCCATCGTATTCCCCTTTTATCGTTGTTGTTGAAAGCCGGTCCTATCCTGCCAAAAGGAAACCTTTCTCCGAAGGCCAGGTCAGCCAGACGGAATTGCCGCTGCCGAGGGCGGCGGCAGCGATCTCGTTGGGTACGGAAACCGAAAGCTTCGAACCGTCGCGCGTGGCAAGATCGAGCTTGGTGGCCGACCCGAGATAGGTCGACATGGTCGCCGTGGCGGCAATCGCGTTCCCGGTCCCGGGCGCTTCGCTGGCGATCGACATATATTCGGGCCGGATCGCCAGAAGGGCATCGCCCCTCTGTCGGTAGGCGGTGCCGTCGAGCTGGATCGTCCGGTCCTCGCATGTCCCGACAGCCTTTCCGCCGTCGTGACGCACGTCCTTGAGCTTGAGCAGGTTTATTTCGCCGAGGAACTCGGCGACGAAGCGGTTTGCCGGGCGGTCATAGACCTCCTGCGGTGCACCGACCTGCAGCAACTCGCCATGATTGAAGATCGCCACGCGCGACGACAGTGCCAGCGCCTCGCTCTGGTCATGCGTGACGAAGACGAAGGTGGTTCCGGTTTCCTTGTGAAGCCGCTTCATCTCGTCCTGCATCTGGGTGCGCAGGCTCTTGTCCAGGGCCGAAAACGGCTCGTCGAGCAGCAGCACGCCCGGCTCGAACACCAGGGCCCTGGCCAGCGCCACGCGCTGCTGCTGGCCACCGGAAAGCTGGGCCGGATGCTTGTGGGCATGCGCCGTCAGGCCGACCCGGTTGATCATCTCGTCGACGCGGCGCTTCATCTCCTCTGCCGGACATTTGCGCACCTTCAGCGGAAAGGCGACATTCTGCCGAACCGTCATGTGAGGAAACAGGGCGTAACCCTGGAACACCATGCCGGCAGCGCGTTTCTCGGCCGGCTGGTTGGTGATGTCCACGCCGTCGCTGACAAGCCTGCCCGTGGTGGGTTTCTCGAAGCCGGCGAGGATCATGAGAAAGGTCGTCTTGCCCGAACCGGAAGGCCCCAGCAGGGTCAGAAACTCCCCCCGGCCGATGTCGATGGCGACATCTTTCAACGCCTGGAAAGAGCCGAAGCTCTTGCCAATTCCCGAGGCTTTTATTTCCGCTGCTCGGCGAGACTTTTGCATCCTGCCTCCTTGCGCTGCACAAAAAAGCGTAAGCCAGTGCACCGCCCTTCCACAACAGAATTATTTTCGTCCGATCGGCAAATTCCATTCACCTTTCACGGCGTTTCAGCCATAGGGCGTCTGCTCCGCATCGTTCAGTTGAGTCGTGATCCAGGTCGCAAAGGCGCCGAGCACCGGATGTCCTGTCTTGGTGTGCTCATGCACCAGGAAATAGGAGCGCGGCGACTTGATGGACCGGTCGAACGGTCGGGCCAGCCGGCCGTCGATCAGGGCCCTGCGGCCGGTCAGTTCGTCACCCAGCGCTATGCCCTGCCCGGCTATCGCCGCCGACATGACCAGGTTCATATCGGAGAAGATAATTCCCGCATCCGGATTAGGGTTCTCGATCTTGTGCATCGCCAGCCAGCGCGACCAGTCCTCCGTATCACCCAGATGCAGGAGCGTTGCGCGCAACAGGTCGACCGGTCTGGAGAACCCCCCCATCCGATTGACGAGCGCCGGGCTGCACAGCGGCGCGAACTCGACCTCGCACAACAGCTCGACCGCGCGGTTCGGCCAGTTTCCGTCACCGAAGGCGATGAACAGGTCCACTTCCGGATTGCTCACCTCGTCCAGCCGTCGCGGCGTGACGATGCGCAAGGATACGTCCGGATAGGTCCTCTGGAAATCGCCGATATGCGTGCAGAGCCAAAGCGAGGCGAAACCCGGTGTGCAGCTTACCGTGAACGTTCCGCCCACACCCTTGCCGGCGTGGCGGCCCGTGGCATCGCCCAGCACCGTGAGCGCCTTGCGCACGTCGTTGGCGTAGTGGCGGCCACGCGGCGTCAGCGCCACCCGCTTGCCGACGCGCTCCAGAAGATCGAAGCCCAGATCGCGTTCGAGCAGGCGCAATTGGTGGCTGACCGCACTGCGCGTCAGGTTCAGCTCATCGGCCGCCCGCCACACGCTGCCATGGCGGGCAAAGCTGTCGAGAGCCCTCAGAGCCTGGGTCGAAGGAATTCGCACATACGCCTCAGGTGAATGGAATTTGTAAAAACAGGAAAAACATATCACTTTTTGACGACGGCGTTCACTGCTTTTCTGAAGCGGAGGGATATGCCGTGATCAGCTCAGCCCAGCAGACAGCGCTCGACCATGTGGAGGCCAATCGCCGGAACCTGTCGGTCTGGACGAGGACGATCTTCGATTTTGGCGAGACGGCCTGGCGCGAGTATCGATCCAGCGCCTGGTATGTCGAGCGGCTGAAAGCCGAGGGGTTCTCGGTGGAGGAAGGCTCGGGCGGCATGCCCACCGCCTTCTGCGCCCACTGGTCCAACGGCTCCGGACCGACCATCGGCATGTATGCGGAATATGACGCGGTGCCCGGCAACTGCCAGGACGCGGCCACCGTGAAACGGCCGCGCCCAGGGCTGTCGGAACATGCCGGCGGCCACACCGATCCCCATTCCGCGCTGGGGATGGCCGGCCTGGGCGGCCTTCTGGCCACCAAGGCGGCCATGGAGCGGCACGGCATCGGCGGCACGCTGCGCTTCACCGGAGAACCGGCCGAGAAGGTGCGCGGATCGAAGCCCATCCATGCCGCCAAGGGCTACTATGATAGCCTTGCGGCGATGCTGTCCTTCCATCCCTTCTACATGCTGCCGCTGTGCAACACGGCACGCTGGGATACGCATTGCGGCGCCGCCTGGTCGATGATCTACCGCTTCGTCTGCGACGAGCCGCAGCGCTGGCTGCAAGCCGGGGCGGGCGGCACGCCCATCCCGCAATCCCACTCGGCCGTCCGCGCGCCCGGCGCGAACGATGCGCTGATGACCATGTACATGTCGTCCAAGGCGCTCAGGGATTCGATGCTGCCGCATCAGGGCGGCTGGTCGCTCTCCGAGGCGATCCTGACCGCCGGGCAGGCGACTGCCGACAATCTGCCGGCCGGAATTGCCGAGATCCAGTACATGCTTCGCGTGCCGACCATTGCCATGGCCGAGCAGGCGATGGCCATGCTGGACCGCAACGCCGCGGCGGCCGCAGCCATGACCGGTTGCAGGTTCGAGCGCCACTGGGTCTGCAAGTCGCGGCCGGGCCTTGCCAACCACGTCATGGCCAACACCGTCTTCGAGGCTCTGTCGCAGGTCGGCCCGCCGCGCTGGGATGAACGCGCCATAGCCATCGCCCGCGAGATCCAGACCAACGATGTCGGCCGCACCAGCGACGTACCCTTCCTGCCCGAATGCGGGCGGTTGATCACACCGCAGGAAGCGGAGGCGATCCTGCGCCGTGATCTGCCGCCTTCGCAAACGCATTCCACTTCCGACGACTACACCGATATGTGCTGGCATGCGCCGACGGCACGTTTCTATGTGGCGCGTCCGGCCCTGCGGCACGTGGAAGGCACATTGCCTTCGGCCTGGGCGATGAACGCGCTCGGCGGCATTCCCGAAACCATCGATCCGACGGTTTTATGCGCCGCAAAGACACTGGCGCTGTCGGCGCTGCGTCTGCTGGAAGACGATGCGACACGCGAGGCGGCAATGGACGAGTTCGTGCGCCGTACCGGCGGCGGCATCGGCGGCTCGGAGTGGATCGCGCCGCTGTGCGACTACGATCCGCCCATTCATTTCCGCTGGCCCGAATATGTCGAGACCGTGCGAGGTCGCGACTGGTGGATACCTACAGCTTCGAACTGAAGAGGAGACAGCCATGAACGTGCATGCGCCCAACGAGGCTTTCACGCTCCAGCGCCGCAATCCGCAGGGCGGCACGCCGCCGCTGGAGAAATGGGGCTTCACCAATGAAACCGACGTGCTGACCGACGTCCTGCTCGGATCGCCCGCCTATCTGCGGCACCTGGCCACCAGTTCGCTGTCGCGCAAGCATTTGCGCGAGGCCCCCTGCAACATCCAGACGGCGCAGGCGCAGCACAAGGACCTTGTCGCCGCCTATGAGCATTTCGGCGTGCGCGTGCACTGGCATGAACCGACACCGGAACTGCCGATGCAGGTCTATGCGCGCGACTCCAGCGTCATGACGCCCTATGGCGCCATCATCACCGCCATGGCCAACTGGTGGCGGCGCGGCGAGAACTTTGCCGCGATCCGCACCTACGAGAAGCTGGGCATCCCGATCTACGACATGGTGACCGCCGGCACTTTCGAGGGCGGCGATTTCAACGTCATCGAGGAAGGGTGCGTGCTGATCGGCTGCGGCGGCGCCCGCACGCAGGAGGAAGGCGCGCGCCAGGTGCAGGAGTGGTTCGAGAAGGAGGGCTGGGAAACCCGCCTCGCCTTCATCGATGAATATTATGTCCATATCGACCTGATGGTGGTACCGATTGCCGAGAAGCTCACGGCCGTATGCCTTGCCTGCACCGAACCGGGCATCGTCGACTGGCTGAAGGGCAAGGGCCATGAGATCATCGACGTTCCGTTCCAGGATACGATGGCGCTCGGCTGCAACTTCATGTCCTTGGGCAGGGACCGCGTGATCGCACCGACCTCCAGCAAGACGTTGATCGCCCAGTTGAAGGCGCGCGGCTTCGACGTGATGGCGGTCGACACGGACGAGATCTCCAAGACCGGCGGCGGCATCCACTGCATGGCGCAGGCGCTGCGGCGCGAGAAGGCCTGACTTGACAGGCGGTGGCGATGCCGTGATCGCTGCGCTGCGCGACGCGCTCGGCCCTCGCGCCTTGCTGTCGGGCGATGCGGTCGGCGCGCGCTACCGCTCCGACGCCAGTCTCACCGGCTCATGCCTGCCGAGGGCCGTCCTGCGGCCGGACACGGTGGAGGCGGTTGCCGCCGCCTTGCGCATCTGCAACGCGGCCGGCCAGTCCGTGGTGCCGCAGGGTGGCCTGACGGGGCTGGCGGGCGGCGCCAATCCGCGCGCAGACGACATCGCGCTGTCGCTGGAGCGGTTTGCAGGCGTGGAAGAGATCGACGAGGCGTCGGGCACGATGACGGTGGGTGCCGGCACCGTTCTGGAATCCGCCCAGTCGGTCGCGGCGGCGGCCGGTTTCCTGCTGCCGATCGACCTCGGCGCGCGCGGATCGTGCCAGATCGGCGGGATCGTCGCCACCAATGCCGGCGGCATCCGTGTGCTGCGCCATGGCCAGACGCGCGAGAATGTGCTGGGCCTGGAAGTGGTGCTGGCCGACGGCACCGTGATTACCTCCCTCAACAAGGCCGTTAAGAACAACACCGGCTACGACCTGCGCCAGCTTTTCATCGGTTCGGAAGGCACGCTGGGCGTGGTGACGCGCGCCGTGCTGCGGCTTCGCCCTGCCCCCGCGGCGTGCCATACCGCGCTTTGTGCGCTGCGCAGCTATGGCCATGTCGTCGAACTGCTCAAGCGGGCGCAGGCTGCGCTGCCGGGCTTGTCCGCCTTCGAGGTGATGTGGGAGAGCTATGTCCGTTTCAACGAGGAGGCGGAACGCATCCGCCACTTCGTTGACCGCCCTTCCCTCACCGTCCTCCTCGAACAGCAGGGAGCGGAAGAGGACGCCCATCGGTTCGAGGCGTTCCTTGCCGATGCGCTGGAGGAAGAACTGATCGGAGACGCCCTCATCGCGCAGTCGCAAAAGGAGCGGGACAGTTTTTGGGCAGTACGCGAGGGCCATCAGATGGACCGCCTGCTTCCCGGGCTGATCAACCTCGATGTCAGCATGGCGATCGGCCGGCTGGGCGATTTCGCCGAAACCTGCGGCCAGCGTCTCGCACGGCGCTTCCCCGACGCCCACATCTCCTTTTACGGTCATCTGGCCGACGGCAATCTGCATGTCGCCGTCTCGGTGCCGACATGCACCGACCAAGCTGCCGCCGAGGTCAGCCGCATCACCTACGAACTGGTGAGGCAGCGTGGCGGCTCCATTTCGGCCGAGCACGGGATCGGCACGCTCAAGCGGCCCTATCTTGGCTATTCGCGCAGCGCTGCCGAGATCGAGCTGATGCGACGGATGAAGACGGCTCTCGATCCGAACGGCATCCTCAACCCCGGCAAGGTCATCTGAAGCAGGAAGAAGGCAATGCTGCCGCGCCGACCGGCTTTGAGGGTGGGACTGTCTCCAGGGTCCTCACTGCCACCAGCGCAGCGACATGCAGGAAAGGCCGGCGTCGATCTTGCCGATCTCGCTCGTCTTCAGGGGAACGACCTTGTAGCCCCTGGCGTCGAGCAGGTCGATGGTCCGGGGATAATCGGAACCGACGAAGACGACCCCGTTGACGCGCAGCGCATTGGCCGCCGGCTCCTCGCCTTCGGGAACGACGATCTCGCGCAGCCCCGTGAAGAAGCCCGACCCGGCAAGGCGGTGGGTGGCAAGGACGGTTTCCTCGTCGAGCAGCGAACAATCGGTCTTGAAATGCAGGACGCCTTTCGGCGTCTCGACGATCCTGCCGCGCCGGCCAAGCCTGTTGAGCCCCGCCACGAGCGCTTCGGCGCCGGCCCTGTCGGTGCGAGCGGAAAGCCCGATCATCACCGCATCCGGCGTCGTCAGCACGTCTCCGCCTTCGGCAAATCCTTGCGCCGGCCGGTCGATCACCGTGGCGAACATGGAGCGCAGTATCGGCTCGACCTCGGCGGTTTCGCCGGCACGCGTTTCCGCGCCCGGCCGCAGCAGGAGCGCGCCCTCGGGAAAGACCAGCGCCGGGTCCTCGACGAAGATCGCATCCGGATAGGCCTCCAGCGCCGGCAGAACCGTGACCTCGACACCGGCGGAGTGCAGGGCCTCCACATAGGCATCGTGCTCGGCAAGCACGCCTTCGTAGGTCGGGTTGCCGCGATCGTCGGCCCGCAGCCCTTGAACGACCGAGGAGCCGGGCTTACGGACGATGGCGGAATTGAATTCGTAGACAGCAGGCATCATTCGCTCTTCAGATAGGTTTCGGCAAGCTCGGTCCAGAAGGCCGCGCCGATGGGGATCAGGTCGTCGTTGAAATCATAGGCCGGATGGTGAAGCGGGTGGCTGTTTCCCGCCCGTGCGCCGCCGAGGAAGAAATAGGTTCCCGGCCGCTCCTTGAGCATATAGCCGAAGTCCTCGCTGCCCATGAAGGGCCGCTCCAGGTCGACCACCTTTTCAGGCCCGGCGAAGCGCCGGGCGAGGCTGCGTGCGAAGTCCGTCTCGGCCTTGTGGTTGATCGTCGGATCGTAGCTGCGCCGATAGTCCACCGTCGCCGTCATGTCGTAGCTCTGCGCCTGCCGCGCGGCGATGAGGCCGATGCGGCGCTCCAGTTCGTCGCGCACCCTGGGGTCGAAGGAGCGGATGCCGACGGTGATGTCGGCGGTCGAGGGAATGACGTTGCTGGCGGCCCCGCCATGAAAGGCCGCCACGGTGACGACCGCCGGATCGAGTGGGTGGATGTTGCGCGAGACGATCGATTGCAGCGCCATGACGATCGATGCGCCCGCCACGATCGGGTCCGCGGTCGCCTGCGGCTCCGCTCCATGGCCACCCGAACCGCGGACCTTGATAAAGGCCTCGTCGACGGCGGCCATGATCGGCCCTTCCCGAAAGGCGAACTGGCCGAAAGGCAGGTTCGGCTCGTTGTGCAGCGCAAACACCGCATCGCAGGGGAAGCGCTCGAACAGCCCCTCCTCGACCATGATCCTGGCGCCGCCGACATTTTCCTCGGCCGGCTGGAATATGAGATGAATGGTGCCGTTGAAGTTCCGGCGCTCTGCAAGCGCTTTCGCGGCGCCCAGCAGCATGGTGGTGTGGCCGTCATGGCCGCAGGCATGCATCAGGCCGGGCATCCTGCTGGCATAGGCAAGTCCGGTTTCTTCGGCGATCGGCAAGGCATCCATGTCGGCGCGGATGCCGATCGACCGGCGGCCGGTCCCGTTGCTCAGCGTCGCCACGATGCCGGTCCGCGCCAGCCCGCGCGTGACCCTGTAGCCCATCGCCTCTAGCTGCCGTGCCACCAGATTCGAGGTTCGCACTTCCTCCAGTCCGAGTTCGGGATGCGCATGCAGATCATGGCGCACGGCGACCAGCTCCGGCAGGCTGTTGAGGATGGTCGGCTGGACGGTGGTCAAATCAAACGCCTCGTGTCGGTATGCGGTTCTCGAAATGGCGGAAAAGGATCACAAGCACGGCCGTGAGCAGCATGTAGATGGCCGCCAGAAGCAGCAGCGGCTCATAGGTGAGAAAGGTTTCCTGGCGCACGCGCGAGATGACGCCGTAGAGATCGACCACCGTGATCGTCGCGACCAGCGGCGTCGACTTGAGCTGCAGCACCGTCTCGCCGTTCAGCGTCGGCAAGGCGCGATGGACGGCGCGCGGCAGCCAGATGCGACGAAACACCTTGAAAGGCGACATGCCGAAGGCGCGGCCTGCCTGCAACTCGCCGGACGGCACGCCGGCGAAGGCGCCGCGCATGACTTCGCCCTCATAGGCGGCGAACGAGATGGTGAGCGCCGCCAGCCCGTACGGCCAGGCCTCGCGCAGGTACGGCCACAGGAAGGAGCTGCGGATTCCGGGGATCGAGGGGAACAGCGAGCCGAGCCCGTAATAGAGAAGCCATAGCTGGAGCAGGAGCGGCGTGCCCCGGATGACGGTGCAGAACGCCGCCGCCGGCCACTTCAGCCAGAACGGGCCCGTCACCTGCGCCAGCCCCAGCGGCACCGCGAACAGGAAGCCGAGCGCCGCCGAACCGAACAGCATGGCGAGCGTCACGACGACGCCGTGTCCGAGCCGCGGCAGATAATTGGGAAGCCAGTCCCAGCGCCCGAAGACGATCGCGCTTGCCACCAGCGCGACGGCGATTGCGATGAGCGCGATGCGATGCGGTTTCAGCCACAGGCTGGTGCGCGCTGCGCGGTCGATCATGGTCGAAGCCGGGTGCGCCATTCAGGTCATCCTGGCGAAACCGCGCCGGGAGCGGCGCTCGACGAAGCCGATAAGGACGTTCGAGACCAGGGTAAGGGTCAGATAGATCGCCCCGGCGGCCATGAAGAACAGCAGATAATGCTTGGTGGCGCCGGCGGCCTGCCGCGTCACCAGCGTCAGCTCGCTGAAGCCGACGACCGCCAGAAGCGCGGTGTCCTTCGTGGCGATCAGCCACAGGTTGGCCAGCCCGGGAATGGCGAAGGGAAGCATGGCGGGAATCGTGATGCGGGTCAGGATCTTGCGGGGCGACATGCCGAAGGCGCGGCCGGCCTCCAGCTGGCCGGGCGCGATCGACTTGATCGCGCCGCGCAGCACCTCCGTCGAATAGGCGCCCTGGACGACCCCGATGACGAAGATGCCCGCGGCAAGGCCGCTGATGTCCACCCGGCCGTAACCGAGCGTGAGAAGAAGCTGATTGAGCAGGTCGGTTCCCGCATAATACAGGATGAGGATCAGCACCAGTTCGGGCACCGCCCGCACCACGGTGGTGTAGACCTCCAGCAGGTCGCGCGTGACCGGTCCGCCATAGAGCTTGCCGAGCGCGCCGAACATGCCGATCAGCAGGCCCAGCGAATAGCCGCCCACCGCGATCTGCAACGTGTTCCAGAAACCGCGCAGAAGCACGCCGCCCCAACCTGGCGGGTCGAGCGCGAGCAAAGCCCAGTTGATCAGGGGTGCATCCATGGAAGCTGCGCCAGCAAAGGGCGCGGCCAACAGCTATGGCCGCGCCGATGCTCCATCAATCGCCATAGATGTCGAAGTCGAAATACTTCTTCGAGAACTCCTGATATGTGCCATCGGCGCGAATGGCCTTGATGGCGGCGTTGATCTTGTCCTTCAGTTCCGTGTCGCCCTTGCGCAAGCCCACCCCGATGCCCGGCCCGAGGACGTCGACATCCGGCGCGACATTTCCCTTGTCGCTGCAGCAGGCCTTGCCCACCTCGGTGTCGAGGAACTCCTTGAGTGCGAGCGCGTCGGCCTGCACGGCGTCAATGCGCCCGGAGACAAGGTCATTGTTGGCCTCATCCTGGGTCTGGTATTCTTTCACCGTGGTGCCGTTCGGCGCGAAATGCTTCATCGCATAGGCCTGGTGGATGGTCGCAACCTGAACGCCCAGTACCTTGTCGGCGAGGCTCTCCGGCGTGGAGTCGAACTCCATATCCTTGGAGCCGATGATGAGCGGCAGCGTATTGTAGTATTTGTCGGAGAAGTCGATGGTCTTGAGGCGCTCCGGCGTGATGGACATCGAACCGACGATCATGTCGATCTTGTTCGTGGTCAGGGCGGGAATGATGCCGTCCCACGCGACCGGCGTGACCACGCAATCCAGCTTGGCTTCGGCGCAGATGGCGTTCATGAAATCGATCTCCCATCCCTGCCAGTTGCCGGATGCATCCGGAGACGTGAAGGGCGGATAAGGCTCGGCCGCGACGCCGACCTTGACCTGCTGGGCGTTGGCGACGGCGGCGCTGGCGACGATCATCGCCACGGTGGCCAACAGGCTGACTGACAATCTCCTCATAGTGCTCCCTTTCTTCTTTTGATTTAAATTCATGACCTTAGTGGACCGAGCTAATGAACTTCTTGAGCCGCTCGGATCTGGGTGCATCGAACACCGCTTCCGGCGGCCCCTGCTCCTCGATCCTGCCGCCATGCAGGAAAACGATGTGGCTCGCCACATTGCGCGCGAACTTCATCTCATGCGTGACCAGGATCATGGTGCGCCGCTCCTTGGCGAGGTCGCCGATGACCGAGAGCACTTCGCCGACAAGTTCCGGATCGAGCGCCGAGGTCGGCTCGTCGAAGAGCATCACCAGCGGCTGGATGGCGAGCGCGCGGGCGATCGCCGCCCGCTGCTGCTGGCCGCCCGACATGAAGGCCGGATAGACGTCCCGCTTCTCATAAAGGCCGACGCGTCGCAGCAGCGTCTCGGCCGTTGCGATGGCCTGGTCCTTCGGCACGCCGAGGACATGCACCGGCGCCTCGATGACGTTTTCCAGCACTGTCATGTGCTGCCACAGATTGAAGCTCTGGAAGACCATGCCGAGGCGCGTGCGCATGCGCTCGACCTGGCGGCGGTCGGCGGGCATCTGACCGCCCTGTCCGTCGCTCTTCATGGCGATCGTCTCGCCATGGATCGCCACGCTTCCGGAGGTCGGCAGCTCCAGCATGTTGATGCAGCGCAGAAAAGTCGACTTGCCCGAGCCGCTGCCGCCGATGATGGCGATGACATCCCCTTCCCTGGCGTTGAGCGAAATGCCCTTCAGGACTTCAAGCTGTCCAAACCGCTTGTGCAGGTCGACGACTGAAATCGCCTGATCGCCTTGGCTCATCGGGTGACTGCCTCCTCAAGCCCGGATATTCGTCCGGATAGCTCGGCCCCTCAATTCCCGTGGCGGTATCTTTCCGTCATTCCCGCCGACTGTCGAATCCTATTTCGCCAGCGGCGGCTCCGCCTTGTTGTTCACTTCAAACTATACAGTTGAATAGTTGTTATGCAAGTGCATAATGACAGGGATCGAAAGCGGAATTGATGTCGACAAACTGGGGAGGAGGCGATGACGGGTTCGTTCAGGCGCGCCCCCGATTTCGACCGGCGCACCGACATGGTCGAGGCCACGCTCGACTGCATCGCCGACCTCGGCATTCAGGGCACCACCGTGCGTGCCGTGGCGGCCCGCGCCGGCGTCAGCAACGGTCTCATCCGCCACCATTTCGCTTCCAAGGACAATCTGATCGTCGCCGCCTACCGCCGCACGATCGAGATGATGACGGGACCGGCTCTCGCCGTCCTGGAATCGGAGGAAGGCACCCCGCATGACAGGCTCGGCCGCTTCATCGTCGCCAGCCTCGGCGGTCCGGTTGCCGATCCGCGCATGCTGTCCCTATGGGCGACGTTCATCAGCCAGGTTCATCACAATCCCGATCTGGCGCGCGAGCATCGCGACGGATATCTCGCCTATCGCCGGGCGACCGAAACGCTGATTGCCGATGCCATAGTGGCCGAAGGTCGTGCCTTGGGCGGGCCCGAACGGGAACGGCTCGGCATTGCCTTCAATGCGCTCATAGACGGGTTGTGGCTCGAAGGTTGCCTGAGCGCCGAGGAAATCAACGAAAGCCTGCAGATCGAGATCGGCTTCAGGTCGGCCGAAAGCCTGCTGGCAATCAAGCTTCCGGCGCCTCGTGAAGACGGAGAAAACTGACATGCATTACGCATCCATCACGGACCGTCTGGCCGATCTCGGATCGGAGAAATGGGAAATCCACCTGCGCGGCCGCGAAATGCGGGCGCTGGGAAAACCGCTGATCGAACTGACGATCGGCGAGCCGGACGTCTCCCCGGACGACCGTCTGCTCGATGCCTGCAGCGCCGCCATGCGGGCCGGACGCACGCGCTATTCCAATGGTCGGGGCGAGCCGACCCTGCTTGCCGCGCTGGCGCGCAAATATACGCGCCGCAGCGGCCGCGAGGTCACGGAGCGGAACATCCTGTGCTTCCCCGGCACCCAGACCGCGCTCTTCGCCGTCATGATGGGTCTTGTCGAAAAGGGCGACAAGGTGCTGATGCCGGACCCCTACTACGCCACTTATGAAGGTCTGGTGCGCGGTCCGGGTGCCGAGCTCGTTCCAGTTCCGTTGAGCGTAGCCAATGGCTTCCATCTGCGGCCGCAAGACCTTGAAGCCGCCATTGTGCCCGGTTGCCGCGTCTTGCTCCTCAACAGCCCGCACAATCCAAGCGGCGCGGTGCTCTCGCGCGCCGAGATCGAGGCGATCGGCGAAGTCTGCCGCAGGCACGATCTGTGGCTCGTCAGCGACGAAGTCTATGAGGAACTGACCTTCGGCGCGGATTTTGCCTCTCCTTTCGACATCGAGGGGCTGGCTGACCGCACCATCGTCGTCTCCTCGATATCGAAGTCGCATGCCGCGCCGGGCTTCCGCAGCGGCTGGGCCGTCGGCCCGGAGGAATTCTGCCGGCGCCTTCTGCCGCTTTCGGAATCGATGCTGTTCGGCAGCCAGCCTTTCATTTCCGACATGACGGCCTATGCGCTGACCCATGAGCTTCCGACCGCTGCCTTGATGCGCGAGCAATATGCCGCCCGGGCCGGACTGATTGTCGAGCGGTTGGACGGCGTGGGCGGATTGCGCGCGCTGCCGCCCGAAGCCGGCATGTTCGTGTTGCTGGACGTCAGCGGAACCGGGCTGGACGGCCTTGGCTTCGCCTCACGCCTTCTTCAGGAACGTCATGTCTCGGTCATGCCTGGCAGCTCCTTTGGGGAAGCCGCGAAATATCTCGTCCGGCTCAGCCTGACCGTACCTGACGAGCAGCTTGCCGAGGCGTGTGATCGCATCGCCTCCTTCGCCCGTGGCATCAACACGCGATCCGAACGGATGGCATCATGAGCGCGAAACATACCGTCGGACTGGAGCTGATCCGGCTGCTGGAGGCGCATGACGTCGACACGGTGTTCGGCATTCCGGGCGTCCATACGGCCGAGCTTTACAGGGGGCTGGCCGGTTCGAAAATCCGCCATGTGACGCCCCGCCACGAGCTGGACGCCGGCTTCATGGCGGACGGCTACGCCCGCGCGTCGGGCAAGCCGGGGGTCTGCCTGCTCATCACCGGTCCGGGCCTCACCAACGCGATCACCGCCATGGGGCAGGCGCGCGCGGACTCGATCCCGATGCTGGTCATCTCCGGCATCAACGCACTCGACACGCATGGCCACTATCGCGGCCATCTTCACCAACTTCCGGACCAGTCGGCCATGATCCGCACGATCGCCCTGTCGTCGGAGCGGCTGGAACGTCCGCAGGATCTGCCGGCCGTCGTTTCACGCGCCTTTGCGGCGATGCGTGCCGGACGGCCGGGGCCGGTGCATATCGAGATCCCCACCGACCTGATGGAGGCTGCGCTGCCGTTGGGGACGCTTCCGCACCAGCCTTCGCCGCCTGCGGAGCCTTCCGCACAGGCAATCGAAGCCGCAGCCGGCCTCTGCCGAGCGGCGCGCAGCCCGCTCATCCTTGCCGGCGGCGGTGCCGTGTGGGCCGACGGGGCGATCCGAGATCTGGCGGAGCTTCTCGACGCGCCGGTCGTCACCACCACCAACGGCAGGGGCCTGCTTGCCGGCCATCCGCTGGTCGTGCCGGCAAGCCCCAGCCTTGAAGCGGTGCGGACGTTGATGCGCGATTGCGACCTCGCCATCGCCATCGGCACACAGTTCGGACCGACCGACTACGACGCCTATGAGGACGGCGGCTTCGTGCGGCCGGACAATCTCATCCGCATCGATATCGACCCGCATGCGGAGGCGACGAGCTTCCCCGCCACGGTATCGATCGTCGCGGATGCCGGGGTTGCCGCAAATGCACTGGCCTCCGCATTGCGCGGCGCCGCCGCCGCCTCGCGGCAGCCACCGGCGCAGGGGCGCGCCGCCGCCGCGCGCAAAGGGGCTCTCGAAGGCCTGTCGGACAAGATGCGGGCGCTGATCGAAGTGCTCGGTGCCATCCGCGACACGCTGCCGGGCTGCACCATCGTCGGCGATTCCACGCAGCTCGCCTATGCGGGCAACCTCTACTGGGAGGCGGCCGCGCCGCGCACATGGTTCAATGCCGCGACGGGTTACGGATCGCTTGGCTACGGTCCGCCGGCAGCGCTCGGTGCGGGCATCGCGCTCGGCACCGCGCCCGTCGTCTGCATCGTCGGCGATGGCGGTTTCCAGTTCTGCCTCGGCACGCTGGGGTCGGCTGCCGACGAGAACGCGCCCGTCATCTTCGTCGTGTGGAACAACAACGGCTATCAGGAAATCGAGGACTATATGCTGGCGCGCGACATCGAGCCTGTCGGCGTGCGGCCGTCCGCGCCCGATTTCACCGGGATCGCGGCCGCCTATGGCATTCCGGCCCAGCGTATCCGCCTGACCGACGCCACCAGCCAGGATGCCCTGGTGCCGGGCGGCCTCGATCTGGCGCCCCTGACGGCGGCCCTGCAGGCGGCGCGCGCCGCTGGCAGACCCGCGCTTGTCGAAATTCTCACGCCTTGAGGGCGCAGGATCGGATATTGGACGAAGCGGATATCGATCCGCAGGAAGGACCGGAATGTCAGATGAGGTCAGGCTTGTCCGCAACGGGCAGATCGCCGAGATAACGCTCGACCGGCCGAAGGCCAATGCGATCGACCAGCCGACGAGCCGCAAGCTCGGCGATGCGTTCGCGGCCTTCCGCGACGATCCCAATTTGCGGGTGGCGATCTTCACCGGCGGCGGCGAGAAGTTCTTCTCGGCCGGATGGGACCTCAAGGAAGCGTCCGCCGAGGGCGGCGACGGCTATATCGCTGATTACGGCCAGGGCGGCATTTACGGTTTCTCGGAGCTTCCGGAGCTTCACAAGCCGGTTATCTGCGCCGTTAACGGCTACGCCATCGGGGCTGGCTTCGAAATCCTGCTCTGCGCCGATTTCATCGTCGCTGCCGACCATGCCCAGTTCTGGCTGCCCGAGACCTCGCTCGGCGTCCTGCCCGACATCGGCTCCTTCGTGCTGCCGAAGATCCTGCCCAAGGTCATCGCCAATGAAGTGCTATATGGCGGCCGCCGCTTCGACGCGCAGGACTGCCTGCGCTGGGGCCTGGTCAACGAAGTCGTGCCGCAGGCCGGGCTGATGGAGGCGGCGCGCGCCCTGGCGGGCCGCATCCTGCGCTCGGCGCCGCTTTCGGTCGCGGCGGCCAAGGAGACCACGCGGCTGGCGCAGCATATGAGCCTCGAGGAAGCCTATGCCGCCATGCGCGCCGGCCGGTTCCCCCTGTTCGGCAAGCTGATCGCAAGCGAGGATGCGCTGGAGGGGCCGCGCGCCGCCGTCGAGAAGCGGGATCCGGTCTGGAAGGGAAGATAGGAGAGGCCGCCCGCATGAAGGTATTCGTTGTCAGTGCGACGCCGGAAGCCAATTCCTTCGTTGCGTCCATGGCGCGCTCGTCGGTCGAGACGATGCGTGCGCTGGGCCATGACGTCGTTCATTCCGACCTCTATGCGATGGGCTGGAACCCGGTTGCCAGCGCGGCGGATTTCGGCTCCCGCGCCAATGGCGATTATCTCACCTATGCGCTGGAGCAGCGCCACAACGTTGCCGAACGCACCATTGCCGCCGACATTCGCGCCGAACTGGACAAGCTGATGGCGGCCGACCTGCTGATCCTCAACTTCCCCATCTACTGGTTTTCGACCCCGGCGATCCTGAAGGGGTGGATCGACCGCGTGCTGGTGTCGGGCCTCTGCTATGGCGGGCGGCGCATCTACGACAAGGGCGGCATGGTGGGCAAGCGCGCCTTTGTCGGGCTCACCCTTGGCGGACGCGAGCACATGTTCGGCGAAGGCGCGATCCACGGCCCCATCGAGCACCTGCTCAAGCCGCTGGTCCAGGGCACGCTGGGCTACGTAGGCTACGATGTGATCAAGCCCTTCATCGGCTGGCATATTCCCTACATCACGCCCGAGGCACGGGCCGGCATACTGGCCGACTACGAGGCCTGCTTGCATAAGCTCGACAGCCGTCCCATCCTGCCCATGCCTTCCATGGAGACCTTCAACGCCGATATGAGCCCGAGGGCGCCAGCGGAAAGGCCGCTCGCAGAAGAAGAGAGATAAGCGCCATGACCACGCATCACCTCCAGTTCTTCATCGACGGCGCCTGGGTGGAGCCCGTCAAGCCCGCCACGCTGGATGTCATCGATCCGTCCACGGAAGAGCCATTCACCCGCATCTCCGTCGGCTCCGGCGCGGATGTGGACCGGGCCGTGGCGGCGGCAAAGGCCGCGTTTCCCGCTTTCGCCGCGACGAGCCAGCAAGAGCGCCTCGCCCTGTTGCGCCGCATCCTCGAAATCTACAATGAGCGCTACGAGGACATAGCCCAGGCGGTCAGCCACGAGATGGGGGCGCCGATCACCTGGGCGCGCGAGGCGCAGGCCTGGGCCGGACAGGCGCATCTGGAAGCGACGATCAAGGGGCTGGAGGATTTTGCCTTCTCCGAAATGCGTGGCGAGACCCTGATCGTGCGGGAGCCGATCGGCGTCTGCGCCCTCATCACGCCATGGAACTGGCCGCTCAACCAGATCGTGTGCAAGGTCGCGCCGGCGATCGCGGCCGGCTGCACGGTGGTGCTGAAGCCCAGCGAGATCGCGCCGGTCAGCGGCATCGTCTTTTCGGAGATCATGGAAGCCGCAGGCGTGCCGAAGGGCGTGTACAACATGATCAACGGCACCGGTCCCGATGTCGGACAGGTGATGGCGGGGCATCCCGACGTCGACATGGTGTCGTTCACCGGTTCGACGCGCGCCGGCATCATCGTGGCCAAGACTGCCGCTGACACGGTCAAACGCGTGGCGCAGGAACTCGGCGGCAAGTCGCCCAACATCATCTTGCGGGACGCGGACTTCGAGACCGCGATCATCAAGGGTGTCGAGGGATGCATGGGCAATACGGGGCAGTCCTGCGATGCACCGACACGCATGCTGGTGCCGGTCGAGCGGCACGACGAGGCGCTGGCCATCGCCAAGAAGGCTGCCGAGGCTTTCGTCGTCGGCGATCCGCGTTCGGAAGAAACGCAACTGGGGCCGCTCGTCAGCCAGCAGCAATTCGACAAGGTGCAGCGGCTGATCGAGGCCGGCATCAGTGAGGGCGCGACACTGGTGACCGGTGGCACCGGCCGGCCGGGCCACCTCAATCGCGGCTATTATGCCCGGCCCACCGTCTTCGGCCATGTAAGGCCCGGCATGACCATCGAGCGCGAGGAGATATTCGGCCCGGTGCTTTCCGTCATCTCCTACGAGGATGACGACGACGCGGTGCGCATCGCCAACGACACGGTGTATGGCCTGGCCGCCTATGTCCAGTCGCAGGACCTCGCGCATGCGCGCGCCGTCGCGGCACGGCTGCGGGCCGGACAGGTCAGCCTGAACTATCCCGACTGGGACACCTTCGCTCCCTTCGGCGGCTACAAGCAGTCGGGCAACGGCCGTGAATATGCCGACTGGGCGATCCACGACTTCCTCGAACTCAAGGCCATCGTCGGCCACGGTGCATAGAGGTGGCCAGAGGCCAGAGGCTAGAGGCCGAACGAACGGACGATCAGGCGTCTGGCCTCAGCCCTGTAGTGCGAGGTTGTAGGCGGCGCCGATCAGTGTCCTGGTGTAATCCTGTCGGGGGGCGCTGAAAATCGCGTCTGCCGGCCCCTCCTCGACGATCTTGCCGTCCTTCATCACCACGACATAGTCGGACATGGCGCGCACCACCGACAGGTCGTGACTGATGAAGATGTAGGAGAGCCCGTGGCGGGCCTGGAGGTCACGCAGAAGCTCGATCACCTGGCCCTGCACGGAGCGGTCGAGCGCCGAGGTCGGCTCGTCCAACACCACGGCCCGTGGCTTGAGGATCAGCGCACGGGCAATCGCGATGCGCTGCCGCTGGCCGCCTGAGAACTCGTGCGGATAGCGGTTGCGTGCCGCCGGATCGAGCCCCACCTCCTTCAGCGCCTCGATCGCCCGCTTGTCGCGGGCGGCGCGCGAAAGCTGCGGTTCGTGGACATACAGGCCCTCGGTGATGATCTCGCCCACCGTCTGGCGCGGCGAAAGCGAACCGTAGGAATCCTGGAAGACGAGTTGCATGCTGCGCCGCAATGGCCGCATGCCGGCCCGGTCCAGATGGGAAATGTCGGTCTTGCCGAAACGGTAGCTGCCGGTGCTGGGAACGAGCCGCAGCAGCGCCCGGCCCAGCGTCGACTTGCCGGAACCGGATTCTCCCACCACGCCGATGGTCTGTCCCTCGCGCAGGCTGATGCTGACATCGTCGACGGCGCGAAACAGCAAGGCCCGCTTCCTGAACATGCCGGCATCGATCTTGTAGTCGACGATGACGTTGCGGCCCTCGAAAATGATCGGCGCGCCGTCGGGTGGTGGCTGTTTGCGCCCCGAAGGCTCGGCCTCGATCAGCATGCGGGTATAGTCGGCCTTCGGATTGTCGAAGATGTCGGCGGCCGCACCCTGTTCCACCACTTCACCGCGCCGCATGACCATGACACGCTCGGCAAAATGCCGGACGATGCCGAGATCGTGCGTGATCAGCACGATCGCCATGTCGAAACGCTTCTGCAGGTCCCGCAGCAGCTTGAGGATCTGTGCCTGGATGGTCACGTCGAGCGCCGTCGTCGGTTCGTCGGCGATCAGGATGTCCGGCTCGTTGGCCAATGCCATGGCGATCATCACGCGCTGACGTTGGCCGCCGGACATTTCGTGCGGATAACTGTTGATGCGGCGCTCCGGGTCGGGAATGCCGACCAGCTTCAAAAGCTCCAGCACGCGCGGACGCGCAGCCTTGCGGGTGCCGCCGCGATGGTGCGTGATCACCTCGGCGATCTGCCTGCCGACGGGGTAGAGCGGATCGAGCGAGGTCATCGGCTCCTGGAAGATCATGGTGATCCTGGCGCCACGGATCTCGTTGAGCGCCTTCGGGGAAAGCCCGATCATCTCCCGCCCGCGATATTTCGCCGAACCCGAGACGGTGCCGTTGGCGGCAAGCAGGCCCATGATGCCCATCATGGTCTGGCTCTTGCCGGAACCGGACTCGCCGACGACAGCCAGCGTCTCGCCGGAGCGGACATCGAGGTCGATGCCCTTCACCGCGTCGACGTCGCCGTCCGGCGTCGTGAACGAGACCTTGAGGTCGCGCACGGTGAGGATCGGTTCCATGGTCTTTCGCATGTCCGCCATGTCAGCGATCCTTCGGGTCGAACGCGTCGCGCAGGCCGTCGCCGACGAAGTTCAGCGAGAACAGCGTGACGACGAAGAAGATGGCGGGGAAGATCAGCAGCCACGGCGCCGACTGCATGTTGTTGGCGCCTTCCGCGATCAGCGATCCCCAGCTCGTCAAGGGTGCCTGCACGCCGAGGCCGAGGAAGGAAAGGAAGCTTTCGAGCAGGATCACCTTCGGCACGATGACCGTGACGAAGATGACGACCGGACCGATCGTGTTGGGGATGACGTGGCGGCGGATGATCTGCCAGTCGGTGAGGCCCAGTGCTTCCGCCGCGCCAATGAACTCCCGCCGTTTCAGCGACAGCGTCTGGCCGCGCACGATGCGGGCCATATCCAGCCACTCCACCGCCCCGATGACGATGAAGATCAAGACGAAGCTGCGCCCGAAGAAGACGACGAGCACCACGACGAGGAAGACGAAGGGCAGCGAATAGAGGATTTCGACGAAGCGCATCATCACATTGTCGACGCGCCCGCCCATGTAACCCGAGATCGCGCCGTAGACGACGCCGATGCCGAGCGAGACGAGGCTGGCGAGAAGCCCGACGGCAATGGAGATCTGCCCGCCAAGCATGACGCGGGCCATGAGGTCGCGCCCGTTGGTATCCGTGCCGAACAGGAAATATTCCCGGTCGACGATGCCGGTAAGGGTGAGCTTGCGGCCCTCGTCCTCGCTTGTGACGACCTCGGTCCTGTCGAACTCGTTGGCGCGGTCGAAGTAGCGCGTCGTGCGCGGATCGATGGGGTCCTCTGCCGTGACGACGGCCGTGAAGGTCTCGTCTTCGACGGAGAAGGATTGAAGCTCGACGCGCGCCCGCGTCGCCACGCCCTTCATCGCCGCCTCCAGCGCATCGGCGCCCGGCCGCGGCTCGAGGCTCGGCGGGACCGTCACATAGGAGGAGAAGACCTGATCGTAGCTGTGGCTGATGACGAATGGGCCGAGGAAGGAGAAGCACGCGATCAGCACCAGCATGACGCTGCCGGCCATGGCGGGGCGGTTGCGGCGGAAGCGCAGGACGGCGAGCTGGAAGAGGCTGCGTCCCTTCACCTCGCCCTCGGGAGCGGAAGAAACGGTGGTGTCAGTCATCGCGCACCCTCGGATCGAGCAGGCCGTAGAGGATGTCGACAGCCAGGTTGAAGACGATGACGAAGATGGCGATCAGGACGACCGTGCCCATGACCAGCGTATAGTCGCGGTTGATCGCGCCGAGCACGAAATAGCGGCCGACGCCGGGAATGGTGAAGATCGTCTCGATGACCGCCGAACCGGTGAGCAGTGCCGCCGCGCAGGGTGCGAGATAGGAAACGACCGGCAGCATGGCGCCACGCATGGCGTGCACCACGACCACCGATTTCGCCGGCAACCCATAGGCCCGCGCGGTGCGGATATGGTCGGTGCGCAACGCCTCGATCATCGAGCCGCGGGTGAGGCGCGCGAAAACGGCGAGCTGCGGCAAGGCGAGCGCGATCATCGGCAGGATGAGGAAGCGCAGCGACCCGTCGCCCCAGCCGCCGGCCGGCAGCCAGGACAGCATGATGGCGAAGATCAGCGTCAGAACCGGGCCGACAACGAAGTTCGGCACCGTGACGCCGATGGTCGCCACCGACATGACGGCAAAATCGAGCATGCTGTTCTGGCGCAGCGCCGCGATCGTGCCGACGATGACGCCGCCGACAAGCGCCAGAAGCAGCGCGTAGAAGCCGAGTTCGATCGAATAGGGAAGACCCTTGCCGATGAGCTCGGCGACGGTGTTGTCCTTGTAGACGTAGCTCGGGCCGAAATCGCCGGTGACGGCATTGCCGATATAGGTGAGATACTGCCGCCACAAAGGCTGATCGAGCTGATAGGCCCGCATCAGGTTTTCCATCGTGGCGGGCGGCAGCGGCCGTTCGAGATTGAACGGTCCGCCCGGCGCGAAGCGCATGAGGAAGAACGAGATCGTGACGACGATGAACAGCGTCGGCACGGCGCTTGCGAGGCGCCTCAGAACGAAGGCAAGCATGACCGGGTCTCCCCAGCGGTGCGGTGCGCGGCCTCAGGCGGCCGCGCATCTGCAGCTGATCATTCCGAAACGCTGAGGAAGCGGCTCAAGTGCTGGTTGGCTGCGTTGTCCTGCCAGCCCTGCACCTTGCTGGAAACCAGCCACAGGTCGGCCTGGGTCAGCAGCGGCGCGATCGGCTGTTCCTGCATGAGCAGCGCTTCCGCCTCATGCAGAACCTTGGCGCGTGCCGCCGGGTCCCGTTCCTCGTACGACTTCTTCATCAGGGCGTCGTATTCGGCGTTGTCGAACTTGCCGTAGTTGAAGGTCTTGTTGGAGCTGACGCTCAGCGCCAGGAAGTTCTCCGGGTCCGCATAGTCGGCCACCCAGCCGGCGCGGGCCACGTTGAACGCACCGCCTTCCTGAAGGTAGGCGTAGTGCGAGGACACGTCGAGATTCACCAGAGAGACGTCCGCGCCGAAGGTGTTCTTCCACATGTCGGCCACCGCCGTCGCCACGCGCTCGTGGTTCGGGTTGGTGTTGTAGCGGATCTCGATCTTGAGCGGCTTGCCGCCCTCGCCGTAGCCGGCTTCCTTCATCAGTTCGATCGCCTTGTCCTCGCGGTCGAGCTGCGAGAGCGCACCGAAATCGGCATAGGCCGGTTCGTAGCCTTCCATGCCTGGAGGCACCATGGAATAGGCCGGGATCTGCGAGCCCGAGTAGATTTCCTTGGCCAGGAAATCGCGGTCGACCGCCATGGAGAGCGCCCGGCGCACGCGCACGTCGCTATAAGGCTCCTGCCGGGTGTCGAAGGCATAGTAATAGGTCGCCAGCGTGGGCGAGACGTGGACCTGATCGCTATAGCTCTGCTTCAGCCGGTCGATCTGGTCGGCCGAGAAGTTGTAGACGAGGTCCATTTCCTTCGCCTCGAAACGACGCACGGAGGCGGCCTGGTCGTCGATCGGGTAGAAGATCACCTTGTCGAGCTTGACGTTGGCGGCGTCCCAGTACTCCGTGTTCTTCTCCACCACGAGGTTGTCGTTCGGTACGTGGCTGACCAGCTTGAACGCACCGTTGGAGACCATCATGCCGGGCTTGACGAAGTCGGCGCCGTTCTTCTCGACGCTCGCCTTGGAAACCGGCAGTGCCGTCTGGTGCGCGAGCAATTCGAGGAAGAAGGGCGTCGGGCGCTCCAGGGTCACTTCCAGCGTCTTGGCGTCGACCGCCTTGAGACCGAGCTGGTCCAGACTGAGTTCGCCCTTGTTGACCTTTTCCGCGTTCTTGATCGGGTAGAGGATGTTGGCGTAGCCGGCCGCCGTCTTGGGGTCCTCGATACGGGTGAAGGAGAAGACGAAGTCTTCGGCCGTCACCGGGGAGCCGTCCGACCACTTCGCGTCCTCGCGCAGCTTGAAGGTGTAGACCGTGCCGTCGTCGGAAACGGTCCAGCTTTCGGCGGCGCCGGGAACGATTTTGCCGGCGGCGTCATAGATCGTCAGGCCCTCATAGAGGTCCTTCAGGATGAACTCCTCGATGTTGATGGAAGTATGCGCCTGATCGAGCGTCTGGGGTTCGCCGGCATTGCCGCGATGAAGCACCGCTTCAGCAAAAGCCGGGCTCGCAACCACGAGGATTGCACTTGCAAAGAGGGTCGCAAGAAAGCCGTTAAATCCTTTCGGCATTTTCCCTTCCTTTCTTCCCATTTCGTAGGTGGCCAATCAATTGGCCATGTTTGGGTGCTTGGCAAGGGGGAAAAGTCCAGGCTAAGTTGTTGTGGGGAGCTTGCTTTTCCGATGGTCGACAGCGTCGATGCGCGCTGTTTTGGCCAGGATATTTATTGTGCCTGAATGGCACAGAGACCCTGTCCCCAGCGACCTGGCCACCGCATCGGAAGGCGCAGCGGAGAAATCCCGCTTCGTCCAGGCGGGTTGGCGAACCCGAGAAGCCGTCGCCGACACCCAATTATCTCTTGTTCCCCCGGATGCGGTGGCTACCATCGCATCCAAGGGGCCAAACTGATTCGATGCATGGTGAAGACCAGAGCGGAACCCCTGCCGTATGTTACCTATACGTCCTGTCTGCGTGGCGTGGCCTTGTCCGTTCTGGCCGTCGTCGTCGCGGCCTGCGCCCAGCCGAACCGGCTCGAGCGTTCTTCGCTGACCGAGAGCCTTCCGGCGCAGCAGGCGCTCGTGCTGCCGCCGCCGGGCGGGCCGGCAGTCGTCGGGGTCATCGAACGCCGGTACTCCAACGCTATCCAGCAAGATGTCGTGCTGGCGGCCGAAACCGCCGTGCCCGGGCAGAACCTCCTGCGCATACAGGCCTTCGGCCCCGTCGGCTCAGGCGGCACCACGGCACTCGTCGACAGGCATCTGTCGGGGGCGGCGATCGGGCGGGAGATGCGCGGCCTGCTGCCCGGCGTCGCCATGCGGCGCTCGGCCTTGTATGCGCAGAATGCCTATGGCCCCTTCGGCTATGCGACCGGCCGTCACGGCAAATCCGATCTTTGCCTCTATGCTTGGCAGCGGATAGCCGCCTCGCAGGCCAATGCGCCGCTTGGCAGCAGGGGTACGATCCAGATCCGCCTGCGTGTTTGCCGGGCCGGCGCCACGGAACAGGCGCTCCTCGCCATCATGCACGGCTACACCATCAACGCCTCCTTTGCCGGCTCGGGATGGAACCCCTACGGCCCGCCCTCCCCGGCCGATCCCCGCCTCGGCAGGACGGGCCAGCCGATCCATTCGGCCGGGCCCCCCGTGCCTCAGGCAAGCGATGATCCGGAGCCTGCACCCGCACCGGTTCGCCGGAGCCCCACCCCTGTCGCCGCGCCCGTGCTCCAGACCCTGCCTGCCCCGCCCGCCGGGGCGCCCACCGTTCCTCCGCCACCGGCCGCCGCAGCCGGAGAAGATATCACCGTACCGGCACCACCGGCCGAATAGGGGGAGACGGCGTTGCGCGATCCTGAAGCCACGACAAGGTCTTTTCTTAACCACCCGTTAGCTATGAAAGCGGCCAGGCCCTCACCTGTGGGGAAAATTGTGAACCCCGGCGCATCTTGCGTGTTGAGTGGAGGAGAGGCGTTCCGGCCCGAAAAGGAGACTGCACGTCTGGGCATCCCGGTCATGAGAGCTGGATGATGGGAAAGCTTGTCCTGGGAATTATGTGGGCCCTCGCGGCAGCCTGCGTGATCTTCATCGTCTCGATGCCCATCAATCTCCAGGCGCACCTCATCGCGGGCACCATCGTGCTTGCGGTGATGATCGCCATGAAGATGTTCCGTCCGGAAGGCACGTGGCGGCTGGTGGCACTCTCGCTGGGAACGGCGATCGTGCTGCGCTATGTCTACTGGCGCACGACCAGCACCATCCCGCCTGTCAGCCAGCTCGAAAACTTCATTCCGGGCCTGCTGCTCTACCTGGCCGAGATGTACAGCGTCTTCATGCTGGCGCTCAGCCTGTTCATCGTCGCCAGGCCGTTGCCCTCGCGCCCCGCCATCGAGGTGGCCGAGGCAGAGCTGCCCAGCGTCGACGTCTTCATCCCCAGCTACAACGAGCCTGCCGTCCTGCTTGCCGATACGGTGGCGGCAGCAAAGGCGATGGATTATCCGCCGGATCGCCTGACGGTATGGCTGCTCGACGACGGCGGCACCGTCCAGAAGCGCAATGCGGATGACGTGGCCACAGCGCAGGCCGCGCAGGAGCGGCACCTCGAGTTGCAGCAGCTCTGCGCCGATCTCGGCGCGCACTACCTGACGCGCGAGCGCAACGAGCACGCCAAGGCCGGCAACCTCAACAACGGGCTCGCCCATTCCAGCGGCGATCTCATTGCCGTTTTCGATGCCGATCATGCGCCAGCACGCAGCTTCCTGCGGGAAACGGTCGGCTATTTCAACGAAGACCCCCGGCTTTTCCTTGTCCAGACACCGCACTTCTTCCTCAATCCCGATCCGCTGGAGCGGAACCTCAGAACCTTCGAGAAGATGCCGTCGGAGAACGAGATGTTCTACGGCATCATCCAGCGCGGTCTCGACAAATGGAATGCCTCCTTCTTCTGCGGCTCGGCCGCGGTTCTGCGGCGGGAGGCACTGGAGGAGACGGACGGCTTCGCCGGCGTCTCGATCACCGAGGATTGCGAGACGGCGGTCGAGCTGCATTCGCGCGGCTGGAACAGCGTCTATGTCGACAAGCCGCTGATCGCCGGACTCCAGCCCGCCACCTTCGCCAGCTTCATCGGCCAGCGCAGCCGCTGGGCGCAGGGCATGATGCAGATCCTGCGTTTCCGCTTCCCCCCGCTGAAGCGCGGGCTCAGCCTGCCGCAGCGTCTGTGCTACATGTCCTCGACGCTGTTCTGGCTGTTTCCTTTCCCGCGCACCATCTTCCTGCTCGCGCCGCTTTTCTACCTGTTCTTCGACCTGCAGATCTTCACCGCTTCGGGCGGGGAGTTTCTCGCCTACACGCTCAGCTACATGGTCGTGAACCTGATGATGCAGAACTATCTCTACGGCAGGTTCCGCTGGCCGTGGATTTCGGAGCTGTACGAATACATCCAGTCGGTGCATCTCCTGCCGGCGGTGATCTCGGTCATGCTCAATCCGCGCAAGCCGACCTTCAAGGTCACGGCCAAGGACGAATCCATCTCCACCAGCCGGCTTTCGGAACTCAGCCGGCCGTTCTTCCTGATCTTCGCCTTGCTGCTGGTCGGGGTCGGCGTCACCGCATGGCGCGTCTATGCCGAGCCGTGGAAGGCCGATGTCACGCTGGTCGTCGGCGGCTGGAACCTGCTCAACCTGATCATGGCCGGCTGTGCGCTGGGCGTGGTGTCGGAGCGGCGCGAGCGGGCCGCAACGCGCCGCGTCAAGGTCAACCGCCGCTGCGAGTTCGGCCGCGAGGGTCTCTGGCTGCCGGCCATGATCGAGGACGTTTCGGTCAACGGCGCGCGCGTGCGCATCCATGGCAAGAACGCGCAGGGCGCGGTTGCCGAGGGCCAGGCGAACATCCGGTTCACGCCGCTGTCGGGCGGTGACCCCGCCGCCCTGCCGGTGGTGATCCGCAACAGCGAGAAAGAAGGAGACACCTTGGCGGTCGGGTGCCAATATGTGCGCTCGCTCCCCGACCATCATCGCCTTGTGGCCGATCTGATCTTCGCCAATGCCGATCAGTGGACCCAGTTCCAGAAGTCGCGGCGGCGCAACCCCGGCGTGGTGATCGGCACGCTCTGGTTCCTGCGGCTGGCGCTTTACCAGACCTGGCGCGGCCTCGTCTATCTGCTGCGCGGCGTGCGTGCATCCGAGGAGCGGCGACCCGTCGCCGGCGGGGCAAGGACATGAGGCTCGCGGCGGCATCGCTGTTCGTCCTGCTGTCGGCTGTGGGCGCCCTGCAGGCGCAGCCCGCGCCGTTCGACATGACGCCGGAACGGCCCGCCCCTGAAGATCCGGCTCCACGGCAGCCGGCCACGGAGCCGGAAGCGCCGGCACCTCTCCCCCTGGAACGGGCACGGCCGGCAAGCGATGTTCGCCGGCTCCTGCTGCCGGGCGGCAATCTCACGCTTCCCGGCGAGGTTGCCGCAAGGAGCTGGAGCCTGCACCTCACGCCGGTACAGGCCACCGGGCCGGCGCGGCTCCATCTCGGCTACCGGAACGCCATCGTGGTCGCACCGGAAAGCTCCCGGCTGCAGGTGCTGCTCAACGATGTGGCCGTCATGGATACGCCGATCAGCTCCGCCGGCGGCCTGTCGGAAATCGCCGCGGACCTGCCCGCCGCCCTGCTGCGCGCCGGCCGCAACGAAATCACGGTGCGGGTCCGCCAGCGCCATCGCACCGATTGCACGATCGCCTCCACCTATGAACTGTGGACCGAGATCGATTCCGCCGCCACTTTCCTGTCCTTCGCCGATCCGGCCGCGGGTAAGCCGGCCGCCGTCGACGACCTGCGCGCCCTTGCCGCCGATACCCAGGGCCGCGCCCATGTAAGCATCGTCGCGCCCGCCATGACGCAGGGCGACATCGGCGCAGACTTCATACGCCTTGCCCAGGCAATCGCGCTTTATGCGGCCCTGCCGGACATCAGGTTCAGCGTCGGGGCCGATGCCTCGTCTTCCCAGGATGCGCTGGCGCTCAGGGTTCTACTGGGTTCAAACCAGGAACTGGCCGAACAGGGATGGGCCTTGCCGGCCGGGGCCGCCAACGGGCCGGTTGCGGCGTTCCATGCCCAGCGCGACGGCAACGATGCGCCGACACTGGTGATCAGCGGGCGCAACCGCGAGGACTGGTTGGGTGCGATCGACCGTATCTTGGGAGCCGTAGACCGGCCCGCCGGCGGCGCGCGCGACGCGCTCATCACGGAAGCCTGGCGCACGCCGAATGCACCGATGATCTACGGCCGGCGCGATCTCTCCTTCACCGATCTCGGCATCCGGTCCGAACAGTTTTCCGGCCGGCGCTATTCGACCGGCTTCCAGTTCGCCATCCCCGCCGACTTTTACGCCGACGCATATGGCGAGGCGCGCATCCTGCTCGATGCGGGCTATTCGGATGCGGTGCTGCCGGGCAGCCAGATCAACGTCTATGTGAACGGCACCATCGCCGCTTCCGTGCCGCTCACCTCGCAACACGGCATGGTCCTCAACCGGCTGCCCATCAAGCTGACCATGCGCCATTTCAAGCCGGGCCTCAACGATGTGGTGATCGAGGCCAATCTCCTGACCGAACGGGATGCGGCCTGTCTGCCGGGCGCCACGGCGCAAGACAGCCCGCGCTTCGCCATCTTCGGCACGTCGCGTTTCGTGGTTCCCGATTTCGGCCGCATCGCGCAGCGGCCCGACCTCGCGGCGATGGGCGGCACCGGCTACCCTTACGGCCCCGGGCGGGAGGCGGTGCCCGTGTTCATGGAACGCGGCGATGCGGACAGCCTTTCCGCCGCGGCGGACCTGTTCGCCCGCATGGCCCTGAGCGCGGGCCGTTCCATTCCGGTCGCCTTCACGAGTTCGGTGGACGCCGCCCGAACACACGACGCCGTCTTCATCGGCGGGATCACCGGAATACCGGGAGGCGTTCTGGCCCAGGTGGGCGTCTCCGACGAAAGCCGCACCTCATGGGCGACCTCGCACGGGCGCGTACCGGCGGGCGCAGGCACCGATCAGGCCGACGCCGAGGAATGGCGCCGGCAGATGCAGGAGCGGGGCTGGTCCCACGCGGTGCAGGAATGGTTTGCCGATACCTTCGATCTCTCGCGTGACATGCTGCGCTTCACCCCGGCAGCGGAAACCGACTTTACGCCCTCGCGTCCGGCAACGCTCCTGCTGGCACAGGGATCGAATCCGGCCGGCACCGGCACATGGACCGTGGTCACGGCCCCGGACAACGACATGTTGAAGCAGGGAGTCGGGGCGCTTGCCCGGCTGCCCCTGTGGAACCGGCTGTCCGGCCGCATAACGACGCTGGACGGCGACCTGAAAACCGTGAATGCACTGCCCGCTTCCTCGCTGTCGCTGATCGAAACGCAGCCACGCTCCTTTTCCAATATCCGCCTCATCACCGCCAACTGGCTGTCGGCGAACATCCTTTCCTATTCGCTGCTGCTGGTCGTGGCCTGTGTGGCGCTGGGCATCGTCACTTCCGCGCTGCTGTCGCGTCTGGGGAGGCGGCGATGACCTTCCATGTGCTTGCCCTCGCCCTGCTCGTTGCCGGCCTGATGCCGAACACTGCCCGGCCCCAGATCCTGCCCGAGGAATGGACCACCTATCAGGAGCGTTTCGTGGCCGAGGACGGCCGTGTGGTCGACGACGGCAACGGCGGCATTTCGCACAGCGAGGGACAGGGTTACGGCCTGCTGCTTGCCGTCCTTTCCGGGGACCGTCCAGGTTTCGAGCGCATCTGGTCGTTCACGCAAAGGGAACTGATGCTGCGCGACGACGGACTTGCCGCCTGGAAATGGGACCCTGCCACGACACCCCATATCATGGATGCGAACAACGCGTCCGACGGCGACATCCTCATCGCCTATGCCCTGGCACAGGCGGACGCGCTCTGGAGCGAGGACGGCTTTGGCGAAAGCGCGCGGCAGATCGCGCAAGCGCTCGCCCGCACATCGGTGTTCGAGCATCATGGCGAGATGCTGCTGCGCCCGGGCGTGGCCGGCTTCGCCGCCGGCGAACGTCCCGACGGCCCGGTCGTCAACCCGTCCTACTGGGTGTTCGAGGCGTTTCCGGTTCTCGAAACCCTTGCCCCGGAAACCGACTGGCAGGCCGTTGCGCGCAGCGGAAGGAAGATCGCCAGCGCCGGATTCGGCGACAGGCGCTTGCCGCCGGACTGGCTGTCGATGGCGGCAAAGCCGGTGCCGGCCGAAGGCTTTCCGGCCGAATTCGGCTATAATGCGTTGCGAATCCCCCTTTATCTCATGCGTGCGCATGATCCGGACATGGAACTGCTGAAGCGGATGCGGGACGGAATGACGGGACCGAGCGGAGGTGTCGCCCGCGTCGATCTGGACGCAGGCAGGGTCATCGAGGAACTGACGGACCCCGGCTATCGCATCATCCCGGCGCTGGCCTCCTGCATACTGGACAGGCAGCCGCTTGCGGACGACCTCACGCGCTTCACGCCGACCAACTACTACCCCTCAACACTGCATCTGCTGTCGCTTTCATTTGCCCGAAAGGAACGGCCCGAATGCCTGTGATCCGCGCATGGGTGATCGCGGCCGGCACAGGCGGCCTGCTCGCTTTGCTGGCAGCCGCCGGCGGCGCGCAGTTCCAGAACCGATGGATGGGCGACGTCCTTCCCGCTTCCGATGACGGCAAGGGCGCGCGCGCCGCCCCCGCCCCGGCGGTGCAGGTGCCGTCGCCTGGAAACCGCGCAGCGCCGCTGCTCGCTCAGGCAGGGCCGGAGACAGGATCCTCCAGCACCCGCCGCGCCACCACAGGTGGATGAATCCGCTCTGCGTTATTTCGCCCAGCAAGGAGACAAGCAAAGGCTCGAGCGGGAGATTGCGCGGCTGCGGGCGCTTTACCCGAACTGGACACCGCCCGCCGATCCGCTGGCGGCGCCCGCCAATATCGACGAGCGGCTGGAGGCGATCTGGCGCCTCTATTCCGAAGGAAAGCTGGCCGAGGCGCGGCAGGCCATTGCAAGGCGGCAGACCGACGAGCCGAACTGGCAGCCGCCCGCCGATCTTCTCGACCGTCTGGCTCTTGCCGAGGCGCGCGAGAGGCTGCTCAATGCGTCGCAGATCGGCCAGTACGGTACTGTCATCAACGTCGCTTCCGGCAACCCGCAGCTTTTGACATGCAGCGAGGTCGACGTTTTGTGGCGTGTCGCCGAGGCATTCGTCCGGACCGATCGCGAAGCGCGGGCGCAGGACACCTATCGCTACATTCTTTCCAATTGCGACAACCCGCAGGAGCGGCTTGCGACGATGCAGAATGCCGCCAGGCTGCTGTCGCCGCCGCTGGTGAACGAACTGCTGGCCCTTGAGCGTCCCGGTGAAACGGGCACCGAAGAAGCGGGCACGGGCGAATTCGCATCCGTGCGCGACGATCTCGCGCGCAACGCGGTGGCGCGCGGCGGCAGCGATGCCGCGATCACCGTTGCCGAAGACCAGCTTGCCCGTGTCGAGAAGCTGGCGCGCGAAAAAGGCTCCGCGTCCGACGCGCGGCTGCTCGGCTGGTACGATATCGGGCGCGAGCGCTTCCGGCAGGCCGAGGAATGGTTCTCCATGGCCCGCGAGCGCGAGGACACCGCCGATACGGCGCAGGGTCTGGCACTGGCCCTTTCCGCCCGCCATGCCTATGCCGAGGCCGAAGCGACCCTCTACCGCTGGCGCGGCGAGACCGACGAGACACGCGCCACCTATCTTGCGACGGTGGCCAACCTTCTGGGTGTCGAGCCCCGCGTGAAGCTGTCGGGCGAAGTGCTGCAGCGGATCGTGGCGGAAGTCGCAGCCGCGCGCGACGTTCCCGCGGCCCGCCAGCTCGGCTGGTACGCCAGGGCCTGGGAACAGCACCAGACGGCGCGGCAATGGTTCGAAACGGCGTTGCGCTGGAACCCGGACGACGAGCCTTCCGCTTACGGACTGGCGCTGACGCGGCACCTGCTCGGGGATGCGGCTGGCCTCGCCGAGATCAAGCGCAGGTGGGCAGGCCGCTCCGACCGTATCCGGCAGGTGGGCATGGGGGCAATCGAAGCGGCGCCAGCGCCAGGTGTGGACACTCCGTCTGCTGCGCCCCGTCCCGTCGCTTCCGAAACCTCGGCAGCGCCCCTCCCTCGTAAGGCGATGCCTCGTTCAACGCCGCGCACGGTGGCATCCGGAAGGCGAAACTGCCCGGCCCATATCCATCCCGAAACCTTGTCGCCGCAGGCCGCTCTCGAGCGGGGCTGGTGTCTCATGGATGCCAACCGGCCGCTGGAAGCCGCGCAGGCGTTCGAAATTGCCCTGCGGGCTCCGGCCGAGCGGGTGCGTCGCGATGCGTCCTATGGCCAGAGCCTTGCCTATTTGCGATCCGGCCTCGTCGACGACGCGGCCGTGGCCGCTGCCAGGGCGCCGCAAAATGGACAGCGCGCGGCGGAATTGCAGACCGCCATATTGGCGGAACGGGCGCTCGGCGCTTTTGAGCGCGGCCGCTACACCGAAGCCTTGATCGCGCTCGAGCAGCGTGCGCAACTCGCGCCCGAACGCATCGACCTGATGGTGCTGCGCGGCTACGCCTATCTGAAGATGCGCAGGTTCGAGGATGCACGGCGAGTCTTCGAGGCGGCGGCGGGAACCGGCAGTCGCGACGGTTTGCGCGGTCTGGCGGACCTGCGCGCCGCGATGGGCTCGCCGTAGACCTCGATCCGGGATCGGCGCGGATGGCTACAGCGCGAAGATCGCGCTGGTTCGGCAATTGCGGACCTTGTCGACCCGCCTTCCATCCCAATGGAAATCGAAATGGTCCGCTTGCACCGGGACATCCATGAGATCGGGCCAGAAGATCGCCGCGCATTCCCCGTCCGCGCAGCGAACGCTGCGATAGACGATGCCGTTGGCGCCCGCGGCCCTGAGGCTCTGCCCCAAGGCCTGTGAAGCCTTGTAGTCATCCGGGTCATGATAGCGGGCATGGGGCCTCGCATCGTGCAGGTCGAGATCGAGCCGGTTGACCAGCATGCGAAACTGCGAAGTCCACCCCGCGTCCTCGCCGCTGCTGGCCATGGCGTTTCCATGATGATGGGCGACTTCCCGAATGGCCACCTCCTCCGCATCTCCGGCGCTGTAGACGCCGTAGGTGCCATCGGTGAAGCGCCCGGGCCGGTCGGTGCTGATGTGGACGAAAGGGGCCATGAGGTAGCTGGCGCCAGGTCCGCTGACGCGCCGTTCCGGCGGCACGAGGTCGAGCCTGCCGATATGACCCCAGATGCGCGGATTGGTCTTCGATTCCGCCGAGACGAGCGCCTCCCAGTCCTGCGGATCGGCAATGTCCTCGAAGAGATCGATGGGCGGGTGGATGGAGCGGATGATGCGATAGGCCTTCGGCCATTGCACCCGTACAGGCGAAAGGCCGTCGCTCACCAGCCGCCACGCTCCGCATCGAGCCAGGACCGCACCCGCGCCAGCGAGAAAATGTCCCCTTGCGCCATGATCTCGGCCGGGGTGCGCTCGCCAAAGGCCCGGTTCGGCTTCTTCACCCAGGCATATCCCCGCTCCGGATCGGAAAACAGATAGCGCAGCCCCTTGTGAATGCCCATGAGCAGCGAAAGACGGGTGGCGAGATCGCGGTCGATGCGCCCAGGTTCGCCGGCCTTCCACCGGGCATAGGTGCGGGCGGCGAGCCCGCCGAGGATTTCGCGGGCCTCCGTATCGGACAGTTGCCACTTCTCGAAAAGCCGGATCACCGCCCGCGCCATTGCCTCCGCCTCGCGGGCGGTGATCTGCGGGGTGTTCGGTACGGCTTCCGTGCGCGGGATTTCCTGCAACATGGCAAATCTCCTTTCGGCATAAAATAGGGATGATTTTGCCATATGGCAAGATGCTGGCGCCTTGGGAGTGCGAGCGGTCGGCGCGTCAGCGCGCGACGGCATCGCGCAGCATCATGAGTTCGCCGATATTCTCAACGGTGACATAACCGACGAGTTGCCCCTCGGCATCGACGACGCCGACGGCAGGGGTCGTTCTCTCTTGCAGGTGGTCGAGCGCCGTGCTGAGCTTTTCATCGTCCCGGATGACGGGGATATCCGCAACCACTGCTTCCATCACGGAAGCCTGGTTGCCCTGCTGCTGTAGCCCGGCAACCAGCCCGGCGCGCGTCAGCATGCCGCGCAACTTGCCGGCGCCATCGACGACCGGAAACTCATGCTGCGTCGTGCGCAGCAGCGCCTGCGCCGCTTCATCGAGACTCGCGGTCGTCAACAGGCTTTCGAACCGGCTGGTCATGGCATCGCGGACGCTGACCGCGCGCGCCGCATCCTGCAGCCCGGTGGCCTGCATCTCCGCAGTGGCGGCGAGATAGACGAAGATGGAGATGAACACGAGCAGCACATTGCCCCCGACCAGGCCGATGAAGCCGAAGGCGAAGGCGGCAAACTGGCCGATCGTTCCGGCGATCCGCGTAGCGCGCACACGGTTGTATCGCGTGGCGAGCAGGGCCCGCAGCACGCGGCCGCCATCCATCGGAAACGCCGGAATGAGGTTGAACAGGACAAGCCATATATTGACCGCGGCAAGGCGTGCAATGAAGGCAACCCGCGGATCCTCCATCGAGGTCAGCGCCTCGGGCCCAACGGCGGCTCCAAGCACGACGACGAGGAATAAGGCAATGACGACATTGACCAGCGGCCCGGCCAGCGCCACGAAGATTTCTTCCGACGGTTTCTCCGGCAGACGCTCCAGTTCCGCCACGCCGCCTATCGGCAGGAGCGTGATCTTCGGGGTACGGATGCCATAGCGGCGCGCGGCGGTGGCGTGGCCGAACTCATGCAGCAAGACGCAGGCGAACACGGCGCCGATGAAACCGACACCCTCGATCGCGGCCGAGGGGCCGCCCTGCTGGAAATAGACGATACCGATCCATGCAAGCAGCAGCAGGAAGGTCAGGTGGATGCGAATTTCGGTGCCGCCGACACGGATGATCGGATAAGACCACTGCATGACGTCACTCCATCGGGTTGAGGCATGGACCACCCTTGCGAAACCATGCCTTCCGTGCTGATTGCGTCAAGGGCCTTGTGATGCAGCAACCTCGACCACGGTGCTTCCAAAGCATCGGAGTGTCACCGGATCGACCTTGCAACGCTTTGCCGCGGCTGCATGCCGGGACCGAATGGGATCGATGGACCCGGTGCCGAAGTGCCCGCTGAATTGCTCTTGATTGCAAAGTGGACTTTTCCTCTCCACTATTTGACATAGCGCAAAGACCCTACCCGTTCCAGCGTCTTGATTGGTCGCCGCCACCGCGACCGGGACAACCGGATCGGGAGTGGGGCACGAGTGGGTCTGGCGCAGGGGCCGGCGGCATGCCGGATGGGGTTTTGAGGGGAAGGCAATGACGGCGGAAGGGCTTGTGCCGCATTTTGCCCGGATGGGCGGCGATCCCGTGCGCGATGCGTTCGCCGCGCGCCGGGCGGTGATGCCTTGGCGCAGCCGGCGGCCGCTGGCTGCCGAGGAGGTCGAAACCGCCTGGGCGCGGCTTCTGGCCGACAGCCGCCCCGCCGGCCCCCGCCTCGCCTATGTCCACGTGCCTTTCTGCGCCAACCATTGCCTGTTCTGCGGTTTCTACCGCAACGCCTACACGCCGCAGGCGGCGACCGCCTACACCGATCTGGTTATCGCCGAGATCGAGCGGGAGGCGGACGCTCCCGCCGTCGGGGCGCAGCCGGTCGAGGCGGTCTATCTCGGCGGCGGCACGCCGAGCGCCTTGTCGGCTTCGGAACTGGCGCGCCTCATCGCCGCCATCCGTCGCTGCCTGCCGCTGGCGTCCGATTGCGAGATCACCATCGAGGGCCGGATCATCCATTTCGACGCCGAGAAGGTCGACGCCTGCCTGGAGGCTGGCGCCAACCGCATCTCCATTGGCGTGCAGAGCTTCGACACTGCCGTGCGACGCAGGCAAGGTCGCCGCGCCGGCAAGCAGGAGGCCATCGCCTTCCTCGAGGCACTGCGTGATCGCGACCGTGCCGCCGTCGTCATCGACCTTCTGTTCGGCCTGCCGGGCCAGAGCGAGGCGGTGTGGCGCGAGGACCTGGCTATAGCCGCCGACCTTGCTCCCGACGGGATCGATCTCTACGGCCTCAACCTCATTCCAGGTACCCCTTTGCAGCGCGCCGCCGCGGCCGGAAAATTTCCCGACGCGCCGACGCTGGCCGATCTTGGCGGCATGTACCGCATGGGGTCCGATTTCCTTGCCGAACGGGGCTGGCAGCAGATCAGCAACAGCCACTGGCGGCGCACCGCGCGCGAGCGCAACGTCTACAACCTGCGTATCAAGGAAGGGGTGGAATGCCTCGCCTATGGCTCCGGCGGCGGCGGGTTGCTGGGCGGTTGCAGCTATGCCGTGGCACCCGACCTGCAAAGCTATGCCGATGGCGTGCGCGCCGGCCGCAAGCCGATCGAGGGCATGCGGGTATCGGATACGCTGCAGCCGCTGCGCAACGCCGTCACCGCCGGTATCGAGAAAGGGCTGCTCGACATCGCCGCCCTCGCCCCGCTGGCGCCGGGCGCGGATGTGGCGGGCGCGCTTGCGCCGCTGCTGCGGCAATGGCACGACGCGGGGCTGGTCGAGCTTGACGGCGATGTCATGGCACTCACCACCGCCGGCCGCTTCTGGTACTCCAACCTGGTCTTCGCCTTCGACGCGCTGCTGTGCGCCAGCGCCGCGCCGCGGCCCGGAGACCCCCTTCCCCGCACCGGTCTTCCTTCCAACCAGCACAGGAAAAGAGAGCTTTCATGAGCAAGCAAGCCGCAACCGCCGATCTCGATGCCATCCGCCGCGAACTCGCCGAAAATCCCGGCGGGGTGCTGGAGGCGACCGCTGCCCAGCACGACCTGCCGCTGCAGACGGTGGTGGAATGCCTGCCGCAGGAGATGTGGGCGCGGGTCCCCGGCGATCTGTTCGTCGAGGTGATGGAGGACCTGTCCGCATGGGGCTCGGTCACCGTCATTGCCCATACCAAGGACATTATCCTCGAGGTCGAGGGCCCGGTGCCGCCCGGCAAGCTCGGCCATGGCTTCTACAATCTGCACGGCGACAGCCCCATCGGCGGCCATCTGCGCGCCGGCAACTGCAAGGCGATCCTGTTCCTGCGCCGGCCGTTCATGGGCAAGGAATCGGTCTCGGTGCAGTTCTTCAACGAAGAAGGTGGCTCGATGTTCAAGGTGTTCGTCGGCCGCGACGAGAACCGCGCGCTCAAGCCCGATCAGGTCGAGCGCTTCGAGCAGCTCAAGGCGCGCCTGACGCGGAAGGCGGAAGCCGCCTGACATGGCTGCCTGCACGGTGATCTTCGGCGCTCGACGCGGCGTCGGCCTCCATCTCGCGCGGCTGCTGCGGCAGGCGCGCGTGCCGGTGATCGCCATGTTGCGGCCGGGTACCGACGCCGCCGCGCTGGAGGCGATGGGCGTGGGCATCATCCGCGGTGACGCTTTCGTGCGCGATGATATCGAGGCGACGCTCGATCTTGCCGGTGAAGGCGGGGCCGGCGCAGGCGGCTTCGACGTGGTTTCCACCGTCGGCGGCCGCCATGAAGACGGCCGCTTCGCCGACGAGGACGGCAACATCAATATTGCCGACACCGCGGCGGCGCGCGGTGTCGGGCGCTTCGTGCTCGTCACCTCGATCGGTTGCGGCGGGATGGCGCCTTACCGTTCAGAGCGCGCCATTGCCGCCTTCGGTGCGGCGGTCGACGCCAAGACACGGGCCGAGGACCATGCGCGGCGCGTCCTCCCCTTTGCCACCTTCATCCGGCCGGGCGGCCTGCGCTCCGAGCCGGCCACCGGCCGCGGCATCCTGTCGGAGGATGCGCAGATGCACGGCTTCATCCACCGCGAGGACGTTGCCGACCTCGTCGCCCGCGCGCTGCGCGACCCGGCGACGCAAGGCCGCGCCTTCGCCGCCGTCGATGCCGACCAGGCACATTCCGTCAACGCCATCGAGCCATTTCCCCTAGCCAGATGACGAATTCGAAACGCGAAAGGGACATGACATGAAGCTCGGCTTCCTGATGATCATCCTCACGCTGGTCGACAACGGCCAGCTTTCCGCCGCCTTCGTCAACACCGACACGATGGAAGCGTGCGAGCAGCGCGCCGCCGTGGTCCGAGGCATCCTGGAGAAAGGCGCCTATCCCATCGAGGAGATGGTCTGCCGGGCGGCGGAGGTCGAATTCGAGCCGTTCGTCCACGGCATGGAGGAACCGGCGGACCGCCAAGCCTACCTGATCTCATTCGACGACACGAAGGCAACGGTGGAAAGGGTGGAATCCTGCGAGGCCGCAACTGTGCAAGCCGGCCAGTTCTGTGCCACCTCGACGCAGAAGATCGTCATCGATGGCGAATGACACGCCACGCCACGGCAGAAATTTCCAGTCCGGAGAGTTGGGACCCATGAACGACACGACCATCCCTGTCGGCCGCAAGGCGCGATGCCCCTCAGGCCAGGCAATCCTCAAGGCGGCGGCGCTGGCGCTGCTGATCTCGTCGGCCTCCGCAGCCATCGGAACCGTCCATGCCCATGCCCTCGAAAAGGACGGTGTGACCTGGCTCGACACCATCACCGTGGTCGGCACCCGTACCGAGACCTCGGTGCAGGACAACCCAGCCTCCGTGACGGTGGTGGACCAGGAGGAGATGGAGAAGAAAGCGCCTGAAAGCATCGCCGAGATGCTGCGCGACGTGCCCGGCGTGCAGGTGGTGGATTCCTCCGCCCCCGGCATGAAGCGGCTGTCGATCCGCGGTGAATCCTCGCGCCGCGTCACCATCCTCGTCGACGGGCAGGAGATCACCGACCATTCGACCTACGGCACCCCGATCCTGGTCGATCCCTCGAATGTCGAACGCATCGAGGTGGTGCGTGGCCCATCCTCCGTGCTGCACGGTGCCAAGGCCATAGGCGGCGTCATCAACATCGTCACCAAGCGTGGCGCCGACAAGCCGATCCAGGCCGAGCTTGGCGGCAGCTATTATTCCGGCACCGCCGGCTGGCAGGGCTGGGCGGCGGTCTCCGGCACGATCGACAATTTCGACTACCGCTTCTCGGGAAGCCTCGACGACCATGGCGACCGCCGGGTGCCGGAGGGACGCTATACCTCGACCGGCCGGCTCGATAACACCTCGTTCAACAATGACAACCTGTCGGCGCATCTGGGATATACCTTCGGCGAGGAAGGCAACCACTACATTGCGTTGAAGGCCGAGCAGCACCGGCTGTCGACGGAGAGCTGGATCGACCGCTCGACGCTGGAGTACCCGGTGACGGACTTCAACATCGACCTGCCGCAGCGCGATCTGCGCAAGGTCGGAGTCTATTACGACGGCACCGATATCAATGACGTCGTCCGCAAGGTTCATCTCGACGCCTATTACCAGACGGTCGACCGGGAGTTCAGGAACGAGGTGCTCATGCAGCCCTCGCCCCGTGTATCGGTGGGCGTTGCCTCGACTTCCGATGACCGCATCATCAATTATGGCGGCACGGCCCAGGTGGACCTGCAACTCCACCTCGACCACTACACGATCTTCGGCGTGCAATATCTCACGGACAATCTGCAGGTGGCGAAGACGAGCACGATGACCACGACCCTCCACCTGCCGCCGCCGCCCGTTGCCATGGTTACACCGTCATGGGGTTTCGACGATGCCTCGATCCATACGGTTTCGGGCTTTGCCCAGAACGAGTGGTCCTTCGCCGACGATTTCAAGCTGACCACGGGCGCCCGCTACTATTATTCGAGAACCGTGCATGATTATTCGGAGGTGAATTCGGTGGCCGTGCCGACCCGTCCGAACGGCAGTGATGGCAGGTTCGTCACCTCCGCCGGGCTGACCTACACGGGGATCGAGAACACGACACTGCGCACGCTCTATTCCGAAGGCTATATCACGCCGACGCTGCTTCAGCTTTTCACCGACACCTCGGCCGGCAGCGGCGAAACCACCCATGCGAACGCGAACCTCGCCCCCGAGACCTCGCGCAATGTCGAGATCGGCGCGCGCTATAATGCCGGCGACTTCACCTTCGACGTGGCCGGCTTCTACACCAAGGCCCGCAACTACATCACCAGCGTTCCCTGCACCGCCGGTGCCGGATGCCCGGCCGGTTCACTGGATAATGAAAGAATCTATATCAACGCGGATTCGGCAACCTCTTACGGCATCGAACTGGCCGCCGAATACGCCGTGCCCGGCACCGCCTTCACACCCTACGTTTCCGCTACCTGGATGCGCCGGCAGATGGAACTCACCGGCAGCTTCGGCACGATGTCGACCTACAATACCAACACGCCGGCGCTTTCCGGCCGCTTCGGCGTACGCTGGGAGGGCGAGGTCGCCAATCATGCTACATGGGCCGACCTTTTCGTGCGCGCGGCGACCGGCGTGGAACAGACGAACTGGGTGATACGACGGGCGCCAGGGGTCAGCGGGTTCGTTACCAACTCCCTTCCCGGCTGGGCGACGCTCAACTTCGCCTTCGGCGGTTCGTTTGGCGATGAGGATAAATACAGTTACGCCGTTTCCTTCAACAACATCCTCAACAAGGAATATCGGTCCTCCCTGGAGGAGATACCGGGCGTCGGCCGCAGCATAGAGGCCTCCTTGCGCATGAAGTTCTGAGCGATATTCGTCGGAGGAATGGTTTCTTCCCAAGCGCCGCCGATCATGCTTCGGCCGTGCCTTGGTGTAGGCCCGCCTGCCCATGCGGAAGAAGGCAGCTTACGCGTTTCCATCATTTCGCATGGTCGAGGGTGCTGCCTTTATGCGCGGCGACATGATCGGTCTTGTCGCTCTTGATCTCATATTGAGGATCGTCTTCTGTCGCGTGATGCGTGTGGCCCTTGTAATCGAAGTCGCTGGTGTGGACGGCGATGATGGTTCCCGACACCCGGCCCGCCTCGGAATTCCAGCTCACGTGATCGCCGATCTTGAATCGCCTCGTCATTTCGCAACTCCCTGTTTCGTCTCATCGGCCGGACCGCGTGTCACATCCTTTCGCCGGGCAGCCGGCTCGCCTGCCCGACCCAATCCGCAAACCGGGCCTCGTCGAACTGGTCCTCGTAAATATCGAGGTAGCGCACGTCTTTGTGCTTGGACGCGCCGGGCGGGACCGGATCCAGCGAGGCGCCGCGGAAGAAGGTGACTTTGACGTATCTGGTGAAGCAATGGAAACTGAGGAACCACCCCTCCCCCTCGACGCCGTAGAGTGGCGAGTTCCACTTCACGGCCTTGCTGACACCCGGAACGACGCGCTCGACCACGGCGTCGATGCGGCGCCCGATCTCGCTTTTCCAGCCCGGCATGGCGGCGATATAGGCCTGCACCGGCTCATCGCCATAGCCCTTGGCGATCTGGGGATTGCCGCCGGAAAGCAGTACGGGCTTCGCATCGTCCTGCCCGGCGTCCGTCTTTCGGGCGGTCTTCGGGCGGTCTGTCTTCGGCGTTTTCCTGTCGGCCATGGCGGTCACCTCCGGCACATCGTTCGCGTTTCCGTCAGGTTTGCATTTCCGTCAAAGGGGCCTGAGCGTCAGCCTGCCATAGGCAATGAAGGCGCACAGGGCCGCTACGACCACCCAATAGATAAGCGGACCATAGGTTCCGTCACCGGAAGCGATGTGCAAGGCGCAAAACACCAGCATTTCCGCGGCCACGAAGAGTGCCGCGACCGGCACCAAATAGGCCAGCGGCCTGTGGAAGGCGGGCAGGACGAGACCCAGGCTGCACAGCAGTTCCACCACGCTCATGCCCAGCCAGACGCCCGGCGGAATCGCGCTCAGGGACGGCATCGTCTGCGCGGGGTTGGAAAACTTCCACACCGCGCCGATGGCGGTGTGCACCGCCAGCAGGATTTGCAGGACCCACAAAACAATGTTCATGACCATTTCCCGTTCGTTGCCGGCGCCTTCAGCCCATCCGCGCCAGCACCTGCTCCAGTTTGCCGAAGAATTCCCGCCAGCCGGCATTGGCACCGCCAAAAGCCTGCTTCTGGTCGGGGCGGAAACCCGCCTGCTCCATGCGCAGAAGCGTGCCGGCGGGCGTCGGGGTGAGCGTGAAGGTCACCACGCTCTCAAGGTTGTAGGCGGGGTCGTCATGCGCGAAATTCCATGTGTAGGCGAGTTTCCTGTCGGGTTCGACCACAAGGACCTCGCAATCCAGCACCCCGCCCCACTCGCCGCGCAGGTTGAAACGGTGGCCTACGACGGGGCTGAAATCGTTCGCCATCAGCCACTCCGCCATCAGATGCGGCTGGGTGAGCGCGCGCCAGATTTTTTGCGGCGGGTGAGCGATCTCACGTTCGACGACGACGGAGCGCGTTTCGGCCGATGTGGCGTTCATTGGTCCATCCTGTTCAGCAGGTTTTCAAGATTGTCGAACCGTCCTTCCCAGAAGCCGCTCATCCGGCTCGTCCAGTCGACCAGCGGGGCAAGCGCGGCAAGCTGCGCGCTGTAATGCGTCTGGCGGCCTTCATGGCGGTCGAGCACCAGCCCGGCCTGCTTCAGCACGCCAAGATGCTTGGACACGGCCGGCTGCGAGACCCCCGCCCGCGCCGTCAGCGCCCCCACCGTCTGCTCCCCTTCCAGGCACAGCCGCTCGAAGATGGCCCGCCGCGTCGGATCGGCGAGGGTTCTGAACAGCAGGTCCGCGGGGACGTTCGACATCGATATTCATAACTCTCTGGTTATTGTTTTAATTCATAACCATCCGGATATGAATGAGTCAAGGCCGCAGGTGCGATCGCCGTTCAGGGAACCGCTTGTGCCTGCCGCGATTGAAACTGTAACTTGAGTTCGAGAGCCTCCATAGGCGTTGAAACCGGGTTCCCCTTTCAGGCGGCCTGCTTCAGGAGCGGCATGACGACGAGTTTTTCCAGCGGCATCCACCACCTCACGCTCATCACCCGGCGCGTGCAGGCCAATGTCGATTTCTATGCCGGCTTCCTCGGCCTGCGGCTGGCCAAGCGCACGGGCGGCTATGAGGACGGCGAGCAGCTACATCTGTTCTATGGCGACCGGCTTGGCTCCCCCGGCTCGCTCGTCACCTTCCTGGTCTGGGAGGACGGCGCGTCCGGCCGCGTCGGCAACGGCCAGGTCTCCGAAATCGCCTTCGCCGTGCCGGTATCGGCCATCGGTGAGTGGATGACGCGCGCGCTCGCCCACGGCGTGCCGGTCGAGGGGCCTTCGCGCGAGTTCGGCGAGCCGGTGCTGCGCCTGAAGGACCCCGACGGCATCATCGTCAAGCTGGTGGGAGCGGACCTTCCCGCCGCCCACCCGTGGGGTGATGCGGCGACGGCCGTGCGGCGGCTGCGCGCCGCCACCATTCTGACCGAAACGCCGGACGAGACGGCGGCCTTCGTCACGCGCTTCGGCTACCGGCCGGGTCCGCGCGCCGGGGCCATCCAGCGCATGCTGTCGGACACCGACGCCATCGATATCCGCGACGCATCCGGTTACGTGCCCGGCATTCCCGGAACCGGCACCGCCGACCATGTCGCCTTCCGCGCTGCGGACGTGGCGGCCGTGCGCGCCGCGCAGGAGGCGTTTTCGCGGCTCAACTCGTCACCGACCAGCTTCCACGACCGCAAATATTTCACCTCGCTCTATGTGCGCGAGCCGGGCGGCACGCTGTTCGAGCTGGCCACCGATGGTCCCGGTTTCACCGTGGACGAGGCCGAAGACCGGCTCGGCGAGACGCTGCTGATACCGCCGCATGACCGCGAGCGCGCCGAAGACCTCAAGGTGATGCTGCCACAGTTCGCCATGCCCGGCGCGCCGCGCCTGCCATGGCGCGACCTGCCCTTCGTGCATCGCTTCCACACGCCCGAGGCGCCGGACGGCAGCACCATCGTTCTCTTGCACGGCACTGGCGGCGACGAGGCCGACCTGATGCCGCTGGCGCACCGCGCCGCGCCGCATGCCACGCTTCTGGGAGTGCGCGGCCGTGCCCATGAGGAAGGGGTGGCGCGCTGGTTCCGTCGCCTCACCCCCACCAGCTTCGACCAGGCCGACATCCGCTCGGAGGCGGAAGCCTTCGCCGCCTTCGTCGAAGGCGCGGTGACCGGCTACGGCCTCGATCCGGCGCGCACCAGCTTTCTGGGCCTTTCCAACGGCGCCAACTTCCTGGCCGCCGTGATGGGGTTGCATCCGGGCCTGATCCGCCGGGCCATCCTGCTGCGGGCGATACCGGTTCTGGAGGCGCCGCCGCCGGTCGATCTGGCCGGCGCCGAGGTGCTGTTGGTCACCGGCGCGCGCGATCCCTTCGCCCGCACCGCGCCAGAGCTGGAAGCCTGGCTGCGCCGGGCCGGCGTGGATCTCGATGCGCATCGCATCGAGGCAGGCCACGAGATCACCCCGCAGGACGCGGAACTTGCAGGGCAATGGCTTGCCGAAAAACAGGGAGAGCACGATGGCGGGTATCAGGATTGAGAAGGAAGAGGGCGAGGGGCGGCACGGACGCTATGTCGCCCGCATCGAGGGTGTCGAGGGCGAGGCCGAGATCACCTTCACCAGGCGCGGGCCGGACCGCATCAGCGCCGACCACACCGGCGCGCCCGAAACCATGCGCGGCACCGGCGCTGCCGCCGCGCTGGTTTCCTTCATGGTCGAGGATGCGCGCCGGAACGGCTTCCGTATCATTCCGATATGCCCTTATGTGCGGGCCCAATATGCCAAGCATGCCGAATGGTCGGACGCGTTCACCACCGCGCCCGGCGAAAGCCCCTGAGACGGGACTTAACCCTCAACCGAGGAAGGAGACTTTGCGATGGCCAAGACCCGACCCGAACCGGTCCGCGACCCGAAGACCGACCATTTGCTGACGCCGGAAAACTGCGTGGTGGTGCTGATCGACTACCAGCCCGAGCAATATTCGACGATCACCTCCGGCTCCCATGACGAGATCACCCTGAACGCCGTGGCCGTCTGCAAGCTGGCCGTCGCCTACGACATCCCCGTGGTGCTCTCGACCGTGGGCGTCGACATGGGCGTCAACAAGGGCACGGTCGACGCCATCCGCCAGGTGCTGCCCGATGTGGCGGAGATCGACCGGACCGGCGTCAATTCGTGGGAGGACGAGGATTTCCGCAAGGCGGTGGAGGCGACGGGCCGGCGCAAGGTTGTGATCGGCGGATTGTGGACGGAGGTCTGCCTCGCCTTTCCCGTGCTCGACATGCTGGCCGAGGGCTACGAGGTCTATCCGGTCGCCGACGCGGTGGGCGGCATCTCGCCGGTCAGCCACGAGCGCGCCTTCGACCGCATGATCCAGGCAGGCGCACACCCCGTCACCGCCATCTCCTTCGGCAGCGAACTGATGCGCAACTGGGCAAGGGAAAGCTCGGACAGGTTCCGCAAGGTCCTGCAATGGTATTTCCCGGAGCGCCGGCGCATCCACGCCAAGGGCTGATAGGGCAAAAGCTCAGGCCGGATTGTCGCGGTCGAGGAGCGACAGCGTCGCCTCATCCATCCGGCCCTGCCACCACCGCTCGAGCGCTTCGCTGAAGGGACTTTCCGTCCTGCCCCCGGCAAGGGCGAACAGCGTCATCGACGAGTGGAACTTGAGATCGTCCGGCGCGCCGAAGATCTCGCTCACCGAGCGGCCGCGCGTCGACAGCACGGCGCTGGTGGCGAGGTCAAGCCGTGGCCCCAGCACGGCATGGGCGAGATAGGCGCGGGCCTCGTCCAGCGAGGCGATGCCGTAGAACCGGGCCGTCGACGAGCGGCCGAGCCCGCGAAGCTGCGGAAAGACGAACCACATCCAATGCGTTCGCTTTCGCCCGGCGCGCAGTTCTGCCACCGCCGCGTCAAAGACCGGGGCCTGCGCGGCCACGAACCGCTCCAGTTCGTAGGGGTCGTCCGTCATGGTTTTAGTATCGCCCGTCGCCCCAACAACCGCAAACGCCTGATTCCGCCCGCTTGGCCGGCGGCATTCTTTTCCCATAATCGGATTGGACACCGCAAACTATGACGCTATTTTGCGTCATAATAATTGGCATTCAGCATTGGAGGTCAGATCCATGGGCATCGCCCAATATGCCGAGGGCGGACTCTTTTCGCCGCGCAAGATCGCCGATGCGCTGCGCACGACGAGCGAGGAGATCGCGCGCACCGCCGGGCTCGGCAAGGATGCGATCCAGCGCAAGAACCGCATCCGCTCCGCCAAGACCCAGCGCCGGCTGCGCGAGATGGCGGAGATCGTCAACAAGGTCGAGCCGCGCTTCGGCTCGGCACTGATGGCCTATGCCTGGTATCGCTCCGAGCCCCTGCCCGGCTTTTCCGGCATGACAGCCATGCAACTGGTCCGCGACGGTCGCGCCGAAGAGGTGCTTGACTATATCGACGCGGTCGACGCCGGCGTGCACACCTGACACCGCATGCATTTTCAGGGTCCACTGTATCGGGCGCTCAGCCCGGTCCATGCCCGACAGCCGCTGTTGGGTCGTGGCACGGAGCTTTACGGCGGCCGCTTCAACCGCAAGGGAACGCCGGCGCTCTACACCTCCCTGGCGATCATGACGGCGCTCAGGGAGGCCAATCAGGTCGGCAGCCTGCAACCGACGACGCTGGTGTCCTATGACGCGGACATCGAGCGCGTCTTCGACAGCCGCGACGAGACGGCCCTGCGCGGGCAAGACATGGATGCCGCCGCGCTCGCCGATGCGACCTGGCGCGACCAGATGAAGGCGACCGGGGAAGCCGGAACGCAGACTTTCGCCCGCTGGCTCGCCGCGGCGGGCTATCACGGCCTGCTGGTGCGCAGCTTCGCCCCCGGCGCGAGCACCGACGACCTCAACCTCGTCCTGTGGAAATGGGGCGACGCCGCACCCTGTCGTCTTACTCTGGTCGACGACGAGAACCGGCTGTCGCGGTAGAGCGTTTCCGGTTTTTGCCGGAAACGGCCCCTGCCCCGCCGGTAGGAGCAGGGTGCCCGCATTGCGGACGACATTTCCCGCTTACCGGGCCGAAACCAATAGCTCAATCCGGCCGCGCCCGGTTGGGCAACGGCCGGTTATTGATCCGGTCGAGCCGGATCGATCAGGTCAACCCGTTCAGGCGAGCCCCAGCTTCTTTTTCAGCTCCGCATTTTCCTTGCGAAGACGCTCGGCAAGCTGCTTCTTCAGCCGCTCGTTTTCCTGCTCCAGCGCCAACAGGTCCTTCAGGTGACCGCCTGTGGCGGCAGCCGGTGCTGCTGCCGACCTCTTCCACTGGTAATAGGTCTGCTCCGAAATGCCGGCTTGCTTGACCGCATTGCGGGTGCTCGTGCCACGGCTGATCGATTTATCGATCTCGCCGAGCTTCTGGGTGCGCTCCTTGTCAGAATAGACCTTGCGGGTCTTGCGCGCCTTCGCGGGCTCCACGGCCGGCGCCGGTGCCGCTTTCTTGGCGGCGCGCTTGACCGCAGGTTGCGATTTCTGGGCCTTGGGAGCAGCCTTCTTGCGGGGGGCTCTCTTCTTGGCCGGAGAAGGTGCCGGCGCTGGAGAGGCGTCGACGGCGGCGATCTGCACTGATTCAGTGTCCTGAGGGTCGTCCATTAGATGCTCCACGGGTTCAGAAATCTTTCACAGCATCAATGACCTCAAATATGGAGTCAACAGATGCTCAATTTGCAGACGAACATAAATCAACGAAAATCAGGTTAACGATGGTGAGACACAATAGTTTTGAATGAAGTTCGCGCGCCTGCAGTCCGATCCTCTCGACAGCGGCAGCAACAACATTACCCGGCGTCACCGCACCGCCTGCATGCCTATTTGCAGGACGCGCAAAGCTCTAAGGTGCGCTATGATCTTTCAGCTTCGCTCCTCGCGCTTTATTGATTTTACGTATGTTGCTGGAAACCGGTTCCCGCTTTCTGGCGACCTGTTTCAGGCGCTGCGGCGGAAACCTTCGCTGGCTATGAGCAGGTTGCGCGTATAGTCCTGCCCGACATTGCGGCCGGCAAGGTCGGCACTGGTCAGAAGCTCAACTTCGCTTCCGTTTTGCATCACCATCAGGCGGTCGCACATATGGGTGACGACGGCGAGATCGTGGCTGACCATGACGAAGGTGAGCTTGCGGGCGGCGCGCACCTCCTCCAGCAGGTTCAGCACCTCGGCCTGCACCGAGGCGTCGAGCGCCGAGGTCGGCTCATCGAGCAGCAGGATCGATGGTTCGAGGATCAGCGCGCGGGCAATGGCGACGCGCTGGCGCTGGCCGCCGGAAAGCTGGTGCGAATAGCGGAAGCGGAAGCCGGACCCCAGCCCTACCTCGTCCAGCGCCCGTACGATGCGGCGCTCGGTGTCGGCAAAGCCGTGGATGGCCAGCGGTTCGAGCAGCAGGCGATCGACCGTCTGGCGCGGATGCAGCGAACCGTAAGGATCTTGGAACACCATCTGCACCTGCCGGTAGAACGCCTTGCTGCGCTTGGTGTCGAGCCTCTGGCCGTTGACCTCGATGGTGCCGCCGGCAATCGGCGCAAGGCCGGCGACGGCGCGCAGCAGTGTCGACTTGCCGGAGCCGGACTCGCCCACCAGTCCGAAGGATTCCCCCGGCGCCACGGTGAGGCTTACATCGTTCAGCGCGACGAAATCCTCGAAGGTGACGCGCAGCCTGTCGATGGCGAGTGCCGGGGTCATAGCGCCCACTCCGGCTTGCGGTCGAGAACGGGAAGCGGATGGCGGTCGGCGCCGATGCGCGGCATGCAGTTGAGCAGGCCCTGCGTGTAGGGATGTTTCGCGTGCGCCAGCTCGCCGGCCGGCAGTTCCTCCACGATCCGGCCCGCATACATGACGATGACGCGGTCGCAGAAGGACGACACCAGCCTGAGATCGTGCGAAATGAAGATCAGCCCCATGCCGCGCTCCGCGACCAGCCGGTTGAGGATGCCCAGCACATCGAGCTGCACGGTCACGTCCAGCGCCGAGGTCGGCTCGTCGGCGATCAGCAGTTCGGGGTCCGCCACCAGCATCATGGCGATCATGGCGCGCTGGCCCATGCCGCCGGACACCTCGTGCGGATAGAGATCGAAGACGCGCTCGGGGTCGCGGATCTGCACGGCGGCCAGCATGTCGAGCGCCCGCTTGCGCGCTTCGGCGCCGGAGACCTTCTCATGCGCGCGCAATGTCTCGACAATCTGGCGGCCGATGGTCATCACCGGGTTCAGCGAATATTTGGGGTCCTGCAGGACCATGGCGATGCGGTTGCCGCGCAGCGCCCGCCGTTGGGCCTTTGATGCCTTGAGCAGGTCGATGCCGCTGAATTCCAGCTTCTTCGCCGTGATCTGCCCATGCTCGGGCGTCAGCCCCATGATGGCGCGGCCGGTCTGCGACTTGCCAGAACCGCTCTCACCCACGATGCCTAGCCGCTCGCGTCCCAGCGTGAACGAGACGCCGCGCACCGCCTCCACAACGCCGGTGCGCGTGGGGAAGGAAACGCGCAGGTCCTCGACTTCGAGAAGCGTGCTCATTGGCCGCTTCCCCGCGGGTCGAGCGCATCGCGCAGGCCGTCACCCAGCAGGTTGAAGCCGAGGCTGACGATGAGGATGGCGAAGCCGGGCATCGCCGCCACCCACCACTGGTCGAGGATGAAGCGACGGCCCGAGGCGATCATCGCGCCCCATTCGGGCAGCGGCGGCTGCGCACCGAGGCCAAGGAAACCGAGCCCGGCGGCGGTGAGGATGATGCCGGCCATGTCCAGCGTCACACGCACGATGAGCGAGGAGATGCACAAGGGCATGATGTGGCGCAGCACGATGCGCCATGGCGAAGCGCCCATCAGCCGCACCGCCGAAATATAGTCGGAATTGCGCACCGTCAGCGTCTCGGCCCGCGCAATGCGCGCATAGGGCGGCCACGAGGTGATGGCGATGGCGATGATGGCGTTGCCGATGCCGGGGCCGAGCGCGGCGACGAAGGCCAGCGCCAGAACCAGCTTCGGAAAGGCGAGGAAGATGTCGGTGATGCGCATCAGCACCGCATCCACCCAGCCGCCCGCATAGCCGGCGACGGTGCCGACCAGCAGGCCGATGGGCGCGGCGATGATGGCCACCAGCACCACCACCTGCAAGGTGAGGCGCGAACCGTAGATGAGACGCGAGAGGATGTCGCGGCCCTGGTCGTCGGTGCCCAGCCAATGGTCGCCGCCCGGCGGCAGCAGGCGCTTGCCCGCCAGGTCGCCGACATAGGGCGAATGCGGCGCCAGCAGCGGCGCGAAGATCGCCACCAGCACCAGCCCCAGGATGATGAGCATGCCGACGACGGCGAGCCGGTTGGCGGAGAAGCGCCGCCAGGTGACGTAGGCGCGTCCGAGCCTCGCCTGCAGGCGCGACTGCGGCCGGTCGGTCAGCAGCCATTCGCGACGGGTCATTGCGGTCTCGCTCATCCGCGTCAGCTCCTCGTGCGGGGATCGAGCATGCGATAAAGCACGTCGGACAGGAGGTTGATGGCGATGAACACCGAGCCGATGACGATGGTGCCGCCAAGCACCGCGTTCATGTCGGCGTTCTGGAGCGAATTGGTGATGTAGAGCCCAAGGCCGGGCCAGGCGAAGACGGTCTCGGTCAGCACCGAGCCTTCGAGCAGGCCGGCATAGGATAGCGCGATCACAGTCACCAGCGGCACGGCGGCGTTGCGCAGCGCATGGCCCCAGATGATGCGCGTTTCCGACAGGCCCTTGGCGCGGGCGGCGACGATATATTCCTGTTGCAGCTCGTTCAGCATGAAGGAGCGCGTCATGCGGCTGATATAGGCGAGCGAGAAATAGCCGAGCAGGGAGCCCGGCAGGATGATGTGCGAGAAGATATCGCGAAAGGCGGCCCAGTCGCGGGTGATGATCGCGTCGATCAGGTAGAAGCCGGTGACCGGGGTGAAGGTGTATTCATAGACCACGTCGATGCGGCCGGGGCCCGAGGTCCAGCCGAGCCTTGCATAGAACACCAGCAGCGCCAGAAGTCCCAGCCAGAAGATCGGCACCGAATAGCCGATGAGGCCGAGGATGCGCACGATCTGGTCGGCGAGGCTGCCGCGCTTGACCGCCGCCAGCACGCCGAGCGGTATGCCGAAGGCGGCGCCGATGATGGTGCCGACGGTGGCCAGTTCCATGGTCGCCGGGAACACGCGGCGGATGTCGGTCATCACTGGATTGGTGGTCAGCACCGAGGTGCCGAAATCGCCCTGCAGAACGCCTTTCGCGTAGAGGATGAACTGCTGGTAATAGGGCAGGTTGAGGCCCATTTCCTGCCGCACCCGCTCCACCACATGGGCAGGCGCGCGGTCGCCGACGATGGCCAGCACCGGATCGATCGGCACCACCCGGCCGATGAAGAAGGTTACCGCGAGAAGGCCGAGATAGGTGGTGGCGACGATCACCAGGAAGCCGGCGACCGATTTGAAGAGGGCCCAGGCGCGCCGGTTGGCGCGCCTGGCCGGCATTGGTGTCTCAGTGCTGCTCACCGGGCTGACCCTGCCGGATCATTCCTTGGAGACGGGCGCGAGGGGATTGGAGTCGAAGCTCGGCCCCAGCCTGTAGCCCTTGACGTTGCCGCGCACCCCGGCGACCTCGATCTGCTGGAAGATCATGACGAAGGGGCTGGTCTCCAGCGCCTCCTGCTGCAGCTTCTGGTACAGTTCCGCGCGCTTGTCGTTGTCGCGCTCCAGAAGTGCGGCCTGCACCTGCTTGGTCAGCTCCGGAATGTCCCAGGCATTGCGCCATGCCAGCGACTTCACCGCCGCATCGTCGCTGTTGTCCGGATTGGAGGTGAAGGCGTCGGCGTTGGTGTTCGGGTCCCAGTAATCCATGCCCCACTGGCCGATATACATGTCGTGGTTGCGGGCACGGTACTTGGTCAGCGTCTGCTTGCCGTCGCCGGGGATGATCTCGATCTTCACGCCGGCCTGTGCGGCGGTCTGCTGGAAGGATTCGGCGATGCCGGTCACCGGCTGCGTGTTACGCACGTCGAAGGTGACGGAGAAGCCGTCCTTCAGCCCTGCCTTCTCCAGCAGTTCCTTGGCCTTGGCCACGTCGAAGGTGTAGGGGTTGGACTCCAGAGCGCCGAGCACGCCCTTGACCTGATAGGTCTGGTGGATCTCGCCGATGCCCTTGAGCAGGGTAGCGCCGATGGCGTCGTAATCGACCAGATATTTGAACGCCTCGCGGACCTCTGGCTTGGCAAGGTTCTCGTTCTTCTGGTTGAGGCTGATGTAATAGACCGTGCCCTTCGGCGCGCTGGTCGAGGCAAGCTCGGTGTTCTTCTGCACGGCCTCCAGGTCGCCGGGCTCCAGATTGCGGGCGACATCGACGTCGCCGGCCTCGAGCATTAGGCGCTGCGTGGCGCTTTCCTTGACGTGGCGGTAGATGACGCGGGCGAGCGCCGGCTTCTCGCCATAGTAGTTGTCGTTGCGCTCCAGCACGACGAGTTCGTTGGCGCGCCAGTCGCGGATCTTGAACGGACCCGAGCCGGCATAGTTGGTCTTCATCCATGCATAGCCGAAGTCGGTGTCGTATTTGTAGTCGTCGCTCGGCGTGGTGGCCTGCGCATGCTCCATCACCAGCTTCTTGTCGAGCACGGCGCCCACCGTGGCGGTGAGGCAGTTGAGCACGAAGCTCGGCGCATAGGGCTTGTCGACGGTGAAGACGAAGGTGGTATCGTCCACCGCCTTGGCCTTTTCAGCGACATTGTCGCCGGTCAGCCCGAACTGGGTGAGGATGAAGGCCGGGCTCTTGTCGAGCTTGACGACGCGCTCGAACGACCAGGCGACGTCCTCGGCGGTGATCGGATTGCCGGAGGCGAACTTGATGCCCGGCTTTAGCTTGAAGGTGTAAGTCAAGCCGTCGTCGGAGATTTCCCAGCTCTCGGCGATGCCGGGCTTGACCTTGGTGGTGTCGTCGATGTCGAGGCGCACCAGCATGTCATAGGCGTTACCGATGAACTCGGCCGGCGACAGCTCGAAGGATTCGGCCGGGTCGAGCGTGATGGTGTCGTCGATGGCCCAGGCCTGGACCAGCGTGTCGGCCGGTGTCGCTGCCGATGCGGGCGCAAAACCGCCGGCGACGAGCAGCAGCGACATGGCCGCGCCTGCGAACAGCGGACGAAAACGCGTGTTGATTCTTCCCATATTCATTCCAGCTTCCCCGTTTCTGACGAGCTTTCTTCTTGGAACCCGATGCAAGTCGAGGCACTTGAAACTGTAACAAGTGCCATTGCCGAAGTTCAATCACGTTATAGCCGCAAAAGACAGCCCCTGCGTTATCGATCCTGTTGACTCAAGGTCAACCGAAAAACCCACCCTACCTTTCCGGCACGGTGGGCCAGGGACCCAGCATATCGGTTCCGGGAAGCGGAGATCTCAGCCGCCGGCACCGGTGAGCGAGGCGCCGTAGCCCACCAGCGATGCGCGATAGGCCGCCATGTCGGCAATGGGCCGGGTGGCGACGCCGGTGTCCATCGCCGCCTGCGCCACCGCCGACGACACGTCCACGATGAGGCGTGGGTCGAAAGGCTTGGGCAGGATGTAATCCGGCCCGAAGCTCATGCCGCTGGCGCCATAGGCAGCCAGAACGCAGTCCAGCGGCTGCGCCTTGGCGAGTGCAGCGATGGCCTCGGCGCAGGCCCGCTTCATCGGCTCGTTGATCTCGGTTGCCCCGACATCGAGCGCGCCGCGAAAAATGAAGGGGAAGCACAGGACGTTGTTCACCTGATTGGGATAGTCGGAGCGGCCGGTGGCGACGATGGCGTCGCCGCGCACCGCATGCACCGCCTCCGGCCGGATTTCGGGCTCGGGATTGGCCATGGCCATGATCAGCGGGCGCGGCGCCATGGTGGCGATCATTTCGGGCGTGACCGCCCCTGCCGAGGACAGGCCGATGAAGATGTCGGCTCCCTTCAGCGCATCGGCAAGGGTGCGCGCGCCGGTATTGCAGGCATGGGCCTGCTTGTAGCGATCGGGGTTGGCGTCGCGGCCCTTGTAGATGACGCCCTTGCGGTCGCAGGCGACGATGTTGCGCCTGTCGGCGCCGAAGCCGACGAGCAGGTCGAGGCAGGCCAGGGCCGCGGCGCCGGCACCGTTGACGACGATGCGCACCTCGCCGATCGCCTTGCCCACCACCTCCAGCGCGTTGAGCACCGCCGCCATGCACACGATGGCCGTGCCGTGCTGGTCGTCATGGAAGACCGGGATCGCCATGCGCCGGCGCAGCCGCTGTTCGATCTCGAAGCATTCAGGAGCCTTGATGTCTTCCAGGTTGATGCCGCCGAAGGTCGGCTCCAGCGCCTCGACCACGTTGCAGAAGGCGTCGATCTCGGTGGGCGAAACCTCGATGTCGAACACGTCGATGCCGGCGAAGCGCTTGAACAGCGCCGCCTTGCCCTCCATCACCGGCTTGGAGGCCAGCGGCCCGATATTTCCGAGCCCCAGAACCGCCGTGCCGTTGGTGATCACCGCGACGAGGTTGCCGCGCATCGTATAGGCGTGTGCCTGACCGGGGTCAGCCGCGATCTCCTCGCAGGGAATGGCGACGCCGGGGCTGTAGGCAAGCGCCAGATCGCGCTGCGTGGTCATCGGCTTGGTCACCGATATCTGGAACTTCCCCCTCGGCAGCGCCGCGTGATAGGCGAGCGCATCCTGCCGCAACTGATCGTTCATGGACTGGCCTTTCGTGTCGAAACAGGGCGGCGGCGGGCAGGCGCGGGAAGGTCCCACGCATGGTCGCGGCAGCAAAAGCGGATTTTGGTTCGGGTACGGCCGGGTTCAGACGAGACGGTGGAGCAGCGGCCGGTCGTCCTTGAGGCGGCGGATGTTTTCGAATTCGCGCGCCCGTGCCGCAACGTCGTTCGAGGCGACACCGCCGGCAATGTGCGGGCTGAGGATGACGTTCGCCTGCGGGTGCTCGCGGGCAAGGCTGAGCAGCGGGCTATCGAGCGGCGCAGGTTCATAGACGAACCCGTCCGAGGCGACGCCGGCAAGGCGGCCGTCCAGCACCGCCTCGGCCACGTCCGCCTCCTTCAGCACCGTCGAGGCGCCGGTCGAGACGAGGAAGGCGCCGGGCTTCATCCTGTCTATGTAGGCGCGGTCGATGGACTCCCCTGCCCCCGGGCTGTGCGGCGTCAGCAGACACAGGAAATCGCTGCGGGCGCGGATGGTGTCGAGATCGGCATAGGCGATGCCCAGCTCGGCTTCCACCGCCTCGGGCAGGCGGTTCCGCTTGTAGTAGAGCACCTCGCAGCCGAACCCTTGCAGGCGGCGGGCCACGTCGGCGCCGATCTCGCCGAGGCCGACGATGCCGACCGTGGAGTCGGCCAGCGTGCGCATGCCGGTGCGCCCGGTCCAGTTATAGGCGAAATAATTCTCGTCGCATTTGCGCGGCTGAGGCCAATCGCCGGGCTGGAGCATGGCATGGGCGGCCTCGCGATAGGTCTTGGCGAGCGCCAGGACCTGCATCACCACATGCTCGGAAACCAGCGTGCTGACCAGCAGGGGAGAAAAGCACAGCGCCGCTCCCGCCCGCTCGACCGCCGCGACGTCGATGTCGTGCGTGAAGCGGCCGAGCCGCTGGACGAGGCGCAGCTTGCGGCCCGCCTCGACGATGCCGGCGTCGATGACGCCGCTGCGTTCCGTGATCAGCACCTCGGCATCCGCGATGTTGGCCAGGATGCTGTCGCGGCTCGGCGCCTCCAGCATGGTCATGTCGAGGAAATCCGGTGCCGCCTGCATGGCGATCTTCTGATGGCGCGGAGCCCGGTTCGTCAGAAACAGTGCCTTCATCTTCTTTTCCCCAAACGTGACGGGCCGGTGGCCCCATACAGGTCGGCCCGAGGCCAACCGCTCAGGCCATCGCCACCGCGTCGATCTCGATCTGGAAGCCGTGATGCAGCTTGCCGGTGGGCACGAAGACCCGGGCGGGCCGGTGTTCGCCGAAATAGCTGCGGTAGATTTCGTTGACCTTGTCCCAGTTCGACACGCTCTCGGCATAGATCGTCACCTTGACGACCTGGTCCAGCGCCGAGCCGGCGGCTTCCAGCACCGCCTTCAGGTTGGCGAGCACGATTTCGGTCTGGGCGGCGAGGTCGCGCACGACGATCTCGTGATCGTCGTGGCGCACACCCAGAATGCCGGAAACGAAGACCATGCCGTTGGCCTTCACCGCCTGGGAATAGTGGCCGAAGGGGTGTGGCGCGCGATCCGTTTGAATGAGTTCCATGTCGTTCTCCCGCGCGCCGCCCGTCCGTCCGTTTACCTGACGGTTGCCGCCCCGGCTTCGGCCACCTGATGGTCCTGCTGCGGCAGCACGCCGGAAATGCCGACTGCGCCCACCACCTGGCCGCCGGCCACCAGCGGCACGCCGCCCTTGACCGGCGTGGCGCCGGGCAGCGCCAGCATCGCCAGACGCTCGGCGATGCGGTCCTCCATGGGTCCGGTCGGGCCACGGAACATCGCGGCGGTGCGCGCTTTCTCGTACGCGATGCGGGCGGTCGCCGGCGAGGCGCCGTCCATGCGCTCGTAGAGGATCGGATGACCGCCGGCATCGACCACTGACACGCTTATCTTCCAGCCATTGGCTGCCGCCTCCTTCTGGGCGGCCTCGACCACGGCGCGCGCATCTGCCAGTTCGAGCTGCTTGGTTTCGATCATTTCATATCCTCCATATCGTTCGCTTCAAGCCGTCAGGCTTTTTCCCAGTTCCTGTGCGGCGGCGGCCTCCAGCGCGATTTTGGCGACCGCGAGATCCTGCAAGGCCACGCCGGTTCCGTCGAAGACCGTCACCTCGTCATCCGAGGCGCGGCCCAACCGCTCCCCGACGATGACCCTGCCGATTTGGCAGATGGCATCGCGTCGGAGCCGGCCGGCAGCGAAGGCATGCTGTGCTTCGCCAATGCTGATCGACTGCTCCACCTCGTCGGTGAAAACCGAGCCGAGCGCAAGGATTTCCGGATCGAGTTCCTGCTTTCCACGGGTATCTGTGCCCATGCAGGCGATATGCGTGCCGGGCCTGATCCATCCGGCCTCCAGATGCGCGCTGGCGGCCGAGGTGATGGTGATGATGACATCGGCGCTGGCGCACAGTTCCTGCGGTGTTACCGCCCGGAACGGCAGGCCGAGATCGGCGGCGGTGCGCTCCAGGTTGGGCAGCATGTCGGCGTGAAAATTCCAGCCGACGATCTCACGGAATTTCCTCCGGCGCACCGCGGCCTCGAGCTGGAAGCGGGATTGGAAGCCGGCCCCGACGATGCCGAGGACCTCGGTGTCCTGCCTTGCCAGCAGGTCGATGGACAACGCGCTGGCGGCGGCCGTGCGCACGGCGGTCAGCCAGTTGGCGGCCACCGCCGCCAGCGGCTGGCCGGTGTCCGCATCGAACAGGATGATGGTCGACTGGTGGTTGGTCAGGCCGCGTTCTTCGTTTCCGGGCCAGTAGCCCCCGGATTTCAGGCCGAGGATCTTGCCCAGCCGGTCGAAGCCCGACTTGATGCCATAGACCGCGCCGGCATGGCCGAGGTCCTCGCGCACCACCGGAAAATTGCGGGCCTCGCCGCGCGCGATCGAGGCGAACACCTCGCGCACCGCGCCGAAGGCGTTCTCATGGCCGACGAGGGCGCGGGCATCCTGTTCCGAAAGATACAGCATCGGCCCGCTCAATAGGCCTTGCCGCGCGCGCTGACCGGCCACACCAGCTCGACCTTGCCGCCGCGCACGCCGACATACCAGTCGTAGATGTTGCAGGTCGGGTCGCAGTGGCCGGGCACCAGCCGCAGCCTGTCGTTGACCTTCAGTACGCCATCCGGATCGTCGATGACGCCGTGTTCGTCGGAGCACTTCACATAGGTCACGTCGTCACGGCCGAAGACTAGCGGCAGGCCGCTGTCGACCGACTGCGACTTCAGGCCGGCGTCGCATACCGCCTTGCCGGGCTTCGCGTGGCTCATGACGGTGGTGAGGATGAACAGCGCGTTTTCCCACTCGCCCTGGTCGATGCGGCGGCCGTCCTTGTCGAGGATGCGGCCGTAGTCGGCGTCCATGAAGGCGTAGGAGCCGCACTGGAGCTCATTGTAGACGCCCGAGGTTCCCTCGAAATAATAGGAACCGGTGCCGGCCCCGCCGACGATGTCGCAATCGAGGCCGGCCGCCTTCAGCGCGGCGATAACATCCTTCACCAGGGCGATGGCGACGTCGATCTTGGCCTTGCGGTCCTCGTATTTGTCCATGTGCTGCATGGCGCCCTGATAGGCCTGCAGGCCGGAAAATTTCAGGCCGGGCGCGGCGTCGATGGCGCGCGCGATCTCCACCACCGCCTGCGGTGTGGTGACGCCGCAACGCCCCGCGCCGCAATCGACCTCGACGATGCATTCGATGGTGGTGCCGTGCTTCACCGCCGCCGCCGACAGGTCGGCGACATTCGGCAGATGGTCGACGCACACGATGGTGCGCGCGCCGAGGTTCGGCAGCCGCGCCAGCCGGTCGATCTTGGCCGGGTCGGTGACCTCGTTGGAAACGAGGATGTCCTTGATGCCGCCGCGGGCGAAGACCTCCGCCTCCGACACCTTCTGGCAGCAGACGCCGCAGGCGCCGCCCAGCTTCTCCTGAAGTTTCGCCACATCGACGGACTTGTGCATCTTGCCGTGGACGCGGTGGCGCACGCCCATTTCCCTTGCGATGTCCCCCATCTTGACGATGTTGCGCTCCAGCGCATCGAGATCGAGGATCAGGCACGGGGTCTGGATATCGACCTCGTCCATGCCCGGAACGGCGGGGATGTCGTAGCCGACGTCGAGAGTGGCGAAGTCCACATGTGCGTTCATTGAAGGCTCCAGCTTGAAACTGCGGCGATGCCGTTCGTCAGGACCTGCCCCAGGGCAGTCTTTCGAGGTCGACATTGCCTCCGGTTACGATCACCCCGACCCGCTTGCCGCGGAATATGTCGGGGTTCCTGAGAATGGCGGCGAGCGGCACCGCGCTCGACGGCTCGATGACGATCTTCATGCGCTTCCACACGAGCTGCATGGCGGCGACGATCTCGTCCTCGCCGGCGCTGAGGATATCGGTGACGTGGTTCTTCACGAAATGCCAGGTCAGCTCCTTGAGCGGAACCTTGAGCCCGTCGGCCACCGTCTCGGGCGAGTCGTCGGCAATGATGTGGCCGGCGCGGAAGGAGCGCGCGGCATCGTCGGCCTGCTCCGGCTCGCCGGCATAGATGCGGATGCCGGGCGCTATGGCGGACAGAGTCAGGCAGGTGCCCGACACCATGCCACCGCCGCCGATGGGCGCGATCACCGCATCCAGCCCCTCGACCTGCTCGACCAGCTCGCGCGAGCAGGTGCCCTGCCCGGCGATGACGCGCGGATCGTTGTAGGGGTGGACGAATTCCGCCCCGGTCTCGGCCACGACCTCGGCAAACACCGCCTCGCGGCTGGAGGTCGAGGCCTCGCATTCGACCACGCGGCCGCCATAGCCCTTCACCGCATCCTTCTTGGCCTCCGGCGCGGTGCGCGGCATGACCACGGTGCAGGGAATGCCGCGCCGGCCTGCTGCATAGGAAAGCGACAGGCCGTGATTGCCGGAGGAATGGGTGGCGACGCCCTTCCCTGCCTGTTCGGCAGAGAGACCGAACACCGCATTGGAGGCCCCGCGCGCCTTGAACGCCCCGGCCTTCTGGAAGTTCTCGCATTTGAAGAACAGGCTGGCGCCGGTAAGCGCGTCCAGATAGGCGCTGGTGAGAACCGGCGTGCGATGCACGAACGGGGCGATCCGTTCGTGCGCCGCGACGACGTCGGCATAGGTGGGCAGAGCCGGGGAAGAAACGGGAGAATTCATCGCCTAGGCCGCACTGGTTTCCGCAAGATAGCGCATGGCGGTGTCGACGCCCCCCTTCTGGTGCGGAACGCCGGCAAGCTCGAAGCCCATTTCACACCCGGCCAGCGTACCCATCAAGGTCAGCTCGTTGATGTCGCCCAGATGGCCGATGCGGAACACCTTGTCGGCGACCTTGGACAGGCCCGAGCCCAGCGACATGTTGAAGTTCTCCAGCACCTTGCGCCGGTAGGCGTCGGCGCTGTGGCCCTCGGGCATCACCACCGTGGTCAGCACCGGCGAGAAATGGCGCGGCGACTGGCACAGGTTCTCCATGCCCCAGGACTGGACCGCCCGGCGGGTGGCCTCGGCCAGCCGCTCATGGCGGGCGAAGACATTGTCGAGGCCCTCGGCCAGCAGCATGTCGATCGCCTTGTCGAGGCCGAACAGGAGATTGGTCGCTGGCGTGTAGGGGAAATAGCCGGTCTTGTTGATGGCGATCATCTCGGCCCAGTCCCAGTAGGAACGGCGGATGCCGGATGTCTTGGAAGCAGCCAGCGCCTTCGGCCCCACGGCGTTAAAAGACAGGCCGGGCGGCAGCATCAGGCCCTTCTGGGAACCGGCCACCACGACGTCGATGCCCCATTCGTCCATGCGCAGGTCGGCGGAGCCCAGCCCGGAAATCGTATCGACCATGAGCAGCGCCGGATGGCCGGCGGCGTCGATGGCGTCGCGCACTTCCTTGATGCGCGTGGTCGAGCCGGTTGAGGTCTCGTTGTGGACCACGCACACCGCCTTGATCTCGTGGCCGGTGTCCTTGCGCAGCTCCGCCTCGATGACGTTGGGGTCGACGCCGCCGCGCCAGTTTTCACCGACGGTGATCGGCACCAGCCCGATGCGGGTGGCGAGCTTGGACCAGAGCGAGGCGAAATGGCCGGTCTCGTAGGTCATGATCTTGTCGCCCGGCGACAGCGCGTTGCAGAGCGCCGCCTCCCAGGCGCCGGTGCCCGACGACGGGTAGATGATGACGTCGTACCGGGTCTTGAAGATCTGCTTGACCTTCGACAGCACCCTGGCTCCCAACTCGCCGAATTCCGGACTGCGGTGGTCGATGACCTGTTGCGCGGTCGCGGCCAGAACAGGTTCGGGCACCGGCGAGGGCCCGGGGATCTGCAGGAAATGGCGGCCAGCTTTCGTCACTTTTCTCTCCCGACGGACATAGTGGATACCGGCACTATTCCGGCATCGGATTGACAAATCCATTGAATTAATCTTGGTAACTATTATCGAATTCGAAATTATCAGAGGACGGTCAGGCAAACGTCGCCATAATCCGCGAAAGTTGCCACGAAGCGCTGTGGATCGCGGATTTCGACGATCCCGCAATAGCTTCCGGTGATGATCACATCGCCGCGTTTCAGCCCGCCGCGCTGGCGCGCGACGTGGTTGACGGTCCAGCAGAACAGGTCGAACGGCGCCCCGAACGGATGGGCGACCTCATCGAAGGCCCCGCCCTGCCCGGAGCCGATGGCGAGACGGACCTGGCCGGGATCCTGTCCGGTCCAAGGCACCGGCTTGCCGACCACCATGGCGCCATTGGCCTGCAAATCCGCCAGCTTCCACAGCGGGTCCTGCGCCGCAGGCGGCTCAAGCCGGGTCTCGAGGATTTCCAGCGCCGGCACGATGGCATCGACAAGCGCCGCGCATTCGGCCCTGTCTAGGACGGCAGCCGAAGGCGGCACGTCGCGCCCGAGCCGGAAGCCCAGCTCGGCCTCCACCTGCGCCACGCCGTGGAAGCGGGCATAGTCGCCGCCGCTGTTCAGAAACCGGCTGGCCGGGACCGGCGCGCAATAGGGCTCGGGGTCGGTCTTCGCCCGCCCCACCTTCCAGCCGCAGGCGCCGCCCAGCGCCACAATCATCCGGTCCTGCACCTGATAGGCTTCGCCACGCGTGCCGGGACCGGACATGGCCGGCTGCGTTTTCGTTCCTTGCCGGAACTGTGCGACCAGAAGGTCGGCGGCGGCATCGGCGGAAAATGCATTCATGTCACAACTCCGGCCATGCATAGGGTTCGAACGCCTTCTCATAGGCCTCGGCCATGGAGACCAGCAAAAGGTCGGACCGGAAGGGACCGACGAGTTGGCAGCCGATGGGCAGGCCGGAGGCGGACGGCGCCGTGGGCAGGTTGATCGCCGGCAGGCCGCCGGCATTGACGAAGGGCGTGAACACGGCATGGCCGCGCGGCCCGGCGGCGACGCCGTCGATGGTTTGCGGATGGCTTTCGGCCTTCGGCCAGGGCAGCGCGGCGACCGAGGGCGTGAGGATGAAATCGTAGCGCTCGAAAAGGAGTCTGAGGTCGTTGCGGAACTCCTGCACGTCGGCCAGAAGCTGGAGATAGGCGCCCGCCCCCGCCTTGCGCCCGGCCTCCACCATCGGCAGCAGCGAGGGGGTCAGGAGGCCGGTGTCGAGCGAGCGGCTGTCCACCAGCCAGGCTAGGCCGGCCGGGCCGATCAGGTTCCAGATCGCGTTCAGCCGGTCGACGTCGAAGGGCACCTCGCCCATCTCGATGTTGTGCCCCATGCCTTCGAGCAGCTTTGCCGCGCCGGCGACGCTTTCCCGGATGTCGGGATCGACGGGGAAATCGCCGAAGGCCGGCACGTAGAGGATGCGGCACCGATGTCCGTTCTTCGGGGCGGCGCTGCGCTCCTCGTCGGAGAAGGCGAAGGAGGCACGGTCGGCCGGGTGGCGGTGCGCCGCCAGCGACAGCACGGCGCGCAGGTCGCCGGCCGAACGGGCGATGACACCCATCGTCTCGAAATCGCCCAGCAGGGGCGGCAGACCGTCGGCGCGGCCGACGAAGCCGGGGCTGGGCTTCAGCCCGTAAAGGCCGGTATGGGCGCAGGGACGGCGGATGGAGCCGCCGCCGTCGGTGGCCATGGCGGCCACGCCCATGCCGCTGGCGACCGCCGCCACCGCGCCGCCGCTCGAACCGCCGGGCGTCAGGCGCGGAGCCCACGGATTGCCGGTGGCGCCGAAGACGAGATTGTCGGTGAAGCCCTGCAAGGTGAATTCCGGCACGTTGGTCTTGCCCAGGATGCCGATGCCTGCGCCGCGCAGATGGGCGATCGGCGACTCGTCACGCTCGGGCACGTAATCGGCATGGGTGCGGCTGCCCCAGGTGCAGCGCAGGCCGCGGACGGGGATGTTGTCCTTGACGGTGATGAACACGCCGTCGAGGGCGCTGCGCGGGGTCCGGTCCTTCCACCTTTGCGTGCTCTGGCGGGCAACCTGGCGCGCTTCCTCCTCGTTTTCGGTGACGATCGCGTTAAGGACCGGATTGATCGCCGCGATCCGCACCAGGGTGCTGTCGAGAACGTCTTCGGGCGTGAACAACCCCTTGCGGTATCCCGCGACCGTTTCCGCGATGCCCAGGCGCCACAGATGCATCTCAGCTCACTTTCGGATTGTCGATATAGGCGATGACGTCGAACTCGACGAGCAGTTCGGGAATGCCGAAGGTGCCGGTGACGGTGGCGCGCGAAGGCAGGCAATCGCCGAAGAAGAACTTCTTGTAGGCGTTGTTCATGCCCTGGAAGTAGCGCATGTCGGACAGGTAGATCATGACGCGCGCGACATCGTCGATGGTGCCGCCGGCGGCTTCCAGAAGGTGGGTGAGGTTGGTCAGCGCCTGCACCGTCTGGGCCTCGATGTCGCCCACGCCCACCACCTTGCCTTCCACGTCGAGCGCGACGGTGGCGGTGTAGAAATGATTGCCGGCAAGGGTGGCCTGCGAATGCGGGTTCGGCGAGGTGAGTACCTTGGGCGAATAGACGATTTGCTTGCCCATATCGAATTCCTTTCGTGGTTACGATTCCGGATTTGGTTGTTGGGAGACCGCCTCGGCTTCGAGGTCGAGGATGAGCTGGGCGAGAACCCGCGAACCGCTGCCTGTCGGTCCTTGCGGCATCAGCGCGCCGTCCTGCCGGTTCCAGCAGGTGTTGTAGAGGTCGAGATGCAGCCAGGGATGCTCGCCCACGAAATGGGAGAGGAAGGCGGCCGCCACCGGCGTGCTGCCGTTCTGCCCGGTGGTGGAGAAGTTGCGCAGGTCGGCGACCGGGCTTTTCAGGAAGGCTCGGTACTCAGGCCATAGCGGCAGCCGCCAAACCTTTTCGCCCGCCTGTCGGTCGGCCTGTTCCAGCCGGCCGAACCAGCGGTCATCATTGGCGAAGGTGCCAATGCCGAGCGGCCCGAAGATGCCGAGCGAGGCTCCGGTGAGCGTGGCAAGGTCGATGACGGCAGCCGGCTGCAACCCGGCGGCATAGTGCAGCGCATCGGCCAGGATCAGCCGTCCCTCGGCGTCGGTGTTGATGATCTCGACCGTGGCCCCGCTGGCCATGCGGATCACGTCGCTGGGGCGCATGGCGTCGGGACCGGGCATGTTCTCGACCACGGCGAAGACGGCCGTGACGGGAAAGCGCGGCTGCAATTCGGCGATCATGGCCATGGCGCCGAACACCGCCGCCCCGCCGCCCATGTCGGCCTTCATGTGGTCCATGTCCTCTGCCTTCTTCAGCGAAATGCCGCCGCTGTCGAAGGTCACCGTCTTGCCGACCAGCACCAGCGGCTTCGCCGCACCGACTATGCCGGCCGGCTGCCAGTCCATGCGGATCAGGAACGGTTCGTGGCGGCTGCCGGCGGCGACCGTCATGAGGCCGGCCATGCCGGCGGCTTCCAGTTCCTTGCGTCCCATGACCGTGAGGCCGAAGCCGGCTTTTTCCGCGAGCACCCGGCAGAGTTCGACGAAAACGGGCGGGGTCAGGATGTTGGCCGGTTCGGTGGCGAGGTCACGCGCCGAAAGTGCTGCCAGGCTGGTCAGCCAGCCGGCGCGCAGCCCGTCCGCAACCGGACCATCGGGATCTGTTGCGGCGAAGTCGATGTCCTCGATGTGCGGGCGCACGTCACGGGCCGGGCCTGCCGAGCGGAATCGGTGGTTGGCCGAGAACACCCCTTCCGCGATCGCCTGTGCAGCGGATCCATCGAGGGCGGGCAGGACGATGGTGCAGGCCGCATGGCCATGCGCCCGCATCAGGGCGACGGCTTCCGCCGCGCGCTGACGCAAAATCTGCACATCGGCATCTCCCAGTCCGACGACCACAAGCGGATACTCCCCGTCATCGCCGGCGACGGTCGCCGGCCCCGGCCCCGCCCCGGCGCTCGCAAGGCCGGCGGCGCGCAGCCGCCGCACCGCCTCGTCCAGCCAGGCAAGTCCGAAGGCCGCGTCCTGTCCGACGCTCGCAAAGGCGAGGACCGGGCGCGCGGAAGGCAGTCCGGACAGCGGCCGGACAGAAGGAAGACCGGGCAGGTTCATGGTTCTAACCGTTGAATTCCGGCGGAAAATGTCTGCGCCAATGCGCGGCGATGTCGGCGCGCCGCGCCACCCAGACGCGCTCATGCTTGCCGATATGGTCGAGGAAGCGGGCCAGCCCCCGGGCGCGGCCCGGATGCCCCACCATGCGCGGATGCAGGCCGATATTGAGCAGCTTCGGTGCGGTCTCGCCTTCCTCGTAGAGCTGGTCGAAGGCATCCGCCAGCAGGGCGAAGAACTCGTTGGCGGTCTGGATGCCGCGCGGAACCAGCTTGCAATCGTTGGTGACCAGCGAATAGGGCACGATTAGTTGGAGGCGTTCGCCGACTTTCGCCCAATAGGGGAGCTCATCGTTATAAGCATCTGAATCGTAGGAGATTCCTTCCTCCACCAGCAATTCGCGGGTGTTGACGCTCGGCCCATAGCGGCAGCACCAGCCCTCGGGCGCGCGGCCGACCGTGCGCTTCAGGCTTTCGACGGCGAGGCGGATATGGTTGCGCTCTTCCTCGCGGCTCAGCAGCCAGTGCTTTTCCCAGCGGTGGCCGTGGCAGCAGATGTCGGCACCGTTCTCGCGCAGCCGAGCGGCCAGTCCTTCATGGCGCTCCAGCGCCACCGCGCAGGCGAAGGCGGTGAAGGGGAGCTTGCGCTCCTCGAACAGGCGCATGACGCGCCACACACCGACGCGGCTGCCATATTCGTACATGGATTCGGCGGCAAGGTCGCGCCCGCCAATGCCGGTGTCCATGCCCTCGCCTTCGGTCAGCGCGGTGTCGGTCTTGGGATCCCCGTCGAGCGGCGAGTATTCGGAGCCTTCCTCGATGTTCAGCGCGAAATTGACGGCGATGCGCGCCTCGCCCGGCCAGCGGGGGTGCGGCGGGCTCTCGCCATAGCCGACGAAATCCCGTTGCGGACCGGCATTCGACGGATGATCTATCATGGTGCGTCTCCTGCCTCTTGCATCAATGGGTGGGAGCGCCGGCGGCGATCCAGTCGGCGAGCAGCTTACGCTCCTCGTCGGTCATCTCGGTCATGTTGGCCGGCGGCATCACGTCGGTGGAAATCGCCACCTGCCTGATCTGCTGGGCGTGGGTCGCGGCTCTCTCGATGGTATCGATCACCACGCCCTTCGGCGGTTCCTCGAACCCCTCCATGGTTGGCTTGGCGGCATGGCAGGCGGCGCAGCGCATGTCGATGATCGAGGTCACGCGGCCGACATCCACCGCAGCGGCCTGGGCGCCGCCGTTTGCGCTGAGCAGATCGCGCGGTGCCAAAAGCACCATCGCGGCGAGCGCCAGCACAGCGCCGGCGCCGATCCAGCGCGGCTGGGCATTGCCGGCATGCATGGTGTTGAAGAAGTGGCGGATCGCGACCCCCGCCCCGCTGATGAGGATGAAGCCGAGCCAGCCATAGGCGTTGCCGTAGGTAATCGGGAAGTGGGCGGCGATCATGGCGAACACCACCGGCAGCGTGAGATAGTTGTTGTGGTAATTGCGCCGCTTGGCATCGGCCCCGACGTCGAACTTGTCGATGCTGCCGTCCTGCATGGCCTTCAGCATCTTCTTCTGGCCGGGCAGGATGACGAACCAGACATTACCGGCCATGATCGTCGCCATGACGATGCCGGCATGCAGGTAGGCTGCCTTGCCGCTGAAGATGTGGGTGAAGGCCCAGATGGAGACGGAGATGAACAGCGCGATCACCGCCGACAGCACCTTGTCGCTGGGGATGGAGCGGCACAGCACGTCATAGATCACCCAGCCGGCGATGATCGTGGTGATCGAGGCGAACACGGCCGAAACCGGATCGAGCCCGCCGGGGCGGCCCGACACCAGATTGATGCTGGCGCCCCACCAGTAGACGACGGCCAGCAGGCATGCGCCCGAGACCCAAGTGCTCAGGGATTCCCACTTCGACCATTTCAGCTTTTCGGGCACGTAGCCCGGTCCGACGGGATAGCGGCTGTAGTTGTAGATGGCGCCGCCATGGATCGACCAGAGCTGGCCGCTGACACGGTCTACGGGCGGCACCGGCGGTCGGAAGGAGCGGTCTATGCGATTGAAATAAAAGGATGAACCAACCCAGGTAATGGCGGTGATGACATGCAGCCACCGCAGACCGAGATGCAACCATTCGGCAATATACGCTTCCATTATCCTGTCCTTGAATGTCTGGACGCCCGCCGAAACCGGAAGGGGATGGTGGCACTATCCGAATTGGCCACCGATGATGCAAATTCAAAAATCCCATCGATTGATAAAAATCTCGAAACACGCTAAGCCGCTTCGCGGAGGGAGGAGACCATGGTCAACATCACCCTGAAACAGCTTCGCACCTTCGTCGCCGTGGCGGAATCGGGGCGCTTCCGGCTGGCGGCGGAAACGGTCAACCTCACCCAGTCAGCGGTCAGCATCCTCATCAAGGAACTGGAGGGCCAGCTCGGCGTCATCCTGTTCGACCGCCACACGCGCTTCGTCGGCCTCACCGAGGCAGGCAAGCGGCTGTTGCCGCTGGCCATGGACATTCTGGAGCGCGTCGACGGTGCGGTCGATTCCATGGTCGACATCTCGACGCTTAAATCCGGCCGCGTCACCGTCGCATCGGCGACCGTGCTGGCCGCCACCTATCTGCCCAGCCGCATCGCCTCCTTCATGCGCAAGCACCCAGACATCCGCATCGATCTCAGGGACGTGTCGGAGGACGAGATCCGCGAATTGTTGATCAACGGCGAAGCCGACATCGGCGTCGGCACCAGCCGCTTCCTGGAGCAGGAGATCAACGAGAAGGAGCTGTTCGTCGACCACCTCGCCCTGTTCTGCCCCGCGGACGACAAGCTGGCGCACAAGAAGTTCATCTCATGGACGGACTTCAACAACCGGCCGTTCATCGCGCTGACGCCGGAGAACCCGTTGCAGCGGCGCATCGACGAGCTTCTGGAGGTGAACGGCGTCACCACCAAGCGCCAGTTCGCGGTGCGCTTCTCGACCACGCTTCTGGCACTGGTCAACGAGGGGCTCGGCATCGGCATCCTGCCGGCGGGATCGAAGGGCCTGTCGCCGATGGCCAACATCGTCATGCGCCCGATCACCGATCAGATGGTGCCACGCGCCGTGGTGGCGCTGACGCTGCGCGAACGCACGCTGAGCCCGGCCGCGCGCAGCTTCTTCCAGCACCTGACGGCGGACCCGCGCGCCTGAGCACAGCGGGCCGGCCCTGTCGGTCAGGCGAGTTCGTCGTCCTTCAGGGACAGGTAGATCAGAACGGCAAGGATAGTGACGAAGAAGCGGAAGGCATCGGGCACGCCGTTCCATTGCTGCGACATCCACATGCCGAACCATTCGCCGCCGACCGACATGAAGCCGACCTGCCAGACGAGGAAGCCGAGCGTGAGGCCCGCCACCGCAACGCCCTTGGAGCGGTTGAAGGTCGCGGCGTCGGCCCGCAGCCGCCGGGCCAGCCTGACGGCGCCGATCCAGCACAAGATGGCGGTGGCGGTCTCGGCGGCGATGATCAGCATATAGGCCGCATGCTGCAGCGCCGGGTTGGTGATGGCGCGGTACTTGATCGTGGCGTCGGGGAAGATCGTGTCCATCTCGAACACGTGGAAGACGAAATTGAAATTGGTCTGGTAGTCGGTGATGTTGCCGAAAGCGACCAGACTTGCAAAGAAGGCGATGGCGGCGACCGCAGCCACCTTCGAAGCGCGCATGATGAGCATGGTTTGAACGTCCTTCATTTCCGTCCCGGAAACGGTCCGGGATGTTGTGCATGGCCTGGCTGGCTCGAAGCGCTGGGTAGCTGACATCTACGACGATCGCCCCGCGTGCGGTAGCCCCCGGGGATCGCCATGAAGATCAGGACTTGGCCAGCGTGCCGGCGACCGGCCGCCCCCGGTGCAGGACCGCGCGTTCGCTCGCGCCGCCGGCCACCAGATGCTCGATGCTCTCGCAGCGGCTGGCGACCAGATCGGCATGAGTGCCGACGCGCAGGCCATGCTCCAGCCCCATGATGGCGGCGGGCGTGTCGGTGATCATGCGGAAAGCGCGGCCGGCGGCGTCCTCGAGCAGATGCGCGGACAGGATCGTCCAGCGCGCCATCTCCAGAAGATCGCCGGAACCGACCGGCACGAACGTATCCTGAATGTTGTCCGAGGCCGTGGCGACCGGCACGCCTGCGGCCAGCAATTCGTTGACGCGGGTGAGCCCGCGCGGCACCAGCCCGTTCCGGTCCCTGCCCTGCAGGAACAGGTTGGCGGCCGGTAGCGTGCACACCGCGACCCCGGCGGCGGCGGCCGCCTCGATCGAACGCCGGGCCTCGTCGTCGGGAAAGGCCGACAGCGACGAGACATGGCTGCCGACGACCCGGCCGCACATGCCGCGCCTTGCCGTGCAGTCGACCAGATAGTCGAACCAACGCGCCTGCGGGTCCAGCGTCTCATCGATGTGGAGATCGACGGGAAGATCGTGCTTTTCGGCCACGTCGAGCAGCATGTCGATGTAGCGCTTCGGGTCGGGCGCCAGATTGGGTGTGCCGCCGATGCAGTCGGCGCCCGCAGCGATGGCCCGTTCGAGCAGGGCCCGCGCCGTCTCGGGATCGCCGCGCGCGGCGCTCGACGTGGCGAAGGCCACGACCTGCAGGCGGATGCGGTCGCTGCTGGCGGCGCGCAGCTCGCACATCGCCTCCACGCTGCGCAGTTCCATCTCGTAGTCGAGATTGGCATGGGTACGGATGGCCGTGGTGCCCATGGCCACGCACCGGTCCAGCGTCGCCTGGGCGCGCGCCAGCAAATTCTGCCGGGTCAGGCCCTTGGAATAGCCTCTGAACGCCTCGATGGCGCCGATCAGCGTGCCGTCGGGATTGGGCGCCTCGGCAAGCGTGAAGCTTTTGTCGAGATGCTGGTGCATGTCGATGAAGCCGGGCGTGACCAGCCGTCCGTCGAGATCGGCGGACGGGATTTCGGCAGCGCCGATGCTCACATCGATCTCAAGGATGCGCCCTTCGTCGGAGATCAGGATCTCGGCCGGGTCGGTGCCGCGCACGCCGGCCGGTATGCGGGCGTTGCGCAGCAGCAGCGCAGGCGAACCGCTCACAGCCCCCGCCCCTTCCGGTTCCTTATGCATGGGTCCATCATGCCGCGGCACCCCCGATATCGACGTCGGCCGCAGTACTGGCCCCCACATGGGCACCGGCCATGAGCAGCCCGAAATGCTCGGGATCATAGGCACCGGCGTTCACCTTGCCAACGATCCGGCCGCTGTAAAGCACCACCACGCTGGTCGATAGTTCCATCAACTCGTCCAGATCGCTGGAGATGAGCAGGACGCCCGCCCCGGCCTCGGCCGCCTCGACGAGGCGGCGACGGATATAGGCGGTGGCGGCGAAATCCAGCCCGCGCGACGGCTCATGGGCAATGATCAGCCTGGGCGCGGCCGACAGTTCGCGGCCGATGACCACCTTCTGCTGGTTGCCGCCGGAAAGATATTCGATCTTCGTGGTCACGGAGCGCGCCCGCACGTCGAACTCTCCAAGGCAGCGCTGGGCGAATTCGGCGATGGCCTTGCGGTTCAGCACGCCGCGCCGCGAGAATTGCGGCGCACCCTCGCGGCCGAGGATGAAGTTGGAGGCGATGTCCATCTCGCCGACCACCGCATGGGTGTGGCGATCCTCGGGGATGATGGCGATGCCGCTCCTGCGGCGCTGTTCAACCGAGCTGCTGCCCAGTTCCTTGCCATAGATGCCGATGGTGCCGGAGGTCACCTGCCTGAGGCCGATGATGACGTCGGCCAGTTCCGACTGGCCATTGCCGGCGACACCGGCGACGCCGAGGATCTCGCCTTCGCGCACTTCGAGGTCGATGCCGTCGAGCAGCGGCACTCCGGCGGGGTTGAGCGAGACGTCCCGCATGCCGAGCACGACCTTGCCGAGCGCGGCGGCGCTGGGCCGGTGCGCGGCCTTGACCTCTTGCGACACCATCATGCGCGCGATTTCGGCAACGCTGGATTCGCCCTTGGCGACGGTGGCGATATGGCGGCCGCCGCGCAGCACGGTGATGTGGTCGGCAAGCTCGAGCGCATGTTCGAGCTTGTGGGTGATGATGACCACCGCATAGCCCTGGTCGCGCAATTGCACCAGCATGGCGAGTAGGCGCTCGCTCTGCTGCGGGGTCAGCACCGCCGTCGGCTCGTCGAGGATCAGGATCTTGGCGCCCTGATAGAGCATCTTGAGGATCTCGACCTGCTGGCGCTGGCCGACGGAGAGCTTCTCGACCAGCTTGTCGGGAGACAGGTCGAATCCGAACCTTTCCGTCAGTTCGCCCAGCGCCTTGCGGCAGTCGTTCCATTTGGGCGCCAGGTCGGTCCACCGGAAGGTGGGCATGATGACGTTGTCGAGGACCGAATGCTCCATCACCAGCGAAAAGTGCTGATGGACCATTCCGACCTGATGCGCGATCGCCTTCCGCGTCGTCCAGTGGGGCGTGACATCCGCCCCCCCGAACAGGATCCGTCCGAAGGTGGGCTGGAGAATGCCGTAGAGCACGTTCATCAGCGTGGACTTGCCGGCGCCGTTTTCTCCCACCAGCGCATGGATCTCGCCGAACCTGAGGGTCAGGCTGACGTCGTCCAGTGCCTTGAGCGGGCCGAACTCCTTGGTGATGCCTTCCAGCCGTACCGCTTCGCTTCCGGCGATCGCTGCATTCATCGTTGCGCCCCCTGCTACTTGAACTTGTGCGGGACGACCGGCACGGTGGTCTCGCCCGCCTGATAGCGGCGCACGCTGTCCTCGATCTTGGCGATCTGTTCCGCGCTCAGCAGCTTGTCGTTCAGCGGCATGACCTTGAAGGTCTCCGCGCCGAAGGTGTGGATCTTCGGCTCGACCTTGCCGGCCACCACATCCTTGGCCAGGGCGTCGTACCAGCCGTCTATGCCGAGGATGACGCTGGTCAGCACGATGTCGGGCGCATCCTCAGCCCAGTCGGTGGCATAGCCGATGAACCTGGCCTTGCGGCTCTGCGAGGCGTCGAGGATGCCGCGGGTGCCCACGCCGGCATTGCCGAGCACGACATCGGCGCCGCGCTGGATCTGCAATGCGGTCACCTCGCGGGCGCGGGGAATGTTGGTCCAGTCACCGGAAATGGCATGCAGGAATTCGACGTCCGGGTTGGCAGCCTTTGCCCCCTCGATGATGCCGCTGAACATGTCCTCGACCGCCTTGACCGGCAGGCCGGCGACACCGGCGATCTTGTTGCTTTGGGTCGACTGCGCCGCGATCAGGCCGTTGATGACGCCATAGGCGAAGAAGTCCGGCTCATAGGCGACGACGTTCTTGGACTCGGGCAGCGTGCTGGTCGTGGACAGCATCGCGAAGATGGTGTCGGGATAGTTCGGCGCCACCTGGTCCCAGGCCTTGTACTGGCCGCTGGAGGTGAAGACCACGACCTGGTAGCCGGCCTTGGCGTAGTTCTCGGCGGTGCCGGCGATCAGCGGGAACGGCACGTTCTCGGCGATGGTCACGTCCCAGCCATAGCCGTCGATCAGCTTACGCACGCCCTGGTAGTGGCCGCGGTCCCAGCCGTTGACGGAAGCCGGGTTGCTGACGCCGAAGATGACTGCTGCCTTGATCTTGTCCTGCGCTGCCGCCGGCGTAGCGGCCAGCGCGCCGGCAAGCACCAGTCCGGCAGCTATGCGCCAGAGGCGTTTGCCCATGTTTTTCAGGAATATACCCATCTTCTCTCTCCCTTTTTGTATGGATATTGGGCCGTTTCGTTCAGCGCCCTTCATAGGGTTTGCCGACCTCGCGCGGCGCCCGGCCGCTTTCCGCGAATGCAAGCACGCAGACGGTCAGCACATAGGGGATCATCAGATAAAGATGCGGGTTGCCGCCGAGCACCTGGGTGCGCAGGGCCAGCGCCTCGCCGATGCCGAACAGCAGGCAGCCGAACAGCGTCCAGCGAGGATACCAGCGCCCGAAATACACCGCCGCCAGCGCGATGAAGCCGCGGCCTGCGGTGATGTCGTCGGAGAAGGAGCGCACCCAGCCCACCGTCAGCGCGGCACCCCCCAGCCCCGACAGGCCGCCGGCGATCGCCAGCGCCACGGTGCGGACCCACGGCACGTTGAGACCCGCCGAATTGGCAGCCTTGACGCTCTGCCCCACCGAGCGCAGCAAGAGGCCCGGCGCGCTGTGGAACAGCACATACCAGACGACCGCGTAGAGGATGATCGCAAGCCAGGCCAGCGGCGGGACGGAGAACAGGAAGGTGGCCACTGCATTGTCCGTCGCCCAGGCGGGCACGGTCCAGTCGATGGTCGGGCTCATCTGCTGGAGATCGTCGGCGGTGACGCGGAAGATGAAGCTGGTGACGCCGATCGCGGCGATGTTCATCGCCAGCCCCATGACCACCTGATCGGTGGGTATCCAGACGATGAGGGCGGCCGAGACGAGACCCGCGACCACGCCGGCGGCAAGCCCGCACATCATGCCCATCCATGGGTCGCCGGTGTAGACCGCGCCCAGTATGCCGAACAGCGCACCGCACAGCATCACGCCCTCGACCCCCAGGAACAGCACGCCGGCGCGTTCCGCGATCAGCACGCCGAGGGCGACGATCATAAGCGGGGTGGCGATGCGCAGGGCGGACAGAAGGAATTCGGGATCGAATATCAACGGCTTGCTCCCGGCAAGGACATCATCTTGAAGAAGTGGGTCGAGCGCACGGCCAGCAGCAGCAGCACCGGAACCGATTGCAGCAGGAAGACGAGCGCGGCCGGCACGCCGGTCATGGCCTGCATGTTGCGGCCGCCGATCTCGAGGCCGGCCAGCAGCAGCGCCGCGAAGATCACGCCAACCGGGTTGCGGCCCATGAGCGCCGCCAATATGCCGAGGAAGCCCCACGGCTTGGCCCAGTGCTCGGCTACCTGGAAGACCACGCCGAGCGCCTGGATGCCCCCGGCAATGCCGCCGATGGCGCCGGCCACCAGCACCGCCTTGGCCAGCGTGGCGCCGGTGCGCATGCCGAGCGCCCCGGCCGCGCTCGGATTGCCGCCCAGCGCGTCGAGGCGGAAGCCGAAAACGGTGTGCTTCAGGATCCAGCCGGCCGCGACGATGATCGCCACGGCAAGGAACACGCCGACATGCACGACCATGACGGGCAGGCGATAGTCGGCCGGGATCAGGTTGGATTCGGCGAAGAAGGAGTCCGGCTGCTGCATCGGGCCGGTGACCATGGCAAGCACGAACTCGATCGCGACGAAATTCAGCATCACCGTCGTCGTCACCTCATTGGCCCCGCGCTTGACCTTGAGCACCAGCGACGGTGCGATCAGCAGCATGCCGGCCAGCGCCGACACAACCAGCGCCAGCGGGATCATCAGGGGTGCCGGCAAGGTGAAGGTGGTGGTGACGAAGACCGCGGCGAGCGCGCCCAGTTGCAGGTGGCCCTGCGCGCCGATGTTGAAGAAGCCGGCCTTGAAGGGAATGAGGAAGGCCAGCCCGCACAGCGCCGTCGGCGTCGCCTCGATTACCGTCTCGACGATCGCCTGCCGGCTGCCGACCACACCCTCCACCATGGCGGAAAGCGCCGCCAGCGCGTCGCCGCCGATCAGTTCGACAAGGCCGGCCACGAGCAGCATGGCCGCCAGCAGCGACAGGACGAAGATGCCTATGTCGCTGAATAGCTGAAAGCCATCGAAACGCATGGAGATTTGCGGCGTCTTCAACTGAACCCTCCAGGCTGGTGCACCATCGCCGGCGACGAACCGCGTCGAGGCCCACCCGGAAGGCTGGCCACGGCGATTGCATCTTCTGCTACGCTGCTTTCATTATCGTGGACACCGATTTTGCAAGTCGTGCCCGAACCCCTTTGTTGGCTGCATCACAAAACCAATCGACTGATAAAACAATCCAAAAAATTGACACTATAGTTTTGATCGACTCATCAATTGCCGGTTTCTCCATGCCATGAGCCGCAGCCGCCGTGGCAACAGGGGGCCTTACTGGGGGTGGCAGGAGCGGGGTATGAAGGATTCTAGAGCCAGCCGCCGGTGAAGCCGGCGCGGCGCAGGCCGGCGACGATGGCCGGCGCCTCGCGCATCAGCCGCCACGGGAAACCGCTGCGGTGGTTCTCGATCATCAGCACCACCGGCCCCTGGTTCACGCCGACAAGGGCGGGCGAAACCCAACCGGGGTCGGCATCGTCCATGCCGGCCCATGTCGGGTTGAAGCTGGCGGTGAAACGGCAGCGCTCACCCTCGCCGGTCCCGGAACGATGGTAGTGGCGTACCAGCGGCTCCACGATCTGCGGCGCGAAGGGCAGCGAGGCGACGGCCGCCCAGGGCGACAGCGTGCCGTCGTCCGGCCCATAGGGCACGCCGCGCGCGGCATAGCCGTAGAAGCGCTGCCTGACGCCGGCGACGGTCCGGCGCGACGGTCCCGGCCCGTCGCCGGCGGAAAAGCCCCAGCCCTCTGCATGATAGCCCCTAAAACCTTTCGGGTTGCGGATCGCATAGTCACGCTGGAGGTAGACGGCGGCGCGGCTGTTCTCGAAATAGTCGAAGCGGCGCGCGCGCATGAATTCGTCGGCTATGCCGCGAAAATCGATCCACAGATGCGAAAGCTGGTGCACGAAAAGCGGCCCGGCATAGAGAAGCTCCTGCCCGTAGACGCGTCGCCAGCGCAGTGTTGACAGCCATGCGCGATAGCTTTCCGGCGGCAGCGGAAAGCTGGGCGAGCCGAGGCCAAGAATGTAGAGGATCAGCGCCTCATTATAGCCCTCCCAGCGATAGCGCAGGAAGCCGCGTTCCGGCCGCCAGCCATGGCTGACGGTGGCGCCGCCATCCAGCGCCCAGCGCCAGTCGACGCGGCGGTAGAGCGCATCGGCAAGGTTGCGGATTTCGGCTTCGGCCTCGTCGTCGCGGTCGAAATAGCGCGCGGCCGCCAGCACGCCGGCCATCAAAAGGGCGGTGTCGATGGTCGATAGCTCGCTCTTCCAGGCGCGCCGGCCGGTTTCCATGTCGAGGAAATGGTAGAAGAACCCCTTGTAGCCGCTCGCGTCCGGTTCCGGCCCCTGCGGCGCCCGCCACAGGAAGCGCAGGGCCGTCAGCGTTCGCGCGGCAGCCGCCGCACGGCCCATCCAGTTGCGCTCAACGCCCACCGGCCAGATGCTCAGCGCCAGCCCCACGGCTGCGATGCTGGCCGGTGAACCGGGCCGCGAACTGTCGGCGACAAGGCCGTTCCCTACATTGGTCGCGCCCAGGAAATAGGCGAACGACCGGAACTGGATGTCGTCGAGGAGGGTGTCGAAGGCAATGTCACGGGCAATGGCGTCCATGGCCATGCATATAGCGGCTTTGGCGGCCTATGCGCAGCCGGAATGGGATAGACGGCCACGATCAGCAGCCCGGTCAGCGCTGGGCCCGCATTTCCTCGATGCCGCGCTTGAACGGAGCGGCCTTGCGCGGTTCCGGCGCAGCCGAGGAGATCAGGCGCGAAACCTCAAGGAGCTGCGGCGCCAGTTCCTCCTCCATCCGCTGGAGGCTCCAGCGGCTGCTCGGCGCTGAGATGTTGATGACGGCGACCGGTTCGCTATTGTGGCCGCGGATGACGATGCCTATGCCCAGATCGCCCTGGTAGTATTCGCCATTGGCGGTGGCATATCCCTGCTGGCGGGCCTTCTCCACCAGATCAAGCAGTTCCTGCCGGTCGGTGACCGTGGTCGGGGTGAATTTCTCCAGCGACGAGCGGTCGATGATGTCGGCGGCCTCGTCCTGCGACAGCGCCGCCAGATAGGCGCGGCCGGCGGATGTGCAGAACATCGGCAGGCGGCGGCCGATGGGCATGTAGACCGGCATGTAATGGAAGCCGGGGAAGCGGCCGACATAGACCATGTCCGTGCCGTCCGGCTCGGAAATATTGATGTTCTCGCCGCATTTGCGGTTGAGTTCCAGCAGATAGGGGCTGGCGCGTTCGAGAACCGGATCGATCAGAAGATAGCGGTAGCCGAGCTCGATGACCTTGGGCGTCAGCGCGTAACGCTTCGTCTCGGGGTTCTTGCGAAGATAACCCAGCGTTTCCAGGGTAAAGGCGAACCGTTGCACGGCGCTCTTGCTCATGCCGGTCTCCGCCGCCAGTTCCGGAAGGTTCATTTCCCTCCGGCCGGGTCCGAAGGCAAGGATGACCGCCAGCCCCCTGGCAAACGACTGGATATAGAGCCGGTTCGCCGGCTCCTCATCTTGCAACATCACCTTGCTATCCATGTCATCCTCGAAAATGCCGCAAACCGGGCCGGAACATCGGTCCTGTCGTCATGGACGGACAGGACAATTCTATCCGAAGCACCCGCTTCCCCGGCCCCTCTCGATTCATCTAACGAGCTTGACATCGCGCTGTCAACGATCTACCCATTGTATTATGCGATTTACATAAATCGCTATGCGATACAGATAAGCTGAAAAAGCACAGTATAAGGGAGGATACAATGCACTGTTCGCGTAGAAGTTTTCTGGGGCAGGCCGCCGGCCTCGCCGCCATTCTTGCCCTGCCCAAAGCGGCCGGCGCCCAGACCGCTAGCAAGGTGCTGACCATCGGCAGCCAAAGCATGCGCACGCTGAACCCGGCGATCCAGCCCGGCAACGCCACCGGCGTGCCCGGAACGCAGATATTCGCCGGGCTGGTGCAGCTCGACGGCGCCTTCGCTCCGGTGCCCTATCTGGCGAAGAGCTGGGAAGTGTCGACGGACGGCATGGAATACCGGTTCGAACTGGTCGACAACGCCGTCTTCCATGACGGGCGGCCGATCAAGGCCAGCGACGTGGTGTTCTCGATCGAGACGGTGAAGGCTTCGCATCCGCTGATGTCGGTCACCTACGGCGCGATCCTGGAAGGCGCAAAGGCGCTGGACGACCGCATCGTCTCGATCCGCGTCAAGAAGCCGTTCGTCGGCCTGTTCGGCCTGTTGACGCCGGCGCTCACCCCCATCCTTCCCGAACATGTCTATGGCGGCGCCGGCGGGCCGATCCAGACCAACCCGGCCAACAATGCGCCGGTAGGGTCGGGACCCTACAAATTTGTGGAATGGCGCCAGGGCGAGCATGTGATCCTCGACCGCCATGCCGATTATTTCCGTCCCGAGGCGCCCTATTTCGACCGGCTGGTCTTCAAGCTGATCGAGGATTCCCTGACCAAGGCACTGTCCATGGAGAAGGGCGACATCGACTATCTGCCCTTCTCGTTCCTGCGCGTGAACGACCTGAAGCGGCTGTCGGAGAACGAATCCCTGGTCGTGACCAACAAGGGCTACGAGGCGCTGGGGCCGGTCAACTATCTCGAACTGAACCTGCGCGAGGCTCCCTTCAACGACATCCGCGTGCGCCAGGCAATCGCCCACGCCATCGACAAGGAATTCATCTCCAACACGCTGCACAATGGCCTGTCGCGGCCGCTCGACGGCCCGCTCCACAGCGGCAATGCCTACTTCGCCGGCGATGCGCTCGCCCGCTATCCCTTCGATCTCGACAAGGCCAACCAGCTTCTGGACGAGGCCGGGCTCGCCCGTACAAGCGGCGACATCCGCATCCAGCTCACCCTCGACGTGCCCACCTTCGAGCCCGACAGCATGCAACTGGTGGCCGACTACCTGAAGTCGCAGCTTCGGCGGGTCGGCATCGACGTGCAGATCCGCAAGAGCACCGACCTTGCCGACTGGTCGAGCAAGGTCAGCCAGTGGGACTACCAGATGACCATGAACTCCACCTGGAACTGGTCGGACCCGGTGGTCGGGGTCAACCGCTCCTTCCTGTCGTCCAACATCAAGAAGCAGATCTGGACCAACACCGAAGGCTATGCCAACCCGAAGGTGGACGAGCTGCTGGCCGAGGCGGCCATCGAAAACGATCCGGCCCGGCGCAAGGAAATGTATGCGCAGTTCCAGAAGATCGTCAGCGAGGACCTGTCCTTCATCTGGACGAACGAGGGCATCTACACCACCGTGTACAACAAGAAGCTCGCCAACGTGCCGGCGAGCGTGTTCGGCGCCCTCGCTCCCTTCGACGAGATCCGTCTCGCCTGAGGGGCCGCCACGACGCAGCACGATCCTGCCGCCTCGCCCGATGGGCGGCGGGGCCTATGAACCATCGATCCCAAGACCCGGAGCGAGCTGACAATGATTTCTCTTTCCGCAGATGTCGGCGGCACATTCACGGACGTCGTGCTTGCCGACAGCGCCAGCGGCAGGACCTATGCCGACAAGGTCCTCACCACGCCGGGCACCAGCGACGCCATCGTCAGCGGCATATTGCGGCTCAGCGCGCGCGCCGGCGTGAAGCCTTCTGACATCGACATCTTCGTGCACGGTTTTACCATCGCCACCAATGCCTGGCTGACGCGCAGCGGCGCGCGTGTGGTGCTGGCCGTTACCCGCGGCTTTCGCGACGTGCTGGAGATTGCCACCCAGCGCCGCAGCCTGCCCTATTCGCTGACGCAGACGCGAACCACGCCGCTGGCGCCACGCTCGCGCGTGGTCGAGGTGGACGAGCGCATGGATGCTTTCGGCGCGGCGGTGGTGCCTTTGTGCGAACAAGAGGCCGCCCGCGCCGCCGATGCGATACTGGCGCTGAAGCCGGAAGCGGTGGCGATTAGCCTCCTGTTCAGCTATCTCGACCCCGCCCATGAGGACATGCTGGCAGAGGCCCTGCACAAGCGCGCACCCGACCTGCCGGTCTACCGCAGCTCGGTCATCAACCCGCAGATCGAGGAGTATCCGCGCACCAACACCACGGTCACCGCGGCCTATGTCGGCCCGGCCGTGGACGAGTACATCCGCAAGCTGGAGACCGCCCTGCCCGCCATCGGCATGGACGCGCCGGTCCTGCTGATGCGCAGCGACGGGGGCGTCTCGACCATCAAGGCGGCGCGCGACAACCCGGCCACCATGCTGCTGTCGGGGCCGGCGGGTGGCGTCGTGGCCGGCTGCGCCATCAGCCGCGAGCACGGTATCCCCAACATCATCACCTTCGACATGGGCGGCACCTCGGCCGATTTCTCGCTGATTGCCCACGGTGCGGCCGTGACCGCCAATGAACGCCTGATCAACGGCGAGGTGCTGCGGCTGACGACGCTCGACATTCCCACCATCTCGGCCGGCGGCGGCTCCATAGGCTCGGTGGACCTGGGCGGCGCCATCCGTGTCGGCCCGGCTTCGGCGGGGTCGGTGCCGGGTCCCGCCTGCTACGGGCGCGGCGGCACCTTGCCGACCCTGACCGACGCGGCGCTGGTGCTCGGCCTGCTCGATGCCGACGAATATCTCGGCGGCGAGATGCGGCTGGATCCCGACAAGGCACGGGAGGCCATCAGATCGGCGATCGCCGACCGGCTGTCGATCACGGTGGAGGATGCCGCCTATGCGATGGTCACCATCGCCAATGCGCAGATGGCGCAGGCCATCCGCAGTCTCTCGGTCGAACGCGGCCACGACCTGCGCGAGTTCTCGCTGCTTGCTTTTGGCGGCGCCGGATCGGTCTTCGCACCCTTCCTGGCGGCCGACCTTGAGATGCGCGACATCGTCATCCCCGCCCGGCCCGGCGTGTTCTCGGCCTCCGGCCTTCTCTTGAGCGACATCCGCTACACGTTCCAGATTCCGTTCCTGGCGCAAATCGACACCGTCGAGGAGCGCGGCCTGAACGACGCCGCCAACGGCATGCGCGAACTGGCCCGGCAGGCTTTCGACCGTGACGGCGTTGCCCTGAAGGACCGGCGGGTCCGGTACTATGCCGACATGCGCTATGTCGGCCAGGTGCATGAGTTGACCCTGCCGCTCGAGGACGATGACGGGACCATCCGCTGGAACGTCGAGCAACTGGCGGCGCAATTCAGCCAGGCACATGAGAGGGCCTATGGTTTCGCCGACGTCTCCATTCCATGCGAGGTCGTGAACCTCAGGCTGGAAGGCATCGGCAAGGTGCAGAAACCGAAGACCGAGAACGCGCTGGCCGAGGCAAGCGCCGCCCCGGCGCAAAACGGCAAGCGCAGCGTCTATCTGGGTCCCAAGCTCGGCTATCGCGAAGCCACGGTGCACCGCCGTGACAGCCTGCGCGAGGGCACCCGGCTGCCCGGCCCGGCCATCATCAACCAGCCCGACACCACAATTTTCGTGTTGCTCGGACAGGAAGCCGAAGTGGGCCTGAACGGCGTGCTGCGGATCAAAGCGGTCAGTGGGGAGAATTGAGATGTCCGCAATTGCCGATATCATCGACCGCGACGTCTTCCGGTATCAGTTGGCGGCCATCGCCGAGGAAATGTCGGCAGCGCTGCGGCGCTCGGCCTTCTCCCCGATCATCTGGGACATGCTGGACTATTCCTGTGCGCTGATCGCGCCGCATGGCGAAATGCTGGCGCAAGCCGACACCATCCCGGCCCAACTCGGCATCCTGACCTATGCGCTGCAGGGCATCGTCAAGGAAATTCCGCTGGAGACCTGGCGGCCCGGCGACGTGCTGGTCTGCAACGACCCCTATAAGGGCTGCACCCACACGCCCGACATCGTGCTGCTGAGCCCGGTGTTCCATGGCGACGAGATCATCGCCATCGCCGCGACGGTGGCCCACCATGTCGATATCGGCGGCAAGCTGCCCAGCACCACCGCGCCCGACAATCTCGAGGTCTTCGCCGAGGGGCTGATCTTCCCGCCCATGCATCTGGTGCGCGAGGGTGTCCAGAACGAGACGGCCTTCAGGTTCATCGCCGCCAACGTGCGCAATCCGCGCGCCTGCACCGGCGACATCCGCGCCCAGATCGCCGGCTGCCGCACCGGCGAGCGCCGCGTCGCCAAGCTGCTGGAGCGCTACGGCGTCGAGCGCTTCAAGGCCCTGGTGGGCGAGTGCCTCAACTATGGCGAACGCTTCATGCGCAACGCGATCGCCGCGATACCCGACGTCACCCGGTCCGCCGAAATCTGGATCGAGGACGATGTGTCCAGCAAGGAGCCGATCCGGCTGGCGGTCACCGTCTCCATCCGTGGTGACGGGATCGAGGTCGATTTCTCCGGCACCGACATCCAGCGCCGCAACGCCTTGAATTGCCCGGTCGCCTCGACCTACTCGATGACCCTCTACGCCATTCGTTGTGTCATCGGCATGGAAACGTTGAGCAATGGCGGCTGCAACCGGCCGATCTCGATCAAGGTGCCGGCAGGCAGCTTCCTCAACCCGCACCGGCCGGCGGCGGTCGGAAACCGGCACTACGCCCAGCAGGCGGTTGCCGACGTCGTGCTCAAGGCGCTGGCCGATCTGGTGCCCGAACGCTCGTCGGCAGGCTGCCACATCTCCTTCCCCTCCTTCCGAGCCGGGGGGTTCGACACCCGTCCGCAGACCGCCGAGCGCTACGGGGAAGCCCGCTACTTCATCGTCCATGACATCATCGGCGGCGGCATGGGCGGCCACGCCCGGGGCGACGGCTTGCAAGCCGTCGACACCCATGGCGGCAATTGCGGTGTGTTGTCGGCCGAGGTTTTCGAGACCACCAGCCCGGTGCGCATCCGGCGCTCGGAGCTGATCGAGGGATCGGGCGGCGCCGGCACCCATCGCGGCGGCCTCGCCATGCGCCGCGACTACGAACTGCTTGCCGACAATCTTATGGTCAGCGTGTTCTTCCAGCAGGGCGACGGCAGGACGGCGCCCTGGGGCTCGGAAGGCGGCGAGCATGGCCGTCCCGCCGGCGCCATCCTCAACCCCGACAAGGACGGCGGCCGCAAACTGTCGTCCAAGGAGATCGGCCTGCCGCTGAGCGCGGGAGACGTGGTGCGTCTCGAAAGCGCGGGCGGCGGAGGCTGGGGCATCGCAGCCAACCGTGACGCGGGGCTGGCCGCGCTCGACGCGGCCGAACGTTACGCCTAGCGAGGATACGACGTTGAGCTTCAACCCGCCGGTCTTCGAGGACCCCGCCAGGGACAGTTTCGAAACCTCCCTCTGGCACGAAACCGCCATCGCCATGCCCCGCTATCCGAAGCTGTCGGGTCGGCAGAAAGCCGAAGTCGTCGTCATCGGCAGCGGCTATACGGGTCTTTCCGCCGCCATCGACCTTGCCGCGCAGGGCAAGGACGTGGTCGTGCTCGACGCGCGCGAGCCGGGCTTCGGCGCCTCCGGTCGCAATGGCGGGCAGGTCATTCCCGCCTTCAAATACGATCCCGACGGCATCGCCAAGGTCTATGGCGAGGAGCTGGGCGAGGCCGTCCTGGACATGGTTTCGAAGACGGCCGACGTGGTCTTCGATCTGGTGCGCCGCTTCGACATTGCCTGCGATCCGCGGCAGACGGGCTGGATACAGGCCGCCTATGGTTCGAGCGGCATCGACAAGGTAAAGTCGCGCCACCGGCAGTGGCAGCAACGCGGCGCGCCGGTCGAGCTTCTGGAGCGGGATGAACTCGCGCGCGAGACTGGCACCGGCCTCTACCCGCTGGGCGTCCTGTTCCGCAACGGCGGTACCGTGCAGCCGCTCAGCTATGCGCGCGGCATGGCGATCGCCGCCGCGTCGATCGGTGCCCGGATTCTTGCGGATTCGTTGGTTCGGGCCATCGAGCCGGATGCATCGGGCTGGCGGGTGAGCACCGCCGACGGCTCGGTCACCGCCGCGCGGGTCATCATCGCCACCAATGGCTACAACACGCCCATCTGGCCGGGGCTGCGCGAATCCGTGGTGCCGCTCTATTCCATGCAGATCGCATCCCCGCCGCTGCCGCCGGAGCTGAGCCGGCAGGTGCTGCCCGTCGTCGAGGCGATGGCCGATACCCGCCGCCTGGTGTGGTATTTCCGCAAGGACCGCGACCACCGCTTCGTCATCGGCTCGCGCGGGCCGTTCAAGGCGCGGCCCAGCGAAAGCGATGCCCGCACCCTGGTCGAGGCGGCGTGCAAGCTGTTCCCGGCGCTGCGCGGCACTGCTTTCCCCTATCGCTGGGCCGGACGCGTGGCCATGACGACGGACCAGATCCCGCATCTGCACCAGCTCGCCCCCGGCGTGTTCGCCGCGCTTGGCTGCAACGGCCGTGGCGTCGGCATGGGAACGATGATGGGCAAGATCCTCGCCGCCGCCTCCATGGGCGCGGAACGGCAAGTGCTGCCCTATCCGGTTTCGGAGCTTCACCCCATCCCCTTCCACGCCTTCCACCGGGTTGGCGTGCACGCCATGATCACCTGTTATCGCATGCTGGACCAGTTCTCCTGAACGGCACCGCCAGCGCATTCGAGGAAGCCATGAAAAGCGCCATCGCCGAAACAAACGCCTCCGACCTGACCGCCGCCGGACTCGGCCTCGAGGATGCCGCGCTGCTGCGCGACCGCTGCTTCGTCGGCGGTCACTGGATGGAGGCCGACGACGGCCGCCGCTTCGAGATCCGCAACCCGGCCGACGGATCGCTCGTCGCCACGGTGCCGGATCTCGGTCGCGCCGAGGTTCGCCGGGCGATCGAGGCGGCCAACGCGGCCTGGCCGCAATGGCGGGCCAGCACCGGCAAGCAGCGTGCCGCGATCCTGAGGAAATGGGCCGATCTGATGGCGGCGCATCGCGAGGATCTCGCGCGCCTGCTCACCGCCGAGCAGGGCAAGCCGCTGAAGGAGGCACGCGGCGAGATCGACTATGCGATGTCATTTCTTGAATGGTTTTCCGAGGAAGCCAAGCGCATCTACGGCGACACCATTCCCGCCCCGCATGGCGACCAGCGCATCGTCGTCATCAAGCAGCCGATCGGCGTCAGCGCCGCCATCACGCCGTGGAACTTCCCCTCGGCCATGATCACCCGCAAGGCCGGCGCGGCGCTGGCCGCCGGCAGCCCCATGGTGGTCAAGCCGGCCGAGCAGACACCGCTTTCGGCGCTGGCGCTGGCCGTGCTGGCCGAGCGCGCGGGCCTGCCTGCCGGCCTGTTCAGCGTCGTCACCTCGTCCAGCCCGCAGGAGGTGGGCGGCGAACTCACCGGCAATCCGATCGTGCGCAAGGTCTCGTTCACCGGCTCCACCGCGGTCGGCAAGATCCTGATGCGGCAATGCGCCGACACGGTGAAGCGCGTCTCGCTGGAGCTGGGCGGCAACGCCCCCTTCATCGTCTTCGACGACGCCGATCTCGATGCCGCCGTCGAGGGGCTGATCGCCTCGAAATTCCGCAATGCCGGCCAGACCTGCGTGTGCGCCAACCGCATCTATGTGCAAAGCGGCATCTATGCCGATTTCGCCGCGCGGCTGGCCGCCCGGGTCAAGGCGCTGCGCGTCGGCGCGGGCATCGATCCCGAGGTCGAGCAGGGCCCGTTGATCGACGAGGGGGCGGTGCGCAAGGTGGAAGCCCATCTCGGCGACGCCCGCGCCAGGGGCGCCGCGGTGGCGGTCGGCGGCAACCGCCATGCGCTGGGCGGCACCTTCTTCGAGCCGACGGTGCTGACCGGCGTGGCCGACGACATGCTGATCGCTTCGGAGGAGACGTTCGGCCCGGTGGCGCCGCTGTTCTCGTTCGAGGAGGAGGCCGAGGTGATCGAGCGGGCGAACGCCACCCCCTTCGGCCTGTGCTCCTATTTCTACGGGCGCGACATCGGCCGCGTCTGGCGGGTCGCCGAAGCGCTGGAATCCGGGATTGTCGGTGTCAACACCGGCATCATATCGACCGACGTCGCGCCGTTCGGCGGCATCAAGCAATCCGGCCTTGGCCGCGAAGGCTCGAAATACGGCGTCGAGGACTATCTGGAGGTCAAATATATCTGCCTCGCCGGCCTGGGAGGCTGAGCTTCCGGGACGGAGACGCGGCGGCAGGGAGGAACTGCTTATGTCGAGAACGTTGATCGCGGCAGGCGGCAGGATCGCAGGCGCCGGCTTGCTGATCCTGGCCGTGGTGACGCTCAATTTCGCCCTCATCCAGCTTGCGCCGGGCGACCCGGTGGAAGCCATCGCCGGCGCGGCCGGCGGCATGAGCGAGGAGTTGCGGGCCCAGATCCGCGCCACCTACGGGCTCGATCGGAGCTTCCTCGAGCAATTGCTGGCCTATCTGAAGCAGATATTCTCCGGCAATCTTGGCTATTCCTACTACTTCAACCAGCCGGTGTCGGAGCTGATCCTGCAACGCCTGCCGGCGACCATGCTGCTGGTGCTGAGCGCGCTGGTCATCTCGGTCGGTCTCGGCGTGCTGTTCGGCGTGCTGGCGGCGCGCAAGCCGAACGGGTTGCTCAGCCAGTCGGTCACGTTCCTGTCCCTGGTGGGCTATGCCGCCCCGGTGTTCTGGACCGGCATCGTGCTGACCATCCTGTTTGCGTCCACCTTTCCGATCTTCCCGATCTCGGGCATGCGCAATGCCAGCGCGGGCGGCGGGCTGGTGGCCTCGACGCTCGACGTGCTGTGGCATCTGGTGTTGCCGGCCTCCACGCTCGGCATCGTCTATCTGGCCCAGTACAGCCGCCTGACACGTGCCAGCATGCTGGAGGTGCTGGGCGCCGACTATATCCGCACCGCCCGGGCCAAGGGCGTCGGCGAGATCACGCTGCTGGTCAAGCACGGCCTGCGCAATGCCATGCTGCCGGTCATCACCATGATCGGCATGCAGTTCGGCAACATGATCGCCGGCGCCGTGCTGGTGGAGACGGTGTTCAACTGGCCCGGCCTCGGTCGGCTCGCCTTCGATTCCATCCTGCGCCGCGACTACCCGACCATCCTGGCGATCCTCGCCTGCTCGGCCGCCATGACGATCGTCGCCAATACCCTCACCGACCTCGTCTACCAGCGCGTCGACCCACGCATGAAGGATTCCCAATGACCGATGCGCTCCGACAGCCAGCCACAACCACCGATCCCGTGGACACGACCCGGCCGCGACCGGCCAAGGCCGTGCACCCGGCGCGCGAGACGCTGATCCTTTTCGCCTCGAACCCCGCCGCACTGGCCGGGACGGTGATCCTGGCGTTCATCCTCGCCGTTTCGCTGATCGGCCCGGCGGTGATGGATGCTGATCCCTTCGCCATGGCAGGGGCGCCGATGACGCCGCCCGAACTGTTCGGCGACTACCCGCTGGGCACCGATTATCTGGGCCGCGACGTGCTGACCGGCATCGTCTATGGCGGGCGCCCTACCTTGGCCGTGGGCGCCATCGCCGCCGGTCTCAGCCTCGTCATCGGCATCGGCATCGGGGCGCTCGCCGGCTATTTCGGCGGTCTCGTCGACCAGATGCTCATGAAGCTTACCGAGTTCTTCCAGGTACTGCCGGCGCTGCTCTTCGCCATGGTGCTGGTCACGCTGTTCTCCTCGTCGCTGTGGACCGTCGCCTTCGCCATCGGCCTGGCAAGCTGGCCCTCGGTCGCGCGCCTCACCCGCGCCGAATTCAAGCGCATCAGGAAGCTGGACTACGTAACCGCCGACCGGGCCATCGGCGCCACCGACAGCCGGCTGATCTGGCTGGTGGTGCTGCCCAACGCCATGCCGCCGCTGATCGTCTCGGCGGCGTTGAGCATCGGCATTGCCATCCTGCTCTCGGCGGGCCTCAACTTCCTCGGTCTCGGCGATGCCAACACCATGACCTGGGGCCTGATGATCGGCACCAGCCGCGACTACATCCTCGACGCCTGGTGGGCGGTGACCATTCCCGGCGCGGCAATCTTCCTGACCGTACTGGCCATCAGCCTGATCGGCGACGGCCTCAACGATGCGCTCAACCCAAAACTCAGGGAAAGGTGAAGCGCCATGGAGACCCTTTCGAAGCGGATGCCCGCCGGCCAGCAAGCCGATCCGACACTCGACGTGCGCAACCTGAATGTCGCGCTGAAGGGACGCTACGGCACCATAAGAGTGCTCAACGACGTCAGTTTCTCGGTCGGCAAGGGCCAGACGCTGGGCGTGGTTGGCGAATCCGGATGCGGCAAGAGCATGACCCTGCTGGCCGTCATGCGCCTCTTGCCGGGGCAGGCCTCGATCTCGTCAGGCGCGATCCGGTTCGGCGGCGACAACCTGGCCGAGGTTTCCGAGCGACGCATGCGGCAGCTTCGCGGCGACCGCATCTCCATGATCTTCCAGGAGCCCATGACAGCGCTCAATCCCGTCCTTACGGTGGGCGAGCAAATCAGCGAGGCGTTGCGCCTGCATCTCGACATTTCCCGCAAGGCCGCGTGGGATCGTGCCGTGGAACTGCTGCAGGCCGTCCGCATTCCCGCGCCCGAGCGCCGTGTCGGCGAATATCCGCACCAGTTCTCGGGCGGCATGCGCCAGCGCGTCGTCATCGCCATGGCCGTCGCCTGCGAGCCGGACCTCATCCTCGCCGACGAGCCGACCACGGCGCTGGACGTCACCGTGCAGGCCCAGATATTTGACCAACTCCGGGAGTTGCAGCAGCGGCTGGAAGCCTCGATGGTGCTGGTCACCCACGACATGGGCGTCATCAGCGAGATGACCCAGCGCGTGGTGGTCATGTATGGCGGGATGTCGATCGAAGCGGGCGATACGGCCGAGATCATGCGCCGGCCTGCCCACCCCTACACGCAGGGCCTCATCGCCTGCCTTCCGGAGCTGGGCCGCACCTCCCGGCAGTCGGGGGTGACCTTGCCGGAAATCGCCGGCGTGGTGCCGCCGCTGCACGAGCTGGGCGCAGGCTGCCCGTTCGCCGCGCGTTGTGCTGCCGCCATGCCGCATTGCTTTACCCGCACACCGCCGACGGTCAGCCTCGGCGAGGTCCACGAAGTCGCCTGCTGGCTCTATTCGACGGAGGAGGCGGCCGCATGAGCACGTTGCTGCAGGTCCGGGACCTCAATGTCCATTTCACGCGCAGGCGGCTCAATCCCTTCGCCCCGCCCTCGAAGGTGCATGCCGTGGATGGGGTTTCCTTCGACATAAGGCGCGGACGCACGCTGGGCCTCGTCGGCGAAAGCGGATCGGGCAAGTCGACCACCGCGCTCGCGGTGATGCGGCTGGTGCAAGCCACCTCCGGCTCGATCCGGCTCGACGGGCGTGACCTCACCTCGCTCGGCGGCGCCGCACTGCGCAGGAGCCGGGCAGACTATCAGATCATCTTCCAGGACCCCTATTCCTCGCTCAACCCGCGTATGCGCATGGGCGACATCGTGCGCGCGCCGCTCGACCGGATCGGACGCGGCACGGCCACCGAGCGTGAGGAAAAAGTGTCCGAACTCCTCAAAGGCGTTGGCTTAAGGACCGACCAGAGGCAATTGTTTCCCCATCAGTTTTCGGGTGGACAGCGCCAGCGCATCAACATCGCCAGAGCGCTTGCCAGCGGGCCCAAGCTGGTCGTATGCGACGAGCCGGTCTCGGCCCTCGACGTTGCCGTGCGCGCGCAGACGCTCAATCTCCTGCGGCGCCTGCAGGACCAGATGGAGCTGACATACCTGTTCATCTCGCACGACATGGCCGTCGTCGAATATATGTGCGACGACATTGCCGTCATGTATATGGGCAAGATCGTCGAACAGGCCCCGGCCGAGGCCTTCTTCGCGCAGCCTCTTCACCCTTATAGCTGGGCGCTGATGTCTGCGGTGCCGCGCGTTTCCCACGAGCCGGCGCCGGAAAAGCGCACAGTGGTGTTGCAGGGCGATCCGCCCGATCCCGCCAATCCGCCGGCGGGCTGCCGCTTTTCCGTGCGGTGCCCGTTTGCCGAGGCTCGATGCCGGCAGGAGGAACCACCCCTGCGCAGCATCGGGCCGCAGGGCAGGCTGGTCGCCTGCCATCTGGTCAGTGAAACTGGCGTGCCGCCGCAGGCCGCCTCCCGGCCGCTTGCGGCAATCGCTGGCTGAAACCGGCGTCGCCCGATCCGTTCACCCGTGCGGGCGGGGTTTGGCGACCTCGCGAACATGCTTGCGCGTCGCCAAGGCGACGCCGATGCGCCGCAGCGGCTCGGGAGGAATCCAGGACGGCCTTGCCCATTCCAGGCAGCCGCGCAGCAGCGCGCTGTCCTGGCCCGCGATGTGTTCGGCCAGCAGCTTGCCGAGCAGCGACATCTTGATGATGCCGGAACCGTTGCAGCCGGAAACCCCGTAGAGGTCCGTGCCGACGGCGCCGAAGAACGGCGCGCCGTTGCGGGTGATGCTGACTGCCCCGGCCCAGACATATTCGAGTTCATGCGAGCGCATGTCCGGGTAGCGGGCGCGGTAGGCGTCCGTGAGCATGGTCTCGACCCCGGCATTGTCGAGTTCGCGCTCGTAGGAGAAGCCGGTGCGGATCATGTAGCGGTTGCCGCCGACTTTGCGCGTGGTCGCGCCCATGCGCTCGGCCGGCACCATGCCCCAGTCCGACATCCTGCCCAGCCCGGCCGCTTCGTCGGCGGGGAGAGCGGGCGTCAGGCCGGCATAGGTGTACATGGTGATCTGGCGGCTGCGGGCGATGCCGAAGCGGCTGAGGAAACTGTTGTTGGCGAATATCACCGTGTCGGCCTTGATCTCGCCTTGCCCGGTGATGACGGTGTGCGGCCTGCCGCGCCGCACCTCGGCCACCACGGTTTCCTCCGCTAGCACGATATTGCGCGGCAGGCTGTCGGCCAGGCCGCGCACCAGGGCGGCCGGCTGCACCAGAATGCAGTTCGGCATCCACACCGCGCTGCGATAGAAGGCGGTGCCGAGCTGGCTTTCCAGATCGGTCCGTGACAGCGTCTGGAACGAGGCGCCCACCGCCGTCAGTTGCGCGGCAAGCTCCTTCAGTTCGGCCTCGCCCTGCTCCGTCATGGCGCTCTTGTAGTTGCCGCACGGGTTCCAGCCGCAGTCGATGCCGTGGCGCAGAACCAGTTCCTCCAGCCATTTGCGGCCGGTTTGCAGGAACAGCTTCTGCCACTCGGCCTCGCGCGCATCCTTGCTGGCCTGGATCTTGGCGTAGGGCAAATCGATGAGAAAACCGGAATTCCGCCCGGCCGCCCCTTCGCCCACCGTCGAGCTTTCCAGCAGGACGACCTGCTCGTCGGGAAACAGTTCCGCCAGCCGCCGCGACGCGGCGATGCCGGCATAGCCCGCGCCGATCACCACGAAGCGCGCCTTGCGGATGTCCGAGAGCCTGCCGGACGCCGCTGGCCGTGGCGGCAGCAGCCGGTTCCAGCCGCTCGGGCGGGCATAGAGGGGGGAGACTTCACGCATCGGGGTTTCCATCGATCTTTCAGGTCATCCCAGCACAACGCCGCGGGTTTCCCGCAGGTAGAACAATGGGACCATCGAGATCAGGCAGCAGAAGATGACCAGATAGGCCGGCGCCAGCGAATCCCCGGTCACGCCGATCAGCCAGGTGGCGGTGAACTGCGCGAACCCGCCGAAGATGGCGGCGCCGATGGCCTGGGCGATGCCCATGCCGCTCGCGCGCACCCGGGCCGGGAAGTTCTCGGTGACGAGGGTGAGATTGCCCACCGCGCACATGGCGGCGAGCACGGCCAGGCCCGCCAGCATCAGCATCAGCGCCCAGGTGGGGGCCTGCATGTTCATGAGGTGGAAGCTGGGAATGGCCACGGCGATCGACAGGATGCGCGAGGCCCATGCCAGCGGCTTGCGGCCGATGCGATCGCTGAGCGAGCCGAGCAGCGGGCTTGCCAGGAAGGCCACGATGCCGCTGACCACCACGGCCGAGAGCGCGAGAGAGGCCGGCATCTTCAACTGCACCACGGCATAGGTCGGCAGGTAGATGATGAAAATATAGGACGTGATCTGCGAGCCGGCCTGGATCAGCGTCGACATCAGCGACAGCTTGAGATGGCCGCTGGCCAGATCCGCGATCGCGCTTTCGCCGCCTTCCTTTGCATGGGGATCGAGTTCGCGGGCGAAGGTTTCCTTGAGATTGCGCCGGATATACATGCCGACCGGCGCGATCAGCATGCCGATCACGAAGGGCACCCGCCACCCCCAGGACTCCAGCGACACCGTGTCGAGAAGCTCCGTCAGGCTGAAGGAGATCAGCGCGGCCACGAGGATGGCCAGGCCCTGGCTGGCCATCTGCCAGCTTATGAAGAAACCGCGCTGATGGACCGGAGCGGCCTCGGCCAGCATCGAGGTCGAGGCACCGACCTCGCCGCCGGCCGAGAAGCCCTGGAGGATACGTCCGGCCACGATCAGCGCCGGCGCCAGCACGCCGATCTGTGCATAGGTGGGCGCGAAAGCGATGATGCCGGTGCCAAGCGCCATCAGCCCCAGCGTCAGCGACATCGCCGCCTTGCGGCCGCGGCGGTCCGCATAGGCGCCCAGCACGATGCTGCCCAGCGGGCGGAAGAAGAAGCCGACGCCGAATGTGGCGAGCGAAGCCAGCATGGAGCCGATTTCGCTGCCGATCGGGAAGAAGGCCTTGCCGATGGCCGCGGCAAAGAAGCTGTAGATCAGGAAATCGTAGAACTCGAGCGCGTTGCCCAGGGTGACGGCCGCCACGACACGCCGCTTCGACATGACGTTGCCTGGCGCGCGGGCGATGCTGCCCGCACTGATGGTGCTTTCCACGATTTTCCTCCTGGGTCGCTCGCGGCGGAACTGGTCCGACCGTGGCGCTCATGCTCCTCCGGCGAGGTTTCCAACAAGGTTGGGCCTCGGCAGCGATTGTCATATTGCAGGCCCTTGTTGTCCAATGCATTGTTATATGAATTTCAATGCAGAGAATGCATCATGAACTTGAGGCATCTTCACCACGTCGTGGCCCTGGCCGACACACTGAACTTCCGCAAGGCGGCGGAACAGGTTCATCTGAGCCAGCCTGCCTTCAGCCGCAGCATCGCCGCCTTCGAGCAGGAGATCGGCCTGCGCATTTTCGATCGCGACGGCAGCACCGTCGCGCCGACCTCCGTCGGCCAGTTGCTGGTGCTGCGCGCCAGACGGCTGCTGCTGGACGCCGGCAGCCTGTCCAGCGAGCTGAAGCTGATCCGCACCGCGGAACTCGGCGAAGTGATCTTCGGCGCCGGTCCCTACCCCGCCGCCTCTATCGTGGCGCCGGCCCTGCGCGCCTTCCACGCGCGCCATCCGAGAATATCGATCCGGGTGGAGGTCAAGAACTGGATGCAATTGCTTGAAATGCTTCATGAAGGACAGATCGACTTCTTCATCGCCGACAGCCGGGCCCTGCCCGCTGACGAGCATATCGACGTGACCCCACTGGGAGGCTTGCCGATCGGCTTCTTCTGCCGCCCGGATCATCCGCTGCAACCTCTCTCGTCCGGTCCCCGCGAGGTGGCGACGCAAGACCTGCTCGCCTATCCGCTGGCCTCGGTCAGGATGCCCGATATCGGCCGGCGCGAACTCGCCGCCTCGCTCGGCCTGCCTCCGGCCACGCCCCTCCCGCTGCAGATCGAATGCGACGACATCACGTTGCTCAAGCAACTGGTGCCCGGCGCCGACATCGTGCTGATCTGCGCCAACATGCTTGTCGCGCGCGAGATCGCGGCCGGTGACATGGTGCGGCTGCCGATCCCCAATCTCGCGCCGGCCTACGGCAACTGGGGCATCGTCAAGCTGGCGGGCCGGACGCTGTCGCCTGCCGCGCGGATCATGGTCGATCAGCTCTGCGGGATCATGGTGGAGATGGCGGGCGGGAGACCGGCCGGCGGACCGTAGCCGCTGCGGGACAGTCCGCAAGGCAACCCTGTTTTCCTTTCCCCGCCGAAGCCTCTATACCGATGGCAGGGGACCCGGCAGAGGCGAGGACATCATTGGCGGCCATCAATTTTCGACATCTGGAGGCGATACGTGCCCTCATCCTGTCCGGGTCGGTCACCGGCGCGGCCACCCGGCTGAACGTCACGCAACCGGCCGTGAGCCACCTGATCCGCGACGCGGAGGAACGGCTGGGCTTCGCGCTGTTCAACCGGGAGCTGGGGCGCCTCTCGCCCACCCGGAAGGCCGAACTGATCCTGGAAATGTTCGAGCGCTCCCTGTCGGGGCTGGAGGCACTCAACGACTATTGCGCTCAGCTCAAGCAGTCGGAGCATCGGCAGGTGGTGATCTCAACGATCCCGAGCTTTGCCGCCGCGGTGCTGCCGCAGATCATCAGGACCTATCGGGACGAGATCGGCCCCGACTTCTTCCTCATCAAGTCGGCCAACACCGAGATGGGTATTGCGTCGGTGCGCTACAATTCGTCCGACCTGGCGTTCGGGGTGAACCTCGACCCCGTGCCGGGCGTGGAATGCGCCACCGTCCACAACTCGCGGGCGCTCTGTTACCTGCCGCCGGGCCACCCGCTCGGCGAAAAGACGGTGATCACGCCGCAGGATCTGGCAGGGCTGCCGATGATCACCCTGTCACGCATGGAAGGCATCGCGCAGTCGATCGCGTCGCGGATACCCGATCATGGCGAGGCGGTGGTGGAATGCCCGGCGGCGATCACCGTCCTGGCGCTGGTCGAGGCCGGGATCGGCTACACGCTGCTCGATCCGATGACGGCCTCCGTATTCCGTTCCGACCGTGTGGTGCTGCGCCAGTTCTCCGAGAACATCCCATTCGACCACAGGATCTACTGGTCGACCTCGAAGCCCATGAGCTTCGATCTGGACAAGGTAATCGCCCTGGCGCGGGACTTTACCGCCGATGCGGTCGGCCGGACCCTGGCAAGGGTTCCGGCTGCCGGCTGAACGGCGGACGCCGTCAGCCGGCCGAGCGGCGCGCGACCAGCCTCTTCACCGCTGCATCCGCCAGCAGCACCAGAACGGTGATGCCGATCAGGAAGGCGCTGACGGCGGCGATGGTCGGCTCCACCTCCATGCGTAGGCTGTTCCAGATGCGCACCGGCAGGGTCTCGGAAGCGACGCCTGACAGGAACAGCGCGATGACCAGCTCGTCGAAGGAGGCGAGGAAGCTGAACAGCGCCGACGACATCAGGGCCGGCAGGACCAGCGGCAGCACGATCCTGCGGAAGACGGTGAGCCGGTCGGCGCCGAGGCTGAGCGCGGCCCTTTCCAGATTGATGTCGACGCCCTGCAGGGCGGACATCAGGATCAGCACCACGATGGGAACCGCCACCACGGAATGGCCGACGGCGATCCACAGCCGCACGCCCACCAGCCCGAGCGGCACCGAGGCGAAGTAGAGCGCGATCGCCGTGATGATGTGCGGCACGATCAGCGGCAGCAGCACGAAGGACAGCATGAGCTGCTTGGCCGGGATGCGGCCGCGCACGAAGGCGTAGGCGCCGAGGAAGCCGAGCACCGTGGAGATGGCGCAGGTCGCACCCGCGATGGTGAGGCTGGCGAACAGGGCGGAGCGCCAGCCGTCATCGCCGAAGAACTTGGCGTACCATTGCAGCGACACCGACGAAGGCGGGAAGGACAGGAAGCGGTCCCCCGAGAAGGACAGGATCACCACGATGACGATGGGCGCCACCAAAGCGGCGCACAGCACGCCGGCGATGCCCTTGACGATTGTGTCTGCGCGCATGGCGGCCTACCCCATCATCTTCTGCAGGTTGGAAAACCGGTAATAGACCGCATAGAGCACCAGCGTGATCGCCAGCAGGAACAGCGACATGATCGAGGCCAGCGGCCAGTTCAGCGTCAGCTCCACCTCGCGCTCGATCAGCATGGCGATCATCATGTCCTGCGGTCCGCCCATCAGGGCCGGGGTGATGAAGAAGCCGATGGACAGGATGAAGACGATCAGGCAGCCCGAGAACACGCCGTGCAGGGTCAGCGGCAGGTAGATGCGCCGGAACGTATAGAAGCCGCTGGCGCCGAGGCTGCGGGCCGCGTGCAGCAGCCGGTCGTCGATGCTCTTCATCGAGGCGTAGAGGGTCAGCACCAGATAGGGCAGCAGCACATAGGTCATGCCGATGACGACGCCGCTGGTGTTGTACATCAATTGCAGCGGGGACGAGATCAGGCCCAGTTGCAGCAGCACCTCGTTGACGAGGCCGTTGCGGCCGAGGATCACCATCCACGAATAGGTCCGCACGATGATGGAGGTGAAATAGGGCAGCACGATGCAGATGACCATCAAGGTCAAGGCAAGGCCGCGCGAGCGCGACATGGCGTAGGCGATCGGATAGGCGATCACCAGCGCAACCAGGGTCACGACCAGCGAGATCCAGTTGGTCTTGATGATGGCGTCGCGGATGGTGGAGGAAAACAGCACCGACTGGATGGCCCGCATCACCTCCGGCAGGCTCTGTCCCGTCTCGCGCAGCGAATTGAAGAAGAACCAGAGCGTCGGCGCCACGAAGACGAGGAGCAGCAGCACCAGCAAAGGCAGCAGCAGGAAGCCGGGATCGACGGCCTTTCGCCGTTTTGCTCCGACTTTCCGGCCCCGGGACATCACGGCAGCGTCAACCATGGCGGAACATCAGGCTGTCGGCGGCGTTCCAGGCCGCGACCACCGCCTCGCCCCGGCGGAAAAGCTCCTGCCCGGCGCTGTTCTGAAGGTCCACGGTCAGCGAAGCGCCGTCGCCGATATCGACATTGTAGCGCACGACATTGCCGAGGAACGAGATGCGCGAGACGGTTCCGGGAAGGACGTTCTCCACCTCGGCGGGATCGTTCCGTTCGCGCAGCAGGGATATCTTCTCGGGCCGCACGAAATGGCCGGCCGGCTCGCGGATGGAGCTGTCGCTGAACGTTCTGGAGGCGCGCAGGCGCCGGCCCGTCGAGGTCTCCAGCATACCTTCCGCGCCGTCATGTAGGCGGCCGCCGATGAGGTTCGCCTCGCCGAGGAAATTGCCGGCGAAGATCGAGCCCGGCTCCTCGTAGACCCGCTTCGGTTCGCCGAGCTGTTCGATCCTGCCGCCGTTCATGATGACGATGACATCCGACATGTTCATCGCCTCCTCCTGGTCGTGGGTGACGTAGACCACCGTCATGCCGAGCCGCTGCTGGATCTCCTTGATCTCGACCTGCATCTGGTAGCGCAGGTTCTTGTCGAGCGCGCCCAGCGGCTCGTCCATCAGCACCACGGGCGGGTGGAAAACGACGGCGCGGGCCAGCGCCACGCGCTGCTGCTGGCCGCCGGACAGCGCCCCCGGCAGGCGTTTCTCGAAACCGGACAGGCGTACGACATCGAGCGCCCAGGCGACGCGTTCGGCGATCTCCGCCGCAGGCAGTTTCCTGACCCTGAGCGGAAATGCGATGTTCTCGGCAACGGAAAGATGCGGGAACAGCGCGTAGTTCTGGAACACCACGCCAAGGTTGCGATGCTGCGCCGGCAGGCCGACGACATCCTGCCCATTGATCAGGATCGACCCGGCGGTCGCCTCGACGAAACCGGCGATCATCATCAGCGTCGTCGTCTTGCCCGAGCCGCTGGGCCCGAGCAGGGATACGAACTCGCCCGAACCGATGTTCAGCGACACGTCCGAGACGACGGTCTGCCGGCCATAGTCCTTGCGCAGCCCTTCCAGCCGGATCGATCCTCCCTGCATGCTCAACCTCCCAGGACCCAGGTGGACCACTTCTGGCTGACGGCCTGGCGGTTGTCCGCCCACCATTCGGCATCGAGGACGAAGCCCTTGTCGGCAAGCTCGGGCGAGCCCGGCGTGCGCGACAGCATCTCCTTCGGCAACTGGTCGTAGGCCTTTTGATGGACAGGACCCGCATTCCAGCGCTTGCAGAACTCCGCCTGCACCTCGGGACTGACGCAGAAGTCCACGAACTTGACGGCTGCTTCGCGATTGCGGGCATCCTTGAAGATCGAATAGGCCTGCACCATCATCATATGCTGGTTCCACTGGATGGCCAGCGGCGCGCCGTCCTGAATAATATTGGCGATGCGCGTGTGCCAGACCGAGCCGAGATCGACCTCGCCGTCGGCCAACATCTGGCTGGACAGGGCGCCCGTATCCCAGAACTTCCTGATTGCCGGGCGCACGCGCGAGAGGGAGGCGAAGGCCCGGTCGATGTCGAGCGGATAGAGCTTGTCCATCGGCACGCCATCCGCGATCAGTGCGAATTCGAGGTTCGCCGTTCCGCTGGCGATGTCGGCCAGCATCCTGTCGCCGGGGAACTTCTCGATGTCCCAGAAGTCGTTCCACGACTGGGGCTCCTTGCCGGTCGGAAACGCCTTGGTGCTGTAGCCGAGCACGGATGCATAGATGAAGTTGCCGACGAGATAGTCGCGCTTGAATTCCGGCTTCAGGTCGTCGGGGTTCGTGAACTGGAAATCGCCATAGGGAATGTCCAGCAGCGCGCCCAGCTTGTGCAACTGAACCAGCGGGTCGTCGCCGGTGTCGATGACGTCGAGTTCGACATTGCCCGACCGGAACATGGCCAGCAGCTTCGCGGTGGTCGCCGCCACGGGCACCACCTTGATGCCGGTCATCTTCTCGAAGGGACCGTAGATCACCTCACGGCGGATGTCGTCATAGGCGCCGCCCGGTGTGCGCACGATGACCTGCTGGGCGGCAAGGGCGCGCGGTATGAACAGATAGGGCGCGGCCAGCGTCGCGCCGGCGGCGGTCAGGAAATGCCTGCGGTCCAGGCCTGTGGTTCTGCGTTTCGAAGACATCGATGTTCCTCCCATTGATGACTGTCGTCTGATTTGCGGACCTGAGAGCTAGAATCTCCCAAGCCGGTAGGGGTCGGCGTCGATCGCCGTCTTGTTGCCGAGCACCTTCTGGGCGACGACGAGGCCGGTCGTCGAGGCCGCCGTCATGCCGAAATGGCCGTGCCCGCAGGCAATGCAGATGCCGGGCTGGCCGGGCACCGTGTCGATGATCGGCAGGCTGTCGGGCGTCGAGGGACGGAACCCCATCCACATCGTATAGCGTTCGCCCTTCAGCGACGGAAACAGCCGCCTGGCATGTTCCAGAAGAATATCGGCGCGCTTCAGGTTCGGCGGCTTGTCCAGACCGGCAAGCTCGACGGTGCCGGCGATCCTTATGCCGTTTTCCAGCGGCGTCGCGCCGAAGCCGCGGCTCTTGTCGAGCACCGGCACGCGCAGGTCGACGGACGGGCCGTGCACCATCACGTGGTAGCCGCGTTCGGTGTCGAGCGCCAGCTTCACGCCAAGCGGCGCCAGCAGCGCGCGCGACCATGCGCCGGCCGAGACCACCACCTTGCCGAAGACATCGTCGTCCAGGTTGGTGACCAGCCTGACGCGGCCGCCGCCCTCTGGCGCGATCCGCATCACCCGCTCCTGGCGGAAGCGGCCGCCCTCCTCCAGAAAGCATTGCAGCAGCGTATCCACCAGCCGGCGCGGGCTCACCGTATAGCCGTTGCGCGGGAAGAACAGCCCGCCCTTGGCCTCGGGCGAGATGTCGGGAACGAGCTGGCGCAGCTCATGCTGCTGCAGCTCCTCCACCTTCACCTTGTTCTGTTCCCAGATCTTGCGGACGGTGCGGCCGGCCTCGGTGTCGGGGCCGCCGTTCCAGAGCTGCACCTGGCCGGACAGGCGGAAAAGATCGTTGAAGCGTTCGCTGCCAAGCAGATCGAGATAATGGTCGAAGGAATCGCGATGCATGGCGTTGAGCGCCTGTGCGGCCAGCAGCGCCCGGCCGGGTGTGCCGGCCCGCAGGAAGCGATACAGCCATGGGAACATGCGCGGCAGATAGGACGGATCGATTGTCAGCGGGCCGAGCGGATCGGCGAGCCAGCGCGGCACGTTGACGACCATGCCGGGCATCGGCCCCGGCACGCAGCTGTCGATGCTGATGAGGCCCGCATTGCCGAAGGACGCGCCGGCGGCGGCCCCGCCCGCGTCGTAGACGGTGACATCGAGCCCCGCGCGCCGAAGATGAAGCGCGCTGCACAGGCCGATGATGCCGGCGCCGATAACCGCTACGCCGGCTCCTTCCGCGTCGGGGACCAGGGAGCGCGCCATGGCCTCAGGCCGCCGGACCGACATGCCCATGCACGACCATCTCGACGCGCATGCCCGACACCAGAAGCTCCTTCACCACCACGGTGGCGCGGTTCGGATAAGGGTCCTTGAAGAACTCCTTGTAGACCTCGTTCATGCCCTCGGCATCGGTGCCCTCGACCAGATAGACGAGCACCTGGACCACGTCGGCCAGCGAGCCGCCGGCGGCCTTCATCACCTTGACGAGGTTGGACAGGCACTGGCGCGTCTGCTCGCGGATATCGCCCTGCGCGAGAACCTCTCCCGATCCGGGATCGCGCGGGATCTGGACGGTGTAGACTTTGCCGCCCGCCCTGACCGCGTTGGAAACCGGTCCCTTGTTCCTGGGCAGACCCCAATCGACCACCTCAAACATGCGCCAACCTCGGAATTCATTGCTGTCCGAGGAAACTAGCGGCCGCGCTCATCGTTGAAAAATGAGAATAAGTGCAGCGCTATAAGCTGAGTTCATGGGTGGGGACCGGCACCTTTCGCCAGCGGCTTGCGGATGATCGCGAGCCAGGAAAAGCCGCGATGCAGGCTTAGCGCCTCGCTCGATCCGCCAAGGGTGGCGGCGATGCCGGCGGCGGCTTCGAACAGGTCGGGGCGCGGCGTGACATGATACCAGCGCAGCCAGCCCTGCATGGCCTTTCTCGTCCATGCCGGCAGGGCGGCCATGTTGCCGAAATCGGCGATGTGAAGCTCGCCGCCGGGCGACAGAAGCTGCGCGGCCCCTTCCATCGCCCGCCGCCATTGCGGGATCATCGACACCGCGTAGGAAATGAAGATGCGGTCGTAGCCATGGCCGTTCCAGCCGCCGAAGCTGCGGTGCGGATCGAAGGCGATAGCGTCGGCAAGGGCGAGACGGACTTTGTCCTGCAAGCCGGCGCGCGCCACGGCGCCGCCGGCCGCGGCCAGCATCTCGCCGGAAATGTCGATGCCGTGGAACCGTACCTGCGGCCAGGCCCGCGCGGCCTTCACCAGATTGCGGCCGGTGCCGCAGCCGATCTCCAGAACCGTGCCGCCGGGCGGCGGGGCAAGCCCGGCCAGCATGGGATCGCGCCCCAGCAGATAATATTTGCGGGTCGCGTCATAGAAGCCGAACCGCCGTTGCAGGCGGTAGACGCGGTCCATCAACGCGCCGTGGTCGAGGCTTGCCGTCATCGCTCAATCCTTCAGAACCAGCAGATGGAAGCCGCCATAGATGGAGGAGCGGTCGCGCGCATGCAGCGCCAGCGACTGCTCGCGCCGGTAGTGCCAGCGCGCCAGCAGCGACGGTGCGAGCCGGCCTTCCAGAAGGTTGGCTTCGGCGGCGGTGCGAAAGATGACGCGCGCGCCGGGTGCTGCGGTGCGGGTGATCTCGCGCCACAGGGCGTCGAGCTGTGCATCGCTCATCCAGTCCTGCGCGTCGAGCAGTACGACGCGGTCGACCGATGCAGAAGGTTTCGCCGCCAGCAATTCGGTGATCGAGACGTTCTCGACGCTGAAGCGGGCGGCGCGGACGCGCAGGGCCTCGAAGTTATCGCGCCGCAAATAGGGCGGCAGCGGCGCCTGCTCGCCCCTGCCATAGCCACGCCCGAAGGCCTGCCAGGCGAAATAGTTCTCCGACAGCGGGAAGTCGCAGGCCAGCCGTTCCAGCCGCTGGCGCAGCACCCCGGCCATGCCGGCGCCACCGGCAAGCACCTCATATTGCTGCGGGGGAATGCCAAGTCCGAACAGCGACGACTTTCGGCTGGTCATCCAGCGCACGAGGCGCTTGTCGAACAGCGGCGCGATCCTGGTGTCGAAGACAAGGCGCTGCTCGTCACGGCTGCGCGCCTCGAGCAGGATGCGCGGATCGACGCCGTAGAGCCGCGCCACGCGATGCCCCCAGCCGATGAAGTGACCGAGCAACCCGTGGCGGTAGAGATGGCGACGAAACATGGAGATGCGCCGGCGCCCGGTGAGCGTGCGGCCCTCCCAATAGGCGCGGCTGGCCTCGTCCAGCGCCGGGCGGATGAAACGCCGGTAGTCCGCGACGTTCTGCGGATCGTCGGCCATCGCATAGAAGCGGTGAAAGCTCTCGTAGGAAGGCAGCGTCTGCAACGCGGCCAGCTTCAGCCGGTTGAAGGCGACATGGGCCGGGTTGAGGTCCACGGCCTCGACGCGGCCGGGATCGGCCAGCAGATAGGACAGCGCGTTGCAGCCGCCCGAGGCGATGGTGACGACGGTGTGCCCCGGCCCGATCGCCAGCGCTTCCATGTCGATCTCCGGGTCTTCCCAGATCTGGGCATAGACCAGCTTCTGGAACAGCCCGGCAAAGATATATTCGGCAAGCCCTTCGCGGGTCAGCGGCGCGTTGCGGCGCACCGCCTCGCGCAACCGTCTTCTCGGATTTTTTGGGGCCGGGTTTTCGTTGCGTGCCAGTACGGTGCTCATGCCGCGCTCCATCTGGGGCCATGGTCGGGGATCGCCGTGGTGATATGGGTGAGGAACTGGCCGGCGCATTCATCCCAGTCATAGGCGCCGGCCCGCGCCCGCGCCGCCTGGCGCGGAACGGCGAGCGCGGCAAGCGCTGCCTGGCGCAGGTCCTCATCCAGCACGCCGCCGCCCCCGGCCAAGATGTCGAGCGGACCGGTGACCGGATAGGCCGCGACCGGCGTGCCGGAAGCCAGCGCCTCGACGATGACGTTGCCGAAGGTGTCGGTGCGGCTGGGGAAGACGAAGACATTGGCCGAGGCGTAGATGGCGGCAAGCTCCTCGCCGCGCTTCACGCCCATGAACACGGCATCAGGATAGCGCGCCTTGAGTTCCGGCAGGGCCGGCCCGTCGCCCACCACGAGCTTGGTGCCGGGCAGGTCGAGGTCGAGGAAGGCCGGCAGGTTCTTCTCCACCGCCACCCGACCGACGCACAGGAAGACCGGGCCGTTCAGGCCGAGGTCGATCCGGCGATCCGGGTGGAAGCGGTCGAGATCCACTCCGCGCGACCACAGCCGGATATTGGCAAAGCCGCGCTGCGCCAGTTCCGCGCCCAGCGACGGTGTTGCCACCATCATGGCGTTGCCGGCATTGTGGAAACGGCGCAGCCAGCGATAGGTCCACTCTTCCGGCACCGGCAGGCGGGCGCTCAGGAACTCGGGGAAGCGCGTGTGATAGCTGGTGGTGAAGGGCAGCCCCCGGGCGAGGCACACCCGCCGGGCCAGAATGCCGAGCGGACCTTCGGTGGCGATGTGGATGCGGTCGGCCCGTGCCGCCTCGATGCGCTGCGCGACCTTCGCGGGCGTGGCCAGCGCCATGCGGATCTCGGCGTAGCCGGGCATCGGCACCGTGCGGAAGCCCTCGGGTGTGAGGAACACGGTCTCCACCCCCATGCCGTCGAGCGACTGCGCCAGCCGCTCCAGCGTCATCACCACGCCGTTGACCTGTGGCCGCCAGGCATCGGTGACGATGAGGATGCGCATGTCGGTGCTCACACGGGTCTCTGATCAGGCGGCGTGGCGCGAGGGCAGGCGCACCGCCGGCACCCGGCCGGCATTGAGCACGGCACTGAAATGCGCCCAGTGGATCAGCTCCATGCGGCCGTCCTCGTGCTCGACGACGGCCGTGCAGCTTTCCACCCAGTCGCCGGTGTTGATGTAGGTGAAGCCGTCGAAGTCGCGGATCGCGGCGCTGTGGATATGGCCGCAGATCACGCCATCGACATTGTGGCGCTCGGCCTCTGTGGCCAGCGTCTCCTCGAAATTGCCGATATAGTTGACGGCGTTCTTGACCTTGGCCTTGGCCCATGCCGACAGCGACCAGTAGGTGAAGCCGAGCTTGCGGCGGATAATGTTGATGCGGGTGGAAAGCGCCAGCGCGATCACATAGGCCCAGTCGCCGAGGAAGGCGAGCCATCTGGCATGACGCACCACCATGTCGAAGGCGTCGCCATGGATGACCAGATAGCGCCGGCCGTCGGCAGCGTCGTGGACGATGCTGTCGCGTACCTCGATACCGCCGAAATGGATGCCGCAGAACTCGCGCAGGAACTCGTCATGGTTGCCCGGCACATAGACGATGCGCGCGCCCTTGCGCCCCTGGCGCAGCAGCTTCTGCACAACGTCGTTGTGGGTCTGGGGCCAATACCATGAAGACCGCAACCGCCAGCCGTCGACGATATCGCCGACCAGATAAATGGTGTCGGCTTCATGCTGCTTCAGGAATTCCAGAAGCGCTTCGGCCTGCGCGCCCTTGGTGCCGAGGTGCAGGTCCGAGATGAACAGGGTGCGGAAGCGTCGTGGCTGCTGCATGGCTGAAGAATCGCCCTGATGCTGCTTTGTCATGCCCGCTTTCAACACGATGCGATGACAGCGGAATGACACTCCGCGGCGGCCCCGTCATTCATAGAACAGGCAGATGCGGCGGCCGTTGATTTCGTGCACCTCGATGTCGGTGTCGTAGATGTCGCGCAGCACCTGCGGGCGCAGCACATGGTCCACGGTGCCGGCGACGAGCAGCTTGCCGGCCCGCAGCGCCACCAGCGCATCCGAGTAGCAGGCGGCGAAGTTGATGTCGTGCAGGACAAGCACGACCGTCTTGCCGAGATCGGCAGCGGCCGAGCGTAATATCTTCATCATCGCCCGGGCGTTTTTCATGTCGAGGTTGTTCAGGGGCTCGTCGAGAAGCACATAGTCCGTGTCCTGGCACAGCACCGTCGCCACGAAGGCGCGCTGGCGCTGGCCGCCGGAAAGCTCGTCCAGATAGCGATCCGCCAGGGTCGCGAGGTCGAGATAGTCGATGGCGCGGTCGATATGCGCCTTGTCCTCGAGCGTGGGACGGCCCTTCGAATAAGGGTAGCGACCGAAGGTCACCAGGTCCCGGACGGTCAGCCGCGAGGTCAAATGGTTGTCCTGGCGCAGGATCGACAGCCGCCGGGCCAGTTGCTCCGACGGCGTCGTCGTCACATCGAGCCCGTCGACGGTGACCGTGCCCTTGTCCATGGCCAGAAGCCGGCTGACCAGCGACAGGAAGGTGGATTTTCCGGCGCCGTTGGGGCCGATGATCGAGGTGATGCCGCGGGCCGGAATGGTCACCGATACATCGTTGACGACAAACGTTTCGCCATAGGACTTGCTGACATTCGACGCGACGATCACCGGGCACCTCGGCGGATGACGAACAGGATGAAGGCGATGCCGCCGACGAATTCGATGATGACGCTGAGTGCCGTGTCGAACGCGAAGACCCGCTCCAGGATTGCCTGGCCGCCGACGAGGCAAATGACAGCCAGAAGCACGGCGGCTGGCAGCAGGTGGCGATGCCTTGAAGAGCCCACCAGCACATGCGCGAGGTTGGCCACCAGGAGGCCGAAGAACGTCACCGGGCCGACGAGCGCCGTCGACACCGACACCAGAACCGCCACCATGGCCAGCACTGCCGAGACGGTACGCCTGTAGTCCAGTCCGAGATTCACCGCCATCGGCCGTCCCAGCGCAAGCACGTCGAGGCGGTTGGTCATGCGGGTGAGCACGACCAGGCTGGCCACCATGATGAGGGCGGACACCGACAGCAGCGTCCTGTCGACGGTGTTGAAGCTGGCAAACAGCGCATCTTGCAGCGCCTGGAACTCATTGGGGTCCAGAACCCGCTGCATGAAACCTGCCAGGCTGCGGAAGAACACGCCGAAGATGATACCCGCAAGGGCCAGCAGATGCAGGCTGCGTTCCTCGCCGGCGAACAGCCAGCGGAACAGCAGGCCGGAAAACACCACCATGGCGGCGATCTGGCCCATGAACAGCAGGTTCGCATCGAGCGTCGTGGCGGCTGCCGCGCCGATGAAGAAGACCAGCCCCGTCTGGATGAGCACATACAACGCGTCGAAGCCCATGATCGACGGCGTCAGGATGCGGTTCCCGGTCACGGTCTGGAACAGCACCGTGGAAGTGGCGATGGCGTAGGCCACGAGGATCAGGCCGGCGAGCTTCAGGCCGCGGAATTTCAGCACGAAGGCCCAGCTTCCTTTCGCCCCCACCACCATGAAGCAACCGACCGCGACAAGCGCCAGCACGCCAAGCGCGATCAGCACCACGCGCGGCCGCACCTGCGGGTGGAGGATGGCCGCCATGTGCAAGCCTCCCCGTGCTTCGGCCGCCCCGGCGGTCATGCCTTCACGCGACATGGCGGCCCCGGCGCAGGATCAGGTGGAGGAAAACAGCGCTGCCGACCACACCGACCACCGTTCCGATCGGGATTTCGTAGGGCGCACGGATGGTTCGTCCGACGATGTCGCAGGTCAGCACGCTCAAGGCGCCGAGCACGGCGACCCAGGGAACGGAACGCCGCATGTTGTCGCCGACGGTGAGGCTGACGATATTCGGCACCACCAGCCCCAGGAAGGGGATCATTCCCACCGTCACGACAACGACGGATGTAACCAGCGACACAATGGTCAGGCCCAGCGCCAGGATGGCGCGGTAGTTCAGCCCGAGATTGGTTGCGAAGTCCCGCCCCATGCCGGCGACGGTGAAGCGGTCGGCGGTGACATAAGCGGCGATCGCGAGCAGGAAGGCGACCCACAGCAATTCATATCGCCCGCGCAGCACGCCCGAGAAATCGCCGGTCGTCCAGGACAGCAAGGTCTGGAGCAGGTCGAACCGGTAGGCGAGGAACGTCGTCAGGGCGGCGATCACGCCGCTCAGCATGATACCGATCAACGGAACCATCAGCACGTCACGCAGCGGCACGAAACGTAGCAGCCGCAGGAACAGCATGGTGCCAATGGCAGCGAAGGCGGCACCGACCAGCATCTTGCCGAACACCGGCATGGAGGGGGCCAGAAGCGTGACGAGCAGCAGCCCCAGACTGGCCGATTCCACGGTTCCCGCCGTCGTCGGCTCGACGAAACGGTTGCGCAGCATCATCTGCATGATCAGGCCGGCAACGGCCATTGCCGAACCGGAAAGGATCAGCGCTGCCGTGCGTGGAACGCGGCTGACGAGCAGGACCTGCAAGGCGTGCCCGTCATCGCCGCCGGAGCGCAGGGTGCTCCACGACACGTCGCTGACGCCGATGAAGAGGCTTGCCAGGGCGAGCAGGGCGACGGCCAGGATGGCGAGGGCCAGGATCTTCATTCCATCTGCCGCGCTTTCATGGGCCGCCGGCCGAACCTCGCCGGTGCCCGATCCCGTCTGGCCACGACACACCGTCACTGCTTCGAGACGGCATCCTGCACTTCATCGATCAGCTTGCTGACCGACGTGTAGCCGGCCGAAGCGATGTAGGCCGCCTGTGGATCGAGATAGACGATATGGCCGTTCTTCGCCGCCCTGGTGCGCGCGATGAGATCGTTGTCCAGGGTCGCCCTTGCATTGTGCCCGGCATTGCCGACACCCGCATCGCGGTCGATCACGAACAGCCAGTCGGGGTCCTTTTCGAGGATGTATTCGAAAGACACGACATCGCCGCCGTCGAAGCGGTCGTCGATGCCCTCCTCGACGGTCGCGAAGCCGACTTCCTTGTGCAGCCAGCCGACACGGCTGCCCGGCCCATAGGCGCCGACCTTGCCTGCATTGGTGACGAGGATCAGTGCGGTGCCCGCCTTCCGGGCGGACGACTTCAGGGCATCGAGCTTCGCATCGAGGGTGGCGATCATCTCGGCGGCCCTGTCCTTCTTGCCGAAAATCTCACCCAACAGGGTGATGTTCTGCTTGATGCCGTCGGTGTAGGGCTCTGTATTGGCTGTAAGATCTACCGTTGGCGCGATTTCCGACAGTTCCCCGAACTTCGCGCGCGAGCGCCCGCCGACCACCACCAGATCGGGTTCGGCCGCATTGATGGCCTCGTAGTCCGGCTCGAACAGGGTGCCGGCCTTCAGGTAGGAATCGGAGTTGTATTTCGACAGATATCCCGGCAGGTGGGAGCCGGGAACGCCGGCCGGCTCGGCCCCCAGCGCATCCATGATATCCAGGGCGTTGACGTCGAGGACCAAAACCTTCCGCGGCGGCGCGTCGAGGGCCGTCTCGCCCTGCGCATGCTTGATGACCATGGGATCCGCCAGCGCCGCGGTACAGCCCAGCGCCAATCCCATGGCGAACGTCAAAAGGGCATTTCGCATGATTGTCCTGCCTTCGGTAAAAATCATGACCTACTTACTCATGTTCTTCTTCAAGGCAAGCCCGGGCCTTCCCGGCAAGGTTCAGAACTTGATCGACGACTGGAACGTGAAGGTGCGCCCCGGCGCATAGACCGGCTCGATGCCGCCGCGAGCGTCGCGCGTGGCATAGCTCGTGCGTTCGAAATAGGTTTCGTTGAACAGGTTCTCGACGCCGATGCGTAGCGACACGTTCTCGTAGGAAGCCGGAGACCATTCGGCATAGGCGTTGACCACCGTGTAGGCCGGCTGTTCGTAGAAATCGTCGATGGCCGCGACCTTGCCTGCCCAAGCCAGGCTGGCGCCCAGCTTCAGATTGTAATCCGGAATCTCGTGATCAACGTAGAGCGTGGCCATGTCGCCGATCGGCATGAAGGTTCCGCTGTTGGGGAGCAGCGTCTGGCCTCCGCCCGTCACCTTGGCCTTGGTGAAGGTGGCACCGATGGTGGTCTCGTTCCAGCGGTAACCGGCGTTGAGCGTGACGCCACGAGAACGATACTCATTCGGGTCGTTGTACAATTTGTTGTTCGCGCCTGTCCCGTAGAGCGGCAACCCCCGGATACGCGTATCGAACAGGGTGACGCCGGCATTCCAGTTCTCCCCGCCGAAATTGGCGCCGACCTTGTAGTTCTGTGCTCTCGCGGCCTCGAAGTCCGTATCCGTGAAAAAGGCATCGTTGCGGGCATGGAGATAGGCGTAGTCGCGCAACTGATAGCCCAGCCAGGTGCGCGAGGCGCCGGCGAACACTTCGACATGATCGTTGAATCGGTAGGACACCGTGCCGTTCACGCTCGCGCCGCTATCCGAGAAGGTGCTGTCGTCCCAGTCCGAGAAGCGGTGCCCGTCATAGCGTGCGCCGGTCGAAATGCCGAAGCCGTTGTCGAACTCGAACCGCCCCTGCGTGAAGACGCCCACCTGCGTGGTGTGGAAATCACGATAGCGGCGAACATTGGGCCCGTCGCGGTAATTGTCGGTGTGGTAGTCGTGCCGGCCGAAGTCGACACCGGCGGTGATCTTGCCGTAGTCGACGGTGAAGGTGTTCTGCACCTTGCCGCCATAGAGATCCTCGTTGAGGATCATGTTGCCGTTCGTCCCGTTCTGATAGTCGGTCCGCCAGTAGTCGTTCTGGCTGTAGTAGACGTGCACCTCGGGGTCCCACATGTCCGTCGCTGCCGTCGAGGTGTATTTGATGTTGACGGCGTCGCGAGCGACCTCGAGGGGATGCAGTTCGTCGCCCGCCAGTCCCATGTTCATCTTGATCAGGCGGTCAGCCTTGTCGCGACTGCGCTCATAGCCGAGTTCGACACGGTGGCCGTCGAATTCATAGCCTAGCTTGCCGAGAATGTTGCGGGCGGCAGGCTCGGTGCCGAGGATCTCGACGCCATTACCGTTCTTGTAGTTGTCGCCGGTCGCACCGTGGGTCATCAGGAACCAGTCGAACCCTTCGTGGCGGCCATAGCCGGCGGCGCTGCCCGAGAAGCCACGCCCGTTGGTGCCGTAGGACAGGCCGATGCGGGCGCCGAGGTTCTTGCCGTCCTCCAGCAGGTCGAGCGCGCCCACCGTTTCGTAGCGTATCGCGCCGGCCGCGGCGGCGAAGCCCGAATCGGCGGCGGCCGCGCCCGCTTCCACCTCGACGCGCTTCAGGAAGGCCGGATCGATGACGTTCGAGCCGGTGTGATGCCAGCTCGTCGCGGTCTGCGGCACGCCATCCACGGTGACGGCCAGGTTCGACTGTTCCATGCCCAGAACATGGATGCGTTTCGAAGGCCCGCCACCGCCCGAAACGGAAATCGAGGATTCGCGCGAGAACAGACCCGACACGTCGGCCGGCTGCAGCTTCTCCAGGTCTTCGTGCGTGACGACGGTGCCGCCGGTGGCCTCGACATTGTCCTTGCCCTTGCTGACGACCGTGATGAGGTCGAGAACCGTCTCATTCGCCGTGTCCGCCTCCTGCGCCTGCAACGCGACGGCCGTGGCCAGCAGGGAGACACCGGCAAGCGACAATATCCGATTGAATTTCATGAGACTGTTCCAGAAGGTTCTGAGTTGCGAGGCCGCCGGCTTCGCATTTGGCTACGGGATCGGGTCGGGGAGGAAGGCGTTCAGAGGTGGCGGTAGGTCATGGCGTCACACCGGACATGGGGCAGGCGGCATGAGCGCCTTCTTGCTGCCAGCAGCCTGGAGTTCATGTATTTGGCCCCTACTAGGCGCCCTGCCCCGGCGCGCGGCCACGACTGACGGCCGGCAGTGACAAGACTTGCCACCCGCCCAGGCAGAGCTTAAACTTGATAAAGTCAGTCAGATATAGGCTTGGCTCGATAGGTCTGTCGAGGCGAAAGAGTTTGGCAGGAATGGCAAAGTTTTACGCGCGGACGGCATCGCGCCGCGGCCGGCGCTAGGATCGTCTCATGCAATACACGCCACATGAGCTGTTCGTGGGCGCTCTCGAAAACGTCACGAACTGTACCGACGACATCGGCGAGCAGGAAATCTGGCCGAAATTCATGCTGATGGTGTTCCTGCAGGGCGCGCAGGGTTTCGTCATCGACGGCCGGCCGTTCCGGCTGGATGCGGGCCGCGAGGACGCCTGTTCGCCGGTCGTGTTCATGCTGAATGTCGCCCGCCACAGCAAGCTGCGCTTCTTCGACGAAAGCGACGTTCCGCTTCGCAAGGTGATGATTTCGGCCCCCCTGCCCTGGCTGACCCGCCTGTTCGAGACGCAGGACGGCATCAGCGCGTCGGCCCTGCGGCGTTTTTTCGGCGAGCACCTCGCCCATTTTTCGTTCGAGCCGGGCCAGAACATTATCCAGCTTGCGCACAAGATCATGAACCCGCCCTCTATCCTCGAGGGCGAGTTGAGCTCCCTCTACCTGAAAGCGCAGGGGCTCGACATCATGTGGCAATCGTGCCTGACGATGGTGGCCGAGCAGGAGGAGCACCAGCACTCACCGTCGCTGATGAACCTGCGCTGTTGCGAGCGCGTCAGGGATTTCATCATGGCCAACCTCACCAGCGAGCTGACCATCGACCTGATCGCGAAGGAAGCAGGATCGAGCACGTCGACCGTCCAGCGACGGTTCAAGGAGCATTTCGGGATCACCATCTTCGACTTCATCAGGCAAAAGCGGCTGGAGGCCGCCCGCACCGCCCTGGCCAATGACGGCGTGCCCGTATCCCACGCCGCCCATCTCGCCGGCTACAACAACGTGTCGAGCTTCACCACCGCTTTCCGCAAGGCCTATGGCGTCACGCCGAAGCGGGTGCGTGTCTAGCGAACCCGTCGCCGCGAAGGACGGCCGGCCTCAATCGGCAACCGACAGGTCGGGCACGACCGAGCCGATGTTGTAACCTTCCAGCAAGGCGACGCCTTCGTCGGCAGAGGCGAAATTGAGGATTGTCGCCGTGCCCGGCGTCACCGGAACGACGCGGGAGGGCGGTAGCCCGAGGAATTCGTGACAGGCCGCCCGGATGACACCGCCATGCACGATGGCCAGCAGGTCCCCTTCGGTCCTGCGCAGCCAGTCGCGGATGCTCTCCGCCACCCTGGCCCGGAACATCTGCCATGTCTCGCCGCGCGGCGGCGTGAACGATCCCGCCCGCCAGGCCGAATAGTCCTCGGGATGGTCACGGATGAGATCCAGCTTGGTGCGTCCCGTCCATTCGCCCATGTCCAGTTCCCGCAGGCGGGCATCCGAAGGGGCGTCCGGATAGCCGATGAGCCGTGCCGTCTGCCGCGTGCGGCCGAGATCGGAGGATATGACCTGCGCAGGCACCAGCGCCCGGGCATAGGGCAGGAACTTGCGCGCCTGCCATATGCCTCGCTCGGAAAGGTCGGAATTGTCCTGTCCCTGCAGACGCTGTTCGACATTCCACACGGTTTCGCCGTGCCGCAACATTATCAGTCTCATCAATCGATCCTTTGGCCCTCGGCGGTGAAGACAGCATCCGGCTCCCGTACGAAGGCGAGTTCGATCCTGTCGCCCGGCGCGGCGGTGAAATAACCTTGGGCCATGGCGGTGATCCGCAGATCTCCCACCGTGGCGGTGACCATCGTCTGCCCCGCGATGGGGGCTGCTTCCGCGAAGCTGGCCACCAGCTTCGGCTTGCCTTCGACCGCGCCGACGGCGATGTCCTGCGCGCGGTAGAGCAACTGGGCTTCACCATGAGCGCCGGCCAGTGCGGCGGGCGCCAGGGGCAGGTCGCCGAAGGCGAGCATGTCGCCCTTGCGCGACACCGGCAAAAGGTTGGCCGGCGGCGTGCCAAGAAAGGAAGCGACGAAGGTGGTGTACGGATAGCGCAAAAGGTCGATCGGGCTGCCGAACTGTTCGACGGCCCCGTTGTTGAGCACCGCCACATGCGATGCCATCGTCATGGCTTCCACCTGGTCATGGGTGACGTAGACCGAGGTCGCGCCGGTGGCGCGGTGGATGCGCATCAGCTCGCTGCGCATTTCGATGCGCAGCTTTGCGTCGAGATTGGACAAGGGCTCGTCGAAGAGAAGAATGCGGGGCCGCGGCGCGATGGTCCGGGCAATCGCCACGCGCTGCTGCTGGCCGCCTGAAATCTCGGCCGGATAGCGATCGCGCAAGGCAAAGATGCCGAGGAAGTTCAGCACCTCCTCGATGCGATCCTCACGCTTCGCCTTCGACCATCCGGCAACCTTCAGCGGCCATGCGATGTTGCCAGAGACGGTCATGTGCGGCCACAGCGCATAGCTTTGGAAGACCAGCCCGGCGTCCCGGGCCCCGGCATCGGCGACCACCCCGGCCTCGCCGCTGGAGACGACGCGCCCTTCAAAGGAGATGGAGCCCGAACTCGGCGCCTCCAGTCCGGCCAGCATGCGCAGCAGCGTGGATTTCCCGCAGCCCGACGGACCCACTAGCACAAGGAAGGCTCCCCTGGGCACCGAGATGTTGACGTCCCTGACGGCGGTGAATTCGCCGAAACGCTTGACGAGATTGCTGATGCGGATGGCGTCCTGCGCCTGGACATGCGGGGCGTTCATCATTGCTTCCACTTCTGCACGCGGTTCTGGAGGACATGGGCAAGGAGCGATGCCGCCAGACAGATTACGAGGATGACGAGGGTGATCGCGTTGGCGAACTGCATGAAGCCTTCGGATGCATAGCGATAGGCGACCATGCTGAGCACCGGCGACGTCGCGGTGAACAGGAGCACCACCAGCGACAGATCGCGCACCATCTTGACGAAGACCAGGATGGCGCCGGCCAGCAGGCCGCGGATGGCGAGCGGGCAGATGATGAAGATCATGCGCGTCAGGAAACTCGCGCCCGTCAGCCGCGCGCTTTCCTCGATGTCGGCCGAGATCTGGCCCAGCACCGATCGCCCCGCCTGCACCGCATATGGCAGGTTGTGGGCGGTAGCGGCAAGGACCAGCAGCGCAAATGTGCCATAGAGCGAGGGAAACGGCCCGATCGGCGCGCCGAACAGCGCGATATAGGCTGCCGCGAAAGCGATGCTGGGAACCAGCAACGGCAGGAAGGCGAGCTGGCTGAGGGCATTGGCCAGCAAACTGCCCTTGTGGCGCACGATGGTGTAGGCAAGGCACAGGCCGAGCACCATGGTGGTCATGGCCACCACGATGCCGAGTTTCAGCGTGGCGAACAGGGCATCGATCAGCACCGGGTTGCGGAACAGGCCGGCCTGCCCCTGGGCGATCTCGCCACCCCCTTCACCGACCCAGAAATGCAGGGTCCAGTTGGAGAACAGCGCGCCGCTTTGTGGGGCGAAGCTCGACGCGGCCAGGACGAGGACCGGCACCACCGAGGTCATCATCCCGATCGCCGCCGCCAGCGCAAAGAGCGGCCAGCGCCAGACACCGAGCGCAAAGCGCTTGGTGCGGCCGCCCTTGCCGGTGACGGTTGTGAAAGCCTTGCGGCCCGACACCAGCCGGTCGCTGAAAAACAGCAGTGTCGCCGATACCGCGATCAGCAGCAGGGCTAGCACGAAGCCGCGCTCGTTCTGTCCGGTCTCGATCATGCCGAAGAGGCGCGTCGACAGCGTCTGCATGCGCACCGGCAGGCCAAGCAGGGCGGGTGCGGCAAAGTTGGAGACGGCACCGGCAAAGGTCAGAGAGGAGGCCGCGATCAATGCCGGCGTGACGACGGGCAGGATGATGCCGAAAAAGATGCGCGAACGGCGCGCGCCCGCCATCTGGCCCGCCTCGATCATGTCCGCGCCAACGGAACTCAGGGCGGCGGCGATGATGGTGTAGGCGAGCGAGAAATAGTGGGCGACGAGCACGATCAGCGTCGGAGCAAGGCCCCAGGCAAGCCAGTCGGGAATGGCGAATCCATTGGCCTGGAAAAAGCCGGGCGACCCACCCAGCCTGTCGTTGCGGAACAGCGTGCCCCAGGCCAGCGCTCCGGCAAAGCTCGGGATCATGAACGGCAGGGTGGACAGGGTGCCGATGAAATTGCGTGCCGGCACGTCGGTCAGCACCACCAGCCAGGCGAGGAAGCCACCGAGCAGCAGGCACCCCGTGGCCACCCCGAAACCGAGCAGCAAGGTGTTGAGCAGCGGGCGCCACCACAGATTGTTGGAAAGCGGGCTCGCCAGCACCGTGCGCCAGGCATCCAGGCCGTCGGGCGTAAGGGTCGAGACGAAGATTCGCACCAGCGGCGCGACGACCAGGATCGCCACGATGGCAATGAGAATTGCAGGCATGAGGTATCTCGATCGGGCAAACCTGCCGCCCGACAGAAGCGAAGGAGACAACGATGTCATGGGTCCGGAACCTCGGGTGGCGGCCGGCGCGTCCGCGACGCGCCGGCGTCATGCCACCTACTGAAGGGCAATGATCAGGTCGCTGATGCGGCTGCGGGCGGCGGCTGTCCTGGCCGCGTCGATGGTCCAGGCATTGAGCTTTTCCAGCGGCACCGAATCGGGATCGTCGGTGATTGTCTTGCGGGTTGCGTAGTCGCCCGGGACGTTGAACGGTTCGAAGGCGGGGCCGCCGCTGGGCGAGTCGTCGCCGAACATGAAGTCGATGAGCAGCCGCGCGGCCGCGGGATGCGGGGCGTTGTCGGCAATCGCCAGCACCGCCGGGAACAGAATGCCGTTGGCGGGCACGACGTCGTTGGCCACCTGGAGCGCCCAGCCCTCCTTTTCGTTGTCGCGACGGTCCGAATAGGTGGTGAAACCGACGGGCGGGTTTTTCGCGGTCTTGTCGCCGACCGCCTTGTTGACCACATCGCTGTTGGCAACGAGGATCAGATCGTTCTCGAACAGATCGCGTACATACTGCTCGCCCGCGCCCTGCAGATCGGAATCGACCTCGATATCCTTGCCGAACTCAGCTTTGTAGGCCTCGGCCATCTCATCGGGATGGAGCGCTATCTCGGTCAGCAGATCGAGCAGCTCCCCGCGCTGGCTGGGGTCGACCATCAGCACCTTACCCTTCCATTCCGGTTTCGTCAGTTGCCACAGATTGGAGACGGGCGCCCCGTCCGGGTAGGCGGCCTCGTTGTACATGAGAACCTTGGTCGAGAGACGGTGGATAAGCAGCGGCTCCTTGAAGCGATCTTCCAGCTCGCCGGCCATGCGCGGCGGCACGTAGTTGGAGATGCGCCCGGCAGCCAGGAGCTTGTCATAGACGACCGGCGTATCGGCCAGATAGAGCACGTCGACGGCATGGACGCCGGCCTGCTGCTCCGCCTCGACGCGGGCGATCTGCTTGACCGAGCTCATGTCGACGCCGATCAGGTCGATGCCGGGATAGGCGGCCTCGAAAGCAGCCTCGACGCGCGCGATGCGGCTCGACAGGGAAAAGACGGTCACGCTGCCTTCCTTGACGGCGAGCGGAACCAGTTCCTCCGCCGTGAGCTTGTCGAGGTCCTGCCCGAGCGCAGCACCGGGCATTGCGATCGTGCACGCCAGCAAGGCGGCGCGAAATATCCTGGATATGTCCACCACAGTCTTTCCTCCCGATTCAATCAAAGTCGGAGAACAGCCCCGACAGTTTTTCCAGCTTTCCGATGATCGGCTCCTCATGCCGTCCGGCTATCGTCATCAGGATCGCGTTGACGATGGCCAGGGGGATCGTCGGGGTCTGGAATTCGCTGCCTGACCGCCCCCGCGGCGCGGCCAGGAGAAGATCGGCCTTCGGCTCCATCATGGGCCCGGCAAGATCGGAGATCAGGATGCTGCCAGCCCCAACATCGGCCGCGTGGCGCAAGAGCGGGGCATAGCTTTTCGGCTGCTTGCGAAAGGCAAGCGCCAGCACGAGGTCGCCCCTGGCCATGCCCACCACGCGCTCGGCTATGTCGCGGCCACGCCCGGTCAGGGCGATGGTGGTCATGCCGAAGCGGTCGAGCCGGCGTTGCAGAAATGCCGCCACCGACTGGGCATGGCCCTGGCCGAATATGAAAACCCGCCTTGCCTGGAAAATGCGGTCGGCAGCATCGTCGATCTCGCCCTGGGAAATGCAGCGCGCCAGACTTTCCAGTGCCGTGATTTCCGCGGCCACCAGGTCGGCCAGGAAGTCGCCATGCTCTACCTTGGCGACGGAGCGGCGCATGCGATTTGCCGCGTCTTGCCCTTCGATGACCTCACGCTGGAGCTGGGCGCGCAAGTCAGGGTAGCCTTTGTAGCCGAGCTTCTGCGCCAGCCGTGTCGCCGACGCCTCATGGACCTGCGCGCGTTCGGCAAGCTGCGAGCCCGAAAGATAGGCCGCCTCCGCGCGGTTCTCGAGCAAAGCGGTCAGCAGCTTCTGGTCGGAATCCGTCAGCTTGGCCGAGTTCGATTTAATCCGTTCCAGAATGGTCATGTGCGTCCTGCAAATTATCTTGCATGAGTAACAGTTATTGCAAGTCATCTTGATGTCAAGCGCTTTTTGCAAGACTTCTTGCAGAATCTTCAGATCCTGCAAGCCTAAACGGCGCTCCTGCGGTGGCGTAAGCCATATACTGGCAGCTGCCGGACTATCCGCGGCCGATCCCGATAGTCCTCAATCGCGCGGTCGCCGTTTGCGCTTGCACAAAGACGGGTGCGTGCACGCTGCACTAGGGATGCTGCAATGCCGTTGCCCTTGCCGGGCATCGGAACTGTTGCCAGAGGATTTCGATGCACCCGACGCCAGACAAGCCGCAACCGGACTGGGACCCCCGGTCCGAAGCGGTGCTTTCCGACCAGATCAAGGCTTATGATGAGATGCGCCAGCGCTGCCCGGTGGCTTATAGCGGCTATCTGGGCTGGTCGCTGTTCAGGCATGAGGATGTGGTGCGCGCGTTGGACGACCACAACACATTCAGCAGCGTGGTATCAAGCCATCTGTCGGTGCCGAGTGGTATGGACCCGCCCCGGCACACGGCCTACCGGCGGCTGGTCGAGCGCCATTTCGAGCCCGGGAGGGTCGGGGCCTTCGAGCCGCTTTGTCGCACGATCTCGGCGGAGCTGGTGTCCACCCTTCAACGGAACGTGGAGATCGATCTGGTGACGCAGCTTGCCCAACGCTTCGCCGTGCGCATCCAGTGCGCCTTTCTCGGCTGGCCCGACGCCTTGCATGCGCCGCTGCTTGCCTGGGTCGGCAAGAACCACGAAGCCACGCTGGCGCGCGACACCGCCGCCATGGCGGCGATCGCACTCGAATTCGACGGCTATATCCGCGATCTGTTGGAAGCGCGGCGCAAGGCTGGCGCGGCCGCGCCGGACGACATCACCACCGATCTGTTGCACGAACGGATCGGCGAGCGGCCGCTGAACCATGAGGAGATCGTCAGCATCCTGCGCAACTGGACCGTCGGCGAGCTGGGCACCATCACGGCCTGCGTCGGCATCCTCGTCCACTATCTGGCACAGAACGCGCAACTGCAACGCCGGCTTCGCGAAGATCCCGGCATGCTGCCGGCTGCCATCGACGAGATATTGCGGCTGCACGCCCCGCTCATCGCCAACCGGCGGGTGACGACCGGACCTGTCGAGATTGGCGGACGCAGGATCGCCGCCGGCGAACGCGTCACGCTGATATGGGCCTCCGCCAACCGCGACGAGGCGGTCTTCGGCGACCCCGACGAATTCCGGCTCGACCGGGATCCGGACGAGAACCTGCTCTATGGCCGCGGCATCCATGTCTGCCCCGGCGCGCAACTGGCCAGGCTGGAATTGCGTGTCGTCATGGAGGAACTGCTGAAAGGCACAAGCGAGATCGTCCCGGCTTCCGGGCGGCAACCGGTGCTTGCCATCTATCCGGCCAGCGGATTTTCGGCGCTGCCTCTGCGCATCGCATAAAGCGCAGGGCGCCCACGGCGCATTTGCGCACGACTCCCACGGCGCATTTGCGCCGGGCATTCCTTCTCCGCTATAGACGATCCGCTGTCGGGACACGGGCAGGCGCCGGCCCGCCCCTGGCTGCATCTGCGCATGGCGTCCCGGGGGCGAACGAAGAAGCGATGCCGATCCACAGCGACGACGAGCCGCGACAGGGGAAATTCTCGGGCCTTGCCGATATGTCGCCTGCCTATTTCGGGCTGGTGATGGCCACCGGCATCGTCTCGCTGGCGGCCTTCATGATGGAGTTTCGCACGCTCGCGCAGGCCCTGTTCTACCTCAATGTGGGACAATATGCCGTCCTCACTGTTCTCTACGCCTTGCGGGCCTGGTTCCATCCGCGGCGCTTCTTCGGCGACATGGTCACCCACCTGGCCGGGCCGGGCTACTTCACCACTGTGGCCGGCACCGGCATCCTCGCCAGCCAGTTCATGGTGCTGCGCGAGAATCTCGCCGCCGGCAAGATTCTGTGGCTGGCGGCCGTCGTCTTGTGGGTGTGCCTCACCTATACGATCTTCACCGCCCTGACGGTCCGGCGCGACAAGCCGACCCTCGACAAGGGCATCAATGGCGGTTGGCTGCTGGCGGTTGTGGCCACGCAGGCCCTGTCGGTGTCCAGCGCGCTTCTGGCGGCGCGCATCGGCCAGCCCTATCGGCTGGAACTCAACCTGGTGGCCCTGTCGATGTGGCTGTGGGGCGGCATGCTCTACATCTGGATGATGTCGCTGATCTTTTATCGCTATGCCTTCTTCCGCTTTTCGCCTGGCGACCTGGCGCCACCCTATTGGATCAATATGGGCGCCATGGCCATCTCCACCCTCGCCGGTTCCCTGCTAATCCTCAACGCCCCGCACGCGCCTTATCTGACCTCGCTGTTGCCTTTCCTGAAGGGGTTCACGGTCTTCTACTGGGCGACCGGCACATGGTGGATCCCCATGCTGCTGGTACTCGGGGTATGGCGCTACGGCTACCAGCGCTTTCCGTTCCGCTACGATCCGCTCTACTGGGGCGCGGTGTTCCCGCTCGGCATGTACGCCGCCTGCACATGGCAGTTGGACCACGCCATGGAGTTCGGCTTCCTCACCCCCTTGCCGCGCACCTTCTTCTACATCGCATTGGCGGCCTGGAGCATCACCTTCCTCGGCATGCTGCACGCCCTGGCCCGCAACCTGACCGGGCGGAAAGCCTGAGCCGTCCGCCGCTGCGAAATCGCGAACCGGGCGAGCTACTTGATGCCGGCGCGCATGAAGCTCTGCACGAACTGGCGCTGGAAGAGCAGGAAACCGACCAGCAGCGGCGCCGAGGTCATCAGCGTCGCGGCCGAGATCACGCTCCACTGCACGCCCTGGTCCGGCGAGGCGAACACCTGAAGGCCGACGGTGAGCGGGCGCGTGGTCACCGAATTGGTGATGACCAGCGGCCACAACAGGTTGTTCCAGTGATAGCTGACCGAAACCAGCCCGTAGGCGACATAGACGGGGCGCGCGAGCGGCACATAGACCTTGAGCAGCACGGCGAGCGGCCCCGCGCCCTCGACGCGCGCGGCGTCATCCAGTTCCTTCGGCACGGTGAGAAAGGTCTGGCGCAGCAGGAAGATGCCGAAAGCCGACGCCATATAGGGCAGCCCCATGGCCAGCACCGTATCCACCAGCCCGAGCTTGGAGATGGTGCGATAGTTCTCCACCATCAGCACTTCCGGCATGATCATGAGCTGGATCAGCACCAGCATGAACACCACCGTCTTGCCGGGAAACTCATAGCGGGCGAAGGCATAGGCGGCCAGCGTGCAGACCACGAACTGGCACACCAGAATGGTGGTGATCAGCGCGAAGGTGTTGAGGAAGTAGCGCGCGAAGGGCGCGGCGTTCCAGGCGTCGACGAAGTTCTGCAGCGTCAGCGGCGCCAGCAATTCGAAGCGCACCTCGTAGGCCGGCGGATGCACCGCCATCCACACCGCGTAGAACAGCGGCAGGATCCACAGAAACCCCAGCAGATAGCAGGCCCCGGTTTCCAGAACCCGCCAGAAGGAGGCTTCACGGGCATGGTGGGAAAGAGTCATGGCGCTCATTTGTAGTGCACCTTGCGATCGAGAACGCCGAACTGGACGAAGGCCAGCAGGGCAAGTACAGCGAGCAGGACGACGGTCAGCGCCGAGGCATAGGCCGTGTCCCAGAAACGGAATGCGACGTTGTAGACGTAGTAGAGCAGCAAGGTGCTCGCATTGTCCGGCCCACCGCGGGTCATGACGATGACATGGTCGATCAGCCGGAACGAGTTGATGATGGCGTTGATCATCACGAACAGCGTGGTAGGCATCAGAAGCGGGAAGGTCACGCGGCGGAAGAAATACCAGCGGCTGGTGCCTTCCAGCGCGGCAGCCTCGGAAAGCGTGGGGCTGATCTGCTGCAAGGCGGCCAGATAGAAGATCATGAAGAAGCCGGCTTCCTTCCAGATCGCCAGCACCATCAGGCTGCCGAGCACCGTGTCGGGATCGCCCAGCCAGTTGCGCTCATGAAAGCCGAACAGGCCGAGGAACTGGTCGATGAGGCCGTAGCCCGGCGTGTAGAAGAACAGCCAGATGTTGGCGACCGCGATCATCGGCAGCACGGTCGGCAGGAAGAACGACATGCGCATCAGCGCCCGCCCGCGAATGGCGGAGTTGACGATGATGGCCATCAGCATGGACAGCGCGATGGCCGCCGGCACCGTGCCCAGCGCATAGATGGCATTGTTCTTCAGCGCGGCCATGAACACCGGATCGCTCAGCATGCTGCTGTAGTGATCCATGCCGACGAACCTCGCAGGCCGGTTGCCGCGCGGCGTGCGGTAGAAGCTGTTGATGAAGGTCATCACCGCCGGAATGTGGGTAAAGGCGGCAAGCAGGACCGTGGCCGGCAAAAGCAGCAGCCAGGGCACCACCATGTTGTTCGTCTTCTTCACCTGCCAACCTTTCCCGGCTGTGATTTTCGACCCTGCAATCCAATGCGTGCGCCACGGAGCGCAATTGACGCCCCATGGCCGCAGATACGATCAGTCGCGGTAGTCCTCGAGGATGCGGTCCGCTTCCTTCTGGGCATCGGAAAGCGCCTGCGCCGGCTGCTTCTTGGCCGTCAGGGACGCCTCTATGGCGTCGTCGATGACACGCGAGATGCGCTGGTTCTCATGCGTGGACAGCTCCGGCACCATGTAGGGAATCTGCTCATGCGGCACGAGCGCGCCGGGGAACTCGGCGACATAGGCCTTCATGGCCTCGGTCGCCCAGGCATCCTCGCGTGCGGCGATGTAGCCGGTCTTGATGCTCCATTCGGCCGCCTGCTCGGGCGAGGACAGCCACTTCACGAACTGGAAGGCGGCCTCCTGCTTCTCCGGCGCCACGCCGTTGAAGATATAGGCGTTGCCGCCGCTGGTCGGCGCGCCGCGCTTCTTGTGCTCGGGCAGGATCTGCACGCCGAAGGGGAACGGCGCGTTGGTCTTGATGTTGGTGAGGTTGCCGCTGGTGGTGGTGATCATCGCGGCACGGCCCTCGAAGAAGTCCTTCGGGTTGGTCGCCCATTCGATGACGCCCGGCTTCATGACCTTGTGCTTGTGGGCGAGATCGACCCAGTACTGCAGCGCCTCGACCACTTCTGGGGAATCGAAGTGGGTCTGCGTGCCGGTCTCATCGGCGATCTTGCCGTCATTCTGGGCGACATAGCCTTGCAGCAGCCAGTAGGAGGTCAGCGAGGACGGAACCTGCATGCCCCAGCGGCTGACATTGCCGTCGGCTTCGCGTTTGGTCAGCTTCGTGGCGAACTCGACCACCTCGTCCCAGTTCTGCGGACCCTTTTCCGGGTCGAGGCCGACTTCCTTGAACGCATCCTTGTTCCAGAAGAACAACGTTGTGCCGCGCTGGAACGGAACGCCCCAGGTCTTGCCGTCATGCTCGCTGTTGACCATGAACACCGGGAAAAACCCTTCCAGCCACGCCTTGTCCTCGTCGGTCTTGACGAAGTCGTCGAAGGGGACGATCGCGTCCTCGTCGATCAGAGTGTACATGTCGGTCGACAGCATGACCGCGACTTCCGGCGGCTGGCCGGCGCGGTAGGCGGTGAGCGCCTTGCTGATCGTCTCGGGATAGGTGCCCGAATAGACCGGCTTCACCTTGATGTCGGGATGATCAGCCTCGAAACGGGTGATCAGGTCCTCCACGATCTTGGCCACCGGCCCGCCTATGGCGACGGGGTAGTAGAAATTGATCTCGACGGGCGCCGCCTGTGCGGCGCCTGCACCCAGCATGGCAACGCCTGCCAGCGCGCCCTTTATCCATCCAGTCCAGGAATTCATTGTCTTTCCTCCCGTAAAAAATCCAGATTTCGATGTGGCTGACCGCCGACAGAAGGCGGCTTTGCCCAACTACTTGACTGCCCGCAGAGCCGGCACCTCGCCGGCACCATCGGCAGTCACCAGCACCTTGCGCTCGACGCGCCGGGTCGTTTCCTTGTCGAAGACATGCATGGCCTCGGGCTTCCAGTTGAGGCCGATCGAGTCGCCCACTGCGTGGCGGCGCACGCCTTCCACCCGCACCTGAAGAAGCTGGTCGCCCACCAGACACTCCAGAATGCTGTCGGCGCCGTGATAGTCGATCGACTGCACGATGGCGGGTACGATGCCGGTGGAAGCGATCCGGATCTCCTCCGGGCGCACGCCAAGCAGCAGGCCGGCGCCCTCGCCCTCAACCAGAGCAGGGCCATTGGTGCCCTTGACGACGGCACCTCCGGCGCTGTCCACCAGTTCGACCAGATTCATCGGCGGCGTGCCGATGAAGCGTGCGGCGAACGATGTGGCGGGGCGCAGATAGAGCTCGGAAGGCGTCGCCTTCTGCTCGATCCTGCCGTTGCGCATGAGAATGACCTGGTCGGCCAGGCTCATCGCCTCGATCTGGTCATGGGTGACATAGACCATGGTCATGCCGAGCGACTTCTGGATGGAGCGGATCTCCTTGCGCATCTCGTGACGAAGCTGGGCATCGAGATTGGAAAGCGGCTCATCCATCAGGCAGACGGGAGCCTCGGCCACGATGGCCCGGCCGAGCGCGACACGCTGCTGCTGACCACCCGACAATTGCGAAGGCTTGCGATCGAGAAGATGGGAAAGGCCGAGAATATCCACAGCGCGCTGCAAGCGGCGGGCCCTCTCGGCCGCGGGCACCTTGCGCACCTTGAGACCGAAAACGATGTTTTCCGCCACGCTCAGATGCGGGAACAGCGCATAGGACTGGAACACCATGGCAAGGTCGCGTTTTGCCGGCGGCTCGTTGGTGACGTCGCGGCCGCCGATGCGGATCGCGCCGGAAGTGGCGCTTTCAAGGCCGGCGATGAGCCGCAGCGTCGTCGACTTGCCGCAACCGGAGGGGCCCAGAAGCACGGTCAGCGTACCTGCCTCGACCGTGAAGGAAACGTCCTGCACCGCATTGAAGGTGGCCCAGCTCTTGTTCAGGCTGGCAATCTCGATCCCCGACATTCCGGTTTTCCTCCATGGGATGCGGCTACAGATGCTGATGGCCCGGCACACAAGAAGTGCCGCATCGCGATCTCTGAAATCGAAAATATTGAACTATTCTATCAAGGTCAATACATTTGTACAAATCTGTAAAATATGCGAAAAGCGCGGCGGCGCAATGCCTTCCATGGAGAACCCGATGAGTCCGTTCCGCATCCTGCACATATCCGATACCCACCTTTCGCCGCGCACCGAGCATTTCCGCCAGAACAACGAGGAGATGATCGCTCCGCTCAAGGCTTCCGATCACGATTACATCGTGCACACCGGCGACATCACGCTGGACGGCATCCGTTTCGAGGAAGACTACGCCTTTTGCCGCGATTTTCTCGCCCGGGCCGGCAAGGAGATCCTCTATATTCCCGGTAATCACGACATCGGCGACAATCCGAACCTGTCGAAGACGGAAGAGGAGAAGGGCAGCCGAATCAATGCCGGCCGCCTTGCCCGCTACAAGCGCTATTACGACAAGGACCGCTGGTCCTTCGACCGTGACGGCTGGCGCATCGTCGGCGTCAACTCCATGCTGATCGGCTCCGGCCTTCCGGAAGAGCAGGAACAGTTCGCCTGGCTGGACGAGCAACTCGACACCCTTGGCGACCTGCATCTTGCGGTGTTCACCCATCAGCCGCTGTTCATCGACGTGCCGGAAGTGACCGAGCTCACCTACTGGACCGTGGACCCCAGTGGCACCGAACGGCTGCGCAGGCTCATCGACCACCCGTCTCTCAAGTTCATCGGCAGCGGCCACCTGCATCAGCAGCGCTCGCGCGCCTATGGCCAGATCCGGCTGGAATGGTGCTCCTCGATCGCCTTCACTACCCGCGAGGAGCTGGTGCCGGAGATGGGCGGCACGCGCCTCGTCGGCTATCTGGAGCACAGCTTCCACCCCGACGGCCGCATCGAGACGGCGGTGCGCACGCTGGACAGCTTCACCAACAACTATCTTGATGACGTACTTGAGACGGTCTACCCAAAATATTGAGATGAAAAGGTCTCCGCCCCTTTTCGAAACAGGGGGCGGAGACCAATCCCGATGATGTTTAAGCGGTCTCCAGATCGTGCAGGGCGCCGGCCGGCACCTGCGCATTGCCGAACCAGTTCAGGCAGGTGACGGCGGCAAAACCGCTGTCGATCAGACCGTTCTCGTCTTCCCCCGTGGTGAAATAGTTGCGGTCGGCCAGCGGCTCGATGCGGGCCGAAACCGCGTCCTCCTCATGGATGAGGACGCGGGTCGCCACCTTGTCGCGGCCGATACGGGCAGCCCGCATGGGTGCGGGCACGCGGCGCGGCAGGTTGACGTTCAGCCAGTGACCTTCGGTGGCCCATTCGCCGCGTGTTTCCCAGAAGGATCGGATGCGTGCCGACAGCCAGTCGAAGCTGGCATTGGAAAAAGTTTCACTGTCGCGCGGAGCCGAGAAGGCGATGCCCGGAATGCCGTTCAGCGCCGCCTCGCGCGCCACCGCCATGGTGCCGGAGTAAGACACGTCCTCGGCCACGTTGCGCCCCTCATTGATACCCGACAGCACCATGTCCGGACGTCTGCCGTCGCGGAACACCCAGTTCAGGCCGGCGATGACGCAATCGGCCGGGGTGCCGGTGCAGGCATAACGCTGCTCAGCGACACGGCTGACGGAAAATCCCTTGCGCAGGCTGATGCAATGACCGAAGCCGCTGCGATTGCCGTCCGGCGCAATGACCCAGACGTCATCGCTCAGGCGCAGCGCGGCCTCCTCAAGAACCTTGATGCCGGGAGCCTCGATCCCGTCGTCGTTCGAAATCAAAATGCGCATGAAATCCTGTCCCTGTTTCAGCCGCGGCCCTGCCCTGCCTGGCCGCATTGCACACCGCATTGCGCAGGGCCTTTCGCACCGCAATAGAACATTTATTGCAAAATAGGAATAATTGTTCAATATTAGAACTTACAAGACCACATAAATCGTGCACCGATGTGCCACACCCGATTCCACTTTGCGTTGAATTCGGCTATCTGCCCTCCGAGGAGGAGACGACCATGGCCCGCACCGCCACCCGCCAGAAAAAGACCAAGTTCCAATCCGACCAGGACGAACTGAAGCTGCGCGCGGCATGGCTCTATTTCATCGAGGGCCTGACGCAGGAGCAGGTCGCCCAGCATCTGGGCATCAGCCGTATCAAGGCATTGCGTCTGCTGGCCGCCACGCGCGAGGACGGCACGGTGCAGATTTCGATCAATGCGCAGGCAGAGCCCTTGCTCAAGCTGCAGCGGGCGCTGGAGCGGCATTTCGGCCTGTTCGAAGCGATCGTCGCGCCGGCGCAGGACCAGACGGAGGCGAGCATCGCCGCCGTGGTCGGCCATGCCACCGGCCGCTACATTTCCGAGCGCGTCAGCGACGGGCTGACGATCGGCGTCGGCTGGGGCGCGACCCTCCAGGCCTGCATGAATTCGCTGAGTTGGCGCGAGGTCGAGAACATGACGGTGGTGTCGCTGCTGGGCGGGCTCACCCATGCCGCGGCCCACAACCCCTCGGCCGTCGCCTGGCGGCTGGCGGAGTTCTACAAGACAGAGCTGTTCCAGATCACCGCGCCGATCTTCGTACCGCATGAGGAACTGGCCACGGCGCTGTGGCAGCTCGAAGACCTCAAGCAGCTTCAGGAACGCGCGCGCCAGGTCGACATGGCCCTGCTCAGCGTCAGCGACATCAGCAAGCAGGCATCGATCTTCCGGCGCGGCATCCTGTCATGGGAAGATGGCCAGAGCCTGAAGGACGCCGGCGGTGTCGGCGACGTGCTCGGCCGCTTCGTCAACACGGAAGGGACGGTCATTGACCATCAGGTCAACCGGCGAGCGATGTCGATCAACCCGGCGGACATCCGCAAGGTGCCGAAGGTCATCATTTCTTCCGGCGGCGTACGCAAGATCCACGCCATCCGCGCCGGCATAGCCGCCACCAACGCCAAGGTCCTGATCACCGACGAGGCGGCCGCTCACGCCCTGCTGGAACTGCCGCCGCTGGGCTGAACCCGGTTCAAGCGCAGCGATTTGTCCGGAAGGCGGCCTGCCGGTCAGCCTTCCACCTTCCCCTCGCCTGCAATCCGCAAACCGTCATGGAAGGTTTCGCCTTCAGCGCCGGGCCGGGTGAGAAGCAGGAAGGCCAGCGTGATCACCGGTTGCCAGAGCAGGGCCCGGGCCACCGTCATTGGCGTGTAGGTGCCCTTGGACGCCAGGAGATTGGCGGTGCCGATCAGTTCCCCATCGACCACAGCGGGGATGTTCAGGCTCGATTCGAAGCCGAGCTCCTGGATTTTGCGCCAGTCGAAGAACAGCTCCGCCACGCCCTCGATGCCGGTCGTTGCAAAAGGCGCCTTGCCCATTACCACCTTCTCGAAATAGGGGCCTGCCATCAGCCGCTTGTAATTGCCCACCGGATAGGCGTCGAGATCGTCGGAAAACACCCGGCAGGAGCGCATCGACGGCATATCGTAGACCAGTGCCGTCAGCAGGCCGCAGGCCGCGTCCCGCTTCAGCCCTGCGCGCAGATAGTCGAACACCATGACGGCCGGCTTCGGCCCGGCAACGAGACGTGAAATTTCTTGCGGATCGTAGGGCAGGCTCACGCGCCCACCTCCTGCATGACCAGATGGCCGGGCGAAACCTGGTCATAGAGACGGGCGGGCGGGCGATAATCGAGGCCGCGTACGGGGCTGGCAATCTCGGTGACGTCGAGCCTGCGCTCGCCATGGCAGCGGGTGGGATCGGGCACCGGAACCGCCTCGATCAGGCGCCTGGTATAGGGATGGCGGGGATTGCCCAGCACCTCGGCGCGGGGTCCGATCTCGACGATCTCGCCCAGATACATCACTGCGATGCGATGACTCACACGTTCCACCACCGCCATGTCATGGCTGATGAACAGATAGGAAAGGCCCAGCCGCTCCTGCAGGTCGAGCATCAGGTTGATGGTCTGTGCCTTGATCGACACATCCAGCGCCGAGACGGATTCGTCGGCGATGATCAGCTTCGGCTCCAGCGCCAGAGCCCGCGCGATGCAGATGCGCTGACGCTGGCCGCCTGAGAACTCGTGCGGATAGCGGCCGGCCATGTCGCGGGAAAGGCCGACCTGCTCCAGCAGGCGACCGACCCTCTCCTTTGCCTCGGCCTCGCCGCAGACCTTGTGGATGAAGAGCGGCTCGGCGATTGCCCGGCCGATCCGACGGCGCGGGTTGAGGCTAGCGAAGGGGTCCTGGAACACCATCTGGACGGAGCGTCGCAGTTCGTCGATATCGGCATCGGCGCCCAATATGTCCTTGCCGAGCAGTTTGACCGAGCCGGATTCGGCATGCGTCATGCGCATCAGCGCGCGCCCCATGGTGGATTTGCCGCAACCCGATTCCCCGACCAGCGCCAGCGTCTCGCCCTGCTTCAGGTCGAAGCTGACATTCTCGATGGCGTGGACCCGAGCCGAAAGGCGGCGGAACACGCCCGAATGCAGCGGATAGCGCACAACGAGGTTCTTCACCTCCAGAAGCGGCTCATCGCGAACCGTGTCGAGGGTTTCCGGCGCCGGCTTGGCGACGCCGGTCACCGGATCGACCAGATCAAAGCGCTTCGGGCGGGTGCTTGCTTGCATCTGCCCCAGCGCCGGCACGGCCGAAAGCAGCGCGCGCGTATAAGGGTGGCGGGGTGCGGCGAACAGGGAGGCTGTCTCTTCCGTCTCCACCACGTCGCCGCGATACATGACCGTGACCCGGTTGGCGATCTCCGCGACCACGCCCATGTCGTGGGTGATGAACAGAACGCCCATCTCTTCCTCGCGCTGCAACTCGCGGATCAGTTCGAGGATCTGGGCCTGGATGGTCACATCGAGCGCGGTGGTCGGCTCGTCGGCGATCAGCAGGCGCGGCCGGCAGGCCAGCGCCATGGCGATCATCACCCGCTGGCGCATGCCGCCGGACAGGAGATGCGGATATTCCGATGCGCGCTGCGCGGCCGCGGGAATGCGCACCCGCTCCAGCAGACGCACCGCCTCCTTCAGCGCCTCGCGCCCCTTGAGGCCGCGATGGATGGACAGCGCTTCGGCGATCTGGTCGCCCACCGTCATTACGGGATTGAGCGAGGTCATCGGCTCCTGGAAGATCATGGCAATGCGGTTGCCGCGTATCGCCTGCATCCGGGTGGCCGAAAGGGTCAGGAGATCCTGCCCCTCAAACAGGATGCGGCCCTCGTGCCGGGCGAGACCCGGCTGGAGAAGGCGCATGATTGACAGTGCGGTCACGCTCTTGCCCGAGCCCGATTCCCCCACCACAGCCAGGGTTTCCCCGGAATCGATGGTGAAGCTCACGTCACGCACGACGGTCTTCCATCCGTCTTCGGTGCGGAAGGAGGTGGTCAGGTTCTCCACGCTGAGTATCGGCATCGTGATCTCCGGCACGGGCTGGGCGTTTTACGCCTGATGCAACTCGGACTTGACGAACTTCCCGCGCGCCATGATCGCGGGCATGCGGGCGCCGTCTCCGGCAAGCAGCGAGATATCCTCCAGGGGATTGCCGGCAACGACCAGAAGGTCGGCGCAGGCGCCCGGCGCGATAATGCCGATCTCACCTTCGAGCCGGCACAGCTTCGCGCCGATGACGGTGGCAGAACGGACGATCTCGGCCGGCGTCAGCACGCGCGCCAATATCTCGAACTCCATGCAGCGATAGCGACGCAGAGCGCCGAGAAGGTCGGAGCCGAAAGCCATTGGCAGGCCGGCCTCGCGCATGATCTCGAGCGAGCGCAGGCCGCCCTTCTGCACCACCTTGATCTTGGCGAATTCGGCCGCCCCCAGCCCCAGCGCCTTGCCCTCGATGGCAAGCGCGTCATAGGCGACGAGTGTTGGCACGGCGATGCAGCCGCGCTCTGCGGCAAGCGCCGCTGTCTCGGGCTCGATCAGGTTGCAGTGTTCGAGCGAGTGCACGCCCAGCTCGACGCAACGCCGGATCGCCCGGTCGGTATAGACATGGGCCGAGACATAGAGGCCGGCGTTCTCCGCTTCCTCCACCATGGCCGCGATCTCGTCGCGCGAATACTGGATCGAGTGGATCGGGTCATTGGGCGAAGAGACACCGCCATTGGCCATGACCTTGATGAACTTGGCGCCTTCCTTGATCTGCTTGCGGCATTCGGCGCGCACATTGTCGACGCCGTCGGTGACGACGCCCATCGAACCCAGCCGGTCGGACATCATGTCGGGGCGCCCGTCGGTACGCCCGCGCAGGTCGGAATGGCCGCCGGTGGTGGTCAGCGCCTTGCCGCAGATGATGAGGCGGGGGCCCTTGATCAGCCCCTCCTCCAATGCCAGCACGAGGCCGAGATCGGCCCCGCCGAGATCGCGCAGCGTGGTGAAGCCGCGCGACAGCGCCTCTTCCATCACCCTTGCCGAGCGCAGCGCGGCGAGCGAGGATGGCGCCGTGACGTTGCTCCACAGGTCGAGGCTTTCGGCCGTGACATGGACATGGCAGTCTATCAGTCCCGGCATCAGCGTGTGGCCGCGAAGGTCCAGCTCCACCACATCCCGTGGACGCTCGAGGCCGGCACCCACAGCGACGATGCGGGTGCCGCTGACCAGGACCTCGGCCTCGATCAGCCGTCCCGCTTCCGCGTCCAGCACGCGGCCGTTGGTGAAGAGTGTGTCCGGCATCAGTCGCTCGCGCCTTCCATGTTGCCCACCATGAAGCCGTAGTCGCCGGCATTGACCAGATTGCGGGTCAGGTGCTGCATGATCATCACGCCGTTCCTGAAAGGCGTCCGGATCTCCTCCAGCGTCTCGAAGGTGTAGGGCGAGACAACCCGGCCCAGAAGCTGGTCGCCGGAGATGAACTCGCCATTTGCCGGGCACAGCGGCTCCAGCCAGCCGCCATGGACAGGTCGAATGCCGGCCAGCTCGGTGACCACGATCTGCTTGGGATTGGGTGCTGCCTCGCCGGAGATGGTGCCACGCACGCGCAGCATGTTGAGAATGCCGTCCAGAGTGCGCTTGCAATAGGGGCCCTGATCGACAATGCCGCCGCCAAGCTCGATCACCACCGAGGAGATGCCGAGCGTCTCGATGGTGACGGCCTTGGTGGTGCCGGCAAAGGTCGTGCCCTGCTTGCCCTGCACCGGGCGGTACAGAACCCTGGAACCGAAGGCACGCGACAGCTCTTCGTCGTTCTCGATATAGACATAATCGACGGTCGGCCGGTCGGTGCCCGAATGCAGGTCGATATGCACGTCGATCTTCTGGAAGAACTCGCGCACCAGCGCATGGGCGAGCTGCTGGCTGTAGGTGCCGTTGGGATTGCCGGGGAACTGTCGGTTGAGGTCGAGTTCGTCAATCGTCGAGAAGCGGTGGTTGACCGCGAACGCATAGGGATTGACCACCGGCAGGAGCAGGACACGGCCCTTGAGCGGCATGTCCTTGAGCACGCGGTAAAGGTCGAGGATTACCTGGCTGCCAGTGTTCTCGTTGCCGTGAATGGAGGCGGAGATACCGATGGTCGGGCCATCCTGTTCGCCCACCAGCTCATGCATGACGAGCACGGCGTCGTTGCCATCGGCCATGGTGGTGAATTTCGGCCGCAGCACGTTAATCGATTTTACCATTTACCAGTTCCTTACTTTGATTTTGCGCCGCCACGCGAAAGCTGGCGCGGATCGAGCACGTCGCGCAGCCCATCGCCAAGCAGGTTGAAGCCCAGCACCGTGATCATGATCGCGGCGCCCGAGACGATGGAAAGCCACGGTTCATCCCGCAGGAAGCGGGTGCCGTAGGAAAGCGTCCAGCCCCAGGTCGGCTGCGGTGGGGGCAGTCCGAATCCGAGGAAACTGAGCGCGGATTCCGCGAGGATGGCGGTGCCCAGGCCCAGCGACGACAGCACGATGATGGGGCCGAGCGCATTGGGCAGGATCTCGCGGAAGATGACGCGCGTGTGGCTGGCGCCGAGCGACCGTGCCGCCTGCACATAGACCTGCTCGCGCAGCACCAGCGTCGCGGCGCGCACCACGCGCGCATATTCGGCCCATGCGACCACGGCAATGGCGACGGCGACGTTGATCACGCCCGGCCCCAACGCCGCCACGATGGCCAGCGCCAGGACGATGGCCGGAAAGCCGAGGAAGATGTCGGCGATGCGCATCAGCAGCATGTCGACCCAGCCGCCGAAATAGCCGGAGACCAGCCCGACCACGGTGCCGACGAGGGCAGAAACGGCGACTGCGGTCAGCGCGATGCTCAGCGAGATGCGGGCGCCGTAGACCATGCGCGACCACAGATCCCGTCCGAAATTGTCGGTGCCCAGCCAATGCTCCCAGGTGGGACCGGAGAAGCGGTTGGCCATGTCGATCTGCTCGACCGCATGGGTCGCCACCTGCGGCGCGAAGACGGCCAGAAGGAAAATCGTCAGCGTGATCACGGCGCCGAGGATCAGCGAGACGTTACGCAGTTTCTTGGGAACACGCAGGGAAATGGCCATGGTTCAGCTCAGCCTCACGCGCGGATCGACGACGGCGTAGAGCAGGTCGACGACGAGGTTCACCAGCGCGAAGATGATCGCGAAGGTCAGCACGATGCCCTGTATCAGCGGGAAGTCGCGCTGCGAGATGGCGGCGACGGTCAACTGGCCGAGGCCCGGCCAGGCGAAGATGCTTTCGGTCAGCACCGCGCCGCCGAGCAGCGCGCCGAAGCGCAGGCCGATCACCGACAGGACCGGCAGCAGCGCGTTGCGCAAGGCATGACGATAGACCACCCGCCGCGGCGCGACGCCCTTGGCCAGGGCGGTGCGCACGAAATCCTCGCGCAGCACTTCCAGCATCGAGCTGCGCACCAGCCGCGATATGATCGCCGCCGAATTGGCCGCCAGCGCCAGCGCCGGCAACGCCATGTGGGACAGCGAATCCCACAAGGTCTGCGGTCGCCCCGACATGAGGTCGAGCAGGCCCTGACTGAGCGGCGCTCCGCGGCCGATGGCCGGCAGCCAGCCGAGATTGACGGCAAAGGCCAGCATGAGCAGCAGGCCGAGCCAATATACCGGCATCGACACGCCAAGCTGCGCCACCAGCATGGCCAGCGTGTCGACAAGCCCACCCTGCCGCACGGCGGCGACGACGCCCAGGAACATGCCCACCATGGTAGCGATGATCAGGGCCACGACGGCCAGCTCGATCGTGGCGCCGAGCCGCTCGTAGATGATCGAGGCGACCGACTGGTTCTGGAACCAGGAGCGGCCCATGTCGCCCTGCAGGAGGGCGATGGAATAATCCCATAGCCGCAGATACCACGGGTTTTCCAGTCCAAGCTGCTGGCGCATGGTGGCGATGGCCTCCGGGGTGGCATCCTGGCCGAGCAGGATGGCCGCCGGGTCTCCCGGAATGATCAGCAGCAGGCAGAATGTCACCACCACCATACCGATCGCCATCGGTATCAGCAGCAGCAGTCGCCGCAGGATATAGCTCAACATGGGATTTCGTTCCGATGATCCATGGGACAGCAGGGCAAGAAGGACTGTTGCGGCAGCCGGCTCCGGTCATGCGGCTCCTGTATGGAACAGGATACCGCACCGCGACGGACGACTTTCTGGCTTCAGCCCTTCAGGATCCTCGTCGTTCAGGCCCCTAGTCGTTCAGGCCTATGACGCCGCGCAGGTTGCCGCGCGGGTTCGCCTGGACCTTTTCCACCGGCAGGTCCTTGGCGTAGAACATCTGGTAGCCCTGCGCCGAGATGATGTAGTAGGGCACGTCCTCGGCAATGATGCGGGCGGCTTCCTGATAGGCCTTGGCGCGCTCGGCACGGTCCGTCTCGGTGCGGCCGCGGTTCAGCTGCTCGTCGACCTTGGGGTTCGAGTAGCCGGCCCAGTTGTTGCCGCCGCCAGTGGTGAGCTGCGAGTAGAGCAGCCGGTCGGGATCGACGATCCCCAGCCAGCCGAGCAACGCGATCTGGTGCTCGCCTTTCTGGACATAGTTGGTCGAGAAGGACGCCCAGTCGCTGATGCGGGTCTCGGCCTTGATCCCCGCCATCTCGAAGATGGCCTGTAGATATTCCACCGCCTGGACACGGTTCGGATCCTCGGTATGGGTGGCGATGGTGACCGTCAGCGGCTTGCCGCCCTTGTCGAGGATGCCGTCGCCATTGCTGTCGGTCCAGCTGAGCTGGTTGAAGGCGGCGACTGCGGCAGCCGGATCGAACTTCGGCTGCGAGATCGACGCGTCATAGGCCCAGGACGAAGGCAGGAGCACGGAATGCGTCACCTCGTCCACGCCCTGATAGATGTCGCGCACCAGCGTTTCCTGATCGACCAGCATGGCGAAGGCGCGTCGCATCGCCGGGTCGGAGAGCAGCGGATCCTTGACGCCGAAATTCAGGTAGGTGATGCCGAGGCCTGCCATGATCGCATGGCCGAAGCGGTCGTCGGCGCTCAGGCGCTTGACGTCCTGGGGGGAAAGCGGCGACTGGATGACGTCCAGGTTGCCGGCCTCGAAGGCCTGCGCGCGGGCCGAGTTGTCACCGATGATCTTCACCGTCATTTCGGTGACGGTCGGCGCCTTGCCCCAGTAGTGTTCGTTGGCGGCCAGCACCATTTCGCTGCCGCGGGTCCAGCGCACCAGCTTCATAGGCCCTGCTCCGACCGGCTTTAGCGCGAAGTCCGCCCCGTTCCCGGCCAGCGCCTTCGGCACAATGCCCATGTCGAGATAGCTCAGCAGCGGCGCATAGGGTGCGCTCAGGGTGAACTTGACGGTGCGCGGATCGACCGCCTCGACCGCCTTGATCGGCGTGTAGAGCGCCTGCTGGGGCGCGCCGAATTGTGGATCGGTCAACGCCTGATAGGTGTAGACCACATCGTCGGCCGTGAGCGGCGAGCCGTCCGAGAAGGTCAACCCCTCGCGCAGATGAAAGATGAAGGTGGTGGGATCGGGCGTTTCCCAGCTTTCGGCCAGGTCCGGCACCGCCTCCAGCGAGGGGGTGAGATGGACGAGACCGGAAAACAGTAGGTCGCCGATGCGCATTGCGGTCGAGTCACGCGCCAGCCGCGGATCGAGCGTGCCGGCATCGACATCGACGCCGATGGTGATCTTCGTGTCGGCCACGGCGGCCGAATTGTGCGACATGGCCAGGAACACGGCCAGGCCGGCCGAAAGAAGCAGCTTTTTCATTCTCTTCCCTTTTGTCTTCTGCTCGCGCGCGAACCTCCCGGCACGAACGCAAAACCTATGCGACGCGAATGTCTCCCTGCCGCAACTGCGCGAGGCGGGGGACCAGCACCGAGCGCAGAAAGCTCGGGTCCGGCGCGTGGCGGAACTCGAAGCAGGCCACGCCCGGCGCCACCAGGGCGGCGATGCGATCCGCGCCGGTGGCGAAGATCACCGCGCCGGAGCGGTCGATTTCCTCGGCCAGGTTTTCCGCCGAGGACCAGGTGACGTTGATCTCCGCCAGATGCGGCGCGAACTCCCGGATGGTCGGCCGCATTATGGCGATGTAGTCCTTGAGATGGGTGACCCCCAGAACCGGCGTCTGCGGCTCCAGCGAAGCCAGGTTCTGCCGGGTCTGCTGCGAGGGAATGAAGCGCAGCCCCAGCACCTTGTCGGAGCCGATGAGGCGGCGGGCATCCGCCTCGCGATGGACGAAGGTCAGCACCAGATGGGCGGCGCGACAGGCATCCAGCTCCGGCCCCGGCTGCGATATCTGGTCGAAGGTAACCAGCGTGATCTCCTCCCCCGCCTCCATGCAGGGTTGAATCTGGCGCACGTAGTCGCGCCCGGCCTCCTCGAAGATGCACACGAACACCACGTTCAGCCGCCGCCGCGCATCGCGCATCATGGATTGCGCGTTCAGCATCGATATCAGCGACATGGTCGAGACGCCGAGTTCCGAGGCCCGTCCCAGCAGCCTGTCGATATCGTCGCGCAGCAAAGAGACATTGGAAGGCGCCACATCGGCAGACGCGGCCGGCACGATCACGAAGGCGCCCTGCCCCTGATGCGTCTCGATCAGCCCGTCGTTGCGCAGCTGCCTGTAGACCTGCGCCACCGTCATCGGCGCGACGCCGATATCAGCCGCGAGCTGTCGGATGGACGGCAGCCGGTCGCCATAGCTGTAGCCGCCGAACGCCAGCATGTAGCTGAGCAGCCCGTGGAGCTGGGTGCCCACGGGAACCGGCAGGCTCTTGTCGATGCAGTTGGCGTCGAGAGTGAACATGTGTGATAGTTAAATAGAACAGTTGACCTTTGGCAAGCGATTTTCTTGAATGCACATGAGCAGCGGGAAAACCGCACCAAAAACGCCGGAAATCGATCCGGAATTAAGGATTTTTCGCAAAACCTGTCGTAATCCCCTATGACGCAGGCATAAACTCGGCCCGAATCTCGGGCAGAATCCCAATCCTCAGGAGGAGGTGTGTACTAATGGAATATATCAATCTTGGTCTAACTGGCCTGAAAGTGTCACGCCTGGCATTGGGCTGCATGACATTCGGTTCCCCTTCCTGGGCTCCCTGGGTTCTGGGCCCGCACGATGCGCGGCCGATCATCTTCAAGGCGCTGGAGCTTGGCATCAATTTCTTCGACACGGCCGACATGTACTCGCTGGGTGCCAGCGAGGAGGTGCTGCGCGAGGCGCTGGCCGACGTGCCGCGCCATCGGCTTGTGATCGCTTCCAAGCTTTACAATGCCATGAGCGACGACCCCAACGACCGCGGCCTGTCGCGCAAGCATGTGTTCGAAGCGGTCGATGCCAGCCTCAAGCGGCTCGGCACCGACTATATCGACCTATACCAGTTGCATCGCTTCGACTACGGGACCCCGCTGGAGGAAACGCTGGATGCGCTCAACGACGTGGTGCGCGCCGGCAAGGTGCGCTATCTCGGCGCCTCGTCCATGTTTGCCTGGCAGTTCATGAAGGCGCTCGGTCTGCAACGCGCCAACGGCTGGGCGCCGTTCGTCTCCATGCAACCCCACTACAACCTGATCTACCGCGAGGAAGAGCGCGAGATGCTGCCCATGTGCCGCAGCGAGGGCATCGGCGTCATCCCGTGGAGCCCGCTGGCGCGCGGCCGGCTGGCCGGGCGCAGCGGGACCACGCGGACCGATACGGACCGTACCGCCAGCGCCCTCTATGACCGCAGCCAGGAGCAGGACGAGGCCGTGGCCGCCGCGGTGCGCCAGGTGGCGGAACGCCATGGCCGCCCGATGGCGCAGATCGCCTATGCCTGGGTGGCAAGCCGCCCCGGCATCACCGCGCCCATCGTCGGCATCTCCAAGCTTCACCAGTTCGACGATGCCATTGCCGCGCTCGAGGTGAAGCTCTCCGATGAGGATGTCGCTCTCATGGAAGCTCCCTACCAGCCGAAACCCGTCGCGGGGCATGTGTGATGGAACTGGGACGCCAGCTTGCCCGGTTGACGGCAGGTATCGACAGCCTCTATCGCGCCGCCAACCGTGGCGCGGGGTTCCTCAATGCGGAAGGATTGATCCCGGTGGCCATGGCCGCAGGGATCGCACCGCAGGCGCTTCGTGACTATGACGAAGCGGAGGAGGCACTCATCGACTTCCGCTCACGGCTTGGCGATGCCGAGACGGCGCTGCGCCGTGACTGGCTCGACGAGATGTCGGATTCCCTTCTGGCGCTGGTCGCAACCTTTCGCGGCGACCCGATCAGCTTCGGCGAGCGGCTGGAGCGCCAGATCAGGGTTCCGCTCAAGGCCGTGCCGCAGCCGATCATCGACGGCCTGCATTCGGAAATCCGTTCGGCACTGGACGAACTCGGTTTCCGGGGCGGATCCTGGCCGAGGATCATGCACGCTGGGCCGAAGGCGCCGTCATTCCCACCGACACGGTGCTGGCGGTCATCGCCGATTATCAGGCCGAGGCCCGTGCCCGCTGTGCGGCGCGCATGTTCGCTTTCGACGACGAATGGATGACGCCGGTGGGTTGCAATGCAGCCCCCTTCTCCGCCTATTGCGACTATCCCAGCCGGCAGATGCTGCTGAATCTCGATTTCCCCTACACGGCCTTCAGCCTGAAGCATCTGGCCACGCACGAAGCCTTCCCCGGCCATCTGGTGCACATGAAGCTGCGCGAGATCGCGGTTGCCGAGGAACGCATGCCGCTCGAAGCTGCGCAGGTTGTTACCAGTTCCGCCAGTTCCGCCCTGTACGAAGGCATAGCCGACAACGGCCTGCACTTCCTCGACTGGATCGAGGGACCGGAGGACCGGCTGGGATTGGCATTGCAGAAGCTGCGCAGCGCGCTGCGCTGCACGGCGGCATGGATGCACCATGGCGAGGGCCGACCGCTCGACGAGATCGTGCCCGAGATCGCCGCGGCGTCCTTGCAGGACCTTACCACGACGCGTTCGCGCCTCGCTTTCCTCGCGCACGACCTGCGCGCTCCCTTCGTCCATGCCTATTGGTGCGGCTACACCGCGGTGAATGAAATCTGGACCAGCGTCGAGACGGAACGCCGCCGGGATTTCTGGGCGTTTCTCTACGGCCACATGCACACGCCGCGAACGCTGGCGCAGCATTGGGAGAGGGTCTGATCGGGCGGCAAGAACCTTCATGGAGCCGAGCCCAAGGAAGCGACGACGTTCGGAGAGCAGTCACGTGCCGGGGGCAAAGCTGAAGGTCGGGTTCTGACAAATCACGCAACCGCCGCTGTCATTCGCCGGCAAGCTGCCAGGCACGTCGAAGGTCGGCGATGAAGCCCTCGTGTTCCCGCGCCCGGCTGTCGGCATCGCGGATGCGTAACAGATAGGACGGATGGACCGTCACGATCAGCGTGGTGCCGTCTTCCGTTTCGCGGGCGCGGCCCCTCAGCGCGGAAATCGTCAGCGGGCGCCCCAGAAGCGCGCGCACTGCCGTCGCACCCAGCGCCACCAGCACTGCCGGCGCCACCAGCCTGCGTTCCTGTTCCAGCCACCACCGGCATTGCTCGATCTCGCCCGCATTGGGGCGCTTGTGGAGGCGCCGCTTGCCGCGCGGCTCGAACTTGAAGTGCTTGACCGCATTGGTGAGGAACACCGAAGCGCGCGGAATCCCGGCCTCGGCCAAAGCCGCATCGAGAAGCCGGCCGGCCGGCCCGACGAAGGGGCGTCCCGCAATGTCCTCCTTGTCTCCCGGCTGTTCACCGACAAGCATCAGCCGTGCCCGCCGCCTCCCTTCGCCCGGGACGACCTGGGTGGCGTGCTTATAAAGAGGGCAGCGCGTGCAACCGGCTTCGGCCTGCTCAAGCTGTGCAAGCGTGCCGATCCGCGTTTCTGCATCGTGGGTGTCGACAGAAGGCATCATCCCGATCCGATGCTCGACACAACCGGTTAGTAGCCGCCGATGATCGGCAGTATCTCGCCGGTGATGTAGCTGGAGCACTGGGGTGAGGCGAGGAACACATAGGCCGGGGCGATCTCCTCCGGTTGGGCCGGGCGTTTCATCGGCGTCTTTGCGCCGAACTGCGACACATCGGCTGCGTCCTTGTCCGAGGGGTTCAGCGGTGTCCAGACCGGGCCCGGCGCCACCGCATTGACCCTGATCCCCTTGCCGATCAGATTGCCTGCCAGCGCGCGGGTGAAGGCGTGGATGCCGCCCTTGGTCATGGAGTAGTCGACCAGCGCCTTCGAACCGTCGATGCCGGTGACGGAACCGGTATTGATGATCGCCGAACCGCTCTTCATATGCGGAACGGCCGCCTTGGCCATGTGGAAGTAGCCATAGAGATTGGTCTTCACCGTGGTGTCGAAATGCTCTTCCGTCAGGTCCTCGAACCTGTCGGCATGAATCTGGAAGGCGGCATTGTTGACCAGTATGTCGAGCCGGCCGAACGCATCGACGACCCGCGCCACCGCTTTTTCGCAGACGCTGCGCTTGGACACATCACCACTCAGCACCAGACAACGCCTGCCTTCCTTCTCGACCGCCTTGCGGGTGACTTCCGCGTCGCCTTTTTCAGCAAGATGGTGGATGGCGACATCCGCCCCCTCACGGGCGAACAGCACCGCCACCGCCCGCCCGATGCCCGAATCCCCGCCTGTTATGAGAGCGACCTTGCCCTCCAGCTTTTGCGAACCCTTGTAGAAGGGGGCGTCATAGAGAGGCGCGGGCTCGAGCACCCGCTCCAGGCCTGGTTTGGGGTAATGCTGCCGGGGGAACGGCGGCACGGGATATTTGCGGGCGCCGGCCTGCATGGGTCTGGCGGCCGGCTTTCGGGCGGGCTTGCGGTCGATTTTCTTCTGGATACGCCTTTGCCTGGCGGCCGCCGTGCGCGTGTCATTCGAACCGGTGCTGGCCATTTTAACCTCCACGTGTCGAGAATGAAGGGTCAACGCCCGAAACCGGCGAGAGTTCATATTCGGGCGCCCTGTTCACAATTCGCCCTGCCCTGAAAGCTTGCGGAACAATCCTCCCAAGGCCGCGTTAGGCCCGTGTCGAAGGCGACAAATCCCCTTGAACCCGAGAAAGCGGAGGACCAACGCAATGGGTTTCTTTTCGAAAGACATCAAGTCGCTCGACGATCTCTTCGTCCACACCTTGCGCGACATCTACTATGCGGAAAAGCAGATCGAGAAAGCGCTTCCGAAGATGATCGACAAGGCCACCAATCCAGCCCTCAAAGCCGGATTCGAGAAGCATTTGCAGGAGACGAAGGGGCACATCGAGCGGGTCGAGCAGGTTTTTGAGATGCACGACGTCAAGGCCAAGGCCGTGAATTGCCCCGCCATCGACGGCATCCTCGAGGAGGCCGACGAAGTTACCGGGGACGTGGATGACAAGCAGGTGCTGGATGCCGCGCTCATCGCTTCGGCGCAGGCCGTCGAGCATTATGAGATCACCCGGTATGGCACCCTGATCGCCTGGGCCAAGGAACTGGGCCGCTCCGACTGCGCCGCGGTTCTGGAGCAGAACCTCCAGGAAGAGAAGGCCACGGACAAGAAACTGACCGAGATGGCCGAGTCGCGGATCAACCTGCAGGCCGCGGAATAGACCGTTCTGGCTGGCCGGCGGTGCGGGCCGCCGGCCAGGCCATGCGCCGTTCGCACATGAAGGAGTTTGCCTCATGATCGATCCCCGAAAGAACCTGCCCTATGACGACGACCCGGATGTGCGCTATCTCGCCGAACACACCGACCTTTCCCCGTTGCAAGCCCGCGAGCTGATCGAAAAGCATGGCCGCGACCGGAAAAAGCTCCTGGAAATTGCCCGTACCATGAAAGCGGAAGGCTGAAGCGCAGGCTGGGTGCTGCAGATTAAACTGGAGAATCTTTCTCCAGTTTGTTCCAGCGCAAAGAAGCGCTTGTCGATCGGCATTATCTGCGCCCGGATGGGGTTGGGTCGAGGGGCCTGCCCGCCGCTTGGGCTGACCGGCGGGACGTACCCATGAATGGTTGGTTTCAGGATGTCACGCCGCTGTTCCGGCGTGCGAGGGGGCATGTATGCGCGATTGGCGGATCGAAGCGAACTCAGGCTACGCGCACGCAAGGCCACGTCGTGCTGTTGGCGGGTTTGCGCTGCGGCTCTCAGCCGCGACCGGCCTTGCACTGGCCGCCACCGGCACATGCGCGCTGGCCCAGTCGGCAACGCCGGGTTCGTCCATCCTGCTCGAACCCATCGTCGTCGATGGCCCGGCGGCAGAGCCGGTTGCGGAACGTTTCGGGGCCCTGCCCGGTGGCGTCGCGCTGGTGAACGAAAGCGACAGGCCGGCCACCGCCAACCAGACCGTTTCCAGCACATTGCGCTGGGTTCCTGGCGTGGTCGTGCAGGATTTCTTCGGCGGCAACGACCAGCCGCGCGTACAGATCCGCGGCTCCGGCCTCCAGCAGAACCCGGTGGAGCGCGGTGTGCTGGTGCTTCAGGACGGCCTGCCGCTCAACCGGGCGGATGGCTCCTACGCGGTCGGTTTCGCTAATCCGGGCAAGGCCGACTCGGTCGAGGTCTATCGCGGCTACATGGCAAACCGGCTTGGGGCCACGGTACTCGGCGGTGCGCTCAACTTCGTCTCGCCCACCGGCTCGCAGCACCCGGGCCTGCGCCTTGGGGTCAGCGGCGGCTCGTTCGGGCAGGCCGGCATTGCCGGGCAGGCCGGCTTCCAGACTGGCACGCTCGACGGCCTGTTCCAGGTCGACGTCACCCGTCGTGATGGTTTCCGCGACTACAACACCTCCGAGCGCGCCAGCCTCGGTGGCAATATCGGCTTTGAGCTCTCCGACGCGGTCAGGACGCGCATCTTCGCCGGCTATACCGATCTCGGCTTCGACGTGGCCGGCCCGCTGACCAGGAGCCAGTTGGAGACCGACCCGCGCCAGGTCCACACCGGGCCGACACTGACGCCCAACGGAGCGATCAATCCCGGCCCGAACGTGTGGCGCGACAAGCCACGCCGCGAAGCCAGCCAGTTCCTCATCGGTTCGCGCACCACGGCGGAGTTTGACCGGCACCTGATCGACGTGGCGCTCGGCTACACCTTCACCGACGACATGTTCCGCTTCCCCGTCTCGTCGGGCATCCGCGAGACCAGCGGCGGCGACTTCACCGGCGTGGTGCGCTATGCCTATGGTGCCGATGAGGGTGCGCCGCTGCCGCTGTTCGAGACCACAGCGCAGTATTCGCTCGGATCGGCGACGCGCGACCACTATCTGAACGCCGCCGGTGAAAAGGGCGCCCTGTTCGGCTCGAACGATCTCGACGCCTCGACCCTGTCGGCGCATGCCGGCTTCAACATCCCCCTGGGTCAGTCCTTTACACTTTCGCCGGCGATCGCCTACGCCCACGCCACGCGCGACAGCCGCGACCGTTACGGTCTGCCGACGCGGCCGACGCTTGCCTTCAATCCGGCCAACCCTACCCAGCGCGTGCCGGACGGGGCCGTCCCGTCGCAGGACACGAGCTACGACCGCAGCTACAATGGCTGGAGCCCCAGCCTCGGCCTGACCTACCGGCCGAACGAGTCCAACACCTTCTTCGCCGCCGTCAGCCGCAGCTTCGAGCCGCCGACCCATGACGATCTGCTGGCCACCATCAACGGCACGCCCAACAGCAGCGCCGGGCGCCCCAATCCGGGCGCTCCGAACGCGCCGGCGGATGTGTTCCGCACGCCGGACCTGAAGGCCCAGACTGCGACGACCATCGAGGGCGGCTGGCGCGGCGATGCCGGGCAATTCACCTGGGATGGCGTTGCCTACTATTCCTGGATCGACAACGAACTGCTCAGCCTGCGAGATGCCACCGGAGCTCCGCTCGGCGCGGTCAATGCCGATGAAACCCGGCATCTCGGCCTCGAACTGGGTGTGTCGGCACAGATCGCTGCCGACTGGCACGCCCGTGTGGCCTACACCTATCAGGACTTCCGGTTCCATGGCGATCTGCTGCGCGGCGACAACCGCCTTGCCGGCGCGCCGCGGCATGTCATCAACGCCATGCTCCGCTACGATGTCAACGAGAACTGGTCTGTCGAGGGTGCGGTGCGGTGGAATCCCGAAAAGACCCCCGTCGACAACATGAACACGCTCTATGCCGACCCCTATGTGGTGGTGGACCTGCGCACCCAGGTGAAGATCGGCGACAATCTCTCCCTGTTCGGCGAGATCACCAATGTGTTCGACGAGAAATATGCCGGTTCCACCCTGATCGTCGATCAGGCCCGCCCCGACCAGGCCGCCTTCCTGCCGGGCGATGGGCGCGGTTTCTTCGTCGGGCTGAAGGCGGGGTATTGACCGGGTAGAGGAAACGTCAAGGCGGTGTTTCGACGAGGCGTTCGGCGACGACCTCGTCGGTAATCAGCACATGTGGGCGCAACAGCCGGATCGATGCCTGGATCACCTGGTATTTATGCCATCCGCCTGACGCCAGCACGATCTTGCGGGCATTGACCAGATCGCGGGGATCGACCGCCACCACCCGGTCGTTGACAGGGTGGTCGATCACCTCGCCCTCGGCATTGATGAAGCGGCACAGGATATCACCGACCGCTCCGGCACGGTGCAGCGAGGCCAGTTCGTCCCGCTCCAGCAGGCCGTATTCGGCGAAGGTCGATTGCGGCGACAGATCGCCGACACTCAATATCGCCATGTCGAGCTGTGTGGCGCGGTGGAATATCTCGCGTATGCCCGGATGCGTCATCAGCGCCTCGCGGGTGCGCACATCGGGCGCGAAGACCGGCGCGGCCAGCATGTAGCAGCTTGCCGCGAGCCGATCGGCGAAACGCCATGCGAATTCGCTGGGGTTCACCGAACTGACCTTGGTCAGGCCGCCGAGCAGGGAAACGACGGTCATCTCGGAATGGCCGTTGCCGGCGATGGCCGGCAGGCTGGAACTCAGCGTCCGCCCCCAGCCGAGGCCAATGGTCATGCGGTCCGCCAGATTGTCGGCAATGTAGGCGCCGAGCACCGAGCCGATGATCTGTGAGACCTGCTGCGCCTCGCGGGGGTCCGGGATGACGATGGCGCGCTCGATGCCGTGCGTGGTCTCGATCCGGCGCTCCAGTTCCACGCAGCGGCTGAGCCTCGCCGTCACCCTGATCTGGACGGTGCCGTCCTGACGCGAGGCGGACAGCATGCGCAGAACCCGCGTGCGGTGGATGCCGACCTCCTGCGCGATCTGGTCCTGTGTCATGCCCTCCATGTAGTAGAGCCAGGCCACGCGCGCCTTGAGGTCTTCCGTCAGTTCCGCCTCGCCCTGTTTCATCGACCTTCCGCACCAGAGCAATTCCAGCAAAAAGTGCGACGCGGTGTTTGCGCCCGGAATTGCATAGAAATATAGAGCCGGACCGTTTCACGATTCCGGGAAAAGTGAAACGCTCCAGCGCCGTGCTGCCACGGCCTCATCACCTTCTTACCCGTTTGGCGACGGTGATAAAGCCACGCCGCTCCAGTTTCGCACAGGCGCGGTTCAACCGCGCCGACGGAAGAGGTCGACAAGGACCGCAATCAGCACGACACCGCCGACGATCACGCGCTGCCAGAAACCCGAAACGTTGAGCAGCACCGTGCCATTTGCCAGAACCGCCAGCAAGAGTGCGCCCAGCATCGTGCCGATGATGGACCCCTGCCCGCCCCGCAGGCTCGTGCCGCCGAGGATGGCGGCGGTGATGGCGCCCATCAGCCAGCCCTCGCCCACCGAAGGCTGGCCGGCGTCCATGCGGCTGGCGAACAGGATGCCGGCCAGCGCGGCGAACATGCCGGCAAGGCCGAAGGCGACCAGTTCGACATATTTGACGCGGATGCCGGCGAGCACCGCGGCATCGCGATTGCCGCCCACGGCGAAGATGTTGCGGCCGAAACGCGTTTGCGTGAGCATCCAGATGAGGATGATGCCGGCGGCAATAAAGATGAGGACCGGCACCGGCACGCCGAATATATCGCCCCTGCCGAACACTGCGAATGTCTCGCCGAGCGGGCGGATCGGGTAGCCCTTGGTGATGACCAGCGTCATGCCGGCAAAGATTTCCCATGTCGCCAGCGTCACGATGAAGGGGTTGAGCCGCAGTCCGGCGACGAACGCCCCGTTGATCAGGCCGAGCATGAGGCCGAAGACCATGGTGAGCGGGATGACGAGGTAAGGATGCACGCCGAACATCGTCAGAAGCAGCGAGCCGACGATGGCCGAAAGCCCCGCCGCCGCGCCCACCGAGAGATCTATGCCGCCGACCAGCAGCACCAGCGTCTGGCCGAGCGCGACCAGCCCCACGAAGGCGGCCTGGCGGGCGACGACCGACATATTGTAGGTCGACAGGAAATTGTCGGTGGCGAGCGACAGGACGGCGATCAGGACGATCAGCGCGACCAGAATGCCGCTCGCTTCCCATCGCCAGAACCGTGCAAGCAGCCCGGCACTTTTGCGAAGCTGGGGCGCCGATGCTGCGCTGTGGCTGTCAGCAGTCATTGCAATTTCCTCGTTCAACTCATGGCCGCCTGAAGCAGCGTTTCCGGCGTGGCATCGCGTGCGGGGAAGATCCCCTTCAGCCGCCCCTCGTGCATCACCAGGATGCGATCCGACACGTCGAGCACCTCCTCCATCTCGGAGGAGATGAAGATGACCGAGAGACCGGCCTTCTCGGTGAACATGCGCAACTGGCGCTGGATCTCGAACTTCGCGGCCACGTCGATGCCCCGCGTCGGCTCGTCCATGATGAGGATGCGGGAGTTCTTCATCAGCCACCGGCCGATGATGACCTTCTGCTGGTTGCCGCCCGACAGCGATGTGATCGGGTCCTTCGGGTGGCCGATCTTGATCTTCAGGTCGGTGACGAAGCGCTGCACCTCGTCGAACATGTCGGCGCTGCGCATATACGCCAGACCCCGGAACCTGTCGAGATTGGGCAGCGCCATGTTCTCGGCGATGCTGAGAAGCGGAAATATGCCTTCCTGCTTGCGCTCCTCGGGCAGGTAGACCAGGCCTTGCCTGATGGCGTCGGCGGGCGAATTTATTTCCGTCGGCTGGCCGGCGATCTCGATGTTTCCGGCATCGCGGCGCGTCAGGCCGAATATGCACTTGGCCACCTCGGTGCGGCCCGAGCCCACCAGCCCGGAGACGCCGAGGATTTCTCCTCGCCTGAGCGTGAAGCTGATGTCTTCGAATTCGCCCTGTCGGGTCAGCCCCGAAACCTTCAGCGCGGTTCCGGCCTCCTCGGGCACGATACGCGAGCCGGCATTGCCCTTGCCGACGATGCGGCCGGCCATCATGCGCACCATCTCGTCCTTGGACGTGGCTTTCGGCTCGAGTTCCCCGACATAGCGGCCATCACGCAGCACGGTTATGCGGTCGGACAGGTCGATGATCTCGTCCAGCCGGTGCGAGATGTAGAAGGCGGAGCCGCCGGCGGCGCGGAAGGCGTTGAGATAGGCGTAGAGCTTTTCCGTCTCGCGGTATGTCAGCGCGGCCGTGGGCTCGTCGAAGATGAGGATCTTCGCATCGGTCGCCGCCGCCCGGGCGATCTGCACCAGTTGCTGATGCGCCTTCGACAGCGCGGAAACCGGCATGCGCGGGTCGATCGTGTCGTCCACCGTGTGCAGATGCTCGATGGCCGCCTTGCGGGTTGCGCGCCAGTCGATGGTCAGGCCGCGCGTGATGTGCGCGCCGAGCATGATGTTTTCCGAGACCGACAGGTTTGGAACGAGGTTGACCTCCTGGGGCGCGATGGCGACGCCGGCCCGCTGGGCGTCTATCGGCGAATGGAAGACGACATGCTCGCCGTTTCGCAGAAGCTCCCCTTCTGAGGCAGGCAGCTTGCCGCAGAAGATGTTCATCAGCGTTGACTTGCCGGCGCCGTTCTCGCCGATGATGGCGTGGATCTCGCCCGGCCGGATGCCGACCGAGACGTCCTTCAGCGCCTGCACGACGCCGAAGGAGCGCGAGATGTTACGGGCTTCGAAGGCAAACGGATACATGGGCTCGCTCACGAAGGGGCGGAGCGCATTCACGGGCGCTCCGCCGACCAGAGGCTATTTGCATTCTTCCTTGGTGATGAAGCGCGACCCGGTGTTGTGGTCCCACGGATAGGTGTGGTTCTGGTTCATCGCCAGCATGTAGCGCACGGCCCAGTAGCCGATGTCCCACTGTCGCTGTGCCTTGAGCGCGGTGATCGTGCCTTCGCAGACGAAATCGACCGCCTCGGGCAGGTCGTCCATGCCGACCACCGCGACCTTGCCGCTCAGGCCCGCATTCTTGATGGCACGCGCCGCGCCGATGGGGTTCGACGCATTGGAGCCGAAGAAGCCGGCGATGTCGGGATGCGCCTGGAGCGCGTTCTCGGTCAGCGTCACGGCTTCCTCCAGAACGTCGTTGTCGGGCTGCTCGAACACGATCTGCATGTCCGGGTGGCTTTCCAGCGCCTTCTTGAAGCCCTGGATGCGCTCGACATGATCCGTCGCCGTCAGGCTGCCGGAGAGGATGCCGACCTTGCCCTTGCCGTCGAGATGCTTGGCCAGGTATTCGCCGAGGTCATAGCCGTCCTGATAGCTGTTCTTCTGGCCGACGAAGGGAAACTTCTCGTCGCAGAAAGAATTGAAGGTGTAGACGTTGAGGCCGGCATCCTTCGCCTCGGTCAGCATCTGCACATTGGTGGCCTGATCGAGACAGGCGACGGCAAGACCATCCGGCTTCTTGCCGATATTGGCCTCGATGCGCTGGTTCTGGTCAGTGACGTCGGCCTGCGGAGGCTGGTCCCAGATGACGTTGATCTTGATGCCTTCCTTGGCGATCTCTTCCGCTGCGAACTTGCTGCCTTCGGCAACCACGTCGTACCAGGGATGGATCACCTTCGGGATGAAGACGAAGGTGAGTTCCTTGTCGATCGGCTTGATCAGATCGGCCTGGCTCTGGGCCAGCGCACTGCCGGCAAGACATGCTGTCGCGACACCGCACATGGCGGCCAAGGTCTTCAGTTTCATGGTTTTCTCCTCACTCCATAAAAATCCGGTGTCGCCTGCATGAGGGCGTGCTCTCCCGGCCCGGAACAGTGCGCCCGGGCTACCCGTCTGCCATATGCGTGGATGCCTACTCCGCGGCCGCCAGACGGCGCTTCGTCGGTGTCTTCTGCATGAATTCCCAGGTGTGCTCGAACGAGCGCACACCTGCCTGCGATCCCAGCCCCGTGGCGTTGAGGGCCGACGTCGCCTGCGCAAACCTGACCGCCGTTTCGGGATCGAAATCGCGGCAGAGGGCGACCGCATAGCCGGCATCGAACGCATCGCCGCAGCCGCAGGTGCATTTCACATCGATGTCAAAGGCAGGAATGCTGAACGAGGTTCCTTGCGCGTCGCCGTAATGTGCGCCGCCCTCGCCCAGCGTGAATACGCATGCATTTGCACCACGATCCAGGAAGAACTTCACGCAATCCTCGATTGCTTCCAGACCGCTCAGCGCCTGCGCCTCCTCGATGGAGGGCATGAAGTAGTCGGTATAGGGCAGAACCGCATCGATATCCGGCAGGTCCGCGGGCGAGCCGGCGAACACATCCACCGTCGTCACGCAGCCGCGCGCCTTCGCATGCTTCATCAGCGCCGCGTTGGGCGCGCCGTCCATGCGGTCCATCAGGCCGACGCCGCCGAGGTGGAACACGCGCGCGTCCGTCACCTTGTCGAAGTCGGAGGGCTCGACGAGAAAGTCACCCGTTGCGCCCTTCATGTGCAGAGCCGGCCGTGATCCATCCTGTCGCGTGAGCACTATGGAAGAGGAGGTGCGTGAGCCTTCGATGCGCTGGAGCGTGCTGATGTCGACGCCGAACCCGGCGATCCGGTCCAGCACCCAGTCGCCCATCAGATCATAGCCGACACCGCCGACGGCAAGCGTGTTCAGGCCCATCTTGGCGGCGGCGATGGCGGCCACGCCGGCAGCGCCGGAGACCGCCATGGCGATCTCATCCAGCAGCACCGTGCCGCCGCCTTCCGGCACCGTCGAAAAGGGCCACCCCAGACAGTCGAACGTATAGAAGCCCATCGACGCATAGTCGTAACGCCAGTCAGCCACAGCCTCGCCTCCCAAACAGGTGAACTTTTGTACGGCTCACATCCTAACTGTGCATTGCCTGAGGCGACCCGTCAAGCGATTTGTGCATATATATCTCATCTGAATCACATAAATGCATGCCCCGTTTCGTCGATAAGGCCTGCAATTTCCCGATTCCGGCCGAGTAACATCGGTTTTTCCTGCCTGAATATGAATATCTTGACATTCAAAATGACAAATGTGCATCCTGAGGATGACCAACGGGAGTGAATGAAATGAAGGCCGGCGTGCTCACGGGCCCGAACGAACTGGTGCTGGACGAGGTGCCCGATCCGCAACTGGAAGCCGGAGACCTCCTCATAAGGGTCAAGGCCGCTACGGTCTGCGGAACCGACATCCGCATATTCCGAGGTCGCAAGACGATGGGCATCAGGTATCCGTCGATACTTGGGCACGAGTTCGCCGGCGAGGTGGTTGAGGGCGGCAACGGCAGATGGAAATCCGGCCAGGCCGTGTGCGTCTGCCCGGCCATTTCTTGCGGCCACTGCCAGCACTGTATTCGCGGCTATGAGAACCTGTGCCAGAACCTGCAGGCCGTGGGTTACGAGATCGATGGCGCCTTCGCCGAATATATCCGTATCCCCGCCGCCGGCGTGGAGCGCGGCAATGTGTTCGCCCTGCCCGAAGGCCTTTCCTTCGACAAGGCTTCCCTGGCCGAACCGCTCGCCTGTGTCATGAACGGCCAGGAGCAGGTGGGCGTCGACCGTGGCGACACCGTGGTCATCCTTGGGTCGGGGCCGATCGGTATCCTGCACATCAAGCTTGCCCGCCATGCCGGGGCGCATCGGATCATCGTCAGCGAACCGAATCCGTTGCGCCGCGCCGCGGCCCAGGCAGCGGGCGCGGATTTCACCGTCGACCCCACCGCCGAGAACCTCGGGGAGTTCGTCCGGGCACACACCGGCGGGCTGGGTGCCGACGTGGTCATCGTCGCCATCGGCGTGCCGGCGCTTGCCAATGATGCGCTGGGGCTTGTGCGCCATCGCGGCCGGGTCAGCCTGTTCGCCGGCTTCTCGGCCGGAGACAGGGCAGAACTGGACGTCAACGCCATTCACTACAACGAAATCCGTCTTACGGGCGCGTTCGGCCTCAGTCGCCTGCAATATGAAAATGCGCTCAAGCTCATCGCAGGCGGCCGCTTCGAGGTGGATTCCATGTTGACGCACCGCTTCGGCCTCGCGGAAATATCGGCGGCGCTGACGACGGCGGAACAGGGAACGGCGATCAAGGTGGCGGTCATCGATGCATGAAGCAGGCACCATGGCCGAAACCGCCGGCATCACTGACGGGACGCGCCCCTTCGCGCGTCCGATCCGCCAGCACTATCCGGTCGTCATACTGGGCGCCGGCATCAATGGCTCCGGCCTGTTCCGCGACCTTTGCGCCCAGGGCGTGGACTGCCTGCTGATAGACAAGGGCGATTTTTGCTCGGGCGCCAGCGCCGCTCCGTCTCGCCTCATCCACGGCGGCATCAAATATCTCGAGACTGGAGAATTCCGTCTGGTCAAGGAATCGGCGCTGGAGCGCAATCTGCTGCTGTGCAACGCGCCGCATTACGTGAAGCCGCTGGAAACCGTGCTGCCCATCCGTTCGACATGGGGTGGCCTGTGGGCCTCGACGTTGCGCTTCCTGCGCCTGAAATCCAGGCTGAACGACCGTGGCGCGATCATAACCAAGATCGGGCTGACCCTTTACGACCTTTATGGCCGTCATCGCCAGACCATGCCGTCGCATCGCTTTCTGCGCGGCCACACGCTGCGCCGCGAAATGCCGGATCTCGACCCGCAGGTCACTTTCGCCGGCATCTATCACGAAGGCCGCGTCACGCATGCCGAGCGGCTGGCCCTCGAGCTCGTCCGTGACGGCCTGGAACTCAACCCCGCCAGCACCGCCCGCAACTACGCCCCGGTCGTCGGGACCGGCGAAGGCGGCACCCTCCTGCTGCGGGAGGAGACGACCGGCAAGACACATTCCGTTGGCGCCGACATCATCGTCAACGCCAGCGGCGCCTGGATCGACAAGGTGAACGCCACGCTTGGCATCGACAGCCGGCACATGGGCGGCAACAAGGGCGCCCATCTGGTGGTGCGGCACCCTCGCCTGCTTGAGGCCCTGCAAGGCCGGATGATTTACTTCGGCACAAGCGACGGGCGCGTCAACCTGCTCTATCCGCTGATGGGCAACGTGCTTATCGGATCGACCGATATCCCGGTCGACGACCCTGACGAAGCGGCCTGCGATGAGACCGAAACGCAGTACCTGCTGGACGTTGTTTCGGAGATTCTCCCGGGTATCCGGCTGACGAAAGACGATATCGTCTTCACCTACTGGGGTGTGCGCCCCCTGCCGCGCGCCGATGGCCTCGATCCCGGCGCGGTAAGCCGCGATCATCACATCGCCGAGGATCGCCTGCCGGGAACCTCCATACCCGTGCTGGCGCTGATCGGCGGCAAGTGGACCACGTTCCGGGGCTTTTCCGAGCAGGCGGCCGATCGCGTTCTTGAGCAGTTGGGCAGGAAACGCAGGCAGGACACCCGCAACATGCGCATCGGCGGCGGCAGGAATTATCCCGCCGATGGCCGCCTGCGCCACGAGTTCCTGGCCGATCTCGCGAAGAGCGGCGGAACGGACTTGCGCCGCGCCACGATCCTGTTCGAACGCTACGGCACCTATGCCCACGCGATCGCCGGCGAAACCGGAAATGGCGAGGTGCTGGAGGGCTTGCCCGACTACTCCCGTCCGGAGCTTGCTTTCCTGTGCCACAGCGAATCCGTGGTGACGCTGTGCGATCTGCTCTTTCGCCGCACCGACATCGCTCTTGGTGGAAAACTGTCCACCCGCGTTATCGAGACGACGGCCCAGATCGCCGCAGAAGTGCTCGGCTGGGACGCCGCACGGACAAAAAGCGAAATCGCCGAGACCATACGCCAGGCACGCCTGCACAATGCAGGCGTGGTTCGGCCGCCCACGTAAAGATCCTCCATGCCGCCCGCCCTTCCCCGCTGGCGGCGCGCCATCTGCCCGCTTTTTTCTACACATCCAGCTTGCGCACGGCCCGCTTCTTGCCCAACAATCCCGGTCATGCGGGAAGATCACGGCACCGGCGGCGAAAAGGCTCTCGACCAGGGCGAATGGCATTACATCATCGTCGGTGCCGGCTCGGCCGGCTGCGTGCTCGCCAACCGGCTGAGCGCCGATCCGAAAAACCGCGTGCTCTTGCTGGAGGCCGGCGGCACCGACAACTACCATTGGGTGCACATCCCGGTCGGCTATCTCTACTGCATCGGCAATCCGCGCACGGACTGGTGTTATCGCACGGTGGAGGAAAAGGGCCTCAACGGCCGCTCCCTGCTCTACCCGCGCGGCAAGGTGCTGGGCGGCTGCTCCTCCATCAACGGCATGATCTACATGCGCGGCCAGGCGCGCGACTACGATCGCTGGCGCCAGATGGGCAATCCCGGCTGGGGCTGGGACGATGTGCTGCCGCTGTTTCGCCGCTCGGAGGACCATTACCTCCACGACAACGAGAACCATGGACAGGGCGGGCCGCTGCGCGTCGAGCGCCAGCGCCTGAACTGGCCGATCCTTGACGCCGTCACCGAGGCGGCGGCCGAGCTGGGTGTTCCGGCCACCGATGATTTCAACGGCGGCAACAACGAAGGCGCCGGCTATTTCGAGGTGAACCAGAAAAACGGCGTGCGCTTCAGCGCTGCCCGCGCCTTCCTTAAGCCGGTGCGCGCGCGGCCCAATCTGCGCATCGTCACCCAGGCGACGGCCGAGCGCATCGTCTTCGACGGCAAGCGGGCGCAGGCGCTGCTTTATCGCGGCGCGGACGGACGGCTTTCCAGCGTCCATATCGGGCGTGAGCTGCTTTTGTCGGCCGGGGCGATCAACTCGCCACAGCTTTTGCAGCTTTCCGGCGTCGGCCCGGCGACGCTGCTCAGGGACAATGGCATTGAGGTGGCGCATGAACTGGCCGGCATCGGCGAGAATTTGCAGGACCATCTCCAGATCCGCACCGCCTTCCGCATCGAAGGCGCGCGCACGCTCAACGAGCGGCAGGCGAGCCTGTGGGGCAAGGCGGGCATCGCGCTGGAATATGCACTGAAGCGCTCCGGGCCGATGGCCATGGCGCCAAGCCAGTACGGCATTTTCATGCGCTCCGATCCGCGCTTCGACACGCCCAATATCGAGTTCCACATCCAGCCGCTGTCGCTGGAAGCATTCGGGGAGGCGCTGCATGCCTTTCCGGCGATCACCGTATCGGTGTGCAATCTGCGCCCCGAATCGCGCGGCCATGTACGCATCCAATCGGCCGACCCGCGCCAGGCGCCGCTGATCGCACCGAACTACCTGTCCACAGACGGCGACCGCGAGGTGGCGGTGCAATGCGTGCAGCAGGCCCGCCGGCTGATGGCGACGAAACGGATGAGCGAATTCCGGCCGCAGGAGTTCAAGCCCGGCGCGCACATCTCCACCCCGGAGGAGTTGTGGCGCGCCGCCGGCGACATCGCCACCACCATCTTCCATCCGGTCGGCACCGCCCGCATGGGCAGCGATGATGCTGCCGTGGTGGATCCTCAGCTTAGGGTGCGCGGGCTGGAGAGGCTGCGCGTGGTGGATGCTTCGATCATGCCGACCATCGTTTCGGGCAACACCCATGCGCCGACCGTCATGATCGCCGAAAAAGCGTCCGACATGATCCTCGCCACTGGGTGAATCCCACGCTTGTCCGGCACAGCAGCGGTGCACGGCCCTCCTTTCGGCACCGCCCGTCCTGCATGGAGATTTTTCCTAATCTTTGCGTTTCAGTTTATAATTTTCACGTATGTCATTATATTAAAATGGATTCGTGATTTCACGACTATGCGTTAGCTCACGGCTCCAACGATCCGGCTCGCGAATGCCGGGCGGGCGCGCAGCCGTTCGTAATAGGCGTTCAGATTGGTAAGGTCCGGCTTGTCGACGGGCAGCAGGAACCAGCGATGGACGGCCGGGCCTGCGGCAATGTCGGCAATGGTGAATGCATTTCCGGCCATATGCTGCGTAAGCCCGAGTTTCGCGTCAAGCTGGGTGAAGGCGCCGATGACCGTCGCGGTCATGGCATCGATGCCGTCGCCGCCGGCCTTCATCGTCTTGCGCAGGCGGGTGAGTGGCGGGGTCAGCGCGGTCGCGCTCCAATCCATCCACTTGTCGACAGTGGCGCGTCCGGACGGCGTATCCGGCCACAATTCGACGGCGCGGTACTGGCTGGCGATGTAGCGCAGCACGGCATTGGATTCCCACACTACCAGATCGCCGTCCACGACGGTCGGCACCTTGCCGTGCGGGTTCATGGCCAAATAGGCGGGTTCATCGTTGCCGCCGAACCTGCCGCCGCAGTCGATGCGCTCATATTCCATGCCGATTTCATCGAGCAGCCAGTAGACCTTGGCCGAGTTCGAGGAATCGGAACGCCCATAGACCTTCATCATTGCAGTGCCCTTTCGTTCATGGTTGTCCCGCCGTTGCCGTCATGAGGCCGCAAATGTCTTCGGCATGGTCGATCCCCATCAGGCCGGCGAACAGGCTGTGTGCGGCCACCTCGCCGTGCAGGTTCCGCGCGCAGTCGACGAACTTGGTTTCAAGCTCCGCGTCCGACATCGGGTTTTCCGGTCCGCGCCCAAAGCGGGTGGAGGCGGCTTCCTCCAGAACCGTACCGTCCTTGAGGGTCACGCGCACCCGGCCCAGATATTCATCTGGCTCCCGATGCGCGGCGGAGGTTACCAACCCGAGCATTTCCGCGGTTTCGCCGTCCTTCAGCCGGTCCTTGGTGAAATCGGAAAGACTGATGCGGCCGCCGAGCAATGCCTTGACGGTGAGATACTGGACGCTGAACTTGGCGTCGAGCCCGGTGCATGGCTGCGGCCGGTTCGTATGGACAAGCCGCCGCTCATGCGTCCAGGTCTCGATCCTGGCAATGCTGCGCGGGTCCAGCGGACCGTGACGCCTGAAGAGGGCGATCGCGGCATCGATGGCCGAATGGGCGCTGCCGCAGCACGGGTGCTGCTTGACTGAAAGACCCGGTTCCAGCACGGCGAGCGGAGCGTCTTCCAGCGCCTTTTCAGGGGAGAAGGTGCCGGCACCGTTGAAGACGTTGAAGAAACCGTAATTATGGTCGAAGGCATCGTGGTTGGCGCTCATGCCCCTGGCGACGGTGAGGGCCGCCAGCATGCCATTATGGGCGGCCTGGCCGACATGCAGCGGTTTCACCGGCGTGCCGAAATTCGCTTTCAGGCCGCCGGCCATGGAAACGGCGACTGCCAGCGTGGTGGCCATGCGTTCGTCGTCAAAGCCCAGCAGGCGGGCCGAGGCGGCGGCGGCGCCGAACACGCCGAGCGTGGCGGTCGGGTGCCAACCCTTGTCGTAGTGGTGGGGCATGATGGCGCGCGCCAGTCGCACCTCCACTTCCACACCGGCCAGATAGGCCTCGATCACCGCCCTGCCCGTCGCCTTGCGCTCCTGGGCCAGCGCCAGCACCGCCGGCACCACTGGGGCGGACGGATGGCCGGCCATGGCCGTGCTGCAATCGTCGAAGTCGAGTGCATGGGCGGCGGTGCCGTTGATGAGCGCTGCATGCAGGACCGAAAAGGCGCCCTTGCGACCGATGCAACTGGCCGTGCCCTGCGCTCCATCGGCGCCGATCACATTTGCCAGGCTGGCGATGAAACCGGTCCGGCTGCCGGCAATGGCCACGCCGATCGTATCGGCGATGGCGCGCCGGGCTACATAGGCGGCCTCGCCGGGAACAGCGTCCAGTCGGATTGCGTTGGCGCGCCGCGCCAGATCCATTGCGAAACTCATGCTTCAATCTCCCCGGTCAGGCAGTGTCAGGCGGCGGTGGTCGCTTCGATCTCGGCGGTCAGCCGACGCATGGAGGCGAGACCGTCGAGGTTCATGAGCATGTGGAACACGGAGCGCGTACCGGCTTCCGTCAGGGCGCGGCGTGCGCAATCGGCAAATTTCTGCTCCAGCATCTCGGCCGGCAGCGGCACTTCCGGCCCTCGCCCCAGCGGCGCGGCCACCGTCTCGGCCAATATGCGGCCGTCGCGCAGAGTCACGCGCACTTCCGCACCGTAGTCATTGGCGTCGTCGTCATGCGGCTGCATCTCGACCAGCCCCATCACGCGGGTGACGTTCGGATCGTGCAGAGCCCCCTCTTCGAAATGGTCGAGCGTGACGGCCCCGCCGAGCAGGCCGCGCGAGACCGCATAGGGCAGCGAGAACTTGGCGTTGAGGGCGCTGGTGGCCGGGTTGCGCACATGCGGCAGCAGCCGGCGCGGATGCATGCGCACCAGCACGGCGCTGACATCACCCGCGGCAAAGCCCCCCGCGCGGTGGAGGGCGATGGCGGCGTCAATGGCGCCGTGCACGCTGTAGACGCACGGATACTTCTTGATCGAGATGCCGGGCTGCAACAGGTCGAGCGGCTCGGCCCAGCCGGACAGCATGCGGGCGGCATCGTGGTTGCCCGGTCCGTTGAAAACGTCGAGGAAGCCCTGCGCATGTTCAAAGGCCACGGGCGAGGCTTCCACGCCCTCGCCTGCCATCAGCGCCGCGAACAGGCCGTTGCGGGCGGCGAGACCGGCATGCATCGGCTTGGTCGAGGTGCCGAAATTCGTCTTGGTACCTGAAGCGAGCGACGTGCACATGGCCAGCGCATGTGCCAGTTTCTCCTCATCGAGGCGCAGCATGTGGCCGGCGGCGGCCGCCGCGCCGAAGATGCCGAGCGTCGCGGTCGGGTGCCAGCCCTTCTCGTAATGATGGAAGTTGACGCCACGCGCGATGCGCGTCGCCGTCTCCACGCCGACGATATAGGCGTCGACGAATTCGCGCCCGCTGGCGTCGAGGGTTTCCGCCAGCGCCAGAAGCCCCGGCACGATGATGACGGTGGGGTGACCCGACAGCGATTTGCTGGTGTCGTCATAATCCAGCGCATGGCCGGAGGTGCCGTTGACGAAGGCCGCGTCGAGGCGGCCCAGCCGTCGACGCCGGCCCAGCACCAGGCAAGGACCGGAAACGAAGGCATCGGCCGACAGCACGGCCTCGGTGGTTTCGGTTTCGGCACCGAGCAACGCACAGCCAATCATGTCGGCAATGGCATTCTTGGCCCATTTCAGGGCCTGCGGGTCAAAGGCTGCGCAATCGAGCGCTACAGCGCGTTTGGCAATGTCCAGCGCAAGTGGCATGTCGGTCATACTCCGGCAATGGTCCCCAGCCCGGTAGCGGACGGCGGCAAGGCTCCGCCATGCGCTCCGCTGCGGATAAGGAGGGTCTGTTCGTGTGTGGGCAGATCGGTGCGGGAACGCGGTTCCCGCTTCCGCCGGAACTGCTAGTGCTTCAGGATCTGGTCGAGGAAGGTCCTGGTACGCTCGTGCCTCGGATTGCCGAAGAACTCGCCGGGCGGGCCCGACTCCACGATGCAGCCGTCCGCCATCAGCACCACATTGTCGGCCACGGTGCGGGCGAAGCCCATTTCGTGGGTGACCACGATCATGGTCATGCCGCTTTCGGCCAGCGTGATCATGACGTCGAGTACTTCCTTGATCATCTCCGGGTCCAGCGCCGAGGTCGGCTCGTCGAACAGCATGATCTCGGGCTGCATGCACAGCGAGCGGGCGATGGCGACGCGCTGCTGCTGGCCGCCGGAGAGCTGGAGCGGATATTTGTGGGCTTGCTCGGGAATGCGCACCTTCTCCAGGAAGTGCATGGCCAGTTTCTCGGCTTCGGCCTTCTTCATCTGACGCACCAGCGTCGGGCCGATGGTAAGATTCTCCATCACCGTCAGGTGCGGGAATAGGTTGAAGGACTGGAACACCATGCCGATATTGCGGCGGATGGTGTCGATGTTCTTCACATTGCTGTTCATCTCCACACCCTTGACGAAGATGTGGCCGCGCTGATGTTCCTCGAGCCGGTTGATGCAGCGGATCAAGGTCGATTTTCCCGACCCCGATGGACCACAGACGACCACCCGCTCACCCTTGGCGACATTGAGGTCGACTTCTTTCAGCACATGGAACTGGCCGTACCACTTGCTGACCTGCTGCATCTGGATGATCGGATCGCTCTGGCTGTCGATATGCATGGGAAAGATCCTTTTCTGGTCTCAGACGCGCCCCGCATCGGTCCATTTCTCGACCCGACGCGCATAAAGGGAGAGCGAATATCCGAAGGCGAAGTAGATGAAGGCCACGAACAGATAGGCCTCGATGTAGAAGGAGCGCCACAACGGGTCCTGCATCACGGCCGTGGTGGCGGTGAGGATGTCGAACAGGCCGATGATGATGACGAAGGAGGTGTTCTTCATCGCCGCGATGATATGGTTGGTGATGGCCGGCAGGCTGATGCGGATCGCCTGCGGCAGGATGATGCGGCGTGTCGTCTGCCAATAGGTGAGGTTGAGCGAGGCGGCCGCCTCGTACTGGCCGCGCGGGATCGCCTGCAGGCCGCCGCGGATCACCTCCGCCTGATAGCAGGCGAAGAAGACGGCGATGCCGACCACGATGCGCAGCAGCTTGTTGATCTCCATGCCGGCGGGCAGGAACAGCGGGAAGATGTTGACCGCCACGAACAGGATGGTGATGAGCGGCACGCCGCGCAGTGTTTCGATGAAGATCACCGACGCGCCACGGGCGACCGGCAGATGCGAGCGGCGGCCGAGCGCGAGGATGACGGCCACCGGCATGCCGAACAGCACAGTGCCGGAAAACAGGATGATGGTGAGCGGCAGGCCGCCCCACTCCGAGGTCGGCACGTAGCGCAGGCCGAAGACACCACCGAAGATCAGCACCGTCATCGCGGCGAACGATACGATCCACAGGGGGATCAGCAAGCGGCGGTTCCATAAGGCCGGCGTCAGCGAGACGACCACCGTCACCAGATAGATGGCGATGAACAGCACCAGCCGCCAATGTTCGTCATAGGGGTAGAGGCCGAACAGGATCGGGCGGTGTTTCTCCGCGATCACGGCCCAGCAGGCGCCGGCCGCCTGCTTGCACACTTCCGGATCGGTCGTGTACCAGACCGCGTCGAGCACGCCCCAACGCAACAGGAAGCTGCCGACCTTGAGCACGAGCACCGCGATGACGAGGGTGCACAGGGTCTGCGCCACGCCACCGAACAGGTTGATGCGAGCCCAGTTTGCCCAGCTCTGGCGTCCGTCGAACGGCAGTTGTGAAACGGGGGGCGAAATCTGCTGGATTGCCGACATCTAGCGCTCCTTGATCGCGACGGCGCGGTTGTAGAAATTCATCAGGCTCGAGGTGACCACCGAGATGATCAGGTAGACGACCATCATGATGGCGATGGCCTCGACGGCCTGGCCGGTCTGGTTCATGACCGTGTTGCCGACATTGACGAGGTCGGGATAGCCGACGACCACGGCGATCGAGCTGTTCTTGGACAGGCTGACATACTGGCTGGTGAGCGGCGGTACGATCACCCGCAGCGCCTGCGGCATGACGATGTAGCGCATGATGAAGCGCGGCCTGAGCGAGATCGAGCGCGCCGCCTCGGTCTGCCCCCTCGGCACCGACTTGATGCCGGCCCGCACGATCTCGGCGATGAAGCCCGACGAATACATGGAGATGCCGAGCAGCAGGGCCGTGAACTCGGGGCTGACATTCATGCCGCCGGCGAAATTGAAGCCCTTGCGCAGGGGGATGTTCATCTCGCTCGGCATGCCGGCGAAGAGCCAGACCAGCAGGGGAAGGCCGATCATCGCGGCGAGGCCGATCCACAGCGTCTCGACATATTTGCCGGTCCGTTCACGGTGCCGGCGGGCCCAGCGGGAGAAGACGATGGAGAAGACGATCGCCACGACGAAGGCGGCAAACATCCACGTATAGGCCGGATTGCCGACCGGCACCGGCACGGTGAGGCCGCGGTTGGAAAGGAATGCCACGCCACCCATCTCGATGGCGCCGCGCGGGCTCGGCAGGTTGCGGATGACCACCGACCAGAAGATGACCTGCAGGATGACGGGAATATTGCGCACCACCTCGATATAGCCGGTGGCGAGCTTGGCCAGGGGCCAGTTGCGCGAGGTGCGCGCAATGCCGATTGCGAAGCCCAGCACGGTTGCCAGCACGATGCCGGCCGCCGTGACCACGAGGGTGTTGAGCAGGCCGACGAGAATCGCCCTGCCATAGGTGTCGCGCGCCGAATAGGCGATCAGCCGCTCGCCGATCTCGAACTGGGAAACCTGGTCCAGGAAGCGGAAGCCGGTGGCGATGTTCTGCGCCGCCAGGTTCGCGACCACGTTGGAATAGAGATAGTAGCCAAGCAGGCCGATGAAGCCCGCAAGCAGGACCTGATAGGCCAGGGACCTGAAGCCCTGGCTGTTCAGCAGGTCGGCCATGGACCGGCCGGGCCGCTGCTGCGAGCCGGTAGTGGTTGGTACGCTGGTCACTGTCTCTCCCTCGGTGCGTTCCTGCGGCACCGCTCCCCGCGGCCGCCGGCGGATGGCCGCCGATGCAGCCACTCCAGTGAACGGACGTTCATAGGCAAAATGAGGGCGGGTCCGATGGGCAAGACCCACCCCTTGGCGCGACCTTGCCGCGCCGTCGAACGGTTATTGGATCGGGAAACCGTAGAGGATGCCGCCGTCGCTCCACAGGCGGTTCAGGTCGCGGTCAAGCGCGATCGGCGACTTGGGTCCGAAGTGGCGTTCATAGATGTCCGCATAATTGCCGACCTGGCTGATGACGTTGTAGCCCCACTTGTCGTCGAGACCCAGCTTCTGGCCATAGTCGCCGATGACGCCGAGCAGCGACTGGATGTCCGGGTCCTGCGACTTCATCTGCTCCTCGACATTGGCCTGGCCGACGCCCAGTTCCTCGGCGTTGAAGGTGGCGTAGATCACCCACTTGACGATGTCGTACCACTCGTCATCGCCCTGGCGCACGGCCATGGCCAGCGGCTCCTTGGAATAGATGCCCGGCAGCAGCATATGCGCCTCGGGATCCTGGGTGTCATAGGCGCGCACGCCCGGCAGCGCGGCCTTGTCCTTGGTCAGCACGTCGCATCGGCCGGTCACATAGGCATCGACGAGCTGCTTGTTGTTCTCGATGACCACCGGCGTATAGCTGAGGTTACGGGCGGCGAAGATCTGCGCCACGTTGCGCTCGGTAGTGCTGCCGGGGGCCATGCAGATGGTGGCGCCGTCGAGGTCCTCGATCTTCTCGACGCCCGCATCCTTGCGCACCATGAAACCGGTGCCGGTGTAGAAGATCGGCGGAGCGAAGTTCAGGCCGAGTGCGGTGTCGCGGGTCAGCGTCGCGGTGACGTTGCGAGCCAGCACATCGACCTCGCCCGACTGGATGGCGGGGAAACGCTGCTGGGACGACAGGGCCACGAAACGCACCTTGGCGGCATCGCCGAACACGGCGGAGGCCAGCGCGTGGCAATAGTCGACCTCAAAGCCGGCCCAGGTGCCCTTGCTGTCCGGCGCGGCGAAGCCGTGGCGGGCAGGATGCACGCCACACAGGATCTCCCCGCGCTCACGGATCTGCTTGAGCGTATCGCCGTTCGCGGCATGGGTCGCCTCGACTGTGGGCAGTAGGCCCGCAAGCAGCAGGCTCCCCGAGAAAATCAGCTTCTTCAACATTCCGTCGTTCCTTCCCTACCTCTGGCTCTTTTTGCCGCTGGATGAAGCGGGTTCCCCGCAAGCTATTGGAAACATGTAGATTGACATATAGCAATGCTTTTGTATACCAATGTTTTCACTTGCATGCAACGGATCAAATTGCACCGGTAGCGGAAAGTGCGGCAGGCGGGCGAAACGCCCGGAGCCGCCGCGCCCGGCAGCAGGAGCGGAAAGGCAAAGAATGAAGAGCGAATATCGGCCCGACACCATCGTCACCCATGCCGGGCGCGATCCTGCCGCCCATCACGGCGCGGTCAGCGTTCCCGTCTACAGGGCCTCCACCATCCTGTTGCCCACGCTGGAAATGCTCGACAACAAGGAGAGCCTGCGCCTGCGCTACGGACGGCGCGGAACCCCGACCACGCATGCGCTCGAAGACGCCATCTGCGCATTGGAAAACAGCGACCGTGCGCTTCTGGCGCCGTCCGGCGTCATGGCCATCAGTGTCGTCCTGATGAGCTATGCCGAGCCCGGCGCGCATGTTCTGGTCACCGACAGCGCCTATGGGCCTACCCGCAAGTTCTGCGAATCGGTGCTCAGGAAGATGGGCGTCACCACCACCTATTACGACCCTGCCGCCGGTGAGGATATCGAGGCCCTTATCCGGCCCGAGACGCGGCTGATCTGGATGGAATCCCCCGGTTCCCAGACCTTCGAAATCCAGGATGTGGCGACCATCGCTCGCGTCGCCCGCAGCCGCGGCATTGTGACCGTGATCGACAACACCTGGAGCGGCGGCTATTTCTTTAAGCCCCTCGACCATGGCGTCGACATTTCCATACAGGCCGGCACCAAATATATCTCCGGCCATTCCGACCTGATGCTGGGCACCATCGCCTGCCGGGCGAGCGAATATGAGCGGCTGCGCGAAACCTATCTGCGCTTCGGCGTCTGCATCGGCTCCGACGACGCTTATCTGGCCCTGCGTGGCCTGCGCACCCTTGCCGTGCGCATGCGCCAGCATCATGTGGCCGGCCTGGAGGTAGCGCAGTGGCTTCAGCAACAGGACGAGGTCGTGCAGGTGCTGCATCCCGGCCTGCCCGACAATCCATACCACAATCTGTGGAAGAACTATTTCGGCGGCGCCTCGGGCCTGTTCGGCTTCATCATCCGCGAAACCGACCGCAAGCGGCTGGCCCGCATGTTCGACGGCTTCAGCCTGTTCGGCATGGGCTCGAGCTGGGGCGGCTTCGAAAGCCTGATGACGCCGTCCAACCCCTCAGTCTACCGCACTGTCACTAGCTGGGCACCGAACGGGCAGACTGTGCGCATCCATGTCGGACTGGAGGACCCCAGGAATCTGATCGCCGAGATAAGGGCCGGCTTCGACAGGCTGGGTTGAAACCATGGTCCTTTGCCCACGCATCGGTGGCCGCCCATGAAGCTGACGCTCGACACATTCGAGGCCGGCAATTCGCCCTTCGATACGCTGCTGTCCGCGATCGAGCGCGGCGAACTGCCGCCGGGCTCGCGTCTGCGCGAAACGGAGCTGGCCGAGATGTTCGGCATGAGCCGCACGCCGGTGCGCGAGGCGCTGCACCGCTTGCAGGCCATGGGCCTGGCCGTGCCGGGCGCGCGGCGTGGCCTCATCATTGCCGAACTCGACTACGAGCAGTTGCGCCAGCTCTTTTCGGTACGCGAGCGGCTGGAAGGCATGGCAGCCTATTTCGCCGCGCTGAATGCCTTGCCGCCGGAGATCGAACTGCTCCAGAGCATGGTCGCGCATGATGCCGGAATCACCGAGGGCGATGTGCTGCGCGACCGCAACAAGGTCTTCCACCGCCAGATCTGCCGTGCCTCGCACAATGCCTATCTGGTCGAGATGCTGGAGAACCTGCGCATCCACCAGAGCCTTTTGCGCGGCACCACCTACCGCACCGGCGACCGCATCGGCACGGCGCAGGCCGAGCATGCCGAGATCGTCGCCGCCATTGCCCGTCGAGACGCCGATGGTGCCGAGAAGGCCGCGCGCAACCACATCGCGAACGGCTATCGCGTTCGCATTGCGCATCTGTCCGACGGTCGCGCAAACGGTTGAAGGGCCGACGGGGCTCCGCCGCCTCTCCCTGCCCCGGGGCTTTCACGCCTCGCCCACTGCGCCTTTCCATGCACGCCATTCCCATTTTCAAGCCATTGGGGCGGCGGGGATAAGGGCGGCACCAATCGTTACAAGCATAAATATACATTTGTGTACAAAAGTTCTTGAATTGGCGAATGCAGGCGGTAAAGCTGCTTTTCACGTTCCTGCGCCGGGCATGCCGTTGGCAGTGCCGGCCCGGGATGGTCGATCACTCTGGAGTCCACCCGCATGACCGAACAGGCCCGGGAGCAGCACCGCTCCGACAAGCTCGCAGATTTCATTTCCACCGCCGGCCGTCGGGCATTGCCTGCGGACGTGAAGGAGGTCGCCCGCCAGGCGCTGGCGGATTACCTTGCCGTCTCGGTGGCCGGCCATGAGGACGGCGCCGTCAAGGCGCTGCGCAAGCTGGCGGCGGGGTGGGGCATGAACGGCGGCGCCCGGGTCTTCCTCGGGCCGCGCAGCCAGCCGGCGGTGGCAGCGCTCATCAATGGCACCATGACGCACGCCATGGACCTCGACGACGTACACTATGCCGGCGGCGGGCATCCGAGCGGCCCCTGCTGGTCGGCGGCGCTTTGCCTTTCGGAACATCACGGCGCGTCCGAGGAAACCGCTCTTGCCGCCTTCGTCACCGGATACGAGGTCATGGCCCGGCTGGGTGGCGGCGGACAGAACGGCGTCGGCCGCACGCTCCAGCATCTCGGCTTCCATCCCACTTCCATGTTCGGCCGGGCCGGCGCGGCGGCGAGCGCCGGCGTGGTTCTAGGCCTCAACCGGCAGGAGGCCGCCTATGCGCTGGGCGTGGCAGCCACCACCGCAGGCGGCCTGGTGGGCTCCTTCGGCACCCATTCCAAGCCCTTCCATGCCGGCAAGGCCGCAATGGACGGCATCATGGCCGCGGAGATGGCGAAGGCCGGCTTCGTCGCCGCCACCGACCTCTACGAGGTCGACAAGGGCCTGCTGCCTTCGTATTTGCGTGACGCCAGCTATGAACTTCCGGAGTTGGATTTCGACCGTCAATGGTACGTTCTGGGCAACGGCTACAAGCGCTTCGCAAGTTGTCGCGCCACCCATGCGGCGGCTGAAGCCGCGCAGGGCGTGAAGGACAGGATCGGCAACCGCACAGTCACCAAAATCACCGCCTATGTGAACCCGATCGCCCTGATCGCTGCCGGCAACCCGGCGCCCAGGACAGGCCTGGAGGCGCGTTTCAGCACCTATTGCTGCATCGCCATGGGTCTGGCCGGCTACCGGCTGAGCGCCTTCGACTTCACCGACGACATGCTGGCGAACCCGGTCGTCGCCGACCTGCTGCCGAAGATCGAGTGCATCCCGGTCAAGGGTCAGTCGGAAGTCGCCGCCCGGCTGGTGATCGAGCTGTCCGACGGCCAGCAGGTGGAGGGCAATGTCGACATCGTGCTCGGCCATCCCGATAAGCCGATGAGCTGGGACGACATCCATGACAAGTTCAAGGGCCTGACCGAACCCGTGCTGGGCGAAAGCGCGGCCGCGCAACTGTTCGAGCTGGCCCGAAACTTCGGCGCCGCAGACGGCTCCATCGCCGCCATATCGGCGCTTCTGGCCGAACGCGAGCGGGTGGCTGCCTAGCTTCCCGCTTCTCCCGCATTGCCACTGCCGCATTGTGCAAATGTCGGCAACGGCACTTGGCCGTCGGTTCCGATCTCTGTATCAGGGTTGAAGGGGCAGGATTTTTCGCACCCGACAAGAAGACCGGCATGGCAATCCGCCAAGGCGGCCGCCGCGGGGATGAAAATGCTGGAGGAGGGTTGTGGAAGATGGCACCGCGCACCAGGACAGGTAACCGTCCGAAGGACCAGGCTTCGGAGGCGAGGTCCGAGCCCCATGCCATGAGCTCCGGCGATCTCACCACTGAAGTCTACCACAAGGTCCGCGACGCCATCCGCAGGGGTGTTCTGTCAATCGGCGAGCGCGTCACCGAGGCCGAGCTTGCGGCGCGTTTCGGTGTCTCGCGCACACCGGTGCGTGACGCCATCATACGCCTCGAGGCGGACGGGCTGCTCACCAACGAGCCGCGGCGCGGGCTCATCATCACCGATCTCAGCCATCAGCAGACGGTCGAGCTCTATTTCATGCGCGAAGTTCTGGAAGGGGCCGCGGCACGACTGGCGGCGCAGAGCGCCAGCGACATCGAACTGCGCACCATCGCCGAAATCGCCGAATCCGAAGCCGCGCACGAGAACGATTTCGCCGAGCTTGGCGAGATCAACCTGAAATTCCACCAGATGATCGTGCTTGCCGCCCACAACCGCTATCTCCTGCGCAGCCTGGGCCAGCTTTCGGTGACGATGTCGCTGCTGCCCAGCCTGCTGTCGCGCGGCAACCGCGCGGCGATGGCAAGCGCCGAGCACCGGGCCATCGTGACGGCCCTGCTCGCCCGCGATAGCGACGCCGCCGAGGCCGCCGCGCGCCAGCATGTGCGCTCCTCCCTCCAGCACCGCATGCTGCTCAACATCAAGGATGCCTGACTTTTTCAGGAGCGGATCGCGGCCGCGACATGGGTGGCCAGATCCCAGAACGGCCCGACCACCAGATTGTTGATCAGCATGCGCACGAGGTGAAAGCCCAGCACCAGCGGCACCGCGACCTCCAGCGTCGCTGCGGTGATCACCATTTCCGGCGTGCCGCCCGGCGCAAGCCCGAGGACCACGGCCTCCGCCGGCAGGCCCGACAAGGCGGCGAGCCCCATCGCGACGGCGGACAGAAGCACCACCATCAGCAGGGATGAGGCGAGCGAGGCCAGCGCCAGTCGGCGGCTGCCGAGCAGGAACTGCCGTGTCAGCTTGACGCCGAGCCCGGCACCCATGCCGACCTGAGCGGCATTGGTCATCCATTGCGGAAAGCCGGACGGCGCATGCCATAGCACGGTGATCGCCATGGAGCACAGCAACGGGCCGATCAGCCATGGATTGGCGGCCTTGAGCCTGCCGAGGGCCAGCGCCACGCCAACGCCGAGCACCAGCAACAGGGCGATGCCCGGCCAGTAGACGGCCAGCGGCTCGGGATGAAAGGCGCTGGCGCCCTGCGGATTGCCGAGCAGCGCCACTGCCGGAGGGATGGTCAGTACCACGACGACCATGCGGACGGTCTGGGCGAAGGCGACAGGCGGCACTTCCGCACCGGCCCGCTCGGCCAGCACCGGCATGACGGCGATGCCACCCGGGACGGCACAGAAATAGCTGGTGTTCAGGCTGAGGCCGGCCATCCTGGCAAACAGCGGGGTCAGCGCCAGCCCGCACATCACGGTGATGACGCCGGCGCCGGCGATGGTCGGCAGCGAAGACAGCACCGCGGCGAGTACCGGCGGCGTGAAGCCGACGCCGAAGCTGGCACCCAGCACCACCATGGCCATCGGCCTTGTATGCGCCGGCAGCGACACCGGCTTAGACCACACCAGCACGGCAGCGGCCACCATGGCCCCGATGGTCCAGGCCAGCGGCACATGCAACAGGGAAAAAACGTAGCCGCCGAGCGAGGCGACGGCCAGCGTCAGGAGAATCTGCATCGGGAGTGTTCCCTGTTCATAATGCCGGCATCAGGCGCGCACCGTGCCGGTCCTCCCGGCCTGGAGGAGCCTACGCCCACCGCTGATGCGGCTGCTGCCCGCCGCCCGGATTTAGCGAAAGTCGATCCGATCTGAAAGGGACATGTCACGCTGCCCGGCCGACCTCGTTGAGCGGGCGGGCGAGAACCCTGCCCTCGAACAGGCGGCGCGCGGTGCGCAGGATACCGGCCAGAAGCTTGCCGTCCCGCAGCCGTAGCCTCACATCGATCTGGCCGCTCGGATGCTCGAGGGCCAAAACCGCCGGCAGGTCGCGCATGCCGATGAGGCGCGACGCCACGGTTCCTTCCGTCACGCAGGCGGTGGCGATGCCGACGGCGCCGGTGGTGGCGAGCGCAGGGTGGCAATCCTGCGGCATGAAATAGCGCACGGCCAGATCTCCACCCTTGGCCGGGCGGGCGATAAGCACCGGCTTGGGGATGACCTGGCCGCCCACGTCGCCCAGCCCCATGCGTCGGCCGGCCTCTACCCGCAATGCGTCCAGCCGGGCAATCAGCGCCGCGTCGGCGTTGAGTTCGGCGGGGGTCTCGTGACCTGTGAGGCCCAGCGCCTGCGCTTCCAGGAGCATCATCGGCATGGCGCAATCGATGCAGGTGACCTCGATGCCGTCGATGACCTCGCTGGGGTGGCCGGTGGGCAAAAGCTTGCCGGTGCGTGCGCCGGCCGCATCCATGAAGGTCAGGGCGATGGGCGCCGCCCTGCCCGGCACGCCGTCGATCGCCGCCTCGCCGAGATAGGATACCTGGCCGTTGGGCGTCGGGATTTCGGCCTCGATGATCTTGCGCGTGTTCACATTGTGAATGCGGATCACGGTCGTGCCCTGCCGCACGCGGACAAGACCGGCCTCGGCCGCAAACGGCCCGACGGCGGCCAGCATGTTGCCGCAGTTCGGCGAGGTGTCGACGACGCCCCGGTCCGGGCGCACCTGGGCGAACAGATAGTCGACATCCGCACCCGGCACGCTCGACGGACGGACGATGGCCACCTTGCTGGTCACCGGATTACCGCCGCCGATGCCGTCAATCTGCAAGGGATGCCCGCTGCCCATCACCGACAGCAGAATCTGATCGCGTTCCTGCGGATCTTCTGGAAGGTCGGACGCCAGGAAGAATGCCCCTTTCGAGGTGCCGCCCCTCATCATGACACAAGGAATGGAGAACAGGTCATTCATGCGTAGGTTCCGCAGTATTTATGTGATATTATTATCAGTTACGATTTTTATTCCATTTATCGGATAAAAATTGATATGAGAAATGCCGAGATTTGCGGAGTTAATGCGCAATGAGCATCAATTGTGAGATACTGGATCTGCGTGCCTTTCTGGCCGTCCTGGAGCTGGAGAGCTTCCACCGTGCCGCCGAGGCGCTGCACATCTCCCAGCCGGCGCTGAGCCGCCGCATCCAGAAGCTGGAAGCGGCGATCGGGGCGCCGCTTCTGGAGCGCACCACCCGCCATGTCGCGGCCACGGCGCTCGGCGCTGAACTGGTGCCGCTGGTGCGGCGCATGCTGGAGGAGTTCGACGGCTCGCTGTTCGCGGTTCGTGATCCGGGTGTCAATCGCGGTGGGCTCGTCACCATCGCCTGCCTGCCGACGGCGGCCTTCTATTTCCTGCCCACCGTCATTCGCCAGTTCAACAACGAGCATCCCAACATCCGCTTCCGCATCCTCGACCTGCCGGCCACCGACGGCCTGCAGGCGGTGGCGCGCGGGGAGGTCGAGTTCGGCATCAACATCATGGGCACGGCCGACCCCGACCTGATCTTCGACAAGCTTGTCGAGGACCCCTTCGTGCTGGCCGCGCGCAATGACCATCCGCTGGCCGCGCGCGCGGAAGTCGACTGGTCGGAACTGGAGCCGCACCGGCTGATTACCGTGCACCGCTCCAGCGGCAACCGGACCCTGCTCGACGCCGCCCTTGCCCGCTCCAACATCAAACTGCGCTGGTTCTACGAGGTGACGCACCTGTCGACGTCGCTGGGGCTGGTCGAGGCGGGACTGGGGATCTCGGTGCTGCCCAAGACGGCCACGCCGCTCGGGGACCACCCCTTCCTTGTCACCCGCCCGATCCGCAATCCCGAGGTCTCACGCACGATCGGGATCGTGCGCCGCCGTGGCGCCATCCTTTCGCCGGCAGCCGAACGCTTCCTGCAAATGCTGATCGGCACCTGGCGGCACGACTGACCGATGCGCGTCGAACGCTCTAACCGCCAGATAGCTGTCAGGCGACCCGCAGCACCGATTGCGGCTCGGCCATCTCGTAGCCCAGCGCCTCCGCCACGGCGGCATTTGTGATGCGGCCCTTGTGCAGGTTGAGCCCGTTGCGCAGATGCGGATCATCGAGAATCGCCTTCAGGCCCTTGTCGGCCAGTTGCAGCCCGTGGTGCAGCGTGGCGTTGTTCAGCGCATGGGTCGAGGTGACGGGCACCGCCCCCGGCATGTTGGCGACACAATAATGGATCACGCCGTCGACCTCGTAGGTCGGCTCGGCATGGGTCGTGGGATGCGAGGTCTCGAAGCAGCCGCCCTGGTCGATCGCCACATCGACCAGCACCGCGCCATTCTTCATGCCGGACAGCATCTCGCGGCTGACCAGCTTGGGTGCCGCGGCGCCTGGGATCAGCACCGCGCCGACCACCATGTCGGCCGAGAAGCACTCCTCCTCCAAAGCCTCGACGGTCGAGAAGCGGGTGTGCACGCGGCCGTTGAAGAGGTCGTCCAGCTGGCGCAGACGCGGGATCGAGCGGTCGATGATGGTGACGTCCGCTCCGAGCCCGGCTGCCATTCGGGCGGCCTGGAGCCCGACCACGCCGCCGCCGAGGACCGTCACCTTGCCGGGTGCCACGCCCGGCACCCCGCCCAGCAGCACGCCGCGGCCGCCATTGGGCTTCTGCAAGGCCGTCGCGCCGGCCTGGATGGCGAGGCGGCCGGCCACTTCCGACATCGGCGCGAGCAAGGGCAGGCCGCCGCGCTCGTCGGTTACCGTCTCGTAGGCCACTGCGGTGACGCCGGAGGCCAGCAGGCCCTTGGCCTGCGCCGGATCGGGAGCGAGGTGGAGATAGGTGTAGAGGATCTGGCCTTCGTGCAACTGCGCCCATTCGCCCGGCTGCGGCTCCTTGACCTTCACGATCATGTCCGAGCGGGCATAGACCTCCTCGGCGGTCGCGGCGATATGGGCGCCGGCGGCGCGATAGGCATTGTCGTCTGCGCCGATGCCGATACCGGCGCCGGTTTCCACCAGCACCTCGTGGCCGTGCGCCACATATTCGCGCGCCGAAGCCGGCGTCAGCCCGACGCGATATTCGTGGTTCTTGATCTCTTTGGGGCACCCGACGCGCATAAGCTTTTCCTCCCGTCACTCTCCCCTCGCCGCGAAGTAAAACACCGTGAAGGCCGCATGTCCAACGCGACGCGCGACGAGACACCGGCTGTTTGCATATGCAAATAGGCTCCCGGAAAACCTCGGAAAAGGGGAAATCCGCAGCTATCATGCAGGGCCCCCGCCGGCGCAAGGCGCCCTGGGCAGACCGATGAAATTTCTACCGCGTGGCGGGTGATGGAATTTAAGAACCGCTGAACACGATGCGGAAACGTTAAGCGCACCCTCGCGTGAGGATGGTCGCCCAGGCAACCATCAGGCAACCCGTACGTTGGGAAGACGACTGCGGGCTGCGTCAATCGGGCATGGCGGTAAGGTGAATGGCATGGTTTTCCCGATTTCCCCTGCTGGCCAACGAAGCGGCAGACGAGCGCCTGTCCCGCCCGGCCCGCAGTTTTGTTGCCCAGCTAAGGAACCGCTTTCGCCTTCGGCCGTTCATGGCCTCGATGGAAACGCTGGCGCAAGAGTTCGGCCATGACACATGGCTTCCCTTTCCGGTCATCGCGGCGCGGCTGCTTCTGGCGGCTGTTCTCGGTGCGGTCGTGGGCATGGAACGGGAGTGGCGGAACCAGCCCGCCGGCCTGCGCACCCACATCCTGATCTGCCTCGCGACGGCGGCCATCGCCATCCTCACCATCGAGATCACCCATGTGGAGGACTTCGACGGACAGGAAATCCGGATCGATCCGATCCGGCTGATCGAGGCGACGACCGCCGGGGTGGCGTTCCTCGCCGCCGGCCTGATCTTCTTCGCCAGAGGCGAGGTTCACGGCCTTACAACAGGCGCGGGCATGTGGCTGGCCGGTGCGATCGGCCTCGCCGTCGGGTTGGGGTTTTGGCAGATCGCCAGCTTCGCCACCCTGCTCGCGGTGATCGTGCTCGGCCTCCTGCACATCGCCCAGCGGCACAAGCAGCCGGATGAAAAAGAAACCCGCCCGGCAAAGCCGGACGGGTCCGATAGGGGTGCCGCTTCCTAAAGCGTTTCTGCTTTTTCCTCGTATCGCCCTCCCCCTCCGGGTTTTGTTTTGACGCCTGATCCCGAAAAGCCTGCACTTTCGGGATCATGCTCCAGGATCAGTCGAGCCAAGTCTGACGACCGTACCAGTCATCGACATCGCGCCGCACGCGATCCTTTTCCAGCCCGTAGCGCTCCTGGATCTTGCCTTCGAGCTGGTCGCGCTTGCCGGCAATGACATCCAGATCGTCGTCTGTGAGCTTGCCCCACTGTTCCTTGACCTTGCCCTTGATCTGCTTCCAGTTTCCTTCGACGCGGTTCCAATCCATGTCTGGCCTCCTTGATTTCAGTCACAGGAAGGAAACGCATCAATGGCCAAATGGTTCGCGAACTCTCCGCGCGGATCGCCTGCATCCGGAAGGACTCCGCCCCCGCGCCCTAGTAGCCGCGCCGAGGGTTGACCAGATGCAACGGTTCCCTGCCCGCCCCAACCCGGCGGATGCTCTCGGCCACGTCGCGGGCGGCGGTTTCCGGCACGGTGATGCTCGCCAGATGCGGCGTGATCAGCACATTGTCCATCTCCCAGAATGGGTGATCCGCCGGCAGCGGCTCGGTCCAGAACACGTCGAGCGTCGCCCCGCCGAGGTGACCGCTCTGCAGGGCCTCGATCAGCGCCGGCTCGTCCACCACGGGGCCGCGCGAGGCGTTGACGAACTTGGCGTCCTGCTGCAGGGCGGCAAACACGGATTCGTCGATCAGGCCACGCGTCTCCGCCGTCAAAGGCAGCATGTTGACCAGAACCTCGACCTCGGAAAGGAAACTATCGCGTTCCGAGTTGGAATAGCAGCGCACGCCGGCGATCTCCTTTGGCGCATGGTCCCAGCCGGACACGTCGAAGCCGGCTTCGGCCAGCGCCGCCGCAGCGGCCGCGCCGAGATGGCCGAGCCCCATGACGCCCACCTTGATGCGGTGGAGCGGGCGCGGATGAATATAGCGCCATTGGCGCAGGCGCTTGGCCTCCTCGAAGGCTGGGATGTCGCGCGCATAGCGGATGACCGAAAACAGCACATAGCTGCGCATCAGCGTTACCATGCCGGGATCGGACAGGCGCGCGATCGGCACGTCGGGCAGGTCGGCCCGGCCGGCAAGGGAATCGATGCCGGCGCCCAGATTGACGACGAGCTCGAGGTTGGCGAACGGCGCGAAGAAGCCGGGAAACGGCTTCCAGGCCAGCACGTAGCGGATGTCCGCGGGGTCGCCGACCTCGGGATAGACGCGGAAATCGAGGTCCGGCAGTTCCGCCTTCAGCGCCTCCTCCCACTCCTGCGGATCGTCGAATTCGCTGTAGAACAGCAGGGCGCCGGAGCGGGCATCGAGGGCCGGCTTGGCGCCGGAAAGAACATTGGTCTGGTTCATGTCATGCATCCTGTCGAAAGGCCGGTGTTTCGTGGCAAGGCCGCGAAAAAAGCGCGAGCGGCCCCTGCCCTGCCGTCACGGGCATCGTGACGGCAGGGTTTGCTAGCAAGGGCGGCCGGGTTACTTCATCAGCAGGTTGGGAAGCGTCGTGGAGATTGCCGGGAAACACACCAGCAGCAGCAGGAAGCCGAACAGCGCCAGCAAGAAGGGCGTGTTGGCCCGCACCACCTTCAGCACGTCCTCCTGCCCTATTCGGGCCGCCACAAGCAGGGCAAGGGCCACCGGCGGCGTGATCTGCCCGATGATGACGGTGACGACCATCAATATGCCGAAGTGAACGAGGTCCACATCCAGTGCCAGCAGCGTCGGCAGAAGGATCGGCATGATCATCGGGATCAGCGGATCAAGCACCATGCCGGCGACGATTGCCAATCCGAGCAGCACGAGGATCTGCGGAATGGTGGACTCGAAGGGGAACAGGTACTGCAACCCTTCCGCCAGGGCGATCGGCACCCTTGCCTGCGACAGGGCCCAGCCGAGTGCTGTCGAGAAACCGACGACGATCAGCACCTCGCCGGTGAGGATGGCCGCGTCGACCATGACCTCCTTGAGCTGGCGCAGGTTCAGCGTCCTGTAGACGAGCATCGACAGGACCAGCGCATAGGCGACGGCGAACGCGCCCGCCTCGGACGGGGTGCAGATGCCCAGCACCAGCCCGCCGAAGATCAGGGTTGGCATGCCGAGCGGCAGCACGGCGCGGCGGAAGGTGCGCACCAGTTCCTGCCAGGCGAAGCCCTGCATCGGCTTCCAGCCGTGGCGGCGCGCCAGAATACCGACCGTCAGCATCAGCACCAGCGTCATTACCAGACCGGGCACCACCCCGGCCAGGAACAGCGCTCCGAGCGAGGTGCCGGTGACCGCCGAATAGAGGATCATCGGCGAGCTTGGAGGCACGAGGATGCCGATGCCGGACGCGGTCGCGGTCAGCGCCGCCGAGAACGGTCCCGGATAGCCCTCCTCCTTCATCTTGGGAATGACGACGGAGCCGACGCCGGCCAGGTCGGCCACCGAGGTTCCGATCATGCCGCCGAACATCAGGCTGACGGCGACGTTGACATGGGCAAGGCCGCCGCGCAGCCAGCCGAACATGGCGCTGGCGAAGGCGAACAGCCGGTCGGCGATGCCGCCGGCGTTCATCAGCCCGCCGGCAAGGATGAACAGCGGCAGGGTGATCAGGATATAGTCACTGATGCCGGAGATCGTCTGCTGCGGGAAGGACAGCGCCCAGCCGCCGCTGATGCCGAGAAACACCAGCACAGAGGCGGCGAGCGCGATGACCACCGGCACGCCGGCCAGCGCCAGCACGCACAGGGTCAGGATCGTTGCAACTGCAAGCCATAACATGTCCGTTTCTCCTCAGCGCCGGCGCAGGTTTGCGGCAAGCGCGATGGTCACGCCCACGGTGGTGAACAACAGGCCGCCGATCACCCACCCCTTGGGGATGCGCAGCACGGGCGTCAGGTCCTTGCCGAACACCATGAGATATTGCCAGGTCAGCCAGCTGAAAATGGCCATGACCCCGATCGAGAACAGCGTGCAGCCAATCATCAGCATGCGCGCCGCCCGCGGCGGAAGCGGACCCGTGAGGATGTCGCACGAGATCAGGGCCCCGCGCATGGTGGCGATCACCATGCCTGCGGCGCCGAGCCATACCAGCATGTTGATGACCAGTTCCTCCGTCCAGGGCAGCGGCATGTTGAGAACATAGCGGCTGAGCGCGTTGCCGAGGACCAGCAGCGTCGTCACGCCCAGAAGCAGGACGGCCAGCCATTCCATGCAGGCATTGACGAACCCTCGCGGCTTCACCTTTTCGGCCTCGCCTGGAATATCGATTCCAATTCCCTGTATGTCGCTCATCCGGCACCTCCCGGCTCATCGGCTTCTAGCCCTGCGAACAGCCGCCCGTAGCCCGGTTTCGCTCCCTTTACGCCCGCCACTTTCAGGCTGTGCCAGAACGAGGCTTGGACGGCGGAGATCACCGGCTTGCCGAGTGCCGTCTCCAGCGCCTCGATGGCGCCGACCGACCTGAAATTGGTGCAGCTTATGAACACGGCTGTGGCGTCGGGATGATCGATGTCCATGACCATGTCGTAGACCTGCTCCAGCGGCACCTCGGCCAGCGCCTGATCCTTGTCGATGCCGAGGTTGCGGTGACGCAGCACCTTGTGCCCGTTTTCCTCCAGGAAGCGGATGGCGCGCGCATGCACGCCGTCCACATAGGGCGTGGCCAGCACCACCGGGCCGGCCTTCACCTGCGCCAACGCCGCAAGGCTCGCGGTGGAGGCTGTGGTGATGTGCGGCCCCGGTGCCCAGGTTTGCAGCTTCCGGGTCAACGCCACGTCATAGGCCGTTCCATGCAGGAAGGAGGCGCTGGTTCCGCCGAAGCACAGCACGTCGATGGGGGCCGAGCCGAGTAGGCGCGCGGCCTGCTCCAGTTCCGGCGCGTTCATCATCTCCTCGATGCCCTCGACGGTCACCTTGGGCAGCCTGATGCGCGTGGTGTGGACCGAGACGCCCTCGGCCGCCATCGCCCACATCTCGGCCTCCATGACCACGCTGGAGGCCATGAAGATCAGTCCGATCCGGGCCAGCGAGCCATCGCCGTCGTAGCGGAAGCGGGGATGATGCCCGCTTGCGGTCCTTTGTAACAACTGGGTGTTCACTTCACGATCTCCAGCGCCTTGTTCATGAATTCGGGCGTGACGATGTTGGCGAGCTTTTCCGCAACCGGCTCGGCCGCCGCCTGGAACGCGGCGGGATCGATGGTGTTGATCTCAACGCCGGCGGCCTTGAACTCGTCGATCAGCTTGGTGTCGCTCTCGTCGGAAAGCTGGCGGGTTTTCTCGCCTGCCTTGCGCGCGGCATCCTTCAGCTTGGCCTGCAATTCGGGGCTGAGTGCGTCCCAGGCGCTGCCGTTCATGGTCAGGATGATCGGCGTGTAGACGTGATTGGTGATGGAAATGTACTTCTGCACTTCGAACAGCGAAAATTCCTTGATCACCGACAGCGGGTTTTCCTGCCCGTCCAGCGCGCCCTGCCGGAGCGCCACATAGGCTTCGCCGAGCGGCATGGGCGTCGGCGCCGCGCCAAGCGCACTGAAGGCGACGATGCGTCCCTCGTTGCTGGGCGTGCGCAGCTTCAGGCCCTTCAGGTCCTCCGGTTTGGCGATCGGCTTGACATTGTTGCTGATCACCCGAAAGCCCAGCTCACCATAGCCGAGCACTTCCAGGTTGACCGTCTCGCGCAGCGACTCGGCCAGCAACGTCCCCAGTTCGCCATCCATGGCGGCGCGGGCAGTAGCCTTGTCCTTGAGCAGGAACGGCATGTCGAAGACCGCGAACTTGCTGTCCAGCGCCACGATGTCGGACCCCATGGAGACGACCTCGACCTGGCCGGCGCGGATCAGCTCGGCCAGGGCGTTCTCGTCACCGAGCGCGCCGCCCTCGAAATATTCGATCGCCACCTCGTCGCCCGCCGCGGCCTGAAGTTCGTCGCGGAACGCGCCCAGCATGACATTGGTCGGGTCGCGGCCCGTTGTCTCGACCGCGAGGCGCAACCGGGTCTGGGCGTCGGCGCCGGCGGTGAACCCGATGACGAGGCCGATGGCGGCCAGCGCCGCAAGCTTGTATTTTCCGAGCATGTCTTTCCTCCCGTTTCTCCAGATATGAAATTCAGTCATTCGCGACGCCGCCCCAGAGGCAGCGCCCGGATTTTGCCTAATCATCAGGCCGGATGCCCGAAATTACGGCAGTGATGTTGCCCTAAATCTTTCTGAAATGCCCATATCGCAGCCATTTCCCCTTTGGTAGCCGGCGACATGCCATCGTTCACCCTCGAGGAGATCATCATCTTTGGACGATTCACCTCATTGATTTCTTGTATTGACTTGATCACAGGATCGGCATCAATAAAAATACTTTTACCCCATGATCAAGATAGGTATTGCCTATGCATCTCTCCCTGCGCACGCTGAACTACATCGTCACCACCGCCGACACCGGCTCCGTGACCGAGGCTGCGCGTCGGCTCAACGTCTCCCAGCCCTCCATCTCGGCGGCGATCGGCCATATGGAGGAGCAGCTCGGGGCCCAGATCTTCGTGCGCCATCATGCCCGCGGCGTGACCCTGACCGTGGCCGGCCGGCGCGTCGTCAAGGATGCCAGACTTCTGCTCAACCATGCACGTGATTTCGGACAGAGCATCATGTCGCTGGGCGACGGCTTGTCCGGCGAGATCACGGTCGGCAGCTTCGTCACGCTGGCCACACGCTTCATGCCCGGTCTGCTTGCCGAGTTCGCCCAGCGCGTTCCCGGCATCTCTGTCAATCTGGAGGAAGGCAACCAGCAGGAAATTCTCGACGGGCTGGTTTCGGGGCGCATGGAGACGGCGCTGGCCTATTCCTACGCCCTGACCGACGAGGTGGTCGGCGAGGTGCTGGCCGAACTGCCGCCCTATGTGCTGGTGGCGGCCGATCATCCGCTGGCCGGGCGCAGCTCGGTGAGGCTGCGGGAGCTGGCCGACGAGCCCTTCATCCTGCTCGACCTGCCGCATTCGCGCGAATATTTCTTCAGCCTGTTCCTGGCCTGCAAGATCGAGCCTCGCATCGTCTACCGCACCCGCTCCTACGAGCTGATCCGCGGGCTCGTCGGCCACGGTCATGGCTACACCATCCACAACGCCGTGCCGGGCACCACCTTCGGCTATGACGGCTCGCGCATCGCGGTGCTGCCGATCGAGGACCGGCTGGCGCCCGTCCACGTGATGAGCCTGAGCCTGCGCCGCCAGACCATGCGCCCGGCGGCCCGGATGTTTGCCGATTATCTGAAGGAAGCGTTCGCCCCGGGAGGGCTGTTCGGCACGCCGCCGGCGCGCCCGTGACGACAGCCGGCCGGCGCAGTCTCCGGCACGTTGCCGAAAGCGCTGCGCCGGGACCGTCATCGGATCACCGTCCCGTGACGGCGGCCGCCAGCTTGCGGAACTTGGAGCGGATCACCGCCATCATGATCTTGACCATGTTGAGCTCGTTGGGCGGCGCGGGCTGCCGCACCGGCGGCGGAACGGCAGCGGGACCGTCCGTGCCATCCACGGCAACGACGGCCTCCTGTGCATCCGCCACGGGGCTGGCGGCATTGAGCTGGCCTTCGAGATTGCGGGCGAACTCGCGGCAGATCTGCTCGGCCACCGCCTCGACGATGCCGCCGCGCGCGAACTGCGCCAGCGAGCCCGACAGCGTGTAGTCCACTGCCACATCCACGTTGGTGGCGGCCCCGCCATTGGCTTCGGTCAGCGTATAGACCACGTTGCCCTTGGCGCGGGAGGCATGGCTCTTGTCGATGCCGGCACCGATGATCTTGCCGGTATAGGAGGCCTCGTCCGCCTCGATATCGACCTCGCCGCCGAAATCGGCCTTCACCGGGCCGAGCTTCACCGTCATGCGTCCTTTCGCCTTGGTCGGCGAAGACTGTTCGGTCAGGGCCGCGCCGGGTATGCACTGCACGACGTTCGGCAAATCCTGGAAGCGCGCCCAGACCATGGCGCGCGGATGGTTGACGGTGAAGTTCTGCTTCAACTCAGGCATTTCAACTGCTCCTTCTGCGTGCCGGTGCGCTCAGCCTTTGGCGAGGGGTTCGGCGTTGCACCAGTCGTAGATCGACAGGGCCATGACCTTGATGGCCGCGAGGTAATCGTCGATCGACACATATTCGTCGTTGGCGTGCATGACGGCGGTGGAGCCGGGCCCGAAGATGACCGTCGGCGTCTTGCCATAGCTGTTGAGGAAGCGCGTGTCGGCGGCGCCCTGGCGGCCGCTGATGATGGGCTCCTTGCCGGTGATCTCCGTGTAGTTGCGCGCCACCGTCTGCACGATGGCGTGGTCGCGCGGAATCTCGGAGGCCTCGGCATCGTAGCCGACGAAGCGCACCACCGGCGGATGGTCCTTCATCCAAGGGTCCTTCGCCGCCGCCTCGGCGATCTTCTTCACCAGGCTCTGCTTGACGCCTTCGTGGTCCTCGCCCGGCACCGTGCCGATCGAGCCCTTCAGCAGCGCCGTTGCCGGGAACGCGCTCGGATAGTTGCCGGCCTGGAACGAGCCGATGATGCAGGGCAGCGAATCGATGGCGCTCGGATAGAGCGGATGCGTCACCGTGGCCACTCGCTCGTCCTCCAGCTCCTGCACGGCCTCGACGATCTTCTGGCCGAGCGCGATGCCGCTCACGCCCAGATAACGCTGCTGGATGCCGGCCGGCTTGCCCTGGATCTCGATCTCGAACCAGATGCGCCCGATGCAGGCCGGCTGCACGTGCAGGTCGCTGGTCTCGCCCGAGATGCCGGCATCGGCCGTGTAGCCACGGATCACCGTGTCCAGCGTGCCGTGGCCGCTCACCTCCTCGTCGATGACGATATTGATGAGCACGTCGCCCTTCAGTTCGATGCCCAGTTCCTTCAGATACTGCACGGCGAGGATGTGGCTGGCCACGCCGCTTTTCATGTCGCACGAGCCGCGCCCGTATATGCGCCCGTCCCTGATCGCCGCCGACCAGGGGTTGTCGCTCCAGCCCTCGCCATTGCCGACGGGAATCACGTCGGTGTGGCCGTTGAGCAGCAGCGAGCGGCCGCCGCCCGTGCCCTTGGCGGTGGCCACGATGTTGGGACGGCCCTCATAGCCGCGGGCGACCGGGCGATAGCCGGGGTGCTTCTTCAGCTCTTCCCAGTCCGTCTCCCACATGTCGACGTCCAGGCCGATACCGTTCAGATAGTCGCCGAGGAAGGCCTGGATCGCCGCCTCGTCCCCGGTGACGCTGGGGATGGAGACCATCTTCTGCAGGAACTGGACGGCGCTTTCCCTCGAGGCGTCGATCTTGTCGAGGATGCGCTGGCGTGTCGCGTCGGTCATCAGGATACTCCGGTAGGGTCAATGTTCGGCAACCCGCGCGCATGGCTGCGCGCGGAAGGTGCACGCTGTCAGTCCATCATGCTCGGCAACCACAGGACGATGTCGGGGAAGGCGATCATCAATCCCATAAGGGTGATGTTGATCAGCACGAAGGGAATGACCGCCTTGTAGATGTCGCCCATGGTCGTGTCCGGCGAAGCCACCCCCTTCATGACGAACAGGGAAAGACCGGCCGGTGGCATGATGGTGTCCATCTCTAGATTGACCATCATAATGACCGCGAACCAGATCGGGTCCCATCCCATCTGGTGCACCACCGGCAGGAAGATCGGCATGGTGACCAGCACCATGGAGGTCTGTTCGAGAAACACGCCCACGACCATGACCATCAGCATCATCATGGCCAGAAGCACAAGGGGATGAACCGGCAGGCTGGTCGCCCACTCGGTGATGGCGGTGGTTGCGCCGGAGAAGCTCAGCAATTGTCCGAAACCCGCCGACCCCGTCAGGATGATGAGGATCATCACCGAAAGCTTGGTCGCGGAACCCACGCCCTTCTTGAGCGTATCGAGGTTGAGCCGACCGTAGCAGAGGGTGAGGATCAGGGTGAGGAAGGTGCCGATCGCCGCCGATTCCGTGGGCGTGGCGACGCCTTCGAAAATCAGCCCGATCGTGGTCACCACGATAAGGACCGGCGGCACCAGATATTTCATCGTGTTGACGAGCTTCTCCCGCATCGGCACTACGGGAACCTCATAGGGCGGGGCGACCTCCGGCTGCAGCGTGGCCCGTATTACGATGTAAAGCACATACATGATGGCCAACATGACGCCGGGCACGATGATGGCGATCAGCGTCTTGGCGATGGAAAACCCGCCCACGCTGGCCAGCACTATGGCCAAAGTGGAGGGCGGAATGAGAATGGCGAGCGCGCCACTGCCGAGCACCGGGCCCATCGCCATCGACTTGGAGTAGCCACGCTTTTCCATTTCCGGCGTCAGGGTGGAGCCGAGCATGGCGACGCTGCCCATGGCAACGCCGGTCAGGGTCGCCAGCACCGCGCCGGCGCCCACCGTCACCACCGCCAGGCGCCCGGCGATAAACCCGATCCAGCTGTCCAGCGTGTTGATCATGCGCGGGGCGATGCCGGCATGGAACATGATCGTGCCCATCAGAATGAACATCGGGATCGGAACCAGCATGAAGGTGGAGATCGAGCTCTCGATGCTCAGGACGAGCTGGTTGAGCCCGGCCACGCCGCCCCACATGAAGAAGGCGCCGACCATATTGGCCAGCATGAAGGCAATGGCCACCGGAACACCGATAAGCATGAGGCCGACAAGGCCGGCAAAGAACAGCGAAAGGAAAACCCACCACTCCATTGTCAATGCTCCTCTGAGGCCGCGACAACGGCGGTCCCGGTCTGAAAACGTCGGGCCCGGCGCAGGAATTCGATCCCAAGCAGGACGCAGCCGACCGGTATGGCGAAAAGACTTACGGCGCGCGGAATCTCCAGCTCCGCTGCAACCACGACGCCGCGGCGAAGCGACAGGCCGATCGCCTTGGAAGCGTAGTAGGTCATGGCGAAGCACACGGCCGCTCCGATCAGGGAGGAGAGAATGTTCAGCGCGCGCTGGGTGCGGGGGCCGACCGAAGCGGTGAGCAGATCGACCATGACATGGCCTTCGGAGCGCAGGACCCAGGCCGCTCCCAGGAAGGTCATGTAGACCATCATGATGCCCGAGATCTGGTCGATGCCCAGGATGCCGATGTTGAAGGTCGCGCGGATGGCGATCTTGGCAACCGTGGCCAGCATCATCACCATGAGGATGACGCTTGCCAGCACCGCCGTCACATCGAGGAGGCGGTCGAAGAGCCGTTCTATTGATTTCATATTGGTCACTGCAGGGAGCGAGGGGAAAGGAGCCGGCGGATCAACTCCGCCGGCAAAGGGTCACTGGCCCGCGAACAGGGCCTTGACCTCGTCGACACGTTCCTTGCCGAGCGTCGTTTCGTAGTAGGCCCACAAGGAGTCATTGGCGGCTTGGGTCCAGCGCTTGGCTTCCTCGTCGGAAATCTCGACAATCTCCATACCGTCCTTCTTCATGATCGCCTCCTGCTCCTTCTGGTTCTTGTCGAACCATTCCAGGGCAAAATTCTGCGTTTCGGCGATGGCCTTCAGCAGGATTTCCTGCACCTCGGGCGACAGGCTGTCCCACTTGTCGAGGTTCATCGCCACGCTGCCGCCGCTGCGGTACATTGGCTGGTTGATCATGTATTTGGTCACCGTCTGCCAACCATAGCGGGTAAAGGCATCCGCCACCGGCCAGGAGAACCCCTCAACCGTGCCGCGATCCATGGCAAGGAAGATTTCCGAAGGCGGCAAGGTGATGGATTCGGCACCCACGGCCTGGACGAAATGACGGGTGAGCGGCGCCACGCGCAGCTTCTTGCCCTTCAGGTCGTCCACCGACTTGACCGGGAAGTTGGAGGATATGTAGTGGGCGCCCTCGCCGGGATCGCCGGCGGCATGGCCGAGATGACGTACGCCCTTGGCCGCGTAGAGTTCGACCATATAGTCATAAAGCGGCGAACCCGGGCCGCCGTCGGGAACGGTCATGGGCGATAGCTCGGTGATGTCGCCGCCCGGCACAACGCCCGCCCAGTAGTTGGGCGCGCCGTACCAGACATCGAAGACGCCGTTGACCAGCGCTTCGGGCTGGTCGAAGGGCGGCAGCACGTCGTCGGCGCCGATATATTGCACTTTGACCTTGCCTTCTCCCAGCTTGTTCACGTTCTCCATGAAGTTCTTGCCCACTTCGGCCGTCGGCGAGAACCCCGGCGCCCAGGCGCCGACCATCTTCAGCGTGACGGTGTCCTGGGCGTGGGCGACCGTGTTGCCGAGCAAGGCGACGCCGAATGCCACGGCACTCCAGCCTCGCGTAAAGCTAAAATTGATAGACATTGTTCCTCCCCATGGGATCGCCGCGCAGCCCGACCGCGCCGGCCTTGTCGACTTCAGCCATCGGCTTCCTCCCGATCGCGCTTGCACCATAATGCGCTGCTTTACAGCTTGTCTACAATTTTTTTGCTATTGCATACAAACTGTGCGTCGCCTAGTTTGCCTTCACCACATCAAGGCCATAAGGAAGGCTCGCGGAAGAAACGCGGTGACCAGCACTTCGAGAGGAAAGTGATGAGACCGGCAGCATTCGAATATCATCGCGCCACATCGCTCGAGCATGCCCTGGAGCTGCTCGGCGAATTCGGCGAGGACGGGCGGCCGATCGCCGGTGGCCAGAGCCTGGTGCCGATGATGAATTTCCGCCTCGCCCGGCCGGGCCATCTGGTGGACATCAACCGGCTGCCGCTCGACACCATGGAGAGTGACGGACAGGTGTTGCGAATCGGCGCCCTGACCCGCCATATCGCCTATTTCGACCACCCGCTCATCGCCCGGCACTTTCCGGCCTTTCTCGAGGCCGTCCACTATATCGGACATCCCACGATCCGCCGGAACGGCTCCATCGGAGGCAGCATCTCGCATGCCGACCCAACCGCCGAGCTTCCGGCGGTCTGCGTGCTCCACGATGCCGAGATCGTGGTGCGCTCCACTGCCGGCGAGCGGCGCATCAAGGCCGCCGACTTCTTCCTGAGCGCCTATGTGACGGCATTGGAGCCGGGCGAAATGGTGGTGGCGGTGGAATTCCCCGTGCCGCCGACCAACTCCACAGGCAGCTTCATCGAACAGGCCGAACGCAGCGGCGACTTCGCCACCGCCTCGATCGGCGTCACCCTCGAATTCGATGCGGGCAGCATCGCCCGGGCTGCCCTGGTCTGCTGCGGGGCGGACCTGGTTCCCATCCGCGCGCCGGCGATCGAGGACTTCCTGCGCGGCAAGCCGCTCGATGCTCCCCGCGCGGCCGAGGCGGCGCGCATGTTCGCGGCCTCGACCGACCCGGTCGACGACCATGTCGCCTCCGCCGGCTACCGGCGCGGTCTGATCGAGGAACTCACCCGGCGCGCCATCGAGGCTGCCTGCAACAAGGCTGTGGAAGGACGATGATCGAAATCACGCTCGAAGTGAACGGCGTCAGCAAGACGTTGCAGGTTGAGCCGCGCCGGCTGCTGGCCGATGTGCTGCGCGAGGAGTTCCGCCTTTCCGGCGTCCATATCGGCTGCGCGCACGGCGCCTGCGGCTGCTGCACGGTGCATCTGGACGGAACGCCGCGCCTGTCCTGCCTCACCTTCGCCGCCCAGTGCGACGGCGCTTCCATCCGCACTGTCGAGAGCGTCGGGGGTCCCAATGCCGAAAATACCCTGCAGCAGGCCTTCAAGAGCGAGCACGGCCTGCAATGCGGCTACTGCACGCCGGGTTTCATCATGACGCTGCTGCCTTTCGTGGAAGAGATGGTCGTGCAGAAGCGCATGCCCGACGACGCCGAAATCCGCGAGGCGATGAGCGGCAACATCTGCCGTTGCACGGGCTACAACGGCATCGTCGCGGCGGTGCGCAAGGCCGTCAGCACCGGCCTGGAAGCGGGAGCCTGACATGAAAGCGGAACAGCCACGGCACATCGGCGCACGTATCCAGCGCTTCGAGGATATCCGTCTGCTTTCGGGTTCCGCCCGCTACATTGACGACATCCGCCTGCCGGACATGCTGCACCTGAACTTCGTGCGGGCCGAGACGGCGCATGCCAATATTGTGGAGGTCGACACCTCCGGGCTCGCCGACCTCGATTATCCAACCTGGGTGTTCACCGGCAAGGACACGGCGGGCCTGTCGATGAAGGCGCATCAGGACTATCCCGAGATGCAATATTCGGAGCAGCCGCTGCTGGCCGAGGGCAAGGTGCGCTTCGTCGGCGAGCCGGTCGCCGTGGTTCTGGCCGAGGACGCCTACAAGGCCGAGGATGCGGCCGAGCTGGTCTTCGTCGACTACGACCCCCTGCCCGTGGTGGGCACGATGGCGCAGGCGCGCGATCCCGAGAGCACCCCGCTGTTCGAGGGCTGGAACGGCAATGTCATCGTCCAGCGCCAGATGAAGGGCGGCGACCTCGAGGCGGCGAAGGCGCAGGCGGCGCACGTCATCCGCCGCACCTACCGCACCCAGCGCCAGGCCGGCGTGCCGATGGAATGCCGCGGCGTGGTAGCGAGCTTCGACACCGCCAGCCGGGTGCTGACGGTGTGGTCCTCCACCCAGATGCCGCATCTGGTGCGCACCTACATCTCCGAGGAACTCGGCCTGCCCGAATCCCGCATCCGTGTCGTCGCGCCGGATGTCGGCGGCGGCTTCGGCGTCAAGGGCCAGGTCTTCGCCGACGAGGTGCTGGTCGCGTGGCTGGCCATGCAGACCGGGCGCCCGGTGAAATGGATCGAGGACCGCCGCGAGCACCTGATTGCCTCCATTCACGCCCGCGACCACGAGCATACGCTGGAGGCCTATGTCTCGGCGGATGGACGCTTGCTCGGCCTCAAGGCCGACATCACCGTCGACAACGGTGCCTATTCCACCTTCCCCTTCACCTCGGCCGGCGAGCCGGGCATGGTCGGCAAGGTGCTGCCGGGCCCCTATGATTTCCAGGCCTATGAGGCGACCTTCCGCGCCGTGGCGACCAACAAATGCGCCATCGGCACCTATCGCGGCGTCGCCCGCCCCTCGGCCGTCTTCTCGCAGGAGCGGCTGATGGACGACATCGCCGCCGAACTCGGTCTCGATCCGATCGAGTTCCGCCTCAAGAACGTCGTGCGCCAGTTCCCCTACCGCAACGTGCTGGGCTTCACTTACGACCCCGGCTCCTATGCCGAGGCGCTGGAGAAGATCCGCGAGCTGCTGGCCGACGACATCGCCGAGGCAGCCGCCTCCCGCAATTCGAAGACCCGGCGCATCGGCGTCGGCATTGCCTGCTTCATCGAGCAGACGGCGCATGGCACGCCGGACTTCACCCGGCGCCGCGTTCCCATCGAGACGGGCTACATCGCCGCCCGCGTCGACATGTCGCCCGATGCCGGGGTGACCATCGACCTCGGCCTGCAGAACCACGGCCAGGGGCTGGAGACGACCATGGCGCAGGTGGCCGCCGACGCGCTCGGCATCGAGCCGAAGGACGTCTTCGTGCGCCATGGCGACACCATGACCACCCCCTATTCGGTCGGCACTTGGGGCAGCCGCGGCGGGCCGCTGGGCGGCGGCGCCGTCCACGTCGCCGCGACCAAAATCGCCGACAAGCTGCGCGCCATCGCCGGACACCTCTTGCAGGCCAAGCCCGACCAGATCGTGCTGGCCGAGGGCAAGGCCTCGGTGCGGGACAATCCCGGCAGCTTCATCGAGATCCGCCGGCTCGCCCGCATCGCCCAGCGCAATGTCGACCAACTGCCCGAAGGCATGACGCCGGGGCTGGAGGCCCATGCCAGCGTCGACGGGCCGGCCGACGGCTCCTATGCCAATGCCGTGCATGCGGCGGTGGTCGAGATCGACGTCGAGACCGGCAAGACGAAGCTGCGCCGCTTCGTCGTCGTCGAGGATTGCGGCACCATCCTCAACCCGCTGGTGGTCGACGGACAGGTGCGCGGCGGCGTCGTACAGGGCATCGGCTCGGCCATGTTCGAGCATTTCGTCTACGATTCCGAATGTCAGCCGCTGACCACCAGCTTCGCCGACTATCTGATGCCGCTGGCGCCCGAAATCCCCGACATCGAGGTCCACCATATCGAGACGCCGACGCCGCTGACGCCGCTCGGCGCCAAGGGGCTGGGCGAAGGCGGTGCCATCGGGCCGGCGGCGGCCATCGCCAATGCCGTTGCCAACGCGCTGGAAGTCGGCGTGACCAACACGCCACTCAACACCGATGCGGTGTGGAAACTCGCGCGGCATATCCGCGAGCAGGCCTGACGGCTTCCGGCGGGACAACAAGGTCCCGCCATTCCTGTTCAGAAGAGGGAAAACCGGGCTGGAGCAGCGGAGCGGCGTTCGTCAGAACGGCCGCGAGACCGCCTCGCGTTTGGGGGATAGATCGGGGCCCGGCTTCAGCCGATGCTGTCGCTTTCCAGCGCCAGCAGCACGTCGGCGGCGGTGCCGGCCAGCAGGTCCACGTGCTGGCGCATCAACGCGTGGGCGAGGTCCTCGTCGCCGGCCACGATCGCATCGGCGATGCGGCTGTGCTCGGCGATCGACTTGGCCATCTTGCGCGGGCTGGTGATGTGGCGGCGGTAGACGTGCAGGCGGTTGCGCAGCTTGCGGCTTTCCTCCTGCAGGAAAACGTTGCGTGCGCCCCGGAAGATGGTGTCGTGGAAGAGGTTGTTGGCCTCGTAGAACCTGTCGAGATCTTCCTTCCCGGCATGCGCCTGGCATTCCTCGTTCCACTGGCGCATCTCGGCGATCTCGTCGCGGCTCATGCGGCGGGCCGAAAGACGCGCCGACAGGCCCTCATACTCGGCCATGACCTGGAACATCTCGATAAGCTCGGCGGTCGTCAGCCGTCGCACGGTGGCGCCCTGGTTCTTCCTGATGTCGACCAGGCCGCTCGATGCCAGATGGCGCAAGGCCTCGCGCACGGGCGTACGCGAGACCTCGAAGCGGCGCGCCAGCGACTGCTCGTCCAGCCTGTCGCCGGGCTTCAGCACACTGTTGAGAATGTCATCCTCGAGCAGGCGCACCAGATTGTCGGCCGACAATCTGGTCTCCCGCTCATCCTGCACGACTTCGCTCACCGGCAAATCTCCAATCTTGCATACAATCTGCTAGATGCATGTTCATCCAGCCCGTTGCAAGCGTCGATATTGTCGACGTTATCATTATTGCTGGACGGTGATGACCAGATATTCGGCCTCCTCGTCGCCCTCGTTGAGGGTGTAATGGGGGTCGCCCGGCTCGAACAGGACGGCCTCGCCGGCGCCGAGCGTGAACCGTTCCTTGCCGCTGTCGAAGGTCATGCGGCCCTTGACCATGTAGAAGACCTGCGACCAGTCGTCGTGATGGTGCATCTCGCCGCCGCCGCCCTTCGGCGCCCGCGAGACCTGGACCGAGAAGTTGCTGTCCTTGAACGGCACTACGTCGAGCACGGTGAGGCCGCCGAAATGGGCGGGCGGGGTGATGCCGGCGGCCGCGCCGTTTTTCCAGATGTTCATGTCTGCTTCTCCGATCTATGCGAAGCCTACGAGATGTAGGCCATGTAGGGGCTGATGACGCTGCGCACCGGAACCTGGATGATGGCCGGCTTGCCGCTGGCGATGGCATCCCTGACCGCAGCCTGGATGGCTTCGGCATCGCGGGCCAGATAGCCGCGGCCGCCCAGCCCTTCGGCAACCTTGGCCCAGTCGCGGCGCGGCAGGCCCATCTCATAGGTCTCGCCGAAGCTCATCTCCTGCGGCAGGGCGATGGCGCCCCACAGCTCGTCGTCGAGGACGACGATGATGAAGGCCCGCCCGTAGCGTTCGGCCGTGTCCAGTTCGGCAACATGGAAGCCGACACCGCCGTCGCCGACGAAGACGACCACCGGGGCATCGGGGTCTGCGAAGCTGGCGCCGGCGCCGTAGGGCACCTCCGCCCCCAGCGCGCCGGACTGGCCTGCGCGCAGGTAGCGGCCGGGCGCCGGCATGCGCAGCCGGGCATCTGCCCAGAAGTCCACATTGCCGTGCGAGGTGACATAGATGGTGTTTTCCGGTGCCGCCCCGGTCACCGCATCGACCGCGGCGATCGGATGAATGCCCTTGTTGTCGCCCTCGCCGAGCTGGGCGTCGCGTTCCTTGCGCCATTCGCCGACCAGCCCGTTCGTCCAGCCGCTTTCCAACTCAAGCGCCGGAAGCCCGGCCAGCAGCTCGACGAAAGCCGCCGGGGAAGCGGCCAGCGCCACGTCGGCGCGGCGGTTGCGGTGCAGCAGTTCCTGGTCCGAGCAGACCTGGACGATGCGGGTATCGGCGCCGACCGTGTCGCCGAATTCGAGGTCGAACTCGAAATGATGGCCGAGCAGGACGATGCAGTCGGCCTTCTTCATGGCCGCGCGCAGCGTCTGGTTGCACGGCGCGTAGGCCGGACCCATCCAGTTGTCGTGGCGCTCGTCGACGATGCCGCGGGCCAGGCGCATGGTGGCGAAGGGCAGGCCGTGCCGTTCCACCGCCTCGGCAAGCCGGTCCGAACGGTCGAAGAACAGCTCGTCGCCAAGGATGAGCAGAGGCCGGCGGCTGGCCGCAAGCACGCCCCGGGCCGCCTCCGTGTCCTTGCCGCAAAGGCCTGGACGGCCCGGCATGGGCGGGCGGCTGGTCTGCGGTGCCGCCGTGAGCGGGGCCGAAAGAATGTCGGTTGGCACTTCGATGAACACCGGGCCGGGGCGACCCGCCCACATTTTGCGCCAGGCAATGTCGAGATATTCCTGCAGCCGGTCCGCATCGGTGCAGCGCGCGGCCCATTTGGTCACGCCCTTCATCAGCGGCAGCACGTCATAGGCCATGCCGGCACCACGCTCCGCCGACCGGGTCGCGGCCTGCGCCCCGACGATGATCACCGGCGTACCGGCGAGCATGGCGACCATGCCCGGCGTCACTGCATTGGTCACGCCCGGACCGAGGGTGACGACCGCCGCCCCGGCCTCGCCGGTGACGCGCGCCTGCGCCTCGGCCATGAAGCAGGCCGCCGCCTCGTGACGGGTGTGGATGAGGGGCAGGCCCTGTTTCGCACAGGCCCGGTAGACCGCGTTGATCGGCCCCCCTGAAACCGAAAAGACGTTGCGCACGCCCGCCGCCTTGAACCAGGCGACGATGGCCGCGCCGCCGTCGGTGACGGCCGTGTCGGATGCGTTGTTCTTAGTAAGCACGGGATTTTCCTCCATCGAGGGCTATGGCCGTGCCGGTGATGAAGCCTGCACGCTCCGAAGCCAGTGTGGCGACGATTGCACCGAAATCCTCCGGGTTGCCGAACTTGCCGACCGGCACCTCCTCCAGCCACAGTGCCTCGGCCGCCTTCCGGTCCAGCCCGTCGCGCTCCATGCTCGAGCGGACCAGATATTCCATGCGGTCGGTGGCGAATGGGCCCGGGCACAGGCAGTTGACCATGATGCCCTCATGGGCGAACTCGATCGACAGCGACTTGGCGAGCCCGACCACGGCCAGACGCACGGAGTCCGACAGCACCATGTTGGGCTGGACGATCTTCACGCCGACAGTGGTGATGAAAATGATGCGGCCCCAGCGATTGGCCTGCATATGCGGCAGCACCGCGTGGCACAGATCGACCATCGGCAGCAGGCTCTCGTTCAGCGCCGCCTCCCAGCCCTCGCGCGGCACGTCCAGGAACGGCGCCGAGACCGGCCCGCCGGTGTTGCCGACGAAGATATCGAGGCCGCCGAAGCGCTCCACTGCCTGATCGACGCCCGGTTTCAGGGAGCTCCTGTCCGTCAGGTCCATGCGCACGGGGCAGACGTCGCTTGCGCCGGCCGCGCGCAATTCCTCCACCAGCGAGGCCATCGCCTCCGGGTTGCGGCCGGCCACCGCGACGCAAGCACCTTCGGCCGCGAGGGCGAGCGCCGAAGCTCGTCCCAAGCCGCGGGATGCCGCCGTGACCAGCGCCCGCTTACCCTTCAACCCAAGCTCCATCTGGCCCTCTCTCCGGCATCCTCACCTGGATTCTGGCTACCAGCGTGTAAACACGATGTCAATTCATGTAGACAATCTTTTTCTATTTGCATACAAAATGAATTGGAGCAGAAGCAATGAAATGGGCATTGCGCCCAAGCCCAGGAGACATCGCATGACCGACACGCCGCTGATCCCCCTCGTCATCGGAAACAGGATCCTGAACGAAGCCTCCGACGGGGTCGGCCGGTCCTTCGACCCCGCCACCGGCGCCGTCGTGGCCGAGTATGTGCGGGCCGGCGAGGCCGAGGTGGAGATGGCGGTCGCCGCCGCCCGCGAGGCCTTCGACAACGGCCCGTGGCGGCGTATGCGTCCGTTCGAGCGTGGCCGCGTCCTGCATCGCATCGGCGAGCTGATGCTGGCCCGCCGCGACGAGATCGCGCGCAAGGAGAGCACCGACAGCGGCAAGCCGCTGCGCGATTCCTATTGGGAGGTGGATTGCTCGGCCCGCTTCTTCGAATTCTACGGCGGCGCGGCCGACAAGCTGCATGGCAACTCCATTCCGCTCGGGCCGGACTGGTCCGACTGGACGGTGAAGGAGCCCGTCGGCGTCAGCCTCCACATCATTCCGTGGAACTACCCTTTCCAGCTCATCGCCCGCGGCGTCGCCCCCGCGCTTGCCGCCGGCTGCGCCGTCATCATCAAGCCGTCGGCCGACACGCCTGTCACCGCCTATGAATTCGTCAAGATCTGCCAGGAAGCAGGCCTGCCGGAAGGGCTGGTCAACCTCGTCAACGGCCGCGGTTCACTGGCCGGCGACCTGCTCGCCCGCCACAGGGGCGTCGACCAGATCACCTTCACCGGCTCGGTGCCGACCGGCGAGCGCGTGCTGGTCGCCGCCGCCTCGCACGCCGTGCCCTGCAACATGGAGCTGGGCGGCAAGTCGCCGCAAATCCTGTTCGCCGACGCCGATCTCGACCGGGCGCTGCCGCTCGTCGCCGGCGGCTTCCTCACCCATTGCGGCCAGGTCTGCAACGCCGGCACGCGCCTGTTCGTCGAGCGCTCGGTCCATGACAAGGTGGTGGAGAGGCTGCATGCGCGCATCAGCGCCATGACGCTGGGCGCCGGCATCGACGATCCCGACATGGGCCCGCTGATCAACAAGGGCCACCGCCAGGACGTCGAGGCCTATTATGACGTGGCGCGCAAGGAAGGCGAGCTGCTGCTGGGCGCCGAACTGCCTTCCGCACCGGCTCTTGCCGATGGCGCCTTCGTGCGTCCGGGCCTGGTCGTCGGCGCCGACAACGCCACCCGTATCGCCCGCGAGGAGATTTTCGGGCCGATCCTGACCGTCATTCCCTTCGACACCGCGGCCGAGGCCGTGGCTGGCGCCAACGACTCGCCCTTCGGGCTGGTGGCCGGCATCCACACCACCAATATCGATAAGGCGCTCGGCGTCGGCGAGAAGCTGCGCGTCGGCCAGGTGTGGATTAATTCCTTCGGCGTCGGGCTCGACGTGGAGTTCCCGTTCGGCGGCTACAAGCTTTCAGGCTACGGGCGCGAAAAGGGGCTGGAAGCGCTGGCGGCCTACCAGCAGGTCAAGAACATCGCCATCCACCACCCCATGCCCTAACGGCAACGCGGGCAAGAGCGGCCCCCACAAAGACCGGCGCATGGACCCATGCGCCGGATCTGGAATCGGGGCCATGAGGGCCTGTTAACCGGCGGAACTGCCATCCGGCCCCGGGGTTGCGGCCTCGACCCGCAGTTCCACCCGGTCGGCGGCGAAGCGCGTCACCGAGCACTGGACGGGCGCGCCGGACAAATCGCCGTTCACGGCGCGCGTGACGATCACGATGGCCCCCGGCGCCAGTTGCAGCTCGCGCGTATCGGCTTCCTCGGCATGGCGCGCCTCGATCGAGGTCGAGGTGCGGCGGTAGTCGGAAATACCGAAACCGGCGAGCGCGGCCGTCACGGAGCCGGTGCGGGCGAACAATTCGGCGATGCCCTCGAAGCGATCCGCCGCGAACCAGGAGGTCGAGCGGGACACCGGAATGCCATCGGCCCGACCGAGGCTTTCGATGCGGATCACCCCCTTCCCCGTCTCCAGGCCGAGCGCCCTCGCCACCCAGGCGGTGGCCGGCTCTTTTGCCGTGCCGATCATTTCGCTGCGCGTATCGCGCGCCTGATCGCCGAGCCCGGCGGAGAAGCGGGTCCGCTCGCCGATCGGATAGATGAGACGCTGCCGGCGCCGCACATAGGTTCCACGCCCCTGCTGCGATTCCAGCACGCCTTCATGTGCGAGCGCGGCGATGGCCGCCCGCACCGTATGGCGGTTGACGCCGAAGCGTTCCGCCAGCCCGGCTTCCGGTGGCAGCCGGCCCGTCTCGTCCGCCAGCCCATTGGCGATCCCGGCCCGTATGCCGTCCGCGATCTGCCGCCAAAGGGCGACGCCAAGGCCTCGCTGCAATTGCGCCGTCATCGTTTCATCCGCCGTTCCCAATCCTGTCATGCACCCGTCACCTAGCATGGCTATGGTGGCTCCAATTCATCGATTTGTCTAGACTAATAGACAAGCTGGAGCAAACATGCATAGCCACGAAGAGATCGCCCTGCGCAGGAACCGGATGTCGGTTCTGGCGCGAGCCGGGAGCAGCCGGCTGCGGGAATTGTGGGCGACCCTCGACCTTGCGCCCGCCTACCGGGTCCTGCGCGGCCCCGAATGCGGCCTGATCACCTTGCGGGGTCGCATCGGCGGCAGCGGAGAACCCTTCAATTTCGGCGAGGCGACGGTGACGCGGGCCAGCGTCCGTCTGGACGATGGCTCCGTTGGCCATGCCGTTGCGCTCGGCCGGGACATGGACAAGGCCCGCATCGCCGCGCTGATCGACGCGGTCTGCCGCCGGCCGGATATGGCAACGCTTGTCGACGCGCAAATGATCGCGCCGCTGCAACGCGAACTCGACGCGGCAGACGAGACGCGGCGCCAGGAGACGGCAGCCACCCGCGTCGACTTTTTCACCATGGTGCGGGGAGAAGACTGATGCGAAGCGAGGCAATGGCACTGGACGGCGGGTTTTCCGATCCCGTGCAGGATGCGCAGGCCGTCTTCCGGGCGCTGATGGACGCAATGGCGCGGCCGGCGACCATTGTCGGCGTCAGGCCGTGCGCGGCACCGCCGGCGCCGCTGCCGCCGGTCATCGGCGCGGTCGCCTCCATGTTGCTGGACGCCGACACGCCGGTCTGGCTGGACCCTGTGCTCGGCGAGAACGCACAGGTGCGCGAATGGCTGGTGTTCCACACCGGCGCAGCGTTTGCGGACCAGCCCGCCGAAGCGGCCTTCGCCCTGATCGGCGACGGCGCGGCCTTGCCCGATCTGGGCGGCTTTGCGCAGGGCACGCAGGAATATCCCGACCGCTCGGCAACTTTGGTCATCGCGATCGAGGCGTTCGACGGCGGCGCACTGCTTGCCTTCCGTGGGCCGGGCATCCCCGGCACGGCAACGATCGCGCCTCGTGGCCTGCCCGAGGACTTTGCCGCACGATGGGAAGAAAACACCCGGGCCTTTCCGCGCGGGGTCGACCTTGTGCTGGCCGCCGGCGACGCCCTCGCCTGTCTGCCGCGCACGGCGCGCCTTATTGCACGCGAAATGGAGGTCTAGCCATGTATGTCGCAGTCAAGGGCGGCGAAGCCGCGATCGACAATGCGCACCGCCTGCTGGCCGATCGCCGCCGCGGCGACCGCTCGGTGCCGGCCCTCACGCTCGACCAGATCGCCGGGCAGCTCGCGCTCGGCGTCGACCGGGTGATGAGCGAAGGTTCGCTCTACGACCGGCGGCTGGCGGCGCTGGCGATCAAGCAGGCGCGGGGCGACCTGATCGAGGCGATCTTCCTCGTGCGCGCCTACCGCGCCACATTGCCGCGCTTCGGCTACAGCGAACCCGTCGACACCGACGCGATGGTGATCGAGCGGCGCATCTCCGCCTGCTTCAAGGACCTGCCGGGCGGCCAGCTTCTCGGACCCACTTTCGACTATACGCATCGCCTGCTGGATGCGGAACTCGACGGCGATCCGCAGGTGGCGGCCGGCGACCGGCGCGAAGCTCCCAAAGAGGCGGCGACGCGGGTGGCCGACATTCTCGGCTCGGAAGGCCTGGTGGAAGAGGATGTCGAGCTGGCCGGGCAAGCAGCGCCCGGCGACATCAACCACACGCCGGTCGAATTCCCGATGTCGCGGGCGATGCGCCTGCAAAGCCTATCGCGTGGCGACGAAGGTTTCCTGCTCGCCCTCGGCTATTCCACCCAGCGCGGCTATGCGCGCTCGCATCCCTTTGCCGGTGAAATCCGCATCGGCGAGGTCGAGGTGGAATTCCTCGTTCCCGAGCTCGGCTTCGCCGTGCCGCTGGGCCGCATCCAGGTGACCGAATGCCAGATGGTCAACCAGTTCAAGGGATCGGCCAAGGCGCCGCCGCAGTTCAGGCGCGGCTACGGATTGGTCTTCGGCCAGTCGGAGCGCAAGGCGATGGCGATGTCGCTGTGCGACCGGGCACTGCGCGCCGAGGAACTGGGCGAGGATATCGTCGGGCCGCCGCAGGACCAGGAGTTCGTCATCTCCCATTGCGACAACGTGCAGGCGACGGGCTTCGTCGAACATCTGAAGCTGCCGCACTATGTCGACTTCCAAGCGGAACTCCGCCTCGTGCGCACCATGCGCGCGGAATATGCGCAGCGCGAAAGCGCATTTCAGACCGACCTGCAGGAGGCAGCTGAATGAACGTGCAGAGCCGCAACGCCACCTACAACTTCGCCTATCTGGACGAGCAGACGAAGCGCATGATCCGGCGCGCCATCCTCAAGGCGATCGCCATTCCCGGCTATCAGGTTCCCTTCGCCAGCCGCGAGATGCCGATGCCCTATGGCTGGGGCACCGGCGGCGTGCAGGTGACGGCCGCCATCCTCGGACCGGATGACGTGCTCAAGGTGATCGATCAGGGCGCCGACGACACCACCAACGCGGTGTCGATCCGCAAGTTCTTCGAGCGCGTGGCGGGCATCGAAACGACCACCCACACGGCCGAGGCGACCATCGTCCAGACGCGCCACCGCATCCCGGAAGCCCCGCTCACCGAAGGGCAGGTGCTCGTCTACCAGGTGCCGATCCCGGAGCCACTGCGCTTCCTCGAACCGCGTGAGACCGAGACGCGCAAGATGCACGCGCTCGAGGAATACGGGCTGATGCATGTGAAGCTCTATGAGGATATCGCGAAGAATGGCCACATCGCCACCACCTACGCCTATCCGGTGAAGGTCGAGGGACGCTACGTGATGGACCCCTCCCCGACGCCGAAATTCGACAATCCGAAAATGCACATGTCGGCGGCGCTGCAACTGTTCGGTGCCGGCCGGGAGAAACGCATCTATGCGCTGCCCCCGCATACCGAGGTGGTGAGCCTCGATTTCGAGGATCACCCGTTCGAGGTGCAGCGCTTCGACCGGCCATGCGCGCTGTGCGGGGCCGAGCAGGTCTATCTGGACGAGATCGTGCTCGATGACCGGGGCGGACGGATGTTCGTCTGCTCCGACACCGATCATTGCGAGACGCGCCGCGCCGAAGGCCATCGTGGCGAGTTGGGCGGAGATGCAAAATGACGGTCGCACTTCGAAATGACGACGTATTCGACCACGCCGCCGAGGATCTCCCTCTTCTCTCCGTCCGCTCCCTCACCAAAGCCTACGGGACACGGATCGGCTGCGCCGGGGTCGACCTCGACGTGTGGCCGGGCGAGGTGCTGGCCATCGTCGGCGAATCCGGGTCCGGCAAGTCGACGCTGCTCAACTGCATCTCGGCCCGGCTGGAGCCGACGTCGGGCACGGTCTCCTACCGGATGCGCGACGGCGAGATGCGCGATCTCTACCGTCTGCAGGAGGCGGAGCGCCGTCTGCTGCTGCGCACTGACTGGGGCTTCGTCCACCAGAACCCCGCCGACGGGCTGCGCATGACGGTGTCTGCCGGCGCCAATGTCGGCGAACGTCTCATGGCGATCGGCGAGCGCCACTATCGCAGGATCAGGGGCACGGCCACGGACTGGCTGGGCCGCGTCGAAATCAGCGCCGACCGCATCGACGACCAGCCACGCGCCTTCTCCGGCGGCATGCGCCAGCGCCTGCAGATCGCACGCAACCTGGTGACCGGGCCGCGCCTGATCTTCATGGACGAACCCACCGGCGGTCTCGACGTCTCGGTGCAGGCGCGCCTGCTCGACCTGCTGCGCGGCCTCGTCAACGACCTTGGCCTGGCGGTCATCATCGTCACCCACGATCTCGCCGTGGCGCGTCTTTTGTCGCATCGCATGATCGTGATGAAGGACGGCCGCGTCATCGAGCACGGCCTCACGGATCGCCTGCTGGACGACCCGCAGGCGCCTTACACGCAACTCCTCGTCTCCTCCATCCTCCAGGTCTGAGGTCCACGCCGTGCAATCCCCCGCCCTCATCGCAACCGGCCTTGGCAAGACGTTCACCATGCATCTGCGCGGCGGCATCGAGCTGCCGGTGGTCGCCAATGCCCGCTTCTCCCTGCATTCGGGCACCTGCGCGGTGCTGGGCGGCCCCTCGGGCGCCGGCAAGAGCTCGATCCTCAAGATGCTCTACGGAAACTACGGGGCGAGCGCCGGCAAGATCGTCGTCCACCACCGTGGCCGCGAGGTCGACCTGGCCTCCGCCGACCCGCGCACCGTACTGGAACTGCGCCGCGAGACGATGGGCTATGTCAGCCAATTCCTGCGCGTGGTGCCGCGCATCGGTGCCCTGGACATCGTCGCCGAACCTCTGGTCGAGCGCGGCACGGACCATGTGGAAGCGAAGCGGCGCGCCGGGGAGTTGCTGAGCCGCCTCAACCTGCCGGAGCGCCTGTGGGTCCTGCCGCCGGCCACCTTTTCGGGCGGCGAGCAGCAGCGCGTCAACATCGCGCGCGGCTTCATCACCGATCATCCAATCCTCCTGCTCGACGAGCCCACCGCCTCGCTGGACGCTGCCAACCGCAACGTGGTGGTGGAGATGATCGCCGGGAAGAAGCGGGCTGGCGTCGCCCTGCTCGGCATCTTCCACGACACCGAGGTCCGCAACGCGGTCGCCGATGTCATCATCGACGTGACCGGCTTCGCGCCGGCGAAGAAGGCGGCGTGACCATGACGCGCCTGTCCGAAACGCCGGTCGTCCATCCGACGGCCAGGCTCGAGAACTGCCGTCTCGGCCGCTACACCGAAGTGGCGGAGGGCGGCCGTCTCGTCGAGACGGAACTCGGCGACTATTCCTACGTGATGGAGAACTGCCAGGCGTGGTGCGTCACCATCGGCAAGTTCTCGAACATCGCGGCTGCGGTGCGCATCAACGCCACCCATCATCCGATGGCACGGGCGACGCTGCACCATTTCACCTACCGCGCCTCCGACTATTTCGACGATGCCGGCCACGAGGCCGAGTTCTTCGCCGCCCGCCGCGCCAGGCGGGTCCATATCGGCCACGACACCTGGATCGGCCACGGGGTCACCATCCTGCCCGGCGTGACCATCGGGGACGGCGCGGTCGTCGGTGCCGGCGCAGTGGTCACCAAGGATGTCGCGCCCTACACGATCGTCGCCGGCGTGCCGGCCCGCCTCGTCCGCGAACGGTTTCCGGCGGCGGTCGGGCAACGTCTCCAGGCGCTTGCCTGGTGGGACTGGCCGCACCAACGGCTGCGCGCCGCGCTCGACGATTTCCGTAATCTCGGCATCGAGGAATTCCTCGAGCGCCACGAACACGCCGCATGGCCTGTGGAAACGGTGAACCGTCATCGAACTGACATGTCCGCGACAACCGGCCGTCATGTCCCGGCGCTAGAGCCATGAGTGCCGTCGCCCGCCTGCGGGTCGATGTGGCGTGGGTGAACGAAAATCCGCTTCCTCGAACTTTCAGAACACTGGAAGGAGCAATGCTATGACGGCCATCTCCGTCCGAAATCTGTCCAAGCACTTCGGCAAGAAACGCGCATTGGACAATGTGAGCCTTGAAATTCAACGGGGCGAAATGGTTGCCCTGATCGGAGCGTCCGGTTCCGGCAAGAGCACGCTGATCCGCCACATCTGCGGACTGGAAATCGGCCAGGCGGGGCAAGACAGGGCGGGGCAGAGCCGGATCGAGATCCTGGGCGGTGCGATGCAGGACGGCGGCCGCCTTGCGGCAAAGGCCAGGAACATGCGCCGCAACATCGGCGTCGTCTTCCAGCAGTTCAATCTGGTCGGCCGCATGTCGGTGTTGTCCAATGTCCTGCTCGGCAATCTCGGCCACATTCCCGGCTGGCGGGGGACACTCGGCCTGTTCACCGCCGGCGAGAAGCAAAAGGCGCGCGAGGCGCTGGCCCGCGTCGGCATACCGGAAGTCGCGTGGCAGCGTGCCTCCACCCTGTCGGGCGGCCAGCAGCAGCGCGCGGCCATAGCCCGCACGCTGGTGCAGCGCTCCAATATCCTGCTCGCCGACGAGCCAATCGCATCGCTCGATCCGTCGTCGGCGCGCCGCGTCATGGAAATCCTCGCCGCGGTGAACCGCGACGAAAAGATCACCTGCGTCGTCTCGCTGCATCAGGTCGAATATGCGCGCCGTTACTGCCCGCGCACGATCGCCCTCCGCGACGGCCGCATCGTGTTCGACGGCCCTTCCTCGGCGCTGACCAACCAGATGCTCGTCGAGCTTTACGGAGACAATTCCGAGGAACTGATTTTGCCGGACGCGCCCATGCAGCCGGCGAAACCGAGGCGCGCGCCAGAACCGGATCGCGTTCCGGCCTTCGCATAAATCCAACCACCAAGCAGGGAAGCTTGATATGAACCTAGTCCTCAAGGGCACCGTCGCCGCCGCCCTGGCGTTCACGCTGTCTGCCGGCGTCGCCATGGCCGAAGAGATCAACTTCGGCATCATCTCCACCGAATCGCAGCAGAACCTGAAGCCGAAATGGGATCCGCTGCTGGCCGATTTCGCCAAGGCCACCGGCCTGGACGTGAAGCCGTTCTTCGCCTCCGACTATGCCGGCGTGATCGAGGGCATGCGCTTCGGCAAGGTGCAACTGGCCTGGTACGGCAACAAGTCGGCCATGGAGGCCGTCGACCGTGCCGAGGGCGCGGTGTTCGCGCAGACCGTTCCCGCCAGCGGCGAGCCGGGCTACTACTCGCTGATCGTCGTGCCCAAGGACAGCAAGCTGAATTCGGTCGAAGACCTGCTCACCTGCGACCAGACGCTCAATTTCGGCCTCGGCGATCCCAACTCCACCTCGGGCTATCTGGTGCCGATGACCTTCGTCTTCTCGGCCAACAAGGTCGACCCGAAGACATGCTTCAAGAACGTCACCAACGCCAACCACGAGACCAACGCCATGGCCGTCGCCAACGGCCAGATCGACGCGGCGGCCAACAACACCGAGAACATGGAGCTGATCGAAAAGAACCAGCCCGCCGCGTTCGAGAAGATCAAGGTGATCTGGAAGTCGCCGCTGATCCCGTCGGACCCGCTGGTCTGGCGCAAGGACCTGTCGGACGACGCCAAGGCCAAGATCAGGGACTTCTTCCTGACCTACGGCACCGATCAGTCGAAGGGCGACATCGCCCATGAGAAAGAGGTGCTGGCCGGTCTCGAATGGGCGCCGTTCCGCGCCTCCTCCGACGACCAGCTTCTGCCGATCCGCGTGATGGAACTGACCAAGACGATCGCGCAGGTCGAGGCCGACGCCTCGCTCTCCGACGCCGACAAGAAGGCGAAGATCGAGCCGCTCGAGACGCAGAAGGCCGAGTTCGAAGCCAGGCTGAAGGAAGTCCAGGGCTGATTGCCCCGGATCTGATCCAGCATGAAAAACAGCCGGCTGCCCGATGAGGTGGCGGCCGGCGCAAATTTCAGGACACCGCAATGGACCAGACCGTCAAGATCGCGTCCGCCGATCCCGCGCGCGCACCCGCCCGCCCCGAAGTGGAGCGCGAATGGTCGCGCAGCCTGTGGACCTGGGCCTCGTGGATTTCATTGCTTCTCCTGCTTGTCTGGAGCTGGGCGCCGGCCGAAATGTCCCGCTGGACCTACCTGTTCAGCGATGCCGGCAACATGGCGGAATATGCCGGCGGCTTCCTGCGGCCCGATTTCTCGCAGTGGCGCTATTATTTCTCGGAAATGCTCGTCACCATCCAGATCGCGTTGTGGGGCACCTTCCTCGCCACGGTCTTCGCCGTGCCCTTCGGCATCCTCTCGGCCCGCAACATCGCCCCCTGGTACATCGTGCAGCCGGTGCGCCGCGTCATGGATGCCTGCCGTTCGATCCATGAGCTGGTCTTTGCCGTGCTTTTCGTCGTCGCCGTGGGCCTTGGCCCGTTCGCCGGCGTGATGGCGCTGTTCGTCCACACCACCGGCATCCTTGCCAAGCTCTTTTCGGAAGCCGTGGAAGCCATCGACGCGCGCCCCGTGGAAGCGATCCGCGCCACTGGCGCCTCGCGGCTGCAGGAGATCATCTTCGGCGTCGTGCCCCAGGTCATGCCGCTGTGGATGTCCTATGCGCTCTACCGTTTCGAATCGAACGTCCGCGCCGCCACCGTGCTCGGCGTCATCGGCGCCGGCGGCATCGGCCAGGTGCTGTTCGAGGCAATCCGCGGGTTCTACTACCCGCAGGCATCGGCCATGCTGATCATCATGCTGGTCACCGTATCGCTGATCGACCTCCTGTCGCAGCGCCTGCGCAAGCTGTTCCTGTGATGCGCTACGCCCTCTACTTCACCCCCGCGCCGGACGATCCGCTGACGCGGGCGGCCCAGTTGTGGCTGGGCCGCAACGCCTTCACCGGCGAAGCGGCCGCAACGACCCTGCCGGCCGGTTTCACGGCCGGAGAATTCGACGACCTGACCCGCGCGCCGCGCCGCTACGGCTTCCACGCCACGCTGGTGGCGCCGTTCCGCCTGCGCGCGGGGCGAACCGAAGCGGATCTGTCGGTTGCCGCCGACGCCTTCGCCCGGCAGGCCGCCCCGCTCGCGATCCCCGGCCTCGCCATCACCAGGATCGGCGATTTCTTTGCGCTGACCCCCGCCGATGCGGCCGGCGTTTCGGCACTGGCATCCGCGGCCGTCGACCATTTCGACGGATTGCGCGCGCCGCTCACCGATGCGGAAATCGCGCGCCGCAGGCCCGAGGGCCTGTCGGAACGCCAGCGCCTCTATCTCCACCGCCACGGCTATCCTCATGTGAAGGAAGAGTTCCGCTTCCACATGACCCTCACCGGTCCGGTCGGGTGCCAAGCCGCCGCGCGCGTCGCAACGGCGCTGCGCGACCGTTTCGACCCGCTGCTTCCGCGCCCGGTCGACGTCTCGGCCGTCACCCTCTTCGCCGAGCCCGAGCCCGGTGCCGATTTCATCGTCCGTTCAACCCACCGCTTCGGCGCGGCCGAAACGAGAAAGTATGCCTGACATGCCGCAGGAAACCGTCCTCACCAACGCGCATATCGTTCTCGAAGATGAGATCGTCGCCGGTTCCGTCGTCATCCGCGACGGGCTTGTCTCGGCCATCGACACCGGCAGGGCCGGCAGCGGCGAGGACATGGACGGCGACTACCTGATCCCCGGGCTGGTCGAACTCCACACCGACCATCTGGAGCAGCATTACAGCCCCCGTCCCGGCGTGGTGTGGGACAGCATAGCCGCCTTGCAGGCGCATGATGCGCAGGTCGCCGCATCCGGCATCACCACGGTGTTCGACTGCCTGCGGCTCGGCTCGGACGAGAATGCCGGCTTCAAGCGCGGCGAGATGCGCGCCATTGCCGACGCCATCGAGACGGCCCAAAGCGAGGACCGGCTGAGGGTCGACCACCTGATCCACCTGCGCTGCGAGGTCTCCTCCGCCGATGTGCTCGATCATTTCGAGGACTTCACCGCCGATCCGCAGGTCCGGCTGGCGTCGCTGATGGACCATGCGCCCGGCCAGCGCCAGTTCCAGAGCCTCGACGCCTACATAGTCTACTACAAGAAGAAGCGCGGCCTGTCGGATACCGAATTCGAGCGCTTCATCGCCCGCCGCATCGAGGAATCGGGGCGCTACGCCGCTCCCCACCGCCGCGCCATTGCCGATGCCTGCGCCGCACGCGGCATCGCGGTGGCAAGCCACGACGACGCCACCGTCGAGCATGTCGAGGAATCGAAAGCCTTCGGCGTGCGTCTGGCGGAGTTCCCGACCAGCATGGAAGCGGCCACAGCCTCGCACCAAGCCGACATGGCGGTGCTGATGGGCGCCCCCAACATCGTGCGCGGCAAATCCCATTCCGGCAATATCTCGGCCAGGACGCTGGCCGATGCCGGCGTGCTCGATGTGCTGTCGTCCGACTATGTGCCGTTCAGCCTGATCCATGCGCCTTTCGTGCTGGCTGATGAGAAGGGCGGCATGTCCCTGCCCCAAAGCATCAGGCTGGTCACCGCCAATCCCGCCAAGGCGGTGGGCCTGAGCGACCGGGGCCGCATCGCCGTCGGGCTCAGGGCCGATCTGGTGCGCGTCCGGCGGCCAGCCGGCATTCCCGTCGTCCGCTCCGTCTGGCGCGAGGGCCGGCGTGTCGCCTGAAGCTGCCGCAGCACGCCCGGTCGACGGGGCCGGCCAGCGCGGCATGCTGATCGCCGTCGTCGGCCCGAGCGGCGCGGGCAAGGACAGCCTGATGGCCTACGCCCGCGAAAGGCTTGGCGGGGACCCGGCGGTGCTGTTCGTGCGGCGGGTGATCACCCGCCCAGCCACAGTGGCCGCCGAGGATCACGACACGCTGCCGATCGACAGTTTCCTCGCTTGGCAAGCCGCCGGCAGCTTCGCGGTGACGTGGCAGGCCCATGGGCTGCACTATGCGATACCCGCCAGCGTTCATCGTCATTTGGCGGCGGGCGGCGTCGCCGTCGTCAACGGCTCACGCGCGGCCCTACCGGCGATCCGCACGGCCTTCGGCCGGGTCATGGTGATCCAGGTGACCTGCCGTCCCGAGATTCTCGCCGCCCGCCTTGCGGCCCGCAGCCGCGAGGACCCGCAAACCCAGCAGGCCCGGCTGGCGCGGACGGTGGCCGCCGTCGAAACAGGTGCGGACGTGGTCGAGATCGATAACAGCGGCGATCTTGCCATCTCAGGCCGCGCGTTCTTGGCCGCGGTTCGCAGATACATGAATGATGGTCGGCTGGAGAACCGTTAGAGTATTTCCGCTTTTCTCCGAATCGCAAAAAAGCGCTCTAACCCTTTGTTTTGACGTAATTCCGAACGCAAAACCGCTTCGCACTTTTGCTGGAATTGCTCCAGGCTCAGGCTTCCAGCTTCGGCACGGCGTCGAGCAGCATCTGCGTGTAGGCATGCCGAGGTGCGCTGAAGACCTGTGTCGCCGCGCCTTGCTCGACGATCTCGCCATGGCGCATGACCACGACGCGGTCGCACAGGTGGTGGACGACCGAGAGGTCGTGGCTGATGAACAGCAGGGTGATGTTGAGGTTGCGGCGCAGTTCCATCAGCAGGTTGATGACCTGCGCCTGGATCGACACATCGAGCGAAGCGACCGGCTCGTCGCAGATGATGACCTCGGGCTGCATGGCGAGCGCCCGCGCAATGGCGATGCGCTGGCGCTGTCCGCCCGAGAACTGGTGGGGGTAGCGATCCGCCAGCGCCGGATCGAAGGCCACGGCACGCAGCCATCTGTTGACATAGTCGCGCGCATCGGCGCGGGTGCAGAAGCCGTGGGCGATGGGTCCCTCGGCCACCGACTGGAAGATGGTGCGGCGCGGATCGAGCGAGGCGAAGGGATCCTGGAAGATCATCTGCACATGGGTGCCGAGCTTGCCCGTCGCCGAGCGCACCGGCTTGCCGCCGACGCTGACGGTGCCGGAGGTGGGCGGGTAGATGCCGCACAGGATGCGCCCGAGCGTCGATTTGCCGGAACCGGATTCGCCGACGAGGCCGAGAATTTCGCCGCGGGCGATGGTGACGCTGGCGGATTTCACCGCGTGCACGGGACCGGGCTCGCGCATCAGGCCCCAGCGGATGGCGAGGGCGCGCAGGAAGCCGATGCGCGGGGCGAAGACCTTGTCGATCGCTTCCGCCTTGACGAAGGCGGCATCGGGTGCGGCGCCAATGGCGGCACCGCCGAGCCCGCTCAGATCCATCGGGCCTGCGGCCTCTGTGGCGGCGGAGGCCAGTGGCTCGCCGGGCTTCGACCGTGACGGCAGGGCATCCAGAAGCCCCTGCGTGTAGGGATGCTGCGGGCTCTGCAGCACCTGCCTTGCGGGGCCTGCCTCGACGATCTTGCCGCGCCGCATCACCGCGATGGTGTCGGCGATGGAGGAGACGGTGGCGAGGTCGTGGCTCACCCAGATGAGCGAGGTGCCCATCTCGGCGACCAGCGCCTTGACCATGTCCAGTATCTCGGCCTGCACCGAAACGTCGAGCGCGGTGGTGGGCTCGTCGGCGATGACGAGCTGGGGGCGGTGCAGCAGCGCGATGGCGATGGCCACGCGCTGGCGCATGCCGCCGGAAAACTCGTGCGGATACTGGTCGACCTTGTTCGCGGGGTCGACGATCCTGACCTGTGCCAGGGCCTCGACGGCGCGGCACCTGATCTCGGCGTCGGAGACCTGCTCATGTGCCCTGATCGCCATGCCGATCTGGTCGATGATCCTGACTACCGGGTTCAGCGTCATCATCGGGTCCTGGAACACCATGGAGATGTCCCTGCCCCGGATCTTGCGCAGTTCCTTTTCACCGAGCCCGACCAGTTCGCGCCCGTTGAAGCGTATGGAGCTGCCCGGCTGGATGTGACCGTTCTCGTCCAGCAGGCCGATCAGCGAGAAGCCGGTAATCGACTTGCCCGAACCGGATTCGCCGACCAGCCCCATGACCTCGCCGCGTTCCAGCGTGAACGAGATGTCATCCACCGATTTGACGGTGCCCTTGTCGGTCTCGAAATATGTCCGCAGGTTGCGGACATCCAGAAGATGGCTCATTTGCGCAGCCTCGGATTGAGCTGGTCCCGGATCTGGTCGCCGACCAGGTTGATCGCCATGATGAGGATGATCAGCGCCACGCCCGGATAGATGGCGATCCAGTAGCGGCCCGACATCAGATACTGGAAGCCGTTGGCGATCAGCATGCCGAGCGACGGCTCGGTCGGCGGCAGGCCGACGCCAAGGAAGGAAAGGGTCGCTTCGAGCGAGATGGCGGAGGCGATCTGCACCGTGGCGACGACGATCAGCGGCGGCAGCGAGTTGGGCAATATGTGACGGGTGATGACGAACCAGCCGTTCATCGGCACCGAAAGGGCCGCCTGTACATAGTCCTTCTGCCGTTCGGCAGCGGCCGCGCCATGGGCGGTGCGCACGAAATAGGCATATTGAGCGAAGACCAGCGCGAGGATGAGCTGCGACTTGCCCTGCCCCAGGATCGCCGCCACGACGAAGGCCAGCAGGATCGCCGGAAAGGACAGCTGGATGTCGACGATGCGCATGATAACGGATTCGGTGCGCCCGCCGACATAAGCTGCGAAACAGCCCACCACGGCGCCGATGGAAAAGGCGATGGCGCCCGCCACAAGGCCCATTTGCAGCGAGATGCGCAGGCCGTAGACGATGGCCGAAAGCAGGTCGCGGCCCTGGCTGTCGGTACCCAGAAGATGGACGATGCCGGTCGAGCCGACATAACCCGGCGGGCGGCGCGCATCGCGCAGCACCAGCGACTTCAGGTCATAGGGGTCCTGCGGCACCAGGAACGGTGCAAACACCGCCATCAGGATGATGGCGATCACCACGGCGAGGGCGGCGACCGCGACCTTGTTGCGGCGGAAGGTGTGCCAGAACTCGGCCAGCGGCGAGACGGATTTCACCGCACGGGCTTCCATCGACATTTCAGCGCCTCCCCTGCCGCAGGCGCGGATCGAGCGCTGCATAGGCGAGATCCACGCACAGATTGATGACCACGAACAGCGCCGAAACCAGCATCAGATAGGCGACCATGACGGGACGGTCGAGCGAGGTGATGGAATCGACGATCAGCTTGCCGAGCCCCGGCCAGCTGAAGATCGTCTCGGTGACCAGCGCGAAAGCCAGCGTCGAGCCCAGCTCCAGCCCGAACACCGTTACCAGTGGGATCGAGATCAGCTTGAGCACATGGCGACGCAGGATGGTGCTTTCGGAAATGCCGGCCGCACGCGCGAACTTGATGGTGTCGGTCAGCATGATTTCGCGCGTGCCCGAGGCGGCCAGCCGGCACATCATCGACAGCTTGAACAGCGACAGGTTGAGCGCCGGCAAGAGGAGATGCGACCAGCCGTCGGCGGTGAGGAAGGAAAACGGCACGCCGAACAGGTCCGCCGTCTGCCCGCGCCCGCCGGCGGGCAGGACGCCGAGCTGGACGGCGAAGACCATGATCAGCATCAGGCCGATCCAGAAGGTGGGCACCGAGAAGCCGAGGATCGACACCGCCATGATCGCCTTGGCAGCGAGGCTGTCGGGCTTGTAGCCGGCATAGACGCCAAGCGGGATGCCGACCAGCGAAGCGAACAGCACGGCCGTCAGCGTCAGCTCCAGGGTCGCCGGCAGGCGCTGGGCGATCAGCGTGACGACCGGCATGTTGAAGACGAAGGAACGCCCCAGATCGCCGGTCAGCAGCCGTTGCAGGAACTGGAGATATTGCTCCCAGAGCGGCAGGTCGAGCCCGTATTGCTGGATGACCTGCTGGCGCATCTCCTGGGTCACGTCGGGCGAGATGAGCACGTCGACGGGGTTGCCGATGACGTAGACGCCCATGAAGACGAGCATGGACATGACTAGAAGCACGAAGAGCGCCTGTCCCAATCTGCGAAGAATGAAGGATGCCATGTCTGCCCCTTGGGTGGATGAAGGACAGGGGCGCCGCAGCGCCCCCGGGTTCAGTGCCAGCCGTGCTCGATCTCGTGGCGGGTTTCCTCGACCCCCACCTGCCAGATCGCCAGCATGTCCGCGTCGGGCCGCTGGAAGACGCCGTGGTAATTGCCTTCGCCGATGCGCTCGCGCTTGCGCCCGGCATCGACGCGCGCGGCGGCGGCAAAATCGATCCGCTCCTTCTGAAAGTTGGGGATCGGCGCGCCTTCGAGGCGGGTCCAGGGAAAGTTCTCCATCCAGCTCGCATGCGAGGCGGCGGGGTCGATCTCCAGCACCTTGGCCATGGTCTTCGGCGCGCGCCACCAGTCATGCAGCTTGACCGAGGCGTCGCGGTTGCGGTTCATCCACTCGCTGATCACCGGATTGACCGGCGTGTTGCCGCCATGGCCGTTGACGACCAGGATGCGCCGGAACCCGGCGCGGTGGAGGCTGTCGAGGATATCCTCGAACACGCCGATATAGGTGCGCAGCGACAGGCTCACCGTGCCGGGGAAATCGGCGAAGCTGGAGGCCATGCCGTAGGGCATGCACGGAAACACCGGCACCCCGAGCGGCTCGGCCGCCTCGACGGACACGCGCTCGGCCAGGATCATGTCGGTGGCAAGGCTGAGATAGGCATGCTGCTCGACGGAGCCGACCGGCAGGACGCAGCGATCGTCCTCCCTCACCCGTTCCTCGACCTGGCTCCAATGCATGTCCTGAATGCGCATCTGCTGTCCTTACTCTTGTACGGACGCGCCCTGCGTGCATCGTCCGCCCCTTGCCGCCTCGCCCTGTCGCGGGTGGCGGCCTCCTGAAAATTAGTTCTTTATGGATCAGAAATTACGGTTGACGCAAGATACTTCCGCCCAATAAAGTTCCATTTGGGATTAATATCCATTTTAAGCGAGATGGCGGGAATGGACGAGGCGGTGTGCCAGGCACTGTTTGAGGGGCGAGCCGGCCGGGCAGAGCCCGTGGTTTCGCCCGGCACGGAAATCGACCCCCTCATGCATGTGAAGCTGTGGGACAATCCCTGCTGGTTCTCGTTCCGGCTGAACTATCTGGCCCTTCATTTCAACAATCCGGTCTACGGCTACATCCAGCAGCACCTTGGCCTGCTGCGCCCTGAATTTGTGGTGCTGTGGTCGCTCTATCTCGGCGGCAGCTCGACGCTGACCGATGTGGTGCGCTCGTCGGGCTTCCCGAAGAACACGCTCAGCCGCGCCGCCAACAAGCTGTTCCGGCTGGGCATGATCGACCGCCAGACCAACCAGGACGACCAGCGCCGCATCACGCTCGGCCTGCTCGACAAGGGCAGGCAGGCGGTCGAGTTCGCCAAGGGCATGATGATCGAGCACGAACGCCGGATGCTGGAATGCCTGAGCCCCGCCGAGCGGCTGAGCCTTTCCGAGATCATGACCAAGCTCGTCACGGCATCGGGCCAATGGCCGCAGATGATCGATGGCGAGCAGCCGGACGAAGCCCTGTGATCCGCCGCCGCAGCTTTTCCGGTCACGACCGGACGGCGGCAAGCCTGCGACCATGCCTGTTAAAATGAGAGGAAACCCATGTACCTGAAATCCATGCTTCGCGCCGCCCTCGTGGCAACTCTGCTGGCCTCGCCCGTCGCCGCGCTGGCCGCCGATCTGGTGATCGCCACCAAGACCGGTCCGGCCTCGATGGACCCGCATTTCACCGCCACCTCGGCCAATGCCGAGGCCACCAAGCACATCTTCGACACGTTGCTGCGCTCGGGAAACGACCTGGAGATCCTGCCGTCGCTGGCGACGAGCTGGCAGGCGCTGGACGACACCACCTGGGAGTTCAAGCTGCGCGAGGGCGTGAAATTCCATGACGGCTCCGACTTCACCGCCGAGGACGTCAAGTTCTCCATCGAACGCATCCCGAACGTCACCGGCCCGAACCCCTCGACCATCTATGTGCGTCGCGTCGCCAGCGTCGAGATCGTCGACGACTACACGGTGCGCGTGAAGACCAACGGCCCGGCGCCTACCCTGCCCAACGATTTCGTGCGCCTGTTCATCGTTTCCCACACGGCCGCCGCCGACTATTCGACCAAGGACAGCTCGGCCGAGGGCTTCAACATGGGCAAGGCGACCATCGGCACCGGCCCCTACAAATTCGTAAGCTGGGCGCCGACGCAGGACCTGGTTCTGGAGAAGTTCGACGGCTACTGGGCTGGCGCACAGCCCTGGAACAAGGTGGTGCGCAAGGAAATCCCCAACGATGCCGCCCGCGTCGCGCAGTTGAAGGCCGGTCAGGTCGACCTGATCTCCAAGGTGCCGGCGACCGACCTCGCCAGCATCGAATCCGACTTTGCCTTGCAGGTGATCAAGACGGAATCGATCTACATTCCTTATCTGGAATTCGACTTCCGCGAGAACTCGCCGCAGGTCTGGGACAACGCCGGCAACAAGCTCGACAAGAACCCCTTCCTCGATCCGAAGGTGCGTGAGGCTTTCGATCTGGCGCTCGACCGCGAAACCATCGTGGAATATGCGCTTGAAGGCATGGGCGTCGTCTCCACCCAGCTCGTCAGCCCCAACATCTTCGGCTACAACAAGGACATCGCCGCGCCGGCCTTCGATGTCGAGAAGGCGCTCAAGCTGATGGCCGACGCCGGCTATCCGGACGGCTTCAAGGTGGCGTTGAGCTACGCCAACGACCGCATGCCGACCGAACTGGGGCCGACCGTCGCCCAGCTTCTGGCCGCGATCAACGTCACGGTCGAGGTGCAGGGCGTCCCGGCGGCGGTGTTCAACCCGGCCAAGACGCGCGGCGAATATTCGCTCTACATGGCCTCCTGGGGCACGCTGACGGGCGAGGCCAACTATATGCTGTCGTCGCTGATGCACACCAACGATGCCGAGAAGTCGCTCGGCGCCTTCAACGTGCGCGGCTATTCCGATCCGAAGATGGACAAGCTGATCGAGGACGCGGCCGTCGAGATGGACGAGGCCAAGCGCCGCGCCCTGCTGGAGGAGGCGAACATGCTGGTGGCGACCGACCGGCCCGACCTGCCGCTGGCGACCAACCTGTCAGCCTGGGGCGCCAAGGCCGACAAGGTGACCTACGATCCGCGGTCGGACGAGGACACCCTGGCGATGGACGTCCACCCCAAGCAGTAGGACCGGCAAGCTACCGGAAGGGCACCGGCATAAGCCGGTGCCCTTTTCCCATGAACAACGGAGACCTCCCATGACGAAATTCGCCCTTGCCATTCATGGCGGCTGCGGCGTGATGGCCAAGCTGGACCTCAGCGAGGCCGAATGGATCGCGGCGCGGCGCGATCTGGGGCGCGCGCTGGAAGCCGGCTACGCCGTTCTCGAACGCGGCGGGCGGGCGCTCGACGCGGTGCAGGCCGCTGTCGTCGTCATGGAGGACAGCCCTCATTTCAACGCCGGCCATGGCGCGGCGCTGAACGAAAACGGCATTCATGAACTCGATGCCTCGATCATGGATGGAACCACGCTGGCGGCCGGCGCGGTCTGTGCCTCGCGGCACATCCGCAATCCGGTGCTGGCCGCCCGTGCCGTCCTGGAGCATGGCGATGCCGTGCTGCTGGCCGGCCCCGCCGCCGACCGCTTCGCCGAGGCGCAAGGGCTGGCGGTCGAGGAACAGGCCTATTTTACCACCGAGCGGCGCCGGCAGGCGCTGGCCGCGATGAAGGCGCATGCCGCCGCCGGCACGCAGGCCGCCGCCAGCGAGTCGGAAAAGCACGGCACGGTGGGCGCGGTGGCGCTCGACCGACATGGCCATCTGGCCGCCGCGACATCGACCGGGGGTTACAATAACAAGCCTGACGGGCGGGTGGGCGACAGCCCCGTCATCGGCGCCGGCACCTATGCCCGTGACGGGGTCTGTGCCGTCTCCGGCACCGGCAAGGGCGAATTCTTCATCCGCCATGTCGTCGGCCACGAGGTCGCCGCGCGCATGGCCTATCTCGGCGAGGACGTGGACGCAGCCGCGACCAAGGTCATCATGGAAGACCTGAAGCCGCACAATATCGGTGCCGGCCTGGTCGCCGTCGGCGCCGACGGCGCGATCGCCGCCCCTTACAACACCGACGGCATGTTCCGGGGCTGGGTCACCGACGCGCGCGAGTTCCGGGTCGCCTCGCATGCCGAGGTCATGCGCCATGAGCCGGACGGTCGATAGGTTGTTTACCGGCATGAGTAGCGTGATGCATTAAGGGGTGGCCGCTTGGACGCAGTCAGTGTTCCTTCCTGCAAAGGGGCATAAGGTTCGCGCCCGCAGAAATTGCGGCTGGCAGGCCCGCACCTCCCCTTTCGACGTGCCCGCCAATCTCGACATCCGAACGCCGGCCATCTTCTCGGGAACACATCCGGTTCGCAGGGATTGGTATTGAAGAGGCCAAGGATGACCAAGCTCATGCCAGACCCGAACGACCCGCAACCGACGCCGGACAACCCGAATCCGGCGCCGGCACGGCCCCCAACACCTCCTGAAACTCCGCAACCCGACCAGCCGCCGAGCGTTCTCCCACCATCGCCAGACCCCATTCCCTCGCCGAACGACGAGCCGGTCCAGATTCCGCCCGACACGCCGAGCGAAGTGCCGCCGCAGCCGGAATTTCCGGGGCCGACCGCTATGCGTGCCTGGGGCCTTGTCGTGGTGTTGCTGGGTTGCGTCGCGGCGATCAGTCCCACGGCCGCACAGATATCGGACAACGAACCAGAGGCATCGGACAAGGAACCAGAGGTAACGGAGCCGATGGACCGGTGTCAGGCGCAGCCTGACGGTGAAAAACAAGCGGACGCCGAACGTGACGACCAGCACGCCAACAACGCTCCGCGCCCCGAACTGGAAGACTGCAACGGCGTTCTCACGCCACCGAAGACCGGCGACGGGGAAATGGAGGAACAGCCGCCCGACACCGGAACCACCCCTGTGATCCCGCCGGAAGCCGTGCCCGGACAGCCTCCCGGTTAATGGAGATCACGCATGTCCCACAAAACGAAGAAATGGTCGGCAGAAGTTACGGAACACAGCGACGCGCTCGCACTCGAACCGCATGCCTTCGAGAAGGCCGACCCGAAGGCGATTGCAGCCTCCCTGAAACGGTCTGCCGACGAGAGCAAAAAGCGCAAGGCCGAGCCATTTCGCTCTGCGATGTCCATGCTGACCTTCTACATCAATCGAGCCGGCAAGAACCTGCCGGCCGAGCGCAAGGAGGTGCTGGAAAAGGCCAAGGACGAGCTTCGTCGTCTGTATGGCAGGCCGGCGGACAACAACGATTGATGCGCTTGCCGGAGCCGGTCAGCGCGCCCTGCCCGCGCCTTCATGGATGCTCGTCACAGTCAGTCGACATTGGTTCCCTGCTTGCCCCCGGCAACGAATATCGTGACGCCGTTGGCGTCGTCGAATTCAAGGGCGACAACATCCCTCAGCAACACCGAGCGCGAGTTCAGGGCGTGGAAGAAGATCGCGCTGCCCTCGATTTCCTTGCGCATTTCGACGATCTGGCCGTCGAACTCGGCCAGCTTGGCCTGGACAGTGCTATCCCCGTCGCCGAAATCCGGCAGGAAGACGATATCGACACGATCGATGGTGAAGCGGCGGCGCACCTCGGAGATGTTTTTCGGGGTCTGCTCGATGGCGGCGACGATACGACCCTCTTCGGCGGCGACAGGCTCTTCCTTGGTGTTCACGTCGGAGCCTATGATCGTATCGAGCGCGCCTTCCGCATCTAACCCCTGCGCCGTCAGCCGGCTGTCGGGCATAATGGCCACCGTCAGTGTCAGAAGCAGGAACAGAGGAAAAATGCCGGGGCTTTCCAGAATAAGCTTGGTGTTCAAGGATCAGTCATTCCTTCGTTTGCGCGTTTGTCGGAAAATGGGTCGAATAACCTCAACGCGCCAAAAGCGCGATGGTTTCCAGACAGCACCTCGGCCTGCATTTTGGCAAGGCCTGCATGAGGGGCCGTGGTGGCCGGAGATATTTGTATTGCTCGATCGACAGCCTCAGCAAGAACCCGACTTCTTCCCTGGCGAGCAGCGTACCCTGTTAACTCCCAGGCGTTTTGTCCGCAAGGCGATAAAGCGTCACGGGCGGTCGGACAGCAACGCATCTTGACCGATTGGCCGTAAGCCGAGCTCCGGTCTTTCAGATTTCGTTTCACGCGTCTAAACTTCGCCCGAACATACAGGGAGGAAGAGTATGATCGCATTGACACGACGCGCCTTGATCAGCGGGGCGGCAGCCTTGTCACTTGGCCTGTCAGCCGCGAGCGCGCAGGCCCAGGAATTCATCAACGTGCTCACCGGCGGCACATCGGGCGTCTACTATCCGCTCGGCGTCGCCCTGTCGGAAATCTACGCCAAGGGCATCGAAGGCTCGCGCACGCAGGTGCAGGCGACCAAGGCTTCGGTCGAGAACCTGAACCTGTTGCAGCAGGGCAAGGGCGAGATCGGCTTCTCGCTGGGCGATTCGGTGCAGGAAGCCGTCAAGGGCAACACTGAAGCCGGCTTCCCGCAGCCCCTCGACAAGCTGCGCGGTATCGCCGCCATCTATCCGAACTACATCCAGATCGTCGCCAGCCAGGAGTCCGGCATCAAGTCGCTGGCCGACCTGAAGGGCAAGAGCCTTTCCGTCGGTGCGCCCGCTTCGGGCACCGAACTCAATGCCCGCGCCATCTTCGCCGCGGCCGGCATGAAGTATGAGGACCTCGGCAAGGTCGAGTACCTGCCCTTCGCGGAATCGGTCGAGCTGATCAAGAACCGCCAGCTCGACGCGACCTTGCAGTCGGCCGGGCTTGGCGTCGCCTCGATCCGCGACCTCGCGACCTCGCTGCCGATCAACGTCGTGGCGGTGCCCAAGGCGGATGTCGAGAAGATCGGCGCGCCCTACATCTCGGTCGTCATTCCGGCGGGCACCTATGACGGCCAGAGCGAGGATGTCGAAACGGCCGCCGTCGGCAATTTCCTGATCACGCATGACGGCGTTTCCGACGAAACCGCCTATCAGATGACCAAGCTGCTCTTCGACAACCTGCCGCAGCTCGTCGCCTCCCACGCCGCGGCAAAGGCCATCGACCCGGCCAAGGCGCTGGACGGCATGCCCGTTCCGCTGCATCCGGGCGCCGAACGCTATTATCGCGAAGCCGGCATCCTGAAATAATCGCCTGAAGCCTGACGGGGCGCCCGCACCGGGCGCCCCATGGCCCATCGACAATTCCGAAGCATCTCCAGCAAAAGTGTGAACCGGCTTTGCGCCAGGAAATGCATGAGAAAAAACAGATTGGTCAGGCGCAGCCAAGAATGGCTTGTGCTTCCCATTGCATGGAGGGCGACCGTGAGCACAGCCGCCAAGGTTGAAGGACCGATCATTCCGCAAGATAGCGCGGAAGAGATCATTGAGGGCCTGCCGCCCGGTTTCGGAGACGGCATCCTCGGCCGGGCGGCCTTCTGGATCGCCTTTGCGTTCTCGTTGTTCCAGCTATGGACCGCCGCATACGGAACGCTGGCCAGCCAGATCGTCCGGGCCATGCATGTCGGCTTCCTGCTGCTGCTCGGCTTCGCCCTCATCGGCAATCTTGTCGCGAAGAAGCCTGTCACCAGGGCATGGTTCTGGCTGCTGGGCATCCTTGGCTTCCTGACCGGCATCTACAACTGGGTCTTCTACAAGGACCTGATCATGCGCTCCGGTTTTCACACGGTTCCGGATCTGGTCGTGGGCGCGCTGGTCATCGTCCTGGTCTTCGAAGGCGCGCGCCGCCTGATGGGCTGGCCGCTCACCATCATCGCCGGCCTGTTCCTGGCCTATTGCTTCTTCGGCAATTACCTGCCGCCACCCTTCATCCATCGCGGCTACGACTTTGCCCAGATCATCGAGCATTTCGGCTTCGGCACCGAAGGCATCTACGGTACGCCGATCTATGTCTCGGCGGCCTATATTTTCATCTTCGTCGTGTTCGCCGCCTTCCTCGAACGCGCCGGGATGCTGGCCCTGTTCAACGACTTTGCCCTCGGCCTCGTAGGCAGCTGGCGCGGCGGCCCGGCACAGGTCTGCGTCATGTCCTCGGCGCTGATGGGCACCATCTCGGGCTCGGGCGTCGCCAACGTCGTGGCTTCCGGCCAGTTCACCATTCCGCTGATGAAACGCTTCGGCTTCCGGTCGGCCTTTGCCGGCGGCGTCGAAGCCACCTCGTCCATGGGCGGCCAGATCATGCCCCCGGTCATGGGCGCGGTCGCCTTCATCATGGCCGAGACACTGAACGTTCCTTACGTCGAGGTGGTCAAGGCAGCGCTCATTCCCGCCGTCCTCTATTTCGGCGTCTGCTTCTGGATGGTGCATCTGGAAGCCGGCAAGGCGGGCCTCGGCGGCATGGACAAGAAGACCCTGCCCGATCCCTGGGCAGCGCTGCGGCAGCACTGGCCGCTGGTGCTGCCGCTCGGCATGCTGGTCTACCTGCTGTTCGCCGGTTATACCCCGATCTTCGCCGGAACCATGGGCCTAGCGCTGATCGTCGTGCTGATCCTCGGCACGCCGCTCGCCGCGCTGATCGGCCCCTTCGCCTTCCGCATGGTGTTCTGGGTTGCGCTCGGGCTCGCGGCAGCGGCATTCATGAAATACGGCATCAACGTCCTCGCCCTCGTGATCGGCCTGCTGATCGCTGCCTGCGCGGTCTTCAAGGGCGGCCGCGAGACATTGGCCATCTGCCGCGATTCCATGGCCGAGGGCGCGAAGAACGCGCTGCCTGTCGGCATCGCCTGCGCCATTGTCGGCATCGTCATCGGCACGCTGACACTGACCGGCATCGCCTCCACCTTCATCGGCTGGGTCATTGCCATCGGCGAGAACAATCTGTTCCTGTCGCTGATCCTCACGATGATCACCTGCCTGGTGCTGGGCATGGGCATTCCCACCATCCCGAACTACATCATCACATCGTCGCTGGCCGGACCTGCCCTGCTGGAACTCGGCGTGCCGCTGCTGGTCAGCCACATGTTCGTCTTCTATTTCGGCATCATGGCGGATCTCACGCCGCCGGTCGCGCTCGCCTGCTTCGCAGCCGCGCCCATGGCCAAGACCTCCGGCTTGAAGATTTCGGTCCAGGCGACCAAGCTCGCCACGGCCGGCTTCGTCGTGCCCTTCATGGCGGTCTATACGCCGGCGCTGATGCTGCAGGACCCTGGGCCCCTATCGGCCTATATCGGCTATTGGGGCGAAGTGGCCTACATCTTCCTGAAGGCCTGCTTCGGCATCGCACTCTGGGGTGCGGCGGTCGTCGGCTTCCTGTTTGCGCGGGCGCTGTGGTGGGAGCGTCTGGGCTGTCTCCTCGCCGGGACCCTTCTGGTTCTGGCCCTGCCCCTGACCGACGAGGCCGGCTGGGTGCTCGGCATCGCGGTGGTCGCGGCCCACTGGTGGCGCAGCCACCGCGTGGCCGCACCGGCAACCTGATTCCGGATCCATGAGCGCCCTCTGCGTCCTTGTCGCGGGCAAGACGACCGTCATCGCGGCGTCCGTCTTCTCGCTCTCCTGGACGCATTCGGTGCAGAAATCGGAATGGCACGAGGAATGGCAGGTCACACCGGCCGGTCTCGTGCTGACGCAAGCGCGGGTGAAGGGCTCAGGCGCGGGCATGGAACCGCCCGAAGGGTCGAGGCTGATCGACGGCTGGTGGGTCTACACGCCGAAATTGCCGGCGCAGGAGGCCGTGATGCTGGCATCATCTGGCCTGACCGGCGGCGGCTGGCGGCTCTGCGCTTCCGGTCAATGTATCGACCTCGGCAACACAGCCGGCGCACCGATCAAGCTGACAGGCTGCGAAGAGGAATAATGGTCAAGAAAAATCCGCCTGAACCGAGGGCTCAAACGCAGGTGCGGGCCCTCTCGACCATCGTCCCCAGCACGAGATCGGGGTCTTCCCGCCACCAGCGGTCGCGCGAGAAGATCTCTACTTCCACAAACCCGTCATAGCCGATCGCCTCGACCTGCGCGCGGATGGCCGGGATATCAATTACCCCGTCGCCCATCATGCCTCGGTCGAGGAGCAGGTCGCGTGTCGGCACCAGCCAGTCGCAGACATGGAAGGCCAGAAGCCGGTTGCGGCCAGCACGCGTGATCTGCGCCGACAAGTCCGAGTCCCACCACACATGGTAGACGTCGAGCGCGATGCCCACGCCCTCCCCCAGTTCCTCGCAGAGCGCATTCGCCTCGGCCATCGTGTTCACGCAGGAGCGGTCGCCCGCATACATGGGATGCAAAGGCTCGATAGCCAGCGGCACCCTGGCCGCCCGCGCATGGTCGAGCACGGCGGCGATGCCGTCACGCACCTGGGCCCGGGCGCCAGCGATATCCCTCGATCCTTGCGGCAAGCTGCCCACCACGAGCACCAGGCATTTCGCCCCGATGGCGGCGGCCTCGTCGATGGCGCGCAAATTGTCGTCGATCGCCTGCCGGCGGCCTTCGGCCGTCTCAGCCGGGAACATCCCGCCCCGGCAAAGGCCGGTCACGGTCAGGCCATGGCCGGCGATCAGACGTGTGGCCTCATCCACGCCGCAGGCCGCCAGCATATCGCGCCACGGCGCGATGCCGCCGATACCGTGACGGACGCAGCCCTCGATGCACTGCCGCAGCGTCCAGCGCTCCCTGACCGTCGCAGTGTTGAGCGACAGGCGAGTCGGCTCAACCATCGCCTCAGATCCCCACGCCACGCTGGCGCATTACCAGCGTCATGCGTTCCGCCGCCTGTTCGGGATCGGACAGCAGGCCGGCCTTGTCGGCAAGGCGGAACAGTTCGGCCAGATGCAATGTGGAGCGCGTGCTTTCCTGGCCGCCGACCATGGTGAAATGCGTCTGATGGCCGTTCAACCAGGCCAGGAACACTATGCCGGTCTTGTAAAAACGGGTGGGCGCCCGGAAGATATGGCGCGACAGCGGCACGGTTGGCACCATGAGGTCACGATAGGTTTCCATGTCGTCGGCAGCCAGCGCATCCAGCGCCGCGGCAGCGGCCGGGGCAATGGCATCGAAGATGCCAAGCAGGGCATGCGAGAACCGGCCATCGGCGCCGGCGATCAGGTCGGGATAGTTGAAATCGTCGCCCGTATACATGCGCACGCCTTCGGGAAGGCGGGCGCGCATTGCGATTTCCTTGTCCTCGCTGAGCAGCGACACCTTGATGCCGTCCACCTTCCCGGCATGGGCGGCGATGATTTCCAGGCAGACATCCATGGCCTGCCAGTGGTCGTCATGGCCCCAATAGCCGGCCAGCGCCGGATCGAACATCTCGCCGAGCCAATGCAGGATGATGGGCTCGCGCACGCCCGACAGGATGCGGCCATAGACATGCGCATAGTCTTCCGGTCCGCGGGCACTGGCAGCCAGCGCCCGACTGGCCATAAGGATGATGCGGCTGCCGGCGGCCTCGACGGCGGCGCATTGCTGCTCATAGGCCGCGATCACCTCATCGAGCGTGAGGCCGGGGCGCGGCTCGAGCTGGTCGGTACCGACGCCGGATGCGATCAGCGAGCCGGGTCCGAACGACCTCGCTTCGGCGACAGAACGGCGGATCAGTTCCAGCGACGTGGGCCAGTCCAGCCCCATCCCTCGTTGCGCGGTGTCCATCGCCTCGGCGACGCCGAGCCCGAGGTTCCACAGGTAGCGACGGTAGGCCATGGTCGCTTCCCAGTCGGGTGCCGATGCCAGCCACGGATCGATGTCGGCCAGCGGGTCGGCCACCACATGCGCGGCCGAATAGGCGATGCGGGTGCGCTGCATGGAGGCCGGCCTTGCAAAGGAGCGGGGCGCCGACAGGCGCCAGGTTTCCAGGGAGCCGTCGGCTTGCGGCAGGATGACTTGGGCGGTCATGGTGCAATCCCCTTTGAAATGCTGCGGGCAAACATGGCGTCGATCAGGCGTCGCGTCGCGACGATGTCCGCGCCGCTCACCGCGGGCGCACGATCCTCGTCGATCGCCCGCAGGAAGTCGGTGATCAGGGCGCGGTGGGCATCATGCGCGAAGGCCATCGGGTCGGCACCGCTGCCGAAGGCCTGCGAGCGGCCAACGGTTTCGCTGGAGCCATCATGCCGGAACAGGTTGAGGACGCCGCCTTCCAGATGCGCGGTGGCCGTGGCGAAGACGAGATCGATGGTCTCCGGAAAACCCGGATAGCAGGCCGTGGTGGCCATGATCGTGCCCGGCGCCCGGCCGCCGAAAGTGGCGAGCGCGGCCACATGATCCTCGGCTTCCATCTCGTGCAGCGCCGTGGTCGAGACGAGGGAAGAATGGATATCGATCCTGCCGACCAGCGCGCGCAGGAGATCGAGCGTGTGGATCGCCTGCGTCAGCAGGACCCCGCCGCCGTCGCGCGCGAACATGCCCCGGCCCGGTTCATCATAATAGCTTTGCGGCCGCCACCAGGGTACGCGGCAATGACCGGCCGCAAGCGGGCCCAGGCTCCCTTCCGCGACCAGTTCGGCAAGCCGCAGGAACGCCGGGCGGAAGCGATGCTGGAAAACGACGCCCAGCTTGAGTCCTCTGGCCTCTGCAAGAGCTTGCAGCGCCTCGGCATCGGCGGTGACGAGGCCGACCGGCTTCTCGATCAGGAGGTGCCGGCCGCTCTCCAGAATGCGGGAGCCGAGATCGCGATGTGTGGACGGCGGCGTCAGCAGGATGACCGCCTCGACCCGTTCGTCGGTCAGCGCCTTCTCGAGATCCGTGGCGGTCGGGAACGGATAGTCGGCGGCGAACGCCGCGCAACGCGCCTGCGACTGGCTGACGGCGTAAAGCACCTCGGCTTCGGCGGACAGGTCCATGAGACTCAGCGCATGCGGGCGCACCGCGAGCCCGAGGCCGACGAGGGCAATTCCCTTCCGCCTCATGCCGGCATTCCGACGCCGAAGAAATCGCAGATGGCCTCCACCTGCCCTTCCAGCATGCGGATGCCCGGCTGGGTCGCACAGCCGCGCTTGGCGGCGGCCTCCAGCAGAGGCGAGATCGCCGGCTTCAGGATGACGTCGACAACGAGCGCGGAAGGCGAAATGCGCTCCGGATCGACTGGGTACGGGTCGGACGCCTGCATGCCCAGTGGTGTGCAGTTGACCACCACGTCGAAGCCTTGCGGGTCAGCGGCACCGACCTCGACGACAAGGCCGGGATGAGCCTGGGCAAGGCTGGCGACCAGCTCCGCCTGCCGAGTGGAATCGATGTCGAACAGGCGAAGGCGTGACGGGCCTTCGTCGGCCATGGCATGGGCAACCGCCCGGCCGGCACCGCCGCCACCCACGATCAGCACGCTCTTGCCTTGTATGCCGTGCCCGGCCGCCGACAGACCCCGGATACAGCCCTTGCCGTCGAAATTATCGCCGACGAGGCGCCCGTCCGGCAGCCTGCGGATGGCATTGACCGCGCCGATGCGGCGACCGCTGTCGCGCACCTCGTCGATCAGCTCCATGACGGCGATCTTGTGCGGTACGGTGACGACGATGCCGTCGACATTGCCGAAATGGCGCAATGCCGCCAGCGCCTGCGACAGATGTTCGGACCTGACATGCAACGGTACCAGCACGGCCCCGGCGCCGCGCCGTCGGAAAGCCTGATTGAACAGGCGCGGCGAGCCGGCCTGCGCGATCGGATCGCCGATGATGACGTGGAGCCGCGTTTCTCCCGAAAGCGGCAGCGGCAGGCCGGGAATATCGGGAATTGCTTGCGTCATATCGCTCATCGGGAAGCCGCCTTCCGGTCGAGGAACGCACCCACGCGGGCGCGGCATTCATCAGTGTCGAGAACGAGCGAGGCAAGCAGCCGCTCCAGCCGCAGCGACTGGCGGATAGGGTGATCGGCGGCTTCGCGCAGCACCTCGCGGGCGAAACGGATCGCGGCAGGGCTGCGCTCGGCCATGCCGCGCGCCACCGCCATTGCCTCGTTGACGACATTGTCGGCAGGGCATATGCGCGCGGCGATGCCGAAGGCGCCGGCCTCGACGCCGGTAAGCGAACGGCCGGTCAGGATGAGATCGGCGGCAATCGACCGGCCCGCGAGCTGGAGCAGTCTTTGGGTGCCCCCCTGCCCGGCGATGACGCCGATGCCGGTTTCCGGCAGCGCCAGATGGGCATCTTCCGCGCATACGATCATGTCGCAGGACAGCGCCAGTTCGAAGCCGCCGCCCACCGCATAGCCGCGTACGGCGGCGATGGTCGGCTTGCGGGCATGGGCGAAACGGTCGAACTCCTCCAGCCAGTCGTCGAGAACGGCTTGCGCCGCCGTCATGCCGTGCACTTCGGTCAGGTCCGCGCCGACCGAGAAATGGGTTGCCGTTCCCGCCAGCACGATGACGTGGATGTCCGGCATGCGTTCGGCCTCGACCAGAGCGCCGACCAGATCGCGCGCCAGCTGCTGCGACAGCGGATTGCCGCGCTTCGGCTGGCCGGTCATCGTCAGCAGCCGGACAGGCCCCTCATCCTTGATTTCGAGATGTTCGCTCATGTGCCGAAATACTCCGCGTTCATGCGAGCCGGGTTGCGGACGACGGGCGCGAAATCCATTCGTTCGAGGATGTCGCTGCGAATGTCGATCCCGTCGGCGACCTCGATCAGTTCCACGCCGTTGGCCCCAAGTTGGAAAACCGCCCGCTCGGTGACGTAGACGACCTCCTGGCCCCGCTCCAGCGCCTGTTGGCCGCTGAAGGTGACGGCGCCGACATCGTGGACGAACTTGCGCACCTGTCCGGGCGCCTCGACCCGGATGCCGCCGCCGCGGATCGCCAGCCGGGACCCCTTGGTGTCGAAGGTGCCGCAGAACACGACCTTGCGTGCGTTCTGGGTGATGTCGATGAAGCCACCGGGGCCGATGAAATCGCCGCCCAGATGGCTGACATTGACATTGCCGTGACGGTCGCATTCGGCCATGCCGAGGAAAGCGATGTCGAGGCCGCCGCCATGGTAGAAGTCGAACTGCTGGGTGGCGGCCATGATGGCGAGCGGGTTGACCGCCATGCCGAACAGATTGCCGATCAGCATGGCCCCGCCATGGATGCCCTGCTCGATCGTCGTCCAGTAGCTGGATTGCGTCCCGCGTTCGGAAATGATGGCCGCCACGCCGGCGGAGGCGCCGAATCCGAAATTGACGGTTGCGCCCTCGCGCAATTCCTCTGCCGCCCGCAGGGCCAGCACCCGCTTGACCCCTTCAGACGCCTCGTCCGAGGCCGGCAGTGCGGTGGTGCGCAGGAGGCCCGCCAAGGCCGGGTCGTAGCCACCCCTGTAGGTCTGCTCCTGCTGCGGGCTGACCACGATATGGTCGACGAAGATGCCGGGCACTGCGACCTCGCGCGAGGTGAGGCTGCCGGACTGCACACAGGCCCGCACCTGCACCGCGACCAGTCCGCCATTGTTGTGCGCGGCCAGCGCGGCCGCATAGGTGTCGAGGTCAGCCGGCTCCTCACGCAGCGAGAGGTTGCCGAGCGTATCGGCATAGGTGCCCTTGAGCAGCGCCACGTCGATCTTCAGCGGCAGGTAGCGCAGAAAGGTTTCGCCGCCGATCTCGATCAGTTCGACGATATCCTCGCTGGCGGCCGCGTTCACCTTCCCGCCCTGCCGGCGCGGATCGACGAAGGTGTCGAGGCCCGTCCTTGTAATGAGGCCGGGGCGCCCGGCGCCGCTTTCACGCAGCAGCAGGGAAATGACGCCGCCCGGCAGCGAATAGGCCTCGATCTTGTTGGCACGGGCCAGGTCCTGCATCGGCTTGGACCACGTCCAGTGCCCGCCGATGACCCGCCTGACCATGCCTTCATGGGCGAACCGGTTGGCCCCGCGCCGGCCGCGATCGCCGAAGCCGAGCGCATGGACCAGCATGAGGTCGCGCGGATGGCCGGTGGTGAGGAAACGGGCCTCGATGGCGGCGAAGATATCGTCCGGCTCCAGCAGGCCGCCGCCGGAAGAGGCGACGGCGATGACGGCACCGTCCTTGATGGCGGCAGCGACCGCCTCGGGGCTCTGTACTTTGCTATGCACGGGTCAGTTTCCGAACATGAGGGACGGCAGGAAGGTGATGATCTGGGGAAACGCCACCAGCACCCCGATCGACACCATCAGGGCGAGGAAGAACGGCAGGCTTGCCCAGAACACGCGCTCGATCGGCAGGCGCGACACCATCGATACCCCGTAGAGGGCGACACCGACCGGGGGCGTGATCAGGCCGATCACGCACATGATGCAGAACAGCACGCCGACATGGATGGGATCGATGCCGGTGGCGTTGAGCAACGGGGTGATAGCCGGAACAACCATGAGGATGATGGGCGTGGCATCCATGAACATGCCGAGCACCAGCACGACCAGCAGGATCAGGATCACGATGAGCGTCGGGTCCGTGGTCAGGGATGTGACCTGTCCCGACAGGAGAACCGGAAGCTGCTCGCGCGAGAACATCCAGCCGTCCAGGCCTGAGACGCTGACGATCAGCAGCAGCGCGCCGACCGCCGTTCCGGCTCCGATGATCTCGCGCGACAGGTCGCGCACGGTCAGCGTGCCGTAGAAGAAGCCGAGCAGCATGACGTAGATGACCGCGATCACACCCGCCTCGGTCGGCGTGCAGATGCCGGAGAATATGCTGCCGATGATGAAGAGCGGCGTGAGGATCACCAGCGACGCGTCCCACAGCGCGCGCCATAGCCGCGCGAAGGAGAAGCTTTCACCCTTGGGATAGCCGCGCTTGTGGCTGAGGAAGCCGACCGTGGCCATCAGGAAGCACACGATCATCAGGCCGGGCAGAAGGCCGCCGACGAACAGCTTGCCGATCGACACGTTGGCGGTGGCGCCGTAGATGATCATGATGATGGAGGGCGGAATGATCGGTGCCAGCGTCGAGGCCGACAGCGTCACGCCGGCAGCGAAAGCAGGATCGTAGCCGCGTTCACGCATGGCCTTGACGGTGACCGTCCCGACGCCGACGGCATCTGCTGCGGCCGAACCCGACATGGCCGAGAAGATCATGCTGGCCAGCACCGCAACATAGCCGAGGCCGCCGCGGATATGGCCAACCAGCGCCTGGGCCAGGTTGAAGATGCGCTCGGTCGCGCCGCAGAAATTCATCAGCCGGCCGGCCAGCAGGAACATCGGCACCGCCGCCAGGATACTGTCGTTGACGGTTCCGGTGATGCGCTGCGGCGCAAGACCGAAAGGAATGCCCTTGGCATAGAGGTAGGCCAGTGCCGGAGCACCGAGCGCGACGAAGATCGGCGCGCGCAGCGCAATCAGGACGAAGATGCCGAGAAGAACGATCGCGAGCATGTTCAGACCCCCACAGGCTCATGGACCACGCCATCGCGCTGGGCGATGGTGGCTGCATCGGGCACGCCGATGTGGCGACGCTTGACGAGGAATACGAGGGCGTGAACCAGCATCATCGCGAAGCCGAGGGGCATGGCGATCGTCTGCACGATCACCGAAATGCCGAGCGCCGGCATGATCTGGCTGGCGCCGAAGAAGCTGGTGCGGAACCCGACCCACGCCATGACCGACATGAAGATGAGAGTCACGGCATCGATCAGGTAGCCGACGGAATTGGAAAGGGCGGGCGGCATGGCGTTGACGACAAAGTCGACGATGAAATGCTCAGCCTCGTAGAGGGCCCGCGCCCCGCCGATGAAGACCAGCCAGATCATGCAGATGCGTGAGATTTCCTCGGTGAAGGCCAAGGGGTCGGACAGCACGAACCGGTAGAGGACCTGCAGGAACATGATCCCGATCAGGCCCGAGAAGGCCAGGAGGATGCACAGCCCCTCCACCCGCACGAGCCATTGCTCGGCGCTCAACAGATATTTCCGCATGACAGTATCTCGCTGGTCGTTGAGAGAGCGATCGAAGTTTAGCGCGAGGCCTGGATGCGCTTGATGAGATCCTCGCCGTAAATCTTCGCGTATTTGTCGATGACCGGTTTGGTGGCCTCGATGAACGGCGCCTTGTCCGGTTGGGTAACTGTGACGCCCTGCGCTTTCAGGTACTGGAGGTCATCGGTCATGTTGGTTGCAAACAGTTCGCGCTGGTGCTTGGTCACCTCGGCAAAGATCTCATCGAATTCCGCCCGCTGATCGGGGGTGAGCTGTGCCAGTGCATCGACGTTGGCGACCACGACCTTGTAGAGGAAGAAATGCCCGGTCAGCGAAAGATGGGGCGCCTGCTCGTAGAAGCGCATGTTGCGATAGCCGGAGCTGTCGTTTTCGGCAGCATCGATCGTGCCGGTGGCAAGGGCAGTATACACCTCGCCATAAGGCATCGGCGTGGCCTTGGCGCCAAGGGCATTGAAGGTGTCGAGATAGACGGGGCTGCCGATCACCCGGATCTTGGTGCCGTCGAGGTCGGCAGGTGTCTTGACGTCCACCGTCCGGGTAAAGGCATGACGCTCGCCGCCCGACCACCAGCCCAGCACCTTCAGTCCCGATTCCTGCTCGATCTTGGCGGCGATCTCCTCGCCGATGGGGCCATCGGAAACGACCCAGGGCTGTACGTCGCCGTTCTCGAACAGGAACGGCAGATCGAAAACGCCAGCGCTCGGCGCAAAGGCCGACAGGTTGGACGTCGCCACCGTGGTCATGGTGACGGCGCCTAGCCGCACCTGCTCGATGGCATCCTTCTCGTCGCCCACCTGCCCTTGCGGGAAGACCGTCATCGACAGGCCGGTCTTCGAGGATTTGAGCCTCTCCGCCAGTTCGGCAAAGGCGGTATTGGAGGGCTCGCCTTGCGGATTGACGTGCGCCGCTGTCAGTTCGAGCGCCGGCGCGATGGAAGTGCCGGCAAGCAGGATGGCGGCCGAAAGCACCCCGGCCAAGTTACGGAATTTCATGTGGTCCTCCCTGAACCCTGCAAATTGCGAATATCGCAAAATTGCCACTAGAACGATCTACTAGATCGATGTAGTAAAGAATTTATCGATTGTCTATCGCTTTTTTGGAGCCCGATGCCGCCTTTCCCGGCGACATCGGTCAAGGGAAGGAAAAACCGGAATGGATCAGTTTGCAGCCTGCCACGACGAGGAAGCCCTCGAACGGCATCGCATGTTTGCCGCAACGGTGCGTGAGTTCGTCGAGGCGGAGGTGCGCGACCGCGCCCAGTCGCTCGATGAGAGCGAAACCTATCCGGAGGACCTTTACCGGACCATGGCTCAGCTCGGGCTGTTTGGCATAACGGTGCCGGCCGAGATGGGCGGCGTCGGCGCGGACACCGTTTCCTACGCCATCGTCATGGAGGAACTGTCGCGCGGCTATGCCTCGGTTGCCGACCAGTGCGGCCTGGTCGAGCTGGTTTCCTCGCTGCTGGCCGCCCATGGCACGCCCGAGCAGCGCAAGCGCTATCTCGAACCGCTGGTCCGTTTCGAGCGCAAATGCGCCTATGCCATCACCGAGCCCGAGGCCGGCTCCGACGTTGGCGGCATCCAGACCCGCGCCGTGCGCACCGCCAACGGATGGCGCCTCGACGGCGGCAAGATCTGGATCCACAATGCCCCGGTCGCCGATTTCGCCATGGTGCTCGCCCGCACTGACCCGGCCGCCGGCAAGCGCGGCATGAGCATCTTCATCGTCGATGCCGACCGGCCCGGCTACATCATCGGCCCCAAGGAACATAAGATGGGCCAGCGCGCCTCGCAGGTTGGCGCGCTGACCTTCGACGGCATAGAACTGCCGGCCGACGCCCTGCTCGGCGAAGAGGGCAAGGGCTTCCACATGATGATGAGCGTGCTCGACAAGGGGCGCATCGGCATTGCCGGCCTTGCGGTCGGCCTGCTTCAGGCGGCTCTCGAGGCTTCCGTGGACTATGCCAGGACCCGCCAGCAATTCGGCAAGCCGATCGGCGAGTTCCAGGGCGTGCAATGGATGATCGCCGATATGGCCAAGGCGCTTCATGCCGGGCGCCTGATGGTGCGCGACGCGGCCGCTCGTCTTGATGCCGGGCAGCGCGCCACCATGCACTGCTCGATGGCCAAGTGCTTCGCCGCCGACGCCGCCGTCGATCATGTGGCCAATGCCGTGCAGATCCATGGCGGTATCGGTTTCATCCGCGGCATCGAGGTCGAACGGCTCTACCGCGACGCCAAGATCGCGCAGATCTACGAGGGCACCAACCAGATCCAGCGCATGATCATCGCGCGCAACATCATGCAGTGAGGCCGGTGATGAGCGATATGGACAAGCGCGCCCTGATAACCGGCGCGGGCCGCGGCATCGGGCGAGGCATCGCCCTCGCGCTGGCCGACAGGGGGTTTGCCGTCGTGGTCAACGACCTGAACGACAACGAGGACCTTGCCCGGACCGTCGCCTCGATCCGGGAGCGCGGCGGCAAGGCCATGCCCCTGCCCGGCGACATCGCCGATGTCGCCGCCCACGAAAAGCTGGTGGACACGGCCTGGGGGGCCTTCGGCGGTCTGGAGTGCCTGGTCAACAATGCCGGCATCTCGGTGGCCAAGCGTGGCGATCTTCTGGAAGCTACGCCCGAAAGCTTCGACCGGCTGGTCACGGTCAACCTGCGCGGCCCATTCTTCCTCACCCAGGCGGTGGCCCGGCGCATGACGGCGGCCGGGAATGACGGCTTCCGGTCGATCATCACCGTTTCCTCCGCCAATGCCGTCATGGCCTCCACCAATCGCGGCGAATACTGCATTTCCAAGACCGGGCTTTCGATGATGGTGAAGCTGTTCGCCCTGCGCCTGGCCGAGTTCGGCATCAACGCCTATGAAATCCGTCCCGGCGTCATCGAAAGCGCGATGACCGCCGTCGCCCGCGACAACTACGACGCCCGCTACGAACAGGGCTTCACGCCGATCAACCGCTGGGGCAAGCCCGAGGATATCGGGCGAGCCGCCGCCATGCTGGCCGATGGCGCACTGGCCTTCTCCACTGGCGAGGTGCTGCATGTCGACGGCGGCCTTCATGTGAGCAGCCTGTGATGACGGCCGCAACCGATACGCTCGCGAAGGGCCGCGCATTGGCGCCCGGTTTCTACGGGCTCGACGACCTGGAGGTCGGCGACCATTTCGCCACCTCCCGCATCACGGTCACGGAAAGCCACGTCGTCGGATTCGCCGGCCTGTCGGGGGACCTATTCGACATCCATATGGACGACGCCTTCGCGCAGGCCCACGGTTTCCCAAGCCGTCTCGCGCACGGGTTGCTGGGCCTGGCCATGGTCGATGGCCTCAAGAACCGCGCGCCGGTGCGCATCGCCGGCATCGCCTCGCTGGGATGGAACTGGCGCTTTCGCCAGCCGATCCTCATCGGCGACAGCATCCGGGCCACCATCACCGTCAACGCCATGAAGCCGCACTGGAATCCCGAACGGGGCATCCTCACCCTGGGCTTCGTGGTATGCAACCAGAACGACGTCGTCGTGCAGGAAGGCGAAACCTTCCTCTTGTGCGCGCGCCGGGCATCATGCGCAGATGCGCCTGCTGCAAGACAGGACGTACAAGGGCAATGAAAGACGACATGGCAAACCGCAGGATACCATGAGCATATCGGAAGGCGCACGCCCGACGGGCCGCATCACACTGAGCGACATAGCGCAGGCAGCCGGCGTATCGCGCGCCACTGTTTCGCTGGTGCTGCGCAACAGCCCCACAATACCGGAGCGGACCCGCCAGCATGTGCTCCAGCACGCCGAGGCTCTGGGCTATGTCTACAATCGCGGGGCTGCCAGCCTGCGCACCGACAGCACCCATATCGTGGGGCTGGTCGTGCACGACATTACCAATCCCTACTTTGCGGAAATCGTCGCGGCGATCCAGCGCGAGCTGATCAACCACCGGCTCGTCGCCTTCCTCGGCGATACGCGCGATTCGCCGGAACTGCAGCGCAACTTCGTCGACACGGTGCGTGAGTACAATGTCGACGGAATCATCATGTCACCGGCGCAAGGAACCGACCCCGAGCTGATCGCTCGCCTGCAGCAATGGCGGCTGCCTTGCGTGCTGTTCTCCAGAAACCTGGCCGGGATCGAGGTCGACTACGTCGGTGGCGACAATTTCGCCGGTATGCTTCATCACACCCGCTATCTGCTGTCGCTCGGCCATCGCCGCATCGCGCTGGTGGGAGCCAACAAGATGATCTCGACCGGCCGCGAGCGGCTGGAGGGATATCTGGCAGGGCTGCGCGAGGCCGGTATCACGCCCGATCCGCAACTGATCATCCCCTGCCCGCCGACGCGCGTGGATGCCCACAACAGCCTGATCCGACTGTTGCAACTGGCCGACCCGCCGACTGCGGCGGCCTGCTTCAATGACGTTACCGCGTTCGGCGCCATGCTCGCCGTGCAGAACCTGGGTTTGAAGATTGGGCAGGACGTATCCATCACCGGCTACGACGATGTTGCCGAAGCCGGGCTCTGGCGCCCTGCGCTCACCACGCAACGGATTTCCTGCGAGGACATCGGCCGCGAGGCGGTAAGGCTCCTGCTGCGCCGGATCGCCGACCGCAACGCACCGGCAGAACGCGTCATGGTTCCGCTCGATTTCAAGGTGCGGCAGACCGCATTGACACCGCCGTCGCCGGCCCGCATTACCGCCATTCGGGAAGCTGCGCTGGCATGGGAGCAGACCGGCGAGCAGGCCCGAAGCGAGGATGCAGTGCTTGACGCTGCCCAGGATATGAAGCGCCAATAGGCGGAGGAACACCATGCAGATGATCGGCGGCACCGTCATTCCGGCGCTTGGCTTTGGCACCTGGACGCTGAAGGGCGACCAGTGCAGCGAACTGGTCGAACAGGCTTTGGCCGCGGGCTATCGCTATATCGACACCGCCGCGAAATACGACAATGAGGAAGCCGTCGGCGCCGGGTTGCGTGCCTCCTCGGTCGCCCGCGAGGACATGTTCGTCGCCACCAAGGTGTGGTGGACCGACCTGGCGGCGGCCGATTTCGAGCGCTCGGCCGAGGCCAGCCTGCGCCGGCTGGGGCTCGACCATGTCGACCTGCTGCTCATCCACTGGCCCAATCCAAAGATCGCCCTGAAGGAGACCGTCGAAGCCCTGAACAGGGTGCACGACAGAGGCCTCACACGCCACATCGGCCTCGCCAACTTCACCACGGCCCTGATGGCCGAGGCGGTGGCCCTGTCCGACGCCCCGCTCATCTGCAACCAGGTGGAATATCACCCCTATCTCGACCAGGAGAAGGTTCTTGCTGCATGCCGGGCGGCCGGGATGGCCATGGTGTCCTACTGCCCGATCTATCGCGGCGGGCCGTTGTTCGAGGAGCCGGCCGTCCTGCAGGCCGCCGCCCGCCATGGGCGCACGCCGGCGCAAATCGTGCTGCGCTGGCACGTCCAGCAAAAGGGTATCGGCGCCATACCGCGCACCACGCGACGGGAGCGGCTGGCCGAGAACATCGCCATCTTCGACTTCGCCCTTTCCGAGACGGAGATGGACGAGATCGGCGCTTTGCGGGCCCGGAACCGCCGCATCTGCGACTATGACTTTTCGCCGGACTGGGATCGCCCCTGAGTTCGCCACCCATTTCGAGGTGCCCGCCGCGAAGATGCGGACATCCGGTTAAACGTATGATGGCGGTTCACGCCAACCGGTCGGTAATGTCTTGCGCGATCAGGCCATAAAGATGTTTCGCGGCCGGAGGCAACAGGGTCCCCTTGCGGGTGATCATGGTGAAACGCCTGTGCAATTCGGGTTCGACGATTTGCAGGATCCTGCAATTCCTGACACGGGAAAGATCGGCGATCGAGGCAGTGAGAACGGCGATGCCAAGACCGGCATTTGCAAAGGCAAGCAGCGTTTCGCCCTGTATGCAGGAATATTCCACGGTAAAGGACAATCCCCGTTCTTCCGCCGCTTTGGAAATGATCTGGTGAACCACCGTATTCGGGTAGAACATCACCAGGGGGTGCCTTAGCACAACATCCAGCGCAATCGTTTCCGTATCCTCACCGGTGTCGATCCAATCGTCGGGAACGACAGCCAGCAGCGGCTCGGCGCGGCCTTGCTCGAAATTCATCTGGGGGTCGGAAAGCGCGGGGCCGACGCCGAAATCCGCCTTGTCCTGCTTCAGCGCGTTCAGGATTTCCGCTGATTTATATTCCCCGATGGAAACCTTCACATCGGGAAAGGCGTCCTTGAAAGTCTTGATGACATAGGGAAGGCGCGCCGCCGCATAGGTCGGTGAGCAGGCGACGCGAACATGGCCGCGCCTGAAGTCGATGTCCTCGTGGATATGGCGAAACGTCGTTGAAAGAGCCGAGATCGACACGCGCGCCTGATCCAGCAGCATCTTGCCGGCTGCTGTCAGTTCGAGATGGCGTGTCGTGCGCAGGAAAAGCATGACGCCAAGCTGCGTTTCGAGTTCCCGAACCTGCATCGATATTGCGGACTGGGAGCGGCCGAGCGCCTTGGCGGCCGCGTGAAAGGAGCCAAACTCGGCAACACAGACGAAGGTGTTGATCAGCTTGAGATTGACGTGGGTGAGATCCTGAACGGTCCGGGGTCTGATCATAGTCGCTCCGGATGAGTGGTCTGGCCGCCGCCAGACGTGAACTGCCTGGCCGACCCCCTCATAGACATGGCGCGCCCTGCCATCAAGCGGGGCGCGCCTTTCACCGGAAATGCCCGCACTCAGGCGCTAGCCTTCCTCAACCGGTCCTTGGCCCATTTGAACAGCGGAAGGAGCAGAAGCCCGACGGAAAGCAGCAGGAAGACGATCGAGATTGCGCTGCTGGCGAAGATGCCGACATCGCCATCCGACATGATGAGGGAACGCCGCACATTCTGTTCCAGAATAGGTCCGAGCACCAATCCGAGAAGTACCGGCACGGAGGGGTAACCGAACTTGCGGAAAAGATACCCGAGCACGCCGAAGCCCATCGCCATGCCAAGATCGAAGAAGGAATAGTTCACGCTGAACACGCCGTAGACGACGATCCCCATCACGATGGGAAAGAGATAGGCGGCGGGGATGAAGACCAGCGAGGCGAGCAGCGGCGTCAGCAGGATCGTCAGCACCACCAGCATCAGATTGCCGGTGTAGAAGGTGCCGATCACTGGCCAGACGAAATCGGGGTTCTGCTCGAACAGCAGCGGCCCGGGCTGGAGGCCCAGCATCAGCAGCCCGCCGAGCATGATCGCTGTGGTTCCCGAACCCGGTATGCCAAGGGTGAAGAGAGGGATCATGGCGGCATAGGAAGCCGAATTGTTGGCGGCCTCGGGAGAGGCGATGCCTTCCGGCGTGCCCTGCCCGAATTTTTCAGGATGGCGCGAAATCTTCTTCGAGAAGGAATAGGAGAAGATGGTGGCCGCCGTCGCCCCAGCGCCGGGCAGAACGCCGACGACGAAGCCGATGATCGAGCCGACGCCCAGATCCTTCCATGTCGTGATCATATCGCTCGCTCGCGGAAGAAGCGCCCTCAGCGAATAGCGCGTCCGCGCGACCTTGGGCGCGGTTTCATTGACGCTCGCGAGGATTTCGCCCACGCCGTACATGCCGATGGCGATGACGGTGAATTCGATGCCCTCCAGCAATTCGAAGGTTCCGAAATTGAAGCGCGGCGATCCGCTGACGATGTCGAGCCCGATGCAGCCCAGCCACAGGCCGAAGCCGAGGGCCGCAAAGCCCTTCGCCCTGTCTTCCCCGCCCAGGGAGGTGGAGAAGATCAGTGTCATGACCATGAGGGCCGTCATCTCGATGGGCCCGAAGCGCAGGGCGAACTCCGCGAAGGGCGCGGCAATGGCGGTGAACAGGAAGATGGCGACGAAACCGCCAACGAAGGAGGCGAAGGTCGCGATGCCCAGCGCCCGCCCCGCCTCGCCCTTCTTCGCCATCGGATAGCCGTCCAGCGTGGTCATCATGGCCGCGCTTTCGCCGGGAATGCCGAGCAGGATCGAGGTGACCGCGCCGCCATACATCGCGCCGTAATAGACGCCGGCAAGCCCGGCGACGGCCACCGCCGGCGGGAACGACACGACGATGGGAAGCAGGATCGCAAGGGCGGCCGGCGGCCCCATTGCCGGCAACACGCCGATGGCAAGGCCGAGCAGAACACCCAGCAGGGTCGCCAGCAGCATCGGCCCGCTCAGGGCGACCGACAGGCCCTGGAAGAGGTCGGAGAAGATTTCCATCCCGGTTTCCTCAGAACAGCCCGCGCGGCATCGGAACGCCGAGGGCTCTGTCAAAGATCGCCCATGCCAGCACCGTGAAGGTGATTGCCGTCGCCACGCCGATGGCAAGGCGCACGGGCCTGAAATCGGGCGTCAGCGACAGGAAGCAGGCGAAGACATAGAAGGGGGTGAGCGCGACCATGCCCACGATGGGAGCAGCCACGATGAACAGCGCGGTAAGCCCGACAAGCAGGACCACGCGAAGCATTTCGACGCGAATTCCGGGTTCGGTGGCATTCCCCGCTCCTTCCGTATCATGCCCGCTTTTGGCGGTCTTCTTCTGCGAAAAAAGCGAGGCGCCGGTGCTGACCAGCATGAGTGCGCCCGCGATTGCCGGAAAGAAGCCCGGCCCGGTAATGGTGCTCGAAAAGATCTCGTAGCGCCAGGATTGCCAGACGACGAAGACGGCAAAAACGGCAAAAAGCGACGTGAACAGTTTCTCGGCCGTAGGCGTCCGCATTCGCATCCTCCCAATTCTCACGATACGACGATGTGCTCCGGAAGCCGACGACCGGCAGGGCCAGCCGTCGGTTTTTCGGAACGCCCGGACGGGCTATTTTTCGATGGTCTTGAGGTAATCGGCGTAAAGCTTGCTGATCTCGGGGATTTTCGCCGCGAACTCCTCCGCATCCCAATAAAGTGGCACGGAGTTGTTCCGCTCCACATACTGGGTTTTCCAGGTATCGCTTTCGGAAACTTTCTTCATCACGTCCTGCCAGAACGCGACCGCCTCTTCCGGCACGTCCTTCGGCATCACCACGCCGCGATAGAGCATCAGCTCGATATTCGAACCAAGCTCCTTGAAGGTCGGCACGTCCGGCAGCGATGCGAGCCTTTCCGGAGAGGTCACGGCGATCGGTTTCACACGGCCGGCCTCGATCTGCGACATGACTTCCGACGCATTGCCGAATTGCAGGTCGATATGGCCGCCGAGGAGCGCGGTGGTCACTTCGCCATCGCCATTGAAGGGAACCGGACGCACTTCCACGCCGAGTTCGTTGCCGAGCGAAACCGCCAGAAGTGCCGGATCGGTCACGGGGCCGGTATTGCCGATACGCAGCGTTTTCCTTGCCTTGACGTCGTCCAGCGTCGCAATGCCCGACTTGGCTTCCGCGACGAGAATGAAGGGATCGCCGGCAATGACGGCGATGGGCTGGAAGTCCTCCACCTTGGCGGGTGACTGACCCATCAGAGGTGCCACGAAGAAGCTCGTGGCGATGGTGCCCATGACGTAGGCGTCGCCCTTGCGCTGGGCCACGTAATTGTAGGCGATGGCGCCGCCGCCCCCGGGCTTGTTCTCCACCAGCATCTGGGTGGGGCTCAGCTTCCCGTCGTTGACGATGCCCGCGATGGTCCGGGCGATGATATCCGAACCGCCGCCGGGCGAGGATTGCACGATCAGCGTGACGTCCCGCTCCGGATAATCGGCGGCGATAGCGGCCGTGGCGAAGACGCCACAGGCGGCGAGTGCGACTGCAAATGTGGAAACGCGCTTCAGCATCCTTTACCTCCCAAAAAATTGCTTCTGCCGGCGGAACCTGCGCGCCACCGGCTGGCTCAATACACTACTTGTTGCGTTTGTACTCCTCGATGAGCCCGGCTTTCGGCTCCAGACCGAAGCCGGGCTCCTGCGAGACGTTCAACCAACCTTTGTCGGGCTGCGGAACATCCTCGAACAGCGCGTTGTAGGTCATCCACTTGTGGAAGTGGTATTCCACAAGGCCGCCGTTCAGAACGCCTGCATGCAGCGCGATGTTGTGAGGGCCATTGCCGTTGCCGTGGCTGAGCGGCACATTGTAGGCGTGGGCCTGCGCGGCGATCCTGAGGCTTGCAGTCAACCCGCCGTCATTGTTGATGTTGGGCTGCAGATAGTCGACGGCCCCTGCCTCCAGATAATCGCGTGCCTTGTAGTGCTCGTTTTCGGCCGCGGCCACGCGGATGCGGGTCTGGCTGCGCAGATGCGCCAGATTGCGCGGCTCGTTATAATGCACGGGCTCCTCGATGAAGGTGATGTCGAGTTCCTCGCAGAGCTTGCACAGGCGTACGGCATCGGGAAGCGACATGCGCAGATTTCCATCCATGGAAAGCTTCACATCGGGACCGACCGCCTCGCGCATCGCCGCCATGCGATAATAGTCGTCGACGGGATCGGGGATCGCCTGCCTGCCGACGGTGTTCTTCAGGTGAGTGTAGCCCAGCGAAACGAGGTGGGCTGCTTCCGCCGCCAACTCCTCGCGGCTGTAGACCGGCGCGCCGTCATAGGCCGCCCCATGGGTGATATAGACCGGCACGCGATCGCGAGCGCCGCCGATCAGGTGATGCACCGGGCGGCCGGTCGTCTTCCCCTTGATGTCCCAGCAGGCGATATCGATCATCGCCATCGCCGAGACCAGCACGCGACCCAGCGGGCGCTCCCAGGTGTGGCGGTCGAAAAGCTGGGGTATCCGATCGGTGCGGAAAGGATCAACGCCTTCCTCGATGATGCGAGGCGCAAGGTATTTTTCGATCAGGTCGATCGCCACGGGATGGGTGTAACCGCTCGTTGACCAGCCGATGACGCCATCATTGGTCTCCATTTCCAGAAGAAGCGCGCCCTCGGTGCTGGGGCGATCGCGAAAGGGCGGTGGTGTGATCGGGATGCCCTTCAGATCATGGATCGAGATTCGCGCAATCTTCTGCCGCGGGGCGGCGACAGAAGTCCTGTAAAGCATGGTTTCATTCAGCATCATGTGTCTCCTGCGCAGGAGAATACCGATATCGTGCTGCCAGAAAATCGAGTTAATCTTTCAGATTGATCAGGTTTTCTGATGAAATTCGCGCCGTGCAAGAGATATGCAGAGCGCCCATATGGCCCGGCGCCACTGAACACGATCCGGAGAACGAGGCCTCCATCCGATGTGGCATCGCAAGCCTCTGCAAAGGCCAGCGGTGATTTTGATCGCCCACCGGCGGAAACGCTGAAGAATGGATCAGGTGATCGTACTGAAAGCGGTGGCACCGATCCCGAATCGCTGCGGTGGCAATGCGTGACAAAAACAATGTCACCCAAGCCGGCTCACCAGGGCATGCCGCCCTTTCCCTCCGGCTGCTTGACGCCGGGGGCGCTGATTGCGACAAGACCCGCATGCAGAATCCGCGGACGATCGACCCCGATTATCTGACCAGCCGCCTGAAAGCCCTGCTCGACATCCCGAGCCCGACCGGCTTCACCGACGAAGCGGTGCGCTATACGGCGCGCGAACTCGAACGTCTCGGCCTCGAGGTCAAGCTCACCCGCCGCGGCGCAATCCGCGCATTGAGGCCAGGGGCTGCCCAGCGACCAGCGCGCGGCATCGTCTCCCATCTCGATACGCTGGGCGCGCAGGTCAAGGCACTGAAGGAGAACGGCCGGCTGGAGCTGGTCTCCATCGGCCACTGGTCGGCGCGCTTTGCCGAGGGGGCCCGCGCCTCGATCTTTTCCTCCAGGGGCACCTATCGCGGAACCATCCTCCCGCTGAAGGCATCGGGGCACACGTTCAACGAAGAGGTCGATACGCAGCCGGTGGGCTGGCCTCATGTGGAATTGCGCGTAGATGCCTTGACGCACCAGCGTGACGATCTCCTCCAGCTCGGCATCGACGTCGGCGACATCGTCGCCATCGATCCACAGCCGGAATTTCTCGACAACGGCTTCATCGTCTCCCGCCACCTGGACGACAAGGCGGGCGTCGCGGTCATGCTGGCGGCACTCGAAGCGATGCAGCGCGCGAAGATCGAAACGCCCGTCGACACCTACTGGCTCTTCACCATCGGCGAGGAGGTCGGCGTCGGGGCTTCGGCGGTGCTGGTGCCGGAGATCGCCTCGCTCGTTGCCATCGATAACGGTACGACCGCAACCGGCCAGAATTCGCAGGAGTTTGGCGTAACGCTTGCCATGGCCGACCAGACCGGCCCCTTCGACTATCATCTGTCGAAGAAGCTTCACGAGCTTTGTGGCGAGCACGCCATCCAGGTTCAGAAGGATGTCTTTCGCCATTATCGCTCCGACGCCGCTTCCGCCGTCGAGGCCGGGCACGACGTGCGCACCGCCCTCCTCACCTTTGGTGTCGATGGGTCGCACGGTTATGAACGCATCCACCTTCAGGCGCTGATCTCGCTCGCGCGCCTGACGATCCACTATGTGGCAAGCGAAGTGCAGATCGAGCGCGATGCCGAGGAAGTCTCGGGCCTGCGTGGCTTCACGCACCAGAAGGTTCACGAGGCCAAGCAGGACCTCAAGGCCGACGAACAGGCCCGGTCCTAGGGCCGTTCCGCTTCTCCCTCGAATGGCAAAACGCTCCGGCTTCTTGTCCGCCGAAATCGCGGACGCGGCACGGCCGCGCGCTTTGACTGGAGATGCCTCCGCAGGCTCGGACAATCGAGCTCATCCATCGGGGCAAGAGGCGCGGAAAGCCGCTGTCATCTAATTTTATAATGATAAATTATTGACTCAACATAATTTATACGAATAAATATTCCATACGAAAGATGCCAAATCGAAAGGATCTTCCCCATGAAGAGGCTGTTTCGGAGCGCTGTTGCAGCGGTCGCAATCGCCCTTGCAGGCAGCATGATTTCCCCCGTCGCCGCGCAGACTCCCCCGGGCGTTCTGGTTGTCGGGCAGATCGCCGAGCCGCAGTCTCTCGATCCCCATACGGTGACGGCGACGAACGACTTCCGCATCCTCGTCAATGTCTATGACGGCCTCGTCCGCTTCAAGGACGGTACGCTCGAAGTCGAGCCGGCCCTTGCCGAGAGCTGGGACATTTCCGAGGATGGCAGAACCTACACGTTCAAGCTGCGCCAGGGCGTGAAGTTCCATGACGGCTCCGATTTCGATGCCGACGCGGTGAAATTCAACTTCGACCGCATGCTTCGTGAGGACCACCCGTTCTACGACACCGGGCCATTTCCCCTCTCCTTCAACTTTTCGTCGATCGAGGCGGTAAACGTAGTCGATCCGCACACGGTCGAGTTCAAGCTGAAGGAAGCCTTCGCGCCATTCCTCTCCAACCTTGCCTATCCGACCGGGCTGATCGTCTCGCCGGCCGCCGTGGAGCAATACGGCAAGGACTATGGCCGCCACCCCTCCGGCACCGGTCCGTTCAAATTCGTCGAATGGTTGTCGAATCAGCGTGTCGTGATCGACCGCAACCCTGACTACTGGGGCGGTACGGCGAATCTGGAAGCCGTCGTCTTCCGCCCGATCACCGACGCCAATACGCGCGTTGCCGAAATGATGGCCGGCGGCATCGATGTCATGGTCGAGGTTCCGCCGGACAATCTCGCCACCTTCAAGCAGGACGCCAATTTCACGGTGGCCGAACAGGCCGGCCCGCATGTCTGGTTCGCCATCCTCAATGCCAAGAGCGGGCCGTTCGCCGACAAGCGGGTGCGGCAAGCCGCGAACTACGCGGTGAACAAGGAAACGCTCGTCAATGACGTGCTGCAGGGCACGGCGACGGTTGCGGCGGGGCCTATCCCGCCGGCCTTCAACTGGGTGGAGAGCGCGGTTGAACCCTATCCTTACGATCCGGAAAAGGCCAAGGCGCTGTTGGCCGAAGCGGGCGCCGAGAAGCCGCAGTTGACCTTCTATGTCACCGAGGGCGGTTCCGGCATGCTCGATCCGATCACCATGGGCGCGGCGATCCAGGCGGACCTGCAGGCCGTCGGCTTCGCGGTGAAGATCGAGACCTACGAGTGGAACACCTTCCTCGGCCGCGTCAATCCGGGGTTGGAGGGCAAGGCCGACATGGCCGAGATGGCCTGGATGACAAACGACCCGGACACCGTGCCCTATCTCACCTTGCGCACGGATGCCATGCCCGACAAGGGCGGGTTCAACTCGGGCTACTATTCCAACCCGAAGGTCGACGAGCTGCTGGAAAAGGCGCGTAAAGCGACGGACCAGGCCGAACGGGGCAAGCTCTACGGAGAGATCCAGCAGATCGTGCACGAGGATGCACCCTGGCTGTTCGTCGCCAACTGGAAGCAGAACGCCGTGACGACCGCGGGCGTTCAGGACTTTCAGTTGCAACCCTCGTTCCTGCTCGACTTGCGTGCCGTGGCCAAGCAGTAGAGCCGCCCCCTCAACCAGCCGCCGGCCCCCGACTGCCGGCGGCGCCAGCCAAGGAAACTCCCGGGCTCCCCATGCCGGCCTATATCCTCAAGCGCCTGATCGCTGTCGTGCCCGTCATGTTCGGCCTGTCCGTCATCGTCTTTTTGGTGATGGCACTGATCCCCGGAGACACGGCGACAGCCATCCTCGGTGCCTATGCCACGCCGGAAAACGTCGAGCGGATCAATCGCGATCTCGGGCTCGACAAGCCCCTTGTCCACCAATATCTGATCTGGATCGGCAATCTGCTGCACGGCGACTTCGGCCGTTCTTTCGCGCTGAACCGACCGGTGCTGGATGAAGTGCTCGAGCGGTTCCAGGCAACGCTGGTGCTGGCCGGCGTGTCCTTGCTGCTGTGCTCGGTCATCGGCCTTTTGGCGGGTATCGTCTCGGCGGTGCGGCAGTTTGGCTGGGCCGACCGCATCATCACCTTCCTTGTGCTGGCCGGCATCTCGGTGCCTTCCTTCTGGCTGGGCCTCCTCCTCATCTATCTCTTCGCCGTCCATTGGCGCCTGCTTCCCGCCTCGGGCATGTATGCCGTCTATGGCGGCGGCACCTTCAAGGACCTCCTCCTTCACCTGCTCCTGCCGGCCGCCACGCTTGCCGTCATCGCCGCCGGCGTCATCGCACGGCTGACACGTGGGGCCATGCTGGAGGTCCTGAGACAGGACTATGTCAGGACGGCCCGCGCCAAAGGCCTCCCCGAACGGCGCGTGATCTACGGCCACGCCTTCCGGGCCGCACTGGTCAGCGTCATTCCCGTCATCGGCATCCAGGCCGGTTTCGTGCTCGGCGGCGCCGTCTATATCGAGACGGTATTCCAATGGCCCGGCATCGGCGCAATGCTGGTGAAGGCGATTTCAACGCGTGACATCCTTCTCGTGCAGGGTGGCGTCCTGATCGTGGCGGCGAGCTACGTGCTCTTCAACCTGCTTGCCGACATCGTGCAATCCCTGCTCGATCCAAGGATCCGCACATGAGCGCGCTTGCCGAAACGACGGCCGCCGAGGCAGGCGCTCGGCTCACCTCATTGCAGCTTCTGCTGAACAACCGGCTGGCCACGGCGGGCCTGGTGCTGCTCGCGCTGATCGGCCTGCTCGTCGTGTTTGTGCCTTTGCTTTCCCTGCCCGACCCCGATGCCACCGCACCGGCCATGCGCCTGAAGCCGGTGTTGGAGGCGGGCCACCTGCTGGGAACGGATCAACTCGGCCGCGATATTCTGAGCCGCCTGCTGTGGGGCACCCGCGTCTCCATTGCCGTCGGATTTGCCGCGACCCTGATCGCCGCCATCGTCGGCTCGGTGATCGGCATCGTGGCGGGTTATGCCGGCGGACGCACCGACAACGTCATGATGCGCGGCATCGACATGCTGATGGCCTTTCCCTACATCCTGCTGGCGCTTGCCATCGTCGCGGCCCTGGGGCCGGGACTGATGAATGCGCTCTATGCCATCGCTGTCGTCAACATCCCCTTCTTCGCCCGCAATGTGCGAGGCGTGACGCTCGGTTATGCCCACCGCGAATTCGTCGATGCCGCGCGGCTTTCGGGCAAGGGGCACCTGTCTATCCTCCTGAGCGAGATTCTGCCGAACGTCCTGCCGGTGATCATCATCACCATGTCGACGACAGCGGGGTGGATGATCCTGGAAACGGCGGGGCTGAGCTTCCTCGGCCTCGGCGCCCAGCCTCCGCAGGCCGACCTCGGCTCGATGCTCGGCGAAGGACGGGCGCAACTCTTCACCGCACCGCATGTTTCGATCGTGCCCGGCGTCATGATCTTCCTGATTGTCATCAGCCTCAACGTCCTCGGCGACGGCATCCGCGACGTGCTGGACCCGCGCCTGCGCTCCGGCGCGCTCGCCCGGCCAGGCCCGGTCACCGAGGTCGCAAGCGACCGCTCAAGGCCGGCGAACGACACACCGGAAGCCTCGCTTTCGATCGAGGGGCTGGAAACCGGCTTCCGGCGCGGGCGAAAGACGGAATTGGCCGTCAGGGGCGTGTCGCTCCATGTCGAGCCCGGCGAATGCCTCGGCCTTATTGGCGAGAGCGGCTCGGGTAAAAGCGTTACGGCTCTTTCGATCATGGGGCTCGTGGCCTCACCGCCGGGCGTGATCACGAACGGCGCGATCTATCTCGGCAATGAGGAAGTTCTCGCCCTGCCGCAGACCAAGCTGATCGCCAGCCGCGGTCGTCGCGTCGCCTACGTCTTCCAGGACCCGCTGACGACGCTTCATCCGATGTATCCGGTCGGCAGGCAGGTGGAGGAGGCGATTTCCGCACACCAACGGATTGGAGCCGCAGACTGCCGCAAGAAGGCGGTCGAGCTTCTGGACAAGGTCGGCATCCCCGACGCGCGCGAGCGCGCGGCTCATTATCCCCACCAGCTTTCCGGTGGCCAGCGCCAGCGCGTGGGCATCGCCATGGCACTCGCCAACGATCCGGACGTCATCGTCGCCGACGAGCCGACAACCGCCCTCGACGTGACTGTCCAGGCGCGCATTCTGGAGCTGCTGCGCAATCTTCAGCGCGAGCGCGGGATGGCTCTGCTCTTCATTACCCATGACTTCGGGGTGGTTTCGGAAATCTGCGACCGGGTCGCAGTGATGAAGGACGGCGAGATCGTCGAGACGGGAAGTACCGGTGAGATACTCACCGATCCGCAGCATCCCTATACCAAGCGGCTGATCGCCTGCGTGCCTGAACTCGGCACAGGCGAACGCTTTCTGGACCGGGTTGCCGGAATTTTCGCCGGCCGGCGGGAGGTGGTCCCATGACCGCCGCTGCGATCGAAATCCTCGGCCTCACCAAGACCTTCGGCGGTGGAAGAGGCCTGTTCGGGCAGGCCCGGCACGAGGTGAAGGCCGTCCGTTCGGTTTCGCTCGCCGTCGCGCGCGGCGAAACGCTTGCCGTGGTCGGCGAAAGCGGTTCGGGCAAGAGCACGCTCGCGCGCATGCTCGTCGGCCTGGAAACGCCGACGTCCGGCACCATGCGGATCGGCGGGCGCGATGCCTCGGAATTGCGCCGCGAAGGTCCGCGCGCCTTCGGCAAAATGATCCAGTATGTCTTTCAGGATCCGGTGGCCTCGCTCAACCCGAGAAAGACAATCCACGACATTCTCGACGCGCCCATGCGCTTGCTGTGCGGCTACGAGCCCCCCCGTCGCAGGGCCCGCATGCAGGAACTGCTCGATGCGGTCGAGCTGTCCCAAGACACGCTGTCGCGCTATCCGCACGAGTTTTCCGGCGGCCAGGCGCAACGCATCGCCATTGCTCGGGCACTGGCGGCTGAAGCCGAAATCATGGTGCTCGACGAGCCCGTCAGCGCGCTCGATGTTTCCGTCCAGGCGCAGGTTCTGCTTCTGCTTCGGGACCTGAAGGCGCGCTTCGACCTGTCCTATCTCTTCATCAGCCACGACCTCGCCGTGGTCGAGGCGATATCCGACCGGGTCGCCGTGATGTATCTCGGCGAAGTGGTGGAGACGGCTCCGGCAAGCCGGCTTTTTGCCCATCCCGAACATGCCTATACCCGGCAGCTTGTCGCAAGCGCACCGCGCATCAGCAGGAAGTGACGCCCATGGCCGGTTCAAGGGAAACCAGGAAGTTGGCGGGCGAGGACAGCAAGCGCCTGTTCACGCCGGCCGGCAAGACCAAACGCCGGCCGGAGGCCATCGCCGACCGGATGAAGGAATACATCCGTTCGGAAGGCCTCGCCCCCGGCGACCGCCTGCCGCAGGAACTCGTCCTGATCGATCGCTTCAAGGCGGCAAAAGGCACGGTGCGCGAGGCGATGAAGGCGCTTGAGACACAGGGCCTCGTCTTCACACGCAGCGGACCGGGTGGCGGCGCCTTCGTGGCGAAGCCTTCCGCACAGCACGCGATGGAACTGTTGTCGACGCACTTCTTCTTCGATCAGCCGAGCCTTTCGGACATCTATGCCATCCGCAAGATCCTCGAGCCTGAAGTCGCCACCCTGCTGGCGGGCCGGGTGACGGGGGAGCAACTCGCATTGCTGGAAAGCACCATTAGGCTCTACGATCATCCGCCCGGCGATCTGGAAGAGCAGTACCACCAGCGCGTCGCCGAGCTCGATTTCCATTCGCAGCTCGCGCAATTCTGCCCCAACCCGCTGCTCGGTTTCCTCTGTGGCCTGATGCACAATCTTCTGCGCGAACTTCCCGCCGCGCGGCGGATCTATGCCGATGAATCGGCCGTCTCGCGCGAGGAAGGGCTTTCCTTCCAGTATCGCCTCATGGCCGCCCTGAAGGACGGCCGCGCGGAAGATGCCCGCCGCATCGCCGCGGAGCATATGGCCTTTGCCGAGGCCTACATGCTGGCGCGCGCGGAGGCGATCGCAGGGGCCACTACGGCCGATTGATGAGCGCCAGGGAACATAACGGCGCGTATGACATTGTATTTCATAGGCGCAGGGCCGTGGAACTCTCCACGGCCCTGATGTCATACAGGGTACCAACGATGGAGGTTTAGACCCGGTTCATGTGTGGAATTTGTGGAGAAGTCAGGTTCGACGGCGGTTCGCCGTCGGTGGCGGCAGTCTCGATCATGGCGGACGTGCTCGCGCCTCGCGGGCCCGATGCATCGGGAGTGGTAGTGCGCGGGAATGTGGGATTGGGCCATCGACGATTGCAAATCCTCGACCTCTCCGACAAATCGCAACAACCGATGGTCGATCCGGACCTTGGTTTGTCGCTCGTCTTCAATGGCTGCATCTATAACTTTCGCGAGTTGCGGGCCGAGCTGGAGGGCGAGGGCTACCGCTTCTTTTCGGACGGCGATACCGAGGTGATCCTCAAGGCCTGGCATGCTTGGGGCGAGGATTGCGTCTCGCGCTTCCACGGCATGTTCGCCTTCGTCATCCACGAGCGTGATACCGGTCGTCTGGTGATGGCACGCGATCGCTTCGGCATCAAACCGCTTTACCTGGCCGGCATCGAGGGCGGCCTGCGTTTCGCGTCGACCTTGCCGGCGATCGTAAAGACCGGCGGAATCGACACTTCGATCGATCCCGCAGCCCTGCACAACTACATGACGTTTCACGCGGTCGTGCCGCCACCGCGCACCATCCTCAACGGTGTGCGCAAGCTGCCACCGGCAACCATCCGCTTCTATGACCGCGACGGCGCTTTCGTGGATCGCCGCTATTGGGACCCGCCCTATGCACGCCGGCCCGGCGATGCCACCATGACGCGCGAGGAGTGGCAGGAGCATCTGCTGGACGCGCTGCGTATCGCCGTCAAGCGCCGCATGATTGCCGACGTACCCGTCGGCGTGCTCCTGTCCGGCGGAGTCGATTCCAGCCTGATCGTCGGCCTGCTCGCCGAAGCCGGCCAGCACGACCTGATGACCTTTTCCGTCGGCTTCGAGGAGGCGAACGGTGAAAAGGGTGACGAGTTCGTCTATTCCGATCTTATCGCCAGTCATTTCGGCACCGATCACCAAAAGATTTTCGTGCCCTCCGCCGGCTTGATGGATGCCCTGCCCGGCACCATCGCCGCCATGTCCGAACCCATGGTTTCCTACGACAATGTCGGCTTCTACCTGCTGTCGAAGGAGGTTTCGAAGCACATCAAGGTCGTGCAGTCGGGTCAGGGCGCCGACGAGGTCTTCGGCGGTTACCACTGGTACCCGCCGCTCATGAACTCCAACGATGTCGTTGCCGACTACGGCAAAGCCTTCCGCGACCGTTCGCACGCGACGCTGGCGACGCAGCTCTCGGACGAGTGGATCGTCGAGCATGATGTCAGCGCGGACCTTTTGAACGAGCATCTGCTGCGCGATGGCGCCGACACACCGGTGGACCAGGCGCTGCGCCTCGACAGCACGATTATGCTGGTGGACGATCCTGTCAAGCGCGTCGACAACATGACCATGGCGTGGGGACTGGAGGCACGGGTGCCCTTCCTCGACCATGAGCTGGTGGAGCTTGCCGCGCGCATCCCGCCGGAAGAGAAATTGCGCGACGGGGGCAAGGGCATCCTCAAGGATGTGGCGCGCAAGGTCGTGCCAAGCGAGGTGATCGACCGCAAGAAGGGCTATTTTCCGGTGCCGCAGCTCAAATACATCGCCGGCCCCTATCTCGATATGATCCGCGATGTCCTCAACTCGGGAAAAGCGCGGGATCGTGGCCTCTTCCGGCAGGACTACCTCCAGCGCCTGTTCGCAAATCCGTCCGACCACATCACGCCCTTGCGGGGTTCGGAGCTGTGGCAGGCCGGGCTTCTGGAAATGTGGCTCCAGGAGCAGGGAGTGTAGGATGACGAAGACAAAAGACAGGACCGCGGCGAGCCACCGCAACAAGGGGACGAAAGCCGTCACCCACCGGCTGACGCGGCTCAGAACCCGCGCCCAGCCGGGACGGCAGACCGGCCGGCCCGAGCCTTCCGCCAAACCGGGGAAGAACGTGGTGCTGGATTGCGGCTGGGGCCGCCTCCTCTTCGCCCAGACCTTTGCCGGCGACGAGGCATTGCTTTCGGAATTGAGCAAGGAAGCGCCGTCCAGTCGCGACATCGCCTTCTATGTACGCGATCCGCATGTGCTGCTCGCCCACGCACCCCAGGAAATCTTCCTCGACCCCTCGCATACCTATCGGCTCGACCTTTCGACCTATCGGCCCCAAACGCGCCGCACACGCGGCATCACCATTCGCCGGCTCGCCAGCGAGGCCGATGGCGAGGGCATCAACCATGTGTATGCCGCCTGCGGCATGGTACAGATCCGGTCGGACTTCCTTTCTTCCGAGCGCGACAACCGGTCCGTCACCTATTTTCTGGCTCAGGATGACGCGACGGGCGAAATCGTTGGCACGGTCACGGGGATCGATCACCAGCGGCTGTTCGGCGATCCGGAGTGCGGCGCATCGCTCTGGTGCCTTGCCGTGCATCCGCAGGCTCGCCAGCCCGGTATTGGCGAGAAACTGGTGCGCAAGCTGGCCGAGCATTTCCAGGCGCGCGGCCTTTCGCACATCGATCTGTCGGTCCTGCACGACAATGCGCTTGCGATCAAACTCTACGAAAAGCTCAAATTCCGCCGTATGCCGCTTTTTGCGGTCAAGCGAAAGAACGCCATCAACGAGAAGTTCTTCGCCATACCCCACCAGTCCTATGATGCGCTCAACCCCTATGCGCGGCTGATCGTCGACGAGGCGACGCGGCGCGGCATCCATGTCGAGATCACCGATGCCGAGGGCGGCTTCTTTCGCCTGTCCTATGGGGGGCGGTCGATCCATTGCCGCGAAAGTCTTTCGGAACTGACCTCGGGTGTCGCCATGTCGATCTGCGACGACAAGGCCATCACCCGCCGGGTCGTTTCCACGGCAGGCCTCAGCGTTCCCGACCAGATCGAGGCGGGCGAGGACCGCAAGGCCCTTGCGACCTTCCTCGCCAGACATGGCAAGGTCGTGGTCAAGCCGGCACGCGGCGAGCAGGGTCGCGGCATCTCGGTCGGCATCACGACGATGGAGGCACTGGAAGAAGCGATTGCCATGGCTCGCCAGGTCTGCGAGCGGGTACTGCTGGAAGCCTGCTTCACCGGCACCGATCTGCGGCTGGTGATTATCGGCTACAAGCTTGTCGCCGCCGCCGTGCGCTGCCCTCCCCGCGTGATCGGCGACGGTGCCACCGACATTCGCAGCCTCATCAAGCTGCAATCGCGCCGGCGTGCGGCGGCGACCGGTGGAGAAAGCCGCATTCCGCTCGATGCGGAAACGGACCGTTGCCTTGCCGAGCAGGGGCTCGACCTCGACACGGTGCTGGAGGAAGGCCGCGAAATCACCGTACGCAAGGCGGCCAACCTTCATACCGGCGGGTCGATCCACGATGTCACGGCCAGCGTGCATCCGGCCCTCGTGGAAGCCGCCTGCACCGCCGCGAACGCGATCGACATCCCCGTTGTCGGTATAGACTTCATGGTTAGGGATCCGGCCGCGCCGGACTATGTCTTCATCGAGGCCAACGAGCGTCCGGGCTTGGCGAACCATGAGCCCCAGCCGACAGCCGAGAGCTTTGTCGAGTTGCTCTTTCCGGGCAGCCGCAGCGACAGAAGAAATTGAACTGTGCCGGCAAGCCGGAAGCTTCCGATACGTACCGTTCCCGCGGCGGCTCTGACCCAAATCAGCCGCAACCGGCCGGTCCATATATGAAAATACTATGAGGGCCGGCGGCGGCCTCTCTCGAAAATATATGCCGTTCCCATCAATTTCCCGGGGCTGAACACAGCTCATACGTTGCCCTGCCGGGACAGCGCATGAGCCCCGGAGAACGGCTCAATGCTCGATATCACCATGCTGGCCATCGGCCTCGGCTTCTTTGTCCTGTCGATCCTCTACGGCATCGGCAGTGAACCGCTGTGAGGGGAAACACCATGATCCTCGACTATGCGACGGGCGGCCTCGTGGCCGCGTTCATCCTCGCCTACCTCGTCTATGCCCTTATCCGCCCCGAACGTTTCTGAGGCCATCATGACCTTCAATGGCTGGATCCAGATTGCACTCTTCTGCGCCATCGTGGTGGCGCTGGCACGGCCGCTCGGCGGCTATATCGCGCGGGTGATGGAAGGCGAGCGCACCTTGCTGGCACCGCTGCTCGGGCCCGTCGAAAGGCTTCTCTACGCGGGTGCCGGCGTGAACCAGCGGCGCGAGCAGCATTGGCTCGCCTATACGGTGGCGATGCTCGCCTTCAATGCGGCTGGCTTCGTGTTTCTGTTCGCGCTGCAAAGGGTGCAGGGCCTGCTGCCGGGCAACCCCATGCAGATGGGGGCCGTCGCCCCCGATTCCGCCTTCAACACCGCCGTCAGCTTCGTCACCAACACCAACTGGCAGGGCTATGGCGGCGAAAGCACCATGGGCTACCTCGTCCAGATGGCCGGCCTGACGGTGCAGAACTTCGTCTCTGCCGCCACGGGCATCGCGGTCGCCATGGCCCTGATCCGCGGCTTCTCGCGCGCCTCGGCGCAAACGGTCGGCAATTTCTGGGCCGACCTGACCCGCGCCACGCTCTACATTCTGCTGCCGCTGTCCATCCTGTGCGCCCTGTTCTACGTCAGCCAGGGCGTCACCCAGACGCTCGGCGCCTATATCCAGGCGACCACGCTGGAAGGCGCAAAGCAGACCATCGCGGTCGGCCCCACCGCCTCGCAACTGGCGATCAAGATGCTCGGCACCAATGGCGGCGGCTTCTTCAACGCCAATTCGGCGCATCCCTTCGAGAACCCGACGGCGCTCACCAACCTCGTCCAGATGGTGTCGATCTTCGCCATCGGCGCCGCCCTCACCAACGTCTTCGGCCGTATGGTCGGCGACGAGCGGCAGGGTTGGGCGATCTTCGCGGCCATGGGCGTGCTGTTCCTCGCCGGCGTCGCAGTGGCCTACTGGGCCGAGGCCAACGGCAATCCGGCCTTCGCCGCGCTCGGCATCGAAGGCGGCAACATGGAGGGCAAGGAGGTGCGCTTCGGCATCGCCATGTCGGCCCTGTTCGCGGTCGTGACCACCGCCGCCTCGTGCGGCGCGGTCAACGCCATGCTGGACAGCTTCATGCCCCTCGGCGGCCTCGTCCCGCTGGTCAACATGCAGCTTGGCGAGGTCATCATCGGCGGCGTCGGGGCGGGTCTCTACGGCATGCTTTTGTTCGTCATCCTGGCCATCTTCATCGCCGGCCTGATGGTGGGCCGCACGCCCGAATATGTCGGCAAGAAAATCGAGGCCAAGGAGGTCAAGATGACGATGCTGGCCGTGCTGTCGCTGCCGCTCGCCATTCTCGGCTTCACCGCCCTCGCCATCGTGCTACCCAGCGGGCTCGCCTCGCTCGCCAATGCCGGCCCGCATGGCTATTCGGAGGTCCTCTACGCCTACACGTCCGGTGCGGCCAACAATGGCAGCGCGTTCGCCGGCCTGTCCGCCAACACGCCCTGGTACAACGTGACCATCGGCCTGGCGATGCTGATGGGCCGCTTCCTGGTCATCGTGCCGGTGATGGCGATCGCCGGCTCGCTGGCGACGAAGAAGACTGTGCCGGCCTCGATCGGCACATTCCCCACCGATGGCGGATTGTTCGTCGGCCTGCTTGTCGGCGTCGTGCTGATCGTCGGCGGCCTGACCTATTTCCCGGCGCTCGCCGTCGGCCCCGTGGTGGAGCATTTCGCCATGCTCGCCGGGCAGTCCTTCTAGGCGTGGCGCGACAGGAGACCATCATGGCAAAGCCCGCAGACATCAGCGTTTTCGACCCCGACATCATCTGGCCGGCCATGCGCTCGGCCTTCGCCAAGCTCCATCCCCGGTCGCAGATCCGCAACCCGGTCATGTTCGTCGTGGAGGTGGTGGCGGCGCTGACCACGCTGATCTTCGTCCGCGACTTCCTGACCGGCGGCGCACAGCTCGGCTTCTCCTTCCAGATCATCGTCTGGCTCTGGTTCACGCTGCTGTTCGCCAATTTCGCGGAAGCGGTCGCCGAGGGCCGTGGCAAGGCCCAGGCCGACGCCCTGCGCCAAACTCGCACCCAGACCGACGCCAAGCGCCTCGCCCCCGATGAATCGACCTACGAGCTGGTGCCGGCCACCAGCCTCAAGGTCGACGACGTGGTCGTGGTCGAAGCGGGCGACATCATCCCCTCCGACGGTGAGGTGATCGAGGGCGTCGCTTCGGTCAACGAGGCGGCGATCACCGGCGAGTCGGCGCCCGTCATCCGCGAATCCGGCGGCGACCGCTCAGCCGTCACCGGCGGCACCCAGGCGCTGTCCGACCAGATCAAGGTGCGCATCACCGCCGCCGCCGGCTCCACCTTCCTCGACCGCATGATTGCGCTGGTGGAAGGGGCGCAGCGCCAGAAGACGCCCAACGAGATCGCGCTCAACATCCTGCTTGCCGGCATGACCATCATCTTCGTGCTGGCGGTGGCGACCATTCCGAGTTTCGCCACCTATGCCGGCGGCTCGATCCCGGTCGTGGCGCTGGTGGCGCTGTTCGTGACCCTGATCCCGACCACCATCGGGGCCCTGCTGTCGGCGATCGGCATCGCCGGCATGGACCGGCTGGTGCGCTTCAATGTACTGGCCATGTCGGGCCGCGCGGTGGAGGCCGCCGGCGACGTCGACACGCTGCTGCTCGACAAGACCGGCACCATCACCCTCGGCAACCGCCAGGCAACGGAGTTCCTGCCGCTGGCGGGCGTTGGCGAGCAGGAGCTTGCCGACGCCGCGCAGCTCTCCTCGCTGGCCGACGAGACGCCGGAAGGCCGCTCGATCGTCGTGCTCGCCAAGGAGAAATACGGCATCAGAGGGCGCGACATGGGCCAGTTGCACGCCCAGTTCGTGCCGTTCACGGCGCAGACGCGCATGAGCGGGGTCGACATCGAGGGCAGCTCCATCCGCAAGGGCGCGGTCGATGCCATGCTCGCCCATCTCGATACGGCGAGCGATCGGACCGGCAAGGCACGCGATTCCTCACGCGAGCTCCAAAAGATCGCCGAAGGCGTGGCCAAGTCCGGCGGCACTCCGCTGGCGGTGGCGCGCGACGGCCGGCTGCTCGGCATCGTTCACCTGAAGGATATCGTCAAGGGCGGCATCCGCGAACGCTTCGCCGCCTTGCGCCAGATGGGCATCCGCACGGTGATGATCACCGGCGACAATCCGATGACCGCGGCCGCCATCGCCGCCGAAGCCGGCGTCGACGACTTCCTCGCCCAGGCGACACCGGAAAACAAGCTCGACCTGATCCGCGCCGAGCAGGCCAAGGGCAAGCTGGTGGCGATGTGCGGCGACGGCACCAACGACGCCCCGGCGCTCGCCCAGGCCGATGTCGGGGTGGCCATGAACACGGGAACCGTGGCCGCGCGCGAGGCCGGCAACATGGTGGATCTGGATTCCGACCCGACCAAGCTGATCGAGGTGGTGGAGATCGGCAAGCAATTGCTGATGACGCGTGGCTCGCTGACCACTTTCTCCATCGCCAACGACGTCGCGAAGTACTTCGCCATCATCCCGGCCATGTTCGTTGCCTTCTACCCGCAGCTCCAGGCACTCAACGTCATGCGCCTCGGCTCGCCCGAAAGCGCCATCCTGTCGGCCATCATCTTCAACGCGCTGGTCATCGTCGCGCTGATCCCGTTGGCCCTGAGGGGCGTCAAGTACCGTGCCATCGGCGCCGGCGCGCTGCTGCGGCGCAACCTCCTCGTCTATGGCCTCGGCGGCGTCTTGATTCCCTTCGTCGGCATCAAGGCGATCGACATTTCGCTGAACGCCGCCGGCCTCGTTTGAAGGACAATCGACATGCTTGCCCATATCCGCCCCGCCCTGTTCATGATCGTGGCATTCACCGTGATCACCGGCCTCCTCTATCCGCTCGCCGTCACCGGCCTGGCGCAGGCGGTGTTCCCCGCCCGGGCCGACGGAAGCCTGATCGAGCGCGATGGCCGCATCGTCGGCTCGACGCTGATCGGCCAGAACTTCTCCGGCGAGGGCTACTTCCGCCCCCGCCCCTCGGCTGCCGGCGACGGCTACGACGCGGCCCTTTCCGGCGGTTCCAATCTCGGCCCGACGAGCGCAAAGCTGATCGCACGGGTGAAGGCGGATGCCGAGACACTGGCGGGGCAAAATCCGGCCGCACCGGTACCGGTCGATCTCGTGACGAACTCCGGCAGCGGGCTCGACCCGCACCTGACGCCGCAGGCGGCGCTGTTCCAGGTGCCCCGGATCGCCAGGGCGCGTGGGCTTCCCGAAGACGCCGTGCGCGCAGTGGTGGAGGCCGGCACGGAGCCACGCTGGCTCGGGCTGATCGGGGAACCCGTGGTGAATGTGCTTCAGCTCAATCTGGCACTGGACGCGACAGGCACTAAGTAAGGGGGGAGCGTGCCCCTCGATCTTGCCGAATCGTGGAGCGGCGAGGATTCTGGCGCGGCATGGCCGCTTTTGGCCCGGACGATGATACGGTGAACGGACCCGAAATGCCAGACCAGAACAGCCAGGACAGGCGTCCCGATCCGGTGGCCTTGCTCATGGAGGCGGCGAAGGAAACACGCGGCCACCTGAAGGTGTTCCTTGGCGCCGCGCCCGGCGTCGGCAAGACATATGAGATGCTGCTGAGTGCCGCCGCCCAGCGCCGCGCCGGTGTCGATGTCGTCATCGGCCTGATTGAAACGCATGGGCGCGCCGAAACCGAAGCACTTGTGCACGGCTTCGAGATCGTCCCGCTCAGGCAGGTCCACTATAACGGCCGGCATCTGGAGGAAATGGACCTCGACGCCATACTGGCGCGCAAGCCGGCGCTGGTTCTGGTCGACGAGCTGGCGCATACGAATGCGCCGGGAAGCCGGCATCCGAAGCGCTATCAGGACGTCGAGGACCTGCTTGCCGCGGGCATCGACGTCTATACGGCCGTCAACATCCAGCATCTGGAAAGCCTCAACGACGTCGTCCAGCAGATCACCCGCATCCGCGTGCGCGAGACCGTGCCCGACGCCTTCCTCGACCGCGCCGACGAGATCGAGGTCATCGACCTTACGCCAACCGACCTGATCCAGCGGCTGAGAGAGGGCAAGGTTTACGTCCCGAAAACGGCCGAGCGCGCGCTGTCCCACTATTTCTCGCCCGGCAATCTGACGGCGTTGCGGGAGCTGGCGCTGCGCCGCACCGCGCAACGGGTCGACCAGCAGTTGCTCACCCATATGCAGGCGCACGCGATCTCCGGCCCGTGGTCGGCCGGCGACCGCTTTCTGGTCGTCGTCAACGAGCATCCCAAGGCGGCCGCGCTCGTGCGCTATGCGCGGCGGATGGCGGAACGGCTGCGTGCGCCCTGGACTGCGCTCTATGTCGAGACGCCGCGCGCGCTGCGGCTTGGCGAGGCGGCACGCGACCGCATCGCAGCGGCCCTGCGCATGACCGAGCGGCTGGGTGGCGAGGCGGTGACGGTACCCGGCCGCGAACTCGCCGGAGAAATTCTCGACTATGCGGCAAAGAACAATTTCAGCCACATCGTCATCGGCCGCAGCGAACGCTCGCGCCTGCACGAACTGCTTTTCGGCTCGATCACCTACGAGATCGTGCGGCAGGCGGGCAACGTCGCCGTTCATGTCGTCACCGGCGACGAACGGGATACGCCGACGGCCAAGAGTGTCGATACGCGCCCGGCCACGGCACCGTTCGAGGTGCGGCCCTATCTGGTCAGCGCCGGGCTGGTCGCCGTCGCGCTCGGCTGCGGTGAAGTGCTCGACCGTTTCCTCGACGTGCAAAACGTCGCGCTGGTCTTCCTCACCGCCGTGCTGATCAGCGCCGTCGTCTTCGGCCTGGGTGCTGCGTTGTTCGCCAGTCTGCTCAGCGTGCTTGCCTTCAACCTGTTCTTCCTGCCTCCCTATTACAGCGTCACCATCGCTGACCCCGAGAACGTGGTGGCGCTGTTCTTCTTCCTGGTGGTGGCCCTGGTCGCCTCCAACCTGACGGCCAGCGTGCGCGCGCAGGCCATGGTGGCCCGCCAGCGCGCCCGGACCACTGAGGACCTGTATCTCTTCAGCCGCAAACTGGCGGGCATCGCTTCGATGGATGACCTGCTGTGGGCGATTTCCTCCCAGGTGGCCTCCATGCTCAAGGTCAGGGTCGTGCTCTTTCTGCCGGAGAATGGATCTCTCGAACTCAAGACCGCCTGGCCACCCGAGGACGTCGCCGAGGAGGCCGACCTGGCGGCCGCGAAATGGTCGTGGGAAAGCAACCGGCCGGCTGGACGCGGTGCCGACACCCTGCCGGGAGCTAGGCGCCTGTTCCTACCGATGCGAACGGGGCGTGGCCCGGTCGCGGTGGTCGGCATCGACTGCGACAAGCAGGGCCCGATCCTGACGCCGGACGAGCAGCGCCTGCTCGATGCCCTGTCGGATCAGGCGGCCCTGGCCATCGAGCGCATCAATCTGTCGGAGGAATTCGACAAGGCGCAGCGGGCCGCCGAACGCGACCGCCTGCAGGCGGCGCTGCTCACCTCCATCTCGCATGATCTGAGGACGCCGCTCGCCTCCATCCTCGGGGCCGCGGACGGTCTGGCGGCGCTGCCGGAGCTGACGCTGGATGATCGCAAGGCGCTACTTTCCACCATTCAGGAGGAGGCGGAGCGGCTGAACCGCTTCATCGCGAACCTGCTCGACATGACCAAGCTGGAATCGGGCGCGCTGATGCCCAACATGGGGTTGGTGGACGTGAGCGAGGTGGTCGGCAGCACGCTGCGGCGGGCGGAACGAATTCTGGCCGACCATCGGGTCGAGACTGCACTGGCGCCAGACCTGCCCATGGTGAGGCTCGACCCTGTCCTGTTCGAGCAGGTTCTGTTCAACCTTCTCGACAATGCTTCGAAATACGCCCCGGCTGGAACGGCGATCCGCGTCGCGGGCCGGCGCGAGGGAATGTCGGTTCGTCTCCAGGTGCTGGACGAAGGGCCAGGCATTCCGCAACCGGAACTGGGCCGCGTCTTCGACAAGTTCTATCGCGTGCGCAAATCGGACAGCCAGCGCGCCGGCACCGGGCTTGGCCTTGCCATCTGCCGCGGCTTCGTCGAAGCCATGGGCGGGACGATCGAGGCGGGCAACAGGGCTGGCGGGCACGGCGCCGTCTTCACCATTTCCCTGCCGGTGCCGGACGCCGTCAAACCGGAGACCGCGCCATGAACGCGAATGCCCCCACGATCCTGATCGTCGACGACGAACCGCCGATCCGCAGGCTGTTGCGCACCAGCGTGGGTTCGCAAGGCTTTCAGGTGATTGAAGCTGGCGATGGACGCAGCGCGCTCGCCGAAGTGGATCACGCCCGCCCCGACCTGGTCATCCTCGATCTTGGCCTGCCCGATATGGACGGGCTGGAGGTGATCCGCGCCCTGCGGGATGGCGGCAACGCCGTGCCGATCCTGGTGCTGTCGAGCCGCGCCGACGAGAAGGGCAAGGTCGAGGCCCTCGATCTGGGTGCCGACGACTATGTAACGAAGCCGTTCGGCACGGCGGAGCTTTTCGCCCGCATCCGGGCAGCGCTGAGGCACCGGCTGCAACAGCAAGGTGAACAGCCGGTCTTCCGCAGCGGCGATCTCGAGGTGGATCTGGTGCGTCGCATCGTGCGCCTGCGCGGCGACGAGGTGAAGCTCACGCCGAAGGAGTACGATATCCTGCGCATGCTGGTCGCCCATGCCGGCAAAGTGCTCACCCATCGCATGCTGATGAACGAGATCTGGGGCGGCGAAACGGATGTGCAGTATCTGCGCATCTATGTCCGCCAGCTTCGTCAGAAGATCGAGGCCAACCCCGAGCAGCCGCGCCATATCCTGACGGAGACGGGCATCGGCTACAGGCTCAGAATGGATTGACCCCCGTAAGATGCGACTAAAGATCCTCCGGATGCGCACGGCCGACGACCTTCAACGGCGCCGGCATCGAGCAGGCAAGCGTTGTCTGGCGGAGAGGGAAAGACTTTGGCCAGGGACCGAAGCTGTCCGGGTCCCTATTCCTTTGGAAGCGCATAAGCGATCACGTAGTCACCGCGGTCAGGGGATTGGCGGGCGCCGCCAGCCGAAACCACCACGAACTGGCGGCCGCTAGTGGGAGAAACATAGGTCATTGGCGTGGTCTGAGCACCTACCGGCAGGCGGCCTTTCCATAATTCTTGGCCGGTGCGCGTGTCGATGGCACGCAGATAGTAGTCCTGTGTGCCGGCAAAAAATGTCACGCCCCCGGCCGTGGTGATCGGACCGCCAAGCGTCGGCATGCCAACCGGTATGTTCAAACCGGTCTTGATCCCGAGCGGGCCCGTATCCTTCAGCGTTCCTGCCGGAATTTGCCAGGCGATCTGGCGGCTCTTCAGGTCGATTGCAGTGATCGTGCCGTAAGGTGGTTCATGGCAAGGTACGGCAAGCGGTGAGTTGAAGCCGATCTTCCATGTCGCGTAAGGAGTGCCGAGCTGGGTCGCCTGCATGAAGGTGGATTGGCGCGCCGGACAGGATGAAGCTGGGAACTCGTATCTCATTGTTTTTCCGATATAATTTATCGACCTCCGGGCTGATGTCTTGATATCGCACCGTCCCTTGAGCCCTGCTAAGCCTCTGATGTGCCTGCGTTTAGTGGCTCTCTAGGGCCATTCTTCGATATTCGCTGCACAGTGAATATTGACCCGTGAGCGAATTTTCGGCAAAATACGCTTATTCACTGCGCAGCGAAAAAGGCACATCGGGGATGATTGAAGGCGCTGAAGGGGATAGTCGAACGCTGGAAGCGCTGATGGCAGCTCTAGTATCGCTGCCCCATGTGCACGCTGCGACTACCAGGGCCGAAACGCCGATAAGTAGCTCGGGGCGGCGTATCGATGCAGCTATTGATGTAGAAATCGCAGGCAAGGAAGTCGTGCTCCTTGTCGAAATCAGGAAGTCTGTTTACCCCCGCGATGTCCGGCAATTGCTGTGGCAACTGCATGAAGTCCGTAATGCATATACTCACAAGCCAGAATTCCCGGCCATCCCTCTGGTTGCAGCTGAGTCGATCTCAGAGGGAGCGCGCAAGCTGCTACAAGCTGAGAGCGTGGGATTTTTTGATACCGGCGGAAGCCTATTTGTTCCGGGCAAAAGAGTTTACCTATACATTGAGCGCCCCGTTCCGAAGACACTCGAAAAATCCGTCCGCTCTTTCTTTACTGGGAAGCGCTCACAGGTTCTGCACGCGCTGCTCATGAAGCGAGAAGATTGGCTGGGCGTGACAGAGCTCTCCCAAATAGCGGAAGTGTCCCCCGCCACCGCTTCGGAAACCCTCACAGGGCTGGAGAAGATGGAATGGGTATCGGCCCGTGGCCAGGGCCCCTCGAAGGAGCGCCGTCTTTCTAACGCCCGGGGACTCTTAGATGAGTGGAAAACGCAGATACAGGCCTCACGGCGGCAGTCGCCTCGCCGCCGCTTCTACGTGCCGGGCGGCGATTTGTCAGCCTTGGTGGGCCGTATTGCGATGCACTGTGAGAGTGAGGGTGTTGAATACGCTCTGACCCAGGAGGCGGCTGCACAGCGCTACACCCCTTTCCTATCGAGTTACTCGCGTCTTGCGATACGCGTCTCCCCCGTGCGCGGTGTCGAGCAGATGCTAGCCGATTTTGATGCGCGCCTAGTCACCGAAGGCGCAAATGTCGACATTCTCGAAACAAAGACGCATGGCGAATTCCTGTTCAAAGAAAAGATTGACGGCGTCTGGCTCGCAAGTCCTGTGCAGGTCTATCTGGACCTTCTGCGCGGTGAAGGGCGAGCCCGCGATATGGCCGAACATTTGCGAAAAGAATTACTGAGGATCTGATTATGACGAAACCCACAACAGCCGAAGGGTACGATCCTAAAGTCACGGAAAACTGCGAGAGAGTCCTTGTGACTCTGATCCGGGGCCTTGGGCCGTGGCGGGACTCCATCTATCTGATTGGCGGCCTCACTCCCCGGTACCTTATCACGAAACGGCCACCACATATTCCAGCCCACGCCGGAACGGGTGATCTGGATGTCGTCATTCAGCTTCAAATGTTATCTGATACGGACGCGTATCACACGCTAGAAGATAACTTCAAAAAGCTGGGCTTTGCCCGCGCAACAAACAGCGCAGGAAAAGCCGTCTCCTGGCGCTGGGAAGTGTTCACGGGCGGGATAAAAGTCATCGTCGAACTGCTGGCCGACGATCCCGATAAATCGGGCGGTAAGGTGATGGAATTGCCAACCGATGGCAACGTCTCAGCATTAAACATCCCACACTCATCAATCGTTTTCGACCACCATGAGACAAGGGAGATTAAGGCCGAGTTGCTGGGCGAGAACGGCATTGCGACCGTCAATCTTCACTATGCCGACCTGGTCGCGTTTACCTGCCTAAAGGCATATGCCGTGGATCAACGAGACGAGCGCAAGGACGCTCACGATCTGGTCTACTGCCTTGAGCATTTCGACGACGGGATCGAGGCCGCTGCCGCTAAGTTCAAGGCTGCTCTTGAAGGTAAGCACAAAGAAGTTGTTGCGGAAGTTCTCGGACTCTTGGCCACGCACTTCACGGATGATGCCGATACAGAAGGCTACAAGAAGAGTGGACCCGTGGCTGTCGCGAAGTTCGAGATGGGAGAAGACGACGACGCCGACGCCAAAGATGCCCGCGCTCTCCGCCAGCGCGAGGCATCCGATATTGTGACGCGCCTCCTTAAGGCTATTGCCGCATGAGTTATTTCAGCGAACGAGAAACCGGCGCGCTGCCTCGCGACCGCGATACAATCAACGAAGCCGTCTGGGGCGGCATCCGCGCAATAATCCGCAGCCGTGTCGAGGATGGCTCTTTCGGTGCGCTGTTTCCTGCCGCGTGCCCCGATGGGCGCGGTACGACCGGCACTGACGAGACCGCATTTTGGGATGTGATGCGCTCGGAAATTCCGAATCTTGACGAGCAGCCGTGGCGACCGAACGCAGCTATGCCGTCTATGCCCGACGCGCTCGACATGATCGAATTCTGCTGGCGGGCTATGGGTAAGCCCATCGAAGGTTCATACCACTCCTATTTCGGACATCATCACCTCAGTTTCGACGTCGAAAGCGGACGCGCCGAATTTCGTGAAGCAATCAACCGCATCTTCCGCCGCAATGGCCTTGTTTTTGAGCTCAGCGAGAGCGGTGAGATCATTCGTCTTGCGCCATTGGCACTTGCCGACACTCTTTCCCGCGCCGCTTTCCGCACTGGAGATTCTGAACTTGATCAGCTGCTCGATAAGTCGCGCCGCAAGTTTCTCGATGCCGACCTCGATATACGGCGCGAATCTCTAGAAGCCTTGTGGGATGCCTGGGAGCGCCTGAAGACCCGAAACGGAATGGCAAAGAAGGCTGGTATTTCGTCCCTGCTCGATTCGTTATCCGGGCCCAATTCGCCTCGGCTTCGCGCAGCGCTGGAGCAAGATGCGGTTGCGCTCACTGACCTCGGAAATCAGCTTCGCATTCGTCATTCAGAAACGGATCGTGAAGCGATAACCAGTCACAGCCAGGTCGATTATCTTTATCACCGGCTCTTCGCTCTGGTGCAAGCTGCTATAGAAGCTGGCGAAAACGGCTGAAAGCCCCCAAACTCCCGCTAAGTCATGTACGGGCCAGTGGCGTTTTCCGCCTTCTCGGATTCTGGGCTTTGTCAGCACTCCACAGCGCTCAGTCCAAAGTGCGCAGCGTAACATTTTCAGCCGTCGCCTTCTGCCGGCAGAGTGCCGTATAGGCGATCCACTTCTCAAAGGTATAGAATGTGGAACCGCCGACCGATTTCATCGCCCGTATATCAAGAATGGGGTATTTATCGGGGAAAGCGAAATGCAGGATCACACTCGCCATGGGCCACTGCACACCGCGCAAAGCCAGTAGAGCGCCAATCCTCAATCGTTCACTCTTCGCTGCAAATGCGATCTGAGTTATCTCACGGACTTCTTCCTCTGAATTCTCAGCTGCCAGTTGGCGAGTTCGACCGCCGCGCCATTTCCACTTCGCGACCGCCTCAAGGTCGTTACGCGTCATAAAACCGCGCTTCTGGGCTTCGCCCATTAGCAAACACAGCGTCTCGTCTTCCGTGTAGTCGTAGGTGTTAGCGTATTTCTCTATTTCAACTTTGGACAACGTGATCCGCATCTACTCTCCCGCTGTATTGACGGCATTCTAACAATAATCGTCGATAGACCCCTCGTACTGATCAAACGGCGCGCCAATCGTTATGCAGTGGGCCTTCATCGCGCCTTCGCGACTGAAGAATGTACCGCCACCCGGCGGCGAGCGCTCCTCAGACGTTCAAGCGGAAATCGCGACGACAGGACAAATTCATCCAGAGCAAGCGAGGCGGCTGCGCTGCGAAGATCGATCTCGCAACTGACGAGAAGCGAACCGGCATCTTCCCTGGCTCCGTCTTGAGCCCCCTCCAGGAAAGCAGGGTGCTTCCCGACCGGGCCCGCCAGCAAGATCCGCGCCGGGTCCAGCGTAACCTTGAGAACCCTCACCGCCTCACCAAATCGCCGTCCTGCCTCGCGAAGTGCCTTATGCGCCGTCTCCTCCCCGGCGTCAGCACGCGAGAGCAACTCCGTCAGAAGCGGGCGGTAGCGCTGGAATTCCTCGGCGGTCGCGACTTGGCTGCGGATTTCGCCCAAATCGGCCAACGCCGCCCACCCGGATGCGACTGTATTGAGGCAGCCCCGCGACCCGCAGGAGCACACACGATTTTTGTCGCCCATGGGAGCGTGGCCGAACTGCCCGACATTCAACGTCGCTCCTTTTGCGATCCGCCCGTCGATCAGAACGCCGCAACCGATGCCGAACCCGATATGGAAGAGCAGAGCATCCTGCATGCTTTTTTCCGCGACCCGCCATTCTGCAGCGAGCAGCGTGTTGGCGGTACCGTCAACGACAGCGGGAACTCCGAGCGAGCTCTCGACGGCCCGAGCGAGCTCGATCTGCGCCCACCCCAGATAAGGGGCCTCCACGAGTACCCCCCGCTGGCGATCGACTTGGCCGGTTGTGGCAATGCCGACCCCCAGGACCCGTAACGGATCCACACCGGCCGCACGCATCTGCCGGCGCGCGCACTCTATAAATTCGAGTACGGTGCCTTCACCGTCCAGTGCCGTAACGTGCTTGAGCGCATCACAGGCAACCTGCCGTCCGCAAAGGTCGGAAAGCGTAACAGATTGCTCAAGAGCATTGATAACGAATCCCAGCACGTAGCCGCCACGCGAATTGACGCGCAGCTCCGCCGCCGGTCGGCCCGGCGACTCGGAACGGATCATGCGCCCCTCCCCCTCATCAATCAGCCCGACTTCGTGCAATTCCTTGACGATCCTGACGACAGCCATCAGCGAGAGGCCCAGGTGCTGGGCCAATTCCGGCCTGGACCGCGCGTCGCCCAGCATCAACTCGGTCAGAACCCGGCTGCGATTAAAACGGCGAAGGTCGTTGGCGCTGACGGCATGCATATTAATAACTCCCTGTTAGTTATTAATTCATCCATCAGCTTTTGAGTCAAGCTAATTGTGGAGGTGTGGCGCGGGGCATGCGCAAAACGAATCGCGGTCAGACTTTTGGATGATGCCCCCAATGGCCATGCCTTGGTCGGATATCGGCACAACTTGGTGCTCTGCCTCCAGAGCGCCACTGGCCCGACGAAATACCCGGCGACGCCGCACGTTCCGGCAGGCGCGGGCTCGCCTATCCCGCCCGCCAATATTTAACTTGAATAATCTACGCGCGTAGAATATTGGGCTGGGCAATCGTGGTAGGGGCCGGATACCGGCAGCTCAATCCCAGGGAGGCCCGATGAGCACCTTTTCTCCGTCTATGGACTTGCAAGACGATCACCATGCGGCGCAGGAGCGCCTGTCCACACAGGAAGGTCGCCGTGACTTTTGGCGCGCGACCTTCTCCTGCTGGTTGGGCACCACCATGGAATACGCCGATTTTGCCCTTTATGGCCTGGCGGCCGGCATCATTTTCGGCGACGTCTTTTTCCCGGAAGCCACGCCGGTCATGGCGCTGCTTTCCAGTTTCGCCGCCTATTCGGTCGGCTTTGTCGCCCGCCCCATCGGTGCCCTTTTGTTCGGCTGGATCGGCGACCGCCACGGCCGCAAGGTGGTTATGGTCGCTACCATCGCCCTGATGGGACTTTCCACCACCCTGATCGGCCTGATTCCAAGTTACGCTCAGATCGGCGTCTGGGCACCGACATGCCTGGTTATCCTGCGCTTTGCCCAAGGATTGGGTGCCGGCGCGGAGCTTTCCGGTGGCACCGTCATGTTGGGCGAATACGCGCCGGTAAAGCGCCGGGGACTGGTTTCCTCCATAATCGCCCTCGGCTCCAACAGCGGAACGCTGTTGGCATCGCTGGTGTGGCTGATCGTGCTGCAAATGGACAAAGAGAGCCTCATGAGCTGGGGCTGGCGCATTCCGTTCCTCGGCAGCATGCTGATTGCTGCGGCCGCCTTGTTCATCCGCCGTCACATGCGCGAAACGCCGGTGTTCGAACGCCAGAAGGCCCAGTTGCAGGCGGAACGGGAGGAAGCGCTCAGGCGCGGGCAGGAAACGCATAAACAGGACACCCGCAGCTTCTGGCAGCGCACCAGGGCATTCTGGATCATGGTCGGTCTGCGCATAGGCGAGAACGGCCCTTCCTACCTGGCCCAGGGCTTCATCATCGGATACGTGGCCAAGGTGCTGATGGTCGACAAGTCCGTGCCGACCGTTGCGGTATTCATCGCCTCGATCCTGGGGTTCGCCATTATTCCGCTGGCCGGCTGGCTCTCGGACCGTTTCGGCCGCCGCATCGTCTATCGCTGGTTCTGCCTGCTGCTGATCATCTACGCGTTCCCGGCATTCATGCTGCTGGACAGCCGTGAGCCATGGATCGTCATTCCGACCATCATCACCGGCATGGGGCTTGCCTCGCTGGGCATCTTCGGCGTGCAGGCCGCCTGGGGCGTGGAGCTGTTCGGCGTGACCAACCGCTATACCAAGATGGCGTTTGCCAAGGAATTGGGCTCCATCCTCTCGGGCGGCACGGCGCCGCTGGTGGCGTCTGCCCTTTTGTCGTTCACCGGCCACTGGTGGCCCATCGCTGCCTATTTCGCACTGATGGCGGGGATCGGGTTTGTCACCACCTTCTTTGCGCCGGAGACCCGCGGGAGGGATCTCAACCTGCCTGAAGACGCGATTTGATCGGAATTCGACGTGGAGCGGCCCGTTTTCCGCCAAGGATTTTCGGGCCGCAACGTCTTATGCTGTCCGGCAATCCTTGATTCCGTCGTTGATGTGACAAGCAGCCCATGACCCGATCCCCTCCCCGGCGCATAACACGTGCCGAAGTCGCCAAGGAAGCCGGCACGTCGGTGGCGGTGGTCAGCTATGTCATCAACAACGGCCCACGCCCGGTGGCGGATGCCACCCGGCACCGGGTGCTGGCGGCGATCAAGAAAACCGGCTACCGCCCCAACGGCATCGCCCGGGCGCTGGCTTCGGGCAGCACGCAGACCTATGGCCTCGTGGTGCCCAACATCGCCAACCCGTTTATTGCGTCGATGGCCCATGCCCTGCAACGGGAAGCCTTCGCCGACGGCAAGGTGCTGCTTCTGGGCGATTCGGGCGACGAACGCGAGCGCGAACGCGAGCTGATCAACAACCTGCTGCAACGCCAGGTCGACGGGCTGATCTACACCAGCGTGGACCGTCATCCCTATATCGACCTGATCCGGGCGAATGGCACCCCGTGCGTCATGCTGGACCAGGTCAACCTCGGGCTGGATGTCAGCATGATCCACGTCAATGAAGAGCAAGCCGCCTATCAGGTGACCCGGCATCTTACCGGGCACGGCTACCGGGGTATCGGCATCATTTGTGGCCCGCGCGAGATGCTCAATACCCAGGATCGTATTCGCGGCTGGCAACAGGCATTGGAAGAGGACCGGCAGGAAGTGAATCCGGCGTGGATCTTTTCCACGGACTACACCCGCGCGGGTGGCTATGAGGCCGCCCGCCGCATGTTGGCCGGCCCCATGCCGCGCGCCCTTTTCGCCACCAACGAGCAGCAGGCGATAGGCTGCCTGCGTGCGCTGGCGGAACATGGGTTACGGGTGCCGCAGGATCTGGCCCTGGTCAGCTTTAACAGCACCGAGCAATCCCTCTACACCGTTCCGTCGCTGACTGCCGTGCGCCAGCCGATAGAGAACATGGCCCGTGCAGCAATCGACATGCTGAAGAACTGGGATGGGGAAATCCGTCATACCGAATTCAAGTTCGATTTGCAGGTGGGCGAGTCGTGCGGCTGTTCTGGACATGAACCATCAAGCTGACAAAAGTGAACCTATGCGTGTGATCATCGACTGCGATCCGGGAAACGGCATCGCCGGTGCCAATGTGGATGACGGCCTGGCGCTGGCATTGGCCTTCGCCGCGCCGCAGATCTCATTGGAGATGATCACGACGGTGGCCGGCAACACGCCGAGCGAAGTCGGTTATGCGGTGGCTTGCGATCTGGTGCGGCGGTTGGAGAAGTCACTGCCGGTCTGGCGCGGCGCATCCCGCGCGCTGCTGGAGCCCCCTGCGCCATGGCGTGAACGGCTCGATCATGGCGTCGATCGACATGGGTTGCACAAGCTGTGGGACGATGTTCAAGCGCCGCAGCCATGCCCCGGTTCCGCGCCCATGGCCCCCTACGCCATGGGCGAGTTGATCTGCAACAACCCCGGCGAAATCACGTTGGTGGCAACCGGGCCGCTGACCAACGTTGCACTGGCGCTTCAGCTCTATCCGCAGATGATAGGCGCAGTAAAGCGCATCGTGATCATGGGCGGCGCGTTCCACGTTCCCGGTTATCTCAAGGACACCAACTTCGGCATCGATCCCGAGGCGGCGCATGCGGTGTTGACCAGCGGCGCGCCCATCACCCTGGTGCCCATGGACGTGACGACGCAAACCCAGATGGTGCACGCCGATCTCGACCGGCTCACCCAGTATAAGAGCGTTCTCGGCAGCTATCTGGAGCAAACCATGCGGCCATGGATCGATTACTCCATGCGCACCCGCAATTTGCCGGGATGCTGGATCCATGATGCCTTGACCATCGCCTGGCTGCTCGATCCCTCATTGACCACCGGAATCGACGACTTTGTGGACGTCGCGTTGGAAGGCGTAGCTCGTGGTATGACCTGCCGCTACGGGCGCGATAACCTGCGGCTCGATGTCGGGGTGTCGGCACCGCAGGGTGCGCCGGTTCACATCCTGCAAACCGTGGACAATCAGAGGCTGCTTTCCCTGATTGAACACCATATTCAACGCTGTGCGTAGCCGCTGTCGATGATCTTCAGTGCAGTGAAAGAAACGCACCGGCTATCTGCCGGAGGCGTGCCCTGCCAAAACTGGCGAAATGCCCGCCATGCACGATTGTCACCGGCAGACGCATAAGCCGTTCCAATGAACGGCGGTAGTCGTTGAGATCGGAATGAAAGGTATCCGTCACCAATTCCCCGTCATAGACGATGTCGCCGGCGATCAAGGTGCCGGTCGCCTCTTCATAGAGAGCGATGCCACCCGGTGAATGCCCCGGCGTATGGATGACGACAAGGCGCCGATCGCCGAGGTCGATCGTGTCGCCGTCGACAAGCAGCTTCGTCGCCGGTGCCGGTTTTACGCGATAGGCATTCGTATCCCATCCTTCAGGCGGTGCGATGAACATGGCCTCGTCCGCATAACCGGCAGCCAGCGTCCATTCCGGTCTCGGATCGGCAAGGATTTCCGCTTCGGCGGCGTGAATCCAGCGCTCCTCGAATTCGTGGTGGCTGCCGATATGATCGAAATGCGCATGGCTGGCCACGCAGACCAGCGGCTTTTCGCCCCGCAGCATCGGCACATTGGCGCGCAACGAAAAATGCCCGAGGCCGGTATCGACCAGAAGATCGAAGTCGCGGCCGCTGACGTGCCACATGTTGCAGCGGAAGAAGGGCTTGATCCAGGGCTCGTGGATCAGGCTTATGCCATCCGCGAACCGGACGACCTCATACCAGTCCTTCTGTGCGATCACGGCCATGATGTCCCTATTCCTGCAGCAGGCCGATGTGACGCGGCTCGGCATGCACTTCGACACGCTCGCCGATCCTGACCGGCATGTCGACAGGAAGTTTCAGCAGGATATCCCCGCCGCTTCCTGTTCGCACCACTGCCTTGCGATAGCTGCCTTGGAACACGCTTTCTGCGACCTCGCCGGAGCCGAGCGAGACACGACCCGATGGCGCGGTTCCCAGCCTTAAGTTCTCGGGTCGCACGGTCAGGGTCGCCTTGCCCTTGCGGATGCCCGGCCGGTCGAACGCCAGCGTGCCGAGCGCCGTGCGCAAGGTCGCGGTCGTGCCCGATATCTCGGTCACCTCGGCGTCGATAAGCGTGTTCTCGCCCATGAATGTGGCGCTGAAACGGGTGGAGGGCTGTGTATAGACGCGTTCAGGGTTTCCCTGGTCGACGATACGGCCATCCTGCATGACCAGTAGCAGGTCGGCCAGCGCCATGGCTTCCTCCTGATCGTGGGTGACGTGGACGAAGGCGGTGCCGACCCGCTTCTGGATCGCCTTCAGCTCTTCCTGCATCTGCCGGCGCAGCCCGAGGTCGAGCGCCCCCAGAGGCTCGTCGAGCAGCAGAAGCCTCGGCTTCATCACCAGCGCGCGGGCCAGCGCGACGCGCTGACGCTGGCCTCCGGACAATTGATGCGGCCTCTTGTCCAGCACTTGCTCCAGTCCGACCAGCGCCAGCGTTTCGCGGGCCAATCGCTGGCGCTCGGCTTTCGCCACGCCGTTCATGCGCAGGCCGAAGGCGACATTGGCACCGACGCTCATATGCGGAAACAAGGCATAGTCCTGAAACACGGTGGTGGTCGGGCGCTTGGCCGGCGGCATATGGGTGCAATCCCGGCCATCGATCAGCACTGCACCGTTCGTCGGTTGCAGGAAGCCGCCCAGGATGGACAAAAGCGTGGTCTTGCCTGAGCCAGACGGGCCCAGCAGCACGACATATTCGCCGGGCTGGATGTCGAGCGATAGCTCATGCAGCACCGTCAGCGCGCCGAAGGCATGGGACAGATTGCGGATCGAGACGACCGGGGCGCTCATGATTTCTTCTTTCCTTTGCCGAAGATCGCCAGTTCGGCCAGCACGACCATTAGAATCGAGACGCCGAACACCACCGCTCCGATGGCGTTTGCCTTGGGGTTGAGGCCGGAGCGCAGCAGCGTCCATATCTCGACCGGCAACGTCGTCTCGAAGCGGGTGAGCAGGAAGGCGATCAGGAACTCGTCCCACGACAGGGTGAGCGACAGGACGAAGCTCGCCAGCAGCGCCGGCCACAGAACCGGCGCGACAACCAGCGACAGCACCTGCCATTCACGTGCGCCAAGGTCGCGGGCAGCCTGCTCCAGCCGGATGATGTTATCGCTCATCTGGTTGTAGAGGATGGCGAAGCACAGCGGCAGGTTGATCACCACATGGCCGATACCGACCGCTAACAGCGATTTGGGCACGCCGGCCCAATTGAACAGCACCACCAATCCCATGCCGATGATGAGATAACTGACCGACAGCGGCGCGATCAAAAGGGCGCGGATCGCCCCGCCGAAGCGGCCTCTCATGCGTGCGCAGCCATAGGCGGCAAGGAAGCCGAGCAGCACAGCGACCGCCGAGGAGACCACGCCGACGACAACCGAGTTGACCATCGCGCCGGTGAATTTGGAATCGCCCAGCACCTCACCGTACCAACGCAGCGACGGCCCGGTGAAAGGCGGCAGCGGGAAGCGGCTGGCTTGGAAGGAGAACAGCACCAGCACCACGATCGGCAGGTAGATGAAGCCGTAGGCGACAAGCGCATAGAGGCCGGCGATCAGGTCGAGGAAGCGCTTCATGGCGTCATGTCCGCTCCAGCTTGAGCCAGCGCGCGCAGGCGAGATAGACGATGGAGATGACGATCATCAGGATCAGCGACAAAGCGGCGGCCAGCGGCAGGTCGGCACGTCGGCCGATCTGCTGGATGATGAGTTGCGGCATCAACAGTTCGTTCGAACCGCCCAACAGTTGCGGCGTCACATAATCGCCTATCGCCAGCACGAAGGCCAGGAACGCCCCGACTATGATGCCGGGCAGCGTCAGCGGCAGCACGACATGCAGGAAAGTCTGCAAACCGCTGGCGCCGAGATCGGCCGCCGCCTTGCGGTAGCTTGGGCTCAATTGCCGGAAATTGGCATAGATGGTGAGCGTCAACAGCATGATGAAGAAATGGACGAAGCCGATCACCGTCGCGGTGCGGGTATTGGCCAGTTGCAGCGGCTGGTCGAGCAGGCCGCTCGCCAGCAGTGCCCGGTTGACGACGCCACGCTCGGCCAGAAGCAGCAGCCAGCTATAGGAGCGCACCACATAGGAGGTCCAGAACGGCAGGATGGTCAGCATAAGTGCCACCCGCTGCCAGCGCTCCGGCACGCGCTCGGCCAGCACCCAGGCCAGCGGATAGGCAACCACCACGGATATGCCCGTAACCACCAGCGTCACCTCCAGCGAGTTGACCAGCGCCCGTATATAGCTCGGCTGGGTCAGGAAGTGCCGGTAGTTGTCGAGCGAAAGCCCGCCGCCGCCGGTAAAGGAGGCGACGGCCATCGCAATCAGCGGAACCAGAAAAAACAGCGCCGTGAACAGTACCGCCGGGCCGACCAGCAAAACCATGTGCCAGTTGATCTTGGAACCGGTCATCGCAGTCTCGTGACCTCGACAAAAGATTGTATCAGGATGCCCGCGGCAGGAAGATGCTCCTGCCGCGAAGGTGCGCCGGAAACCGTGCCTGCCTCAGTTGGCCTGCAGCACGTCGTTCCACAGATCCTGCATCTTCTTGTCTAGATCCGCGTCAGGGGCGGGATAGCGGTTCGAAGCCGCCAGATCCTTCGCCTGCTGCTCCGACGAGAATTTGAGCGTCGCCTTCTGCTCGTCGTTCAGCGCCGCATTCTTCTGTGCCGGCATGCCCCAGTAACAGGACGACGTGGCAAGCGCCGCCTGCCCTTCGGGGCTCAGCACATGCTGGACAAACTTCAGCGCCAGATCGGCCTTCTTGCTGTCCTTGAGGATGGCCAGCGACTGCGTCCACAGGATGCCGCCTTCCTCGGGGATGACGAAATCGAGATCCGGGTTTTCGGCATGCAGGCCGGCCGTCACCCATTCGCCGGCGCCGACCACGACGTCCACCTCACCGGTGGCAAGCGCGGTCTGGCTTGCCGAAACCTCGCCGACCAGCTTGGAATTGGCCTTGAGCTTCAGCATCAGGTCCTTGACCGGAGCCAACGTTGCTTCACTGAGATCTTTGGTCGGTGTGCCGGTCGCCACCGAGGCCATGCCGAGCACCGGCAGGTAATAGTCGTAGATGGCAATGCGACCCTTGAACTTGGGATCGGTGAGCTTCTCCAGCGTCGAGACATCTTCGGCCGAGAATGCCTTACTGTTGTAGGAGATGGCGTTGAAGCCCCATTTCTCCGTCACCGCGTAGCGCTTGCCGTCGAGCACCAGAATGTCGTCCATGCGCACTTCGGCGAACTGGTCGGCGAGCGGCAGGCTGTCGTCGGCAAGCGGCAGGAAACGCTCCTGGGCGATACGCTGCACGTCGATGGAATCGATGACCATCACGTCCCAATCGCCCGGTTGCGACTGGTCGAGAATTGAAAGCCCGGCACCGGTTCCCTCGTAGACCTTGAGGTTGACCTTGGCGTCGTTGGCCTTTTCGAAAGGCTCGATGAGGGCCGGATCGGTGTTGTCGCACCATACAAGAGCATTGAGCTCCTCCGCCGCCTGGGCCGGCGAAAACGCCAGGACGGAAACCGAAAAGGCAAGCATGCCCCATCCGGCCGCGAATGAAGATCGTTCGTTAGACATCGGTTCCTCCCTGTCCAATTTCCGAAATCGCATCCTGAAAAAATATGAATTGCCTTCAAAAATGAGTCAATTCATATTTACCCGGCGATGACCGGATTGAGGCAAAGGCAGAAGATCGACAGGGACCGCCGTATCGTCGAGGCGGCAGCGCGGCTGTTTCGCGAATTCGGCTTCGAGGGCGTGAAGATCGAGACCATCGCCGAGCAGGCCGGCGTCTCGGTCGGCACCATCTACAACTACTACGAAAGCAAGGGCGACGTGCTGATCGCCGTCGTCTCCCTGGAGGTGAACGAGGTCATCAGCGCGGGCGAGAGCGTCCTTACCAGGCCGCCCGCCCGGGCGGCCGATGCGGTCGATGCGCTGTTCGACATCTATCTGCGGCACTCCCTGCATTACCTCAGCAAGGAGATGTGGCGCGCCGCCATGTCGATGTCGATCTTGCATCCGGAATCGCGGCTGGGTCGTCACTACGGCCAACTTGACGAAAAGCTTTGCCAGCAGGTTTGCCGGCTTCTGGCCAAGCTTAAACGGCAAGGCTCCATCGGCGGTGCCATCGATGTCGAGGTCACCGGGCGCATCCTGTTCAACACCATGAACATGTCGTTCATGAACTTCGTGAAGGAAGATGCGATGGATGTTGAAACCGTGATCGAGGCTGTCCGGAGGCAATCAGAAACGATGATGACGCTGGGCGGATAGACAATATCCGCCGGAGAAGATCGCCCGTGACGGCCTCGACACTTCAAGGTGCGCGGCACGTGCGTTGCCCAGCCTCCCCCGGATTTATCTCAGACGCGCTCCAGCGCAACGGCGATGCCTTGGCCGACACCGATGCACATGGTGGCAAGCGCCAGCTTGCCACCCTGCAGCTTCAGCTCCAGCGCGGCGGTGCCGGTGATGCGCGCCCCCGACATGCCGAGCGGATGGCCGAGCGCAATCGCCCCGCCATTCGGGTTCACATGCTCCGCACCCTCGGGAATCCCGAGGGTGCGGAGCACGGCGATGCCCTGGGAGGCGAAAGCTTCGTTGAGTTCGATGATATCGAAGGCGGACGGTGCGATACCCAGCCGCGCGCACAGCTTCTGCGTTGCCGGTGCCGGGCCGATGCCCATGATGCGCGGAGCGACACCGGCGGTCGCGCCGCCGAGGATGCGGGCAATCGGCGTCAGGCCATATTTCTTCGCGGCCGCTTCCGAAGCCACGATCAATGCGGCAGCGCCGTCATTGACGCCCGAGGCGTTACCGGCCGTCACCGTACCGCCCTCCTTCCTGAACGGCGTCGGCAGTCTGGCCAGCGTCTCGGCAGTAGTGCCGGCGCGCGGATGCTCGTCCTTCGACACGACGACAGGATCGCCCTTGCGCTGCGCAATGGTCACCGGCACGATTTCCTGCGCCAGCCTGCCGTTCTCCTGCGCGGCAATGGCCTTCGCCTGGCTGCGGGCGGCGAAGGCGTCCTGATCAGCGCGGCTGACAGCAAAGTCCTCGGCCACGTTCTCGGCCGTCTCCGGCATGGAATCGATACCATACTGCTTCTTCATCAGCGGGTTGACGAAGCGCCAGCCGATGGTGGTATCGTGGATCTCGGCATGGCGCGAGAAGGCCGTCTCGGCCTTGGGCATGACGAAGGGCGCACGGCTCATCGATTCCACACCGCCGGCGATCATCAGTTCAGCCTCGCCGGCCTTGATGGCGCGGGCGGCACTCATCACCGCATCCATGCCGGATCCGCACAACCGGTTGATGGTGGCACCGGGCACCACATTCGGCAGGCCGGCCAGCAGCAGCGCCATGCGCGCCACATTGCGGTTGTCCTCCCCGGCCTGGTTGGCGCAGCCATAGAGGACGTCGTCGACCGCTTCCCAGTCGACATTCGCGTTGCGCTCCATCAGCGCCTTCAGCGGCACCGCGCCGAGATCGTCGGCGCGGACGGCCGCGAGCTGTCCGCCGAAGCGGCCGATGGGCGTGCGGATATAATCGCAGATAAAGGCATCGGGCATTTCAGACCTCCGGAACGATCAGATCTTTGACGGCACCTTCGACCACCAGTTCGGCTTCGGTCAGCGCCTGCAATTCGTCGAAGCTGATGCCGGCAAGCTTTTCGCGCAGAACAAAGCGCGACGCAACGATGTCGATGACGGCAAGGCTGGTGTAGACGGTCGTCACGCAGCCGACCCCGGTCAGGGGCAGACGGCAGCGCTTCAGCAGCTTCGGCCTCCCGTCCTTGGTGGTGTGATCGGTGATGACGCAGACCCGCCTGGCGCCGTGCACCAGGTCCATGGCTCCGCCGACAGCCGGCACCGAACCCGGTCCGGTGCTCCAATTGGCCAGGTCGCCATTTTCGGCAATCTTGTAGGCGCCAAGGATGGCGACATCCAGATGGCCGCCGCGCACCATGGCAAAGCTGTCGGCGTGATGGAAGAAGGAGGCACCCGGATTGAGCGTGACGGCCTTCTTGCCGGCATTGATGAGGTCCCAGTCCTCCTCGCCGACGGGCGGCGCCTCGCCGAAATCAAGGATACCGTTCTCGGTGTGGTAGATCACCTCGCGGCCTTCCGGCTTGAACTTGGCGACCATCTCGGGAAAACCGATGCCGAGGTTCACATAGGCGCCGTCAGGAATGTCCTGCGCCGCGCGCCATGCGATCTGCGCATTCGTCAGCTTTACACTCATCCTTGGGCTCCTTCGCGCAACAGGGCCTCTTCCTGCTTCGGATCGGGCACTTCCACGATCCGGTCGACGAATATGCCCGGCGTTATGACATGCTCGGGATCGATTTCGCCCGGCTCCACGATCTGCCGCGCTTGCACGATGGTGGTTGCGGCCGCGGTCGCCATCAGCGGCGAAAAATTCCGCGCAGCCATGTGGTAGGTGAGGTTGCCCTTGCGGTCGGCCAGCTCAGCCTTGACTAAGGCGACATCGGCCTTGAGCCAGCGCTCCTGGACGTATTTCCTCCCGTCGAACTCGGCGACCGGCTTGCCCTCGGCGACCTGCGTGCCGTAGCTTGTCGGGGTGTAGAAGGCGGGAATGCCCGCGCCGCCGGCCCGGATGCGCTCGGCCAGCGTGCCCTGCGGCACCAGTTCCAGCCCAATCTCGCCAGCGAGGTACTTGTCGGTGAACGCCTTCGGATCGCTCGAGCGCGGAAACGAGCAGATCATCCTGGCGACCATGCCGGCATAGATCATTGCCGCGATACCGATGGCACCGTTTCCAGCATTGTTGTTCACGACGGTCAATGCGTTCGGCGATCCGGTCTTCCTGTATCGCTCGACCAGTGCATGGATGAGCTCGATCGGTGCGCCCGAACCGCCGAAGCCGCCAATCATCACCACCATACCGTCCCGGATGTCGGCAACCGCATCCTCAAGGTTCGGACTGATTTTGTTCATCGTCGACCTCACCCTTTCTGACTGGTGGCCCTGCCGACCGCAGCGGGACACCACTTGCGACTGGCCCATTCGCCAATCCTGCACCGCACCTAGAAAGTTCGTATTGCGAACATTTGTTTTATATGTAATACTTTGTGCATAGATATCGCCTGAGAGTCAACCCTCGGCGCGGCCCGCGGTCGCGCCTCAGGAAGCATTGCCCATGTCTGATGAAGCAACCGCACGCGACCATGTGAACTCGCTGGAACGCGGGCTCGGCGTCATGGAAATCCTCGCTGAACATTCTGGAGGGCTGACGCTCACCGAAACGGCCGAAAAGGCCGGGCTGACACGGGCCGGGGCACGCCGGTTTCTGCTGACGCTGGTCGCGACCGGCTATGCCACGCAGACCGGGCGCCAGTTCGCGCTCTCGCCGCGCCTCCTGTCGGTGGCACGCACCTGGTTGCAGGGCAAGTCGCTATGGGCCTTTGCCGAGCCCTTCATGCGCGACACTGCCGCAGCCTTGCAGGAATCCTGCTCCGCCACCGTCCTGTCCGGCGATGATGTCGTCTATGTCGCCCGCGTTGCCGGCCCGCGCATCATCAATCTGGAACTGCAGGTTGGTTCGCATCTGCCGGCCTATTGTACGGCCATGGGACGCGTACTGCTGTCGGGACAGAAGCCCGCGGAGGTGAAAGCATTGCTCGCACGCGCTGTGCTGGCGCCCAGAACGGACAAGACTGTAACGGATTCGACACGCGTTGCCGAAATGGTCGCCGCAGCGCGCCGGGAAGGCTATGCGATTGTCGACGAGGAACTGGAAATCGGCCTGCGCTCGATTGCGGTGCCGCTGCGCGACCGCTCCGGCGCCCTCGTCGCGGCCATCAACGTCTCGACCCAGTCCGCACGTCATTCCGTCGCCGAAATGAAGCGTGATTTCCTGCCGCTGTTGAAACAGACTGCGACAAGGATAGAAGACTTTTTCGTGCAATAGCGCCCCATCCGTCTCGTTGAACAGAAGAAGGCAGCGCCTCGGGAAACCCTAAGGCTTAAACGTCCAGTCCCGGGCGTCACGGCGATGGTTCCAGTAAGCGGCGAAGCGACCGCCGGCCGCAATCAGCGCTTCGCGTTCGCCGGCCTCGACGATGCGCCCGTTTTCGACGAAGATGACGCGATCGGCGCGGGCGATCGTCTCCAGCCGGTGCGCCACCACCAGCACGGTGTGATGGCCGAAGCGGCTGAGCGCGGTCGCCACCGCCACCTCGTTCATGGTGTCGAGACCGCTGGTGGCTTCGTCCAGAAGCAGGATCGGCGCGTTCTTCAGGAGCGCGCGCGCTATGCTGACGCGCTGGCGCTCGCCGCCGGAAAGGTTGCCGCCGCCTTCGCCGACGGGCGCGTCCCAGCTTCCCAGCCGATCGACGATTTCGTCGACACAGGCGGCTTTTGCCGCCTCCACGAACTCCGCCTCGGTTGCGCCGGGGCGGGCAAGGCGGATGTTCTCGGCAATGCCGCCCTCGAACAGCTGGACGTTCTGGAACACGATGGAAAGCTGGTCCATCAGCGTCGATGGCTCATACGCCCTGACATCGTGTCCCCCGACACGGACCTCGCCCGTGGTGACGTCGTGCATGCGCGCGATCAGCGACAGGATGGTGCTTTTGCCCGAGCCGGACGGGCCGACCAGAGCCGTCATCCGGCCTTCCGGCACGGTGAAGGACACGCCGTCGAGAATATCGTTCCCATTGGCATGGAAATGCACATTGCGGAATTCGATGGCCGGCGCTTGCGGCTGCGCATCCTGCTGCGGCCTGGCCAGAGCCGGAACGTCAAGAATGGCAAGCGTGCGCTGCGCCGCCGCATGGGTGGATTCCAGCGCCGGAAACAGCTCCGACAGCGTGTTCAGCGGTTCGAGGAAACGCAGCACCACCACGATCAGCGCCACGGTTCGGGCGGCGTCCATGCTGCCCTGCGCATACATGAAGGTGAGGATGGCGATCATGGCAAGCAGCGTTGCCTGCATCGCCAGCGAGAACAGCAGGGTGCCGGGAATCGTGAACCAGATCAGGCGCAGGCCCGTCGCTTTCTGCGCCTCGATGGCCCCCCCGAGCGGCGTGCCGGTTGTGCCCGTGCGGCCGGCGGCGCGCAGCACGAGCTGGGCGCGCGCGAATTCATCGGTGCGCGCGGCGGCCTCGCCCGAAGCGGCGGCGAAATCGGCTTCGGCGCGGCGCAGGAAACGGCCGCCGGCCAGCAGCGCGCCGAACAGCAAGGGCACGGCGACCAGCGCCGCGACACCAAGCGGCCAGGCGACGAACAGCAGGCCAAATGCGATGGCCGGCGGCAGCGCGACCGAGATCAGGGTCTGCGTGCCCAGATTGACCGAACTGGCGAACAGCTCCGGCACTGCCCCTGCCAGCGCGCGCCGGGCCTTCGTCTGCTCCTCGGACCCGAACCAGCCGAGCGGCACGGAAAGCAGATGGTCGACGAGGCGCGCATTCATCGACGTCATCATGGCAAGGCCGAGATCGAAGGCACTGACGACCATGCGCCGTTCCAGCAGCCAGCCGGCCACCACGCATGCGGCGAGCGCGGCGAGCCACGGCAAGGCGGTGCGCGGCTCGGCCGAGAACAATCCCCCGAGCAGAGGCACCAGAAGCAGGGCGGATGCGGCCCTGAGCGTTGCGGCGATCAGGCCAAGGAGCGTGAACAGCGGAAGGCGCGCGCGTGCCTGCGGCGGGAACAGGGAAGCGACGGTCATGAGCCCTTCCTTTCGCCGGCCTGCCAGAGATCGCGATAGAGACCGGGCTGTTCCAGAAGTTCCTCATGGCGGCCGCGCTGGACGATGCGTCCTTCCTGCATGACTGCGATGCAGTCGGCATGGACGATTGTGTGGAGGCGATGCGCGACCACCAGAACTGTGCGCCTGCCGATGAGCGCGCCAAGTGCTTTCTGCACCAGATGCTCGGACTCGGGATCGGCGAAAGCCGTCGCCTCGTCGAGCACGAGGATGGGCGGATCTGCGAGAAGCGCGCGGGCAATGGACAGACGCTGTGCCTCACCGCCAGAAAGGCGCATCTCATCACCGACCATGCTGTCATAGCCGCGCGGCGCCGCCATAATCCGCTCATGGATCTGCGCGGCCCGGGCCGCGTCCTCGATCTCGGCCATCGAAGCGTCCGGTCTGGCGAGCGCAATGTTTTCCCTCAGCGAGCCTTTCACCAGCCGCACGTCCTGAAAGACGAAGCCGACGCTGCGCTGCAACGCCTCCGGCGTCACATCTCGGATATCGATTTCCCTGTCGCCGGCGATCAGGCGGATCGCGCCTTCGGTCACGTCATGGAAGCGGCCCGGTAGACCGGCCAGCGTTGACTTGCCCGCGCCGCTCGGGCCGACCAGCGCGGTGAGCGTACCGGGCGCCAGCGTAAGGTCGATGGTCTTCAGCACCGGCTTGCGGGGCCGGTAGCCGAAGCTGACGCCGTCGAAGCGAAGGCCGAGCGGTTGTTGCGGAACATCGCCTGTCGAGCGGCTGCGGTCGAGCTCGGTTTCCTCCAGCAGGTCGCCGATCCGCCGGGCTGCCTGCTTCGCCTCTCGCATCGGCACGAAACCGTAGAGAACCGACGTGATCTGCGCACCGAAAGCCGTGCCCAGAAACAGGAACGGCAGAAGATCGGCGGCGTCCATGCGGCCGGAAACGATGCGCCAGCAGCCGGCAGTAACGATCAGCAGCAGAAAAGCCGGCGGCTGGATGGCAAGCTGGGCGGCAATCTTGCGCCCCGCCATCGGCCTCTGCCAGCCGTTGATGAACGCGGCCTGCCCTTCCAGCACGGAGCGCAGGGCGCGCCCATCGCCGCCGAACACGCGCACCACCGGCAAGGCGTCGATGAAGGCGCCCGCCGCCGCATTGGCGCGCTTGGTCCAGTTCGCATATTCGACCAGCTTGTCGGCCACGCCGCGCATCATGTTCGCAAACAGGAAGGCAAAGGCGACGAGCGGCAGGAACAGCAGGCCGGCAAGCGCGGCATCGACGGTGAACAGATAGGTGATGACCGCGACCGGCGTGACCATGCCGGCCACGACATCGGGCACCGCATGGGTGACCATGTAATGCAGCCGTCCCGCATCCTCCTGCACCGCCTGCTGGACGCTTGCGGCGTTGCGGTCCGTGAACCAGCCGAGCGGCAGCCGCGCCAGCTTGGCGACGATGGATTGCCTGAGCGTATGGCCGAAACGCGCATCGACCACATGGAGCCACAGCATCAGCACCGCCGAGAGCATGGCCGCCGCGCCATAGAGGATGACGGCCCAGACGATCAGCGGCGAGAGGGCCTCCCACCTTGCCTCTCCGCCCAGCAGGCGGCGGCCGAGTTCGGCCAGCAGCACCAGGGGCGCAAGCTGCATCAGCGAGATGATGGCCTGCAACAGGCCGGCGGCGCGCAATTTCCAGCGAAGGGACTCCAGCAACTCCTGCCCGCGCTGCGAGCGCCAGCGGGGTTTCGGAGCGGCACCTTCGCGCGCCGCCATGTCCACCGGCACGGCTGGCGCTGGCCGACGGGGTACATCTCCCCCCTCCGACGCACCGCTCTCCTTGCGCAGCCGCATGGCCTTGCCCTTGATCCAGTAGGCGGCATGCTTGATATCGGCAAGCGGGAAGCCATGCGCCTGATTGAGCGTCGCGCGCAACATCTTGATCGCGGCGCTTTCCGCGGCGATCCACGCATACCAGTTCGACCAGTCGCGCGCGGGTACCGCCTCGGCCAGCGCATCGGTGCCGGGGCCGGTCCAGATTACTTCCGCGCCTGGATGCGGGCTGACGGGAATATCGCGATCCTCCGGCGAATGCGTCTGAAGGATCACCACGACGTCGGCTTCCGGCGGCAACACCTCGATGATGGCGTTTATGGCCGGAATGGCGGCCGGGTCGCCCATCAGCAGGTAGCCCTGCGGCTTTTCCGGCGGCTCGAACTTGTGGAACATGTAGTAGGAAGCGGCGATGGTGTCGCCGGGCCGAGCCGCCATCGCCCAGGCCGAAGCCGGCCCCATGGGCTGGTGCAGCACGAAATCGAAGGTCACCTCGCCGGTCGCCGCATCCGGGTCCACCAGCGTGTAGCCGCGCTGGTGCACTTTGGCCGGATCGTTCGGGTCCGGCGCCCACAGCCGCACATAGCTGGCGGTGGGCGTCTCGCGACCGTCGATCATGGTTGGGGCCGAAAAACGGATGCGCCGGTAGCCGGGCGTCAGGTCCGTCACCGACAGCACCGTCATGATGTGGTCGGTGGCCCCGAAGGCCTTCATCATGGTTCGCTGGAAACGCGCGTTCATGGCCCGCTCCTCAACTTTGAGGTTCGGCTGCGAAACAGGGGCTTCATGCGTTCATACAAACCGGTGACGAGGCTCTACCAGCGAACCGAGGTTCCGATGCCCACCACCCGGCCGCGCCCAACATAGGCGGCGGTTCCGCTCTCTCCAGTCGGGCCGAGGGGCGAATAGTTGAAGGCGTAGGACAGCGGGCGCTCGTCGAGCAGATTGCGGCCGAACGCATAGATACGGAAGTTGTCCTTCTCCCAGCCGATCTCCGCGTTAACGATGTGGTAGGCGTCCATCTTGGTGAGGTTCTGGATGTCGGGATAGCGGGTGCCGACATACTGGTAGCTGCCGCGCACGGTGAACTCTCCCGGCAGGCCAACCGCATCCGCCGCAAAGCGATAAGAAAGGCCGACATTGGCGGAGAACGCCGGCACCTGCGGCACCTCGTTGCCTGCGAGCGCGCCCGCCGTTTGCGACGCCAGCGTCACATCGACGAGACGTGACTTGATCAACGCGCCGCCGACGGTCAGGTCCAGCCCGTCGGCGAGCGTGGCACCGACATTGGCTTCGACACCGTAGCTCTCGAAGTTCTGGTTGGTCATGAACGGCAGGAAGGTGATCGGATCGAATCCCACCAACTGCCCGTCCTTGACGTCGTTGTAGAAGATAGCGCCGCTGACATGCAGCCCGTCGGCAATCTCGGCCTTGGTCCCGATCTCATAGGTCCAGGAGGTGGCGGGCAAGAAAGGCTCGGAAGGCACCCCGTAGGCGGCATAGGCCGTGGTCTTTTCAAAGCCGCCGGAAGAGTAGCCGCGCGCGACCGAGACATAGCTCATCGCACGCTCGTTCCACTCATAGGAAAGCGCAAGGCGTCCCGTCACATAGGTGTCGCTGAAGTTCTTGTCCTGCTCGAACCTCGGCAGTGTTCCGGGAAAACCATTAGTGACATAGAGCGCGTCAAGCGTCTGGCGGTCATAGGCCACGCGCAACCCGCCGGACACGCTGAAGCCCTGCCCCAGCGGGGCGGTGGCATCCGCGAACGCCGCGACCGTCTGGCTGTCGATGCGGTTGTCGAAGGTGCCGTTCATGGTCGGCGCATAGGCGCCGACATCCTGGATGCGGTAGCTCTTGTAATCCGACCTGAAATAGCTTGCGCCGACCACCCACTGGATCGCAGAATCCTCATGCGAGTTGAGGCGAACCTCTTGATTGAAGATGCGCTCACGGTCGTCGAAATTCACCTTCTCGGCGTCGGGATCGTTGAAGAAGAAGATCGGCAGGCCGGTCACCCGGCTGAAAATGAAGGCGTCCGTGAAATCGCCCGAATTGTGCAGCTTCACGTCCTGATAGCTGGTCGTCGACGTCAGGATAAACGGATCGAACTCCTTGGCGACCTTGATGGAGCCGTTGGCGATCTGCTGACGGTTCTCCGGCTGCACATCCGCGCCGCTTTGCGGAAAGTCGGGCGATTCCAGCAGCAGGAAGGCGGGGTTGTGCCGCGTTTCCTTCGAGAAGCCTCCGGTGATGTCGATGGTGAGCGTATCGTCCGGCGTGTAGCGGAGCGACCCCTTGCCCGCACCCAGCTTCGCGCCCCCTTCCTCCTTGCCGGAAATGGGATTGGAGACGTCCCCATCAAAATTCTGGAACCGCAGCGTGCCGCGACCGGCCAGCACGTTCTCCAGCAGCCAGCCGCCGGTGGTGCCTTCGATGAAGGCGTGGCCATCCGAGCCCACTTCGCTGCTGAGAATGGTTTCGCGCGTGCCGTCGGCCGACCGGCTCACCACATTGATGGCGCCGGCGAAGGCGTTGCGGCCGAAAGTGGTGCCCTGCGGGCCTTTCAGCACCTCGACCCGCTCCATATCGAGGAAGGGAGCGCCGATGGCGGACAGCGTGGTCGGCACGCCGTCGACGGAAATGCCGATCACGCTGTCGAGCGAGTTCATCGCCGTGCCCAGCGTGCTGAGACCGCGCATGGTCATGTAGCTCTCGCCGAACCGGCCGAAATCCATGAAATTGGTGCCGGGCGTCTGCCGCGCGACGTCGGCGATCGGATCGAGCGACGCAGGGGGCACATTGCCCTGATCCAGAATTGTGGTCGCCACCGGAAGCTTCGCATCGTCCTGCGGACGCTTGGTTGCGGTGATGACCACCGGCGCGAGAACCAAGGGCTCGTCGGCGGATTGCGCGAACACCGACTGGGCAGGCAGACCGGCTCCCAGCAAGGCTAGCGCCGTGGTGGAGATCAAACGCACGCGCGAGGTGGTATTCATGCAGATGCCCCGAGTTTCCGAACAGGCGCTATGAATACCGGCGGGCCTATTCCTGATGCCAGCGCTCAACTTTCGTGAAACGCAGGCAAACATTCGCGAGACCCAATAGATGGCGCGGCCGTCAGATCGGATGCGTCCGGCGGGTTCGCGGAAATTCCAAGCGCGGCGGGTGGCCGAAATGCTTCCTGTAGGCGGCACTGAAGGCGGATGCCCGGGAGAAGCCCACCCGGCGTCCAGCCTCGGCGACGGACAGCCTGTGTTCCTGAAGCAGAACCCTTGCCATCATCAGCCGCTGCTCGCGTACATGGGCAAAGATGGTCTTGCCGAATACAGTCTTGAAATTCGCCTGCAGGGTCGTGACGTTGATGCCCACGCGGCGGGACAATTCCATGGTGGTGGGCGTACCGACGAGATCCGCGTCAAGGATTTCGCGTGCATACATCACGCGATCATATTCCCGGCGACCCAGAAGGGCGACAAGGCGGCGCTCGTCCTTCAGCGCCTGCGCCGCCTCGATGACGAAGGCCAGTGCCTTGCTTTCCAGAAACAGCTTTTCCAACTGTCCCGTATAAGGATGCTCGAGGCACGATCTTGCGATTTCGGTGATGCAGGGCGAATGGGTGATGATCGCCGTGCGGAAGCCACCTTCCACCAGTTCGCGAAGCGCTGCCAAACCGTCGTTGGCAACGTCATCGGCAAACCGGTCGAAGAACGGCGGCCGCAGCACGAACCCCGTCGAGCGGAAACGTTCGCCCTGCCGGAGCGGTGTGGAATACCGAACCGGCGAGTCAAAACCCATCAGCGACACCTGATGCGGATAGCGGACGAATCGCCCGTAACCCTCCACATCGGAAGCCACCGGAGAACCCGTCAGCATAATGCCGCAGACGAGAGCCGGCTCCATCTCGACCGCGAAGTTCTGATTGCAGATATAGGTGACGTCGCTGGCGCTCAGCATCAGGCCGGGCTGCACCTCGAACGCCAGCAGCCTGCCTTTGTAGATCGGCGTCTCCAGAACCTGAGGCGGGATGCCGACCGGCTCCACACCCAGCGCAAGCTCCGCTCCGAGCCGGACAAGATCGTTCAGGGTCATTCCCTGTTCAGGTATCAGATTGTCCATTGGCTGGCCGTTTACAGGCTGATCTGCGACAAGTTGAAGCCAAAGCGGCGATGTTCGGACGTCGCTTATAAATAACTTGATTATATTAATCAAGTTTTAAGAGGATGGTTGGGCATCCAGGTTTCGCGGGCCGGCCGGGCGGCTTGCCTCGCAGGCAGACTGCCGCGAGCGGTCTTTACAGGCTCCAAGAAAATCAAAAATCCCAGCAAAATCAAAGTCTGACAAGCTTGGTATAAGGCTGCTATCTTCTCTCAATGTCTCGCAATATAAGGTGCTGCGACCTTCCCTATCGCGGCGCGGTCGGCAGCACAGAGTAAGAGCGGAGACCCTATGGATATCGAGACTGCCTTGAGCGACAGCGCCAACATATTCGAACTGGCGCCGATTTCCCTATGGCTCGAGGACTATAGCGGCTTGCGCGAACAGTTCGATGCCTGGCGCGCGCAGGGGATTTCGGACCTGAAAGCCTTCCTGATGGAAGACACCAGCCGTCTTCGTCTCTGCACAAGCCAGATCCGCGTTCTGAAGGTCAATCACAGGACGCTTTCATTGTTCGAGGCCGATGACGTCAATCACCTGGTCGCCAATCTGGAACGCATTTTCCGCGACGACATGCAGGAGCCGCATATCGATGAAATGGTCCAGCTCTGGAACGGGTCCCTGACATTCTATAGCGATACGATAAACTATTCGCTCAACGGCAGGCGGATCGATATCCAGCTCAAGGGCCGGATTCTTCCCGGCCACGAGGATAGCTGGGATCGGGTTCTACTCTCCATCGAAGATGTGACCGCGCGTGAGGACGCGCGACGTGAACAGGATCGCCACAAGCAATATGCCGAAGGTCTTTTCGAGCATTCGCCCGTCTCGCTATGGGTGGAGGATTTCAGCCGGATAAAGCAGTTGATGGACGACGTGCGCCAGCGCGGCATCCTCGATTTTCGCGTTTTCACCGATGTGCACCCGGAATTCGTCCGACAGTGCCTCAGCGAAATTCGTGTGCTCGACATCAACAACGAAACGCTGGCCCTTTTCCTCGCGCCGGACAAGAAGACCCTGCTGCAGAACCTGCCGCACATCTTCAAGGAAGAGATGGCAGCGAGCTTCCGCGAGCAGCTTGTCGACCTTTGGAACGGTGTTCTTTTCCAGCGCCGCGAAGTGGTGAATTACGCGCTTGATGGATCCGAACGCCATGTGCTTCTGCAATTCTCGGTTCTGCCGGGCCATGAAAACGACTGGTCGCTGGTGCAGGTCGCGCTGACGGACATCACCGCGCGCAAGAAGGCCGAGGCCTATCTGGAATATCTCGGCAAGCACGATGTGCTGACCAAGCTCCACAACCGCGCCTACTATGTCGATGAACTCAACCGACTGGAGCGCAAGGGCGACACACCGGTATCGATCATCATCATCGACCTCAACGGCCTCAAGGCGGCCAACGATCAGTGGGGACATGCCACCGGCGACGGATTGCTGCGACGCATCGGCGAAGTGCTCAACGAGGCGGTGGAGCAACCAGGCCATGCCGCGCGCATCGGCGGCGACGAGTTCGCGGTGGTCCTGCCTTATGTGGACGAGCGCGGCGCCGAAAACATGGTCGAGGAAATTCAGCGGCTGGTGGAAATCAACAACCAGTATTATTCGCAACTGAAGCTGGAGCTTTCCATAGGCTCGGCCACCAGCCTTCCGGGCGAAAAGCTCGAATCCGTCGCCAAGCGGGCGGATATTCTGATGTACGAGCGCAAGCGGGAACACTACACCGCCGGGAGCACGGCTAAACTCTGAATATCGATTGCCTCTGCCGAGCAAGTCAGGCTTCACCGCCGCCTGATGCGCCGATAGTCCTGCCCGATCCGATTGTTCGACCATCTGTTTGGGCGGATGCGCATCACTTTCAGCACGCCCCGAGGTCGATCCCGCAAGCGGCTCTCGGCGGCACGGAAGCAGGCTTCTCGTTCCAAGCCCTTTCAGTTGCAGGCATTTTCCACCGCACTGTTTATTGACAGCCAAGCGGAACTAGTTGATCCTTGAACAGGATGTCTAAAAATAAGGCTTTGCTGCACATCCGCATGGCTGTGCAAGCCGTTTGACACGACAGTTTTATTTGAGTGTCCGGCAGAGCTTATAATAAAATGCAAGAGGTGAACTATACGATAATATTGGGAGGAAATACTATGGCCAAGAAAGCGATTTCACGTCGTGAACTACTGGGCGCATCCACGCTGGTGGGCGCCACAGCCGCCAGTGCCTTGGCAGCTCCGGCTGTTCTGGCTCAGGCGCCAGTGACCATAAAAATGCAGACATCGTGGCCGGCATCCGACATCTGGATGGACTTCGCCCGGCAATATATCGAACGCGTCGAGAAGATGTCCGGCGGCCGCATCAAGTTCGAGCTGCTCCCCGCCGGTGCCGTGGTCGGCGCATTCCAGGTCCTCGATGCCGTCAATGACGGGGTGATCGACGCAGCCCACACGGTTCCCGTCTACTGGTATGGAAAGCACAAGGCGGCCTCGCTGTTCGGCACGGGACCGGTTTTCGGCGGCAGCGCCACCACCATGCTGGCCTGGTTCCACCAGGGCGGCGGCAAGGATCTCTACCGCGAGCTTACCCAGGAGATCATGGGGCTCAACCTCTATGGCTTCTACGGCTTCCCGATGCCGGCCCAGCCCTTCGGCTGGTTCAAGAACCCGGTGGGGACAGTTGGCGATATAAACGGCCTGAAATACCGGACCGTCGGCCTCGCGGCCGATCTCATGCAGCACATGGGCATGAGCGTCGCCCAGCTTCCGGGCGGCGAGATCGTGCCGGCGATGGAGCGCGGCGTCATCGACGCTTTCGAGTTCAACAACCCCTCGTCGGACATTCGCTTCGGCTCGCAGGACGTGGCCAAGAACTACATCCTGTCCTCCTACCATCAGGCGAGCGAGTCCTTCGAGTTCCTGTTCAACAAGGACGTGTTCGACGACCTGCCGGAAGACCTGCAGGCGATCCTCGAATACAGTGTGGAGGCAGCCAGCACGGCCAACACCGCGCTCGCAATGGATCACTATTCGAGCGACCTGGCCAAGCTCCAGAACGACCACGGGGTCACGGTCCATCGCACCTCGGAGGAGATTCTGGCGGCTCAGCTCGAGGCATGGGACAAGATCATCCCCACGCTCGAGGCCGATCCGTTCATGAAGCGCGTGCTGGACAGCCAGCGCGAATGGGTGGAGCGCGTGGTGTTCTACGAGCTGATGAACTCGGCCGATCTGGCGCTCGCCTATGAGCATTACTTCCCCGGAAAGCTGAAGCTCTAGGGGCAGGTATCGACACCGCTCAGGCGTTCCGCCGCCGCGTCCCGGCGCCGGAACGCTTTCCCGACCGCAAGGAATTTCCGGATGCTCCGCTACATTTCTTTCGCCGACGATCTGTCGGCGTGGTTCGGCAAGGTGTTCGCGTGGGGCGTAATGATCATGACGCTCGGCGTGAGCTATGAGGTGGTGGTGCGCTATTTCTTCCGCGCCCCGACCTCCTGGGCCTTCGACCTCAGCTACATGCTCTACGGCACGCTGTTCATGATGGCGGGCGCCTACACCCTTTCGCGCGACGGGCATGTGCGGGGTGACTTCATCTACCGGCTGTGGAAGCCGCGCACCCAGGCGTGGCTGGAGCTGGTGCTCTATCTGATCTTCTTCTTCCCCGGGGTGACGGCGCTCATCTTCTCGGGCTGGAAATATGCCGAACGGAGCTGGCGCTACATGGAGGTCAGCTCCAACAGCCCGGCCGGCGTGCCGATCTTCCAGTTCAAGACGGTCATCGTCGCGGCCGGCATCCTGCTTTTCCTGCAGGGCGTCGCGCAGGTCTTCCGCTGCATCGTCTGCATCCGCACCGGAGAGTGGGTAAAGGCGGCCGAAGATGTCGAGGAACTGGACAAGGTGCTCCTGGAGACAAAGAGCCTCGATGTGCTGAAATCCGGCTCGGAGGCTATCGATTTGCCGCCGGGCCTGGTCCAGCCGCATGAGGGACGGCCAGATGAAAAACGGGATGGAGACAGCCGATGACGGACGCACATATCGCTGTCGGGATGCTGCTTATCCTGATACTCGCCATCTTCCTCGGCTTTCCGGTCGCCTTCACGCTGATGGCGCTGGGCGTCGGCTTCGGATACTACGCCTATTACGATATCGGCCGCATGTGGCGCGCCTACAACCGCGCCGTCGAATCCGGTGCCGACACCTACACGCAACTGGAAAGCTGGATCGGCGGTTTCTTCAACAACCGTATCTTCGACCTGTTCGTCAACCAGACCTATTCGGTCATCCAGAACGATGTGCTCACCGCTATCCCGCTATTCCTGTTCATGGGCTACATCGTGGAGCGCTCCAACATCGTCGACAGGCTGTTCTCGACCCTCTACATCGCCACGCGCAGGCTGCCGGGATCCATGGCAGTGGCGGCTCTCGTGACCTGTACGCTGTTCGCCACCGCCACCGGCATCGTCGGCGCGGTGGTCACGCTGATGGGCCTTCTGGCCCTGCCGGCCATGCTAAAGGCAAAATACGATGTCCGCTATGCGACCGGCGTGATCTGCGCGGGCGGCACGTTGGGCATCCTGATCCCACCCTCCATCCTTTTGATCGTCTATGCGGCCACTTCCGGCATATCGGTGGTGCGCATGTATGCGGCCGCCCTCCTGCCCGGGCTGCTGCTGGCCGGCCTCTACTTCGTCTATGTGGTGAGCCGCGCCGTCCTGCAGCCGCGCCTTGCGCCGCGCCCGACCAAGGAGGATGTCGGCGACTATTCCACGCTGCAGATCACCTGGATGATGATCACCTCCTTCGTGCCGCTCGCCTTCCTCATCCTTGCGGTGCTGGGTGCCATCCTGTTCGGCTTCGCCACGCCATCAGAGGCAGCAGCCATCGGCGCGCTCGGCGGGCTCCTCCTTGCGCTGGCCTACCGTGCGCTGACCTGGCAACGCCTGAAGGAATCGGTCTATCTCACGGCACGGACATCGGCGATGGTGTGCTGGCTGTTCGTCGGCTCGGCGACCTTCGCCTCCGTCTTTGCCTATCTGGGCGGGCAGCAGCTCATCAGCGATTTCGTCACCGGGCTCGACATGTCGCCGCTGATGTTCCTGATCATGGCCCAGATCATCATCTTCATCCTCGGCTGGCCGCTGGAATGGACGGAGATCATCGTCATCTTCATTCCGATCTTCATGCCGCTGCTGCCGCATTTCGGCATTGACCCGCTGTTTTTCGGCATCCTGGTGGCGGTCAATCTGCAGACGGCCTTCCTGTCACCGCCAATGGCGATGTCCGCCTATTATCTGAAGGGAATTTCTCCGCCGTATGTGAAGTTGACCGATATCTTCCTCGGCATGATGCCCTATATGGCCATCGTCATCCTGTGCATGGTCATCATGTATGTGTTTCCCGGCATCGTGTTCTGGCTGCCGAACGCTGTTTACGGAGGATAGCGATGTCGAGAAGCAGGCTCTTCGCCATCTGCGCCTTTGTCGCGCTGGCCGTGTTCTGCGGCATATTGGTGCGCTTCGTGCCGCGCGCCGACCTGACGATCGTGCTGCTGATCGGGCTCGGGCTGGCCGCCTACGACATATGGGACCAGCTCTTCCGAAAACGCCGGCCCCCGCCTTCACGACCTGGTTGATGTTGGTCGCGAGGTTCCTTCGCTGCAAGTGGGCGAGAGCCCCACGGCTCAACGATGAATTTTTGAATGGCCGATGCCGTGCTCAGCCACCACCGGTGCGTAACACTATACGACGACCTTGCAGCCACCAACCTTGATGCGCGGATAATCGTAGGTGTTTACCTTGGATGTCGCATATCCCGCGCCGACCAGCGCCTCCGCCACCTTGATTGCCGCAGTTACGCCGTCGATCACCGGAATACCCGTCGCCTTGTTCAGACGTGTACATAGCAGGGACATGCCGGCGCAGCCGAGGATGATAGCCTCAGCGCGGTCCTCCTGTTTGGCGAGTTCGATTTCCTGTCTCAGCAGCCGTTCGGCCTCCACCGGGTCTTCCTCGAGACCGAGTACCGGCAGATTGATGGCCCGCACCTTCCGGCAATGGCGCTCCGCGCCGTAATCGCTTACCAGATCTTCGATGATCGGGACTGAGCGCGGCAAAGTGGTGACGATGGAAAAACGACGGCTGATTGTCATCGCCACCTGTACCGCGGCCTGACAGATACCGATGACCGGCCCCCGGGCGACCTCGCGCGCGGCATGCAAGCCCGGATCGTCGAAGCAAGCGATAATATAGGCGTCTACACCCTGCCCTTCCCGCTTCCTGATTTCTGCCAGCATGCCGGGAACCGCCATGGCCTCATCGGCACCGCCCTCGATGCTGACCGGCGTATCGGTGGGGTTGGAGGCCGAAAGCCGGGTGTCGGCATGTTTCACCGACAGCGCGCTTTCAAGTGCCTGCGCGGTCATCGAAGGGGTCGAATTCGGATTGATGAGATGAATATGCATGATGAATTCCCGAATGCCTGTCGTGGACGCCTATTTCCGCGCCTGAACGACTTCGGCGATTGGTGGGGCCTTCAAAACGAACTGCCGATCTGAGGCGATGTAGTTGTCGGCATGAAGCCGGGCGATAGGCTGATAGTGCTCGGCGTTGACATAGCGTCCGTTCGTATCGAGGCAGTCACGACGCACATGCATGTGCACCACCTCACCCAGAACCAGCGTGCGGCGGGGATAGTCGATCAGACGCTCCACCCGGCATTCGAACGTGCAAGGCGCTTCCGATGGATAGGCGACGTCGATCTTGCAACACGAGGCGGACTTCAATCCGGCCATTTCCAGTTCATCGACCTCGCTGTCGAAGCCGAGCCCGCAGACCAGCATCTGCTGCGATAACGCCATGTCCACCATGGTGATGGCGAATTCGCCGGTCCGGCGGACATTGACCATCGTGTCCTTTTGCTCGCCATTGAAACGCGGCTGGATGCCAAGCACGACGATGGCGGGATCGTGGGAAAAAACATTGAAGAAGCTCATGGGCGCGGCGTTGCTGCGCCCAGTCGCCGACCGGGTCGTGACAAGGGCTATCGGACGCGGCCCGATGAAATTCGTCAGCAGCCGGTAGCGGTCCTGCGGCTCAAGCACTTCAAAATCGAATTCCATGACGGCCTCAAATGTCGATTTTATAATCTACAATAATTTTCTATATTGTCGACAATCTTGCAACCAGAATAAATCGCCAGAGTTGACATTTTCGTGCGTATCGCACTTGGCTATCGTGCAAGGAGAACAGAGCATGAGCGAACAACCAGCAGTCCCGGTTGAACAGATTGTCGAGAAAGTGTGGCTATCCATCGCGGAACGGCGGCTGCGTCCCGGCGTGCAGCTCAAGGAGGAGCAGATGGCCACGATATTCGGTGTCAGCCGGGCCCGCATCCGCCAGGCTCTTGCCGCTCTGGAGCGGGACGGACTGGTTACGATCATCCCGAATCGCGGTGCTTTCGTCTGCAAGCCTTCCGTCGAGGAAGCACGCGATGTGTTCTTCGTGCGCCACGCCGTCGAAAGATGCACCGTGGAGCGGCTTTGCGCCTCTGTGTCGAAGGCCGACCTCAAGCGGCTCCACGACCACGTCGCGCGCGAACGGATCGCCAATGCCGAGGACAGCACCAAGGACATCATCAAGCTTTCCGGCGGCTTCCATCTTCTGCTGGCCGAACTGACGGGCTCCGATTTCCTGTTCGCAACCATGCGCGACCTCATCGCACGCAGCTCGCTGATCACGGCGGTTTACCGCAACACCACGCGGTTCAATTGCGGTCCGGACGAGCACGCCGACATTGTCGAGGCGATCTCGGCGAAACAGGCCGCGAAGGCAGCACATCTCATGGCGCATCATCTGGAGCATGTTGAATCCGAACTGGATCTGAGCGAAATACGCGATCTTTCACACGATCTGCGCGCCGCCTTGGCATGAATGCGGGAAGGCCGGTTATCGGCTTCCGGCATCGGGTTCAATCAATTCGCATCCGTTCCCTCCCCGACCAGATGGCAGGCGACGCGTGTGCCATTGGGCAAGGCCTGCATTTCCGGCGCTTCCGCCGAACAGCGAGCCAGGGCGAAGGGGCAGCGTGGATGAAAAGTGCAGCCGGATGGCGGTTTAAGCGGGCTGGGCACTTCCCCGACTGCCGGTTCCCGGTTACGGTTCGGCGCCTCGATGTTCGGGATCGTCTGCAGCAGAAGCTGCGTATAGGGGTGGCGCGGCCGCGCGAACAGCTCCTCCGTATCCCCTTCCTCGACGATGCGCCCCAGATACATCACTGCGATGCGGTCCGACATATGGCGCACCACGCTCATGTCGTGGCTAATGAAGAGATAGGTCAAGCCCAGTTCGTCCTGCAGACGGCGCATCAGGTTCAGCACCTGTGCTTGCACCGACACGTCGAGAGCGGACGTCGGCTCGTCGCAGACGAGAAATTCGGGCTCGCTCGCCAAAGCGCGGGCGATCGAGATGCGTTGCCGCTGGCCGCCCGAGAACTCATGCGGGAACTTCTGGCCATCTGACGGCGAAAGTCCCACGGTCCGCAGTAGCTCCTCCACGCGGTCCGTCACCTCGGCCACGGTCTTGCGCAATTTCAGTTCCCGCAGCGGTTCTGCAATGATGTTCTTCACCCGCCAGCGGGGATTGAGCGAGGCATAAGGATCCTGAAAGATCATCTGCGCCGTCAGCGACACGCCCTTCTTTCCCGGAGCGAACCGCATTTCGCCGCTTGTCGGCCTGTGCAGACCGGTGACAAGACGCGCAACGGTGGATTTTCCGCAACCGCTTTCGCCGACGATGCTGAGACAGCCGCCAGCGGGCACCGTAAAGCTGATATCGTTCACGGCCTGCAGGTATTGCCTTGGCTTGCGCTCCACCACCCGGTTCAGCCAGGGGGCCGAAACATCGAAGGTCTTGACCAGCCCGGAGACAGTCAGGGCCGCTGTCTTTCGCGACGGGTTCATCATGCAGTCCCTCCTGCGTTCAGCCAGCAGGCACTCGTGCTGTCGCCAACGATAATGAGTTCCGGCCGTTCACGCCGGCAGCGCGGGCCGGCCATCTTGCAGCGCGGGTTGAAGGCGCATCCGTCAGGGATGGCATCCAGTCGCGGCATGGAACCGTCGATCTGGTGGAGCTTTTCGACACGGGCGCCGAGCGACGGAATCGAGGCCATCAGCCCCTGCGTATAGGGATGGCGCGGCTGATGCAGCACTTGCTCGACAGGTCCGATCTCGATCAGCCGGCCGGCATACATGACCGCGATACGGTCCGCCGCCTCCGCGATAACGCCCATATCATGGGTGACGAGCATGACGGCGGTCTGCTTCTCCTTGCACAGCTTGCGCAGGAGCGAGATGATCTGCGCCTGGATGGAAACGTCGAGCGCCGTGGTTGGCTCATCGGCGATGACCAGTTTTGGTGAAGCCGCAAGCGCAAGTGCGATTACGACGCGCTGGCGCATGCCGCCGGAGAACTGGTGCGGATATTGGTTGACCCGCTCTTCCGGCGAGGGAATGCCGACATCGCGCAGCAACTGCACAGCGCGCGCACGCGCCTCCGTCTTGCCCAGTCGCAGATGCTGCCGGATGGTTTCGGTCAACTGCGCACCCACGGTGAACAGTGGATTGAGCGATGTGAGTGGGTCCTGAAATATCGCCCCAATCTCACGGCCGCGAATTTGCTCCATGGCACGGTCGTCAAGTGTATCGATACGGCGCTTACCGAGCCAAATCTCGCCGCCGGCGATATGGCCCGGCGCTTCGAGCAGCCCTTGAATGGCCAGCCCGGTCATGGATTTGCCGGCACCGGATTCGCCCACGACGCCAAGAATCTCGCCCGGCCGGATCGACAGGCTCACATCCGACAAAGCCGTGACCGTGCCGTGGCGACCGGGGAAGTCCACACGAAGGTCCCGGACCTCGACGACGGGTTCCTGCAAATTACCCATTGACGCCTCCTTCTACCGGATAGCTGGGCGGAAAGATCTCGGCGACCGGAGGATGGTTGAAGCTACGCTCGGGGTATTTCGCGACCAGCCCGTCATATTGCGCCTGCGCCTGACGGCGGGCCTCGTCCATGTCGAAACCAGCAAGCTTGCGGTCGAACATGGAGAGGCGTCCATCCACAAAGACGGCGCGGGTGATCTTGCCCGAACCGCCGGTTACAATGGTGGTGATCGGGTCGATGGAAGGGGCCATCGCCGTATCGTCGAGGCTGAAGACGGCGATATCGGCCCGGGCACCCGGCGACAGATGGCCGAGATCGGCACGGCCCAGCGCCTTCGCACCGCCGACGGTCGCCGCGTCGAACAGATCGGCGCATCGCAGACCGTCCGGGGCGGCATCGGCGACCCGGCCCGTGATGAGACCAGTCAGGAGGTTCATCAGCATGTCGGGGGGCGTGGTGTCGGTGCCCATGGCGATGTTGATGCCGCGCGCGCGGCAGGTGGAGAAGGAACGCAGGATCGAGCCGCCACGGCCGGACACCAGTGGGCAATGCACGATGGAAACGCCGTTCTCAGCATAGAGGCCGAGGTCTTCGTCAGTGGCGTTGGTGGCATGCGGTGCGATGAGGCGGTCGGAGAGAAGCCCGTGCTTCGCCAGCCAGACCGGCGCGGTCGATCCATGCAGCGCGCGCACCGTATCGACCTCCATCGCGCCCTGTGCCATATGCAGGCGGAACTTGCAGCCGAGATCGCGTGCGGCCGCGTCGGTACGCTGCAACAGCGCCAGCGTCGAGGTTTCCACCCGATCGGGCGCCAGCATGCCGCGCACCAGATCGCCATGGCGTCCGTTCTGGCGTTCGATATAGGCAATAGCATTCTTCAGGCCCTGAAAGCCGCGTTCCTCGTCGAAGACCGGCACCATCCGGCCCGGCTCCTCCAGCACCATGCCGCCGGAGCGGTAGGCGGGGCTGAGATAGACGCGCAGGCCGAGGTCGCCCGCAGCCTCTGCTGCGGCATCGAACTCGGCGACCGTCTCACCCCATTCGCGGTAGAACAGCGAGGCGATCGGCGCGGCGGTGGTGATGCCGTTCAACAGAAGCTGACCGAAAGCGAAGCGCTTCTGAAAAGCCAGCTCCGCTTGCGTGTACATTTCGTATGGGCCGGCCTCGACGTAGGACCGCGGCCAGACACGACCCTTGGCCCAGCCGGGATGGTTGTCGATGCCGAGGATCGTCGTGTCGAGGTCGGACAGCGCATCGAGATCAATCAGGCCCGGACTGATCAGCGCATTGCCGAAATCGATGCGACGATCCACCTCTCCGGGGAAACCATGCCCGACGAACAGAACCTCGCCATTTTCAAAGACGACCTCGCCCTTCTTCAGAAGCCGGTGACCGCCATCCTTGTGGCCGACCACCCAGCTTGCCGTAATCAGCGTACGTCCTTCAGGCCTGCGGCCGGGCACGAGACCGTCGAAACCCTGCGTCATCACGGCATCCCCATCACGGCAACGCCCTGACGGGCCGTGACCTGGCCGCCTTTCACGACCAGCGGGCGTGGCGCGACATCGACCACCGCATGGGCCAGCGTCTCGCCGGTCAGCAGGGTCAAATCGGCGTTGCAGCCGACATCCAGGCCGTAATTCTTCAGCCGCATCACATCTGCCCCGCCCTGCGAGACGATACGCAGCACATGTTCCAGATCCTGGTCCGAGCGCACGCCGTTCTTCATGCCGATGACCTTGGCGCGATCCAGCATGTCGGGTTGCCCCCAGGGGCCCCATGTGTCGCGAATGCCGTCGCAGCCGCCGCCGATGCGAACGCCGGCCTCCTTCAGCCGCTTGATCGACGGCACCGTGGCCGAAGGCGCACCGGTGGTGAGGATTGCAACATCGAGAAGTGCGATCTGCTCGATCAGTTGGCCGACGCGCAGGTAATCGTTCATGCCCAGCGCGAAGGCGTGGCTGATCGCGACCCGGCCCTCCATCCCATTGGCACGGATGCGCTCAAAGATCAGCTCCATCGTAAACGCGCCGAGGTCACCCGTCTCATGCAGGTGAATGTCGATCGGCACGCCGTGTTTCATGGCGAGCGCGAACAGGATGTCGAGTTGGCCCTTCGGATCGCGGTCGATGCCGCAGGGGTCGATGCCGCCGAGCACTTCGCAGCCCTGCCGCAACGCCTCGTCGAGCAGTTCCACCATACCGGGCATGACCATCACGCCCGACTGCGGAAAGGCGACAATCTCGATATCGATGATGCCCTTCAGTTTCTCGCGTGTCTCCCACACACCCTCGACCAGCGAAAGGCCGTGGGTCGGATCGATGTCGACATGGCTGCGGATATGCGTGCTGCCATGGGCAACCAGGCCGATGGCGTGGCGCATCGACTGGCGATGTGGATCGATGCCGATCTCGAGGCGATGCTCGCGTTCGAAATCGATACGCTCGCGCAGGATCGCGGCGCGGTTGTTGACATGCCAGGGCATGCCCCATGTCGTCTTGTCCAGGTGAGTATGCGCATCGATCAGTCCGGGAACGACGATGGCATAGCCGCCATCTTCCACCGCCATGCCCGGGTCTGCTTCAAACCGCCCGAAACCGGCGATCTTGCCGTCCTTGATCAGGACGTCGCAGACTTTGCCCGCCATGGGCCGGACATTGCGGAGCAACAGATCGTGCATGGAACTACCTCAGTTTCGGGTTGAGAGCATCGCGCAGCCAGTCGCCGAGCATGTTCACCGCCACCACCAGCAGGCAGAGCTGGACAACGGGAAAGAGCACGATCCACCAGGAACCGGAGAACAGGAACTGGTTGCCGATACGGATCAGCGTGCCGAGTGAAGGCTGGCTGGGCGGCATGCCGATGCCGAGGAACGACAAGGTCGCCTCGGTGAGGATCGCCATGCCGAAATTGAGCGTCGCCGCCACCATGATCGGGGTCAACGTATTGGGCAGGATATGCCGGGCCATGATGCGGCGGGCCGTGACACCGATCAGCCGCGCAGCCGACACATAGTCCTTGCCGGTTTCCACAATGGCTTGCGCGCGAACCGTGCGGGCATACTGAACCCAGGCAGAGAGCGCGATGGCCAGAATGAGCACGGCCGACGCGCCGACCTCGCGCAGGCTGACCGGCAGCATCTGGCGTACAACCGTCGAAACCAGAATGGCGACAAGAATGGTGGGGATCGACAGGGTTATGTCACCGATGCGCATCAGCAGGTTGTCGAGGAACCCGCCGAAATAACCGGATATCAGGCCGGCGCTCATGCCGATCAGCAGCGACAGGGCCACCGAGGCGATACCGATGACGATGGAGATGCGCGTTCCGTAGAGGATGGCCGACAGCATGTCACGCCCTTGCGTGTCGGTGCCGAGGAGATAGGGCCATTCCCCGGTCTCTTCCCAGACCGGCGGCAGCTCCGCCTTCCACATATCGAGCGCCGCGCCGTCATAGGGATTCTGCGGTGCAATCAACGGTGCCAGCAGCGCGGTCAGGATCAGGATTGCAAGCAGCACAGCGCTGGCCATTGCCGTCTTGCTGTGCGTGAATGACCACCATAGGTCGCTATTGCGAATACGCTGCAGGAGTGGGGGGCGCGAAGGCCGGGTGGCGGCTGGGGTGCGGGAAACTTGGCTGCTCATGGAAATGGACTCGCCGTTCGTTTCAACGTGCAGTGCGCAAGCGGGGATCGATTACCGCATAGGCAATGTCCACCAGCGTGTTGAGCACAACGAAGATGAAGGAAATAATGCACAGGTAGGCCGCCATCACCGGAATATCGAGGAAGGTGACGGCTTGTATGAACAGCATGCCCATGCCCGGCCACTGGAACACGGTTTCAGTGATGAGCGCGAAGGCGATCAATGAACCGACGTTCATGGCGGTCATGGTCACGACCGGCATCAGGCAATTGCGCAGCGCATGGCGGAAATAGATGCGCCAGCGTGGAATGCCGCGGGCGCGGGCAAACTTCACATAGTCCGAGCGCAGCACTTCCAGCATTTCAGCGCGCACAAGGCGCATCACCAGCGTGACCTGATAGAGAGAGAGCGCGATAGCCGGAAGCAGGATCGCCGCGCGGCCCGAAGGGGTGAGCAGGCCCGTCGACCACCAGCCGAACTGGACGACATCACCCCGCCCGAAGGCCGGGAACCAGCCCAATGACACGGAAAAGACCAGAATGAGCAGAATGCCGACAACGAAGCTCGGCAGGGACACGCCGACAATGGAAAGAAACTGTAGGCTTTCCGTATACCATTTTCCGCGCTTGATCGCTGTCAGCACGCCAAGCGGCATGCCGAACAGCAATGAAATGACGGTTGCGACCAGAACAAGCTCCAGCGTCGCGGGAAAACGCTCTCCGATGAGGGCAAGCACGTCCTGACCGTTGCGGTAGGAAATACCGAAATTGCCCTGCGCCGCATTGACCACGAACCGCGTATATTGCGTCAACAAGCCGTCGTTCAGGCCAAGCCGCTCGCGCAGATTGTCGCGATCCTCCTGCGTCATCTGTTCATTGGCCATCATTTCGACGGGATCGCCGGCCAGCCGGAAGATCAGAAAGGCGAGCAAGGCAACGGCCAGCATGACCATGACGGCGTTCGCCATACGCTTGATGATGAAAACCAGCATGGAAGTCCTCGGGTAACGGGGGCTTGGTAAGTCTCCTTGCCCCCGGAGCTCCGTGATTGGATCAGTCGGCGAACTGCGTCAGCCAATGACGCGGCTTGTTGTCCGGCAGTTGCACGATGTGAGCGATGTTGCCCGACATGACCCATGCCATGGGCTGTTGATGCAAGGGCAGCATGATGATCTCCTCCTTCACCTTATGCAGGGCCTCGGTCTGAAGCGCCAGACGCTTGGGGCGATCCATTTCGGTTGAAGCCTGCACGATCAGCTTGTCAATTTCTGGGTAGCTCCAGCCGCCCCAGTTGAAGACGCCGGCGTTTGCAGACTTGGTCTGGATCATCTGAAGAAGGATCGAATAGCTGTCCAGCATAGGCTCCGTCGCCCAGCCGATGAGATAGACATCGGCCAGGCCGCCGGTGCGCTTGGGCGCCTGCGCGGCGGTCGGCGCGATGTCGAGCTGTGGCTTGAAGCCGGCGCGGCTCAGCATGTTTACAAGCCCTTGGCACAATTCTTCCTCATTCACATAGGCGTCGGTCGTACAGACCAGCGTGAACGGCAGATCGGCAGCGCCAGCCTCCGCCAGGAGCTTCTTCGACAGATCCGGATCATAAGGCAGCGTGGTGTCCAGCTCCGCCACATAGCCCGGGATTTCGGGCGCGACGATGGCCCCTGCCGTGCGCGACTTGCCACGCATGACGCGCTTCTGGATCAGGTCACGATCGAGCGCATGGGCGAAAGCCTGACGCACGCGCAGATCATTGAACTTGTTGTCCGCGCCATTGGCCAGCTTGGGCTTGCGGTTGAAACCGACCATGATCGTGCGCAAATCGGTGCGTTCCATCACTTTGAGATCGGGCTGCGCCTGCAAGCGCGGCAGATCCTGGGATGGCGCGCTTTCGGTAAAGTTGATCTCACCGGAAAGAAGCGCCGCCACGCGCGTCGCCGCCGAGGTGATCGGCGTGAACTCGATGCGATCTATGTTGGAATTCGAAGACTTGTCCCACCAGTCAGCGCTCTTCACCAGAACGGTCTTGGAATCCGGCAAGCGACTTTCCAGTTTGAACGGGCCGGTGCCGTTGGTGTTGTAGGTTGCGTAGCCCTCAATCTTCGCGCCCACATCGGTCGGCTTTTCGGAATTGTTGTCCTTCAGCCATCCGGCATCAAAAATGTGGATGTTCGTGAGGTCGTTGAGAAGCAGCGGATAAGGCCCGCTCAGCTCTATGTCGATCGTATGGTCATCGACCTTGCTCGAAGATTTGTAGGCCGGCAGGTTGCCGCGGAGCGGCGAAACCGGGTCGCTTACCCGCTTCAGCGAAGCCAGCACGTCGTCGGCGGTGAAATCCGCGCCATCGTGGAACTTGACGCCCTTGCGCAGATGAAAGCGCCAGACGGTTTCAGAGATGTTCTCCCAGGATTCCGCCAGCGCCGGCTCGATCTTCAACTCGGCATCGTATCGCACCAGGCCTTCGTAGACATGGTTGAGAAAGGCCAGCGTATAGCTGTCACCGTATGAGTAGGGATCGAGCGAATAAATATCGCGGGCCGCCCCCCATTTCAGCGTTTCTGCGTGGCTCGACAGGGTAAGCCCCGCCAGTATCGTGGCCGCGAGGCCCAGCTTCTTCAACATCGATTTGCTCCGCTTCTGGAAACCTGCGCCTCCTTTGCGGAGGTCTGCTTCTTTATGCAGTCAGTATGGCAGCCAACAAAAAGTTGTCAACTAGATTGTTGACAATCTTATGCCATTTGATTGTCTCCTATGTTGACAACATGCCCCTGTCCAAAAAGGGGCTGGCTGAAAAACCAGTTTCATGTCGTGCCGCATAACAAAAGAGCGCCTTACCGGGGCAAGGCGCTCCTTGTCGGAGATGCGAAGGGCGCGGCCTACTCAGCCATTTGCGTGTGCCAATGGCGCGGCTTGTTATCGGCACGGAAGTCGACGCTTTCAATCTTGTCCAGCATCGCCCAGGCAATCGGCTGCTGGTGAAGCGGGATCAGGATCGCCTTGTCCTTGGCGATCTTGAGGGCCTGCTCCTCCAGGGCGAGGCGCTTGGCGTTATCCGGCTCCTGGGCAGCCTTCTTTACCAGTTCGTCAAGCTCGGGATAGGACCAGCCGCCATAATTGGAGACACCGGTCGAACCGCTGCGCGTCGAGAGAACCTGCGACAGCAGCGAATAGGCATCGAGCGTCGGCTCGTTTGCCCAGCTCAGATTGAACATATCGGCCTTGCCGTTGGTGCGCTTCGGCTGCTGCACGGCACGCGGTCCCATGTCGATTGTTGGCTGGAAACCGCTGCGCTTGAGCATGTTTGCGATGCCCGAGCAGAAATCTTCCTCGTTGATGCTCTCGTCGTTCATGCATAGATAGGTGAAGGCGAGCCCCGTCTGGCCAGCTTCCTCGAGAAGCTTCTGGGCACGTTGCGCATCTACCGGCTGGTAGGTATCGAGCGCCGCCGCATAACCGGAGATTTCCGGTGCAATGAGCGAGCCCGATGGCCGCGCCAGACCTCGCATCACCTTCTGGTTGATGAGGTCGCGGTCGATGGATGCCTCCACTGCCTGTCGCACCCGGACGTCCAGGAACGGGTTTGGACGACCGTCCTCAAGCTTCTCCTTGCCGTTGAATCCGATGAAGACGGTGCGCAGTTCTGTGCGCTTGCTCACCTTGATGCCCTGAGACGACTCCAGACGCGGCAGATCCTGAACCGGAGCGGAATCCACCAGGTCGATCTCGTTGGAAAGAAGTGCGGCCACGCGTGTCGCTGCCGAAGAAATCGGGATGTACTCTATACGCTCCAGATTGTGTTTCTTCTCATCCCACCACTGGTCGTTGACCAGCAGAACGGTCTTTGAATCCGGAACGCGGCTTTCCAGCTTGAACGGACCGGTGCCGTTCGTGTTGTGCGTGGCGTAGTTTTCCGTATTGGACGCGATATCGGTCGGCTTCTCAGCGTCGTTGTCCTTCAGCCACTGAGCGTCGAACATGAAGATGTTGGTCATGTCGTTGAGAAACAGCGCCGTAGGGGCCGAGACTTCGACATCGACCGTATAGTCGTCGATCTTCTTGACGCCGACATAGAGCGGAATGTTGCCGCGCAACGGCGAAGTCGGGTCGGAAACGCGATTCATCGATGCGACCACATCGTCTGCGTTGAAGTCCGCCCCATCGTGAAACTTTACGCCCTTACGCAACGTGAAGCGCCAATATTTGTTGTCGACCAGCTTCCACTCGGTCGCCAGCGCCGGCTCGATCTCGAAATTGGGCCCGTAACGGATCAAGCCCTCGTAGATGTGATTGAGGAAAGCCAGATTGGACGTGGAGGGAACCGAATCCGGATCGAGCGAATAGATATCCGCGCGACTGCCCCACCTCAGCGTGGCCGCATCGGCCCGCGTTGCGATCGCTGGCAACGCGATGGCCGCCGCCGTCAGCATGGAAGCAACAAACCTGTTCAAGCGCGACATGCCCTCTCCCTCATATCGATAACAATCCTGGTTCACTGATGGGGCGGATGGATCGAAGTATCGAGGCCATAAATTTTATTGTCAACGAAATTGTTGGCAATTATCGTTACAAACATCGACAAGCAGGGAGGCAGCCAAAGCTCTGCCACGCCAGATGGAAGTTGGGGAAGAGGAGAACAGGATGGATGGCTATCTTCTGCTGCATGGCACGATCGTAACGGTCGACGGCCAACGCCGCATCATCGGTGACGGGGCGCTGGCGATATCCGGCACCAGGATTGTCGATATCGGATCATCGGATCGACTGGTCGCGCGCCATCCCGGAAAGAGGGTGCTCGACTGCCGCGGCAAGATGATCATCCCGGGCCTCATCGATGCCCACGGCCATGCCGGACATTCGCTCATCCGCAGCGTCGCCGCCGATACCAATGCGCTATGGATGCACATCGTCACCCCAATGTACTACCATTACGTCACCCGTGACTACTGGTATGCGGACGGCCTTGTATCGGGTCTGGAAAGGCTGTGCGCAGGCGTGACGACGTCGGCCAGCATCATCACATCCATGCCACGCAGCGACGATCCGGCCTTCGCGATCAACCACGCACGCGCCTATTCGGAACTGGGCTTGCGCGAAATCATCTGTGTAGGCCCTGCCGGCCTGCCCTGGCCGCAGAGCGTAACACGCTGGGAAAGCGGCAAGCCCGAAAGGCATGCCGTTTCGTTCGAGGAGATGATCGAAGGTGCGGAATCCGTCATAGAGACGCTGAACGGCACTTCGGAAGGCCGCATCAAGGTCTTCCTAACGCCGTTCACCATCGTACCTTCTGTTGAACCTTCCAACGCTTCGACGCCCGACTGGGCGGTCAAGCTGACCGAAAACGACCGGATGCAGGCGCGGCGAATTCGTGAAACCGCGCGCAAATGGGGGGTACGCATCCATTCCGATGCCTTCGCCGGCCAGATCCGCATGGCTTGGCAGGACAAGGAGAATGCGCTGCTGGGCTCCGATGTGCATTTGCAGCATTGCTGGGGCATTTCGCATGAAGAGATAGACATACTGGCCGAAACGGGCACCCACGTCACCCATGCGCCGCCCGGGCGTTCAACTCCGATCATGGAGATGATGGCGCGCGGCGTACCGGTCGCGATCACTTCGGACGGGGCGGCACCAAGCCGGCATTTCGACATGTTCCAGATCGCACGCTCAGCACAATCCACCCAGCATATCCTGCACAATCATGACCGCTACATCCTGCCGCCCGGCAAGATCTTCGAAATGATAACCATCGATGCGGCCAAGGCCATCGGCATGGATGACGAGATCGGCTCCCTCGAAATCGGCAAGAAGGCCGACATCGTCGTTATCGACATGCGCAAGCCGCATCTGACGCCCAACTGGATGCCGGTTCACCGGCTGGTTCATCAGGTTCTCGGCAGCGATGTGGATACGGTTTTCGTCAATGGAAAAATCCTCATGGAAGACGGCATTGTCCTGACCGCCGACATGCATGAAGCCCTGGCATTCGGCGAGGCGGAAGCAAAAGCCCTCATGGAGCGAGCCGGCCTGCAGGCGCACATGCACGAACCAGGCTGGGGGCAATTGCAACGTACGTTCACTGAGCCTGTGGCCCCGCCCTTCCCGCCACAGGTCTGACACGCCGAAAAATGCGGTCCCGGCGCGACCTTCGTGGTCGCCGCCACGCCGCCGATTGCGTCTCCCGGAGATCGGTTTCTGGGTTCATCGAACGATGAGAAACAATCCGCTGGCAATGGCGAAGGTCAGGACGCCAAGCCGGAGCCCGCGTCCGCCGATGCGATGGTGTGCCAACCGGGAGACGGCGCTTCCAAGCAGGACCGGCGGTGTCAGGTAGAGCGCGGCCAGAAGCTGCTCGGAGCCGATGCGCCCGGAAATGGCCAGGACGATCAGCGACATGACCTCGCCGACGAAAAAGCAGAGCGCCACTGTTGCCCGCAAGACCGGTGCCCCGGCGTGCTGGTAGAGCAAGGCGAGCGGCGGGCCACCGATGCCGGTGGCGGTCTCGGTGACGCCCGTGAACAGGCCCACACCCAGCGCGCTCGGCTTGTTGGGCGAAAAAGGCGGGGCGACCAGGGCAGCCCCGGCAGCGATTACGGTGAAGGCGCCGACAGCAAGATCGAGCTGGTCGAGCGATAGGGCGGCCAGCAGCCAGAGACCGGCGAATGTTCCCGCGAAGCGGCCGATCGTGATCCATGTCGCGCCCGACCAGTCGACATGCTCGCGCTCGCGCGCCGCGACATGCAGGTTGAGCGGCAGCATCAGGAGAAGCAGGGTGACCGGCAGCAGGTCAGGCTTCAGCATGCCGACAACCGGCGCGACGATCAGCGCGAAGCCGATGCCAAGCGTGCCCTGGATGAAGGCGGAGACGAAGGTCACGGCCGCCAGGATGGCGATAAGGCTCAAGCTCATTGATAGTGTCCGAGACCGCGATGGGCTTGCGAAACCGGGTGGATGCGCTGGATCGGCGCCTTGGCGATGGCCGCGGCCGTATCGCCGCGCACCTCCGCCAACAAGGCCCGCGCATCCCAATCAACAGGCCAGCCTTGCCAAAGCCGAAGCTGCCCGGCCGTGAAGACGGCGTCGATCTGGTCGCGGTTGCCGTAGCGGACGAGTTCCCACATCAGATCGTGCGAGGGCGTGAACTCCGGCCGATCGAGATCGACGAGCAGGAAATCGGCGGCAAGGCCCTCGGCGATCGAGCCGGTCACACCGGACAGGCCCGCGGCATGCGCGGCGCCTGTCGTCGCCCGGTCGAGCCAGAGCCAGCCGCCGCCGCAGGACGAGTCCCCCGTGGCAAGGCCGAAGCCGGCACGCTGCAAGCCTTCGCCGGCATCCATCAGCCGGAAGCCGTCGGCGCGCGTTCCGTCCGTGCCGAGCCCGAAGCGGATGCCGAGCGCCGCCATCTGGAGCGCCGGGGCGACCGCGTTGCCCTTCCACAGGCTGGCCACCGGATTGTAGGCGATGGCGGTATCGGTCTCCCGCAGCAGATTGAGTTCGTGCGGCGTGATGAGCGTCGAATGCGCCAGCAGGACCTGGGGGCCGAGCGCCCCGAGATGTGCCAGATGCTCGATCGGCCGGCGCCCCCGCGCCACGAGCGAGCGCTCGACGGCGACGAGATGTTCGTTGACATGGGTCTGGAAGACCACGCCGTTTGCCGCCGCCATGTCGGAGACCGCCTTCAGCATCCCGTTGCTCGCCGCCTCCGGAATGGAGATCGCCAACGACGGGTGGATCAGCGGGTCATGCCGGTAGGCCGACAGGTGGTCCTCGGCCTGGCGCAGGATGACATCCGGTTCCGGGATCTGCGCGGTTCCGCCAAGATCGTTGCAAATGAAACCGACGACGCTGCGAAGCCCGACCTCCTTTGCAGCCCGCACCAGCGCGCCGATATGGCCTTCCGAACGGGTGCCGGCGTCGACGGCGGCGGTGAAGCCGCCGCGCAGGCATTCCAGCGCCGCGAGCTTTGCCGAGAGATAGACCATACGCTCGTCCAGGCTGCCCTCCAGCGGCACCCAGATCCGCCGGAAGATCTCCGACGGCTCCCCGAAGACCAGCGACTTGCCGAGCGATTGGGTCAGGTGCGTGTGGGTGTCGACAAAGCCGGGCATCAGCAGATGGTCGGGCAGATCGACCGGCGCAAGCTCCGGATGATCCCGGACCACGGCTTCCGCCGTGTCGACCCGGTGGAACATTCCGGCACGCACGACGACCGCCATGCCGGTGCGGGGGCCTTCCGGCAGCAGGACACGGCCGGGGCGCAGGAGAAGGTCACCGGCTCCGGACAGTTTCTCGCGGATTGCGCTCACTCGTTTGCTCCTTGGGCGGTGGATCGCAGGGAGGGCACCGCCTCTGCGCGATGCTTGTCGACACCGTTATGGGAAAAGAAGGCATTGACGATGACGGCTGTGATGGTGCCGGCGGCAAGCCCGTTGCCGAGGATCATCTGGACCCATTGCGGGAACTGGCTGTAGACGCCGGGCACCAGGATCGGGAGAAGCCCGATCGACAGGGCCGCAGCCAGGGTGAACATCGGCCCGTGCTCGCGCAGGTCGACACGGCGCAGAAGATCAATGCCGATGACGCCGATGATGGAGAAGACAATGACCGCCGTACCGCCGACGACGGGTTCCGGCAAGGCCGTCGCCATCCGTCCGATCGGCGCGACCAGGGCGATCAGCACCAGGATGGCGCCGGCCATCGCCGTCACGTAGCGCGACTTGACGTTGGTCGCCCGCACGATGCCAACATTCTCGCCGCTGGTGATGATCAGGGAGGTGCCGAACAGGCCGCCGACCAGCGACATCAGCGCATCACCACGAATGGTCGCCGGGACGATCGCATGCGCATCGCCGCGGCGGCCGGCGATTTCGGCCGTCGCGATGGTCTGACCGGTCGCTTCCGCCATGGAAATGATCGAGAACACGATGAGCGGAATGGCGGCGATGACATCGAATTTCGGCATGCCGAAGGGGAAAAGCTGCGGAACGGCAATAACCGGACCGGCAAGCACGCCGGACAAATCCATATGGCCGAGGGCAAGCGCCACGAGCGAGCCCGCCACGAGGCCCAGCATGACAGCAAGGCGTCTGAGCGTGCCGGAAAAGACGCGCGCAGCGACAATGGTGAGAACGATGGTGAGCAGGGCCAGCCCGACCTCAACCGGCGCGGCAAAGCCTTCGGTTCCGGGCTTGCCAGTGATCGTCACGCCGTAGATGCGCACTAGGTTGACCGAGACCAGCAGCAGCATCGTTCCCACGACGATGGGCGGGAAATAGCGCAGGAGCCGGCGAAACACCGGCAGCGCGATAAAATAAAACAGTGCCGTCATAATGACGGCGCCCACAGCCGTCTGAACGTCTGTCTGCTGCGCGATCGCCAGGAAAATGGCGATCGGCGCCCCGCCGGGCACCATGATGAAAGGCAAGCGCGCACCAAAACCCTTCGGCCCGAAACTCTGCAACATGGAGCCTACGCCGCAGACGAAGAAAGTGGCGCTGATGAGCGAAACCGTCACGGCATCGGAAAAGCCAAGCGCCTTGCTCACGAGAAAGACGGCAGTGATGGGCGACGCCGCCATCACCAGCACATGTTGCAGGCCGAACAGCACAAGGCTGCGTAATGGCAGTCTTTCGTCGGCCGGATCGACAACTCCATTCATTTTATTATGCATGTTTCCTCCTCCCGGCCTCCTCAAGCCGTGTATGCAAATCGTTTTGCATAGCAGATTCCGTAGCACAGTTTTTGCCTCGTGCAAATCGTTTTGCGTAGCTGCCAACGGCGTGCTAGGACAAATTTCGCTGGAGGCATCATGGGGAAACCGACAATCGCCGACCTTGCCAAGGCGGCAGGCGTATCCGTTACCACCGTATCGCACGCGTTCAGCGGCCGGCGCTATGTCGAACCGGAAACACGCAAGCGCATCGAGGCGCTCGCCCACGAGATCGGCTACCGCCCCAATCACCGGGCTCAGCGTTTGCGAACCGGCCGGGCAGGGTCGATCGCCCTCGTCTCATCCATGCCTTTCGCCGTGGCTGCCGGCCCTTCGCGGCTGGGTTTCTTGATGGAGATCGCGGCCGCCGCCGCCGTCACTGCCTTTTCGCGTGGCATTTCCCTTTGCCTCGTGCCGCCGCTCGGGCCGCGCGACAGCCTCGAGGCGCTCGAAGTGGATGGCACCATCGTCGTCGAGCCGGAACGCGACGATCCGGTGCTGGATTTCTTTTCTGATCGCGGTGTGAATGTCGTCTGCATCGGACGCGCGCCCGGGCGAGACGACCTTCCCTTCGTGGATTTGCAGAGCGGAGCGACGGCGCATCTTCTGCTCGACCACCTGTTTTCAGGTGGCGGCCGCGTCGGCCTGATCACAGGTCTGCAAAGGCGCAATTCCTATATCGAGATGGAAGCCGCCTATGCGGAGCGCATGGCGCAAGCCGGCTCCTCACCCCTTGCCATCCGCGTCGATGAACGGGGCGGCGAACAGGCCGCGGCCGAGGCAGCCGAACGCCTGCTGCGGGCAGAGCCCACCATTTCGGCCCTATGCGTGCCGGTCGACGCCTTTGCGACCGGCGTCTTGAGTGCGGCGCGCACCATGGGGCGCAGGGTCCCCGAAGACCTTCGGCTCGCCACCCGTTATGACGGCATGCGCGCCAAGCTGGCCACGCCTCCCCTCACCGCGGTCGATCTCCATCTGGACCATGTGGCGGCTGCAGCGGTCGACCTGCTCCTGGCCCGCCTGGGGCAGACCAGCGCCGAACCAGCCGTTATTTCACCCCCAAGCCTGGTGCTGCGCCCCTCCTCGGTGATGTCGCTGGAAACAGACTGAGCGCGACTCATCACAATGACGATTAGCGCGAATTGACCCTCGGCCTAAGAAGGCCCGCATAAGCAAGCCATCGGTCTGTGCCAGATCGGCTGCAATGCTGATGGTGATCGCCTCAACAGGGCAGGTTAATGCCAAATGGTGAACATCACGGACCCCGATAGGTGTATCCATACATTTTGTTGTGATGTAAGGCCGCCCCATGCGGGATCCGAAAGTCGAACGCAGCACACATCATGCTGCTCGCGAACCTTCCGACACCATGTGCGATGTTCACAGACTGATGTCAATTGGCCGATCCATGATCAACTGAACGTCATTCCACCGTCACCTGACGCGATCTCCGTTTTGTGAAGGGAACCACTGGGGGTATCCTGTAGTTGATAGGATGGGAGGCCGGCTTCCGGACCGGCTTGATGTGAGGCAGCCATGACCCAGAAAAATACCGACGTCTTCGAACTTTTCTCGGAGATCTATGCCAATGCGGCCCAAGAGGAGATGAGCCTCCAGCAATACCTTCTGGCCTGCCGTGAAGACAAATCCCTGTATGCCTCCGCACCGGAGCGAATGGTCGAGGCGATCGGCGAACCGACATTGGTCGACACCAGCAAGGATGAGCGGCTGGGCCGGATTTTCTCGAACAGGACGATCAAGCTCTATCCCTCCTTCGCCGATTTCTACGGCATGGAAGACACCATCGAACGCATCGCCGGCTATTTCCGCTACGCCTCGCAGGGGCTGGAGGAACGCAAGCAGATCCTCTACCTGCTCGGCCCGGTCGGCGGCGGCAAGTCATCGCTGGCGGAGCGGCTGAAGAAGCTCATGGAGGAGCGGCCGATCTACACGTTGAAGGTCGGCAATGCGGTCAGCCCCATCTTCGAATCGCCGCTCGGTCTGTTCCATCCCGAGCGCATGGCCGATCTCCTGGAGGACAAATACGGGATCGCGCGGCGGCGGCTGAACGGCCTGATTTCGCCATGGGCGGCCAAGCGCCTGGACGAACTGTCCGGCGATATCTCCAAGTTCAGCGTGGTCAAGCTGATGCCGTCGCGGCTTCGCCAGATCGCCATCGCCAAGACCGAGCCCGGCGACGAAAACAACCAGGACGTTTCGGCGCTGGTCGGCAAGGTCGACATAAGGCAGCTCGAGAATTTCAGCCAGTCCGATCCGGACGCCTATTCCTACAGCGGCGGCCTGAACCGCACCACGCAGGGGCTGCTCGAATTCGTCGAGATGTTCAAGGCCCCGATCAAGGTTCTGCATCCCCTGCTGACCGCGACGCAGGAAGGCAGCTACAACGGCACCGAGAATTTCGGCGCGTTTCCGTATCAGGGCATCGTGGTGGCCCACTCAAATGAATCGGAATGGCTCCAGTTCAAGAACAACAGGAACAACGAGGCATTCCTCGACCGCATCCTGGTGGTCAAGGTGCCTTATTGCCTGCGCATCACAGAAGAGCGGCAGATCTATGAAAAGCTGTTGCGCGAGAGCGAACTGGCCGGTAGCCCCTGCGCGCCGGAGGTGCTCGACATTCTCAGCAGGTTCACGGTTTCGACCCGGCTGGCAGAGCACGACAACTCGCCGCTCTACACGAAGATGCGCGTCTACGACGGTGAAAATCTTAAGGAAATCGATCCCAAGGCAAAATCGGTCCAGGAATACCGCGATGCCGCCGGCGTCGATGAGGGCATGACCGGCGTCAGCACACGCTTCGCCTTCAAGATCCTGTCGCAGACGTTCAACTACGACACCAAGGAGGTGGCGGCCGATCCGGTCCATCTGATGTATATCCTCGAACAGGCGATCAAGCGCGAACAGTTTCCGAAGGAAGCGGAAGCCGCCTATCTCGACTTCATCAAGTCGGAACTCGCGACGCGCTATGCCGAGTTCATCGGCCACGAAATCCAGAAAGCCTATCTGGAATCCTACAGCGAATACGGCCAGAACCTGTTCGACCGCTATATCGCCTATGCCGACGCCTGGATCGAGGATCAGGACTACAAGGACCCCGATACCGGCCAGATCCTCAACAGGGACGTTCTCGACAACGAGTTGTCGCAGGTCGAGAAGCCGGCCGGGATCGCCAACCCGAAGGACTTCCGCAACGAGGTGGTGAAATTCACGCTGCGGGCGCGAGCCAGGAACAACGGCCGCAACCCGGCATGGACCAGCTACGAAAAGCTGCGCGAGGTGATCGAGAAACGGATGTTCGGCCAGGTCGAGGACCTGCTTCCGGTGATCAGCTTCGGCTCCAAGCAGGACAGCGTGACCGAGAAGCGGCATACGGAATTCGTCCAGCGCATGGTCGAGCGCGGCTACACCGAGCGGCAGGTTCGCCGGCTTGTGGATTGGTACATGCGGGTCAACAAGGCCGGCTGAGGCCAGCGGGGGCTCGTCATGCCAATCTTCATCGACCGCCGCCTGAACCCGAAGGACAAGAGCCTCGGCAACCGCCAGCGCTTTCTCCGTCGTGTGCGCAACGAACTCAAGCGAAGCATCCGGGACCAGATACGTGCCGGCAGGATTGCCGATGTCGATGCCGACCATGTCGTTTCCATGCCGGCCACAGGCACGAGCGAGCCAAGCTTCAGCCATGCCGGGGACAGCGGCCAGCGCCGTCATGTCCTGCCGGGCAACAAGCAGTTCGTGCCCGGCGACCGGTTGCCCAAGCCCGGCCAGGGCGCCGGCGCTTCCAGTCCGGGATTGAAGGAGTCGGAGGACGACTTTCGCTTCGTGCTGTCGCGCAAGGAAGTGCTGGATCTCTTCTTCGAGGATCTGGAACTGCCCGATCTGGTCAAGGTCAACCTCAAGGAGATCCTTGCCTTCAAGCCGCGCCGGGCCGGCTTCACGGCGGCCGGCGCGCCGACCAACATCAGCGTCGGCCGCACCATGCGCAACAGCCAGGGCCGCCGTATCGCCCTCAAGCGCCCAAAGCAGGAGGAACTCGATGCCATCGCCCGGGAGATCGCGGCGCTTGAAGCAGGCAGGCCGGACGCCGCGGCGCGCCAGCAGATTACGCTGCTGCGCGAGGAACTCGAGAGGCTGGAGCGCCGGCGCAAGCTCATCGCCTATGTCGATCCCGTCGACATCCGCTTCAACCGCTTCGACGCCCAGCCGGTGCCGAACGCCAACGCCGTCATGTTCTGCCTCATGGACGTGTCAGGCTCGATGGGCGAGCGTGAGAAGGATCTGGCCAAACGTTTCTTCGTGCTGTTGCACCTGTTCCTGAAGCGGCGCTACGACGCCACCGAGATCGTCTTCATCCGCCATACCCACGAAGCACAGGAAGTGGACGAGGAAACCTTCTTCTACAGCACGCAAAGCGGTGGCACGGTCGTCTCCACGGCGCTCGAGGAAATGCGCCGCATCATCGAGGAGCGCTACCCCAGCCGCGAATGGAACATCTACGCGGCCCAGGCATCGGACGGCGACAATTTCGCCACCGATTCCGAGCGCTGCATATCCCTGCTGGACGGCGAGATCATGCGCCTTTGTCAGTATTTCGCCTATGTCGAGATCATTGACGAACGCGAAAGCCACATCTTCGGCTCGACCGAAAACGGAACCTCCCTTTGGCACGCCTACGATACGGTCAGTGACCGATGGCCGAATTTCCAGATGACCCGCATCGCCACCGCGGCGGACATCTATCCGGTGTTTCGCCAGCTTTTCACCAGGCAGCCGGGCACCCCGGAACGGCCGGCGGGAAAACGCTGATGGCCAAGGCTGGCGCCAGATCCGGCTTGCTGTTTTCAGGCTCGGACTGGGATTTTCGGACATTGTCACAGTGCTACGACGCAATCGAGGCAGTCGCGATCGAAGACCTTCACCTGGACGTCTACCCTGTCCAGATGGAGATCATCTCGTCGGAGCAGATGCTCGACGCCTATTCCTCCGTCGGCATGCCGCTGATGTATCGCCACTGGTCGTTCGGCAAGCACTTCCTCTATCAGGAATTGCTTTATCGCAAGGCCGGGCGCGGGCTCGCCTACGAACTGGTCATCAACTCCAATCCCTGCATCGTTTACCTGATGGAGGAAAACACCATGGCCCTGCAGGCCCTGGTGACCGCTCATGCCGCGCTTGGCCATAACCATTTCTTCAAGAACAACTACCTGTTCCGGCAATGGACCGACGCGGCCTCGATACTGGGCTATCTGGATTTCGCGAAGAACTTTATCGCCAGTTGCGAGGAACGCCATGGCCTTGCCCAGGTGGAAGCCATTCTCGATGCAGCCCATGCCCTGATGGAACAAGGGGTGTTCCGCTATCGGCGCCCGCCGAAGCTGTCCTCTGAAAGGCAGGACCAGGGCGCGCGCGAGCGCTTCGAATATCAGGAACGCTCCTACAACGACCTGTGGCGTACCCTGCCGCCGTCGGTGGACGCCAAGGGTGGCAGGGTGGACGACAGCGCGGCCGAGCGGAAGAGCGCGCTCAATCTTCCGGAGGAAAACCTGCTCTACTTCCTTGAGAAGAACAGTCCCGCGCTCGAACCCTGGCAGCGCGAAATTCTCAGGATCGTGCGGATCGTCGCCCAGTATTTCTATCCGCAGCGCCAGACGCAGGTCATGAACGAGGGATGCGCCACCTTTGTGCATCACACCTTGATGAACACGCTGTTCGATCGCGGCATGATCGACGAAGGCGCCATGCTGGAAATCCTGAAGAACCATTCGAACGTCATCTTCCAGCCGGCCTTCGACGACCCGCGCTTTTCCGGCATCAATCCCTATGCGCTGGGTCTCGACCTGATGCAGGACATCCAGCGCATCGCGACGGAACCCACGGCCGAGGACCGCGACTGGTTCCCCGATATTGCAGGGAGCGGCAACTGGCGCGAAACCCTGCTCGATGCATGGGCCAACCATCGCGACGAGTCCTTCATCCGCCAGTATCTGAGCCCGGCCCTGATCCGCAAATGGCGCTTCTTCCTTCTGGAGGATGCCGCCGGCGAATCGCACTATAAAGTGGCGTCGATCCATGACGAGCGCGGCTACAGGAAGATCCGGTCAGCGCTGGCCGATCGTTACGACATCGGCGCGAACCGGCCGGACATCCAGGTCGCGGATGTGGACCTGCTTGGCGACCGCCACCTCCGCCTTCAGCACAAGGTCAAGGATGGCATCCTGCTGGAGGAAACCGGCTGCGACGCGACACTGCGTCATGTCCGCAGGCTCTGGGGCTACGATGTCAGCCTTGAGGGCGTGGACGCGCAAACCGGCGCCACCCTTTACGAACGATCGGTTACCCAGGCCGGCGGCTGAGGCGAATGCGCGTTTCTCTCGGGTCGCAGCCTTGCGAGAGGCCACGTTGACTCATGTTTGCGCCCTTCCCTGCTCGGTCGGTTTCCATTACCCTCATCCATTGCACGGTTGATGGGCGCCCTCCAGTTCTGCCACCACCTGCCGCGAGGACGGCGATTCCACGCGCAACGTCATAGTGCGCAGAGCATCGGCCAAGGCCGCAAACCGGGCCTCATCGAGCTTGCGTGCAACCATCGCGTAGCGAAATGAATTGTCCGCCCATGTGGCTGATCGGACGTCGCCGTCGTTGACGACACGGAGAGGTTGGCCGGCGTTCGAACTCGCCATGCGAAACAGGCTCAGCCTGCATCCATGCTGGCCCGCATAGCCTGCCTGCACGACCGGTTGACCGCCCAGCATGGCATCGGAACGAAGCGAAACCAGAGAAAGGCCCGCAGCGCCAAGCTCCGGCGCCTCGAAGCTCCGGATATCGATGGCCGGAGCGGCCACATCGAGGACCTTGGCCGACCAGTCGTCATGCAACGCCAGTGCCTGGACGATGGCATCGCCCGAAGGCGATTTCGCCCGGCCATCGAACATGAGGGCGCCCAGCCATCCACCCAGGAATACCAAGCAGAGAACGGCCGCCGCTGCGGCAACGGCGCTCGCACGTGGCCGAATACTGCCGGGCGGAGATTGCACCACGACGAATTCGGAACCTATGGCGGCAACCTGTCGCTTCATGTGTCGCAGCGTCTCGACCTGCTGCGCCAGCCCCGCATCGGAAACGATGCGTGCTTCCAGAAGCGCGCATGCGTCGGGCGAAAGTTCGCCATCGACATAGGCGTTCAGCATTTCGAGGTCCGTATCGGTCATACCTGTCCTGTTTTCCGTGAAAGCGGGACAACCTTGGGGCTGTCATCCGCCAGAAGCCCCGCCAGCGCTTGCCGGGCACGGCTGGTGCGGCTCATCACCGTGCCGCGCGGCACGCCCAGGAGATCGGCAGTTTCCTGGTAACTGAACCCGGAAATATCGACCAGTGCCAGCACCTCCCGATGATCGTGTGACAGAAGCTCGAAAGCCTGCCGCACCGCGAAACTTTCGACGGCCATGCTGTCAAGGGAAACGGGCATGGCGTCGGACAATGTCTCCAGCATTCGCGACTGTCTCTCCGCCGCCCGGTGCTGGTCGATCCACAAGTTGCGCATGATCGTAAACAGCCATGCGCGAAAGGCCGGTTCGTTCACCGGGCGCTCACGCGCTGAAGCAGCACGAAGCACACAATCGTGCAACAGATCGCGCGCGCGATCGCGATCGCCTGTCATGGCGACCGCGAAACCATAGAGACGTTGCTGATAGCGCGCAAACCGCGTCTCGAAGCGCGTGCGCGTCAGCATCGTCCTTCTCCTGGCTTTCCGCCTGGACCGCCGCTCCTGGAGAAAAGGAAACGATGGTCCTGGCCAGCTGGGCTACGACGTTCGATGTTGTGCTGTCCTTTCTCAGTAGGTGGCAGACAAATAGTCGGCGATACCCTTCATGTCGGCGTCGTCAATGGGTGCCCCATAAGTGTTCTTCATTTTCTTGACCTCGGCCTCCCAGAAGTCATGCCCCTTCTTAGGCGGCTGGGTGTTGATGTAGTCGGCGGAATGACAGGCGACACAGTTCGCCTGCGCCAGTTCGACACCCGGACCCGGCTTGAATTCGGCCGTCTCGTCCGGCAACTCGTAGGAAAGCGTGTCGGCCAGCGCATACCCACCACCCAGCATGGCGGCAGTGACAAGCAGGATCTTTGCGGAAACAGGCTTCATGATCACGCTCCTCAGGCCGCGACGACCTTGGTGGTCTCGATGACGTTGCGCATGTAGCCCGAGGGGTTCCAGGGCTGCTCCTCCGGCTGCGTCGTGCCGTCATTGGCGGTGGCGCGCACTTTCAATTCGTGCTCGCCCTTGGCGATGTTGACGGTGGCGGTCCATTCGCGGAACGAATATTTGCCGAGATCCTCGCTCAGGGTGGTTGTCTGCCATGTCTTGCCGCCGTCGCTCGAAACCGATACCTCCTTGATGCCGGAACCGCCATCGAAGGCGATGCCGCGAAGCTTGAGCGGCACGTCCGCATCGACCTTGCCGCCATCCGTCACACTGGTGATGAAGGAGCGGACCTTGAACCGGTTGATGGGAACCGTCGTGTCAGCCGGCTTTCCGGGTTCGGTACAGCTACAATCGTTGTCGGGGATACGGTAGGCGGTCTTCATCCAGAAACTGTCGAGCGGCTTGTCCAAGACGGTAATTTCGGTGAGATGCTTGACCCAGTAAGTTCCGTACCAGCCCGGCACGACCACCCGCACCGGAAAGCCATTAAGCCAGGGCAGGTCCTCGCCGTTCATGGCGAAGGCAATCATCACTTCACCGTCGCGGGCGTGGTCGATTTCGAGTGCCTTGACGAAATCGGGCGTCTCCGGCAGCGCCGGCTCGTCCAGCCCGTTGAACGACACATGCGTGGCGCCCGACTTCACACCTGCCTTATCAAGCACGGCCTTCAGCGGCACGCCTTTCCAGCGCGCGTTGCCCATGGCGCCGTTGCCCGACTGGCCGCCGCCCATGCGCGGTTCGAAGAAGCCGCGGCTGTTGCCCGAACATTGGTGGACCGCGACGATCTCGACTGGATCGTGCATTGCCTTCAGCTCGTCGAGGGAAAGCGACAGCACCTTCTCGACCGCGCCCTTGACTTCGATACGATAGGCGGCGGGATCGATGTCGAGCGGAATGTTGGCCAGATGATAGCGCACGAAAAACGCGTCGTTGGGCGTGATGATGCCTTCGTTGAAGACGCTGAACGGGGTTTCGAGCTGCGGCGGGCGTGCGGTCTGGCAAATCAGCGGGCGCTTGCCCGGATATTGCACCAATGGCCTCTCGCCATTGGCGAAGGAAAGCACCGCCGTCTCGGCGGCCCGGGCGGCCATTCCAGAGAAAGCCATGCCACCGGCCGCTCCAAGAGCGGCCGAGCCTGCGGTTTTGAGTATCTGGCGCCTGCTGATCATTCGTCCTCTCCGATGTTGTTGAGACAGAGGAGACGAGCACCACCTTGGAATTATTCCATCGCCTGCAAAAGATTCTTCCAACCAGGCACTGCCTTTGGGGCAATCGATTTCGTACAATCATGCCGGAGAGACAGATCAACCTGTCAGCTGGACGGAATTATTGCGTTTGGACTAGCTATTGGCATCCAAGTGCGGTAAGGCGCCGGGGAAAATCCGGTCATCTTCAGCTATCGCGAGCAGCAGACATGCGGCGCAAGGCCCCATCGTTCATTGTCGAAGTCAAACGCAAACGCGGCCATCGGGGAACGCCACGCTCCCTGTGGAGCGATGTCGATCTTGCCGCTTTCGGTGACAGGACAACTCAAGTCGCGCCGCCGCAACAGCAAGACTTGCCGCATGTTGACACCGCTCGGATGACCAACGATGCTCGTGAAGAGCAACACACGAGGATGGAGCACGTAATGGCAGCCCCTCAGGACGTTGAAGCAGCACCTGTCGTCACCGGAGAACCTCCCAAGGTGGAGGCACCTGAACCGCAACAGAAAGCACTCCGCCAGAAAAGGGCCAAGGCCGACAAGCCGAAGGCGGCGGCCTCTGAAAAGCCGGCTCGCAAGAACAGCGCGAAACAGGCTGCCAAAGCGGCCGAGGCTCCGACTGCCGCGGTGAAGGGCAAGCGCAAGACCTACTCCGAAAAGGAACGCACGCAGAAGCTGGCGCAGATCGACCGATCGATCGGTCGCGGCGAAAGTGTCAGGAACGCTGTAAAGCAGACCGGCATCTCGGAGCAGACCTACTATCAATGGAAGAGGACTGCGACATCCACATCCACGGCATCGACAGGCACCGACTTGCAGGACCTCCTGGCTCTTGAAAAAGAAAACGAGCGCTTGAAGAAGCAGTTGGCCGAGCATCTTCGCAAGGAAAACGCCGAACTCAAGAAGAAGCTCGGATTGGCCTAGTTTCAGATTCGCTAATTTAAAAGCGAGGGCGCTTGCCGCATTTCGGTAGGCGCAATGCTGCGCTGCCGGTCTCAGCACTTTGACGGGCACGACTATCTGGATAAGGCCGACCGAGGCGAGTCTCCAGACGGCAATTCGCCGAGTGTTCCTTCCGCCTCGGCGATAGCCAGATTGAGAGCATTCAGTTCATCACACCCGTCCGGACAGAGAAAATTCAGCTTCTGCGCATTGACCTTGGCACGTTCCGTCTGGCCGAGCTTAAGGAAAAGCTCCCCCTGATATTCCAGAGCGCCTTTGTGATCGGGGTCATAATAGAGCGCTTCGCGATACCATTTCGCGGCCTCGTCGTAGCGCTCCAGATTGCGCAGGCTGAAAGCAAGCAGATTGTAGAGATCGGCATGCTGAACAGTGGTGGTGAGCGCCGTAAGCTCCTCAACCGCCTCACTGTAACGCTCGGCATAGATCTTTGATCTTACCCCGGTCAGGTCGGGCAGATCGGTCGATGTGGGCGTGTCTGCACCACGCGCCGTACCCGGCAAAGCCAGCAAGATGAGTGCCGCGGCGACGGCGCGCCATCTGGCAGAGACGCGAACAGTGAAAGGCTTTGTCACGCGGCCTCGGCCTCCTTCGGGGCATGAGCATCCATGCTGCGCAGGATCTCGCGCCGCACATCTGCGAACTGGTGGCTGGCCCGGTCGCGAGGCCATGGCAGATCGACCTTGATGTCGCTTGCGATGCGCCCGGGACGCGAATGCATGACGATGATACGGTCCGAAAGATAGATCGCTTCCTCCACATCGTGGGTGACCAGAAGCATGGTGACCTTCTCGGTTTTCCAGATGCGCAGCAATTCCTCCTGCAATCGCAGGCGGGTCAGTGCGTCGAGCGCGCCCAGCGGCTCGTCGAGCAGCAGGATTTCAGGTTTGGAAACCAGCCCCCGGGCGATTGCTGCACGTTGCGACATGCCACCTGAAAGCTGGTGCGGATAGACGGTCTCGAATCCCTTGAGGCCGACAAGCGCGATATGATCGGCCACCGCCTGCGCGCGCTTCTGGGCCGGCCAACCGGAATTTTCCAGAGCGAGTCCGATATTTTCTTCCAGAGTCAGCCACGGCAGCAGGCGATGATCCTGGAAGACGATGCCCCGTTTCAGGCTGGTGCCACTGATCGGCTCGCCGTCGAGCAGGATCTCGCCATTGTAATCCTTGTCCAGCCCGACCGCGAGACGCAGCAGCGTGGACTTCCCGCAACCGCTTGGACCCACGATGGAAATGAATTCTCCCGGGTCGGCCCTGAGGTTTATATGATCGAGAACCTTCAGTTCCGCCTTGTCCACCTCGTAGGACTTGCTGACATTCCTGATGTCCAGCGTACCGCGTTTGCTCATGGCATATTCCTGTCGTTGCAGCCTCCCGCATCGCGGGAGGCCATTGTTGCGCTGGTGGGTCAGAGCGAACGCAGCGCTTCTTCCAGATAGCTCGCATCCGCCCATTTGCGGCTGTCGAAGTTGCGCTTCACGTAACCATGTTCGACCAGGAACTTCTTTTGAATGTCGAGGCCGGCAAGATTCTGCTCGGACAGCGACGGCAGGAAGTCGGTGGCTGTGATTGCAGCTGCAACATCCGCTGGACTCTGATGATAGGTAACCCGCTGCAGTATCGATGCCGCTGCATCGCGGTTGGCGTTGATCCAGTGCGCTGCATGCACCACAGCCCGCAGGAAGGCGACCACGATATCCCTGTTCTTGCGCGCGAAATCGGTGCTCACCGTCAGAGCATAAGGGCTGTTGGCCACCTGCAACGTCCAGTCCGGATAGCGAGAGAAGTCCTCGATCACTTTAAACCGGCCGGTACGCTCCAGCGCCTGACCTCGGCCATGACTGGTATAGACGGCATCGACCGTTCCGGCCTCCAGCAGCTTCACTTCAGCCGTGTAGACGAGATCATCCCGGCTACGTGTCGCCCACAGTTGCGACGGCTTGCTGGCGTTGCCGAAGCCGCGATCTTCGTGTGGCGCATCGACGATTTCAACTAAGGTGCGGTCCAGGCCGGCAAGTCTGAGTGCCACCAGAATACCGCGCTCGCTGGTTGCGCGCCACCAGTCCACCTTGTTTTGGTTCTGGCTCTTGTAGAGGCCGAACTTGCGCCCCTTCAGATCGGCAACCCTATGGATGTCGGAATCGCTACGTACCAATATCTGGCCGCCGTGATGCTCGGCCGTGAGTGCCAGCAATGTCGTATCTGTCACGTCGGCCTTCGCCCAGATGGAAGGGATATTCCCTCCATCGCGGAAAAGATGCTCGAACTGGTGGCTGAAATGGGGAAGATATCCCTGTTCGGGCGGCAGGGCCCGCAGATAGGACAGCTTCGCGCCGACTTTGCCCAGCTCTTCCTCTATCCAGCCAAGCTCCTGCGCTACATTGGATGCCGCAAAGACAGGGCAGATCGTATAGTAGGCTTCCCTCGCCCCTACGGACACGGCGGATTTCGATGAATTGCGTTCCAGAACCTCGGTCATCGGATAACTCCTTCTTTCATTTTCCTGGAGGTGAAACTGCTCAGAACGAGGCCAGTGCCTCTTCGAGATAGGACGCGTCGGCCCAGCAGGCGACGTCGAAATCGCCGCGGATATAGCCCTGCGAAAGAAGAAAATTCTTCTGTATGGTCAGGCCGGAGAGATTCTGGGCCGACAGGTTTGGCACCAGATCGTAGCCGCGCAGGGCTGCAGCTATGTCGCCAGCGTGAGGATAGATCGTTGTACGTAGAAAAATCTCGGAGGCCGCATCCGGGTTCGCATTGATCCAGTGGCCAGCCCGGATCGAGGCACGCAACCAGGCCACGACAACATCGCGGTTGGCTTCGGCGAATTCCCGGCTGACCGTAATGGTGCGGGGCGCATTGGCGATCCTCAGCGTCCAGTCTGGATGATGGTCCAGATCCTCAATGAGCTTGAAGAGCCCGCTCGCCTCAAGCAGCCGCGCGGTTCCTATCGAGGAATCATAGATGGCGTCAACCCGCCCCTCGAGAAGCGCGCGCGCTTCGCGGCTGTGGGCGCCGGCGATGATCGCTTCGGCGTCGCCATGCCGCTGTGCCCAGATACCGGCAGGCGTACGGGAGGGCGTCTCCTCGTGATTGTCGCGATCCTCGATATCCACCCACTCGACGTCCTCGCGCTTCAATCCTTGAACCGCGAGGGCCGTCAGGATGCCATGCTCCGTGGTTGCGCGCCTGAAGTCGATCTTCCCCGATTGCAGGCTGCGATAGATGGCGATGCGGCGGCTTTTCAGGTCGCCTAGGCGATAGATGTCGTCCTGCGCCCGCACGATGATGCGACCGGCTGGCTGAGCCTGCGTCAAACCTACCAGCACAGTGGGCCGCAGATCGGCCTGTGCCCAGATCGCGGGACTGTTGCCGCCGTCACGCAGCAACCGTTCCGAGGCATGGCTGTAGTGTGCCTGCCAGGCCGCCTCGCCCGCCACGGAACGCAGATAGGTGGCCGAAGCGCCCACTTTCGCCAATTCGTCGTCAATCCAGCCAAGTTCGAGCGCCACGTTGGACGCCACCAGAACCGGGCAGATCGTGTAAAGCAACTCGCGCGTCGTGCTCGCCGCGATGTCTTCGGGTGAGGGATTGAATGCAGTCGTCATGTGGGTTCTCCTTGAGGTGAATGTTGGGAAGCGGTGAAAGGCCTGGCAAAGGTCAGCCGTCGAAACCCTGCTTCCAGCGCAGCAGATACCGCTGTAGCAGCGCCATGGAACGGTCGATAAAGAAGCCGACGACGCCAATGACGACCATGCAGACCAGAAGCTGGTCGGTCATGAGCAGCGATTGCGCCCTGAAAATCAGATAGCCGACGCCTTCCATGCCGCTCAGCCCTTCGGCCACCACCACAAGCGCCCAGGCGAGGCTGGCTCCGTAGCGCACACCAACGAGGATGCTCGGCATCGCGCCGGGGATGATCACCTTGCGCACCAGTTGCCAACGCGTCAGCGTCAGCACATTGGCGAGCTCGATGTAGTTCTTCTCCACGCTGCGAATGCCCTGAAGCGTGTTGAGGAACACCGGAAAAAACACCGTCTTGGTAATGACGACGATCTTGGCGGCCGGCCCGATGCCAACCCATAAAACGATAAGCGGCAACCAGGCGATGCCCGGAATATGCCTGATACCATCAAGTGTTGGCCCGAAAATGCGCTCGACCGTCTGCGATAAACCCGCTGCAATTCCCAGCCCGATGCCCAAAACGGTCCCATAAACGAAAGCCTGGGTGACGATGTTGATCGAAGCGAGGAAATCGACATGGAAGCTCTGCCGACCAACCATGTCGAAGAACGACAGCAGGGTCGTCGAAGGCAGGGGCAGGAAGACGGGTGAAATCCACTCGTTCTGCGATGCCAGTTGCCACAGGAGCAGGATCAGAAGCGGCAGGACCAGCCCGATAACGAGATCGCGCGACTTTAGCCGCCGGCCCTCCTTGCCGCCGCGCAGCCGATCTTTTCCGGCAACGGCCGGCGGCTGCACATTCACCGTGGTGATGCTCATTCTGTACTCCAGTCTGTTCGGGGAAGAGGGCGACCGGTTGCCGGCGGCGGTAGCAGGCCCGTGAACCGGCCATTTCGGCGCTACTTTTCTTGCGGTTCAATAACCCTGCCGCCAGCCGGGTTGCGCTTCCGGCAGGGTTATTTGTGCGGGCAGTCCGTTATCCCTGGAAGGGAAGCGAACTATCAGTTGTAGACGGAGTATTCCCCGCCTTTGAAGAAGCGGGCGTCGACGAACTGCTCGATCGCCTCATCTTTCAGGTAGCGCTCGGCAAGGATCTCGTCGCCGGCTTCGATGTAGTATTTCTGGAAGTCGCGGATCGCTTGCCTTGCGTTTTCGGCGGACTGCTCACCGTCCATGAATTCGAAGGAAGACGCATCGGTGATCTGGAACTTTGCAATCTGGACGGGCAGGCGCAACTCCTCGGCAATGATTTCAGCGGATTCGTCGACATTGTCCTGAATCCATGCCTTGGTCCTTTCATGCGCGACGAGGAACGCCCTGATGGCTTCCGGATAGGCTTCGGCGAAGGGACGCATGGCGAAATAGGAAACCCTGCCGGCGGCGTTCACATAGATGCCGTCATCGGGGCTGCGGCCAACTACCTTGACCTCGCCGGACAGCCACAGTGCGGCTGAGGCAGGAAGTGCGATATGCGTTGCGGTGGCATCGATGGCCCCGCTCAGCAATGCCGCCGATGTGGCCGCCGAATTGGTGATCGTCTCCTGGCGCACCGCGCCCTTGCGGATGCGGGTATCGAGCGGGACGCCTGCCTCGTTCAGAATCTCCGTCGGAGAGGTCCAGCCACAGCCAACGCGACTGCCACCAAACTTCTTGCCTTCCAGATCGGTCGGGCTGTTGATGCTGGATTCCGCCTTGGCGAGGAGTGGCGTGCGATATTTGTCTGAGGGCGATGACTGCCAGACGATTACCGCATCGATGCCATTGGCCTTGTGAACGGTCGCTGGATACATCATGCGTTGCGCGATGGCGAGCCCGCCCCGGTCCAGAAGCGCGGCCTCGGCGCCCGACAACTCGGCGGTTCCAGGATTGATGAGATTGATATCGGTGATGCCGATCTTGGCGAACTCTTCCTGAATGAACCCCTTCTTGTGGCCCACGACAGTCCACGCCGCCTGAGGCAGGTTGATGAAGGTGAGCGGCTCCCTGGTCTCGGCCTGATCGGCCAACGCCAGGCCGGTTGCCGGCCCCTGCGCCAGAAGAGCGGCAGCGGAAATGGCCGCAATGCTTGCGAGCGCCAGGAATTTCGATCGGATACGCATCATGTCTCTCCGGGATCAGGTCGCTTTCACGAAAAGCGCCAATTTGAAACTACAATATCGCAATGGTATTTGAGGGTCACTTCCTGTCAACGACAGGCCATATGCAGGGAAACAAAAGCAAAATTATCCCAATGAGAATTTTTCTCATAAATATATTTCCTATTGACCCCAAAATATAACGAATAATATATCAAATATGATAATTATACATATCGGATTTAAAAACTAATACGGGTAACTAAAGAAAATCCATATTCAGGATAAAGTTTATATTTTGGCGTGCCGTGAGTTTGTACGCTACACAAACCGCATGAAGACGTTGAACCCCATGTCCGGACAGCAGGGATGGATGCATATGCATTCGGGAACATGGCGCTGGAGCATTCGGATTATGATGATCATTGCCACCCTGACCACCCTGCCTGGCGGCGCCGGCGCCCGTTCGTCATCTGATCCGCTGCGTATCGGCGTCAGCTATGTGCCGCCTGAGCCTGGTCCTGCCGAGTATCGCGTCTACACGCCCGAGAGCTTCGATGTGCTCATCGCGCGAAAGATCGCGGAGCGCCTGGGCAGGAAACCGGAGTTCGTCCAGCTTTCGGAGGTCGACTGGTCCCCTTCGCTCAAGCGCCATGAGGTCGATGTGATTGTGGGCAGGGTGCCGGACGAGATTCGCCTGCCCCGCGATTTCATAGTTGTGGATACGGGTTTCAGTTCCGGAGCAGCGGCAAGCATGCGTACCGATACAGACGTCAGGAACTGGCAGGATCTGGCCGGGCGCACGGTCTGTGTTGCGCGTGGAAATACGGTCGCATTGGCCCTCGCCCGGCAAACGGGAGCGCAAGTGAAGATCGAGGATGCCCCCGCCAAATCGCTTGTGCAGGTGCGAACCGGCATCTGCGACGCTGCGATCCATGATGAAACTCTGCTGGAACGCCTGTTCCAGCAACAGGGATGGCAGAAGTTTTCTGCCACGCTCCCTCCTACGCCTCCAGTGCGCCTTGCGGCCATGCTCGATACGGATGATCCGCTTCTGTCCGATGCTGTCCGGCAGGTGCTCGACCAGATCGGATCAGCCGGAACATGGGTGGAACTGCAGGAAAAATGGGCGCGCAATGTGGCCTTCGAAGTCTATCTCGATCAGGACGCGCCCGACTGTCACTGAACCGACAACTTTGAAAGGAAACGGTTTTTTCATGAAGTGGGCTACCATCCTTACAGCCTTCGTGCTGGCAGCCTCGCCCGCCCTCCAGGCCGAAGCCACGCAACCGGCCAACGATCAATATGACATTGGCGGGCCATTCAGCCTGACGAACCAGCATGGCGTGCGCTTCACGAACGCCGACGTGAAGGGCAAACCCTATCTGGTTTTCTTTGGCTTTACCCATTGCCCCGAAGTCTGCCCCACGACGCTATTCGAGTTGACCGGCATCCTGGCCGAACTGGGTGCCGAAGCTGACGCTCTGGTGCCGATATTCGTTACGGTAGACCCGGAACGAGACACGCAGGAATATCTTGCCTCCTATCTCGGCGTGTTCGACAGGCGCATCGTGGGACTGCGGGGGACACCGGAGGAAACGGCGGCCACAGCCCGGCTTTTCCGCGCGACATATCGCAAAATCCCCCTGGAGGACGGCGATTATACGATGGACCATACCGCCATCATCTACCTCATGGACCGCCACGGCGAACTTTTCGACAGAATAGAATACCTTGAGGACCACGCTTCGCAGGTGGCCAAGATCAGACGCCTGCTTGCTTCACGATGAAGTGTGATTTTTCGTGGAATGAGGACCCTGTTTGAGGGGTGATTTTCGTCCAAACGGGACCCCTTAACGTGGGGTCATCAAGATGCCTCCGGTTTGATCGGAGGCATTTGTGTTTTGGATGTTGGTTGTGGAGACGATTGCAAAGATACGTCGGCTGTCGCTGGTGCAGGGGAAGTCGATCAAGGCGATCTGCCGGGAGCTGGGCATCTCGCGGAAGGTGGTTCGCAAGGTGCTGCGATCGGACGAGACCGAGTTCCGCTACGAGCGCAAGCATCAGCCGTATCCTCGCATGGGAGCCTGGCGCGAGAAGCTGGACGGGCTGTTGTTGGCGAATGTGGCGAAGCCGCAGCGTGAGCGGCTCACGCTGATCCGGATCTTCGAGGAACTCCGAGGCCTCGGCTATGACGGCAGCTACAGCTCGGTGTGGCGGCATGCGCAAGATTGGGAAGAGCACCGCGGCAGCGCTGCCGCCGAGGCCTACATTCCGCTGAGCTTCGCGCCAGGCGAGGCCTACCAGTTCGACTGGAGCCATGAGATCGTCCTGCTGGACGGCGTGACGGTCACCGTGAAGGTGGCGCACATGCGGCTTTGCCACAGCCGCATGTTCTTCGTTCGGGCCTATCCCCGTGAGACGCAGGAGATGGTGTTCGATGCACACGACCGGGCGTTCGCGTTCTTTCGTGGAACGTGCACGCGCGGCATCTATGATAATATGAAGACGGCGGTTGACGCGATCTTCATCGGCAGGGATCGCCGCTATAACCGCCGCTTTGCGCAGATGTGCGGACATTACCTTGTCGAACCTGAAGCCTGCACGCCGGCGTCGGGTTGGGAGAAGGGCCAGGTCGAGAACCAGGTCGGGCTGGTGCGCGAGCGTTTCTTCACGCCGAGACTGCGCTTCAAGACGCTGGAGGATTTGAACGGCTGGCTTCTCGACAAATGCGTCTCCTACGCCAAGGCGCACCGGCATCCCGAACAGGGTGACCGCACGATCTGGGAGGTGTTCGAGGAGGAGCGGGCCAGCTTCATTCCCTATGCCGGCCGCTTCGACGGCTTCCACTGTGTTCCGGCCTCCGTGTCGAAGACCTGCACGGTGCGCTTCGACAACAACAAATACTCGGTGCTGTCGAGCGCCGTCGGCCGGCCGGTCGAGATCCATGCCTATGCCGATCGCATCGTCATCCGCCAGGACGGCGTGGTGGTCGGCGAACATGCCCGCTGCTTCGGCCGCAACGAGGTGATCTACGATCCCTGGCACTATGTGCCGGTGCTGGCCCGCAAGCCCGGCGGGCTGCGCAACGGTGCGCCGTTCCGTGGCTGGGTTCTGCCGTCAGCCATGGAGAAGATACGTCGCAAGCTCAAGGCGGCCGACGATGGCGACCGGCAGATGGTGTCGATCCTCACCTGTGTGCTGAGCGACGGATTGAACGCGGTCGAGGCGGCCTGTCAGGAGGCGCTCGATCACGGCGTCTCGTCGGCGGCGGTGATCCTCAACATCCTGGCCCGCCGCCGCGATCCGGCGCCGGGCACGATCCTTTCCATTCCCCAGGCGCTGAAGCTGGCTCACGAGCCGATCGCCGACTGCGCCCGCTATGACAGTCTCAGGAGGACGAACAGCCATGGAACGCACCGAGGTTCTGGAACTGATGGGCACGCTGAAGCTTTACGGGATGCGATCAGCCTATGACGAGATCATGGGCGTCGCCATCAAGCGCCAGCACGAACCACCGAAGATCGTCGGCGATCTGCTGCAGGCGGAGATATCCGAGAAGCAGGCACGCTCCATCAAATACCAGCTCACCGTCGCCAAGCTGCCGTTGGCCAAGGACATCGACGACTTCGACTTCACCGGCACGCCCGTCAACGAGAGCCTGATCCGCGATCTCGCCGGCGGAGCCTTTGTCGCCGATCAGCGTAACGTCGTCCTGGTCGGCGGCACCGGCACGGGCAAATCCCATCTGGCCATCGCCATTGCCCGGGCGCTCATCCGCAACGGCGCGCGCGGCCGCTTCTTCAATGTCGTCGACCTGGTCAACAGGCTGGAGACGGAGACCCGCGCCGGTCGGCAAGGCCGCATTGCCGATCATCTTACCCGGCTCGACTTCGTCGTGCTCGATGAACTCGGCTATCTCCCCTTCGCCCAGGCCGGCGGGCAGTTGCTCTTCCACCTCGTCTCGAAACTCTACGAGCGCACCAGCGTCATCATCACCACCAATCTGGCGTTCGGCGAATGGCCCACTGTCTTCGGCGACGCCAAGATGACCACCGCGCTGCTCGATCGCCTGACCCATCACTGCGAGATCGTCGAGACCGGAAACGAATCCTGGCGCTTCAAGAGCCGCTCTCAAAGCTAAAGCCGAAAGCCAACGAAACGCACCCGATCAGGCTGTGCAACCCCGACCAGCTTCGCCTGATCGGGCGCTAACCGCCGTGCCCTTCATCACCCTAAACCGGGGTCCCTTTTAGGCGAAAATACAGGGTCCCGATTCCACGGTCATTGACACGATGAAGCGGTGGGCTGTTCACCCGGCTCCTGGGGCGACGAGGAGCGCGGATGCGCCATGGCCACGTCCCGGACAAGCTGCGCCTCCGCACGCATCCATTGCAGAAAAAGCTCTACCGGAGCAGCCTTGGCCTTTCTGGAAGAAGCTACGAAGTAGTAGGAAAATTCGACGGGATGCGGCTTTCCGAAAGGAATAATCAGTCGCCCTGCCCGCAAATCCGCTTCTGCCAGACGAAGCTTGCCGAGAGCCAGGCCTTGACCGCTAACCGCTGCATCGAGAATCAGCGAGGACTGGTTGAGCCCCAGCCCGTGATCGAGCCCGCGTGAGGACATCCCCATACCGCGCAGCCATGTGCTCCAGTCCGGGCAGGATGAATCATATTCCGGCCCTTCCTCATGCAGAAGGGGTACGCCCTGCAATGACCGCGTGCGGGGATTCAGCCCATAGTCTTCCGCGAAGGCCGGGCTGCATATCGGCACAACCGCTTCAGAAAAAAGCCGTTCGACAAACAGACCCGGATAGGTGCCGGCGCCATAGCGCAGGACGCAATCCACGTCTTCACGCTCGACATCGGCAAGTTCCGTGGACGCATTGACCTGCACCTTCAGGTCGGGAACCGAATGGCGCAATCGCTCAAGCCGCGAAACCAGCCATCGGGCTGCGAACGAGGGCGCCACGGACACCCTGATCACATTCTCGCGCGCGCCTCCGGCAAGATGAGCAACGGCCTCAAGCATGCCTTCGAAAGCGTCCGTCAGACCGGGCATCAGCAGACGCCCCGCATCGGTCAGGCGCAACCTGGCCGTATTACGGTGGAAAAGCTGTTCACCGACGTAATCTTCCAGAATGCGGATTTGCTGTCCAATGGCCGCCGGGCTTACATGAAGTTCTTCCGCCGCCCGCGTGAAGCTGAGATGACGCGCCGCCACCACGAAGGTCCGCAGCGAGGTCAGCGGCGGAAGCCTTGCCAGAGTCGGGGCCTGAATGCGAGTTGACGACCGGGCTTTTCCCATGTTTGCCGGGGAAGGCCCCCCTCTGCTCCTTAATTCTACAATTTTAGTAGATTAAAGAGATTGCCCTCATGGATATCAAGCAACCGGGAACCGGCGAGACGCCGTAAGGGGGAAACCGTTTTCTGTTCTCCAAGTCGTCCGCGCGCAGGCCTGAGGCGCATTCGCCCGCACGCTGGCGAATGCGGTGATACTCATGCAGGCTGCTTGTTCTCCTGCCGCCCTACCCGTCAAGTCGCAGTTCGGAGGTGACCTCGAGCGTCCGGTCCTGCCGCACCGCAATGCCTCCCTGCGGGACGTGGGCGGCAAGCACTCGATCGCGTTCTCGGATGAGATCGGCGATCTCGGGCTCCCAGGCCACGAACATGGCAGTGAGCCAGCGATTGACCAGATAGGAGGGGCGCGGCATCTGCAGGTCGAAGCGCGGAAGAAGCGCAATCGTCGCCGCAGCATCCGCCCATTGATCGTCCACGACCCACTGGTTGACCGTGAACAGCCGCAAGGGCCGGCCGTCGCGATCGACTCCGATCGCCGCGAGATGGTGCAGGGGACCATCGGGACCTTGCGGGCGCAGGAAACAATGGAAATGGCCGTGCTCGGTCGAGCCTTCGTCGGCGGGATGACAGTGATAGAACCATTGTGCGCCGCTTTGGGGATCGTAGACGTCGCCGGGCGGGAAATGCTCCCATGCCGAGAGCGACGAGACCCCCTGGAAGATCTCGGTCAGCACGGTGAGGCCGCCCTTGGCGAGTATGGACTCGCAAAAGGCGATCTCGCGCCGTGCCTGTTCGCGAGCCTCGCTCATAGGTCGCTCTTGATTACGAGGTCGGGCGCTTCCTGACCCTCAGGGAGTGGCAAGGGTGGCGGTGGAGGCGGAGCGAGCGCGGGTGCAGGCCTTGCCTGTGACGCAGCCGGCAGAGGCGCCGGAGGTGGTGGGGGCGGTGCCAGCTTCGGCGGCGCACCGGCCGCGCAGGGAGACGCGGAAGCGCTGCCGGCCGCGCAAGGTGCGGCGGCACAAGGCGCGGCTCCCGCCGCTGCGGCGTTGCCTTCCAGCTTGGGGCGCTCGGGCACGGGATGGGTGGCATGGTCGACTGCGATGGCAGCCGTGGTGACGGCAAGCGCTGCGCCGAACAGGATCGTGTTGCGTGCGCTCATCTGCGTGCAAGCCCGTCAAGACCGAACACCGGGCGCGCCCATACGCCGACAAAGGAGCCGACGAAGGCAGCGGCGAACCACAGCCACCCATGCAGGCTGCCGGTGGCGATGCCGGAAAACAGCGCGCCGATATTGCAGCCGAAGGAGAGCCGCGCACCGTATCCCATCAGCAGCCCGCCAAGAATGGCGGCAACCAGGGAGCCGAGCGAAATGGCCGCCTTGGGCGCGAACTTGCCGGCTATGGCGGCGGCAAGTGCTGCCCCCAGCACCAGCCCGAAATCCATCACCGAAACCGTGTCGGCCAGCACCGAGGAATTGAGCGCTTGCGCCTGTGCCGGCCAGGTCCAGAATTCCCAGCTCGCCACATCGATGCCCGCGGCTTGCGCGATCTTGGCACCCCACAGGCCGAAGCCGTAGGTGATCGACCATGGATGGCCGGCCGTCAGCAGCGTCGCGATGTTGAGCAGGGCAAGCAGGAGGCCAGCACCGACCAGTGGCCATGGGCCGCGCCAGATCCATGTCCAGCCCGGCCGTGCCGGGGCGGGCTCGCGCTCAAGGTCGCCATGCGCGCGCCGTTCGATCAGCACCGTGATGAGCGCCACAAGTCCAAGGCCAACCAGTGTGACGGCAATGCCGGAGGCAAGCCCCAGCTCGCCTCCGAGGGAGATGGCGGGAAGCGAGGGCTGCGCCAGCCAGAATGGCAGGTGAGCGGTACCGATCAGTGCGCCGACAATGAAGAAGACCAACGTGACCAGCATGCGCGCCGAGCCACCGCCGACGGTGAACAGCGTGCCCGAGCCGCAGCCACCGCCAAGCTGCATGCCGAAGCCGAACAACGCCGCGCCCACAAGGACGGAAACACCGACGGGCGCCAGCGCACCGACGAGCGGTTGACTGCCGATACTGCCGGCCGCCGTCAGCGGCATCATGGCAAGCGCGGCGACAGCTATCATCAGCATCTGCGCACGCATGGCGCGGCCGCGCCGCTCCACCACCATGCGCCGCCAGCCCCCGGTAAAGCCGAACGAGCCGTGATAGAGTGTGGCGCCGAGGGCTGCGCCGATCAGGAACAGGCTGCCCTGCCTCAGGTCGACGAGGCCGGAAATCAGCAGAAAGCCGGCGGCCAGCGCAGCGGCGGCCACGAGAAACGGAGCCTTGTCGGTCTTGGCATCGGGGAGGAAGCGCGGGAGGGTCGTGGCAGTTATGTCGCTCATGATCTACCGAATCTAACGATTGAAGCAGGGCGGGCCTTGAATGCCGCCGCGATGCGCCGCATCCAAAGCCCGCCTTTGCGGTTTGCAGTATGACGGGTCTTGTCGATCCTGTCGAACTTGGCCCTAACCGAACCTGGCCCTACTGAACCTGGACCGGCCGCGCGGGGTCGGCAGCCCACTCCGCCATGGAACCATCATACATGGCGGTGTTCTTGTTGCCGAGAATTTCCGACAGGCCGAACCATGCGACCGACGCCCAGTGGCCGGTGTTGCAGAAGGTGATGTTCTTCTCGTTCTCCGCCAGGCCGACGCCGGCAGCGAGCGCCGCAACGGTTTCCGGACGGGCAAAGCTGGCATATTCACCGCTGTAGAGCGACGAATGTTCGATATTGACCGCGCCGGGGATGGTGCCGAGCTTCGCCACGACCGGGCTCTTGGACTTGCCGACATACTGCTCCTTCGGACGGCCATCGACCAGCTTGACGCCGTCCTTGAGCGCCGCGGCCACGTCATCCGTCGTGGCGCGCAGTTCCTTGCGGACATTATAGGCGAACTCGGCCGGCTCCGGCTTGCGCGGAGTGGCAGCGCGTGCGCCACCCTGGGCATCGTATTGCCTCCAGCCGCCGTCGAGGATCGAGACCGCATCGTGGCCCAGATATTTGAAGGTCCAGTAGACGCGCGTGGCGCCGCCGAACTCGCTGGAATCGGTACCCCACGGCACGATCACCACATGGTCGTCACCGTCGATACCCAGATTGCCGATCAGTGCGACGATCTTCTCGATCGGCGGAAGCTGGGCGGGCACCCCGTCGACCTCGACGCGCCAGCCTGCCGTGGCATAGGGCGCAATCACCGCGTTGGCGATGTAGGGTTTATCGCCGAGGTCGGTTTCCTCGACCTTGTCGCGGATGTCGAGGATGACAATGTTGTCCTTGTCCGCATTGGCCTTTAGCCATTCGGCGCTGACGAGCGGAGTGACGTCCTGCGCTTGTGCGACGGCAGGCGCCAGAAGACTGGCGAGCAAAAATACGATGATCGGTGCGAGGCGCATATGGAAGCTCCAGACCCGGGAAACGATATTCCAATCATACCCCGCCGGCGTAGCGGACGCTCAGAAGTCGGCTCCAAAACCATTTCTGGAAATAGAATGCCATACCCAAAGAGGGCCATTGCTGGGCATGATATGCTCAAACAGGGTGCAGCCGCCTTGTCCGTCGCCGTCGCGCGGCGTCAGAATCCGATCCGCCCGATGGCCGGAATCTTCAGTCCCGGGCGTACGATATCCACGCCGGCGACGAGGCCGAGGGCATGCAGCTCCAGCCCGCTGCGCGCACCGGCAGATATGCCCAGAAGACCATAAAGCGTTGCATGTACATCCCTGCCATCCGCATCGATGGCGAAGAAACGGCCGTCGGGAAGATAGTCCCGGCCAATTGCATCCGGCGGCAGCACGACGCCCAATTCGGGAACGCTTCGCAATATATGAGCGACGAAAGTGTTCGAGTTCGGCCCGGGCCACATGCGATAGCCGCCGGCTTCGGAATGGGGATAGGCCGCAATGACCGCCTCGATCCGGGGGATCAACCGCGCGGCCTCCGCACCTTGAAGACTGACGACGAGACGTGGCGTGTTGGAATACCAGTAGGCGTCGGGCGCATAATTGTTGCGGCGCACCGGAGCGCCCCAACCCACCTTGTCATAGCGGTTGTAGTGGCCCGCATTGGCTGCCTTGGTGACAATCCAGGCGTGGCTGGCCACCGAGCCCTTCATACCACCCGTCGTGGCGGAGAAGACATGGATCGTCGCCTCTGAAACGTCTTGCGGCCTCGGCAGGATACCAGCCGATCCCCAGTCCGCTTCACGCCAGCTTTGTGGCCGGTCGCGCATGTACCATACGCCAGCCGAGGCAAGGGTGGGCACCAGATAAATGACAATGAAGAGGCCGACGATGCTCTCCAGGAATTTCATGCAGGTGAACTCATAGCCGATGCCCCTTTCGCGGATTGAGCATTCCGCATGGAAGATGGAATTTTTGAGGCTGTTATCTTCGGTCCAATCGAATTGCCTTTGCTTTGGCAGGTCATCCGGCAACGACCACCTTGAAAGGGGTTGCTGAAGGCTCCCGATCGAATTGGGCCGTCACCGCTAAACGCTCTCACGCCATCCATTCCGGAATACGCGAGGGCGCCCTTCCCTCGATTGCCGCCCGCACACAGTCAGCCAGAGCGCCAAACCGGACTACCCGACCCGAGAGACCCGGGCCGTAGTGGGCATACTTCCCGGAAGTGGTCATCACGGTCCGCGCCTTTGGCGGAAACACCGGCTCCGTAATGGAGCACCAGCACAGATCGGGCAGAACCCGGACGCCGGAGCTCTCAAGGCGCGCCAGAACGCCATCGCGACGTGCTTGCGCAATGACGTCTCTGCCAGCCGTCACGATGACGGCAACTTCCGGCCGCTTTCGACGACTACCGAACGCATCGGCGATCGCGTGCAGTTCTTCGAGCGATGCATGAGGACTGCCGAAGGCAACGAGATCCACCTCCTCCGGACCGCTATTCAGAGAAAGCCAGGCTGCACCGATGTCGCCGCGCGTGATCCGCACCCTGTCCGCATCGTCGGCCGCCGCATTCTCCGCGTCTGGCGTCACGCCCTCGATGTGAAGCATTGGGGCCGCAGAGGTCGTGCCGAAGGCTGCGCACAGGGCCTGCAGATTGTCTCTCGACGGCCGTGTCGCGGCGAGCCCACGCAGAAGCGGAACATGATCCGGCGAGGCGCGGCCAGCAAGATAACCCACGAGCGGCCAAATGGCCTCATCGGCATGGTCCGGCCATTCCACCTCGATGATGCAGCGCGCCTTGCGACCTGCATCGAGATAGGCGCCGGCCAGCGGTGCGCGTCCGGTAAGCGCGATGCAGAGGTCGAGGAAATCCGGATGCTTTGCGGTTCTCGCGCCGAGCACCGTATTGGCGAAAATGACGGCGTTGGACTCGGCCCAGGCGATACAGTCGCCTGCTCGCGGTGCGCTGTCGAGCAGATAGGGCGCGCAGGTGAAGCTGGAACTGCATCCCATGCGGACATAGGCATCGGCCAATCGCGCAGCGGGCAGGCCGAAGGAAGAGAGAACGCCTTGCGCCCGCCAGTTGTCGTGATCCACCGAGATGGCATTCGTCGTCGTCGGAACGCAAACCCGGGCTCCCATCTTCGCGAAGTGTTCCGCGAATGTCAGATTGGCAGGCCCCGCATAGATGCAGCCGTCGATGTGGACCTGCGTGACGTAAACGAGACGGGCCGCTCCTTGCTGGATCGCCATGGCGCAGATGATCCGCATGGCCTGGCGCACCGCCTCACCATGCGCGCCTTCCAGCTTGGCCTTGTCCGACGCCGACAGATGGAGCGAGCGCAGCGCCTTGGCGGCAAGGGGAATGGCGAGCCCTTCGGCCTTGATGGCAGCATCGCCGATCGTGGCTGTCCTTGCGCGTGACAGCTCCTGAAATGCGTTCGGGGAAATGCGCATGATCGGAACCGTCTTCCCGAACATTTCCGAACCCACAAGCCCGCCCAGCGTCAGAACATCCTCGTCTTCGCAAAAGACCAGCGCGGCTGGAGCCTTGCCTTTCAGAGCCATGTCGAGCAGGACGCCAGAGCCCGAGCATGATCCCCGGCTTGTCGGCATGAGCAATATCGCGCCCGTCAGCAGTTCGCCGTGCAAGGGATGATGGGCATCGATGACGCGGCCGCTCGCAGGATCGACCCCGCCCCAGAAACTCAGCGCTTCATGGGTGGAGACGATCCGGCCTTGCGCGGTGCCCGCCAGAATGATCGATGCTGTCGATGAACCCTGATCCGCCATGGATTGATTGTTCCGTGCCCTGAACCGCGTGGTAAGCACATTCGGTGCCGACTGGGGCTCCTGCCTTGAGGCCATCAGTCCCTCCGATGAAGCTGAACCAGCAACACACCTCTTTCAAGTCGACTTTTCCACACCAGCCGGACAAAACGGTCACTTGCCGGTACGCGGTCGGGAAAGCGGCATTTGACGCCTGGAAAGGAGCGGTTTCCGCCCGTAGGTGCTGACGCTTGTTTTGGCCGGCACGATGGAACGGAAGACTTTTGCGACCGGGGTTCTTGATCGAACGGCCCGCAGCCGCCATATTGCGCCGGCGCCTCTCGTGATTTGAGAGTGATCGCAGCTTTAGATGCCGCCTACACGGGCTTTTCGGCATCCTGTTTCAATATCGGCCGTCGCTTGTGGTGCGTTTGACAAGGCCGATCTTTGTATTGGAGACAAGAATGGCGACTGCAACGCCCTACGCGCTGCCCGAAGCAGTGCTGACCAAAATTTCAGCAGGGACCCCGGTAATCCGGGCCTATCGGGAACATCTGGGTTATTCGATCGAAGACATAGCTGTCACAAGCGGCCTGACGGTCGAGGAAGTCGAATTGATGGAACGCGGCCACCGCTTCGATAAGGGCTACCGTGACCGCATCGCCCGCGCCCTCGGACTTCCCCAGGGCATCTTTGACGAGATTTCCGACGTCCCGGACGCGGCTTGACCAAGGTGGAGACGGGGCACTTCGAACATGAAGTCGCCCCGCAGTCATATAACAGCCCGTAAGGAGCCCCCGCCCTCCTCGATAATGGGCTCTCAACCTTACTCTTCACCGCGCCCCAGGTCGCAGTAGCTTTGCAGCGGCACCGGCTTGACTGGCAGGTGAGCACTGAAGCGGCCGGAGGCCTCGATCGGAGCTCTACGCGCAGCGGCAATACGCGCAGCCACCGTGGCCTCGCAATAGCGGCCCTGGCATGGGCCCATGCCGCTGCGGCATTCCAGTTTCGCCGCGCTGGCCGACAGGATGAAAGGGTTGTTGGCCAGCACCGCGTCCAACTGGCCGCTGCGCACCAGTTCGCAGCGGCAGATGATGGTCTCCTCGGGGAGCGAGAGCGCCGCCAGCGCCGTGCGGTTCGGCGCGAATATCGCCTGCACCACGCGGGAAAAGCGGCCCGCGCGCGCCAGCATTCGCGCGGCCTCGACCTGCCGTGCCGCGCTTGGCTTCGCGCCCAGCGAGGCAGCGATGGCCAGCCCGGCCACCCGTCCCTCAGCCCATGCGCATTCCGCACCGGCAATGCCGGTGGGTTCTCCGGCGATGAAAATCCCCTCGGCGCTGGTGCGGAAAGCATCGTCATGGCTGACCAGCCAACCCCCGGCCGCCGAGTGCCAATGCAGGTCGCAGCCGGCCTGGCGCGCCAGTTCGGTCGACGGGTGAAAGCCGTAGCCCAGCGCCAGCACATCCGCCGCCACCATCCGGGCTTCACCCTTCGGCATCCAGTCGCCATTCACCTTTTGCAGCCGCACGCCGGCCAGCGCCTCCCCGCCTTCGGCGCCCGTCACGACGGTATGGTGCGACAGGCGCACGCCATGCGCCACGATCTTGCGCAGCGCCCGCGCCACCTCCATGAACAGCGCCATATGACCGGGCACCGCCGGCAATGCACCTACCATCTCGGCCAGCGTGGGCAAGCCGCGGGCGAAAGCGATCTCGGCGATGTCGGCACCGGCATCCAGCAATTGCGCGGCGAGGATCAGCAGGATCGGATGGGAGCCGACCAGTACCAGTCTTTGTCCGGCCAGCAGCTTCTGGCTTTTCAGCAGCGATTGCACGGCTCCGGCGGTCATCACGCCGGGCAAAGTCCAGCCGGGGAAAGCTACCGGCATGTCATGAGCGCCAGTAGCAATCAGCAGGCGCCGCGCGGCGACCAGCCGTCCGCCCTGCGCCGTATGGACCGCCAGTTGCAGCCCGCTGCCCACCTCTGGCGCATCGCGCAGCACCCCGAAGGCGGTGGCGCGGAATAGCGCCTCGATGCGGGGATGGTCCTCGAAACGCTCGATCAGGCCTTGTGCCCAGGGATAGGGTCGGTAGTCGCCGTGGCGGATGCCCCATTCGGCCGGCGGGCGGCGAAATATCTGGCCGCCGGCGCGGGCCTGCTCGTCCACCACCAGAACGGAGAACCCCGCCTCGGCAACCTCAAGGGCGGCCGCCATGCCGGCCGGGCCGGCGCCCACGATGGCAAGGTCGATCATCGCTTCCCCCTAGCTGGCCCGGTGACGGGAGACGCAAAGTCCCTCGCGCACGTCTGTAAGACAACCGCGCACCAGATACTGCTCGTCCACCACCAGCGCGCAATCGAAGCAGGTGCCCATATTGCACAGCGGCATGCGCGCGTCCCCTTCGCGTGTGGCGCCGAAGGCCACGATGCCGGCGGCCAGTAGTGCCGCCGCCACCGTCTCGCCCTCATAGGCGGCGATCTCGCGACCCTCGAAAGTGAAGCTAACCGCTCTGCCGCGCGGGGCAGGCTTGCGTTCCCAGGTCATCATGGCTCAGCCTTTCGCATAGCGGGCAGCGTCGAACTTACTCATGTCCAGTGCCGGCGCACGCCCGGCGACCAGCCCCGCCAGAACCTGCGCGAAACTGGGGCCGAGCGTGAAGGCCGAACCGCCGGTGGCCACGAAGGCGCCGGGTTGGCCGGGCACCGGGCCGACCAGCGGCAACTGGTCGGGAGTGATCGTCGTGGTGCCCACCCAACTGCGCAGCATCGCCAGGCCGGCGAGTTCGGGGAGCACGCGGATCGCCATCGCCGCATTGCCGGCAAGGCTGTCACGCAGAAGGTCAGGCTTGGCGTCGAAATCCGGATGGCCGTCCGCGCCCAGCGGCAGCCGCGCCGGCCAGCCGCCGCCAATCAGGATGTTGCCGTCCAGCGCCTGCTTCAGCGACAGTCGCCCGCCGGCGTGCTGGATCAGATGCGACATCAGCTTCGGAATGCGCAGGCTGACGCTCATGGTCAGCGCCAGTGGTACGGTGGGCAGATAGGCCCCCATCATTTCGCCCAGTTTCGTCGTCCAGACACCGGCGGCGATCACCACGGCATCCGCAGTCACCCGGTCCCGCATCCCGACCCCGCGATCCTGCAGATCCACCTGCCAGCACCCGCCCTGCCGCGAGAGAGCGACGACCTCGCAGCGGGTGCGGATTTCCGCGCCCGCGCGCAAAGCGGCACGGGCCATCGCCGGGGCGGCGGTGCGGGCATCGGCCTTGCCCTCGACCGGACACCACGCGGCCGCGATCACACGGGGCGAAAGATAGGGCGCGATACGGTCGATCCCCGCCCGATCGATCACACTGATATCGAGGCCCCATGCGCGCTCTATCTCGGTTTTCTGCTCCAGCAGGGCGACCTGCGCAGCATCCTCAGCGATCATCATGCCGCCGGACTGCTTGACCTCGATGTCTTCGCCGGTCAGGGCGGGCAGTTCCGACCACAGCCGCGCTGCTTCCAGATGCAGGGGCATGGCCTCGGCGGCCTTGCGGGCGGCATCCAGCCCGCGCTCGATCATGCGATATTCAAGCTGGAAATGCAGACTGCCCGCATTACGACCGGAAGCATGCTGGTTGATCTGGTCGCGCTCGACCAGCAGAACCTGCCCGCCGTCGCGCCCGATCATCCAGGCGGTGATGCAGCCCAGAAGGCCGCCTCCGATCACCACCGCATCATAGTGTCGGCCCATCAGAGCGGCCGGGTCTCGATGCCCAGGGCGTGCAGGGTATCGGCGACGCGCTGCACTTCGCCATCGGTCAGTTCCAGCAGCGGGTCACGCACGAAGCCCGCCGGCACCCCCCGCAGCCGCAGCGCGGTCTTCATAATCGCCTGCTGGTTGCCGAACTGCGCGCCGTAATTTGGCTGGAACCAGGCCTGCATGACCACACGGTCCCGTTCACCCAGCCGGATGGCGCGGTCGCGGTCGCCCTCTGCGATCGCGCGCCAGAAATCGGGATGGTCGGCGCCCAGCACGCCGCCTGAGCCCATCAGCCCGTCCCCATGCCCCAGCAGCGCGAGATCGGCACCCAAAGCCGAGGTCGGCAAGCCGAAATAGCGCACCCGCCCCTCGACCCGGTACATGGTCGAAAGGAACGAGGCGAAATCGCCGGTAGAGTTCTTGATGGCCACAACGTTGTCGATATCCGCCAGTTCGTCCAGCAGGTCGGGGTCCATGTCCACGATGCAGCCGCGGGGCCAGTTGTAGATGGTCATCGGAATGTCGGTGGCGTCCGAAACCGTGCGATAGAAGTTCACGATCTCGCGCCGGTTCGGCACCATATAGGGCGGCGGGGTCAAAAGGATGCCGTCCAGCCCGGCCTTTTCGGCGGCGCGGGCGTGGGTGATCGCCTCGGCCGGCGTGAAGGCATTGCAGGCGCCGATCACCACCAGCCCCAGCCCGCGCCAGCGGGCGCCGGCCTCGAACAGGTCGGCGCGTTCGGCCGTGGTCATGCTGAACCACTCCCCGCTGGTGCCCGCAAGTATGACGCCATGCATGCGCTCGGCTGCCAGCCAGTCCATCTGGCCCGCGAAGGAGTCGAGGTCCAGCCGTCCAGCGCGGTCGAAGGGGGTGGTGATGGCGGGAATATAGCCCGTCCAGGCGACGCTGTTGCGATCCATGTCGATCTCCTTCGATGAAAGGGGGGCGCTTACGCGCCCGCCCGTGTCTTGACCGGTTCGCCGTTCGCGGCCTCGAAGGTGCGACCCCAGCCCGTCCAGGCGGCAACGATCATCACCACCGTCAGCACCAGCGGATAAAGGGTGACAGGAAACAGCGCGAAGGTCGATTGCGCCGGCGTCCCCTCATAGCCCGAGGTCAGCAGCGCCCCGATGAACAGATAGGCGCTCAGAACCGGCACCACCGAGGCGAGGCCAAGGGCAAAGCAATCCATGATGTTCGAGCGCCGATAGGGATGCAGGCCCACGCGTGCGCCCAACTCGTCGGCGATGGGGCCAAAGGCCAGCATCGCGGCCGAATTCACGCCGCCGAACAGCAGCGTGGTGGCCGATACGCCGATACCGATGGCAAATTCCACGCCGCGCGGGCTCGACGCCATGGCGCTGGAGGTGATCCGGTCGATCATCATCTCCATCACGCCGGCGCCGCGCAGTACGCCCATGATGCCGAAGACCGAGATCACCAGCGCCACCGTGCCCAGCATGGAGTTCACGCCGTCATAGAGGAAGCCGCTGGGATTGCCGTCGGTCACGCCGATGATGGCATCGACGGTCAGCAGGCCGGTGGCCAGCCCAGTGATCGAGCCGAGGATCAGCCCCACCGTCACCGCCTTGAAGATGTCGCGTGTAACCATCGCCACGATCAGCATGATTGCCACCGGGATCAGCATCAGCAACGGCGCCGGGCTGGCATTGCCGGAAAACTCCGCCACCACGGTTCCGGCATTGTCCGAGGACATGCCGATGAACAGGAATAGCAGCGCCGAAATGACGGCCGCCGTCAGCGCATAGCGCGCCCGGTGCCGCACGACGCCGCCGATATCGGCCACGGCATTCCTCGTGCGGTAACGCTGGGAAGAGGATGAAATGATCGTGGTGTCCGAGATGGGCGCGAGGTTGTCGCCCAGGATCGCCGCCGACAGGATCGCGCCGGCCAGCGGTGCCGGGTCGGCACCAATGGTGATGCCGGCTGCGTAGAAGATCGGGAAGGCGGTGAACATGGTGCCGATCGACGAGCCCGTGGCCATCGAGATCGCGGCGACCGCGACGAACACGAAGAAGGTGTAGTAGCCCACGTTCAGCCCGGTCTCCTGAGCCAACCAGACGAAGCCGGAGGCAACGCCCGTGGTCTTGATCAGCGCCGAGATCATGCCGACCATAAACAGGATGACGATGATCGCCACCGAGGTCTCGCTGCCGATACCGCGCAGGGCGTGTTCCCAGAATTTTGTGTAGTCGCGGGCAAAGAGTGCACCGATCAGCAGCGAAACGAAGCCTCCCATTGCCAGCGCCGTCATGTCGAAGGCCTTGAAGACGACGAAGTAGAGTACGCACAGGCACAGGAAGACCAGGGCGGGCAGGAACGCCATCCCGATGCCTCCCCGGAAGCGAAGGAGCGAGTTGTTCATGATGAATTCCCTGTTGGGGTTTCAGCCCTGGGCCGCGCGCAGTACGAGGTCGCTGGCCGGGTCGGTGATCTGCTGCAATTCAACGAAATTGCCATCGGGGTCGCGGCAATAGCACAGCCGCATCGGCCCCACATCCACGGGCGCCGAGACGAATGGCACCCCGGCCGCCGACAGTCGCGCATGGTCGGCAATCACGTCGTCGCTGTCGAAGCAAACATGCGCGAAGCCTTGCTGGTACAGCGCGCGGTCGTCGCTTCGGGTCGAGGCCGGTTGCTTGTATTCAAACAGTTCGAGGAAGGCAGTGCCGGCCTTCAGCAACACCGAGCGCGCGGTCGAATCCGCCACGCCGGTAATGCCTGCGGCAAAGCCGGACATGTCGGTTCCTGCCTCCCAGCCGAAGCCGAAGACCTCGGTAAAGCCCAGCAGGTCCCGATAAAAGGGCAGCAGGCGGTCGATATCGCCGGTGGTTATGGCCGGATGATGGATGCCCCGGATCATGTGGACCTCCCACAGGCGCAGGCGATGGCTTCGACCTCGACCAGCAGGTCGGGCGAGAACAACCGGGTGATACCGACAAGCGTGCTGGCCGGGGTGTTGCCAACAGCGGCGAAGGGGCCGATCAGCGAAGCCCAGTTCGCCAGCGTAGCGTCCATATCGGTCGTATAGACGCGGATGCCGGTGACGTTGGAATAATCCATGCCAGCCTGCTTCAGCACCTCGCCCAGGTTCGCCACGGCAAGCTGCAACTGCCCTGCCATGTCGTCCTTGTGCTGGGGCGCGCCATTGGCGTCGGTGGCGCATTGCCCTGACAAGGTCAGGATTCGGCTGGCGCTCGTAACCTCCTTGGCATGGGCAAATCCAAAGCCCGCCTGCCAGTTCCAGGGATTGATTTCGCGCATTTCCATCATGTCCTCCCATGCTGGTTTGGCCGCTCCACGCTGGACGCAGGCGGCGATGCCCTCATTCGACACGTCACAAAGGTTGCAATCAATGTCGGATTCATGCCAAGAATGTTGCATTCAGCGCAACGATCTTACGGATATTCCGCGACTTATCGTCAAATTGGGCATGATGTTGCGCCAGCAGTGCTTGGGACGCAATTTCGTGAGGGGTTGACTTGACCATTGATGACCGCCGGGTGAGGTTCCTGTTTCAGGCATGGCGCAGCGGCTCGATGCGGGCCGCCGCCGATGTGCTGGAGGTGGCGCCGTCCTCGATCAGCCGCCAGATCGCGCAGCTGGAGCGTGAGGTCGGGACCCGCCTGATCGAGCATGGCCAGCGCGAGATCCGGCTGACGGAAGCCGGACAGGCGGTCATCGAATACTACCGCACCCGGCAGGCCAGCATCGAGGCATTGCGCGGGCAGCTTCTGGACCTGACCACCGCGCGCTCGGGACATGTGCAGCTTGCGCTCGGCGAGGGATTTCTGGGCGAAGCGCTTTACGACACGCTGGATGGATTCATGGATGCCTGGCCGGGTTTTACACTGTCGGTGAACGTGACCGACACCCCGCGCATGGTGCAGGCGCTGCTGGAGGACGAGGTGCATTTCGGCCTCGGCTTTCATCCGCTGTCGCATCCGCAGATCGTGTCGCGCTTCCGGGCACCGGTGCCGCTGAAGGCGATCATGCATGTCGCGCATCCTCTGGCCGGACGCACCAGCATCTCGATCGCCGAGCTTTGCGCGCAGCCGCTGGCATTGATGGGCCAAGGTTTCCGCATCCGCCAGACTATCGACATTGCGGCAACCGATGCCGGCCAGACGGTGGCACCGGTGTTGACCACCAACTCCATCGCGCTGCTGATCCGTACCGCCTGCGCACGGCGGGGTGTGACGGTTCTGCCGGAGTTCAGTGTCGGTTCCGAACTGTCTAGCGGCCGGCTGGTCGCCGTCCGCATCGAGGCCCCACAATTACAGGCGGTCTATGTCCACCTGATCGCACGGCGCAACCGCCAGTTCTCGCCACAACTGACCGCGCTGGCGGAGCAGATTGGCAGGCGGCTGGTCCCCGCCGCGCTGAGCGAGGCGCGGGCACCGTCGGATTGAGGGAGAAAGGACGGGTCAAGCAGATCAGCGCGCCGCCTTTCGGTTCCTACGCAGGCTCAGGCACTACAGTGGCAATGATCGAGGCATCCAGCGCCTCGTAGGCGGCAAGGCCGATCGTGTCGTAGAGCTCAGCGCGGGTCTGCATTTCTGGCACCATAGCCTTTGCCGATCCGTCGCGTTTCAACGTGGCATAGAGCTTTTCCTGGGCCTTGTTGGCGACGCGCAACGACGATACCGGCCAGATCACCATCCTGTAGCCCATGGCCTCGAACTCGTCGGCGGTGAAGAAAGGCGTGCGGCCGAATTCGGTCATGTTGGCGAGCAGCGGCACGCCCGGCATGTGCGCGGCGAACTCGCGAAACATGTCGGCCGTGGTCAGCGCCTCGGGGAAGATCGCATCGGCGCCGGCTTCCATGTAGAGCTTTGCCCGCGCGACGGCCCCGTCGATGCCTTCGCTGGCCGCCGCATCGGTGCGGGCGATGATGTAGAGGTGGCGGCGGGCTTTTGCCGCGGCGGCGACCTTGGTCGCCATGTCGTTGGCGGCGGCCAGCTTCTTGTCATTGAGGTGGCCGCACTTCTTGGGCAAGAGCTGGTCTTCGATGTGGACCGCGCCGGCGCCCGCATCCTCGAAGGTGCGTACCATATGCATCACGTTGAGTGCCTCTCCATAGCCGGTGTCGCCATCGACCAGCAGCGGCAGACCGGACGCGCGGGCGATCTGGCGGATGAAGAAGGCCACCTCGTCGACGGTGATGATGCCGAGGTCGGGAATGCCCATCGAGGCCGTCATGGCCGCGCCCGACAGGTAGAGCCCCTCGAAGCCTGCGGCTCTGGCCTGCAAGGCGGCCATGCCGTTATGGGTTCCGGGAAGCCTTGCGATGCCGCCGCGCTCGACCAGCGCCCTGAAGCGCTCGCCCGCGGGTTTCTGCGGAAAGTCCGAAGATACGAGATAGGGCATGCTTTTCCTCAGGCTGCCTTGGAGTTTTCGGCCGGTCGGCCACGACGTTCGATCGGCACGAATTCCAGATTCTCCTGCCCGACATAGTTGGCGGACGGACGAATGATCTTGTTGTCCTGTCGTTGCTCGATGATATGCGCCGCCCAGCCGCTGGTGCGCGAGATGACGAAGAGCGGCGTGAACATGGCCGTCGGCACGCCCATCATGTGATAAGACACCGCGCTGAACCAGTCGAGGTTCGGGAACATGCTCTTGGCGTCGGCCATGGTCTGCTCGATGCGCTCGGCGATGTCGAACATCTTCGTCGATCCGGCCTCGACCGAAAGCTGGCGGGCGACGGTCTTGATGACCTTGTTGCGCGGATCGCTCACCGTATAGACCGGGTGGCCGAAGCCGATTACAACCTCCTTCGCCTCGATGCGGCGGCGGATATCGGCTTCCGCCTCTTCGGGATCGGCATAGCGCTTCTGGATTTCGAAGGCGACCTCGTTCGCGCCCCCATGCTTCGGCCCGCGCAGCGCGCCGATGGCCCCGGTGATGGCCGAGTAGACGTCCGAGCCGGTGCCGGCGATCATGCGCCCGGTGAAGGTCGAGGCGTTGAACTCGTGCTCCGCATAAAGGATCAGCGAGACGTGCATCGCCTTCACATGCGCGGCCTTCGGCGCCTTGCCGTGCAGAAGGTGCAGGAAGTGGCCGCCGATGCTGTCGTCATCGGTCTCGACCTCGATGCGCCGGCCGTTGTGGGCGTGGTGGTGCCAGTAGAGCAGCATCGAGCCGAGCGAGGCCATCAGCCGGTCGGCAATGTCGCGCGCGCCGGGCAGATTGTGGTCGGCTGCCTCCGGCAGCATGCAGCCGAGGGCCGAGACACCCGAACGCAGCACGTCCATCGGATGGGTAGCGGCCGGCAGCAGTTCCAGGGTGCGCTTGACCGCCTCGGGCAGACCGCGCAGCGCCTTCAGCTTCGCCTTGTAGGCAGCGAGTTCAGCCTGCGTCGGCAGCGTGCCGTGGACGAGGAGATGGGCAATCTCCTCAAACTCGCAGGTCTCGGCCACGTCGAGAATGTCATAGCCGCGATAGTGAAGGTCGTTGCCTGTGCGGCCGACCGTGCACAGCGCGGTGTTGCCGGCGACCACACCGGACAGGGCGACGGACTTCTTCGGCTTCAATGCTGTCATCGTCTCCTCCCTATCGCTTCCAGTCGAAAATGCCGGTAGCGGCAGCCGGGCCAAGCTTGTCCGGCTGGACCGTGAAGGTCAGGCCGGCCAGTTCCACCGGCTTCAGCTCCATCAGCCGCTCCACGGTGGCAATGAAGCGGTCCTGCTCGGCCTTTTCCACGACACCCTCGGCCAGCGTGCGGAACTTGTTGACGTAGTCCGGGCGGGTGAAGGGACGCGCGCCCAGCGGATGCGCATCGGCGATCGCCAGCTCATCCTCGATGATCGAACCATCCTGAAGGGTGACGGTGACACGGCCGCCGAACGCCTTTTCCTTCGGATCATAGCTGTGGTAGCGGCGCGTCCATTCCGGGTCCTCCACGGTGGAGATATTGCGCCACAGGGCCACCGTTTCCGGCCGGTTGGCGCGTTCGGGCGCATAGGAGCGCTCGTGATGCCAGCCGCCGTCTTCCAGAGCCACGGCGAAGATGTACATGATCGAATGGTCGAGCGTTTCGCGGCTGGCCTTCGGGTCCATCTTCTGCGGATCGTTGGCGCCGGTGCCGATTACGTAATGGGTGTGATGGCTGGTGTGGATGCGGATGTCTTTCACCTTGGTCAGGTCGCCGACTTTCGGACCCATGCGGCGGGCAAGATCGATCAGCGCCTGGCTCTGGTACTCGGCCGAATGCTCCTTTGTGTAGGTGTCCATGATGGCGCGCTTGGCCTCCCCCTTTTCGGGCAGCGGTACGACATATTCGGCGCCCGGGCCGGAGAGCAGCCAGGCAATGAACCCGTCCTCACCCTCCCATGCCGGCGACGGAGCCCCCTCCCCGCGCATCACGCGGTCGACCGCTTCCACCGCCATCTTGCCGCCGAACGCCGGCGCATAGGCCTTCCAGCTCGAAATCTCGCCCTTGCGCGACTGGCGCGTGGTGGTCGTCACATGCAGCGCCTGCTGCACGGCCTGATAGGTAACGTCTGCCGAAAGGCCGAGCGCCGTGCCGATGCCGGCGGCGACCGAGGGCCCAAGATGGGCAATGTGGTCGATCTTATGCTTATGCAGGCAGATGCCCTTCACCAGATTGACCTGCACCTCGTAGCCGGTGGCGATGCCCCTGGCCAGCGCCGCGCCCGACAGGCCGCAATGTTGGGCCACGGCAAGGATCGGCGGAATGTTGTCGCCCGGATGCGAATAGTCGGCGGCAAGGAAAGTGTCGTGGAAATCCAGTTCGCGCACAGCAACGCCGTTCGCCCACGCCGCCCATTCCGGCGAAACGCGTTTCGCGGTGGAAAGACCGAACACGGTCGCGCCCGGCAGGAAGGGATGCGCCACTGCCTGTGCCCGGGCGCTGACGACCGGGCGGCGCGCCAGCGATGCGGCGGCGACGGCCGCATTGTCGATGATGCGGTTTCCGATCATCTCCACCACATCGGCGTCGAGCGCCACGTTGTCGGCCGCCACGGACGCGATCTTCCAGGCAAGCTGATCCTCACGGGCGAGCTTTTCGGCGGATTTGTAGGTACGAACCTTATGCAACTTCACGAATCGGCATCCTTCACTGACGGTTGATCTTCCTGGAGCGGAATGGGCATCTGCACGCCATCGGCATCGACCGTCAGAAAGCGAGGCGCGACTTGTTCCGATCTGATCGTCTGCATGTTCCGGCATCGATGCTCCGATGGGCTTTTCAACTCCGCACTATCCGCATAGGATAAGAGGCGTAAATGGCTGAAAATGCAGAGTTTTGTGAAGGGCAATCCGTGAATATGCAAAGTTTGCAAAGGTATCGGCAGCGAGGCCGACCATGAAGAAGGCGTTCATGGGCGTGCGGTTAAAGCGGCTGCGCGAGGAGCGCAAACTCACCCAGCAGGCGCTGGCTGACGCGCTCGGCATCTCGCTTTCCTATTTCAACCAGATCGAGAACAATCAACGGCCGCTGACCGTGCCGGTGCTGCTGAGGCTCAACGCCGCGTTTGGCATGGACGTGCAGCTCTTCTCCGACAATGACGATGCACGGCTGATCGGCGAGCTGCGGGAGGCGCTGTCCGATCCGGCGCTGGGCGAACCGATTGCCTCCACCGACCTGCGCGAACTGGCCAGCAACATGCCGGCTCTGGCACGCGCCTTCATTTCCCAGAGCCGAAGGCTCAAGCAGACGAGCGAGCAGACGGCCGCCTATGCGGCAAAGCTCGGTGGCGACCGGCAGAACGAACTGATGGGACTGCCTTCGACGCCGTTCGAGGAAGTGCGCGATTTTTTCTACACCAACCGCAACTATGTCGATGCGCTCGACCGCACTGCGGAAATCGTTGCCCAGGAACTGGGCATGCCGGTTGGCCGGATGGCACCGGTGCTCGCCGGCAGACTGGAAACCAGGCACGGACTGCGGCTGGCCGATCTGAGGGAAGACGCCGGTTCCGGCATCCAGCGGCAGTTTGATCCCGAGACACGCACCCTCTGGCTGTCACGCAGGCTGCGACCTGGACAGCAGGCCTTCCAGATGGCCACGCAGCTTGCCTTCCTTGAGCAGCGCGAACTGATGGATGACCTGGTTGCCCGAGGGGCGTTCTCGAGTGACGAAGCACGATCCCTTGCTCACATCGGTCTCGCCAATTATTTCGCCGGCGCGCTCATTTTGCCCTATGCGCCATTTCTTCAACTGGCAGAGCAGTTGCGCTACGATATCGATCTGCTCGGCCGCGATTTCGGTGTCGGCTTCGAGACGGTCTGCCATCGGCTCAGCACGCTGCAGCGCCCCGAGGCGCGCGGCGTGCCCTTCTTCTTCGTCCGCGTCGACAGAGCGGGCAACATCTCCAAGCGGCAGTCGGCAACGGACTTTCACTTCTCACGGATCGGCGGAACCTGTCCGCTCTGGAACGTCTACGACGCATTCTCCAACCCCGGCGAGATACTGACCCAGGTCGCGGAGATGCCGGACGGCCGCGCCTACCTTTGGATCGCCCGAATGGTGGAGAACTCACGCGGCGGCTACCGGACGCCGGCGAAAAGGTTCGCGATCGGCCTTGGCTGCGACCTGCACCATGCCAACCGGCTTGTCTATTCGCAAGGCATTAGCCAGAACGATCCGGCCGCGCGAACGCTGATCGGCGCCGGATGCAAGGTGTGCGAACGTCCCGAATGCCCGCAAAGAGCATTCCCGCCGATCACGAAGGCACTGGCCATCGACGACCGCCAGAGTTCATTCGCGCCGTATTCGTGGGCAATCACGCCCGAAAACGCAGCGTCTCCACCAAGAGGGTGAAGGCAGACGAAGCCTGCCGCCGATGGGGGCAGCCGCAGATTGATGGCGCGATGATCAATCAGTTGCGTCGGCAAGTTCGGAACGGCATGCGCGCGAAAATAGTCTGGCGAGTCGACGATCGCCACGGGAATGTCAGGCCCGATGCGCACCGCGGTCATGTCTTTTGCCATGTCGCCGCCCAGGCGAACGCCCGCATTGAAACGCGGCGGCTAAAGTCTTACCCAGCCGAAGGCCAATCTTATCCGCCGTGTGAGTACGCCAGAACCCCTCAAAGATTGGAGGTATCGAATACGATCTGGTCGTACCACCACAGGCGCTGGAACAGCATCTTCAGCGGCTGCCTGTGACCATAAGCTTTCATCAGGTCACGAACGCTACGCACGCCGTCGATAGCGAGAACCAATTGTTTCTCCACCGAATTGATCGGCAGATAGATGTCCTTGTCGATATGCCGCCGGTTGATCAACACTCCAGCCGCACCGGGTGGCAGTTGCTCTTCAACGCATACCGTTTCCGGCAGGCGGACGGGCCGATAGTCAAGCCATGACTCTCCAGCAAAATTGATCGTCTGGTTGGCGGTCTGTTCGTCGTCCCGATAAAGAATGGCGCTGTGGCGCACCATGTTGCCCCGGAACAGCTCCATGGCCGCATATTGCTCAACCTCCCCGAGCTTGGCCAGCCGGCCATAATGCGGTGTTTTCGATGGCGCGCCGCAATACGGTAGATAGGGCGCTTGCCGCAGCCAGCGTCCGAACCGCAAACCGCCCCGTTTCACGAACTCGAAAAATTCTGGAACTGAATAGGGACGATCCCGTGGATGCAGCAGCGCATCGGCCAAGCCGGCCTCGTAGCGAAAATCGGGAGAGGCCTTCAGTAAAGGCCATAGTGCATGCCCTTGCGGCAACTGGCGCAGCGCCGTGTCAAGTTCGTGGATATCCGTTAAGGACGAGCCAATACCGAGCCGGCGGCAATAGTCCTGCAACAGATAGATGCCGGCACGGCCGTATGGAGCATACAGCATGAGATGCATAGCACCACCAGGCGCAAGTACCTCGCGTAAGGCCAGCAAACCCACATCCGGGTCCGGAAGATGGTGCAGCACACTCGTACATATGATCTGGTCGAAACGTTGGTGGAGTCCGCCGGCCTGTTCGACCGGAAGACACACCGAAGCGCTCGAATCGTCCTTCGGCTTCCCCTACAAGAATAGATGTTTGAAAGTACATTACATATAGAAGGAATTGGAGTTTTCATTGGAACAATCATCTGGATAGATAATTGTTCAGGAGAATATTGCTTAGCGACGCCGCATAGTCATTCGGCCGCCCTGCCGAAGGTACAACGCGAATGCCGAGCCAACCGGCTGCGCGGGCGTCTTTAGGTGAAATTCCGAACTCTTTCTTGAACGTCCGGCTATAAGCTGACGGATCCATAAAGCCCCATTTCTCGGCAATAGTGGAGATCGGGCTTCCATCTGTATTGTCACCCAGGGCATCGCGCGTCTTTAACAGTCGCTGTCGCCTGATATGGTTCGATACGCCTCCGGCCGGCTCGAAAATCCGATAGAGACGGGAACGGGAAATCCCAAGCTCCTGGCACAGTTTTTCCGGCGTCAGGCTCCGGTCGCCAAGACTCGCTGCGATGAGCTTGTTTGCGCGAGCCATGAGGACCGCGTCGATCGCTTCCCGTGCTTCGAGAAAATAGTCCCGGGACGGCGTAATGCAGGCAGCGAGAAGGCTGGTGGTTGCCGCAGCAATATAGGGGACATCATTCACCGTGCGACCCGGAAGGGAACCATAGAGCAAAAGGATATAATCGGCGATGAACGTCGCCATTTCCGGGCGAATGTCGAGTGTGAAGGCCTGAGAGAACGCGAAATCCCGCGGCAGGAACAGGCAAAGAACGCCATCGTCCTCGCCCTGATCTTCATGCGGCTCCGCCAGGCATTGCCAGCGCAATTGTCCTGTTTGGAATGGGGCGCCGTCGGAGGGAATGGTCTGCGGTATGGAAAGAACCCAATGATCGAAGACCGGGTTCTTCCTGCTGCTCCAGCGGCGGCGATAACCGGTCCCGGGATATTCGATGAAGGCCAATGTCAGGCCACCCAGTTGCCACACCCGCTCCCGTGCGGCGAACGACCCGAACTCGTCCCGAAGCAGTTCAACGTCGACGATATTCGAGTGCCAGCTTCGAAAAAGATCGAATTGCTCGGCCGGAGGCGCAGCCGAGGTGTCCACATCGACCGCACACGTCAACGGTTCTCCGGCACCAGTTCCGTCGCGTTCGGCTTCTCCTCGTACTTTGTCCTGCATAAGACAACTCACCGTCTGGAGGATGGTGACAGACCCAGGGAATTGTTGATCAAGAGATTGCCCAGGTTGCCGACATCCTTGATCGGCCGATCTATGCTCAGCCAAGCCGAATGCCGGACGCCCTGCCATCCGAGTTCGCGCGCCTCCTTGGGGGACAAGCCGAACTCCGCTTTGAACATCCGGCTGTAGGTCGAGGCATTGGTAAAACCCCATTCTTCGGCGATATTGGAAATCGTTCGCCTGTCCGCGCTATCGGCCAGGGCATCGCGTGTCTTAAGCAGTCGCTTGCGGCGGATGTAGTTGGAGACCCCGCCGGCCGGCTCGAAGATCCGATAGAGATGGGACCGCGAGACGCCGGCAGCGCGGCAGAGCTTGTCCGGCGCCAGGTCGCGGTCGTTGAGCTTTTCCATGATGAGTTGCGCGATACGCACGGCCGCGACTGCGGCCACCGGGCCATGTGCGGCCGAGGGATTGTCGTTGGATGGCATGAGGGCGGCCGTGAAAAGATTGGCGGTCGCCGAGACGATGTGAGGCAAATCCCCTTCTGCGAGATCAGGAACAGAGCGATGCAACAGAAGCAGGTATTCCGCAAGGAAGCTCAGTGTAGCGTCGCCGACTTCAACTCTAGACGGATCGGCTGGCAGCAAGCTGCGCGGCAAAAGGAGCGCGACGAACAGACTATCGTTGCTCGATCTGGCGTCAGGTAACGCGAGGCTCCTCAAGGCCGGCTTTCCAGTACTCATCCCGGCCTCCGGCAGCCGCGAAAACGAAACGTTCAATAACCAGTGATCCAGAATTGGCCGTTTCCGGTGCTCCCATCGAATAGTATAGCCGGAACCCGGACATGTTACGTCCATCAAAGCCAGATCGCCGAGTTGCCACACCCGCTGGCGGGCATGAAACGAGGGTCCCGCGGCCTGCTGAAGCTTGAGATCGACAAGTCCTTCGCTCCAGCTCCGGTAGAAGTCGAACTGCTCCTTGGCCGGCACCGCTGAGGTGGCGATGTCAATGGCACAACGAAGAGGCTCGTCGGCGAAGGGGTCGATGGGAATGCGGCCTGAGTTTACCCTTGCATCCATGACAACGCCCATCTTGCCGTCATCGGGGAGGCTCGTGTAGCACCACCATTGCGTCTCGCGCTTCCGGCCATCTGTCGGAGGATTCGTTCCGGCTCCATCCCGGCTCCGGCCGCCGGCTTCGAGTTTCCGATGGTCTGGATGATGGCGATAGAGCCGCTCCCGGCGCAGGGGCAGACTGGCATGACGGTCGCGGCTAAAGGTCGTTTGAGCACCATTGCCCTCCCCGCATTTCCGTTCGAACTCCGACTGCCGCGCGTTGACGACAGCAACGAGGCCGTACGATCAGAATCTCCTAAGAGCGAGCCGATCTCTATCCACTTTCCGACAGGGTGAAACGGGTGTCGGGAAACCTCCCCCATCGGCGCCGAACCCGCTGGAGAACAGACCTGAAGTGCCGGCCGTGGAAGCGATGAAGCGTCGACGCATCCTGTCGCGCGCTTCCTGCGGATCGCGGCGCAGGCGGTGCGTATCGGCCTGTTCATTCATCCCTCCCTCAACGAGGTCTTTCAGTCTTTCGGCACCCCCCAAATGCGCCGCCGTGTCTCGCTGGGCGAGCACCCGAAGAGCGCCGTATAGGCCCCGGCGAAACGGCCCAGATGCCAGAAGCTAAAGCTCATGGCGATATCGGTGGTCGAGAGGCGATCACCCTTTGTCAGGATCAGGCCGTGCGCAGCCCGTAACCGCCGCTCCCGCTCATAGGCGCGAGGGCTGACTCCCAGATGTTCCCGAAAGGCGCGCTCCAACGTCCGCTCGCCGATGCCCAGCACCCCGCAGATGGCGCAGATCGAAACCGGACCATGCGGGCTGGCCTCGAGAATAGCGAGAGTGGCATCGACGATTTTGCGCCGTACGCCGGAACCGGGACTGCGGGCAGACGGCTCCTCCGTGCAGGAGAGCACTCGCGCGAGCGCGGCGCCCGCCTCGCTCGCCGCGACTGCCAGGCCGGCGCTGAGGTCGTAGCCACGCCGCGCGGCAGCTTCCGCGAACCCGACGGCCCGCAACAGTTTCTGCTGAAGCTCAAGTTCGGTTTTGGGGGCAAAGCACTGCTCGTGAACCCCAGGCATCAGCCAATCTCGTTGACCCGGGTGTGCAGCAGACGCGGCACGCAACAAATCGAGCGCGGAACCCCGCAGGCCGATACGCATGAGGCGATAGTTGCCGGGCATCGCCAAATCGAATTTCGTTCCCGGGCCGAGAATCTGCAACCGCGGAATTTCGCTCTGGTGGCCGTTAAAGGTAGCGCCTTCGCCCCAAAAGAACACTGCCGTCAACGCATCGTCATTGATCGCCCCGGACATGGCGATGCCGCCTGCGTCCCACAAGTCGAGGACAAACGCGTCACTGTAGTCGATGGTCGCCAGGCGTGATGAATGATGCTGCGCACCGATCTGCCGGATATGGAATTCCGCATCGGGATCGGACTCGCGGCTGCGGGCCACGACGGAGTGGTATTTGCGCGCGTACCAGTTCGGCGCCTCCAGCATTCATGGCCTCCACAACCTGGGGTCCGACCTCGGAGTCACCTCACGCAGTCGCTTCTCTCCAACCAAGCCTTTGGCTGCTACGCCATTTGTTGAGCGAGCATTCTTCCGTATTCACGACGGCCCTGTCCTATCGGCGCCACTATAGTGCAGCAGACAACTGCACGACAAGCCGATTTCTTGCCAATGAAACGTACCCTCAACTTCCTCTCATATCGAAATCAATTCAATATTATCTCAATTATTCATAATTTTCTTAAAGTGCTTCAAGAAATCAAAACCTGTACAGAACGTTAATTTCCTGCATGTCCAAATGAAACCGGCGGCCACGTACGCGAACACTCTTCCGGGCCGCCGGAAAATCTGACTCGGGACACATTCCTGCAAGAGAGCTCGAGCTTGTTGGACAGTAGCGGCAGCATTACCCCACCGCCGCTCCCACCGATCTGCGGGATCGTTGGCCATGTGCTCACAGCGCGTTCTTATGAACCCTCCCGTCTTTCATGATGACGGCCAGGCTCGTTTCAGGCTCTTCGATCAGGCGAATGTTATCGAGGGGATTGCCGTTCAGGACCAGCAAGTCTGCAAATGCTCCTGCCTCGATCACGCCCAGCTTGCCCTCATACGGCGTTCGCAGATTGGAAAGGGCAAGCAGTTCCGCATTGACAGACGTCGCTATGCGCAGGATTTCGGCATTCGTATACCAGCGGCTGAGATGGGTCAGCATGATGTTCTGGCGCGGCGTCAGTTCGGGTGAGAACAGCACATCGGAGCCCCAGGCCGTCTTGATGCCGTACTTCTTGACGAATTCGTAGACTCTTGGTGTGCCGACGAAGAGCTGCTGCGCACGCTCGACACCTGGCCCGGTCTGCGAAGCCGCATCCTCCATTGTCAGGAAAGGCTGCATGCTGAGCCAGACGCCCTTGTCTGCGATCATCCTTGCTGTCTCTTCGTCCATCAGATGTGCGTGCTCGACGCAGGTGACACCGGCTACGAGGGCTCGCTGCACGGTGTTGGAGGCGTAGGCATGGACGGTGACGTAAGTGTTCCAGTCTCGCGCCACATTGACCGCCGTGCGAAGCTCATCTTCGCTGAAGGTGGTCATGTCGAGAGGACTACGTGGAGACGACACGCCGCCGCCCGCCATAACCTTGATCTGCGAGGCACCCTGCAGCAATTGCTCCCGTATACGAAGTTGCAGGGCACCGGCATCGTCGACAATCGCCGCGCCGCCCAACAGTTCGCCGTGGCTGAGTTGGTCACCATTGCGCGGAATCTCCGATGGCATGCGAAGGTCGCCGTGTCCGCCCGACGTCGTGATCATGGCGCCCGATGGAAAGATGCGTGGCCCCGGTATGATGCCGCTGTCAATCGCCTGCTTGAACGAGAAGACAGGACCGCCCAGATCGCGCACGGTGGTGAAGCCACGCATCAGTGTGCGTTCGGCCTCCGCGGTGGATGTCGCAAAGATGATGCCGGGATCGCCCGCCATAAGAACGGGCAATGGAACTGCGGCGAACACCGCATGCCAATGCGCATCGATCAGGCCCGGCATGAGGACACGATCTTCGCAATCTATCACGGTCGCATCAGCGGGTGGAGCGCTGTTCGTCGTATCGATCGACGCGATCCGGTTGCCTTCGACCAGGATCTGGACGTTTGGCTGGAGCGCGTCCGACTTGCCGTCGAAGAGCCTGGCACGGGTGAACAGAACCTTCGCATCAACTTCCGCTGTCTGGGCGAAAGACGCCACGGGCGTTGCTGCGGCGATCGCCGCCGCACCTGCGCCCCTGAGAAACGATCTTCGCGAAAATTCATCCAGGCGTCTCGACGCATGCAGAAGCATCGGACTTGAACAGCCACAACCAACGCCGTGAACCAGGTGTTGATACTTCATGCCCAATCGAAACATGGGAAATCCTCCTAATTCATATGACTAAGTTGTCACCGCACTCTAGTCAGAAACGAATCAGTTCTTGGAATCAGAGCAGCCGAAGCGAAATGCCGTTCTCAACATTTGGGTGAAGCGAGCTATCATCACAAGCCGCCGCGAAACATCCAATATATCTTACGCGGCATTGACAGAACTAACCATTCCCTGATCATCCACGATACAGTTCATTGTCGTACCACTTGCGTTGAGTTGCACCTGATAGGTTCTTGCGTCGAGTTTGCGGGAACTTGTCGGCAACACGGTAGCACTGTCGACGCCTCGCGATTGCGCCGCCGCATTGGCGCAGATCAGTTGGAGGTCGGCTGGCGCGGTCTCGACGGCCGTTCTCGTCATCTGGTCCGGCGTCGGGCTGCTCTGACACGCGGCAAGGACGGCAGAAAGAACCAAAGTTGCGGGTAAGAGCGCGCGTCCGGCGCCGGATTGTCTGTCGGTTGCGTTGTTCATCCTGATTTCCCCTCTGCACTCGGCTGAACCTATACGCCCTTGTAAAGGGCTGCCCCTTGCATGAGCACGATCACCTTCGCGCCGACCTGCACGCGCGAGTGCAGGTCGATGATGTCGTCGTTGACCATGCGAATGCAACCAGACGACACGTCAAGGCCCATCGTCCATGGCTCGGGCGTGCCGTGGATGCGGTAGATCGTGTCCTGATTGCCCTCGTAGAGGTAGAGCGCTCGCGCTCCAAGCGGATTGTCCGGCCCGCCCGGCTGGCCTCCGGCCCATTTCGCGGCGTTCGGGTCACGAGCTACCATCTCGGCCGGCGGCGTCCATGTCGGCCATTCTGCCGTGCGGCCGACGCGCACGATGCCCGCCCAGCCGAAGCCCTCCCGTCCTACCCCAATGCCGTAGCGGATCGCCTGCTGGCCCGGCTGGACGAGATAGAGAAAATGCTGGTTGCCATCGATAATGATGGTGCCTGGCTTCTCCGCGGTACGGAACTTGACAACCTGCATCCGGAAGGGTTCCGGCACCTGCTTGTGCTGGCGGTAGTAACGATAGGCCGCCGTCCGGTCGTAGTTGCTCCAGGTTCGCGTCTGTGGATTGTAAACCTGCGTCCCGGCAGCGAGGGCGATGGTGGAAAACCCGACGCCGACAGCAATCATCATCGCCTTCCGCGCAGGCTGGATACGTCCGAGGCGCTGTGAGCATCTTATCGAAGCGAAAGCCGTCTTCATCTTCTCCAGTCCCTCGCTCATCATCATCTGGCCCATCCCTTGACGCGACCCTCGTGCCCGGCCACCCATTGTTCGGCGAACTCGTACGGGTCCTGCCGTTCGACCTGAAGCGCATAGCTCATTTCCGTCGCCTCTTCCGGCGTGAAGTCGACGCGATCAAGAAACCGGGCGACTTCCGGATGTCGCTCTCGCAGCGATGTCGCATATGCGATATGGTACCGGGCTGCGTCCCAGCCGACCGCCGCGCTCGATTTCTGCTCCCACAAAGGATCTTCCGAGGGTAGCACGATGCTCCACTTGGCCGGATCGTAGGGCGGCTCCGTCAGCCGCACTATGTCGTGCAGCTTGAACACCGCGTGTGGCGCATAGCAGCCGAAGATGATCGGCCGGCCCGTCGCTTCAGCGGCATCCACGGCAGCCATTCCTACATCCTCCGGCATTTCGAGAAGCGTTATGGTCTTGCCGTAGCCGTAGCTGTTGGCGCGGATGCGCTCGATGGCGGTCGAAGACCAAGCCGGCGCGCCGATCCACATCTCGCCCTTGCCGTCGCCGTCCGTGTCGAAGATCGCCGTTTTTTTCGGATCGTTGAGGTCCGAAATGTCCTTGATGCCATTCTCCTGGGCGGCCCGCGTCTCGCAGATGCCCTGCCACGCAGCTACGCCGATCGGGCTGAGCGCAACCGTGCCGGCATCTTTCACATATTTCTCCACGAGATTGTCCAGGTTCGGCAGCCAGACCTCCGGATGTATATCGACAGCACCGGACTCGAGCCCTGCGAAGGCTATCAGCGTGCCCATCTCCACTGCGTCGGCCTCGATGTTGAACTCCTTCTTCAGAGCCACCTTGATGATATTCGCGCCCGCCTGACCCGAGAACCAGTTCGGCATTGCAATGACCAGATCGGCTGCACCCGCGGTGGGAGCGGCAAGGAAGACCGCAGCAGCCGCTGTCATGGTCAGTTTCGCCAAGTCTCTCATTCCCTGTTCCTTTTCACGCGGTTGTCTTGGAACTCGTTTGCCCGACCCCTTTGCTGCAATTGTTCAGCGAAGGGCTGTGCATCATTCCGGATACTGTTCAGCCCCAGTCGGTACCGGCGGGTTGAACAGAATGAAGATGATCGCATTGCCGGGCTCTGAAGTCGCGTCGCTTCGGAGGCCTCCGATTTCGCCATCGACCGGACTTGTGTATTCGGCGACGACCTCACCGAACATATTGCGCTGGATCGCTATTTTTTGGCCGGTGGTGACCTTCTCGGCCAATTTCACGAGATGTTCGACAATGCCTCCTTCGGTCGCCAGAATCGGCAGAAGGCCGGTGGCCACGAATATATTCGTATCCTTTCCGGTGCGTCCCATCGGGCCTTCGATGATGCCGTGCAACTTGAGCACATTTATCGTGCCTTCCACGAAGAGAGATATCATCGGCAAATCGAGACTCCGGGCGTTGCCGAGTTCGGGCGTGAAGGCCGGGATGCCCACCTTGTCGAGGGCGTCGGTAAGAAGACCGGGATAACCGGCGTTGTCGAAGATCTGATCGATCGGGAAGAGTTCCGCCATCGCTTTGACTTCCGGCACGTCCATCTTCGCCAGATGAAACGCCGTGACATCGATGCCGGTAGCTCCGGTATGAAAATCAAGGACATAGTCTGAGTTCGGACGGATCAGCCGATTGAACAGAAGACCGGCATGACGCGCCGGCGCGCCCGGCGCGCTCTCGTCGCCCGGCCAGACACGATTGAGGTCAACCAAGTCCGCACCGCGACCGGAATTCGGCCAGCGCCGGGCCATATTCTCGATGGCTGGGCAGGACACGTCGAAGACAGCCATGACGGTGCCGCTCATCGCGGCCGGGTCGAGCTCGTTGACGATGGTCTGGACGGCGTGGATGGAACTCATCTCGTCGCCGTGGACACCGCTCACGAGTGTAACGCGCTTGCCCGGGTTCGCCCCTCGCAGTACGGCCACCGACACCAGCCATGGCTGGCCCGTGGGCCCTTCGACACCGCGGAAGTAGAGGCGATGAAGCCTCCCCGGCTCAAGGTCGGCAACATCAAGCGTGCTGACGACCTGCTTTCCGTCGGCAACATCGCCTGTGTAGACGGTCCCTCCCGACACATTGGATGCCGCGGTTTGTGCCGCAGCATGATCTGCAGCGAGAACAACCGATGCAGCGGCACCGCCGATGGTCGCGAGCATGAAATCACGACGATCGAGGCCTGGCATATTTTCCATGACATCCTCCTTTCTTAAGAAAAATTCGGACCCCGTGCGGGCTGCCTGGTCGCCAGTCTCGGCCAAGACATCTCAAAAGCTCCATATCAACGGTACGATGAATACCGAGACGACGAAGAACCAGATCAGCAGTGGCAGTCCCAGCTTCCAGTAGTCGCTGAACGCATAGCCGCCAGGCCCCATGACCATCAGATTCGTCGGCGTCGCGATCGGTGTCAGGAACGCCGCCGCCGCTGCCACCGCCGTGCTCATGAGGACTGGGCGAGGCGATATGCCCATGCTTGTGGCGGCGGCGACACCGATCGGGATGATGATCAGCGCGGTCGCGGTGTTACTAATGAGTTGTCCCATGATAGCGGTCAGGACGAAAAGGCCTGCGAGCAGGGCAAAGGGTCCGGCATCGCCGACGAACCCGACGAGGTGTTCGGCCATCAGCTGGGCGGCTCCGGTTTCCACCATCGCGGTTGAAAGGGGCATCATGGCTCCGACGAGGATCACCGTCGTCCAGCCAATCGCGCGATAGGATTGCTCCACGGTCATGATTCCCGACAGAATGATCGCGCCGGCCGCCAGCAGTCCCGCGACGGCGGGCGGGACGATTCCCGTCGCGAGCATCAGCACCATGGCGAGCAGGATCGCAACCGCCTGCTTGGCGCCGGGGCCCATCGGCACGGCCTGGCGACGAACCAGTTCGGGAGAACTGACGACCAGCACGTCAGGGTCGTCAAGGCGGACGTCGAGCGCCTTCCAGGTCCCCTGCAAAAGCATCGTGTCGCCAGCCTGCAGGGCAATGCCGCGGGCATCGCCTTTGACTGTCGACGATGCGACCTCCGTGCCCGCACGCTGCACCGCCAGGATGATCAAGTCACCGCTCTCGGTGACCATACCGGGAAAAACGCTCTGGCCGATGAGGCCGGAGCGCGGCGGAATGACCACCTCGGCGAGGCCCGACTGGCGATTGAACAGCGTCTCCTCACCCTGGCCGGCGTCCGCCTCGCCCTCCCTGAAGGAAAGGTGCATTTCGGCCGCAAAACTCGCCACGGTCTCAGGATCGCCACGGATCAACAGGTGATCCCCCTCGGCCACGAGCGGCCGGCGAAGCGGTTCGGCCGATTCACCTTGCTGGACGGCAACCAGCTGGAGGCTGGCATATGCGGCGAGATCGATCGTCGACGGCGTTGCATCGACATATGCCGAACTGGCGCGCACACGCATCCGATAGACCCCGGTGGCGAGGCCATATTGCTCGACCAGCGTTTTTGCATGGCGGCTGAAGTCCGCGGGCATGGTCGCGCCGTTGCGTTCGGGCAGCAACCGCTGGCCGAACATCAGGATGATCGCCATGGTGCCGATGAGAAGCGGGACACCCACAAGGGCGAACTCGAAAAATCCGAAATCACCGACGCCTGCATCCGCGCTTGCCTCGGAAACAATGACATTAACCGGCGTCCCTGTCAGGGCCAGCATGGAACCTGCATGGGCCGAGAAGACAAGCGGCATCAGGAGCTGCGAGGAGTTTCGTTTAAGCCGGACCGCGATGACGACAACAACCGGCAGCAAGGCGGCGACGGCGCCATTGACGCTGATCAGAGCCGTCAGGAGCGCGACGAGGCCCATCATGAGGAGCAGAAGACGGGTCCGGCTTTCTTCGCCCGCGCCGCGGATCAGAAGCTGACCGGTCCAGGCGGTCACACCGGTTATCTCGAGCCCGGAGCTGACGACGAAGAGCGATGCGATGAAGATGACCGCGGGATCTCCGAAGCCTGCCAAAGCCTGGTTGAGCGTCAGGATACCGGTGGCCCACAGCGCCAGCCCCGTCGCCATGGCCACCACGACGACCGGCAGCTTGTTCGAGACGAACAGCACGATAGCAAGAGCGATGATCGCTGCGATGTAGGCTATGGGGCTCAATCGTCAGTTCCTTGCTCGATCTTGCTCTGTCGTTTGCGCTTTTTCGGCTCTACAGCCCCTGTCGCCGCCAGGCATTGCAAGGGCATGTGGTCAGGAGACTATCAGGCCGGCCCCAAGCACCGGGCATCCGCTGCCACGCGAGACGGCGGCTGTCCCACTATCCCTCCATGGTCGCCATGAGCAGGCCCAGGCGGCAGCCTTTCTCGTACTCGGTCAGGTTCACATATTCGTTGATCGTGTGGATCCGGGCCTGGCCTGCACCGATGGTAATGGTGGGGATTCCATGTTTGTCGAGCCAGTTGGCATCGAGCCCGCCGTTGGAGAACAGGTAGGTCGGCTCAATGCCGAGTATTTTCAGCGCTTCGGTGGCCCGCTTCACCACCGGCGTGTCCTTGCCCAGTTCGAAGGGAGGATAGGCCGGCTGCCGGCGGAAGGTCACGTCGGCGGTTCCTCCCTCGTGATCCTTCACCTCGGACCTGGCCCGGGCGAACGCTTCCTCGTAGCCATTGACGATCTTAGTGGCGAAGGTCAGTTCGGGGCTGCGCGCCTCGCCCTTGATGTAGGTATAGTCGGTGACGACATTGGTCGCATCGCCGGACGGCTTGCCATCCTTGCCGCCGAAGATGCCGACATTGCTTGTTCCGTGACCATCCGGCTTGACGACCTTGCCGAACCAGCCGGCATTGCGGGCCTCGGCCAGCGCGATGGCTCCCACCAGCGTCGATGAGATACCCTCGTCCGGAGCGACGCCGGCGTGGGACGCCTTGCCCTTGATCTCCACCTCCCAGTTCTCCTGCCCCACCGCTCCGATGATCAGTTCGGAAGCGAGCTGGCCGTCGACGTTGATGCACATGACCGGGTCTTTGAGATCTGCGGGATTGAGTTCGCGTGCACCGTGCAGACCGCTTTCCTCACGCACGGTAAAAAGCAATGTGACCGGCGGATGCGGAAGCTGGTTCTTGAGCAGCGTTTCGGCAACCACGATAAGCAGAGCCACGCCCGTCCGTGCGTCGCCGCCCAGCGCCGTCGTGCCGTCGGAGACGATCCGGTCTCCCTCGCGCCGGGGCTTCGCCCCGGCACAGAGCGGCACCGTGTCGAGATGGGTCGAGAACAACAGGCGCGGTCCCGGCCGTGTGCCGGGCAGGTCCACAATCAGATTGCCGGTTTCGGTCGGCAGCGGGATACGCTTGTTGGCATCGTCGAAGCGGATGGCCGAGGCCGGCACGCCAGCCTTCTTCAGAGCCTCGCTGACGGCTGCCGCAATATTGGCTTCCTGGCCGGTAATGCCCTCCACCGAGAGCACATTCATCAAATGATCGATCGCAACCTCGACGTCGAGGGGAACGGAAGTATTGGTCATGGTATCCATCCGATCATTCTTGAGCTGTTTGAGGTAAGGGTGCGCGATCAGCCGTCATATGCCCCAAGGCAGGCCCAGGATTTGCCAGATCGCGAAAAGTGCGGTCCACAGCACAAACAGCCACACGACATAGGGCAGCATCAGCGATACGATCGTGCCGACGCCCGCTCCCTTGTCGTATTTCTGCGCGAAGCCGACCACCAGGGCGAAATAGGCATTGAGCGGGGTGATCGCATTCATCGGCGAATCGCCGACGCGATAAGCCGCCAGAACCGCTTCCGGCTCGACACCGAGTTGCATGAGCAGCGGCACGAAGACGGGGGCGAAAATCGCCCATTTCGCGATCGCCCCGGTCAGCAGCAGATCGATGATCGCGACGACGACGATGAAGCCGAGCAGCAGGGGAAGCGCGCCGATGTTGGCGGCCTGCAGGACGCCGGACAGGCTGAGCGCCATGACCGTGCCGATGTTGGTATAGGTGAAGTAGGCGACGAACTGGCTCAGAATGAAGAACAGGAAGATGGTGCCGCCCATGCTCTTGATCGACTTCTCGATCGCGCCCACCACCTCCGTCAAGGTCCGCAGCGTGCCGGCGCCGATGCCATACGCCCAGCCGGTAACCAGGAACATGAGCACTATCAGACCAATGAGGCCGTTCATGAACGGCGAGTCGCCTATCAACTCGCCGGTCCCCGGATTGCGCAGCGGTCCCCAACTCGGAATCGTCAAGAGGCAGAAGACCACGATCAGTCCGAGCAGCCCGACACCGGCGAAGCGCAACCCTCGCGATTCCTGCTCTCCCAGCATCGTGCTCTGGTCGGTCGTGGTGCCCTCGGCAGCATCCTGCGGTCTGTAGGCCCCCAGGCGCGGTTCGATCATTCGATCCGAGATGAAGGCGATGATGACGGTCAGAAACGCGACGGATGCGATCGAGAACCAGATATTCGACGCCAGCCCGATCGACGTGTTGGGATCAACGAGGTGGGCGGCGTCATTGGTGAACTCGACAAGCACCGTGTCGAGCGGCTTGATCAGCATGTTGACCGTGAAGGCGCCGGCCACCGCCGCGAAACCCAGCGCAAGGCCGGCAAGCGGGTGGCGCCCGACTGCAAGATAGGCGATGCCGGCAAGCGGGATCAGCACGAGATAACCCGCATCCGCCGCAACGCTGGCCAGGATGCCGACGAATGCCAGAATATAGGTGAGCGCCCACCGCGGCGACACGATGACGAGCTTGTGGATCAGTGCTGTGACCAGGCCCGACTCCTCGGCAACGCCAGCGCCGATCATGGCGGCGATCATCAGGCCCACCGCGGTGAAGGCCATGAAGTTGGGTACCAGCGACACATAGATGAAGCGAATGCCGTCTGCGTTCAGCAGACTGCGTATCTCCGTGGTCGCCGTTTCGATCTCATGCGTGTCGGCGTTGATACGCTCGAAGGTGACCGCTGCTCCAAAAAGGCTCAGCAGCGCGGACAGGGCAATGACGATTGCGATGAGGATAAGAAAGATGACGACCGGATGAGGAACCATGTTCCCGACTTTCTCGACACCGTCGAGAAACCGTTGCATCGTCGTTTTTGGAGCCGTACCGGCCTTTGACATCCCTCAATCTTCCCCTCTGCCGGAATGCGTGGCCGCGATACCCAATACCGCCAGTCCACCCGACAATGACACTGGGAGATTAGGCCAGCATGTCGAGAAGTCATGAGCCCAGAATCCAGAACCTAGGCCTGCCGTCCCGAAGTTGGAGCTCGAACGCGCTTCCTGGAATGTCTCCCCTGATCGAAAAAGGGAAGCCCTGCGGCACCGTCGTGGACGGTCTTGAAGCGCTTCGACCTGCCCGCGGATCAAAGTCCGGGGCAAGGGATGTCCGGCGGATGGGCCACTCCGGAGATAGCACCGGCCGTGCCTGAACACGCGTAAAAAATGGGATGAGTGGTGCAGAGTTGGGATTCTAAGCTCATCCGTGTCGCCCGGACAGTTGTTAGCGTCGAGAGATTGCCACGTTGGGGGGCAGCCGTTTCTCGCGCGCCTTAACCCTCCTGTCTTCTTCGGGACCGAGGGAAGAAAGCGGAAGCGATGGACTCGAGCGGCTTGCGACAAACACCGGATCCGAAGGAGTACAGTTCGCGCGCTCGTTCCGCATCGGTTGCAACGTGCACCAGGCACAGTAGAGCTGCCTCGCAGATGTCTTCGGCCAATCCAAAGGGCAAACCGTGACGCAGATCGAGAGCACAGGCCTCATCATAGCTGCAACAATAGCCCTGTTCGCCTGGAACAGGCTCCCCGTGGTGGCCGTTGCCATCGCCGCGGCGCTCTCGCTCTGGGCAATGGGTCTAGTCACGCTGGAGCAGGCGCTCGGGGGCTTCGGCGATGGGGCAGTGCTGTTCATCGCCAGCCTGTTCATCGTCAGCGCGGCGCTGGACAAGACCGGAGTGACGGCCTGGGCCGGACAGTTCCTCATCGCAAAGGCCGGCAAGAACAACCAATCGCGGCTGCTGGCCATCGTCATGGCCGCAGTCGGCTGCCTCGCGGCTTTGATCAGCGGCGGTGGGGCCGTCGCTGCCTTGATGCCGGTGGTTGTGATGGCATCGATCCAGTTGCGTCAGTCACCTGCGCAGCTACTCATGCCGCTCGCCTTCGCAGCCCATGCTGGAGCCAATATGCTGCTGACCGGCGCACCCAAGAACATCCTCGTCTCGGAAGCGCTGGAGGACGCGGGGCTCGAAGGCTTTGCCTTCGCGGAGTTCGCCTATGTCGGCGTGCCGTTGCTCGCCGGAACGATGCTGATAATCCTGCTCTTCGGCAAGAGGTTGTTGCCGCAAAGGACCAGCGCGAGGTTACCGGCCGATTTCAGCCGGCATGCGGAGACGCTCGTTGAACACTATGGCCTGCGCGACGGCGTATTCCGCATGCGCGTGCGCGAGAGTTCACCCTTCGTCGGCGCGGCGCCCACCAATCTCGAGGTTGGCGATCCCGCGCGGCTGCAGATCATGGCCGTGCAAGCCGGGGGCTCGGGATTGCCCCTGAGGGAGCCGGCGCTCGTCTCACAGGGCGACTACCTGCTGGTTCGCGGCGAGGCCCAGGCGGCAGCGGAGCTAGCAGCAGAAAAGCACCTGGCCCTGCGTGAGGAGGCGGCAGGAACGGCGATGTTCAACCACCGCTCGGGCCTGGCCGAGGTCATCATTCCGCCGCGCTCGGCCCTGATCGGCCGGGCGATGCATCCAGGGATGGCAACCGATAGCGGCGACCTGATCGTCCTGGCCGTGCAGCGGGCCGGCGTCGATCTCAACCTCAGGGACCCGCGACTGAAGGCTGGAGACACCATCTTGCTGGAAGGGAGCTGGGAGGCTCTCGACGTCAGGCTCAGGGACCCGGATGTGCTGGTCGTCAACTCGCCCGATCTCGTCAGGCGGCAGGCCGTGCCGATGGGCGCGGGGGCCGGCATGGCGGTAGCCGTCCTGGCCGGACTCGTCGTGCTGCTGGGGACGGGCATCGTACCGCCGGTCGTTGCCGGCCTGGTCTCGGCGGGCATCCTGATCGTTGCCGGCACCGTCACGGTCGAGGAATCCTACCGCGCCATCCACTGGACAACCGTGATCCTCGTTGGCGCAATGATGCCGATGTCGGTCGCAATGGTGCAATCGGGCGCAGCGCAATTCGTGGCCGATCATCTGGTGGCGATGACGGGCGCCGCGGGACCGATCGCTTTCCTGGCAGGACTGTTTGTACTTACCGCGAGCCTTGGACAGATCATGAGCAACACGGCGACCACCATGTTGGTCATCCCGGTCGCGATGGCCGCGGCCACCAGCATGGGCATCTCGCCTCGTCCTATACTCATGAGCCTGTGTATCGCAGGCTCCGCCTCTTTCCTGACACCGATTGCGACCACGACCAACCTGATGGTGATGGGACCGGGTGGATATGCTTTCGGCGACTACTGGAAACTCGGCCTGCCACTGATGATCTGGTTCTTCTTCATGGCCGTGTTCTACGTGCCGCTGGTCTGGCGGTTCTGAAAGAAAGGAAGCCTGCAAGGTGCGTATATCAAGACTGAAAACCAAACGGATAGAGCTGAGTTTTCCATTAGTGAGACACTGGCCGCGTCGCGGCAGGAATATGCGTGCATCCCTGGCCTTATTGGCTGATTGCGCTGCATGGTGCTAGACATACCTCCAATTCCATTATTGCCGATGGGGAACTGGAAAATATCATGACGGAGCGAGCGCTTGTCGTGGCAATCTCCATCTTGGTGATTATTGCCGTAGTGTCGGCGCTCCAGATAGCGGCAGCGGTTTTCGCGCCGGTTGCTGGTGCGCTGTTCATTCTGGCGCTCGTCTGGCCTCTCCAGCGCAATTTGCAACGCTATTTACCAAAACTTCTCGCCCTGGCACTTGTGGTCTGCTTCATCGTTCTCGTGTTTTTCGTGGTCGCATCGATCACCACGTGGGGCTTCGGGCGCATCGGCCGCTCAATCGTATCCGACAGCGCACGCTTCCAGGTGCTTTACAATCAGCTTGCAGAGTGGCTGGAAGGTCATGGCATCGTGGTGGCCGGCATGTGGGCCGAGCATTTCAACATTGGATGGCTCGTGCGGATTTTGCAGGGCGTAACCGCACGGCTGAACATCATGATCTCGTTCTGGATCGTTGTCGTCGTCTACGTGCTCCTGGGCCTTCTCGACACCGAAACCGTCGCCCGCAACGCTCGGGCCGCGCTCAGCCCAAGGGCTGCGAGCATATTGATCGATGGCAGTAAGCAGACGGCGGCCAAACTTCGGCACTACATGCTGGTCAGAACGCTGATGAGCCTTGCGACGGGTTCGATGGTGTGGGCGCTTTCAGCCGCGTTCGGCCTTCGCTTTGCGGCCGAATGGGGCATTCTCGCCTTCACGCTGAACTACATACCGTTCATGGGTCCCTTCATTGCAACGCTTCTACCCTCGTTTTATGCTTTGGCGCAATTCGGATCGCCGCAAGCCGCCATGCTGATCTTTGCGGGCCTCAACATCATCCAGTTCGTCATCGGCAGCTATATAGAACCGCGCGTGGCAGGTCATGCATTGGCGATTACGCCCTTTGTCGTGTTGTTCTCGGTGTTCTTCTGGTCGTTCTTGTGGGGCCTGTTCGGTGCCTTCATAGGCGTTCCGATCACGATTGCGATTCTCACCTATTGTGCGCAATCACCATCGACGCTCTGGATCGCCCAGTTGCTGGGTTCGCCTGACGTGATCCGCCATGACTGGGCCTAGGGCGGCGTCACAACAGGCCCAGACAAATTTTCGCGGTCGCCCCTGTGTTATCGACGCGGGGAACCCGCGCGGCGCAGGAAGGCGACGAGACTGATCGAAATTACGCCTCCCAGCAGCCCGGCGACACCCGCGCCGACCAATACCGTAGGCGTAAGACCGCCAGTGCCGCGCGAAGCGGCGTCGATAACGTTCTCGACGTGGCCGACAAAGCGCCCCACCCCTGGAATCTGGGCGGCAAGCAGCGTCAGAACCACACCGCCAAGCATGCCGATGACAGCGATGGATCTCCACCCGAGATCGATCTCGCGCCAGAGCCGTGCCACGGCCATCGCCCCTGCGGTGCCGCAAATAATCTCGACCACGAGCAGAGTCGCGATTTCAGGACCGGACACGATGGGACCCGCTACGTACTTTGGGAGCGATCTGCCGGGCCGTCATGCACTATGCAGAGGCGGCCGACGCTTGCAGAAGTGCATCGCGCAGCACCTGCTCCTTGGTTTCATCCAGCGACGTCTTGAGTACCACACCGCCGAAACCCTGGATTTCCTTGAGCACCTTGTCGGCCGTCATTTCCTGGACAAGCACGAAAAGGGCGCCGTTGCCCGGTTCGATACTGGTCGACAAGTCCCGCATGAATGCATCGTTGATGCCGACATCCGTCAATGCGCCACCGAGCGCTCCGGATGTGGCGCCCAGCGCAAGTCCGACGAGCGGATTCAGGAAGAGAATGCCTATGAGCATTCCCCAGAAGCTACCGGATACCGCGCCCGTTGCAGTCGCATTGAAGAGCTGGTTCAGCTTGACTTTGCCCTCTTCGGTCTTGGTCGCTATCACAGCGTCGCCGAGTTTGATGATGTATTCCTTCTGCAGCTCAAGAAGGCGCTGGCGCACCTCTTCAGCCTTCGCTTCGTTCGGATAGACGATGACGATCAGGTCGGACATAGGAACTCCCAGGCTGAGGGGTACGAAACGATTGCATTCTACCCAACCGCGAAGCCGAAAGAATGAGCCGGGAATCCGGATACTGTGCCGTTCATCCCATTTTGGCAGACCAACTTGGTCGCTGGCTGCGCAAGCGCCCTGCCCTGCCATTCGCTCGAAAATTCGCGAAAGCTATCTCAACCAATCCCGAACGAATGACAGTTTCCCAAATAGAAGAACGCTGACAATGGTACGAGCGACCACTCATCTACGGATACGGCGCACATCCACTACTCGAGCGGTGCGCGAACTAACCGCAACCTCAAAACGGCTGTTGCCACGGCGCGTGTGATAGATGAAAAACCGTCCTCTGCAATCTACGCGCCGAACATCCCGAAACCCGCGATTGCGCAACAACCTTTGACCCTGGCTACACGTGATCGCCCTCCCGTTGTTGAGGTTGGTACCGACTGTTATGTTTACGGTCACGGCGTGAGCAGGCGCCGGTGCGGCCAGAGGCATCACAAGACCGATAGCGAGACCGATAGCGAGCGCATATATACGCATGTCATCCTCCGAGCACAGGAGCGGATTGGCAACATCAATTCACAGGCAACCGGATTGTCAAGGAATGGGCAATGCCTCCAGGAATCTTTGGGATGGCCAGCCAATGTTCTGGATTCTGAGTCTATCATACGTGTCGTAGTGGCATTGTCGTCAGTCATGGCTCTAACCGGCCACATCCCCGCCCGTTCCGAGATGCAGTCCAACGATTGCTATGACAATGATTGTCACATAGGCGATGCGTTGCGCGCCAAGCGGCTCGCCGAAGACCATGGTCCCGACCAAGACGGATCCAACGGCTCCAATGCCTGTCCAGACGGCGTATGCGATACCCAGCGGCAGTACGGAGAGCGCCTTGCTGAGCGACAGGACGAAGGCGGCAAGCAGCAGGAGCGAGAGAAGGCCCCAGCCCCAATTCGTCATGCCGTTGGACTTTTTGGTGGCGAGTGCCCAGAAAACGTCGAGTATGCTGGAAATGACGAGCAATATCCAACCGGTCGAGTAGGTCATGCCACTGCCCTCGCAAAGCGTTCGGCAAGGGTATCCAGCGCTTGGCCGGCGCGCTCGGCGGCCGCTTCTATGCTTTTCGGCCTGCCGATGGTCGGCCCCACGGCGACGATCTCGGCGTCGATCAGACCGATGAACTTGAGCGCTTGCCGGATATACGGCGACGCCAGATCCGGACGGCCCCACGATGGACCTTCGGAGAAATCTCCTGAACTGGCCAGGATCGCGACGACGGGTCGGGGACGCAGGAGAGGCGTATAGCCGGTCTTCGGATCAGAGGTGAAGCTCAGTCCCGGTTGGGTGATGAGGTCAATATAGTGCTTGAGCCGATAGGGAATGGAGAGGTTCCACATCGGGCTGGAAATCAGCACAATGTCGGAAGCATCCAGATCGCGAACGAGCGCCTCGATCTGCGCCCATGCCTGTGCCTCCTCGCGGGAGAAGCCCTGCCCGGAAAGCCGGGCGTATTTGGCGGCAAGCAATACGCCGTCGAATGACGGCAGATCAGCTTGCCACACGTCGAGTTCCGTCACCTGGACATCCGGGTCACGGTTCTGAAGCGCTGCGATGAAACGGTTGGCCGCCATGCTGGAATGGGAGCGTTCGCCGCGGGGTGAGGCCTTGATATGGAGCAGTGTCGTAATGTCAGCATCCTTTTTCGGTAAGCATATAGAATTGCGTTAGTGCGAATTCATATGCGATTATTGCGAACTGGATTCGCAAGAATGCGAAAATGCTTTCGGCCAACGACCTCTTGCTGATCGGCGTTCTCGCCCGCGACGGAACGGCGGCTTCGGCTGCGGCGGCGCTTAAGGTGCATGTCGCAACTCTTTACCGGCGCTTGACCGAATTGGAGAGGGAAACAGGAACGCCGTTGTTCCGGAAGATCGGAGGACGTTATAGCCCGACTCCTCTCGGCGCCGAGCTGGCACGTTCGGCGGCGGCCGTGGAGGCGAGCCTCGCCGACGCACAGCGGCGCTTGTCCGGCGGCGAGCAACGCCTGGAAGGGCGCATCACCGTCACCACCGCAGATTCGCTGGTCCCGCTGGTGGCCGAACTGCTCCATTCCTTTCGCAGGGAGCATGCCGGGATCCACTTCGATCTTGTCGTCTCGAATAGCTTCGCCGACATGGCACGCTACGAGGCGGAAGTTGCCATTCGTCCGACGCGCACGCCGCCAGAAACGCTGGTCGGCCAGAAGGCCGGAACCTTCGGCTACGGGATATTTGCCGCAGACAGGGACGCAAGCGCGTTGCCTTGGATCGTTCTGGACGACAGTCTCGCCAGCGTTCCGGCGGGGCGCTGGCTCGCGAAGCATACGGTTGGGTCGGAGGTCGCGCTGCGCGTGAACAGCATGTGGGTAGCCGGCCAGGCCGCGGCTTCGGGTCTGGGCAAAGCACTATTGCCGGACTACCTGGCGAAACAATTCGGCCTGCTTCCATTGGGCGAGCCAATCGATGGCCTTGAATCCGAGGTCTGGCTACTTATCCACGCGGATCTACGGCGAACACCGCGCATCCGCTCGTTCATGGATTTTGCTGGGCCCCTGTTGAGGAGCCGATTGACAAGGGAAGCGCCCACGAGTTCAAAGCCATAGGCTACGGCCATGATGATCCGACCGGTATTCATTTCTTGCGCAACGCCAACAAGGCGCAGGGAAAACTCCACGCGACCCTGAAGTACGATAGTGAGACCTGTGCGCGGGTCGTTGTGGACGGCGGTGAGCGCCATTTTAAGCAAGGGCTGCACAGCTATCTCCTGCCCAGTCAGCCATTGGCTTCTGGCACGGCATTGAAGGTTTTATGTCGCTGCTGCGACGATGCTGATGGTGCGTTTGAAGTTGTAGGCGATTGCGGTGAGACGAATCTGCACGCCGGCTTTGGCAAGGCCTCGCCATCGCATTCGGCGCAGGCCGTAGCTGCGTTTCCAGGTGCCGAAGATCTTCTCGATGCGCCCGCGGACACGATGGATCGGCTGGTTCCAGGCATCGAGCCGTCTGAGCGTCTCGGCTTCGTCGCGTCCCCACATGCCTGTGACGACGATGCGTGGCGTGCCACCTTTGGTTCGAACCGCATCGCCGAAATGGTTGCCTTGGTAAGCGCTGTCGGCGAAGACTTCACCCGGGTTGTCCGGCAGTGCATCCGGACCGGCTTTGCCATCATTGACGTTGGTGGGCGTGATGGCAACCTCTTCCACCAGTGCCGTCTCGGCATCGGCGCCGACGTGAGCCTTGAAGCCGTGCACGGCCGCCTTGCCCTTGTGCTTGACCCAGCGCGCATCGCCGTCGCCCTCACTGGCCGAGGCGATGATGGTCGCATCGACCAGCGTGCCGGTCTTGACCGTGATAGCCTTGGTCTTGAGCTGGGTGGTGATCGCGTCGAACAGCACCTTGTCCAGCGCCCGCTCAACCAGCGCCTTGCGAAAGCGGACGAAGGCCGTGCGCTCCGGCGTCGGCTCCGATGCCGAGAAGCCGCAGAAGCGCCGAAACGAGGCGCGATCATCCAGCGCGTCCGCGAGCTTGACGTCCGACAGATCGTACCAGACCGAAAGCAGCATCGCCTTGAACAGCGCCAGCGGCGGCCATGCCGGCTCCCCCTTGGCTGCGTTTGAGATGTTCGACAAAGCGTGCTCGACCGGAGCCCAGTCAATGATGGTGGCCAAATCGTCCAGTGATGAACCGCGCGTGCCGCGGCGATCACCAAACTTGAAGCTCTCCTGGCCAATCCGACGACGAGACATCGCAAACCTCAATCCGTTGATCGGAGCAATGGAATCACGAACTTCCGGCGCCGTCCACAACGACCCGCGCACAGGTCTCATAGTAGCGATGGCTCGAAATCCAGGGCCTCGACTTCGGTCGCCGGATCATGTCCGATCAAGTGCAAACTTTGCCACCCGATCGGAGGACTAGCTATTCTGATCGAAACAGTTCCGGGAGCTTGACCAGACAGAGTTCAGCGACCATTACCGTCACAGCACCGACGACAATCGAATGCCCAATCATCTCGCCGAGAATTGGCGGCAGTGACGGCGCCAGGCTTCCCGATAGCGCCGGAATACCCAGTCCTGCCATAAGACCTAATGGCGCTACAAGATTCTTGATCGGGGATCTGCGCTCTTTGCTGGCAAGTTGAAGCCCCGCCATGATGACAGTGGCAGCAGCCGGCAAAAAGAGCCCCCCAACAACAGGCGCAGGCGTGGCCACAAGGATCGCGGCGACCTTGGGGAAAAAAGCAAGCGCGATAAAGATGCAGCCTGCAACCCGGACCACATGCCGGCTACCAACTCCGGTCATTTTTACGACACCGAGATTTTGCGCATAGGCCGTTGTTCCGAAGCCACCGATCAAGGCTGCAACCATTGAACCGCCCGCCTCGCCGGCGATGCCCATATTGACGCGTCGATCGGTTAATTCGGTGTTGGTAAGTTTGGCCGTCGCCTCATACATTCCCATCGCTTCCACCACGGCAACCAGAAAAACGATGAACATCGTGACTGTTATAGCCAAGTCAAACTGGAGTGCGCCGTAAGGCAGCAGTGTCGGGACGGCCAGCCAAGGTGCCGTTCCAACGCTCGAAAAATCCAGCATCCCAAAGCATAGCGCAATGAAATTCCCGACCAAAAGCGCAATCAGAAAGCCGAACATCCGAAACCTGCCACCTATGGCAGCGCTAACGAGAACCGTAAGCGTCGTGGCACAAGCAATAAACAGGCTCGTACCGGTTCCAAAGTTAGCTGTCCCAACCCCTCCAAAGAATTCCATGAATGTAAAACCGGCCAAGGCCACTCCGACAAGGGTGATAATGGTCCCGGAGACGGCTGGCGAAAGCAGGCGGCGCAGCCTCGCAAACTGACCTGAAACTGCCGCAAGGAAAACCAGCCCTGCGGCAATGAGCAGCCCAAGGCTTGCAGAAGATATCGTTCCGGCTTTGTAGTAGCCGATAGCCAGCGGCGAAAACGCCGACGATGGCCCTTGCACAATCGGCAGGCGCACCAGTTTGGTGCTTTGCACGACGGTGACAACGCCAGCAGCAAGGAAAGTTGCCGTCACAAGGTTTGTTGCCAGCGCGGCAGAAAACCCTGCGACGGATGCGATGAAGATTGGGTCCAGCCAGGCATTCGAAACCAACGCCTGTTGTGCCCCCAGCGCGAACTGGCGCTTCGCGGGAATTATTTCTTCGATGTCGCCAACCGTCACGTCTTCAGCTTCATCGTCGTCTAGGACAATAGCACTCATTCCGATTCTCCTCCCTGAGTACGGCATTATGGGCTGTTGTACGGATCAGACCTCGAGGCACTGGATTCGGCGGGCATGCTTTGCATGTTCTCGCAAGACCGATGACAATTGGGACATTACCGGTTGTGTGTTTTCGACAAGCGGCTTGCCATTCACGATGGTTGTGCCGGCCACTGCCGGTCCGCATCTCAACCAAGATTCCACCGGATCGCTATGCGCGCCTGCCAACGCTACGTCGGACATCTGCCAGATAACGAGGTCCGCGCACGCACCTGGACGCAGATGGCCAATCTCATCTTCCCAGCCGAGACATGCCGCACCGCCGCGCGTTGCCACGTCCAACACATCGCGTGCCGACATAGAGTTCGGACCATTGCGATAACGGCCCAAGAGCAATGCCGTTCTCGCTTCAAGCCACATAGATGCATGGTCAGTCGAAGCAGATCCGTCGCAGCCGAGCCCCACCCTCATGCCTCTGCGGCGCAATCCCATGACATCTGCCGACCCCCCACCGATCAGCATATTGGAACATGGGCATTGGGTCGTGCAGACGCCGGCATGGGCGAGCCTGCCGATTTCCTCGTCATTGGGATAAATGAAATGCGCAACCCAGGATCTGGGCGTCGCCCAGCCAACCCGCTCGAAATATTCGACCGGAGTGCACTTATATACCTCAGCGCAGTATTCGTCCTCCTGCGGATCCTCAGCAAGATGAGTGTGCAGCCGTAGATCGTATTTCTCGGCGAGTTGAGCGGACTCTACCATTATATTTTCCGTGACCGAGAAGAGCGAGCACGGCGCAAGCGCTACACGTCCCATCGAACCGGGTTTTGCATCGTGATATTTCTCGACCAGCCGCACGCTGTCGGCAAGAATTTCATCCTCAGTTTGGACCACACTTGCAGGCGGCAAGCCGCCATTCTCCACTGAACGGGTCATAGATCCGCGGGTGGCATAGAAACGAAAACCTATATCTCTTGCTGCTCGGAATTGCGCATCGATCAGGAATGGCTTGGGATGAACGTACATATGATCCATGGACGTCGTACATCCGCCCATGAGCAATTCAGTCATGGCAATGTATGTAGAAAGATAAACCGACTCTTCGTCGATATTTGCCCAAAGCGGATACAGCCCCGTCAGCCATTGGAACAGCGTGCCGTTCGTTACCGGGGCGTAGGACCGGGTCAGATTTTGATACATGTGATGATGGGCGTTTATTAAGCCCGGCGTCACAAGTCTGCCGTTCGCGGAAATAACCCGCGCGCTCACCGGCTCATCGCCAGACTTGCCAAGTGCTTGAATGCGACCGTCTTTAATGGCTATCCAGCCACTCTCGATTTCCCACTCACGGTCTACATAGATATACGCATCGCGTACAAGCAGATCGACGCTCATTCTGTCCCTCCCGGCCAGTCTCAAACTCGAAAAAGCTGTATCCAGCTTCTCCGCGCTGTGAGCCCTGTCCCAGGAGGTGCGAACTCCGGATCGTCATCGACTTAATGTTGAGCGGGCTTGCTCTACACCGCTGTGGCGACTTGCAACATCGGTTCGCTTAGGAAAGATTAAGCCGTGTTCACTGTCAAGCACGTTCTGGTATTTGTTATCCGCTTTTCGCTTGGTCCTTCGCCAGCCGACCGCTCTGCCAGGACAAGATCATCGGACATGAAACAAGGCAAAGCGTGTTTCACGCACCGCAGCAAGCACACAGCATTCCGACCGGCGCCCACGCCACCTCCAAGGAAGCATTGGCCGAAGTCGCTGCTTCACAGGTTGGCAGCCGTCCTGGCGTTTGTGGTCATCGAGGGCAGCATCGATTCCGCGTAGTGACAACGAACCTCGCGTCCAGCTACCCGGCGCAGTTGGGGTGGTTCGGCGGCGCAGCGCTCTGTCGCGAATGGGCAGCGGGTGCGGAAGCGGCAGCCTGAAGGCGGCGCCAGCGGGCTCGGCACGTCGCCCGACAGCGGCTCGGCGCGGGCGCCGTTGCGATCGCGGCCGATCTCCGGCGACGCGCTGAACAGGGCACGGCTGTAGGGATGCAACAGCACCGCGTCGAGCGTATGGGTGTCGCCCATTTCGACCACCTGGCCGAGATACATCACCGCGATGCGATTGGAGATGTGCCTGACCAGCGAAAGGTTGTGCGAAATGAAGATGTAGGCGACCCCGAGCGAGGCTTGCAGGTCGTTGAGCAGGTTGATGATCTGCGCCTGTACCGAAACGTCGAGAGCCGAGACCGGTTCGTCGCAAACGATCAGCCGGGGTTCAACCGCCAGGGCCCGCGCAATCGCCACGCGCTGGCGTTGGCCGCCTGACAATTCGTGCGGATAGCGGTCGATATGGTCGGGGGACAGACCCACCTTGATCAATAGGTCCCCGATGCGGTCCCGGCGTTCCGCGCGCGGGCAGATATTGTGGAGGCGCAGCCCGTCTCCGATCGACTGGCCGACGGTGCGGCGTGGGTTGAGGCTGGCATAGGAATCCTGGAACACGATCTGCACGGCGCGACGGAAGCGTTGCGCATCACGGCCGCGCAGCTCTCCGGTCGCCGCACCGTCGAGGCGTATATCGCCGGCAGTTGGCGCGACGAGGCCGGTCAGGCAGCGCGCCAATGTGGACTTGCCACATCCGGATTCGCCGACGATCGACAGGGTCTCGCCGGCATCCACCGACAGGTTCACGCCGCTCAGGGCGTAAACGGTGCGCCGCTGCCCGCTCCAACCGGAGCCGATATTGTATTCCTTGACTAGGCCGGTGGCTGAGAGGACGGGCATGTTCATGCTGCTGCTGGCTCCGGATGGTAACAAGCAAATTGCCGTGCGTTTCCAACCAGCGGCGGTGCCGCCAGTGCACATTGTGGGGTGGCGCGCGAGCAGCGGGGCGCAAAGCTGCATCCCGGCGGCATCGACAGCGGCGACGGCACGGCTCCGCCGATTTCGGGCAGGCGACCGGAGCTGTCATTCTGCCAGCTCGCCGCCTTCAGCAGGCCCTGCGTGTAGGGATGGGCGGGAGCGGCAAACAAGTCGTCCACTGCCGCCTCCTCCACCTTGCGGCCGGCATACATGACCGCGACCCTGTCGGCGACCTCCCAGACCACGCCCAGATCATGAGTGATGAGCAGCACGGCCATCCCCATCTCGGCCTTCAGGCGATTGATCAGGGCCAGCACCTGTGCCTGGATGGTAACGTCGAGCGCTGTGGTCGGTTCGTCGGCGATCAACACCTTGGGCTCGCAGGCCAGCGCCATGGCGATCATGACGCGCTGCCGCATGCCGCCGGACAGATTGTGCGGATACTGGTCGTAGCGCTCGGACGGTGAAGGAATGCCGACCAGGTCGAGCAACTCCACGGCACGGCGGCGGGCAGCGGCAGGAGACAGCCTGAGATGCAGCTTCAGGGCTTCGGCGATTTGCCAGCCGATCGTGAACACCGGATTGAGCGCCATCATCGGGTCCTGGAAGATCATGCTGATGCCGTTGCCACGCACGGCGCGCATCTGGCGCTGTGACAGCTTCATCAGATCGTGTCCCTCGAACAGCACACGCCCGCTGACCCGACACGGGGACTTCATGGCCAGAAGGCTGAGGATCGACATGGCGGCTGTGCTCTTGCCGCAGCCCGATTCGCCCACAATGGCCAATGTTTCGCCGGCGCGCAGCGAGAAAGACAGGCCGGTGACCGCCTTCACCCCGCCACTTGTGGTCGGAAACTCGACATTCATGTCTTCTATCGACAGGACGTCCCTTGCCTCGCTCATCGTTGCTGAAGCCTCGGATTGAGTGCATCGTTCATGCCCTCGCCAACCAGGTTGATGCAGAGCACGGTGATCAGGATTGCGATGCCGGGGATAGCGGGCATCCACCAGGCGGTGCGCAGCACGGTGCGGCCGACGCCGATCATGTACCCCCAGGAGATCAGGTCGGGATCGGTAAGGCCGAGGAACGACAGTCCGGACTCGGTGAGGATGGCCGTGGCCACCAGCAGGCTCGATACCACAATCACGGGCGGCAGCGCATTGGGCATGATCTGGCGTGTTGCGATCTCGAGATCGGACATGCCGAGCGCCCGGCAGGCCTGTACATATTCGCGGTCGCGTTGGGCCATGAACTCGGCACGGGCGAGCCGGGCGACCGGCGGCCACGACACCACGGCGATCGCAATGGTGACGCTGGCGATGGACGGGTTGAAGATCGCGATGATGACAACCGCCAGGACGAAGGAAGGAATGGTCAGGAAGAAATCTGTCAGGCGCATCAGCACGGTGTCGAACCAGCCGCCCTTGTAGCCGGCGATCGCTCCCACCGTGACGCCGATGACGGTGGCACCGAGACTGGCGATCAGCCCGATCAGCAGCGAGACGCGCGCCCCGCCGATGAGGCCGGCCAGGATGTCGCGGCCCGATACGTCGGTGCCGAGCGGGAACTCGGCCGAGGGCGGCATCGAAGGCCGGCCGATCATGTCGTAGGGATCGACCGGATAGAGCATGGGGCCGAACAGCGCGGCAAGCACGATACAGAGCAGGAAGAAGAGACCGATCACAGCCGCTACATTGCGCCGAAAGCGGCGCCACAGATCGAGGAAACCAGTCATTTCGCCATCCTCGGGTCCAGGACCCCATAAAGCATGTCGACGGCCAGGTTCACCACCACGACGAGGATCGATGAGATGAAGAGGATGCCGAGCAACAGGTTGAGGTCGCGCTGCTGGAGTGCGTCGAATAGCAGACGTCCGAGGCCCGGCCAGCCGAACACGGTTTCGACAAGGATCGAACCGCCAAGCATATGGCCGATCTGCACGCCTACCATGGTGAGCACCGGCAACAGTGCATTGGCGGCAGCATGGATGAAGCCGACGCGTGTCTCCGACACCCCCTTGGCGCGGGCGGTGGTAATGAAGTCGAAGGTGAACACCTCCAGCATCGAAGCCCGCATGAGCCGGGTGTAGAGCGCTACGTAGAACAGACCGAGCGTCACAGAAGGCAATACTAGGTGGCTGGCGATGTCGAGCACGTGCAGGTGCCAGGGCAGGTCGGCGCCGATCGTCATCATGCCACCGGACGGGAAAATGCCGAGCATGACGGAGAACAGCACGACCAGCATCAGGCCCAGCCAGAACTGCGGCGTCGCATAGGCCAGAAGGGCGATCACCGAGATGACGCCGTCCAGCCATTTGCGATGGCGCATGGCGGCGATCATGCCGAACACCATGCCGAGCAGCGTTGCGACCACGATGGCCGTCAGCATCAGCAGGACCGTCGCCGGAATCCGTTCCAGGATCAGATCGAGGACTGGTCGTTGCTGTACGTGGGAGAAGCCAAGGTCGAAGGTGAGCAGTTTTCCCAGATATATGAAGAATTGCTCGTAGAGCGGCCGATCCAGGCCGAAGGAGCGGCGCAACTCGTCGACATAGCCTTCGTCTCCGCCGCCGGATTGGGCGGCAACGATGTCGGCCGCGTCGCCCGGCGCCATATGAAGCAGCGCAAAATTGAGGACGGCGATGCCGAGCACGCTGGGCACGATCTGCCCCATACGCCTTGCCACTGAAAGAAATCTTTGCATTGCCGGGCTCCGTTCCTCCTCACCGCGGATCGTGCACGCCTATTCCTTCCATACCGCGTCCCACGGCGAATACATGGAGATGCCGTTGGTGATGAAACCCTTCACCCGCCTGTTCCAAACATGGGTGTAGGACATCTCCATCAGGAATATGACCGGCAGCTCATCATGCACGATCTGCTGCAACTCATCGAACTGCTTGCGTCGTTCGGCTGGATCGACTTCCACCGCGGCCTTGGCGAACAACTCATCGACGCGTGGATTGCTGTAGCCCATCGAGTTGGTGAAGGTCGCCCCCTTGCGGATCGAAGCGGTGCCGAAGTTGCGCTCGCTGCCGATCGAAGGGTCGGAATAGTTGTGCACGAAAGAGCTGGTCAGGTCGAAGTCCCAGTCCGTGTAGATCGTCCTGAGCCAGCCACCGAGGTCGGCGCTGCGGGTTTCCACCTCGATGCCGATCTTTGACAGTTCCTGACGGATATATTCGCCTAGCCGCACCCAGTTTTCGCCATAGGGCAGGAAGTTTTGCCTCAGCTTGAAGCGCACGTCTCCAGCGCCACGCGGATAGCCAGCCTCATCGAGCAGCGCCTCGGCCTTGGCCGGGTCGTATTCATATTCGGGCAGCGACTTGTTGAAATAAGGATTGGCGCTGACCAGCAGGCTGCGCGCCGGGGTGCCCTGACCATACCAGATGACGTCAACGATGCGCTGGCGGTTCAACCCCAGGCTGATTGCCTGCCGCACCTTCAGATCCTGCAACGGTTTTTCACGCAGATTGATCTCGAGCCACATGTTCGGCCCCAGCGCCTCGCTGCCTTCGCGGGAGGCTTCCAGTTCCGGCGCTGAGGATAGTCGCTCGATCTCCGCTTCGGGCATGCCGCTCATCGGGATCAGGTCGAGTTCGCCGGTCTCCAGCGCGATGGCCCGGGCTGCTCCGTCGGGAATGACGCGGGCGACAATGCCGTCGAGGCACGGGAAGCCCTTGCGCCAATAGTCGGGGTTGCGTTCCAGTGCGATATGGCTGCCCTTCTGCCATTCCTTGAACTTGAACGGCCCGGTTCCGACCGGGTTCTGCATGGCGGATGTACCGCGCACGGCGGCGATGTCGGACATGTCCACACCCTCGAAGGAGTGCTCGGCGAACATCGGCGCCTCGCCGGGCTGGAACACCTTCATGAAATAGGGGACGGGTTCCTCCAGCGTGAAGACGACGGTCAACGGGTCAGGCGTGGCGATATCCGATACCTTGCCGAAATTTGCCGTGCCACGGGAATGGTAGGGCCGCACGATCTTCTCGATCGAGAACTTGACATCGGCCGAAGTGAAGGGCTTGCCGTCATGCCATTTGACGTCAGGCCGAAGCTTGAAGGTCACGGTCTTGTAGTCGGGTGAGACGGACCAGGTTTCCGCCAGCCCCGGCTTCGGCTCGAGCGCGCCACCCTCGTAGTTGAGCAGGCTTTCGAACATCTTGGTGGAGATGATCGATACCGGCACTGCCGAGGTCACGATGGTGGTGAGGGCACTGGGTTCCTGGCTGTAGGCGTAGGTCAGAGTTCCCCCGCTCTTGGGGCAGCTTTCTTGCGCCTGCGCGGCGGTGCCAATGACAAGGGCAACGGGCGCTGCAAGCAAGACGGACTTGATGGTTGTGGCACGCATGTGGTTTCCCCTTTTGCTTCTTGTTGTCATTGACGGCGTGGCCCGATTATTCGACCCCGCACCATTCGGCAATGAAGAGCGCCAACAGTTCGATGGCCTCCAGATATTCAGCGACCGGAATATATTCGTCGGGCTTGTGGGCCTGGGCGATCGAGCCGGGACCGAACACGATGCCCGTCATGCCGCCCTGATTGACGAGGTGGCGCAGATCGCAGCAGAAATGGCCGGGATAGGCCCCGGTATCCGCACCCTGGCTTGCCAGCACCTTGCTCATCACCCGCGCCACTTCGAGATCCGCTGGCTGGTCGGTTGCATCGTCATGATGCAGGAATTCGAGCTTTGCCGGATGGCGTTTCAGCCGCCCGTCGGTGGCGTTGGCCTCTGTAATGGCGGCGCGGAAGCTCGCCATCACATCAGTGACGCTGCCAACCGATGGTGCGAAATAGGCGCCGCCCTTCAAAAGGGCCTCGGCCGCGCTGGAGGTTTCGTAGTGGCCGCCGCAAACGCGGCCTATGGTCAAGGCAAAGGGGGCCTTCTCACCCGGCGGCGTTGCCACATTGTAGCGACGCTCCAGTTCGAGCAGCGCCTCGATCACTGGCGGCAAGGCATCGATGGCGCCCAGCCCTTCGAGGTCGGTGCCATCCCAGCGCGCACCTGGCGAACGTGGCACGCCGGTGAGAGAAACCTGCCAGTAGAGCCCGCCCGGATGGGTATGGCGGATCGTATTGCCAGTCGGTTCGAGCACAATGGCGGCATCGGCGCGCAAACCGCGGCGTATCAGGTCGAGTGTGCCGTTGCCGGCATGTTCCTCGTTCACCACGCATTGCAGGCTGACATCACCGCGCAGCCTCACGTCCGCCTCGTGCAGATAGGTCAACGCCATCAGGGCGGCCATGAGCCCCCCCTTCATGTCGCAGGCACCGCGTCCGTACAGGCGTCCGTCGGCGATTTCGGCGCCGAATGGATCGAAGCTCCAGCCGGCGCTGGGCTCGATAGTGACGGTATCGACATGGCCGTTGAGGATCAGCGAACGTCCGCCGCCACTGCCGCGCCAAGTGCCCACCACGTTGGGGCGGCCATCATAATTGAGCACGCCGGCAAGACCGCTCTCCTTTAGGGCGGTGAAGCTCGGCATGTCGGTATAGGGGAGGATGAGATCGTGCTGCCAGTGGGTGGGATATTGGGCGATTTCGGGATAAGCGGCGAACATCGCCTCGACGTCCGGTTCGGCCTTGCTCACGTCGGCGCCGACAGCCTCCAGCATGGCGCACAGATGCGCCTGCGCAGCGCCTTCCTCGCCGGTTAGTGAGGGGATGCGGACAAGGGTGGCGAGGGCCTCGATACTGCGTTGGCGGTTGGCCCGCGCGACCTTGACGGCCTGTGCTGCGGCGTTCAGGAGGATGCTTGTCTGGTCCATCATGAAGGGTAGAATTCTGCTTCCGGCGCTATAAGGCAAATTAAAACTATTGCCATATATTCGAATAGAATTTATACCTTGACCAAGGAATGGATGGCCATGATCTATACTCAGATAAGGGCTTTCGATGCAGTCGCCCGCGAGGGCAGCTTCTCGCGGGCCGCAGAGGTTCTGGGTTTGACGCAGCCGGCCCTGACCATTCAGGTTCGCTCACTTGAGGAAAGGCACGGGCTCAAACTTTTCGAGCGCGATGCGCGAGGGGTGCGCCTTACTCAGGCAGGCGAGCGTCTGTTCACGCTCTCACGCCAGCTAGCCAGTCTCGAGGAACAGATCGACGAGACCCTTTCCGTTTCCAGCGAGGAGCAGCGCGGCCAGTTGCGCCTGGCGGTCGACGGGCCGCAAATCGTCATGGGTTTGTTCGCCAAGTTCCTCGCCCGCCATCCGCGTGTGCGCCTGTCAGTATCGACCGGCAACACCCAGGTGGTACGCCAGAAGCTGCTCGACCGGCATGTGGATGTCGGGGTATTGCCGCTGATCTCTGATCATCCGCGCGTGCATGCGGTGACGCTGTGGCACCATCGCGGCGTTCTCATTACTTCGCGCAGTCATCGCTTTGTCGGGCGCAAGACGGTGAAGCTGGAGGAACTGGAGAACGAACCGATGATCGGCCGCGAGGACGGTTCGACCACGCAGGCTCTCATCAACGCCGCGCTGGGGCGCATCGGCATCAAGCCGCGTATCGTGCTGGAACTGGGCAGCCGCGAGGCCCTGATCGAGGCCGTGGCGTCGGGGCTCGGCTGCGGGATCGTGTGGGAGTTGGAGGCGCTGGCCTCTACCCGTGTCCAGGCCATACCTATCGAGAACGACGAGTTGATGACGACGGATTACATTGCCTGCCTAAAGTCAGAGCGCGAGCGCTCGATCGTCAAGGCGATCTTTGCAGAGGCAGCCAGGATGCCCGCCGACCGGCGCGATATCACGGCCCTGGGCTGGATGTAGGCAAGCTCCCTGCCCGTCCACCCGCCGTGGCACGGCAAATTCCCTGATGCACGCCATCGCAAGGCGCCAAGACTTACCGGCTCCCAACCCTCTATACAGGCATGGAATGGCGAGCAGCGTCGAGGCCGAGCATCTGTGGTCTTCGGTGTCACGTCAGGCGCTGCATTTGGTCAGATTGATGAGGATGTCCGCAAGCTGCCGCGTCGCCGGCCCCATGGATTCGTCCAGGCGATGCGCAATATAGGCTTCAGACACGACTTCACCGTTACGTCCGAGCGCGCTCACATTCATCCTTACGAGGCGTCCTTGTTCGAGGTCGCGCTCCACCAGCCAAAAGGGCAAGCGCCCCCAGCCAACGCCGCCTAAGATGAGGTTATGCTTGGCATCCTGGGTATTCACGCGACATGTTTGCGGCGAGATCACCCCAAAGTCACGACCCTCTGATATCAGAGAGGGGTCGGACAAAACGATCTGAAGATGATCGGCGAGATCCAGAGCCTCCAGTGACCGACCTCCTTTGCCTTGGGTGAGTGGATGCCCGGATGCGACCACGGCAACTTGGGTTATGGAAGTCAAAGCGTCGAATCTGATGCGCGGATCACGGAATTCCTCGCCAACCATAATGGAGAGCGCGCAACGCTTCTGCCTGAGAGCCTCAAGTGGCCCGCCGAGAGGCACGACCTGGACACGAACGGACACTGACGGAAAGCTCTCGCGCATCTGCGAGATCGCCCGACCAACCTGCTGCACAGGAAAAAGCGTATCAACCGCGATCCCGACTTCGGTTTCCACTCCTGCTGCAAACCCGCGCGCTTTGGCCCGCAGCGCATCGACACGAACGATGATGTCTCGCGCGTTGCCAAGGAGTACCTGGCCTTGTGGTGTCAATACAGGCCGGTGTCCGGACCGGTCGAACAATTCGACACCGAGCTGTGCCTCCAGGTTGGCGATCGCAACACTCACCCCTGACTGAACACGCGACAATCTCTGCGCGGCGGCCCGAAAGCTGCCGGTGTCTGCGATCGCGATGAATGTTCGCATCTGGTCAAGGGTCAGCGCATCGAGCATGATCACCTCCGTTGATCGACTTGATAAAAATTATATCACTTAAATCGGTCGATCAAAGCGGGCAACCTCAGCTCCATGCTAAGAGCTGAAGTGAGGTGGCAAGGATGGCCAAGGTTCTGATACTCTACTATTCCTCTTACGGTCACATTGAGACGATGGCCGCCGCAGTCGCGGAAGGCGTTCGCCAGACAGGCGCTTCCGTTGATGTGAAGCGTGTTCCTGAACTTGTGCCCGATACGGTTGCCAGGAAGTCGGACTACAAGACCGATCAGCAGGCGCCCGTGGCCACGGTGGCCGAGCTTGCCGATTATGACGCCATTATCTTGGGCACACCGACGCGCTTTGGCAATATGGCCTCACAGATGAAGAACTTCCTCGACCAAACCGGCGGCCTTTGGTTCGAAGACAAGCTTGTTGGCAAGGTCGGCAGCGTCTTCACCTCGACCGGCAGCCAGCATGGTGGTCAGGAGACAACCATAAAGTCCACACAGACCGTTCTCTTCCATCTTGGGATGATCATTGTCGGCCTGCCCTACAGCTTCAAGAGACAGATGCGGATGGATCAGATTACAGGCTGCTCCCCCTATGGCGCGTCTACCCTAGCCGATGACGGCAACGGCGGTGACCGCCAACCAAGCGAAAACGAACTCGCGGGAGCCCGCTTCCAGGGGCGGCATGTCGCTGAGATCGCGTTGGCGTTGGCCACCGGTCGCCAGGCAAAGGCGGCGTGATGAAGGATCATGCCATGATGTCGGAACCATCGTCCACCCGATGGGCCGCCGTGTTTCTGATCGTTGGTGCGGGCATCGTGGCGGCATTGCAGATTGGGAAGGCGGCCATTGCCGCCCCCTTGCTACAAGCCGATCTCGGAATCGGATTGACGGCGATTGGCTGGTTGACGGGGATTTTTGCGGCTCTTGGGCTTGTCGGGGGCATTCCGACCGGGGCACTTGTCGGCAGTTTCGGCAGCCGGCGCCTGTTGATCATCGGGCTGCTCGTTACGACAACCGGGGCTGCATTCGGGGCGGTGGTCACCGGCCTGTCAGGGCTCTTGCTTGCGCGCGTCATCGAAGGTGCTGGATTCCTGCTGATCAGTGTGGCGGCGCCATCGATCCTAAGCCATGTCGCGCAACCGTCCGACCGCGATCTGGCGTTTGCACTCTGGAGTTGCTTCATGCCGGTCGGCATGGCGGTTGCAATGCTAGCAGGCCCCATGTTCGGGGATTGGCGGATCATGTGGTGGGCGAGCAGCGCGCTTGCCCTGGTCATCTGCCTGCTTGTGCTGTTCGTCATTCCCTCCTCCAACGAGCGTCAACCCTGGTCCTGGCGTCGTCTGCAAATCGATACGGTTGCAGTCTTCCATGCCGGGGGCGCCCTCGCACTTGCCATTACATTCGCACTCTACAGCCTGATGTTTTTCGCGCTGTTCAGCTTCTTGCCCGTCCTGTTGATGGAGCGAATGGGTGTCTCTCACCAAACCGCAGGACTGCTGAGCGCCCTTGCTTCGGCGGCAAATGTGATCGGCAATCTGGCGGCGGGCGTCCTGCTTTCCCGCGGAATCGGCCGGACTGCGCTGCTTATCGGGGCCTGCTTGATGATGGGAGCAGCCAGTTTCGGCATTTTCCTCCCCATCCTGCCAGACACGGCTACCTTCATTCTCTGTATTTTGTTCTCGGCCGTTGGTGGACTGATCCCGGCGATCCTTCTGTCATCCGCCCCGATCGTGGCGCCTGCAGCGAGACTGGTCCCAGTGGTTATCGGTCTGATCGTTCAGGGCAACAATTTGGGCCAGATCCTCGGCCCCTCGGCTGTCGGAACCGCAATAGACACTTACGGCTGGAGTGCGGCAGCCTACATTGTCACCGGAGCGGCCTTGCTCGCAGTGCCTGTGGTGGCGGCATTTGGAAAACGCATTCAGCCGAAGGTTCAGCATTCTCCCACCGTCAACCTCCATCCTGAAACGAAGGAGAACCGCTAATGAGCGTCGATTTCAACCACACGATCCTCTCGGCGAAGGATTCGCAAGCGTCTGCTCATTTCCTTGCCGAAATGCTGTCGCTGCCAGAGCCCAAGCAATGGGGCCCGTTCTGGATGGTCACGACCGACAATGGCGCAAACCTGGACTACATGGACGTCGATCACGAAATTGTCTCGCAGCACTATGCGTTTCTGGTCGATGACACGAGTTTTGACGCGATCCTGGCACGTATCCAAACTGGGAACCTGCCGCATTGGGCGGATCCCGGAAGGCGCACACCGGGGCTGAATCACCATGATGGAGGCCGGGGCCTGTATTTCGACGATCTCAACGGGCATCTCCTAGAAGTGATCACGCGCCCCTACGGCAGTGGCGGTTGGCAACCCTGAAGCCGCTTCGCGAGACTGCCATTGCCGGTCGGCCGGCCTCGCGGAACATCATCGCCGGAGGGCATAAACTGCAACAAATGCCTATATTGGAGGCTTACCGACCAGACATCCCCATGGGCGAGCACGATGTGATACTCTGTCAAAAAGATGCAGGGAGGAGTGAGATGAACAAGGAAAGCGCGATCTCCGCATCGCCTCAGCGTAGTGTCATCGTCCATGGCTTCACCAACAGCGTCCTCGATCCGAACGCCCCGATGCTTGGGCCAGTGGAGAACGGTGGCACCATCATCGCGAACACAGCTCCAGGCTGCTGGGGACCAATGATCACCCCGCGCCTGCGCGGCGGCCACGAGGTCACGCAGCCTGTCTGTGTCGACGGGGCGGAACCGGGCGACGGGATCGCGATGCGCATCCGCGATATTACCGTGACGGCCATCGCCACCGCCTCCGGGCACGACTCCTCACCGGAAGGCTTCTGCCTCGGCGATCCCTATGTCGCAGCCCGATGCCCGACCTGCGACGAGGTGTGGCCGGAGACGCACGTGGAAGGCATCGGCCAGGACGCCGTCAGGTGCGACAAATGCGGCAACGCGGTGAAGCCGTTCGAGATCGTACACGGCTACACCGTCGTCTTCGACGAGACGCGCCGCGTCGGCGTGACCGTGCCGAAGGAGGCGGCGGAGAGGATCGCACACAACGCGCATCACTATGCCGCCCTGCCCGATGAATCGGTGCAGCATCCGATCCTGACCTATGCGCCATCGGACATGCCCGGCGTCATGGTGCGCATGCGCCCCTTCCTCGGACAACTCGGCACGACTCCTTCGCACCCGATGCCGGATTCGCATAATGCCGGCGACTTCGGCGCATTCCTCGTCGGCGCGCCGCATTCCTACGCAATCACAGCCGAACAGCTCGCCGAGCACAAGACCGACGGCCATATGGACATCGACGCCGTGCGGCCGGGGGCAATTCTGATCGCGCCGGTCAAGGTGAAGGGTGCCGGCGTCTATATGGGCGACATGCACGCCGCCCAGGGTGACGGCGAGATCGCCGGCCACACGATGGATGTCGCAGGCAGCGTCACCTTGCAGGTCGAGGTGGTTAAGAACTATCCCATTGACGGCCCGGTGCTGTTCCCGCTTCCAGAAGACCTGCCGCCTCTTGCGCGTCCCTTCAGCACCGACGAGCGCGCACGGGCCGAGCGTCTGGCCCGCACATGGGGCATGAACAGTCTTGAAGAGCTTGCGCCCATCTCCGTCATCGGAACCGCGGCCAACATGAATGCAGCCATCGACAATGGCCTCGAACGGGCGGCGAAGCTTCTCGGCATGACCGTTTCCGAGGTGCGCAATAGAGCCACGGTGAATGGCGCAATCGAGATCGGCCGTGCTCCGGGCGTCATTCAGGTCACCTTCCTCGCTCCCATGGAACGGCTCGACGCCGTGGGTCTGGGTGGCTATGCGCGCGAACAGTATAATTTGTGAAATGTAGGGCCACGTTTTCCCCATCGACCATCATGTGATGGGCGTGGCTTGGAGAAACCGCCCTATCGGACAACGGCATCGCCCACACAAGAGGGGACGATGCCGTTTGAAGCTGCCACGACGACCATATCCGGCTTGCATCTAGCTACCGTCAAGCCGACTGGCCGGGATGCGAGATCACCTCAACCGGTTTCTCCTTTGACGCCAATCAAGGCTTCGCCATCCGGCAGGCTCATACTTCACGCATCGCTATCGCCTGAAGGAGAGCCCGATGATCTTGCCGCACGATGCCACCGTCGCCGTGATGGATGGGGAGAAACTGCGCCTGTTCCGCAACAAGGCCGCCGAGCCGCATATCCAACTCGTAGCGCTGGATATCCCGGATATCGAGGCTGTCAACCAGGGCTCGGGAATGCGGCACCGCAGCGTGGCGGCCAATCCGGATGCCGCGCGGCTGCGTGAGGACGACTTCGCCGCCGCCGTGGCTGCCTGCCTGAACCGGTTGGCGCTGGAGGGCCGCATCGATGCGCTCTACATCATCGCCGATCCGCGCTCGCTGGGCGAGCTGCGCCGGCACTATCACGACGAAACCCGCTCGAAGCTGATCGGCGAGATGACGAGGGACCTGACCGGACATGCGGTCGAGGTCATCGAAGCCGCGCTGGCGAAGGGGTAGCATGGGCAGCCACCTCACCATCGCCCGCTGTGTCGCAGCGCGGCGGGGGCCGGCGTGACCGCGCTGGCTTGGTGCCTGTTCGGTCTTTCCCTGCTCGTTGCCGGGTCAGAGATGGTGGTGCGGGCCGGCTCCAGGCTTGCGGCCCTTATCGGCATCCCGCCCATCCTGATCGGCCTGACAATCGTGGCGGTGGGGACCAGTACGCCCGAGCTTGCAGTGGGGATCGAAGCAGCGCTGCAAGGCAACGGCTCGCTGGCCGTTGGCAACATTGCTGGCACCAACAGCTTCAACATCCTCTTCATCCTCGGTCTCAGTGCCCTGCTGATGCCGCTGTCGCTGGAGATGCGCACGCTGCGTTTTGACCTGCCGGTGATGACCACGGCGGCGCTGGCCCTGCTCGCCATGGCTTGGGATGGCATGCTGACGCGTGTGGAAGGCATGGCACTCTTCCTGGCCGGCATCGCCTATACCGGCGCCATCATCCGTTGGGCCCGCCGTGAGAGCCGCGCCGTCATCGCCGAGTTCTCGAGAGAATATCCGGTGCCGCCCGCCAACGGCCACACACGCAAGGCCGGCACGAGCCTGATGGTGCTGCTGGCCGGCATCGCCATCGTGGTGGTCGGGGCCGAATGGCTCGTCCACGGCGCGGTCGATCTTGCCCGGATGATGGGCGTTTCCGACGCCTTCATCGGGCTCACCATCGTGGCTATCGGTACATCCTCGCCGGAACTGGTCACAACGATCGTGTCGACGCTGCGCCAGGAGCGGGATATCGCCGTCGGCAACCTTTTGGGCAGCAGCGTCTATAATATCCTCTTCATTCTCGGCATCACGGCACTGGCGCCCTCCACCGGCATTTCGGTCGAGCCGGCGCTAGTCCACATCGACATTCCGGTGATGGGCGCCGCGGCCATCGCCTGTGTGCCGATCTTTCTCAGCGGCCGCCAGGTCACCCGGGCGGAGGGCACGGCCTTCGTCACCGCCTATCTCGCCTACCTCGCCTATCTCGTGATTGCGCGCGGATGAAGAACGCAGGTTGAAGATGACAGGAACCGAACCACGATGACCGCCATATCCACTCCTTCCGATGTCGCGGTACCCTGGCGCGATACGGCGACAGCCATCTCGTCGGCTCTGGCGGTAGACCCGGACAACGGCCTGAGCGGCTCGGAAGCGCAGGTCAGGCTTGGAAGGTTCGGCGAAAACCGGATCAGGGAACACCCGCCCGTGGCGGCGTGGCGGCGGTTCCTTGGCCAGTTCACCGACGTTCTGGTGTTGTTGCTGCTTGCCGCCGCCGCAATTTCGGGAACGCTCTGGCTGATCGAGCGGGAATCGGCATTGCCCTATGAGGCGATGGCGATCCTCGGCATCGTGCTGCTCAACGCCGTGATGAGCCACGTCCAGCAGGCGCGTGCCGAAGAGGCCCTGCGGGCTCTGCGCCAGATGGCGTCTCCCCGCGCGACCGTCATTCGCAATGGCGTGAGGCGGACAATCCCCTCCAGGCTGCTCGTACCCGGCGATATCGTGCTTGTCGAGGAAGGCGGGACCGTGCCGGCAGATGCGCGGCTGATCGAGGCATCGGCCTTGCAGGTGGCCGAGGCAGCACTGACGGGCGAAAGCGCACCCGTATCGAAAAATGCGGAGCCGATCCCTCAGGAAGTCGTGTTGGGCGACCGGCGCAACATGATCTTCAGCGGCACATCGGTGACGCGCGGCCATGCGAAGGCAATTGTCACGGCCACGGGGATGAGCTCCGAAATGGGCAGGATTGCCGGCATGCTTGAGGCAACGCCCGACGAGGCCACCCCCTTGCAGGCGGATCTCGACCGCGCCGGACGGCTGCTCGGCATGGTCGTGGTCGGCATTGCCGCAGTCATCGTCGTGGCCGTTCTGTCGGTGTCGGAGGTGCGCGGCCTCCCCGGCTTGTTCGACATCCTTCTTCTGGGAGTGGCGCTGGCCGTGGCTGCCGTGCCGGAAGGCCTGCCGGCGGTAGTAACGGCGGTGCTGGCGCTCGGCGTCCAGCGCATGGCGAAACGCAACGCGATCGTGCGCCGGCTGGCGGCGGTCGAGACGTTGGGATCGGCCAACGTCATCTGCTCGGACAAGACCGGCACGCTCACCCGCAACGAAATGACGGTGCGCAAGGTGGTGACGGCAAGCGGTGCCATGCAATTCAGCGGCACGGGTTATTCGCCGCAGGGCAGCGTCGAGCCGGAAGGGACGCCGGACAGCGAAGACGCATTGCGCGCTGAAACCTTCCGCGCCCTCGTCGCTGCGGGCTGCGCCAACAATGCGGTGCTGAGCGAGCACGGCGGGCGCTGGTCGATCGGCGGCGACCCGACAGAAGGGGCGCTGATCGTGGCCGCCCGCAAGGCAGGCTTCGGACAGGCGGCACTTGAGAGCCGGTTCGCGCGCATCGGCGAAATCCCGTTCTCGTCGGAACGCAAGATGATGAGCACGATCCATGCCGATGCGGAGCGTGATGGCGCACGCGTTTTCACCAAGGGCGCGGCCGACGTTCTGCTGCAAAAATGCACCCACGAGTTGGTGGGAGAGGCCACACGGCCACTCACCCGGGAACGCCGGAGCGAAATACTGCTTGCCAACGAGGCACTGGCGGCACAGGCGCTGCGCACGCTGGGAGTGGCGTTCCGCACGCTGGACGATGGAGACACACCGCCGGACGAGCGAACGGAGACGCGGCTCGTCTTCCTCGGCCTCGTCGGAATGATCGACCCGCCGCGTGCCGAAGCACGCGAGGCGGTGGCACGGGCAAAGGCGGCAGGCATCCGCACGATCATGATCACCGGAGATCATCCGGGCACTGCTGTCGTGATCGCCCGCGAACTGGGCATAGCGGGGGATGCAAGGGCGATTACCGGCTCGGAAATAGAAAACATGTCCGACAAGAAACTCGACCGTGTAGTGCGGAAGATTTCCGTCTATGCGCGGGTGGATCCCGCCCACAAGCTGAGGCTCGTCACCGCCCTGCAACGGCAGGGCGCAACGGTCGCCATGACCGGAGACGGGGTCAATGACGCCCCGGCCCTCAAGGCCGCCGACATCGGCATCGCCATGGGCATAACCGGCACCGACGTTTCGAGGCAGGCGGCCGACTTCGTGCTGGCAGACGATAACTTCGCCTCCATCGTCGCCGCGGTGGAAGAAGGGCGCATGATCTTCTCCAACATCAGGAAATTCCTCCGCTACCTGCTGTCCTCGAATGTCGGCGAGGTCATGACCATGTTCTTCGGCGTGCTGCTGGCCGGGGTGATCGGCCTTTCGGACGGCGGCAGCGGGCTGGTGCTGCCGCTCCTGGCCACCCAGATCCTGTGGATCAATCTCGTTACCGATGGTGCCCCTGCCCTCGCGCTCGGCATCGACCCCGCCAACGGCCGCGCGATGATGCGGCCGCCACGCCCGCGCGGGGAAGGTATGATAACGCCGCGCATGTGGGCCGGTATCATCTTCGTCGGCCTGGTGATGGCGACTGGCACGCTGATGGTCCTCGACGCCTCGCTGCCGGGCGGTCTGATCGAAGGAACGGGTTCCACGCGCTATGCGCAGACCATGGCCTTCACGACGCTGACGCTGTTCCAGCTCTTCAATGTCTTCAATGCGCGCTCCGACGAGCGCAGTGCCTTCGACGGACTGTTCTCGAACCGCTGGCTGTGGTGCGCGGTCGCCCTGTCGGTCGCCCTCCACGCCGCCGTTATCTATACACCTTTCCTTCAGGAGGCCTTCTCTACCGTTGGCCTGGGCCCCGGCGACTGGTTGCTGTGCAGCACCGTCGCAAGTTCCGTGCTCTGGCTGCGGGAAATGGAAAAGGCTGTCCTTGCCCAATTCGGGCATAGGCGCGGTTTTGATCGCCATCAATGATGGAAAGCGGCAGATGGAGTTTGCTGTGGCCCTTGCCGGATCGGGCCCGACGACGCCAGATGCATCGCTGTGCCGGCTCGACCGAAACCAGGGAGCAGGCATCATGAGCGGTACATCCATAGCAACATTCACGCAGGCAGCGCAGCAGGCCCAGCAGTGGGTCAACGAGCTTGCCGACGATCTGGACTGGACCGACGCGCGGGCCTATCGTCTCTTGCGCAACGTCCTGCACACGCTGCGGGACTGGCTTCCGCAGGAGGAGATGCTCGATCTTTCCGCGCAACTGCCCGTTCTCATCCGCGGCATCTATTTCGAAGGCTGGAAGCCGAAGGAAACGCCGGTCTGGGACCGCAGGAAGGAAGAGTTCGCCGCCCGCATAAAGGAAGCCTTCCGCGACGACGGGCTGGACGACCCAGATGAAGCCATCGCCGCCGTTTTCAGCGTGCTTGAGCGTCATGTCTCGCGCGGCGAGATCGAGGAGGTCAGGAATTCCATGAAGAAGTCGCTACGCGCATTGTGGCCGACGGACTGAGCCATGTTCCGCGACCGTACGGAAGCCGGACAGAAGCTGGCCGCCGAACTAGGCGGGCTCGGCCTGCGCAATCCCGTCGTTCTGGCATTGCCGCGCGGCGGGGTACCTGTCGCGGTCGAGATCGCCCGGGAGCTCAAGGCGCCGCTCGACCTGCTCATCGTGCGCAAGGTGGGGGCACCGGGAAACCCCGAACTGGCTGTCGCGGCAATGGTCGACGGCGACCCGCCCGACCTGGTCCTCAATCGCGAGATCGTCGAGGCCTACAGGCTCGACGATGCCGAGTTGCGGATGCTGACGGACCGGGAGCGCCCGGAGCTGGAACGGCGGCGTCATGTGTACCGGGCGGGGCGACCGCCGATCCCGGTCGCCGAGAGGACGGTGATCCTGGTCGATGATGGGGCCGCCACGGGAACGACGATGAAAGTGGCAATCCGTGCCCTGAAACGCCGCTCGCCCCGCGGGATCGTCATCGCCCTCCCTGTCGCCCCGCCGGCAACGCTGGAGGAACTGGGTCGGGAAGCGGACAAGGTCGTCTGCCTCAACCAGCCCGCCCGCTTCCTCGCGCTCGGCTATCACTATCGCGACTTTCCTCAGCTTACCGACGATGAGATGATCGCCATGCTGCCGAAACCGGAACCGCTGAGGAAGGGTCCTCCACCGCCAGCTTGAGATTCCGACGTCTCCCGTTTCGTCAAAGGTGCGCCGTTTGTCGGGCTGTTATTTGCACGAAAGCGGATGTAGCATTGCTCCGGTCGACAATACCCTGACCTTGTAGTGCGAGGGGCGCCGTCCCAGAGCTCGGAGTGACCGCCGGGTGTTCCGGAAGCAGCGGCTGCACGCAGGCAGGATGGTTGAGAGATCCGGAAGAGGCATGCCAGCTATAGACATAGCCGGACAAAATGGAAGTTTTCTACAGGCTGTGTTTTCCCGCCGCTTCGAAGGGTGGCGGGGTTATCTTCTTGCCGCCGCCGCCGTTGCCGTTGCGCTGGCAATCCGGCTTCCATTGCAGGAGGTGCTGGGAAACGCGGCTGTTTTCGTGCTGTTCGTGCCGGCGATCCTTGTCGCGGCGATTGCGGGGGGCATTGGGCAGGGCCTGTTTGCGCTGGCGCTTTCGGCCATGGTCGTCTTTTTTCTTGCCGGCTCCGACCCGACATTCTGGTTGCAGGTTGCGGTCTTCGTCCTCGTCGGCCTCGTCATCGCCTGGATGGGCGAGATGCTGCATCACGCGCGCCGGGTGCTCGAACACACCGAAAGCACGTTGCGGGCGAGCGAGGCGCATTTGCGCTCGATCCTCGATACGGTTCCCGATGCCACGATCGTTATCGACGACAAGGGTATCATCACATCCTTCAGCGCCGCAGCCGTGCGCCAGTTCGGTTATGCGAAGAACGAGGTCGTCGGCCGGAACATCAAGCTCCTGATGCCCGAGCCGTATCGCGGTGAGCACGACGGCTATATCCGGCGCTATCTCACCACCGGCGAACGGCGCATCATCGGCATCGACCGCGTTGTGGTGGGGCGCAGGAAAGACGGTTCCACCTTTCCGATGAAACTCGCCGTGGGCGAGATGCAGTCCCATGGACAAATCTTCTTCACCGGCTTTATTCGCGATCTTACCGAGCGCCAGGAATCGGAAGCGCAGTTGCAGGAGCTTCAGGCGGAACTGGCCAGGCTGGCGCGACTCAGCGAGCTGGGCGAAATGGCCTCGGCGCTGGCCCACGAGCTCAACCAGCCGCTGGCCGCGATTTCCAACTACACGCAAGGCTGCGTGCGGCTTCTTGAGCGGCCCGGAGGCGCCAACTCGCAACAGTTGAAGGAAGCCTTGCAGGAAACGGCTCAACAGTCGCTGCGTGCCGGCGACATCATCAGCAATCTGCGCGAATTTCTCAGCCGTGGTGAAAGCACCAAAGCGCCGGCCGACATTCGCAGGGTGATCGAGGAGGCAGGCGCGCTAGCGCTCATCGGCTCGCGCGAGAGGGGTGTCCGCTCCACCTTCGACTTTGCCGCAAACACCGGCGACGTGCTGATCGACCGGGTCCAGATCCAGCAGGTGCTGATCAATCTGATGCGCAACGCGCTGGAAGCCATGGGCGACAGTGAACGGCGCGAACTCCATGTCAGGACGAGGCGCAACGGCGACGAACATATCATGATCGAGGTGGCCGATACGGGACCGGGAATTTCCGACGACATCGCCACCCGCCTCTTCGAGCCCTTCGTCACCAGCAAGGAAAACGGGATGGGCGTAGGCTTGTCGATCTCCAGACGGATCGTGCAGGCCCATGGCGGCAGTCTGCTGGTCAGCCGCAACGGCGACGGCGGCGCGACCTTCCGCATATTGCTGCCGATGGCTGCGAGAGAGGCCATGAATGCAGAGCGATAACTATGTGGTCCACGTCCTCGACGATGAGGAAGCGGTACGAAAATCGCTGGCCTTCCTGCTGGTCACGGCGGGCTTTGCGGTGCGTGTGCACGATTCCGCGACCGGCTTTCTGGATGCCGCGCCGGCAATCGGCCGGGCCTGTCTGGTGACCGATCTGAAGATGCCGGACATGAGCGGTCTCGAACTGTTGGAAAAACTGAATGCAAGGGGCCTCAGGGTACCGTCGATCATGATAACCGGACATGGCGATGTTCCCATGGCGGTGGCGGCGATGAAAGCCGGCGCCGTCGATTTCATCGAAAAGCCCTTCAAGGACGAGGTTCTGATCGATGCCGTGCGGCGGGCGGCGCGGCGGCTCGACCCGGCAACGAACGACAACGACCTCCTTGCCCTCCGTACCCGGTTCGAATGCCTGTCGGAGCGGGAACAGCAGGTGCTCGCCGCCGTGGTCGCGGGCTTGCCCAACAAGACGATCGCCTACGATCTCGCTATCAGTCCGCGCACGGTCGAGGTCCACCGCGCCAACATCATGTCCAAGATGCAGGCACGCAGCCTCGCCGAGCTGGTGAGGATGACCATCGCCCTCGGGCTTGGCGACAAGCGAAACTAGTCCTCTCCCCCCACGCTTCGGCCCCGCATTTCGACAATGCCGGTGCAAGAGCGTGACATATCCCTTCGCTTTTGATCCCCCGCAATGCGCGCCGGCCCGGACCGTGCCAGGAAGGTCGTTCCCCGGCCGTGAAAAGGCGCCGGGAGAAAGCGTTGCATGGTCCGATCCGACATTATCCTTGTGGCCGCGCCGGACGCGGGCTTCAGGCGCTCGCTTGCCTTCGCGCTGGACAGCGTGGGCTTCACGGCGGCCGCCTATATGCGCGCCGGCGACGCTTTTGCGTCCTGTGATGCGCGCGTCGCTGCCTGTGCGGTCATCGACGACGATGCCGTCGATGACTGGAATCTGGCATCTGCCCAATTCGACGAGTTCGCCCGGCCGGTGATCCTGCTTGTCGGTCTTTTCCGGGCCGTCCCGGCCCTGCCTTTCGCGCGGCACGTTATGAAGCCGTTCCTTGGCGAACCGCTCATCGAGGCGGTCCGTGCGGCCGTGGCCGGGCTGGGGTAAGGCCTCCCACTACGTGGTTTCCAGTACGGACATGACCGAATTTCGTGCCGATGCGATCCGGAGCATTGTTTGATCGTCAACTTGGGAGACGATCATGACCGTGCATGAAGCGTTCCGGACCATTTCGGACCATCGGCATCCTGTCTGCGCCGCATGGGCATCTGCCCCCTCGCCCGGCGGCGTGCAGCCCGTTTTCATCCCCGCCGGAGCCGGAATCTACGCACAGGGAGAAAAGAGCGACCGGCTCTACCAGGTCGAGTTCGGCGCCGTGCGTGTCTATCGCCTGTTCGCCGATGGCCGCCGCCAGATTTCGGCCTTTCATCTGGGCGGCGAAGTGTTCGGTTTCGAGGCCCATTCGACCCATCACTTCTTTGCCGAGGCCATTTGCGCCACCGGCATACGAATGCTGCGCACCTCACCGCACCGAAACGGGCTTGCTGACGAGCTCCTGCCGGTCGCGCTTCAGGGACTGGCGAGGGCGCAGGAACATCTGCTCCTGCTGGGACGCCAGAATGCCGCCGAGCGGGTCGCCGCCTTCCTGATCGAAATGTCGGAGCGGCAAGGCGGGCTGGACAGGGTCGAACTGCCGATGTCCCGCACCGACATCGCGGACTATCTCGGCCTGACCATCGAGACCGTCTCGCGCGTCCTTTCCAGGCTCCGGCAGAAGGGCATCATCAGGCTGCCCGCCCTGCGCAGCATAGAGATCGTGAAACGCAATGCCCTGCGGGATATGGCTGCCTGAAACGGCAATGCCACCGGGCACATTCTTTTCAACCCTCTTCGGTCGCAAAGTTTGGAGGCCAGCGATGAGCACAGCTTCGGAAACCACCGAGACGAGGAAGTTCCGCTTCCCCACCGCCTTCACCATCCTGTTTAGCCTGATCATCCTGGTGGCGATGTCGACCTGGATCATCCCGGCCGGACAGTACCAGCGCACCTTCAACGACGCACTCGAGCGGGAGGTGCCGGTAGCAGGCACCTATGCCCCGACCGACCCCAATCCGCAGGGCGTATTCGACATCATCATGGCTCCCATCGGCGGCCTCTACAATCCGGCCACCAATCAGGCCAACGCCATCGACGTGGCCGTGTTCGTGCTGGTGATCGGCGGCTTCATCGGTGTGATCGCCTCCACCGGCGCTATCGATTCCGGCATCTCCCGGGCGATGACCGCGCTCAGGGGCCGCGAGAAATGGATGATCCCGGTGCTGATGGGGCTGTTCGCCTTCGGCGGCACCACCTACGGCATGGCGGAAGAGACGCTGGCCTTCTATGTGCTCCTGATCCCCATCATGATCGCGGCCGGCTATGACGCGGTGACGGCCGTGGCCATTATCCTGCTTGGAGCCGGCGTCGGCGTGCTGGGCTCGACGGTGAATGCCTTCGCTACTGTCATCGCCTCCGATGCCGCCGGCATCCCCTTTACGCAGGGCATGGTCCTGCGTCTCGTCATCCTCGGCCTGTGCTGGCTCGCCTGCGTCATCTATGTGATGCGCTATGCCGAGCGCGTGCGGCTCGATCCCTCCACATCCTTCGTCTATGACCGCAAGGCCGAGAACGAGGCCCACTTCCTCGCCGCCCATCAGGGCGAGACGCCGGAATTCACCGGCCTGCACAAGATCGTGCTTGCGATCTTCGGCCTCACCTTCGTGGTCATGATCTGGGGCGTGCTCAAGGGCGGCTGGTGGATGGGCGAGATGAGCGGCCTGTTCCTCGCCTCGTCCATCCTGGTCGGGCTCATCTGCCGTCCCGGCGAGGAAAAGTTCGTGAACGCCTTCGTCAACGGTGCGCGCGATCTGCTCGGCGTGGCGCTGATCATCGGGCTCGCCCGCGGCATTGTCGTGGTCATGGATGCCGGCAAGATCACCGACACCATCCTGCACTGGGCCGAAGTCTCGGTGGCGGGCCTGTCGCAGGTGGTGTTCATCAACGTCATCTACTGGATCGAGGTGCTGCTCTCCTTCTTCGTGCCCTCGTCCTCGGGTCTGGCGGTTCTGTCCATGCCGATCATGGCGCCGGTTGCCGATTTCGCCAGCGTCGGGCGCAATCTCGTGGTCACCGCCTATCAGTCCGCCAACGGTCTGGTGAACCTCATCAACCCCACCTTCGCGGTGGTCATGGGCGCTCTGGCCATCGGGCGCGTGCCCTATGAGCGGTGGCTGCGCTTCATGTGGCCGCTGCTGGTCATCCTCACCGTCATCATCATGGCGAGCCTCAGTATCGCCGCCATAATCGCCTGAAGGAGAACGACATGCCGATCGCCTATGGCGTCCATTCCGAGGTGGGCAAGCTGCGCCGCGTGCTCGTCGATCGCCCCGGCGCGGCGCTGGCCCGCCTCACCCCCTCCAACTGCGAGGAACTGCTTTTCGACGACGTGCTGTGGGTCAAGCAGGCGCGCGTCGAGCACATGACCTTCGTCGACGCCATCCGCTATCGCAGCGCGGAGGTCGTGTTTCTGCGCGAAACACTTGCCGAGACGATGCAGGACAGGGAAGCGCGCCGCTGGCTGCTGGAACGGCGGATTAACGAGAACACGGTCGGGGTTGGCCTTGCCGACGACCTCATGGCCTTGCTGATGGAGGCGGACGCCGACACACTCTCGCTCATTCTCATGGGCGGAATGAGCAAGGCGGAACTGACCATCGAAGCCACGGGCGTGGTCGCCCCCGTGCTGCGGGCGCAGGATTTCATCCTGCCGCCATTGCCCAACCATCTCTTCACCCGCGACACCACATGCTGGATCTATGGCGGGGTGACGCTCAACCCGATGCGGTGGAACGCACGCAAGCTGGAGACGGTCAACATAGCGGCGATTTACCGCTTCCATCCCGATTTCAGAGACGCCGGCTTTCCGGTCTGGTGGGGAGATCCCGACAGCGACTACGGGCTGGCCACGCTGGAGGGCGGCGACGTTATGCCGCTCGGTAACGGGCTGGTGCTGGTCGGCATGGGTGAGCGCACGACGCCGCACGCGGTCGGCCAGCTTGCCCGGGCACTCTTCGCGCAGGGCGGGGCCGAACGCGTCATCGCCTGCAAATTGCCCGTCGAACGCGCCTCGATGCATCTCGATACCGTTTTCACCTTTTGCGATCGCGATCTGGTCACGCTGTTTTCGGAAGTCGTGGACGGCATTACGGCCTATTCGCTCAGGCCCGGCGAGAAGGACTGGCAGATCGACGTACGCCAGGAGACGAGCCACCTCACCGAGGTCGTCGCCGAGGCGCTCGGCCTGCCGAAGCTGCGCATCGTCCAGACCGGCGGCAACGCCTATATCGCGGAACGGGAGCAGTGGGACGACGGCAACAACGTCGTGGCGCTGGAGCCCGGCGTGGTCGTCGGCTACGACCGCAATACCTACACGAACACGCAATTGCGCAAGGCCGGCGTGGAGGTCATCACCGTGCCGGGCGCGGAACTCGGACGCGGACGCGGCGGCGGCCATTGCATGACCTGCCCCCTGATCCGTGACCCAGTGTGAGGAGGAGACCCCATGGCCGTGAACCTCAAGGGCCGCAGCGTGCTCAAGCTGCTCGATTTCTCGCCGGACGACATCCGCTTCCTGCTCAGGCTCTCAGCCTCGCTCAAGCAGGCGAAATATGGCGGCTACGAAGATCAGCGGCTGAAGGGCAAGAACATCGCGCTGATCTTCGAGAAGGATTCCACCCGCACGCGCACCGGCTTCGAGGTAGCAGCCTACGACCAGGGCGCCCATGTCACCTATCTCGGGCCGACCGGCACCCAGATCGGCAAGAAAGAATCGATGAAGGACACCGCCCGCGTGCTCGGCCGGCTCTATGACGGCATCGAATATCGCGGCTTCGGGCAGGAGCAGGCCGAGACGCTGGCTGCCTGGTCAGGCGTGCCGGTCTACAACGGCCTGACCGACGAATTCCATCCCACGCAGATCCTCGCCGATTTCCTCACCATGCGCGAATACACCCGCAAGCACCTGTCGCAGGTCGCCTTCTGCTTTCTCGGCGATGCCGGCAACAATATGGGCAACTCGTTGCTGACGGGTGCGGCACAGATCGGCATGGATGTGCGCCTTGGCGCTCCCAAGCAATGCTGGCCGGACGAAGTGCTGGTGGAGCAATGCACCGACATCGCCCGCCGCACCGGCGCCACCATCACGCTGACCGAGGACCCGCTGGAAGCCGCAAAAGGGTGCGATTTCGTCTATACCGACGTATGGGTTTCCATGGGCGAGCCGGATTCCGTGTGGCAGGAGCGGATCGGGCTTCTGACGCCCTATCGCGTCACCTCGCAGATCATGCAGGCGACAGGCAATGCGCACGCCAAGTTCATGCATTGCCTGCCGGCCTTCCACAATCGCGAAACGGAGATCGGCGAGAAGATCTTCGAGCAATATGGCATCGACTGCATGGAGGTGACGGAGGAGGTCTTCGAATCCGAAGCCTCGGTGGTCTTCGACCAGGCGGAAAACCGCATGCACACCATCAAGGCCATACTCGTGGCCACGCTGGGGGCCTAGGATGCGCGTGGTCGTCGCTCTCGGCGGGAATGCCCTGCTCAAGCGCGGAGAGCCGATGACGGCCGAGGTCCAGCGGGCCAATGTGCGCAAGGCCGCCGCGGCGCTTGCGGCCCTGACGCGCCAGCACGACATCGTGGTTGCGCATGGCAACGGCCCGCAGGTCGGTCTACTGGCCTTGCAGGCCTCCGCTTACAAGGACGTCGCGCCTTATCCGCTCGATATATTGGGGGCCGAGAGCGTGGGCATGATCGGCTATCTGGTCGAGCAGGAACTCGCCAATGCGCTGGCGCCGGGCACCAAGCTCGCCACGCTGCTCACCCAGATCGAGGTCGACCCGAACGACCCCGCCTTCGGCCGGCCCGAAAAGCCGATAGGCCCGGTCTATGACGATACCGAAGCCGCCACTGTGCGCCTGAGCCACGGCTGGCCGCTGGTCGAGGAGACGGAAGGACGCTGGCGTAGGGTGGTGCCGTCACCCCTGCCGAAGCGCATAACCCAGATCGAGACCATCCGGCTTCTGGTGGATTTCGGCGTCACTGTCATCTGTGCGGGTGGCGGGGGCATACCTGTCATCCGCGATCGGGCCGGCGACCTTGTCGGCGTCGAGGCGGTGATCGACAAGGACCGCGCCGCGGGGCTGCTCGCCGAACAGCTCGGCGCCGATGCCTTCCTGATGCTGACCGACGTCGAAGCCGTCTATGAAGACTGGGGCACGCCACGCCAAAGGCCGATCAGGCATGTCCGGCCCGACCGGATCGATGCGGCGGCCTTTCCCGCCGGCTCCATGGGGCCGAAGGTCGAGGCGGCCTGCCTGTTCGCCGCCAGGCCCGGCCGCATGGCCGGCATCGGGCGGCTGGAGGATGCCGCCGCGATCCTCGAAGGCCGCGCCGGAACGCTCATCTCCTGAATCCTGTTCCGCAACTGTGCAATCGGGTGCCGCCGGTCACCGGGTTTGACAAAGATCATGGCAGCTTCGATGATCGAGCGAAATGATCGCACACCGTCAAACGGCCCGCATGGGCTCACGCTAAAGGGCGCGTCGAACTCAAACGGATGAGGGCCATGCTCGGCAATCGTTGGCTTTGGATCGCGGCTGTTGTCGCGGCGGTTGCAGCGGGCTGGTATTTGACCCAGCGCCTGGCGGAACCGGCCCTGCCGGATTGGATCGCGTCGGGCAATGGCCGTGTCGAGGCCGTGGCCATCGACATATCCACGCGCACCGGCGGTCGTATCAGCGACATCGTCGTGCAGGAGGGACAAACCGTCACCCGCGGCGAGGTGCTGGCACATATGGACACTCAGCAGCTCGATGCGCAACTGCGCGAGGCGCGTGCCCAGATGCAACGAGGGCGGATCGCGCGGGATGTCGCCGAAAGCGGCGTCGTGCAGGCCGAGGCAGAGCATTCGGCCGCCCTTGCGGTGGTCGCCCAGCGCCAGACGGAGTTCGAATCGGCGGAGCGTCGCGTCAGCCGTTCCGAACAGCTTGCCCGGACCAACGCCATTTCCCAGCAGACGCTTGACGATGACCGCGCGCGGATGGCCGGCGCGAAGGCCGCACTCGACGCGGCACGGGCGCAGGCGGCCTCGGCGGAGGCCGGCATGGCGACGGCAAAAGCGCGCATCGTGGATGCGGAGGCAACCATCGAGGCGGCCGAGGCGGCCATAGACCGCATCCAGGTCGAGATAGACGACAGCACGCTGCGCTCGCCGCGCGACGGCCGGGTGCAATATCTCGTGGCGCAGCCGGGCGAGGTCATCGCGGGCGGCGGCCGCGTTCTCAACCTGATCGACCTGGGCGATGTCTACATGACCTTCTTCCTGCCCACCGTGCCGGCGGGGCGTGTGGCGCTGGGCTCCGAGGCGCGGATCGTGCTGGACACCGCGCCCGGCGTGGTCATTCCGGCGGAGGTGTCGTTTATTTCCGACGTCGCCCAGTTCACGCCACGCACGGTCGAGACGTCCGAGGAGCGGGTCGGCTTGATGTTCCGCATCCGCGTGCGGGTCGCGCCCGACCTGCTCCGCAAGCATGCCGACTATGTCAAGCCCGGCCTGCCGGGCATGGCCTATGTGAAGCTCGACCCGGCGACACAATGGCCCGAAGCGTTGAACACCGGCATTCTGGAATGACCGGGCGAAGGCAGGACGGCGATATGCCCACTCTTGCCGCGCGCATGTGGTCCGTCAGCCATGCCTTCAAGAAAACGCGCGCGCTGGACGACGTGACGCTCGACTTTCCCGCCGGCCGGATAATCGGGCTGATCGGGCCGGACGGCGTCGGCAAATCGACACTGCTCTCGCTGATCGCGGGCGCGCGCAAGATCCAGCAAGGCGAGGTCGAGGTGCTCGGCGCGGACATGCGCGACGCGCGCCAGCGCACCAAGGTCGGCCCTCGCATCGCCTATATGCCGCAGGGTCTCGGCAAGAACCTCTACCCGACGCTTTCGGTGTTCGAGAATGTCGATTTCTTCGGCCGCCTGTTCGGCCATGCCCGCAAGGAGCGCCACCGCCGCATCCACGAGCTTCTGGAGGCGACCGGCCTCGATCCCTTCCCTGACCGGCCGGCGGGCAAGCTCTCAGGCGGCATGAAGCAGAAGCTGGGCCTCTGCTGCGCGCTGATCCACGATCCCGACCTGTTGATCCTCGACGAGCCGACTACGGGCGTCGACCCGCTGGCGCGCCGCCAGTTCTGGGACCTGATCAACGGCATCAGGAAGGACAGGCCCGGCATGGGCGTCATCGTGGCCACCGCCTATATGGACGAGGCGTCCGGCTTCGACTGGCTGGTCGCGATGGATGGCGGGCGCGTGCTCGCCACCGGCACGCCGGCCGAACTGCGCGAGCGCACCGGCACGTCCTCGCTGGACGAGGCCTTCATCGCGCTGATGCCGGAGGAAAAGCGCAGGCTTCACCGCAAGGTCGAAATCCCCCCGCGCCCTAAGGATGGCGACGGGGATGCCGCAATCGAGGCCGAGGGGCTGACCATCCGCTTCGGTGATTTCACCGCGGTCGACAATGTCAGCTTCCGCATTCCGAAAGGCGAGATCTTCGGCTTCCTCGGCTCCAACGGCTGCGGCAAGACCACGACGATGAAGATGCTGACCGGGCTTCTGCCCGCAAGCGAAGGCACCGCAAGGCTGTTCGGCCAGGAGGTCGACCCGCGCGACATCGATACGCGCCGGCGCGTCGGCTACATGTCGCAATCCTTCTCCCTCTATACCGAGCTTACGGTGCGGCAGAATCTCGATCTGCACGCCCGCCTGTTTCAGCTTCCCGCAGCCGACATCCCCGCGCGCATCGAGGAGATGGCGCAACGCTTCGATCTCACCGAGGTCATGGAAGCACTCCCGGCTTCGCTGCCGCTCGGGCTGACCCAGCGCCTGTCGCTCGCTGTCGCCATGATCCACGCGCCGGAAATGCTGATCCTGGACGAGCCGACATCCGGCGTCGATCCGATCGCTCGCGACGCGCTGTGGCAGAGCTTCGTGGACCTGTCGCGCAATGACGGCGTAACAATTTTCATCTCGACGCATTTCATGAACGAGGCGGAGCGCTGCGACCGTATCTCGCTCATGCATGCCGGCAAGGTGCTGGTCAGCGACACGCCGGCGGGGATCGTGGAAAAGCACGGCAGTGCCGATCTGGAGGAAGCCTTCGTCTCCTATCTCAAGGAGGCGATCGCACAGGAGGACGAGCAGGCAACAGGCTCGGAGGACAAACAAACCGCACCCGCCATCGCGCAGGCCGTCGATCACGGGCACCGGCCGGTGCCGAGACGTTTTCTCGACCCCCGCCGCATCGGCAGTTATGCGAGACGCGAGGCGCTGGAATTGCGCCGCGACCCGATCCGCGCTTCCTTCGCCTTCATCGGCAGCCTCATCCTGCTGTTCGTGCTGGGCTATGGCATCAGCATGGATGTCGAGGACCTGCCCTTCGCCGTGCTGGACCACGACCAGACGTCGATAAGCCGCGACTACACGCTCGATATCGCAGGCTCGCGCTATTTCACCGAGCGCCCGCCGATCACAGATTCTGCCGATCTCGACCGGCGCATGCGCAATGGCGAGCTGAGCCTCGCCATGGAGATTCCACCGGGCTTCGCGCGCGACATCTCGGCCGGGCGCGCGGTGGATATAGGCGGCTGGATCGACGGCTCCATGCCCTCGCGCGCCGAAACCGCGCAGGGCTATGTGGAGGGACTGCACGCGCACTGGCTGATGCGGCAGGCGCGCGAAGCCTACGGCGACGCCGCGCAGGCCGGCGATTTCAGCCTGGAGACGCGCTTCCGCTACAATCCCAATATCGAAAGCCTCATCGCCATGGTGCCGGCCGTCATCGGCCTCGTTCTGCTGTTCATCCCAACCATGCTGGCCACGCTTTCCATCGTGCGCGAGAAGGACCTGGGTTCCATCGTCAATCTCTATGTCACGCCCGTCTCACGCCTGGAATTCCTGCTTGGCAAGCAGATTCCCTATGTCGGCCTCGCCATGCTGAATTTCGTCACGCTCACGGCGTTCGCCGTACTCGTGCAGGGCGTGCCGTTCTCCGGCAGCCTGCCGGCCTACGTTCTGGGCGGGTTGCTCTATGCGGTCGCCGCCACCGGGCTCGGCCTGTTCATATCGAGCTTCATGAACAGCCAGATCGCGGCGATCTTCCTCACCACCATCGTCTCCATGCTGCTTGCGGTGCAATATTCGGGCATGATCGATCCGGTGGCCTCGATGGAAGGTTCGGCCGCCGTGATCGGCGCGATCAATCCGGCCACGCACTTCATCACCATCGCCCGCGGCACGTTCTCGAAGGCGCTGGGGTTGCAAGACCTGACCTCCTCCTTCCTGGCCCTGCTCGCCGCCGGTCCAGTCCTGCTGGCACTCAGCGTGTTCTTCCTTCGCAAACAGGCGCGCTGACCATGCGGCTGTCGACCATATGGCGTCTGGGCATCAAGGAGCTGTGGGGCCTATTGCGCACACCGGCCCTGCTGGTGCTGATCGGTGCGGCCTTTTCGATCCAGATCTACGCGGCCGCGACGGCGACGCCCTTCACGCTCAACAAAGCGCCGATATCGATCGTGGACGAGGATCTCTCGCCCCTTTCGGCGCGTGTCGGCCAGGCCTTTTACCTGCCCTACTTCGCGCCGCCCCAGACGATCACGCTCTCCGAGATGAACCACCGCATGGATGCCGGCATCGACACTTTCGCGCTCGTCATCCCCCCGGACTTCCAGCGTGACGTTCTGGCCGGCAAGCAACCGGCGATGCAGCTCAATGTCGACGCCACGCGCATGACGCAGGCATTCACCGGCGCTGGCTATGTTCAAGCCATCGTATCCGGCGAGATTTCAGAGTTCGTGCAACGCTACCGCAGCGCCGAGACCGCACCTGTCGAACTCGTGCTGCGCGCCCGCTTCAACCCGGAACTCAATCCCGGCTGGTTCAGCGCCATGATGGAGGTGGTCAACAACGTCTCGCTGCTCTCCGTCATTCTGGCGGGCGCGGCACTCATCCGCGAACGCGAGCGCGGCACCATCGAGCACATGCTCGTGATGCCGGTCACGCCGACGGAGATCATGCTCGGCAAGATCTGGCCGATGGCGCTGGTGGTGATGGGCGCAGTGCTCTTCGCCATGACCGTCGTGGTCCAGACCTGGCTCGCGATTCCGGTGGCGGGCTCGCTCTGGCTCCTCATGCTGGGCGTGGCGCTCCAGCTGTTCGCCTCCACGTCCCTCGGCATCCTGCTTGCCACCGTTGCGGGCTCCATGCCGCAGTTCGGCCTGCTCCTGATGCTCGTGCTGTTCCCGCTGCAGATTCTGGCGGGCGGATTGACGCCGGTCGAGAACATGCCGCAAGGCCTGCGCATCCTCATGTCCGCGGCGCCCGACACGCATTTCGTGTCGCTTTCGCAGGCCATCCTGTTCCGCGGCGCGGGGCTGGAGTCTATCTGGCCTCAATTCCTCGCCCTCACCGCGATCGGCCTCGCCTTTTTCTTCGTCTCTCTCGGGCGGTTCCGCAGATCGCTCAGATAGGTTGCATGGCCTCGCAACAGGATCGATAAAAATTCTTTATATTCCAAATTTGGAATGACGATTGGACAGAGCCGCCAGAGAACGTGGAAATGTGGCCTTCTTACTACAGAGGAGCCGCAATGACCGACCGCAAGCTGTACCTGAAATTCGTCGATTCCGATGTGACGGGTATCATCACACTTTATTGGGAGAACGCTCCCGAGACCTGTAAGGCTCTCTGGGGGGCGCTGGCGAAGCCGATCCGCTGGCCCGCGACCCACGCAATGTTCTCCGGCCCCGAGATCATGATGGGCCTGCCCGAGGAAGCACGCAATTTCGACCCGACCGCCCTTCCGCCCGAGAACCAGACCGTGCTGCCGGAAGTTGGCGAACTGCTGTGGTTCTACCAGCCGAAGAACTTCTTCAAGATCGACCCGAGCGAATTCTGGGAGATCGGCCTGTTCTACGGAGTCGGCGGCCGCACCTTCGGTCCGACCGGCTGGATATCCTGCACCTATTTCGGCAAGATGACCGAGAATCTGGACGGCATTGCCGACCAGTGCCGTCTCATCCGCACGGAAGGCGCCAAGGTGGTGGAAATCGGCCGCGTAGCCTGATCGACGCCCCTAACACTGTAACCTCATATCGAAGGGGAACTCCATGAAATCCAGGTTCAGTATCGTCGTTCTCAGCACGCCCATCCTCGCACTGGCGGCAGGCGCCGCCGGTGCCCAGGACAACACGCTCGTCATCAATTCCTTCGGCGGCGCCTACGAGGCCGCCCACAAGACGTGCGTCATCGAGCCTTTCGAAAAGGCGACGGGCGCCAAGGTCCAGATCGTGACCGCCTATTCCTCGGATGCCTTCGCCCAGTTGCGGGCCCAGAAGGCCGCACCGCAGTTCGATGTCATCAACTTCTCCGGCGGACAGGAGATCGTCGGCGCGGCGGAAGGCCTACTGGCGCCCATCGACGCCGCGAAGCTCAAGAACGCCGGCGATCTTTATGACTTCGCCAAGGCCAACCTCGCCAAGGGCGAAGGCCCGGCCTATTCGATCGCGGCCATCGGCCTCGTCTACAACAGCGAAAGGACCCCCAAGGTCCCGACCAGCTGGAAAGACCTTTTCGACCCGGCCGTCGGCGAGCATCTCGTGCTCACCGACATCTCCAATGGTTACGGCATGCTCGGCTTCCTGATGCTCAATCAGGTCGAGGGTGGCGATCTCGACAACATCCAGCCAGGCCTCGATGCCGTGGGCAAGCTGCTCGAGGGCGGCGCAATCATCGTGTCCAAGTCGCCCGAGATCCAGCAGGAGTTCGCCCAGAACGATGCCTGGCTCGCCCCCTATGCGTCGGACTACGCCTTCACCTTGCGTGAGGCCGGCCTGCCGGCGAAATTCGTCCAGGGTGCGGAAGGCACGCCGGCGAGCTACATCACGACCAACCTCGTCGCCAACCGCCCGAACCAGGACCTGGCGTTGCAGTTCATCGACATGTCGATTTCGGCCGAGGCTCAGGCCTGCTTTGCCGAAGCGCTGCGCTACACGCCCACCAACTCCAAGGCAGAGCTTGCGCCCGAGGTTGCGGCCGACGTCGCCTACGGCGAAGAAGGCGTGAAGGGCCTGATCCGTTTCGACCCAGCCAAGATCGAGGCCAACCGCGCGGCCTGGGTGGAAGCCTGGAACAAGGCCATCGCCAAGTAAAAGCCGACGTCAGGAGAGCGGGTTCCGTGAGCGATCGTTTCGAAAACCTCTTGCTGGTCCTTCCGGGCCTGCTGCTCCTCGCACTGGCATTCTTCCTGCCGATCTTCCAGATGCTGGCGCTTTCGGTGTCGGGCCCTGCCGGACCGACCCTTGAACACTTCGCCCACTTTCTCGGTGACTCGTTCTATCTCGGCGTGCTGTGGCGCACGGTGAAACTGTCGCTGATCATCACCGCCATCTGCGCCATCATCGGCTTCCCGCTCGCCTACATCATGGCCCGCGTGTCCGCCCGGCTGCGGCTGTGGCTGGTTGTCATGGTCATCCTGCCGCTGATGACCAGCGTCGTCGTGCGCACCTTCGGCTGGATGGTCCTGCTCAATCGTTCGGGTCTGATCCCGCAGCTCTTCCGCGACCTTGGGCTCGCAGGCCGCAGCTTCAATCTGATGCAGACCGAAACCGCAGTTGTCATCGGCATGGTGCAAGTGCTCCTGCCCTTCATGACGCTGTCGATCCTCGGTGTCGTCAGCCGTATCGATCCGCGCCTGGAGGAAGCCGCGCGCACCATGGGCTGCTCTTTCCTGCGCACGATCGGCTCGGTCGTGCTGCCTCTGTCGCTGCCGGGCATCGTCGCCGGCTCGCTGCTCGCCTTCACCCTCTCGGCCAGTTCGTTCGTCACGCCGAACCTCCTGGGCGGCGCCCGCATCCAGGTTCTGGCCTCATCGATCTACAATTCGGTGACCCAGACCCTCGACTGGCCCTTCGCCGCGGCTCAGGCCGTCATCCTCTTCGTCGGCGTCATCCTGGTGCTGATCCCCTACATCAAGCTCACGGGACGTTCCGATGGTTAAGGCTGTCCCCGCCTGGATCCGCATTGCGACGATCATCTTCGTCGCGCTGACGGCATTGTTGTTACTCGCCCCGCTCGTGGTGGTGATCGGCGCCTCTTTGACCGCCAACCAGTTCGTCAGCTTCCCGCCACAGGGCCTGTCGCTGATGTGGTACGAGAAAGTACTGTCGTCACCCGAGTATCTGAGTGCCGGCACCGTCAGCCTGATCGTCGCCCTGCTGGTGACGGTGACGGCCACGCTTGTCGGCGGCGCGGCGGCCATCGCCATCCATCGCAAGCAACTTCCGGGCTCGCAGGTTCTGGCCTCCCTGTTCCTGTCGCCGCTGGTGCTGCCGACCATCATCTACGCCATCGGCATGCTGATGTTCTGGAGCGCCGTCGTCGGCCCCGTGTCACTGCCGGTGCTGTGGATCGGCCATACCGTCATCGCCATGCCCTATGTCATCCGCACCACGCTGGCGGTGCTGTCGGAATCCAATCCCTTTCTCGAGGAGGCGGCGCGGACGATGGGCGCCAACCGCATGCAGCGCCTCTGGCTTGTTGTGGTGCCGCAATGCGCCCCGGGCCTGGCAGCCGGCGCCTTCTTCGCCTTCAACATCTCCTTCGACGAGGCCGTGCTGTCGCTGTTCCTGCGCAAGCCCGGCATGACCACACTGCCGGTGCAGATCTACGGCCAGCTCGAATTCAGCCCCGACCCGTCGGTGGCTGCGGTGTCCTCGATCATGATCGCCCTGACCATCGTGCTGATCCTGGTCATCGACCGGTTGCTCGGCATCAAGAAATTCGCGAGTGCTTGACCATGGCCAATGTCCGGCTTGAAAACATCAGGAAATCCTTCGGCAATGTGAAGGTGCTGCACGGCATTTCCCTCGACATCGCCTCCGGCGAGTTCGTCAGCCTGCTCGGCGCCTCCGGTTGCGGCAAAACCACACTGCTGCGCACGGTTGCCGGCCTCGAAACCGTCACCTCGGGAACTGTCGTCATCGACGGCCAGACAGTCACCGACCTGCCGCCGGAAAAGCGCGACATCGCCATGATGTTCCAGTCCTATGCGCTGCTGCCTCATCTCAGCGTCGCGGAGAACGTCCGTTTTCCGCTGAGAATGCGCAACATCGGATCGCGCGAGGAACAGGCCGAGCGCGTCAAGACGGCGCTCGAAACCGTCCAGCTCGGCCATCTGGGCGACCGCAAGCCGCGTCAGCTTTCCGGTGGCCAGCAGCAGCGTGTGGCGCTTGCCCGCGCCATCGTTTCCAAGCCCAAGGTGCTCTTGCTTGACGAGCCGCTTTCCAACCTCGACGCTCGCCTACGCGAGGACATGCAGGTCGAACTGATCGAAATCCACAACCGCCTCGGGCTTACCACCCTGTTCGTCACCCACGACCAGGAGGAAGCACTCAGCCTGTCCGACCGCGTCGTGCTGCTCAACGCCGGCCGCGTCGAGCAGCAAGGCACCCCGGCAGAGATCTACACCAGGCCGGCGACCGAGTTCGCCTCGAACTTCCTGAGCTCGGCCAACATTATCCCGGCCACCATCGAAACAGACGATGCAGGTTCCGTTGCCGTCCTCGCCGATGGCCAGCGGCTGCAATTGTCGCCAGGCGAGTCCGCACGTGGCCCGGCACGGCTGGTGCTGCGCCAGGAAGACATCGCCATCGGCAAGTCGGGCGACATTGCGGGCGAGGTTCGCACCCGCGTCTATCTCGGCGCCCGCAACCGCTATGTACTGGCGCTCGCGGGCCAGCCGGTCAGGGTGCTGAGCGGCAACGACCGGGTTTTCGCCAGCGGCGAGAAGGTTTCGCTGTCGATCGACCCCCGACGCATCCGCATCATCACCGACTGACCAACCAAACGACAGGACGGAAATGGAGCCGACCATGAGCGGGTTTGAAACGCGTCTTTTCATCAATGGCAAGTTCGTCGAAGGCCAGGGTAAAGCCGAGCAGGCTTTCGAGCCAGCGACCGGCAAACCGCTGGCCTCGGTCAAGTCGGCCACCCCGGCACAGATCGACGAGGCCGTGCGCGTGGCGGCTTTGGCTTACAAAGGTTGGTCGCGCACCACACCCAGGGAACGCAGCCACGCCCTCCTTGCGATTGCCGACGCCATCGAGGCCAGGGCCGACATGCTGGCGCCGATCGAATCGCGCAATGCCGGCAAGCCGCTGCGCTTTGTCCATGCCGGGGAACTGGCCAATGTCGCCGATGTCTTCCGCTTCTACGCGACCGCCGTGCGCAACATGCCAGCGACCGCTGCCGGCAATTACCGCGACGCCCGGCGCACCAGCGTCATGCGCCGCGATCCGATCGGCGTCATTGCCCAGATCGCTCCGTGGAACTACCCCCTGCTGATGGCCGCCTGGAAGATCGCGCCTGCCATCGCGGCCGGCAATACCGTCGTCATCAAGCCTTCCGAACACACCCCGCTCAGCCTTCTGGCGCTGGCCGGGATCTTCGCCGAACTGCTTCCCGCCGGCGTCGTCAACGTCGTGTGCGGCAACGGCCCCGACATCGGCAATGCGCTGATCTCGCATGACCTTGTCCGCATGATCTCGCTGACCGGGGATGTCGGCACCGGTCGTGCCGTGCTGCGCGCCGCGGCCGGCAGCATGATCAAGCGCACCCATCTCGAACTCGGCGGCAAGGCGCCGGTCATCGTCGCTCCCGACGCCGACCTCGACAGCCTCGTCGGGACGCTGCGCGAGGCAAGCTTCTACAATGCCGGCCAGGACTGCACCGCCGCCTGCCGCGTCTTCGCTCACCGTGACATCGCCGACGAACTCACCGAGCGCCTGGCCGCAATGATCGGCACGCTGGTCTACGGCGCACCCGAACGCGACGATGTCGAATTCGGTCCGCTGATCACCGCCCGCCAGCGCGATCGCGTTGCCGGGTTCGTCTCCCGCGCCCATGACGATGATTGCGACATCATCGTCGGCGGCACGGTGCCCGACCAGCCGGGCTACTTCTACACGCCGACACTGGTCGCAGCGCCGTTCGAGGCCGAGATCGTGCAGAAGGAAGTGTTCGGACCCGTGCTGACCATAACGCCGGTGGACTCGGTGGAGACCGCGCTCGACTGGGCCAATGCTTCCGAATACGGGCTGGCCTCGTCGGTGTGGTCACGCGATTCGGCGGTGGCGGCCTCGCTGGCCGATCGGCTCGAATATGGTGTGACCTGGGTCAACACCCATGGTTCCTTTGCCACCGAGATGCCGCATGGCGGCATGAAGAACTCGGGCTACGGCTCCGATCTGTCGATGCAGTCGCTGCTCGAATACACGCAGGTCCGCCACGTCATGACCCAAGCCTGAACTGTCAGGCCACGACATGGTGCCGGCAGGCTTTTCTGGTAGAAGGTACGCCATGCGTATCCTGGACCTGAACACCTTCCTTGTGCTGGCACGAAACCGCCACTTCGGGCGCGCCGCCCAGGAGATGAACACGACCCAGCCGGCCATCTCGACCAGGCTGGCTGCGCTCGAAGCCGAGTTCGGCTGCCGGCTGGTGCATCGCGGCGACCGCGAATTCCGGCTGACACCTGAAGGCGAGCGCGTCCTGGAAGTGTTCCAGAAAGTCATTGACGACCTGGAAGGCTTGCGCAGCGAGCTCAAGCAGGGCTACTCCGCCACGACGACCATCCGCATCGGCGTGATCGACTCGGTCGCCTCCACCTGGATGCCGCATCTGGTGGAATCGCTGCACAAGGAAGCCCCAAATCTCAGGATCGAACTGACAGTCGAGTCCACCACCGCACTGGTGGAGCACATGGAAAAAGGCAAGTTCGACCTCATCTTTTGTCTCGACCCGGCGATCGGTGATGGATTCCGCAGCTTCGTCGCCTGCGTCTGGCAGATGACCTGGGCGGGCTCGCCCAAGCTGGTCCAGCCGGACAGGGCCTACAACGTGGACGAATTGGCAAAGATGCCGATCGTGACGTTTCCCAAGGACACGCCGCCCTACCGCCAGATCGCCCCCTACTTTCAGGATGAGCGGGTGCTCGCCTCGAAGATGACCAGCTCGAATTCGCTGTTCGCCATCATCAACCTGCTGATCGACGGCTTCGGAGTCGCGGCTATTCCCACCGTGACGATCGAGCGCGAGCTGAAATCGGGCCTGCTGCACCAGATGGATGTGGCCAAGTGGTTCCCGCCCATGCCGATCATCGCCACCTACCAGTCGTCAACCCACCAGAAAGTTATCCAGTTCGTTGCCGACAAGGTGCGCGAGGTCGCCGGCGACTTTGCCAGATCGCGCCCCGGACAGGCGTGGACGACGGAGACCATGCCAGGCTAGCAACTGGCCCATGCCGCGCAGGTGCTGCTGAGCCTTATGCCGGCCTTCTCTTTCATTCCGCGGCGAATGCCTCGGGACGATCGATTGCACCGGCGTCGGATCGGACCTGTTCGTGCTCCGGGGTACTCGCCTTCGTCTTGGGTTCGCGGCCGAAGAACAGCGCATAGCCTGCGGGCAGCACCAGCACGGTAAGAACCGTCGCCACCAGGATGCCGCCCATCATCGCATAGGCGAGAGGCCCCCAGAACACGCCGCGCGAGATTGGGATCAGCGCCAGGACCGCCGTCAGCGCCGTCAGCATGATCGGCCGGAAGCGGCTTACGGCTGCGCCGACGATCGCCTCTGTTCGTGCCATGCCGGCAGCGATGTTCTGGTCGATCTGATCGACGAGGATGATCGAGTTGCGTATGATGATGCCGAGCAGGGCGATGACGCCGAGGATGGCGACGAAGCCAAACGGTGCGCCGCTGATCAGGAGCGCCAATGCCGCGCCGATGATGCCGAGCGGTCCGGTGGCCAGCACCAGCATGGATTTGCCGAAGTGCTGCAACTGAACCATCAGGAGCATTACGATGATGGCCAGCATGATCGGCGCCTTGGCGGCGATGGATGCCTGGCTTTCGGCCGAATCCTCGGCGCCACCCTGCACTTCGACCTTGTAGCCCGCCGGCAGTTCGGCGCGCAGGTCCGCCATTTCGTTGTAGAGGCGCATGACGACGTCGTTCGACTGCACGCCGTCCGGCAGCGTCGCGCGCACTGAAATGGTGGGCAGCCGGTTGCGCCGCCATTCGATCCCCTGCTCCAGCACGGGCTCGACCTTGGCGATCTGCGAGACGGGCACGAAGCCGCCGAAGTCGGTCGGCACATAGACGGAATTGACGGCCGACAGCAGAGAGCGGTTTCCGTCCGGCTCGCGGGCCATGATCGACACGGTTTCTTCGCCATCGCGGAAACTGTCGAGCGGTGCGCCCGACATCGCGGCCTGCAGCATCTGGCGTACGCGCTGCGAGGTCACGCCAAGCGCACGCGCCCGGTCCTGGTCGATCACCAGCTTCATTGCAGGCACCGGCTCCAGCCAGTCGTCATGCACGGCCGAAAGCAGCGGATCGGCAGCAAAGCGCGCCTTGACCTCATCGGCGATGCGGCGAACCTCCTGCCGATCCGGCCCCATCACCCGCATCTGCACCGGCCAGCCGGTCGGCGGGCCGAGGAACAGGCGGTCGACCTTGGCGCGGATCGCCGGAAAATCCTCGGCGAGGATAGAGCGCAGCTTGACGATAAGCCGTTCGCGCGCCGGCTCGTCCCTGGCCATGACCAGAAGCTGCGCGAAATTCGGGTTGGCAAGCTGCTGGTCGAGCGGCAGGAAGAAGCGTGGCGCGCCTTCGCCGATATAGGTGGCGATGAACCGCTTGTCGGGATCGTCCATCATCCTGGCCTCGAGCGCCTTCGCCTGCTTCTCGACCTCCCTGATCGAGGTGCCTTCGGGCAGCCACAGGTCAACGAGGATTTCCGGGCGCTCCGACTGCGGGAAGAAGTTTTGCGGAATGAACTGGAACGACCACAGGCTGGCGACAAACGTCGCCAGGGTCAGCGCCAGCACCAGGATGCGATGGCGCACCGCCCAGCCGATGGTGGCGCCGAGACGGCGATAGAAGCCTGTGTCGAACACGTCACGATGCCCGCCGGCGTGCTGGCGCTGCCTGAGCAGCATGTGGCCGAGCCAGGGTGTGAAATAGACCGCCACGAACCACGACACCACCAGCGCGATGCCGACCACGTAAAACAGCGTGCGCACATATTCGCCGGCGGCCGAAGCGGCGAAGCCGACCGGGATGAAGCCGGCCGTGGTGATCAACGTGCCGGTCAGCATCGGAAAGGCGGTGGATCTGTAGGCGAAGGTGGCGGCGTCAAGCTTGTCCAGCCCCTCCTCCAGCTTGCGCTCCATCAGTTCCACGACGATCATGGCATCGTCCACCAGCAGGCCGAGCGCAATGATGAGCGCGCCGAGCGAGATGCGCTGCAGATCGATGCCGAGTTCGTACATGATGGCGAAGGTGGTGGCCAGCACCAGCGGTATGGCGATGGCGATCACAAGCCCGGACCGCCAGCCGATCGACAGGAACGAGACGGCAAGCACGATCACCAGCGCTTCGCCCAGCACGCGCATGAACTCGCCGATGGCATCCGTAACCACATGCGGCTGGTTGGCGATCTGGTCGACAGCGACGCCATAAGGTAGCGAACCCTCGAAGCGCTTGTAGGTTTCGTCCACCGCGGCACCCACGTCGGTGACGTTGAAACCTTTCGCCATCACCACGCCGACCTGCACGCTGTCGTGACCGTTGAAGCGATATTTACGCTGTTCCGGGTCCTGGAGGCCTGAAGTCACCGTGGCGATATCGCCGAGCCGAATGACCTGGCCGCCGCTGCGCAGGCGCAACTCGCGTATGTCCTCGGCCCGCTTCACGTCGCCCTCGACGGAAATGCGCACAGAGCGCGAGCCTGTGTCCACCGTGCCGGCCGGATCGACCGTGTTCTGGCCCTTGATGGCGTTTTGCAGATCGACCAGGGTCAGCCCGCGCTCGGCCAGGGCCTTGGACGAGACGTCGATATAGATGACCTGCGGCTGGTCACCGATGATGACGGCTTTCTCGACACCCGGCGTCGTCAGCAGCATGTCGCGCGCCTGGACGGCGAATTGCTTGAGTTCCGGATAGCTGTAGCCGTCGCCGCTGATCGAATGCAGGGTAATGAAGGTATCGCCGAACTCGTCGTTGAAATAGGGGCCGAGCAGGCCGGACGGCAGTTCGCTGCGGATGTCACCCACCTTCTTGCGCACCTGATAGAAGGCATCTTCCACCTGCGCGGCGTTGGTATCGCCCTTGACCTGCACCATGATGACGGCGCTGCCGGCGCGCGAATAGGATCTCACGAAGTCGAGATGCGGCGTTTCCTGCAGCTTGCGCTCGATCTTGTTGACGACCTGGTCTTCCATATCCTGCAGGGAGGCACCGGGCCACACCGCCTGCACGACCATGACGCGGAAGGTGAATTCCGGATCCTCGCGCTGGCCCATGCGCAGCAGGCCGAGCGCGCCCGCGACGATGATCAGCCCGACGAGGAAGCGCGCGATGCTCGGGTGACCGATCGCCCAGCGGGACAGGTTGAACGGCTTTTTGTCGTCGGTGGAGGTCGTCATGACCGCCTCTTCTGGTTGTTCGGCCGGGGTCGTTTCAGCGAAGGGCGCTGGTCGCCTGTGTGGAGACAGGTTCTTCCGCCTGCGAAACAGCGAGGCCCGGCAGCTTTACCTTTAGGTTTTCCGTCATGAACTGCGTACCGGCGGCGACCACCAGATCGCCCGGCTGCAGGCCCTGCGCGACACGCACGCCGTCGGGCGCGAAATCGGTGACCGTTACAACGCGCGGATGCACGGTCGAGGTGGCGCGGTCCGCCACCCAGACGATGGTGTTGCCGTCCTTCTTGGCCAGCGCCTCGAGCGGGACCGTAGCCAGCAACTGGCTGGTGGGCACGGTTGCCGCCACAGTCGCCGTCATGCCTAGCAGCACGCGCGGATCGTCGGTCAGGCTGATGCGTACGGAGAATGTGCGCGACTGCGGGTCGGCGCTGCCGGCAACCTCCCGCACCTTGCCGGGAAGCCGCAACCGGTCGTCGGTCCAGAAGCCGACATTGACGGTCTGGCCCGGCCTGAAGTGGGAAATCTCGGTTTCCGGAACGGCGATCTGGATTTCCTTCTCGCCGTCGACAGCAACGGTCACCACCGGCGTGCCGACGCCGACGACCTGACCGGTATCGGCGCCGATCATCGTGACAATGCCTTTCCTGTCCGCCTTCAGATCGGTGTAGGCAACCTGGTTTTTCGCTTGCTGGAGCGAGGACGAGGCCGCATCACGCGCGGCGAGCGCCTGCTGGTAACCGAGCTGGGCCTCGTCAAGCTGCGCCTGCGATGCGAATTTCTTGCCGAAAAGTTCCTCTGCGCGCTTCTGCATCAGGCGAACGGTCTCGACCTGCTTCTCGGCCGCCGAAAGGTTGGCCTCGGCGGTCTTGACGGCAAGCGCATAATCGGTCGGATCGATGCGGGCCAGAGTATCCCCGGATTGCACGCGGTCGCCGATGTCGACGAGCCGCTCGACGATCTTGCCTGCAACGCGAAAACCCTGGTTCATTTCCGTGCGCGCCTTGACCGTGCCGGAATACTGAAACTCGCGCGTCGTGTCTGCCCTTGCGATCTCGACCACCTTGACCGGCCGGACGGTGGCGACGGGCTCCGTCTTGGCCTCGCTGCAGGCGGAAACCGACACCGCAAGGAGGCCGAGCAGGCCCAGCGTGGCGAGAGGACGGGAAACGCTTCTGACATCCCTGAACGAAAACATCGTTCATGCTCCTGTAAGAGTTCGGACAGTCTGCGAACGCGCAAACGCGCTTATTTCAATGCCTGGATTGCGAAATCGACCAGCTGTTCGGCCGTTGCCCGGTTTTCCTTCATCAGGCATTGCGCCACCTGCTGGGGGTGGCACAGGGTGACCAATGCGGCCCCGAAGCAGCGTGCGGCGAGGGCCGCATCCTGCTTGGCGAATTCGCCGGTCTTGATGCCTTCCTCTATGAGGTCGGCATAGATGAGGTGAAGCTGGTCGATATATTTGTCGATCACGTGCCAGTCCCGCTCGATGGCGACGATCACCATCTCGTGCACCTTCTGCTCGTCCAGCATCGTCTCCACCGTCAGCTTGTTCTGCGCCAAAACACAGCGGCGCAGACGCTCGGCCGCGCCAAGCGGCTGAGCGGCGATGGACCGGTTGAGCTCAAGGCTGGCCGTCAGCATGCGACCGCAGATTGCCTGGTGAATCTGCTCCTTGGAGGCGAAGAAGCGATAGACATTGGCCGGCGACATGCCGAGTTCGCGTGCGATATCGGCAACCGTGGTCTTGTTGTAGCCATAGTGGCGAAACAGCCGCTCGGCTGTCTCCAGAATGCGCTCGATGTTTTCCTGCCGTGCGGAATCCTGTGCGGCTTCTGCCATGTCCATCGTGATCGATCTGCTTTTATGATTACTGACGATTTTCAATTTTCGTCATACGTAATCCGAAATTCATTTTTGGTCAAGGCGAACGGGAGATTTGTGCCGGGCGCAATGACCCGGCCCGACACGCGCCGGTGGCGGCATGTCCTCAACGATGCTGAGCTTACCTTTGCGCACTGCTTCTTCGCCTTCGACATGCCATGGCACGGCAAGTCGCTGCCGCCGCAAGGCTTCGAGACAGAAGAATATCTGCTCACCACCGAGGCCTCTATCGAAACACCATGCTGGCGGTGGCCGATGCGCTGTCGCCGGACAGGCCCGTTCTTGCCGGTTGCTCGGTGGGCTGACGCTGGAGCGAGCAGGCGATCTGGTCAGTCGTCGACGTGATCGTGGCCGCCGATGCGGCCGGGACGCCAGTAGCCTTCCGACGAGATCTGCACCTTGTCCATGCCGCGCTCGATCAGGTGGCGGCGCTGGGCGCGCACATTGCTGGTCTCGCCGATGACATAGGCATGGCCATGACCTTGCGGCAGCTCGAAACCGGCCAGCCGGTCGAGCAGCAGCGTGTTCGGTCCGGGTTTTGTCCCGTCGCGATGAACCCATGTCACGGATGCGGCGAAGACCTCCGGCACTTTCTGGTGATCGTCGGACCCACCGACTTCGAGAAAAGCATGAACCCTTGCATTTTCCGGCAGGGTTTCCAGCATGTGGAGGATCGCCGGCAGGCAGGTCTCGTCGCCGCAGAACAGGTGCCAGTCGGCGGCTTCGTGGATCACGGTGCGCCCGCGCGGGCCCCGAACCTGAAGGACATCGCCCGCTGCCGCATGGCGCGCCCAACTCGGCGAAGGTGTATCGCCATGCAGCACGAAGTCCATCGCAAGCTGCCGTCTTGCCTTGTCGAAGCTGCGAATGGTGTAGTCACGCCGCCCGGTACCGCCTTCCGGCTGCGGCATGGCCAGCACCAGCGCCTGACCGGGCCGGTAGCTCATCGCATCCAGCTTGTCGCCGGTGAGCACCACGCGGCGCATGCGCGGCGTGACGTCGAAGGCTTCGACCACTTCCAGCGTCCATTCGGGCAAGGGAGGCCGTTTGCGTGCGGTCGGTTCTGTCTGTTGATCCATGATATCTGCCTTGTGCAAGTTTCAGGAAAGCACGACGGACTGGCTGGCCAGCCCCTTGTGGAAGCCGAGCAGCGTGGTGAGGTAGCGCGGGCTCGAATCGCCGACATAGGCGAAGAAGCCTTCGTCCTGCGGCAGATGGTCGGCGTTGTCGGCAATGACCAGCGCACCGGGACGGAGCCTGTCCTCCAGCATCTTCAGGATTTCGATGTAGAGGTCCTTCGCCCCGTCGAGGAACAGCAGGTCGATCGGCCCCTCCACATCGGCGAGGGTGCGGAGCGCATCGCCGGGGCGGACTTCGGCAAGTGCGGCAAGCCCGGCGTCGGCGAGATTGGCGCGCGCCTTCTCCACCTTGTTCTGATGGAACTCGGAGCCGGTCACCTTGCCGCCGGTGTCGGCGGCGGCTGCGGCGAGATAAAGCGTGGAAATGCCGAAGGAGGTGCCGAACTCGACGATGTTGCGGGCATTGATGGCGCGTGCCGAGGCATAGAGGAAGCGGCCCATGCGCGGCCCGATCGACAGATAGTTTGTCTTGTGCCGTTCGGAAGTGCGGAAATCCAGTGTGTGCACAGGTGGGCTGTTTTCGTCGCGCGGCTCCGCAATCTGCGCCTCGCGCATGGAGCGGGCGGCGGCATGCTCGCGCTTGAGGGTGGCGACAACATCGGCCCGGTGCAGGGTGCAGGTCATGGGAGGCTCCTTGGTTTCAGGTGGTGAGCACGACCGGGCAGCCGCGCACCGGATGCTCCAGTATGCGCACGTCCTGCCGGTAGACGTCTTCGATCAGGTCCTGCCGCAACACTTCCCACGGCGCGCCGTCGGCGGCGACGCGGCCTTGCGACAGAAGCACGATCTTGTCGGCATGGGCGGCGGCGAGATTGAGGTCGTGGAGGACAGCGACGACGGTGGTGCCGTTCGCGGCCATGTCGCGTGCCATGGCAAGCACGCGCTCCTGATGACGCAGGTCGAGCGCGGCGGTCGGCTCGTCCAGCAGAACGACCGGCGTTGCCTGTGCCGCGACGCGCGCGAAGGTGGTGCGCGCCTGTTCGCCGCCGGACAGCGTCTGGGCGTTGCGGAACGCCATGTGCTCGATCTCGGAAGCGCTCATGGCATCGAACACCGCGCGCTCGTCCTCGTCGGGCGGCAAGTCGCGAAAGGCGCGGCCCATACCGACGACCTCCTCGACCGTATAGCCGAAGCGGATCACCGAACCCTGCGGGAAGACGGAACGGATCTGCGCCAGCTCGCGCACCGAGTGAGCCGACACAGCCTTGCCGGCCAGTTCGACCGTGCCCTTGTCCGGCTTGCGGTCGCCGGCAATGACGGAAAGCAGGGTGGACTTGCCGGCACCGTTGGGGCCGACCAGCGCCGTCAGCGTGCCGGCACCGCAGCGGGCCGACACGTCTTCCAGCAGGTTGCGCGTGCCGACGGTGACCGTGACGTTGCGAATGTCGATCATGTCGGCGCGATCCCGAACCTGCGGCTGCGGTAGATCATCCACAGGAAGAACGGGCCGCCGAGCGAGCCCATGATCACGCCGATGGGCACTTCGGAGGGCGGATCGAGCGTGCGTGCGGCAAGATCGGCCAGCATCACCAGAAGCGCGCCGCCGGCGGCGGAAAAGGGAATGAGCAGCCGGTGCGCCGGGCCGATCATCAGCCGGAAGAGATGCGGCACCACGAGGCCGACGAAGCCGATGGTGCCGTTGAACGAGACGGCCGCCGCCACAAGCAGGGCGGTGACGAAGATGAGCTTGCGGCGCAGCACCGTCACATCGACACCGAGATGGCGCGCCTGCCGCTCGCCCAGCGCCAGAAGATCCAGCGGGCGGGCCCAGCGATAAAGCAGCGCTATGCCGACGATCGTGGGTGGGGCGGATATGGCGACGGTGACCCACTTGGCGCTCGACAGCGAGCCCATCGACCAGAAGGTGAGGCTCTGCAACTGGTCGGCGGTGGCGAGATAGGTGAGATAGCCGGCGAAGGCACCGCCGATGGCGTTGACGGCGATACCGACCAGCAGCAGCTTGGAATTGTCGCTGCCTTCCTGCCCGGGCCGCGCCAGCGCGTAGATGACGAAGGTGGTGCCGGTACCGGCGAGGAACGCGCCCACCGGCAGCGTCCACATGCCGAAGGTCGAGATCTGCAACACCACGACCATGATGGCGCCGAGCGAGGCGCCGCTGGAGACGCCGACGATGCCCGGATCGGCCAGCGGGTTGCCGAACAGGCCCTGCATGGCCGCGCCGCAGGTGGCGAGGCTGGCCCCGACGATGACGGCGGTGAGCACCCGCGCCAGCCGCAGGTCCCACACCACGGCCTGGTTGAGGGCGGCGGTCTGGTCGAGCGGAGCCGAACCGAAGCGCGAGACCACGGCGTCGAACACGTCGCCCGGCGACAGCGACACGGCCCCGATGGCGATCGAGGCGAAGAAAGCGAGGAAGAGGCAAACGCCCATGCCGAGCGCGATCAGCGGCGTGCGGTCGGCCGGTCGCGCCAGCCTGCCAGCCTGTGTCGTGCTCACGGGAACATCTCGTGCAGGGCGCGCGACAACGCACGCGTGGCGATGCCGGAGGAAGTGGCGTCCGCCCGCACATGCAATTCGCGCATGACGATGACGTTGCGGTTGCGGCCGGCCGGCGTCAGGGCGATGCCGGGATAGGCGTCCCAGATGCCGTCGAGATCGCCGAAGGCCGGCAGTTCCTTTTCGGAGATGAGGATGACGTCCGGGGCCATCAGGATCATGCCTTCCGGCGTGACGGGCCTGTAGCGGTCGCGGCCGACCTCGGCGGCGGCATTGAGCGCGCCGACCCGCAGGATGAGATTGTGCACGGCCGTCTCCGCGCCGCCGGCCGTGAAGCTGGTGCCGGCCCCCATCTTGGAGGCATGGACGATGCGCAGCGGCCGTCCGTCGACCGTCACCGGTTCGATAGCCTTGTAGTCGGCTTCCATGGCAACGATCAGCTTCTCGCCACGCTCCTCCAACCCCAGCAGAGCGGCGAGCCGCGATACTTTCTCCGTGGCGGGCAGCGTGCGGTCGATCAGGTCGGTGCGTATGCCGAGACCTGCCAGTCCGTCGAGCAGGCGCTGGTTGATCACCGTCGAGCCGACGACCAGTTGCGGGCGCATGGCCAGAACGCCTTCCACGCCCGCCCATTCGCGCACCTTGTGCGGCGTGTCGTCGATGCCGGGCAGTTCGATATCGGCCGGGCGTGCGAGGACGCGGTCCGCCGCGCCGAGCGCCACGGCGATCTCGACCAGATCGGCACCCAGCAGCACCACGTCCCGCCCGGCCGGTGCCGTGCCAACGGGTTCCGACGGCTGGTAAAGCTGCGGATAGGGCGTTTCGCCGGACAGATCGACGGCCGCGGCGAAGGCGTGCGCGAATGCAGTGGAAAACACCACAGCCGCACAGGCGATGGAAAGCGTGTGCGGACGCATGCGGTTCGGTTCCTTTCCGATCATGGCTCAGAAGGTCGTGCTGAGCGAGAGCGAGAACTTGCGCCCATCGCCATAGGTTATGCTGTCCGCAGTCGAGCGCCGGTCGTAATAGACCTTGTCGAACAGATTATCGATCCGGAAGCCGCCCTTGAAGCGCGTTCCATTTGCGAACTCACGCTCGTAGAACAGGCCGGCATCGACAATGGCGTAGCCGGGCATCCTGTTGCCCGAGGAGTCGTCGAAGTCGCTGTAGGCCGTTACACCGGCACCCAGGCTCCACTCGCCGGCATCCTGGATATCACCATACACCCTGAAACGGTTCCACAATGACAGGCTGTGATCGGAGACATAGGCGAAACGCTCGCCCTGCCGGCTATCGGCCTTGACGATCTCGGTGTCCGTATAGGCATAGGCCAGCCGCGCATCCCACCACGACGTGACCGCGCCGGTCAGTTCGACTTCGACGCCGCGTGCCCGCTCAAGGCCGTTGCTGATCCGATAACCCAAATCGGCCATATCCGGATCGGGATGGGAACGCAGCACATTCTCCTTCTCAAGCTGGTAGAGCGCCACCGTAAGCAGGGCGTTGCCGTCGAAGAGCTCACTCTTGAAGCCGACCTCGTACTGCTCGCCCACTTGCGGTTTGTCCAGGATCGCATTGTCCGGATTGATATGGAGCTGCGGGTAGTACGACTGGCTGTAGCTCGCATAAAGCGTGGTCGTGTCGGTCAGATCGTGGGTGATGGCAAGGCGCGGCGTGACATGCGAGGCGTCGAGCGCGCTCTCCGTGACAGCGCCCGTATCTGTCCTGCGCGCATAGCTTTCCCGGTCCGCCGCCGTAAAGCCGACGCCGAGCAGCAGCTTCGTCCTGTCATTGGGCAGGGTGATCAGATCCTGAACGTAAAGATTGTGATCCGTAGAGGTCGAATCGGTCATGCCGTTGCGCTGCGTGCCGATCAGCCCGAAGAGCTGGTCGCGGAACGCGTAGGCGCCGGGGGTGTGGTTGGTCGGGTCGAGCGCCGTCGGCGCGATGGCCGCGCAGGTTCCGGTGCCACCCGTGCTGCATTGGGCGACGCCGCCATAGGAGGAGCCACGGGCATAGCCATAACCGGCCAGCCATTGGTGATTGAAGGAACCGGTGTCGAACTCGCCGCTGACATCGACACCGGCCGAAAGGGAATCATCATCCGAGATGCCCGCATGCACGGTGCGCCCCACGCTCGTCAGCGTGTTGGGCAGCGTAGGACCCCGCCCCCCGATGCGTGTGGTCAGGTGCTCCTGGTCGCTCGTCTGGTAGGCAAGATAGGTGCGTATGTTCAGCCAGTCGGTGGCGCGCCAGTTGTTTTCCAGGATCGCGGTATGCTGGCGGATGTCGACATAATCGTTGGTGTGGCCCCAGAAGAAATCGCGCGGTACGTCGAGAAACTGCCCGTTGACCCGGATGTTGTCGTTCCGCTGCGGCACCCCGGAGGTGTCGGTGATCTCGTAGGTGAAGTTGGTCTTGAAATCGGCGCTCGGCTCCCATTCAAGGGCCAGCATGCCGCCGATAGGCTGCTCATAGATTCGGTCGACCTCGCTCTCGTTGCGCACGAAGTCGCCGATCGCCCGATAGCGCAGCGTATTGGCTTCATCGATGGGTCCGGTGGCATCCAGGGTCAGGCCGTAGGAGCCAAAGCTGTCAAAACGTCCGGTGGCGCTGTATTGCGGTATCTCCAGCGGTTGCTTGTAGACGTAGTTGAAGACGCCACCCGGCTGCGAAGCGCCGTAGTAAATGCCTGCGGCACCCCTGAGAAGCTCGACACGTTCCAGCGCCGCGGTGGACCGGAAATTGGTGCCGTTGTTGTAAAGGCGCTGACCGTTGATGAGCACGGGGCCGTCGCCCGAGACGTCAAAACCGCGCACGAATATGCTGCGCGCGACGTTGGAGCCGGTATCGGAATTATTGCCCTGGCTGGTGACGCCGGCGAAGTTCTCGAAAACCTCGTAGATCGTCTCGTCGCCCTTCTCGGCGATGAGCTGGGCATTGGCCGTGTTGACGGTGGCGGGCGTCTGACGCGGAGCAAGATCGAGCTTCATCGCGGTAGGCGAAGACGAGGCAGGGCTGTAATCGCCAAAGGCACCGCTGCCTCCTCTGCCTTGCACGTCGATGGTTTCGAGCATCAGCGCGCCGTCTGTCGAGGCCGGTGCTGCGCCGGAGGCTTCCGACCGGCCGATGACGGCGGTGCGGTCGGCGGTGATGCGGAACGGGATTCCGGTTCCCTCAAGCATCCGGGCCAGCGCCTGCTGCGGCGTGAAGCTGCCGTTGACGGCCTGCGAGGTGACGCCCTGCGAGGTTGCGGCGGCAAGCGTCACCTGCAGGCCAGATTGGCGGCCAAAAGCGTTGAGCGCGCTGGCAAGGGGCTGGGCCGGGATGTTGAAGGCGCGCGCCGCCCCCGCCGATGTGGCCGTCTGCGCGGCGGCATGCTGCCCCTGCAACGCCAGGGCGCCGAGCCCGATCAGGGCAGTGGTCGCCAGAAGCCGCCCGGCGCCGGCGAACCGGTTGCGCGTGCCTGTGTTTCGTTTTCCACGATATGTGTGCGAGCCCATCCAGCCCAGTCTCCAGTGCCTGGCGCATGGTCTGGCCATGCGCTTCCGGAGGTAGAGACGATCGGCGCGCAAATTTTTTTCAGGTCGGGCCGGATTTTTTGACGGAAGGCAGAAAATTTCAGAAGCGCGACAGCACCCGCAGATAGGGCGAAAGCGCGTGCACATGCCCGCCGTAGGGCTGGACAAGGGCGCGCAGGGCCCTGTCCGGATCGCGCAGGTCGTAGAGGCCGGTGACGCGCTGGTCGGCCAAATCACCGTCGACCACCTTGATCCATGCCGGGTGATAGCGCTGCAATTGCTCGACCACGGCGCCGATGGAGGCATCACTGACGAACAACTGGCCGTTGCGCCAGGCAGCGATTTCGTCCTGCGCAATGGCGTTGCGGGAGATGTCACCGGTGCGTCGGTCGATCCGTACCATCTCGCCCGGAGCAAGGCGCGCCGCGCCCGTCCGGCCATCGCGTTCATAGCTGACGTCGACCGATCCCTCGGCAAGCTGCACCATGGCCGTGACGGCCGAAAGCTGCATGTCGAAGGCGGTGCCAAGCACCGATACCGTCACCTCGCCGGCTTCGACGGTGAAGGGACGGCCGGCATCATGCGCCACCTCGAAGAAGGCTTCGCCGCCCAGCAGGCTCACGTGCCGACCTGCGGTGCCGATATTCGCCGCGATGGCGCTGCCGGCGCCCAGCGTGACGGTCGAGCCATCCTCGAGGGTGACGACGCGACTTTCCGCCGTCCCCGTCATATGGTCGGCATCGAACCGCAGAAGGAAGGAAGGGGCGGCGAAGACGAGGAAAACGGCGCAGGCCGCAATGGCCGCCATCCCGGCGAAGCGCTGGTGCCAGTTTGGCCGCCCTCGCCGATGCGAGGTGGCGTGCCTCGGCCGGTCATAGGGGGTCGGCATCGCCGGGCTAGTGGCCTTCCTGCCATCCTTGCGCCATGACGTTTCATGGGCCGGTGCCACCTCACCGATCAACTGCCACGACCGGCGCATTTTTTCCCAGGCCCGCGCATGTTCGGGAGAGCGGGCGAGCCATGCCTCGAACCGTCCCGTCAGTGCAGGATCATGCGGCGATTCCTGAAGGTGCAGCAGCCACTCCGCCGCTTCTTCCAGCAAGGGGTCTGTCTCGTACTCGTCGCCCAAGGTCATTCCTGTCGCGGTGTGTCGTTGTACCTGTTCTTACCCGGTTCATAGCCAAAGACGACCAGCCCGCGATTTTTTTTCATGGGGACAGGCGACAAGGCGTCAGGAGCGGTCGAGTTGCGCGGCCACCCTGACCATGGCCGTACGGACATGGCGGTGGGCAGTGGCCACGGAAATGCCGAGATGGGCGGCGACTTCCTCCAGTGTGAAGTCGCCGAACCGGTACATCTCCACCGCCACCCGCATTTCTTGCGGGAGGGCGGAAAGCGCGTCCGATACGATGCGAATCTGGTCGCAGAAAAGCAGCGCCTGTTCCGGTGTCTGACCCTCGCGTGGCAGCGCCCAGAACGGGGTATCATTGCCGGTCTCACGCTGTTCGATCTTGCGGCGCTTGAGCACATCGAAAGCAAGGTTGCGCACGGTCCGGTAAAGATAGGCAAGGGTCTGTTCGGGCGCGCCGATGCGGGTGCGGGCCGGTGCAAATCGCAGATAAGCATCCTGCACGATGTCTTCCGCAGCCTCGCGCGAGCCGAGGATCGGCGTCGCATAATCGATCAACGCCGCACGGTGGGCGAGATAGAGGCAGTGCCGGGTCTCGACGTCCGTCATCGAACGCAGATCCTCACATCCGCCTCTGGCGACGACGGGCCGCTTGCCGGCCATTTTGATGTTCTCGTCGTCTCAACCAACACAGCGTACCAGCGTTGCGATCGCGCCAACATGACAACTAATATGAGTAGAAAATTCAACTTTTCCTAACAGAGCCCGCCCCTCTCTGCAATAGGCGCCAGTTCGTACTGGTGTCTGCCGAACATCACCACCGGCTTCGTGCCTCGGCGCAGCGGACACATAACATTGCGGGTGCGGCCGCAGCCGCAGACCTTGTAAAGACTGGCCTTGGACCCCGCCCCTGGCAGGCAGCAATTCCTATGGCAACACGACCATACCGGAAGGCGGTTTGATCGGGGCAACGCCTCGATCAGCGGAAACCGCAACGACGGCCGGCGGCGTCTATGGCGTGGGCTACACATCCTCCGCCACCATCGCGGTTCGATGAACATACGGGACGGGCTCTGGTTAGACCTGTCCGGTGGCGCAAATCAAACCGCTTGATGCCTCGCACTCCTACGCCATCGCCGCAATCGAAACCGCTTTTACCCTCGTGGCCGATCCGCCAAGCCATTGAAGAGTGCACCAAAACTTCAGCAGAGGCCCCGAAGTCCTTTTCGACGTTCTAGGCATCGTACCGCAGAGCTTGGCCGTCGTATAAAGACCGAGCCTTGTCTCACCGCCTGCTGCGATGACGCGCTAGAATGCAGAGTTGCACCAGACTGTTCGTGGCTGGGATAGCGTCGAATTTCGACGGTATGGAGCTCGTGACTTCATGGGCCTTCTTCGTTCAATGCTTATCGATCGTATTAGGGTCCGGACTCACTACAGCCACCATATGACGGCGGCGGCGAGGCTGATAGCGCCCATGAAGTTTTTGACGTTGCGGTCGAAACGGGTTGCGATGCGTCGCCAGTCTTTGAAGCGGCAGAACATGCGCTCGACAATGTTGCGCTGCTTGTAGACAGCGCGGTCATAGTCGTACTGGACCTTACGGTTCTTGCGGGGCGGAATGACGGGCTCGGTGCCACGCTCGACCAGCCATTCCCGTAGCGCCTGGCTATCATATCCTTTGTCAGCGACGAGTTCGGCGGACGGCGGCATCGCCTCGATACAAAGCTGTGCGACCTTGCAATCGTGCACGTTTGCGGGCGTCAGGAGCAGGACGCAGGGGCGGCCCTTCTCGTCACAGACGGCATGGAGCTTGGTGTTTCGTCCGCCTTTCGTGCGGCCGATACCATGGGCCAAGGCCCCCCTTTTCCGCCACCCGCACAGCGGTGGACCTTGATGCAGGAGCTATCGATAAACAACCGGTCCGGCGCATCTGCTGCTCCCGCCAGCGCGCTGAATATGCCCTCCCATATGCCGCGTTCGGACCAGCGAACGAACCGGTTATAAAGCGTCTTCTTCGGTCCATAGACATCGGCGCAGTCGGCCCAACGGCCGCCGCAGCGCAGAGCATGGACGATGCCACTCAGCACACGGCGATCATCTACGCGAGGCTTGCCGCGCACGTCGGTCGGAAGCAGCGGCTCGATCCGAGCCCACTGCGTATCGGAAAACCAAAAGAAATCACCCATATAACCGCCTCCTCGATGAGGCAGTAAATCACGATCTGGCTGGCAGGGGGAACCCCGTTATTGGGTCCGGACCCTAGTTTCTCTTGCTCGCCTGGTCCCACCGGAGAGTCCACCGCACAGGTGGGCGATGTATGGATATCCCGTTCATGCCAATTGTTTTTCGAGTGATTTGAACGATCGGGTGCGATCAACACCCAACAGAAATCGACGCCCGAGTTCAAAAATATAACTTTCGAGCTCCGAGCTCATATGATTTTTAAAAAGAAAATCAAACTCATAAGAATGCCGACGCCTATTACAGCGCCCCGGATGACCTTACGCGGTATTTTTCGTGCGAGTGGCGCACCTGCATATCCACCGATTGTTGCAGCCATCATCATCACAGCAGCTTGCGGCCAGGATACAAGTCCCGCAGCGGAAAATGTTGCCACAGAGATTGCAGAAAGTACGAACGAAAGGCCGTTCTTGAGGCCATTCATGGTGTTAAGGTCGCGCATTCCCCACAAAGAGAATAAGGCGAGCAGAACAATTCCAAGCCCGCCGTTGAAATAGCCGCCATAGATTGAAACGAGCAGCGTCCCAACAGGCCCCTCAGGTTTGCCCCAGCGGCGATGTCGCAGCCACGTTTGAATCCGCTCTCCGTAGGCAAAGATTAATGTGGCGGTGGCCAGCAGGAAAGGGACGATGAACGAGAATGCCTCGTTCGAGGATACAAGAAGCAATGATGAGCCGATCAGCCCGCCGATTGCGGCAATACCAACAATCTTCAGCAGCCGCTGGCCGTCATAGGCAGCTATTTCGCTCCTGAAGCCAACCGCACCACCAAGATAGCCTGGAAACACCGCTATCGCGCTGGTTGCATTCGCGGCAACCACCGGCACGCCAGTGTAGACCAAGGCCGGAAAGGTAAGGAAGGTCCCGCCTCCGGCTACGGTATTAAGACCCCCGGCGATAAAAGCGGAAACTGCAAGGATTAGATAATCCAGCATACCTGCCCGACCTCATCAAGGAGCCTGAGAAACCTTACCGACATGGCCGGCGTAAAAGGCGGCAGAATCGATCTAGCCGCGCCAAGCCTGCGTTTTTTCACTGTTTGCAGAGAGGGCACGCGCTACAATTTCCGATGTCAGTCTCGCTGCATTGAAAAGCTGGTCCCTGGTTGCGAGATCCCGCCGATCCCGTGGCGTGAGGACGTGGCGTATATCAGCACTGTGATCGTTGAAGCCGGCCACCAGCCTGAACGCAGGAATGCCGGCCAGTGCAAAGTTGCCATGATCCGAATTCACTTGAAGCGGTCTGAACAGACCCAAAGGAACAGCGGCTGCTTCCGCGCAATCGAGCAGGAAGGGTTCGATGCGGGAGAAGCCGGAGGTCAAGGCCGTGAGCCTGTCTGAACCTGCCACTGTGTCCAGATTGACGTTGAGAGCGATACGGTCGCGCTCGGATTGCGTCATTGTTTCAATATGCGTGTGTGATCCCGTCAGCGCCCATTCCTCGGCGTTAAAGAAGGCGAGACGTAGCGAACGCTTTTTTGGCACGTAAGCACGCAATGCGCGCGCCACAGCCAGACTCACGGCTAGACCTGAAGCGTTGTCCAGTGCACTTTCGCCGAGAGCATGACCGTCGATATGCGCCGACAGAACAATCCGTTCCGAGGATTCGCCGGGCATATCGAAAATAAGGTTGCTGGCTGTTTCATCCCGATCGTTGCCTTTGATTTCAAGCCGGATCTTCGGATAGCCGACACTGGTGCGCTGAAGGGCGGAAGCGGCTTCTGGCGTAATGCCGGCTGCAGGAATGCCCGGCTCATTTCCCCTGCCGGAAGAGCCGGCGACCAACGCACCTAGCAACGGACCGGCGATCAGGAAGCCCACAGCTCCCGCTTCAAGGGCCATGTTGTATTTCATCTTGCGGTGCACGGTGCCGGCGGCAAACATCAGTTCGTGACGGACCAGAACGATGCGCCCGGCAATGTCGTGGCGGTGCGTCGCGAATTCGTCCGGTGTTCCACGCCCCAGATCGATCACTTCGGCTTCAAGGCCGGCTGGTGGTGTCGACACGGAACGCAGCAGCGGATTCGCGGTGAGACATGCGCCGTTCTCAAGATTTATCGCTCCCGAGATCGCTGCCCAGCCATCGTACCGGAAAAGTTCGCGGCGAGGCGCGACACCCGTTGCCTCTTCACCCAGTCGAGCCAGCAGTTCTGTGGCTGTCCGTTCCGAATCGGTACCGGTCTGGCGACCTCCGCAATCGCAGATCGCCTGGAAGTCATCCCAGATAAGCGCTGCATCAAGCATCATCCATCCCCTCGTTCGGACGTTTCCGGATAAGGCGCCTTGAGCCTCTGATCGAGAAGGGCCATGAACTCATCGAAGATCGGGGTCGCTGGAGGATTGGGACGGGTAAAGACACCGATCTCATAGAGAATGGTCGGTTGGAAGCTGCGGACTGCAAGGCCGAGCGGCTGGAACATTTCCGCGGACCAGCGGTCGACAATGCCAACCCCGCATCCAGTGGCGGCCAATGCGCACATGGAACTGAAATATTCACTTTCGATCATGGGCGTGAAGCCCACGTCACATTCGATGAATGCATTCTGGACCTGATGCCCGATCAACCTGGTGACGGGCATGCCAATCAGAGGCGTGTCGGTCAGGTCTGCGGGCGCGATGACTTTCTTGTCGGCAAGCGGATGCGTGGCCGGCAAGACGGCCATGCAAGGCACCTTGTAACGCTTCAGACTGATATCCGGGATATGGATGGGCCACTCGGCGATCGCCACGTCGACGGCTCCCGTTTCAAAGATCGCGCGGACCTCTTCAGAGGTTCTGTTGATCATCCGGATGCGGGCCATTGGTCGACGTTGGCGAAGCTCCGCCACAACTGCTGGAAGAATCGAGATCGATGCGCTCGGGTGGCTCGCTACTGTAATGGTCTCGGAAGTTCCTTTCCGGATGGTGTCGGCATCTTGCGCAAGGCGCTCGATCATACCAAGCGCATTGCGCACCTCAGCGTAGAAGAGCCGCCCCTGCCTGCTTGCCTTGAGGCGTCCATTGACGCGCTCAAAGAGCGCAAATCCGACCTGAGCTTCCAGTCGTGCGATCTGCGTGCTGATGGCGGGCTGCGTCACACCCAGCACCCGCGCGGCACCCGTCATCGATTGCGATTCTATGACGGCTTGGAACGTTTCGAGAAGCTTGATGTCCATATCTATAAAAATTAGTTATTGACTTTGCCCATATTTTACGGCCAAAATTTAAGACATCAAGGGGAAAATGAAAAAACCATAATACAAATTTATATAGCGGGAGATGGATAATGGCGACAAGCTCGCCCCATAAACAATCCGGCAACTGCCTGATCGAAGCCAAAGGTTTGAGCAAAAGCTTCGGAGCCGTGAAGGTCCTCGAAAACGTCGATCTCGCCGTCAAGGAAGGCGAGGTTGTATCGGTGATCGGACCGTCAGGGTCCGGCAAGACCACTCTGCTTCGCTGCTTCGCCCTGCTTGAACAACCCAGCGACGGGGCGGTGATCATGCGTGACAAGACGATTGCCTCGCCGGCCCTCCCCGGAGAAGCGAGGCAAAACGCCAAGGCAGCACGCGGCGACATCGGGATGGTGTTCCAGCATTTCAATCTCTGGCCGCATTTCAATGTCCTGCAAAACATCGTAGAGGCGCCGATCCGCGTCAAAGGAGAAACGAGAGCGGTCGCCGAAGCCAATGCCATGCGCCTGCTCGAGAAGGTCGGCCTTTCGGACAAGCGCGATAGCTACCCCTCGCGCCTTTCGGGCGGTCAGCAGCAGCGTGTTGCAATAGCCCGAGCCCTGGCGATGAAGCCGAGCGTAATGCTCTTTGACGAGGCAACCTCGGCTCTGGATCCGGAACTCAAGCATGAAGTCCTTCTGGTCATGCGAGGTCTCGCCGAGGAAGGGATGACTATGCTTGTCGTTACGCATGAGATGAGTTTCGCACGCAATGTGGGCTCGCGGGTCATCTTCATGGACCAGGGCCAGGTCGTGGAAGACGCTGATCCGGTCGCATTTTTCGGCAACCCGAAAACTGACCGTGCGCAGCGGTTTCTGCGTCAAATGCAAGACTAGCTACAAGCCAGGGAGTTCATCAATGGATAGCATCTCCAAGTCTTTTGCCGCTTTCACCTTTTCTGCCACCGCGTTGCTGGTGCTTGCTGCGCCATCCGCGGCTCAGCAGGTGGATTCACGTCTGTATCAAGTGACGAAAGCCGCGAAGCTGCGCGTATGTCAGTATCCCCTCTATTACTCCATTTCTTTCCGCAATCCGGCTACCGGCCAGATCGAAGGCATCGATGCCGATCTTGCCAAAGAATTGGCTAAAGAGCTTGGAGCCGAACTGGAAATCGTTGAATCCAGCTTCGGAACCTTCATTGCCGATCTTCAGGCCAATAAGTGCGAGATCGGAATGTTCGGCATCGGGGCCACGATGAAGCGGGGCGAGGCTGTCGCCTTCACCCAGCCCTATCTGATCTCGGGCCTCTACGCCGTTACGCGCGATGGCAGCGAGGTCAAAAGCTGGGGTGACATCGATCAGCCTGGCCGGCGCGTGGCAGTTTCCCTTGGCAGCTACATCGAACCCTTCATGCGGGACTACCTGAAACAGGCCGAGTTGGTCGTTGTGGCGCCACCTGCGACCCGGGAAGCCGAACTTGTTGCCAACCGCGTCGACGTCATCATGACGGACTTTCCAACCGCAGTGAAGGTAACGGATGAATTCGACTGGGCGGTGTCGATAGAGCCGAACGAAAAGCTGCTTCTCACCCCGTACGCCTATGTCGTCCCTCACGGCGATCAGATCTGGCTCAACCACATCAATCTGTTCATTGACACCATCAAGCGGGATGGTCGGCTAAAGCACTTTGCAGAGAAGAACAAACTTGGGCCGATCGTGGCACCCTGATCGCAATGAAAATGCTTCGCAGGCAAAGTGGAAGACGGTTCGACGGAGGGTCTGATGGGTGGCTACCAGTTTCGCTGGGATGTTATTCCACAAAATATTGATTTTCTCATGAGTGGCCTTCAACAGACACTCATTATATCGGCAATCACCCTTTGCCTGGCGATGCTTGGTGGATTGCTCATCGCGACACTCGATATGTCGCGCTTTTCGATATTGCGCTTCACCGGTCTTGCGTCCGGTGAGATCATCCGCAACACGCCGATCCTGGTCCAACTGCTCTGGATCTATTACGTGCTTCCTGTCGTGATGAACATCAATCTCGACGCATGGTGGGCGCTTATCGTCGGACTCAGCATATATTCTTCTGCATTCATCGCCGAAGCCTATCGCGCCGGGATACAGGCCGTACCCAAGGGACATCGCGAGGCTGCGCAGGTGCTAGGCTTATCACCTTTGCAGACCTTCGTAAGAATAATACTACCCCAAGCGATAAGGCTGACACTTCCGCCGCTTGCCGCCAACTTCGTTCAGCTCATCAAATATTCATCGTTGGGCGCAGTCATCTCCGTCAGTGAAATAACACGTCGCGGCATGGAATTGTCCTCATCCATATTCAGGCCGCTTGAGGTCTTCACTTTCATCGCTGTCGTCTACTTCCTGATCTGTTGGCCTCTGGCGATGGGTATCCGGATCTGGGAACGGCGACTTTCAAACCGCTGAACATCTTCCCCCTCCCGACGCGCTACCGATGCAAATTCGGTGCGCGTCGGGACGGTTCTCGCGCAATCCAGATCAGAAGCGATCATTTCATGACAAGTCCCCACACGCTCCTGTCCAGCGACCTCTACGCCAAGCCGATGACCTTTATGGATGTCCCCTTCAAAATCGACGCCGATGGTCACGGCGCTGCGATACTTGGCTGCCCCTTCGATTGCGGCACGCACAAATTCAGGATTGGGGCCCGACAAGGACCGATGGCTATCCGTGCCCAGTCTGGACTGGTGCGGCGTTATGAATCCGAGATTGCCGATTGCGACGCCCTGACGGAACTGGGGGTCATTGATGCCGGCGACGTTATGCTGACGCCGTCAAGGCCGGAAGAGGCATTTCCCCTTATCGAAGAAGCCGCCTACAGGTTGGCAGCGGCTGGAGCAGTACCTGTAGGTTTCGGCGGAGATGGCAGCGTTTCCTTACCGCTGATCCGTGCGACCTCACGCATCCATCCTGGACTGGCTGTATTGCATATCGATAGCCACACGGATGCCTATCCGGTTGATCCTGTTCACCGTTACGACGCAGCGACCCAGTTCACACATGCGGCACAGGAGCAGCGTGTGCTCGCAAGCGCATCCTGGCACGTTGGCCTGCGTGGTTCGACCATGCGGGCCGGTGCCCACGACCATACACGGGAGCTCGGTTACAATTTGATGTCTATGACAGAGTTCCAGCGGCAAGGCCCGGACGAAGCGGTTGCCGCTCTCAGACAATCGCTTGAGGGGCGGCCTGTCTACCTTTCCTGGGATATGGATGTATTCGACCCATCCTGTGCACCGGGTGTGTGCACGCCAGTATGGGGCGGATTGTCCGCGCGCGAGGGAATCTGCCTGCTGCGCGCGCTGGAAGGTCTGAACATTGTCGGCGCCGATATCAATACGGTGAGCCCGCCACATGACGTAAACGGCATGACAGCCTTCCTGGCTGCTGCTGTCACATATGAGATCCTGCTCCTGATATGGCGCGCGCGCGTGGGAGACAACCATTGAACCCGGGGCTTGAAAGCGAATTGCTCATAGCGATGACGCAGGTGCTCGTGAGGACCGACAGCCAGACCCCGCCAAGTGCTACCGGGGAAGCCGTGCAAGTTGTAAAGGAATTCCTAGCTGACATCCCCGGCCTGCAAATGCAACATTACGTCGGTGAGGCACCGGTCGAAAACCTGGTTGCGGTGCTCGAAGGCGGATTGCCGGGCCCCCGCACAATACTCAGCGGCCATCTGGATACTTACCCGATCGGCGACGCCGAAGCGTGGGGTTACGATCCGCTCGGCGGGTGCATCTCGGACGGGTATCTGTACGGCCGGGGTTCGGCCGACATGAAGGGTGGCGTGGCCGTGTTGATTGCGGTCCTGGCCCGTTGGGCAAAACGCCGTCCCTTTCCCGGCAGCATCGTTCTGGCGCTCGCCGGTGATGAGGAGCGCATGGGGGAGTTGGGCACCCAATGGCTCATCGACAACGCAGAAGAAATCCACGGCGATGGCGTGCTCGTGGCTGATGTCGGAGGACCTTCGACGATCAGGCTTGGCGAAAAAGGCATGTTGTGGCTGGATATCACAGCCAAGGGAAAGCAGGCACACAGTGCCCATACGTATGCGGGAACAAACGCCGCCGATCGTCTTGTCGATGCGTTGATTGCTCTGCGTGCCATCCAGGCCTTGGTGCCAAGGCCGCCCGAAGATGCTTTACAGGTCATGGAAGCGGCTACAGCATTATCTGAAGAAAATACCGAACTGCGCCGCACGATGGCAGCACTTACCGTCAATATCGGGCTTATTCAGGCAGGAACCTCGCCGAATCTGATACCAGCAAGCGCTGAGGCGGCGATCGATATTCGCATACCGATTGGCCTGACCACTGCGCAAGTGGAGGCCGCCCTGGCCGCCCACCTCGACAATCGGGAAGGAATATCCTGGGCTATCACACGGCGGTACGAACCGAGTTGGACATACTCACGGTCCGCTTTCGCGCAGGCATGCCTGCGAGGGGCGGGCAATGCAGCCATTGGCAATGTCTGGATGGACAACAGGATTGGCGGGTCCGACGCCCGGCTATGGCGACGGGCTGGTTATCCTTGCGCCGTTGTCGGATTGACGCCGTTAAATCTCGGCGCTCCGGACGAGGCATGCAGGATCAGCGAACTAAACGATCTGCTCCTGGTCTATGATCATATGCTGAAGTCGCTTCATGAAGCCCAACTGTCGTGATCAATCGACCGCTGGCCAGTTTTTCGCTGGGCAGGCTGTTTGCAACGGTCAGCAATCTGATCAATCGCGACCGACGAACCGATTGCCTTTCCGCTTCGGACGATCTGTCTTATCGCGGACATATCATGATGGCTGCCCGAGCCGGCCATATGTCCGCATGATCTCCAGCAGCCGGGAAGCCGGGATCGCCTCCACGCCGGCAAGCCCATCGATGATGGTGTCGGTCATCGTCTCTGCCGCCAGCATGGCATTAATGACCGCCTCCTCCACAGCGTCGACCACAGCCATGTAGACCGGGTCGAACTCGTCATCGCCGACCATTTCGATGCTGCGCAGAACCGGCGGCGCGGCACGCAGCGGCTCGGCATTGGCGGTGGAAAAAGCGAGGAAGATATCCCCCGAATTGTTGCCGCCGGGAGTTCCGTTACGGCCGATGCCCATGGTGCAGCGCCGCGCAACACGCTGAAGCTGATGCGGCGCCATCGGGATATCGGTGGCGACGACGACGATGATCGAGCCGCGCTCGGCCATGTCCGGACCGGGGGCAATATCAGTCATGTGGCGGCCTACCGGCACGCCGCATATGGTCAACCAGTCCCGCTGGCCGTTGTTGGCCTGAACCAGAACGCCGACGGTATAGTCCGTACCGGCTATCGTCACGCGTCGCGATGAAGTGCCGGTGCCACCTTTGAAGCCGTAGGCGATCATGGCCGTGCCGCCACCGGTGTTGCCTTCCGCCACAGGGCCGTCCGAGATCGCATCGAACGCAGCTATCACATCCGTCTCGGTGAGTGCCAACGCATTGATGTCGTTCAATATGCCATCAAAGGTTTCGGCCACCACGGGCATGATCCAGCGCGGCCGCTCCCCATAGTAGGTCGAACGATAGCGTTCGAGCATCCATTTCACGGTCGCATGGTGTGCCATGCCGACGCTATGGGTGTTGGTGATGGTGATGGGGCCGAGGAAATAACCGCCATCCTCGATCCAGTGCGTGCCTGTCATTTCGCCATTGCCGTTGAAACGATGGATGCCGGCAAAGACCGGTACGGGCACCTCCGCCTGCGGATGCGGGACGATGGCGGTGACGCCGGTGCGCACCGGCAGCAACCGGCCTGGCCGTGGCTTCGTCTCACAGACCGAACTCAGCCCGACGGCCACGTTCGGAACATCGGTTATGGCATTGTGCGGCCCGGTCGCACCGGTGAAGGGCAAGCCGATTTCTCGCGCACGGGGCTTTCTGCTGGTGTTGTGTGGTTCGTTCATGATCACTTCTGACGGGAGCGGAGATAGAGGCCGAGCGAGGCCACGATGAAGGAGAAGGTCAGCATCATCACGGCAATGGCGTTGATTTCCGGCTTTATGCCGCGGCGCAGCATGCCGAAGATGAAGACCGGCAGCGTCGTCACGTCAGTGCCGGAGATGAAGTAGGTGATGACGAGATCATCCATCGAGATGATGAAGGCGAGCAATGCACCGCCGATCACGCCGGGCATGAGCTGCGGCAGAACCACCTTGCGGAGCGTCGTCCACTCATCGGCTCCAAGGTCGGCCGAGGCATGCTCGAGGCTTCGGTCCATGCCCGCCAGACGGCTCGACACCACAATGAACACATAGGAGATCAGGAAGGTGCACTGGCCAATGATGATCGTGACGATTCCCAGATGGATACCGGCGTTGACAAAGAAGATGAGCAGCGCGATGCCAAGCACGATGTCGGGAACGAGCATCGGCATGAACATCAGTACCCGATAGTAGCGCGCGCCGAAGAAGTCGTAGCGATAGAGCGCCAGGGCGAGAGCGGTGCCAAGCACCGTTGCGATCAGCGTGGTGCTGAAAGCGATAATGAGGCTGTTTCGCAACGCCGCAAGCAGTTGCCCCGTGGACTCGATATACATCGAGGTTTCCGAGATCGTTGTCCTGAAGCCGAGCACCTGCCAGTACCATTCTGTGGTAAAACCCGCCCATGTCATCATGTTCACCGGATTGGCGTTGAACGAATAGACGGTGATCAGGACGAGCGGCAGGTAGATGAAGGCGAAGAACAGCATCGTGTAGAGGATGAGGCCGGGCCTGAACAGCGAAGTGAGGAACCTCATGCGGACCTCCTGCGGCGACGGCTGGAAACCAGCACGAAGCCCGTCATGACGATCAGCATGACACTCATGACCAGCATGGCCAGCGCCGAGCCAAAGGGCCAGTTACGCGCCGACAGAAATTGCTGTTCAATAAGATTGCCCAGCATCATGACCTTGGCGCCGCCAAGGATCGCCGGTACCACGAAGTTGCCGAGCGCGGGGATGAAGACGATGACCGAGCCGCCGATAATGCCGGGCGCGGTCAGCGGCAATATCACACGCAGGAAGGTCCGGACCGGGCCGGCGCCGAGATCCTGGGAGGCCCGCACCAGCGACCAGTCCAGTTTCTCGACACTGGCATAGACGGGCATGAACATAAATGGCACGAAGATATAGACTAGGCCGAGGACGATCGCGCCTTCCGTATAGATCATCTCCAGAGGCCGTTCGATCAGCCCCAGCGACATGAGCACGCCGTTGACCGGGCCGGTCTGGCGAAGGATCAGCACCCACACGAACAGCCGCACGATCAGGCTGGTGAAAAACGGCAGCGCGATGAGGAACAGGCAAAAATTCTTCCACCGCTCCGACATCATGCCGATGCAGAAGGCCGCCGGATAGCAGATCAGCAAAGTGGCCACCACGGTCACCGCCGCGATGCGCAGCGAGTGCAGGAATATCTCCAGATAGACTGGGTCGAACTCCTCGAAGGCCGGATCGGCAAAGCCCAGTATGCGGCCGAAATTGTGCGGGTAGAACTCCCACTCCACCCCGCCGTAGAGACCCGGCGCGAGAAAGGAGGTGACGACCATGATGCCGAGCGGCATCAGGAAGAAGATGCCAAGAAAGACCGAGGCGGGGCCGAGCAGGAGCCCGAGTTGCAGGCGATCGCGCAGAAGGCCAGTCATGCCGCAGGCCCTTCTTCTTCCACCGGCATGATATGGATGTGAGCCGGATCGTAAGTGAGCCTCGCGTGGCGTTCGACTTCCGCCCTGTTCACCGCCTCGCGCGCGGAAGCAGGAACGGATATGGCGATACGGCGGCCGGCACCAGTGTGCAGATAGAGTTCGAAGGCGGAGCCGACAAAGATGACCTGCTCCACTGTGGCGTCAATATCGGGCTGGTTGTCCTGCTTTGATGTCAAGGTGAACTGTTCTGGCCTGATGACGGCGACGGCACGCCCGTTGCAGCCGGAGGCCTGCCCGGAAAGATGCAGCACATCGCCGTCATCCAATGCCATGACATTGCCCGTGACACGCCCCACGAACAAATTGCTGGCGCCGATGAACCCGGCCACGAACGGATTGCTCGGCCGGTCGTAGATCTCGCGGGGAGATGCGATCTGCTGGATGCGACCATGACGCAGGACCGCGATGCGATCCGACATGGTCAGGGCCTCTTCCTGGTCGTGAGTGACGAAGACGAAAGAGATGCCCAGCTCGTTCTGCAAGGTCTTCAGTTCAATCTGCATGGAATGACGCAGATTGCGATCAAGTGCCGACAGCGGCTCATCGAGCAGTAACAGCTTGGGCCGGGCGACGATTGCCCGCGCCAGCGCCACCCGCTGCTGCTGGCCGCCGGAAAGCTGGTTCGGCCGCCGCTGCTCAAGACCATCGAGGCCAACCAGGGCCAGGGCCTGCCCCACCTGACGGCGGCGCTCCGCGACGGGCACGCCCTTCACCTCCAGCGCGTAACCGACATTTTGCCCGACCGACATATGCGGAAACAGCGCATAGCTTTGAAAGACGGTGTTGACCGGGCGTTTGTGCGGTGGCACCCGCGTCATGTCCACGCCGTCAATGGCAATGGTCCCTGCATCCATACGGACAAAACCGCCAACTGATTGCAGCAACGTCGTCTTGCCGCAGCCGGAAGGCCCAAGCAGCGTCAGGAATTCGTTGCGACGAACCTTCATGTCGATCTCGTCGAGCGCTCTCACCTCACCACCTTCAGGCGAGGTGAAAACCTTCCTGGCGCCGACTAGCTCGACAATGGATTCCTGCATCAACGTTCCCCGTGAATTTTTTGTTATTTAAGTAACGCTTGCGTTGAAATGGGATTTGGATATCTTTTTCACACGGAAGTCAACGGTCGCAAGAACCGGACTTCGTGACGAGGGATGCATCGCGAGCGGCCATGCGGCGGCTGCCGAAAAGAGGAGAACATTCAATGGGACAGGTTTGGTCCTCGCTGCGCTCGATCCTTTGCGCAGGCTTTGCGCTCTTGCTGTTCGCCGGCACCACGCTGGCGGCCGAGCTCAACATCTACAATTGGGGCGAATACATAAATCCGGAAGTGCTGAAGCGGTTCGAGCAGGACACCGGCATCAAGGTAAATCTCTCGACCTATGCGTCGAACGAGGAGATGCTGGCGAAGATACAGGGCGGCGCGACCGGCTACGACATCATCTTCCCGTCGGTCCATATGCAGGACATCATGTCCAAGCTCGACCTGCTGGAGAAGACCGACATCAACCAGTACGAAGGCTTCAAGAACATCGACCCCGCCTTCCTGCGGGCAAAGAGCGACCCGAACGGCGAATATTGCCTGCCCTATGCCTGGGGTTCGGTCGGCATCATGTACAACCGTACCGTGCTCGGCAAGGATGTTACCGGCTGGAAGGATCTGCTCGAGACGGTGAAGGCCAAGGGGCTGAAGTTCGCGCTGCTCGATGACGTGCGCGAAGTGATGGGCGTGGGGCTTATGCTCAACGGGCACAGCGTCAACTCCACCGACCCGGCCGAATTGCAGCAGGCGGCGGACACGATCATCGCCATGAAGCCCTATGTCGCCGCTTTTACCTATGAATCGCGGCCGATGGTGGCGGCGGGCGACGTTGCGGCGGCCCACTACTTCATCGGCTCCATGATCGACGTTTTCGCCAATCCAAAGGACCTCGGCTACGTCATTCCCGAAGAAGGGGCGACCATGTACCAGGAAAATATCTGCGTGCTGAAGACGGCGCCCAACAAGGAGAATGCGCTGAAGTTCATGCAGTTCTACACGCAGCCGGAAATCCCTGCCCTCAACATGGCACAGCAGACGAACGGCACCGCAAACATGAAGTCGCGCGCCTTGACGCCGGAGAACATCAAGGACAGCGAGGAGATCAATCCGCCGGCCGAAACCATGAAGCGCTTGCAGATCTTCGAGGATATCGGCAAGGACATCCGCCAGTACGACCGGCTCTGGACGAAGATCAAGACCGCTCAATAGGCGACACCCGGCCAACCCTGCGATCTGCGGGGTGGCCCAACCCGACAGGAGATCATGTCGAAAGCGATACTAGAACGGCTGGGCAGCGATGAAGTGCGGCGGTCGAGATCCGACAAGCTTCTGGCCCAATATCTCGAAAGGCATCTGGCTGAGCTTCCATTCGAGACAGCGCGTTCCATCGCCACCAAGGTCGGGGTAAGCCCGATGACGGTGGGCAGGTTCCTGCGTCGCATTGGTTTCGACGGCCTGGAACCGCTCAAGCAGGAATTGCGCCACGCCCGCTCCAATCCGGCCTGGCAGGTCAAGGGCGAGGTGGACGTCCTGCAGGCCGATATCCGCGAGGGCAAGCTCCTCGCACGGCTCATCAACCAGCAGATCGACAATCTGCGGCAGGTATATGAAGTCACTATCGCGCCGGAATGGCACGCCTGCGTGAACGCGCTGATCGGGGCGTCCGAAGTGTATGTCGCCGCCTACCAGAACATCCGCGGGACCGCGGAATACATGGCTGCCCAGCTCTCCTACGCCCGCCCGCGCGTGCAATATGTGGATGGACTGAACGGCACCTATGCCGAGGTGCTGGACAAGGCCGTGGAAGGACGGGTGCTCTTCCTCATCGAGGCACGACGCTTTGCTGCAAAGGCACTTCCGCTCGCGCTTCAGGCACGCAAGTCCGGCGTCAAGGTCATACTGCTTACCGACGAATTCTGCCCGTGGGTGAAGGAAGCTTCCGACATAGCACTGGTCATTCCCGGTCCACACGGCCCGCTGTGGGATGGTTCGGCAACCATCATGGCAGTGATCGATCTTCTACTCTCCAACATCATTGTCATGCTTGGCGATAAGGTCGACCAAAGAGTGGAGATGCTGACCCGGCTGCAGGACCTGTTCGGTGACTTTGAGGACGATTAGGGAGGACATGTGAACGCGTCGCTTCACTCAACGACGATGGTCTTTATGCGCTCTTCAGCCAATCGGGTAAGCTTCTCGCCGTGCCACGCGACAATGCGATCGTCCGCAGGTGCAGCCGACTTGAAGCCGGCCACCCTCGTAACCACCTGCCACGCCAGCGATCCCAGCAGAAATTTTGCGGTAAGCGGCCGTACCACTCATGACCTCAATTCGGTCGTCACAGACGACCGCTAAAGCAGCGGCTTCGATCCCAAACTAGAGCCTGACGGCCAAGCGATCTTACAGCATAGCCACGATTTTCTTGGCCGTGGCTTTGGCTGAGAAGGGATTTTGCCCGGTAACAAGACGTCCATCTGCTATGGCATAGGGTAAAAACGGCAGGAGCGCCTTCTCGTACCGGGCGCCGCGTCGCTTCATCTCCGCTTCGGCATTGTACGGCACCTTGCGGGCGACGCCCGCCATGACCTCTTCCGACCAGGCAAAGCCGGTAACCCGTTTTCCGGCTACCAGCAGCGTTCCATCGGTGAGCCTGACGTTGAGAAGACCACAATAGCCGTGGCAGACCGACGCAACGATGCCGCCTCGCTCCCAGATGGTACGTGCCAATTCTTGCAACCCGGCATCCTCGGGAAAATCCCACATTACCGCATGGCCGCCGGTGAAATAGATCACGTCGAACTGGCAAGCGTCGATCTCATCCGGCCGCGCCGTCTGCGAGAGAAGTCTCATGCGCGCGGGGTCGTTCAGCCATGCCTTCGCCGACGCGTCGAGGAGCGGCCATTTCAGAGCGCGAGGCTCAAGCGGCGACTTCCCTCCCTTGGGGCTGACGATACGCTGCTCACATTCTTCCGCTTCGAAGAGGTCGTAGGCGTGCGTTAGTTCGGAAAGCCACAGGCCGGTGGGCTCGTCGGGATCGGCATAGTGGGAAACGTTCGTGACCACGTGGAGAATGCGTCTGGTCATGCAAGCTGCCTCGTATTCTCGAGGAAATAGACTCGAACTCTGTTGTCAAAGCGCACTGTACCGTAAGCGATGTGTGTCTTGACAGGGGGCCGGTTCCCGACAGTCCCGTTGGAGAAATCTGACAATAGGCCGCCATTCAGCTGGCGTCCTCAAACACGAACCCGCTTTCAACCTGACTAGGCCAGGGAAATAACCGACCGACCTCTGAAGCAGTCTATGCCAATGCGGTCCAATCGGCGCCGAACCGGGATAGTTTTCGCAAACCGGCTTCGCGAACGATCCTGGCAATTTGCGTGAATTGCGAGGACAGGGGATTGGTCTTTCGCCATATCATGCCGATGGTCCGGGAAGGACGGGGCTCCGCCAGCCGGAACACGCACACCCTGGAGGAGCGCATCTCCGTATGCACCGCCATCTGTGGAATGAGGGTGACGCCGATCCCGGCCCCCACCATCTGGACGAGGGTGGACAGCGAGGTTCCTTCCATCAATTCGCGTGGCGGCGAAGCGGCGAGGTTGCAAAAGGAAAGTGCCTGATCCCGGAAGCAATGGCCTTCCTCCAGGAGCAGCAATCTCATCTCGTGAAGCTTGTGGGAAGGAGGAACCGGCTTGTCCGCGTCCTCGCGCGGCCGCACCAGCACGAATTCTTCCGGGAACAGCGGCACTTCCTCCAGCGCCGGCTCCGAAACCGGCAACGCCACTATAGCCGCGTCGAGCCGGGCTTCCAGAAGGTCGTCGATCAGTTTCTGCGTGATGGCCTCGCGCGGCCGCGGGTCGAGCCCCGGAAAGTGCCGGTTGAGCGCCTTGATGACGTCGGGCAGCATATAGGGCGCAACCGTGGGAATGACGCCGAGGCGAAGTCGGCCGGCAAGCGGCCCATGCGCGGCACGTCCCAGTTCGCCCAGTTCGTCGACCAAGCGCAGGATCGCACGCACCCTTTGCGCGAATTCCTGGCCGGGGCCGGTCAGGCGGATATTCCGCCCCCCTCTTTCCACCAGAGGCGCGCCGATCAGTCCTTCCAGTTCCTTGATCTGTACGGACAACGCCGGCTGGGAAATCGCGCATGCCTCGGCGGCCCGCCCGAAGTGACCCGATTTTGCGAGGGCGTCGAAATAGCGCAGGTGCTTCATGGTCAGTCCAATCATAACCTGAGCATATGGTGGTCTTTAGAATATACAATTGGAATTTATGAGCGGGTCCAGCTAGGATTGAAATCGACACGTGGATCGCGATGGTTCCGGCCCCGCAATGCGCGGGCGCCTCTCCGAAATCGCTTTCAGTGGCTCCTTTTTTACCCAGGCAAAACCACGGGAGAACAATTATGGACGCAAAGACGAACCCGACCGGAAAATGTCCGGTCATGCATGGGGGCGCCACGGCCCTCGGCAATTCCGTCATGGAATGGTGGCCCAACGCGCTGAACCTCGACATTCTGCACCAGCACGACACCAAGACCAATCCGCTGGGCAAGGGCTTCAACTACCGCGAAGAACTCAAGAAGCTGGACGTGGAAGCGCTGAAGGCGGACCTGCGCGCCCTGATGACCGACAGCCAGGAATGGTGGCCGGCCGACTGGGGCAGCTACGTCGGCATGATGGCGCGCGTCACCTGGCACGCGGCCGGCTCCTATCGCGCCGCAGACGGCCGCGGCGGCGCCAATACCGGTAACCAGCGCTTCGCCCCGCTCAACTCCTGGCCGGACAACGCCAATACGGACAAAGGCCGCCGCCTGCTGTGGCCGATCAAGAAGAAATACGGCAACAAGATTTCCTGGGCCGACCTGATCGCGCTCGCCGGCACCATCGCCTATGACGTCGCCGGTCTGAAAACCTATGGCTTTGGCTTCGGCCGCGAAGACATCTGGGCGCCGGAAAAGGACGTCTACTGGGGTGACGAGAAGCAGTGGCTCGCCCCGAGCGACCAGCGCTACGGCAATGTCGCCAACCCCGCGACGCTGGAGAACCCGCTCGCCGCCGTGCAGATGGGTCTCATCTACGTCAACCCGGAAGGCGTGAACGGCCGGTCCGACCCGCTGGCGACGGCCGCGCAGATTCGCGAGACCTTCGCTCGCATGGGCATGAACGACGAGGAAACGGTGGCGCTGACGGCCGGCGGCCACACCATCGGCAAGTCGCACGGCAACGGCAGCGCGGGCAATCTCAGCCCTGCCCCGGAGGCGGCCGGCCCTGAATTTCAGGGCCTCGGCTGGATTAACACCGCGGGCCGTGGCATCGGCCGCGACACGGTCGTCTCGGGTATCGAGGGCGCCTGGACATCCGAGCCGACGAAGTGGGACAACGGCTTCTTCGAAATGCTGTTCAAGCATGAATGGACACTCACGCACAGCCCGGCCGGGGCATCGCAGTGGGTGCCGATTACAATCGCCGAGGAAGACAAGCCGGTCGACGTCGAGGATTCCTCGATCCGCACCATTCCGATGATGACGGATGCCGATATGGCGCTGAAGGTGGATCCAATCTACCGCGAGATCTCGCAGCGCTTCATGAACGACTTCGAGGCGTTCTCGGATGCCTTCGCCCGCGCCTGGTTCAAGCTGACCCACCGCGACATGGGGCCGAAGTCCCGTTACTTTGGACCGGACGTTCCGGCTGAAGATCTCGTCTGGCAGGATCCGATCCCGTCCGGCAGCACCGGCTATGACATCCCTGCCGTCAAGGCAAAGATCGCCGCTTCCGGCCTTTCGGCAGCGGACCTCGTCGCCACCGCATGGGACAGCGCCCGCACCTACCGCGGTTCGGACTATCGCGGTGGCGCGAACGGCGCGCGCATCCGCCTCGCCCCGCAGAAAGACTGGGAAGGCAACGAGCCGGCGCGTCTCGCCCGCGTGCTTTCAGTGCTGGAGCCGGTCGCGTCGGCATCGGGCGCCAGCCTTGCCGACGTCATCGTGCTGGCCGGCAACTGGGGCGTCGAGCAGGCCGCGAAGACTGCCGGCTTCGATGTCACCGTGCCCTTCGCGCCGGGTCGGGGCGACGCCACCGCCGAGCAGACCGATGCGGAGAGCTTCGCTCCGCTCGAGCCGCTCGCCGACGGCTTCCGCAACTGGCAGAAGAACGACTATGTGGTGAGCCCGGAAGAGCTGTTGCTCGACCGCGCCCAGCTCATGGGCCTGACCGCGCCGGAAATGACGGCACTGGTCGGGGGCATGCGCGTCATCGGCACCAACCATGCCGGCACGGCACATGGCGTGTTCACCGACCGCGTCGGCGCGCTGACGACGGACTTCTTCACGACCCTCACCGATATGCGCTATTCGTGGGTCCCGACCGGCAGCAACCTGTACGAAATCCGCGACCGCAAGACCGGCGTGGCGAAGTACACGGCAACCCGCGCCGATCTGGTCTTCGGCTCGAACTCGGTCCTGCGCGCCTATGCGGAGGTCTATGCCCAGGACGACAACAAGGAGAAGTTCGTGAAGGACTTCGTTGCCGCCTGGACCAAGGTCATGAACGCAGATCGTTTCGATCTGGTGGCATAAGCCGCTATCTTACGGCCCCGGGCCTGCCCCTCCTGGGGTGTGGCCCGGGGTCGGTAGTCATCTACCGCCGCGCGTTCGAGGTAGGGCCGGCCGTCTTGCCTGCCGGCTCGTTCTTCTTCCGTGGCTTCGCTTTCGGAAGCTGCCCGGAGGGCGTTTCCCCTTTGGCCTCGCGCGCATGGGCATCCGGCCCGGCAACGATTATGCCGCGTTCGGAACCGTCGCGGGGCTCGTGGTCCTTGGAGGTTCTGGCCTCTTTGTCCATGGTTTTCCTACCTTTCAATCGTCCCCCTCAACGATATAGCCGTCCGCCGGTTCCCTCGCTGTTCAAGTGATGGGGAACAAACTTCCCGCCATGGACCGAACTGCGAAAGCCGGTGTTGCTCCTGAATAACGTGGCCTCCAAGAGATCACCGTGATCGGGGCAGTTCTCCTTCCGGGAGCGATGATGTTCCCTGCTCCCGCATTCGCCGATACGCCGGCCGGCGCCAGTGGGCATTCCTGCACCACCTCGCTCCCCGCCCGAAGAAGCGGTGGGTGGTCCATACCAGGTGCCCCGCAGCCCGGGCTCGACGCCTCATCGCCTTCGGCAAGAGCGGCGTCACCTTCCGCTTCATGGATTATCGTTGCCTGGCGCCGAGCGGCGGCAGGTCATGCTACTCGCAACAGACGAGTTCGTCCGCCGCTTCCGCACTTGGCTTTGGGTCGCAGAAGATCCCGGGAAAAAGAAAGCAGATACGATACTGTCCTCAACATTGAAAGTATGACGCGGCCACGTGCGATATCGTGGACGAGTTGGAGGAGATCGCCTGCCCAGCGCGACGCCGGCCTTCGAGGTCGAACGATGCGAGTTTGTGAGCTATGTTCGCGCCCTCTCCTCCGCGTCCTTGGTCAACCCTTCGACCGGCGAATTTCGATGAACGGCAACGACACAACCGTGGCGGCGACCATGCCGATGCTGGCGCCCTCGTCATCTTTCAATTCGACATCGACCACGCTGCCCGGTGATGACAGCTCAGCGGGCAGGAAGCCAAAGCTGATGGCACGTTTCAGCGTGGGGCTGAACGCTAGGCTCGAAGCGCGTCCTACCGGCTGGCCAGCGTGAAACGCTGGCATCGAGCCCCAGAACACTCGCGACAGAGCCGTCCCGTAGGCGCTCCTCTCGGCAGCTGCAGCCACGATCTCCTGGGTATCATACTGCAGTCCAACAAAACGCCGTCCCGTTTCGGACGACGCCGCCGCAGCCTGCAGGACCTGCTTACCGACAAAATCGCTGCCGAAATCGACCAGCCGCCCCAACCCGGCTTCGATGGGTGTGATGTTCAGATCGACTGTAACGTCGACGCGCGCGGTACGCGGGTCCGGACCAGCGCCATTGTAGTCTGCCGATACCAGGATCAGTCCAGCCTCGATACGAGCGACGTCAACCGCATACTCGCCTGCCGGCATTACGCCAAATGGCTGGCCAACCGACTGGAAATTTCTCCATACCGCAGCACCCGATGCCTTCGGCACCCAAAGCTCGAAGCCAAGTTCGCCGGTGAACCCCTGCCGGGCGACCAGAATGTCATGACCGGCAATCGTGGCACGTCCGATCTGGGAGAATTTGAGGTCGGACCAATCGCGGCCTGTCGCCGCCTTCATGAGATCGAAGGCGCGCGGCCCCTGCAGCGAGAGGATGCCGTAGTCGTCGGAGACGTTGCGGATTTCGACCTGCAGGTCGACAGCCTGGCTGGCAAACCATGCGTGGCCCGTCTCGCCTGACACTATGAACCAGTCGTCCGCCAGGCGAAAAACCAGGCCGTCGCCGACGAGAAGGCCATCGCAGTTGCACCATGGCGTGTACATCACGTGGTCGACTTCGAGGCGCTTCATGTCACGGGTCATCAGGTGGTCAACGAGGCGGTGGGCGTCGGGGCCACGGAGTTCCATCTTGGGCAGCGGCGACATGTCGATCATGGCAACGGCATTGCGGATGGCCGCAAGCTCCCGCGGCATGCTCGTATAGACGTCAGGGACAATGTACTTGTCCCACGCATACCACCAGGTTGTCCGCACTTCGGCACTGCTTGCGGCATGAAACGGTGTTCCATTGCCTGCCAATTCAGCGTTGTCCTGCACTGTCTTTCTCCTCCGAACTTGAGCGGCCCAACTGTGCAGACCGCGACCCGCTGAGAGAATACCGCACCAGCGGCAATCCATATCCAGGATGAAGGTCGGGATGGAATTTATTCAATATCAATTCTATTCTGCCTACCTGATTGGAATAGGTGGATAGCAACATGGACTCCATCGTGGACGTCGAGCACGGCTTCGCCTTCGGGGAGGCGACCTATTCCCGCGGAGGCGTGTATGGACCGTTGTCCAAGCCGTATGTCAGCCTGATCTTCGTCCATGAGGGACTGATCAGGGTCACCTGCGACGACGAGAGAACGACGCTCACGGGCGGGCAGATCGCCTTCTTCAAGAATGACCGTCTGTTCCTGATCGAGATGGAGCGCGACATCCTGCACAGGGTGGGATGGTGCGAGGGCGTGCCCGGCAGGGCCTGGGGGACCAGGCCATCTCCACTCGCCGGCGTCTCGCCGGTGCTGTCCCTGACCGACAGGCTAACAACCCTGCAGCGCATCGGTGTCGAGTTGGGCTTTTCGTCAAGCACGGGTCTCAATGACGTGCGCAATGCTGTTGGCTACGCGCTCTACACCGCGTTCTTCCATGAGGCGCAACTCATCGAATGCAACCGGTTCATTCCCAAACAGGTCTTGCGGGTAAAAAGCCACATGGATGACAACATGGACAAGGGCATCACGGTCGGCGAGCTCGCAGCCATCGCGAACCTGTCTCCGCAACACCTGATTTCGTCGTTCCGCAAGCACCTTGGCGTCACCCCCATGCAATATCTGTGGCAGATGCGGGCCAATCGCGGTCGGGGCCTCCTGCTCCAAAGCGGCCTGTCGGTTTCCGAAATTGCCTATCAATGCGGCTACAAGAACCCGTTTCATTTCTCGCGCCATATCCGGCAGAACTTTGCGATGACACCCACCGAGATCCGCGCGAACAAGGGGTATCGTCCTCCCAGCGATGTCCTGGAGAGCCCCGGCAATACGGCGTTCTGAGATCATCAGAGCGAGACAGGCGACATGCTGGCCAGCATGTCGCCTGTTCGAAATATCATGGTAAGAAAATGGTAGCTGTGAAGGCCCCTCCGGTTATTCCCGCGCGTAGGGGATGCCGAGCCTGGTCGGCTGTCCCGAGCGGAAGCGCAAGCCCATCAACAGGCCGATCGAAGCGAGATAGGGCAATGCGAGCAGCAGCTGGTGCGGAACCTGTGCACCTACCACCTGGAGATGCGTGGCCAAGGATTCCAGAAAAGCGAAGGCCGTCACCGCGATGAGAACGCCCTTCGGCCGCCAATTGCCGGCGATGAGCGCGACGATGACGATCCAGCCGCGACCGGCGGTGAAATCCGCCAGAAACCGATCGGAAAACCCGAGCATGAGGAAGCCACCGCCAAGGCCGGTCATGGCGCTCCCCAGCATGACGGCTGCATATTGCCGGGCCGAAACGCTCAGGCCCTTGACATCGAGCGCCTTCGGGTTTTCACCGAGGCAACGCAACTCGAGCCCGTAGCGGCTGCGGTAGAGCAGGAACCAGACGACTGGCACGACCAGCAGGGCGACATAGGTCAACGCACGTTGCGAAAACAGAACCGGGCCAATGAAAGGGATGTCGGAAAGCAGCGGAATGGCAACGTCCTGAAAGCCCGAGAAGATCGGCTGCGCCCGCCCCTGGATGTAACTCTGGAACCAGTAGAGCGTGAGCCCGCCGGCAAGCAGGTTGAGACCGAGGCCGGCGATGAAGTGGTCGACGCGCAGAGTTGCGGTCATGAAGGCGATGATGAGGCCCATAAGCGCGCCTGCAACGACCGCTGCCAGCACCGCAAGCCACAGCGAATCGGTCGCCGTGGCAACCAGGTAGGCGGTAAAGGCTCCCGTGAGCATCGTGCCCTCGACGCCCATGTTCCAGATGCCGGCACGCTGGGTAATCAGCTCGCCCATCGCCGAAAACAGCAGCGGGGTCATGATCCGTATGGTCGAAGCAAGAATGCTGATGATGATCGCTTCCTGGAATAGCTGGCTCATTGGGCGGCAACCTTCATGACGATTCGATAGCGCGCCAGGACGCCGGCGCAGAGGAAGAAGAACAGGGTGATGCCCTGCATGGCCGGCACGAGCGAGGCCGGCACGTCACCAAGCACCCGCATGTAGACGGCGCCGCTCGCCAACCCACCGAAAAACAGCCCGGCCAACACGGTTCCGACCGGGCTGAGGCCGCCGATCATGCCGACAATGATGCCGGCATAGCCAAGGCCGATGAGATTGTCGGCGCGCAGGCGGTGAGCAACACCAAAGAGCTCGATCGACCCGGCAAGTGCGGCAAGCGCTCCACTCGCCATCATGATCACGGTCACCGTACGCCCGATGTCGACGCCTTTGTGGCGCAAGGCCTCGGGGTTGTAGCCCAGGCCGCGGATCTCGTAGCCGAGAGGCGTGCGTGACATGACGAGGGCGCAGATGGCGGCTGCGAGAAACGGCAGCAGCACTCCGGTATGAAGGCGGCTGCTGCCAAACAGCGCCGGCAGGAAAGCCTCACCCGGCAGCATAGGCGACTGGTGGTAGGCGACGGTGCCACCCGTCTCTCCCCACGGGCCGCCCTGCAGGAGCCATGAAAGAAGATAGACGACCAGATAGTTGAGCATGACCGTGGAGATGATCTCGTTCACGCCAAAGCGGTTACGCAGCACCGCGGCAATCCAGCCGAGCCCCATGCCGGCCGCCATGCCGAAGGCGAGAACACCGGGGAAGAACAGCAGCGGCGGCAGCCCGGCAAGCAGCTGGGCTCCGAGATAGCCCCCCATGGCTCCGGCAAAGACCTGCCCTTCCTGACCAATGCTCCATATTTGGGCCCGGAACGCGATGACCGTCGCCAGTCCGGTCAGGATCAGCGGCGCCGCCTTCACCAGCGTCGTCGCCAGCGCCTTGGGCGAGCCGACCGAGCCCTGCAGCAATGCGCCGAAGACCTCTTGGACATTGGCGCCCGTCGATGCGATCAGAACCGCCGATGCCGCCAACCCGGCAACAACGGCTATGATGAAGGAAGCAAGCGTCCAGATCGCGTTCGCCTCCATCCTGCGTTCGAAGACGATCATGCCGGAACCCTTTCCTTGCTGGCCGCGATCTCGCTGCGGCGGCCGGCCATCATAACGCCGACCTCGGCGACCGTGACCTTCTTCGGGTCGACGATGCCCATAATCTCGCCCTTGAACATCACGGCGATGCGGTCGGCGAGGCTGAACAGATCGCTGAGCTCCTCGGAGGCGAGCACAATGGCGAAGCCCTCGGCGCGTTTCTTCAGGAGTTGCGCCTGCACGTATTCAATCACGCCGACGTCGAGCCCCCGCGTCGGCTGATTGGCGAGCACCAGGCCGGAGGCATGCAGGAACTCACGAGCGATGATGATCTTCTGGGCGTTGCCGCCTGAAAGCTTGCCGGCCGCAACCTGCTCGTCGCGCGTGGCAATCTGGTATTCGCCGATCATCTCCCGAGCCAGGCTTGTGATCGCCTCGCGATCCATCAATGGACCCTTGCGGTATTTTGGGCTTCGTTGCCAGCCGAGGACGACATTCTCGGCAACGCTGAATTCTGGAACCAACCCCTCCCGGAACCGATCGTCGGGAATGTGCCCGACGCCACGGTCCATCATCGCCCGAGGCGACATGCCCGCCACCTCCTCGCCCTTGAAGCGGATCGAGCCGGCAGCAGGCCTGCGAACACCGCAGAGCACCTCGAACAGCTCTTTCTGGCCATTGCCGGCAACGCCAGCAATGCCGAGGACTTCGTGCCGCGCGACAGAGAAGGACACACCCCGCAAGATCGTATCGCCCCAGAAGCCGCGAGCAGACAGGCCGTCGACAGCCAGGATCGTTTCGCCCGGCGCCAGTTCGGGCTTGATGATGGTGAAGGACACATCGCGGCCAACCATGAGCCTGGCCAGTTCGTCCGGCGTGGTGGCAGGCGTGTCGAGTGTCGCCACCACCTTGCCCTTGCGCAGGACCGTCACACGGTCCGACTGCATTACCTCGACCAGCTTGTGTGTGATCAGGATGATCGACATGCCACGCGAGCACATCTTTCGGATAATGTCGAACAGCATCCGCGACTCGCCTGGCGTCAGCACGGCCGTGGGTTCGTCGAGGATCAGTATCTGTGCGTCTAGATAGAGCGCCTTGAGGATTTCGACCCACTGCTGGCGGCCGACGGGCAACTCCCAGACATAGGCATCGAGATCGATGTCGATGCCGTATCCTTCACAGATATCCTTCAGCTTCTGGCGCGCCTCGGCAGCGTTCAGCCGCCAGCCTGATCGTTGGGTGCCGACGATGATGTTCTCAAGCACGGTGAATTCCGGAACAAGCACGAAATGCTGGTGGACCATACCGATGCCGTGACGGATTGCGTCCATGGGCGAGGCAATATGCACGGGCTGGTCGCGCAGCAGGATCTCGCCCTTGTCGGGTCGGTAGAAGCCGAAAATGCAGGACGAAAGCGTCGACTTGCCGGCACCGTTTTCGCCGAACAGGCAATGGATCTCGCCGCGGCGCAGATCGAAGTCGACATTATCGTTGGCAGTAACCCCGGCGAACCGCTTGGTCAGGCCTTCGACACGCAAGGCAGTGGACATGAGAGGCACCAAATTTCGAGTGAGCGAAAGCCGCGGCAGGCGGGCGCCCATCGCGGCCGGGCTTTCAATACGAACTACTTGGCCTTTGGATCGGAGACGTCGATAGGCACCTCGAAGCTGCCGGCCATGATCTTGGCCTCGAGGTCGTCGAGCTCCGCCTGGACGTTGGCAGGCACGTTCCCTTGCAAGTCGGCGTTTGGCGCCACGGCCGATCCGCCATCCTTCATCGGAAACCAGTGCTTGTCGGTATTGCCCGCATAGGGCTTGCCTTCGGCCTTGTACGCCCACCATTCATCGATGATCCAGCGAATATCCGGATCCCACTGCGCCACGGCACTCGACAGGATCGTCGAGGGCGAAAACGACTTCTGGTCCTGGAAATTGCCGAAGCACAGGATCTTGGCTTCTTCGCACGGCTTGAAATTGCCGGTTAGCTGGAAAATCAGGTCCGCCCCAGTGGCGATTTGCGCCTTGGTATACTCTCCGGCCTTCGCCGGATCGTACCAGGACTCGATAAAAGCGACTGTGCGCGCCACCGCAGGATTTGCGGCCTTTGCGCCGGCGAAGAAGGCGTTGATCTCGTCATTCACGTCGTCCGCCGGGAAAGTTCCGACCGCACCCAGCTTGTTCGACTTGGTGAGTTTTCCAGCGACAAAGCCAAGCAGGTAGGCCGGCTCGTGAACACGCTTGTAGACCCAGTACTGATTGCCGCCGAGCCCTTCATTGCCCGAACCGACGACCACGAAGAGGATGTCGGGAAACTCTTCCCGCAGCTTCTTCACCTGATCGGAATAGGTACTGTGGGCCCAGATGACGTCATATACGCCGCTTTCGGCAAACAGGCGCATGGCATCTCCGGCATCGTCGCCCCATAGCGGATCGGTGTATTTCCACGTGATCTCAAGCCCATGCGGCTTTGCCGCCTTCGCGCGTTCAAGCGCCTCGATCAGCGTGCCATCCCAGGCACTCTCGATGCCGGCCGAGAGGATGACGGCGATGTTGAGCTTGTCCGGGTCGGCTGCCGCCGAGCGTTCAGGGCTGACGCCAATAATGGCGATGGCAAGCATCGCCAGGACCGCCAGTCTTCTGGCAAGATGTTGGAACATAGGATTTTACCTTTCCCTCTGGTGTCATTGTCTGGGTTGCATCCCGTCTGTTCTTGTTGTTTTGGAGCCGCCTCCTCCTCGAGGCGCCTTGATCTCAGATGATAGCGTGCGTCTCCACCGGCTCTGCCATCAAAAGGTCGATGTCCTTCGTCCACTCAGCGCGCCAGTCACGCTCCGTGCTGTCGTCCAGCCAGGCCGCGTCGAGCGAGTTCAGCGCCAGCGCGGCAAGGGTCGCCCGGTCGAGTGACATCGTATCAGCGAGCAGCCCATACTCCCTGGCAAGGTTCGTCTGCAGCATCGGCGGATCGTCGGTATCGACCACCAGTTTGAGACCGGCATCGAGCATGGTCCGGATCGGGTGGTCGGCGGCGGCAAGGTCTCGCCAGTGGGTAAGGATGACAGTCGAGCTCGGGCAGACCGTGAAGGCGATGTCTTCGGCGATGCAGCGTGCGACCAGACGGGGATCTTCCATGACGCGGTAGCCATGATCGATCCGCTCCACGCCGAGCAGATCGAGGGCGTCGCGCACATTGGCGGCTGGGCCACCCTCCCCCGCATGGGCCGTGAGCCGCATCCCCGCCTTCTTCGCCTTGTCGTAGACCGGCTTGAACGGCGCCGGCGGGAACAGCTCCTCGTCATAATCAAGACCAATACCGATGACCTTGTCGGAACGGAATGGAAGTATCAGGTCCAGGAACTCAAAGCTTCGATCGAGGCTCAACTCGCGATTGATCGCTGGAATGAGCCGCGACACCAGGCCGAAGTCGTGCTCGGCGTCCTCCATAGCCTTGAGGATGCCGGAAAACATGGTCTGGTAGCTGATGCCGACATCTTGGTGCACCTGGGGGCTGAAGAAGAATTCGGTGTAGCGACCGCCGGCCTTGGCGACGTGTTCCAGTGCCTCGTAGGTGATCAGGTGGAAATCGTCTGTGTCGACCACAGAGCGCGCGACGAGATCGTAGACTCCGAGAAAATCGACAAGATTGTCATATCGATAGAGATCCTCGACCTCGCCGAAGTCAGGCAGCGCGACATTGTTCTTGCGCGCCAGCTTGAGGAACGTCCGGGCCTTTACCGCACCGGCCAGATGCAGGTGAAGCTCTGCCTTCGGCAGATTGCGCACGAATTCTTCCAGCTGCATCATCTTACCCTTGGTGGCTTTTTCTTCTCGGGCCAACAGCCCTTGTGCTTCGCTGCCTGGTGAACGTTCAGTGCTGCATGCGTAATATCCTTCTGGCCTAGAGATCGAGGATCAGCTCGGCACTCCGGGCCCGCGAGCAGCACAACGTCATGTGGTCGGCACGCTGCTTGTCCGTAAGCACGAGATCGCGATGGTCGGGCTCGCCCGAAACCACCCGCGTCACGCAGGTGCCGCAGATGCCCTGTTCACACGATACGGGAACGTCTATGCCGTTCTCGGCCAGCACCTCGACGATGCTCCGCCCCGGCGCGACATCGAAGCTGAGGCCGGAGCGCGCCAGCGTGATCTTGAATGGCTGGTCGGCTTGCGCCTTGGGAGCGGAATTGGCGAAATATTCGCGATGCACCGCATCCGCCGGCCAGCTGGCTCCGGCCTTGGCGACCACGGCATCGAGAAACCCTGAGGGACCGCAGGCGTAGAGATGCGCGCCAGCGGGCCGATAGGCCAGCAACCTGTCCAGGCTCAGACGCTGCGCCGCGGGGCCGTCGTCGAGATGGAACCTGACCTTGCCGGCAAAGGGCGAGGCCTCGATTTCGTCGCGAAAGGCCAGTCTATCGGCACTGCGGGCACAGTAGTGGAACTCGAAATTCCCCCCGAGGGCAGAAAGCCGATAGGCCATGGCCAGGATCGGCGTGACGCCGATGCCGCCTGCCAGCAGCAGCGAAAACGCCGCCGCCTCATCGAGTTCGAAGGCATTGCGCGGCACGCTCGTCTCGACAGCATCGCCAACGTTCAGGCCGTCATGGACGTAGGCGGATCCACCGCGACCGCCAGGCTCGCGGAGGACGCCTATTGCATAGCGGTGACGCTCGCGCGGATCATTACGGAGCGAGTACTGACGCGTGAAGCCACCGGGCAGGAACAGATCGATGTGAGACCCGGCCGTAAACGCCGGCAGGAGCGCGCCATCCGACGCGACGAGGTCGATTGCGACGATGCCCTCGGCACAGGTCCATTTGCGCCCGACCTGCAGGCGCAACCTGCCAGACGCCGGCGTGGCGGGCTTGAGCCCGTTTCTCGCAAACGCCATGGTCAAGACGCCCTCCTCCGTTGCCGGGCTGTCCGGCCGTCATCCTGCCATGGTCGGGCACGAAGCCGCGCCTGGCGACGGAAGCAGGTTTCGAAATGGGTCGACATCGTCTTTCCTGATATCTGCAGTTGCGATGGTGCTGTGACATCAACTCGTGATCGGCGCGCCAAGGCCAAAATTGCGCACGAGCCCGCGGCGATACTCGAGCGACATTCGATCCGACGGGACATGGATCTCTTCGGTGAGGTCGAGCGGCAGTTCCTCAGGATGCTGCTCCTCGACCATCGGCTTGTCCTCGTCGTTGATGAGGAGCGAATCTTTGATCCAGTAGTCGCTATCCGGCTCGCCGGTGGAGTCTGTCATCAGTTGGAAAATGCGCGTTTCGCGCGCCGAGACGGGACATACCGTGTCGGCGAAATAGACGACATAGTCCGATCCCTGCGGCTCGATCTTGATCAGCGTGGAGAACGGGTAGGTCAGTTCGTAAGTATAGACCACATCCCGTTCGTCGCCGGCGACGCCATCGTCGAAGCGGTTGAACCCTTCGTGGTAGGGCAGCTCGAAACGCAGCCCGTACCCGGTCTGTTCGACATCGTAGGGGGGGATCGGGTCCGCCGTGCTGCCGCCAAAGCTCTGGGTATGCACCCAGGGGAAATGAGCCACGTCGTTGAAGTTCTCGACGTGCCGGCTGGCCGCCGCATACCAGGTGCCTTCAGGCACATACACCTTCCGGAGAGCGGGGTTGGAGATGCCGTCCCAGTCGGGCAGCTGCCAGATGGGTTCGCCCTTCAGGCACGTCCAGACGATGCCGTAACGCTCGACCGATGCGTAGGTTTCCAGGCGCAGCTTGGGAGGTATGCGCCCTTCGGAATTGGCGATCGAAGGAATCTTGGAACAGGCGCCGTCATGCCCAAAATGCAGCCCGTGCATCGGACAGACGATCTGGTCGTCATCCATCCAGCCGGCGCTGATGCGGGTTCCGCGGTGCGGACACAGATCGCGAGCCACGGTAATGCCAGCCGAGGTCTTGTAGATCACCAGGTCGACATCGAGCAATTTTGCGCGCACCGGCTTGTCGGCGATGTCGTGGACGAAGGCAATCGGATGCCAGAAGGAGGCCAGGATATGCCAGTCGCTGGCGGCAAATGTGCAGCCGCGCGGCAGGTCGTTTCTTGTCTTGGAATGGTCGGCTGGCAGAAACACGTTTTTCCTCCGGAGGATGCGTCTTGCTGGCATGTCCAGGCGGCATGATCGGCTCGCCCGTTGCTGAAGGGAGTATTCAGCAGCCCCTGTTTTCACGGAATACCTGCGCTGGCCGAATTCATATCTGAAATTAAGATCAATTTATTCTAATCTTTGATGAGATGCCTAGCCGTGGTAGAAAACGCATGGCACGGTAAGCGAGGCCTTGGCTATGCGCGCATTCATCGACAATGGTCGGGGCTTCGCCTTCGGTGAAGCGATATATCCGGCCGGCGGCGTCTATGGGCCGCTGAGTGATCGTTATGTGACCTTGCTGATCATCCACGAAGGCAAGGTACGGGTCGTCTGCGACGACGAGGAGACCGTATTGGGTGGAAGGAGCTGCGGCTTCTTCCGCAATGAGAGAAGCCTCTCCATCGAGTATTCCTACGGAAGGCCCACTCGGGTGAGCTGGTGCGAGGGCTATGCCGGCGACCTCAGCGAGGCACTTGCCTTACGGTTGCGCTCGTTGCCCAGCCGGATTCCCCTGCCCCAGCGTATCGAAAGCATTCAGCGCCTCGGAGTGGAGCTTGGTGCGGGTTCGAGCTCCAATCTCAACCAGCTTCGCAACGCATTGGGCGAGTCGATCTTTCTCGCCTATTTCCATGAAGCACAGATGTCCGAGCAGGAGCGGCTGACGCCGCGGTCAGTTCTGCGCGCCCGCTTCTATGTCGATGAGAACTATGAGAAGGAGATTACCGTCGACCGCCTCGCCGCCCTCGTGGGCGTGACGCCGCAGCATCTGGTTTCATCGTTTCGCAAGCACTTCGGCATCACGCCAGTGCGCTATCTCTGGCAAGTGCGGGCCGCGCGCGGCCACTTCCTTCTGTTGCAGACGGCCCTGCCGATCTCCGACATCGCCTATCAGTGCGGCTACAAGAACCCGTTTCATTTCTCGCGGCAGATATCGGAACAGTTTGGAATGTCCCCGCGCCAGGTTCGCGAAAACAAAGGTTACCGTGTGGCGAGCGATGTCGCCGAAGGCGCCGGCGACACAGCCTATGGCATGGCGCTTTCCGACACCACGGTGCTCCAACCCAAGGAGTCACCGAGGATGACAGGCGAAGATCCGGTCGATACCATCGGCAGCTAGCCCGCTGCCTGGCGGCAGCAGGATCGACGCCGTCAGTTTCAGTTCCGTTGGCAGTGGCTCGCGGTCGTCCGAGCACAAGGAAGGCGCTCAACCCACGCTGACACAGTAGGCGGGCAACGTGCTGCCACCCACTTCGCTTTCATTGAACCGGGATATGAAAACGATAGCGCCAGACATGGCGCATATGCCGATAGTGCCCCAGTTTTCCCGGAGCATCGGTCTCGGCTGCCGCATAATAAAGTGTTATGCTTACCATCGCCGATGCAGCGACCTTCAAGCTGCGGTCGGCCGAGCCCGACAGCCGAAGCAAGTCCCGGCTATGGAGGAAGACATGCTGTCACTGCACCCTGCTATCGACGATGGCGTCAAGCCGGGAACGGGCAATTTCGCCGGTGGAACGCTGGTCTGCGACTGCGCCGAGCGCCCGGTGAAGGTAAGGATCAAGGGAGATGTCGCACACAACCATGCTTGCGGCTGTACCAAATGCTGGAAGCCGGATGGCGCGGCCTTCTCCGTTGTCGCTGTCACTGCGCATGAGAATGTGGAGGTTCTCGAGAACGGCGACAAGCTCGCGGTGGTCGACGCAAGCGCGCTGATCCAGCGTCATGCCTGCACTGCATGCGGGGTCCATATGTATGGCCCGGTTGAGCGCGACCACCCGTTCAAGGGGCTGGATTTCATCCATCCGGAACGGTTCCAGGAGGCAGGCTGGGCCGCTCCAACCTTCGCGGCCTTCGTGTCATCGATCATCGAATCCGGCATCGACCCCAAGGAGATGGATGGCGTTCGTGCAAAGCTCGCCGAACTCGGCCTCAGTCCGTACGATTGCCTGTCCCCGGCATTGATGGACTACATCGCCACCTGGACGGCGAGAAAGAACGGCGTGCTCAAGTAGCCACCCAGGCGGCCGGGTCTTTCGCCCGGCCGCAGCCTGTTCAGAAAATTTTGGATCACCGGTAAGATCAAAGCAAATTTGGTCGCATTAACTGCCATACTGACCCAAAGCGGTACACGCCAAGTCCTTGCACCACCTCTCATCGAGTGGCGCGCGAGTTGTCTCGTGGTTTCATCAAGGTTCATCAGCTGCGCGATGGCCATGCCGAACGCGGCGTCGAATTCAGCGAAGACGCTCACCATCTGAAGCGCCGCTGAACACGGCGCAAGCGTTCGCTCCCACCCGGGAATTGGGATTTCTGACCCATGTTCTGGATTCCTTGCCCATGACTCTCCCGCACCGGGAGTTAAGCTCACCGGCAATGGATCCTACAGGTGGAGCGAGCCAGGGAACGAACCTGATACTTCATGGGGGCCAGATCACCGTCCCTGTCAGCATTTCTCCTCAACGCGACAAGGAACCCACTTTGCGCCTTGGACTTTTCAACGCTCTTCTTTTGTTAGGCACCGGATTGATCCCGAATGGGGATGTTCGTGCTCAGCCATTGAGCGTCCCCCCATCCGAAACCTCCTCCCTGTCGACCCGTCCTCGCCTTCTGGAAGACGAATGGCGGGCCGAGTTGCCTGATCGAGGCATCGATATCGAAGCGTGGCTGACCCAGTTCTATCAGGGAGCGGTCGCCGGTGATGGCTCCCGCCAATGGCAATACGGCGGCAAGGGCGATCTATTCGTCACATTCAACGGAGAGAAATTGGGGCTGTGGCCCGGCCTCTCTATCGCAGCGCATCTTGAGTTGCTCTACGGCGACGGCGCCAATGCAATGGGTAATCGGGTTCTCTTGCCGGTCAACACGGCGCTCGCATTCCCACGCCTCGGCGGCAGCGATCAGGATCTGTCGATCGTCGTGTCGCAGGCGTTTAGCGAGCGCGTCTCGGTCAGCTTCGGCAAATTCAATATGCTCGACGTTCTCGCGAATACGCCTTTACTTGGCGGCGGCGGCACCACCACTTTCATGAATACGGCGCTTGCCGCCCCGATAACCGGCGTGACACCGCCTTATCTGGTTGGCGCCAATCTCACCATCAGGACCGATCCGATCATCTGGACCGCTTTCGTCTACGATCCACGCAATGCGCAAGACAGCGACGTGCTGACGGACCCCTTCAGCGAAGGCATGACCGGAATGCTGTCGGCAACCATCCCTTACCAGATCGCGGGTCGCAGCGGCTTCTTTGGCGCCAGGGCCATCTACAACAATAAGGAAACCACCGACCTCGGAGATGTCCCCGGACTCGTTCTCCCGCAAGGAAGTTCGCAGTTCATAGGAACCAGAAAAGGAAGCTGGTTCGTGGGTGCATCATTCCAGCAGTATCTTGTCCAGAACCCCGGAAACCCGCTGGAGGGTTGGGGCATATTCGGACAGGTCGGCATCTCCGACGGCAATCCTAACCCGATTGAATGGAGCGCCATACTCGGAATCGGTGGAACGAGCTTCCTGCCCGGCCGGAACCTCGACCGCTGGGGCGTTGGCTATTTCCGCTATTCGCTGAGTTCCGATCTGCGCGACGGTCTGGCCTCGATCGGCGTCGAGCTGCGCGATGAACAAGGTATCGAGGCATTCTACAATGCGGCGGTCACGCCGTGGTTTTCGGTAACAGCCGACTTGCAGGTGGTGCGGCCGGCTGTTTCGGATGCATCGACGGCCGTGACCGCCGCGGTCCGTACAAAGATAGCTTTCTAGGACCAATGGTCCGAAGACGAACAGGTCATGTGCATCTCGTTTTGCTTGATGGAGGTTGAAATGGCTATGAATTCATCGTCCCCGCTCATCAACAAGGTGATCGCCATTGTTCTTGTCGTGATCGGATTTCTCATTCTGGCATCCGGCTATCGATATGGATCGCCGTCGAGCCTTGTCGGCGGGTGCATCGTTCTGGTCATCGGCGTCGTTCTTCTGATCGCGACGGTTATCCGCAGGAACAGGCAGGATCACACAAGCTGAGTGCCACTCTGGCTCGACGCTTCGCTTCTATCTCGAAGGTTGGAACTTTTCACGGGAAGCTGTTGCCTGTTCAACGATGAATTCCTTCATCCTTTCGGTGCGCAGACGATAACGCGGGTTTTCGTGTGTCACGATGAAGTAGGAGCGCAGGAAGCTGATCTCATCAGGAAGCAGGCGCACCAGTTCGGAATGATGCGCGGCGATGAAGCAGGGCAGTAGCGCTACGCCAACCCCATGGCAGGTAGCATCGACTTGCGTGAGGATGTTCGAAACCTGCAGGTCGGCATCCCGGTGCGGCAGGTAGCCCCGCAGGTAGTCATGCGCGGGAGTCGGCATCAGGTCGGGGATGTAGCCGATGATGAAATGACGGTCCATGTCGGCTGGCGAGCGGATTTCCTCATGCGATTGCAGATAGTCGCGGCTGCAATAAAGGCCGTATTCGTAATCGCACAGCTTGCGTGACACCAACGGTCCAAGCGTCGGACGTCCCATCATGATGGCAATGTCGGCCTCGCGCTTGGTGAGACTGACGATGGACGGATCGGCGATCAGTTCGATCCGGATTTCGGCCAGTTCCGGCGGCAACATGGGCAGCCGCCTTACGAAGAAGTTCGATGAAAAGCCCTCGGGCATGGTCAGGCGCAACGGCCCGGCAAGGCTGTTTACCCTACCGGACACTTCGGTCTGGATTCGGATGACAGAACTTTCCATCTGCTGCACCTCGGCCGCCAGCCGCTCGCCAGCCTCGGTGATCTTGTATCCTGAGGGCGAACGTTCGAAGAGCGGCACGCGCAGGCTCGCTTCCAGCGCGGTGATGCGGCGACTGAGCGTCGAATGGTCGAGGCCAACGCGCCGCGCCGCCACCGTCAGCCGCCCCACGCGGGCAACAGCGAGAAAAGCCCGCAGATCGTCCCAGTCGAGATCGAAGGTATGCGATTTTGTGCACATGCGCGTTGTGTGCATGCGAATTTACAGCAAGGCAAGCGGTTTGTAGCAACCCCTATCGTCTGGGTGGACCTGTGGAGGGGTCGCCAGGACCGAAGAACGGAAACACCGGGAGCATTCAATGTCCATGTTCGAAAAACTCCGCGCGCTCGAAGTTGCGGGAAAGCCGATCCGCGTCGGCATCATCGGCGCCGGAAAATTCGGATCGATGTATCTTTCGCAGGTCAACCGCACGCCGGGCGTGCATCTGGTCGGCGTTTCCGATCTCAGCCCGTCCAACGCCCGCCAGTCGTTGCATCGCGTCGGCTGGACCGACGAGCAGTTCGCGGCCGTCTCCTTCGAAAATGCCCACAAGAGCGGTACGACCTTGGTGACCGATAATGCCGCCGACATGATCGCCAGCCCATTTATCGATGTCGTCATCGACGCGACCGGCCATCCGGCAGCCGGCGTGCGTCATGTGCTTCTGGCCTGTGAGCACAAAAAGCACATCGTCATGGTCAATGTGGAGGCCGATGTTCTGGCCGGCCCGCTCCTGGCGAAGAAGGCCGAGGAATCCGGCATCATCTATTCCATGGCGGCGGGCGACCAGCCCTCGCTGATCGCCGAACTGTGCGACTGGGCCCGCTGCACCGGCTTCAACGTCGTATGCGCCGGCAAGGGCACCAAATATCTGCCCATCTATCACAAGTCGACGCCTGATACCGTGTGGGGCCATTACGGCTTCTCACCGGAACAGGTAGCAGGCGGCGATTTCAACCCGAAGATGTTCAATTCCTTCCTGGACGGCACCAAGTCCGCGCTCGAGATGGCCGCCGTCGCCAATGGTTGCGAGTTGCTGCCACCCGATGACGGCTTGCTCTTCCCGGCCTGCGGCGCGGATGACCTGCAGACCGTACTCCGCCCGCAGGAGTATGGCGGCATCCTCGAGCGTCGCGGCACCGTGGAGGTGGTGTCCTCAATCGAGCGCGACGGCCGTCCGGTCTTCCGCGACCTTCGCTGGGGCGTCTATGTAGTGATTGAGGGCGAGACGCAATATGTCCGCGACTGCTTCAAGCAGTATGGCCTTCTCACCGACTCCACCGGCCGCTTCGCCGCCACCTACAAGCCCTACCATCTGATCGGTCTGGAACTGGGCGTGTCGATCGCCTCAATCGCGACCCGCCAGGAACCCACCGGCCGCACCAGGGGCTGGAGCGCCGACGTCATCGCCGTTGCCAAGCGCAAGCTGACCGGGGGCGAGATCCTCGACGGGGAAGGTGGCTACACCGTGTACGGCAAGGTCATCCCCGCCGCGACCTCCTCGAAGCTCGACGCGGTGCCGATCGGCCTTGCCCATGGCATGAAGCTCAAGCGCGATATAGACGATGGCCATGTCGTCTGCTGGTCGGATGTCGAATACGACGCCGAAGATGCCACCATCCGGCTGCGCAAGGAGATGGAGCGGCAGTTCCTCGCCGCCGTCTGAAACCTGCCGCTCCGGCGGCCAAACGTGAAATCCTAGCAAAGAGAGGACCGATATGGCGCGTCATGATGCCTTCCCGGTTCAGGGACAGATTCTGGGCGTTAAGCTCGACAATGGAACCCGCGTGACCCACGGTACGGGTGCCAATATCAAGATTCCGCTGGCTGGCTTCCCGGTCACCATGCATGAACTCTATACAGGTCACGACGAAGGGGCGAAGCTCTCCTTCGAAGGCCAGTTCGGCTTTATCGAGTTCCATCCCGACTGCCGACTGCCGCGCCATGTGCACATGATCCGCGACGAGGCGACGGGCGAGCTGGAAATGCTGCCCGAGCGTATTCTCGTACTCAACGGCGTGGGCGTCACGGAACTGTGCGGCGAGTATTTCGTGGTGGCGCCGGGCAGCCTAGTCGACATCCCACCGGGGGTTCCCCACACGTGGAACGCCTGCCCCGCAGGTGTGAAGCTGCCCGACGGAACCGTCTCCGACGGACGCTTCACGATGATCTACAACTATTCCGACGAGACCAGATTCTTCGCGACCGAGCAAACGGAGCTGCTTTCCCGGGCGGAAGAATATGTCGCCTATGAAGGCAGCCTTCAGGATATCCGCTTCCCTGTCATGACGGCAGAGGAAGTCGTCTCCCGTGCCCATTTCGTCTGGAACAAGGAGCTGCGCCAAGGTCTCGAACTGGCCTGACGGGAGGGGAGACGCCACCGTACCGGAATGAGGAACCCGATGCATGCAGGTGCGGCTGGATACATGTCGGCTGCGCGGTTTCCGGAACGGTCGGTTGCCACATCATTCATCTGTAAATTCACTTGGGAGGAATAAATGAGTTCGGCAAGAAACGAGGATCGCGGCATCGTTGCCTCGATCGGCCGCATCCTTGGTAAAGTTCCTGGCTCCATGATGATCGTGCCCCTGTTCCTGGGCGCAACCATCAATACATTCTGGCCGGAACTGCTGGCCGTCGGCAGCTTCACCACGGCACTCTTCCGGGATGGAACGGGCGCTCTGCTTGGTCTGTTCTTCTTCTGCATGGGCGCACAGATCGATTTCCGCCAAACCTCGGCCACGCTGCAGAAGGGCACGGCAATCCTGCTCGGCAAGGCTTTCATCGGCGGCAGCATCGGCCTGCTCGTGGCTTTCTACATGCCGGGCGGCACGCTATGGGGTCTTACCCCGCTCGCCATCATCGCAGGCATGACCAATTCCAACTCCGCGCTCTACGTGGCGCTCACCAAGCAGTTCGGCAATGCATCCGACCGCGGCGCGGTGTCGGTCATTTCGCTCAACGACGGCCCCTTCATCACCCTGCTGATCCTCGGCACGGCCGGCCTTGCCGCCTTCCCCATGACCATGCTCATCGGTTGCCTCCTGCCGCTCGTCATCGGCTTCATCGTTGGCAACAATTCGTCCAAGGCGCGCGAATTCCTGGCGCCGGGCGAAATGCTTCTGATCCCATTCCTCGGCTTCGTCGTCGGCCGCGGCATCGATTTCTCCATGCTGCTGCAGGCCGGCATGCAGGGCATTCTCCTTGGCATCGGCACTGTCATCTGCTCGGGCATGTTTGCCATGCTGTTCCTGCACGTCATGCACATCATCACCCGCCGTCCACCTGCCACCCGCAACCTGATCTCAGGCGCAGCGGAATCGACCGTGGCCGGCAATGCCGTCGCCACCCCGGCCGCCGTCGCCCTGCTCGACCCGAGCTACAAGGCGATCGAGGCGATATCGACCTCCCAGGTCGCCGCCGCGACCATCACCACCGCGCTTCTCGTCCCGTTCCTTGTGATGGCAGTGTCGCGCTGGCAGCAGAGACGTGGCATCTCGCCGGCAGCCGAAGAACACTGGATCAACACCGGTACCGTCGAGGGTGCTCCCTTGCCCGCCGGTCAGCGGCAACCAGCCTGACGGCAGATGCGATACCGCGCGGCGGAGCGATCTGCCGCGTACCCCTGCCTTTCCCTTCGCTTTCCTGCGACCATCCGAGGAGTAGACCATGACAGCCAATGCATTCATCGGCCTTGATCGTGCCTATCGCAACTATATCGACGGCGCCTTTGCCGATGCCACGTCCGGCCTGATCGAGGTCACCAACCCCGCCACCGGGGTCGTCATCGCCCGCGTGCCGAATTCCGATGCCGCCGAGGTCGACCGCGCTGTCATCGCGGCCCGCACGGCGCAGGGCGCGTGGGAGCGCCTGCCCGCCATCGAGCGCGCCGGCTATCTGCGCAAGATATCGGGGAAGATCCGTGAAAACCGCATCGCCCTCGCCGATATCATTGTAAAGGAACAGGGCAAGGTTCAGAGCCTGGCGCAGGTCGAGGTGGATTTCACCGCCGACTACATCGACTATATGGCCGAATGGGCCCGCCGGATCGAAGGCGAGGTTCTGACGTCGGACCGTCCGAATGAGACCATGCTTCTGCTGCGCAAGCCGGTGGGCGTCGTTGCCGGCATCCTGCCGTGGAACTTCCCCTTCTTCCTGATTGCGCGCAAGCTGGCGCCGGCATTGGTGACCGGCAACACGATCGTCATCAAGCCGAGTGAAGAAACGCCGATCAACGCCTTCATCTTCGCTGAACTGGTCGCCGAGACCGATCTTCCGAAAGGCGTCTTCAACCTGATCGGTGGCCGCGGCCGCACCTCCGGCGAAGCGCTGGCCTCCCATCCGGGCGTCGACCTCATCACCTTTACCGGCTCCGTGGCCACGGGCTCGCACATCATGCAACTGGCCGGCAAGAACCTCACCCGCGTCAATCTGGAACTGGGCGGCAAGGCTCCGGCCATCGTCCTGAAGGATGCCGATCTCGATCTCGCTGCCAAGGCGATCTTCGATTCGCGGGTCATCAACACCGGGCAGGTCTGTAACTGCGCCGAGCGGGTCTATGTCGAGCGCGACGTCCACGACGCCCTGGTCGCGAAGCTGAAGGTCCTGTTCGAGAGCACGCGCTACGGCGATCCGTCCGTCGAGGCAGACTTGCATATGGGTCCGCTGGTCAACGAGGCCGGGCTGAACAAGGTGGTCGACGCCGTGGACCTGGCCAGGAAGCAGGGGGCTCAGATCGTCACCGGCGGCAAGATCGCCGAACGCGGACAGGGCTTCCACTACCAGCCCACGCTGCTGACTGGCGCAACTGCCGACATGGACATCATGCGCCGCGAGATCTTCGGTCCGGTCCTGCCGATCCAGGCCGTCGACAGCCTTGCCGAGGCGATCGCTCTGGCCAATGATTCGGAATACGGCCTGACCTCGTCCATCTACACCCGCGATCTCAACTCGGCCCTGAAGGCGGCACGCGAACTGAAATTCGGCGAAACCTATATCAACCGCGAGAACTTCGAGGCGATGCAGGGCTTCCATGCCGGCCGTCGCAAGTCGGGCATCGGCGGTGCCGACGGCAAGCACGGTCTCTACGAATTTACCGAGACCCACGTCGTCTATATCAAGGGCGAATGATCCTCCCCATTCGACCTGCAGCCGGGCGCCGGATTTCTCCCCCAGCGCCCGGCCGCCCTTCCCGCCGGCCTGGCGCGGTGTTCGTGCGCTGAAAGCCGATGCGAAAGCGTGAGCCGAGACACTTCTGTTTCCAAGTGCCGGCGACTACAGATCGCCCGGCATCGAGCATGCTGCCGGTTGCAGGCGGCGCTCCTGCATGGCATGCGCTTGATGGGCGCGCGTAGAACCTTACCCGCGACAATCTCCGCTTGCGCCGAAGCTTTCGCGTCTCCTCCAACAAGATTCGCCCCCGAACGTCTGGAGCCCTCATGTTATTTTCCGCCAATCTCGGCTTCCTGTGGAACGATCTGCCGCTGCCGGAGGCCATTCGCCAAGCCAGGGAGGCAGGCTTCGATGCCGTCGAATGCCACTGGCCCTACGACACGCCAGCGCAGGAAGTGGCAGCCGCACTGACCGAAACCGGTCTTGTCATGCTCGGCCTCAATACGCGGCGCGGCCGCGAGGGGGAGAACGGATTGCTTGCCTTGCCCGGCCGGGAGACAGAAGCGCGCGCGGCGATCGACGAGGCGATTGCCTATGCGGTCGCGACCCGGACTGAGGCGGTGCATGCCATGGCCGGCATCGCCGAAGGCGCCAAGGCGCATGCGACATTCCTGGACAATCTTCGCTATGCCTGTGCAAAGGCGCGCGAACACGGCATCACGATCCTGATCGAACCGCTTAACCCCTATGATGCGCCGGGTTATTTCCTGCGCACCGCCGCTGCGGCGCAGGCCATCATCCTCGAATTGGACCTGCCGGAACTGCGCCTCATGTTCGACGTCTACCACCAGCAGATCACGGCCGGCGATATCTGCCGCAGCTTCGAGGCACTGCTGCCGCTCATCGGCCATGTGCAGATCGCTTCCGTACCCACACGAGGGCGTCCCGACCAAGGTGAGGTTGACTACCGCTCCGTCCTTTCGCATATCCGCGCTCTCGGCTGGACACGGCCTGTCGGGGCAGAATACCGTCCCAACGGTCCGACCGGGGAAAGCCTTGACTGGTTGTCTGGATTTCGGACGCTGTAGGCGGGTCATCCGGGTACATATGAAATCGGGAACCCAGGCCATCTGAGGCCGATCCGGATCACAATGCGGTAGAGGTTTAGGTGCCCCGGGAAGCGTGGCAGAGGATGGTAGGCAGAATCCATTTGCCCGGTTGAAAAAATAGCTCCGGAGCGGTCGCTAGGTTGGTTGCAACCATATAGACCCGGCTGGGATTACTTTTTCCCAAGGAGGCTCACCCCATCCGCTGGGCGTGCCACTTCAGGTGGTCGTCCATGAAGGTGGAGATGAAGTTGTAGGAATGGTCGTAGCCGTCCTGCATGCGCAGCGTCAGCTCCATGCCGGCCGCGCGGCAGGCCTCGTCCAGCAGCCACGGGCGCAGGCCTTCGTCGAGAAAGCCGTCGGCCGTGCCCTGGTCGACCAGCAGTTCGGGGAAGCGGTGGCCGTCCGCGATCAGCAGCGTGGCGTCACAGCCGCGCCAGCTCGCCTCGTCCGGCCCCAGATATTTCTCCAGCGCCGGCCGCGACCATCCCGCCGTGCTCGGCTGGACGATCGGCGCGAAGGCCGAGCAGCTTGCGAACCGGTCGGGGTTCCTCAGCGCGATGGTCAGCGCGCCATGGCCGCCCATCGAATGGCCGAAAATGCCCTGCCGGCCCATGTCGGCGGGGAAATGGGCGGCGACCAGCGCCGGCAGCTCCCCGGTGACATAGGAATACATGCGATAGTTCCTCGCATAGGGCGCCTCGGTGGCATCGACATAGAAGCCGGCGCCGGAACCGAACTGCCAGTTGTCCTTCTCGTCGGGAACCCCTTCGCCGCGCGGGCTGGTGTCGGGGCACACGATCATCAGGCCGAGCTCGGCCGCCAGGCGCCGGTATTCGCCCTTGTCCATGACATTGGCATGGGTGCAGGTCAGCCCCGACAGGTACCACAGCACCGGCACCGGCCCCTCCTTGGCCTGCGGCGGCACGAACACCGCGAAGGTCATCTCGCAGGCGCAGGTCTCCGAGGCATGCGCATAGACACCCTGGAGGCCGCCATGCGCCTTCGCGCTCGAAACTGTCTTCATCATCGCAGCATTCCCATATCAATTTATCATCCCAAGGGACAGGCAATCAGCCTTTCCGCCGTGGACCACAAGAAGAGGCCGGCAGTGTGATCGGGAAGAACCCTAATCACACCGCCGGCACACGCCGGGCTGTTTTGGGAACACGCAAGGCAAGCGGGAGGCCTGCTTTCTTGCTCGCCCGGACGTCGGTTTCAGTACACGACCACGCTTCGGATGCTTTCGCCCCTGTGCATGAGGTCGAAGCCCTTGTTGATGTCGTCGAGGGGCATGGTGTGGGTGATCATCGGGTCGATCTGGATCTTGCCCTCCATGTACCAGTCGACGATCCGCGGCACGTCGGTGCGGCCCCTCGCCCCGCCGAAGGCGGTGCCCATCCAGCTGCGCCCGGTGACCAGCTGGAACGGCCGCGTCGCGATCTCCTGGCCCGCCCCCGCAACCCCGATGACCACCGACTTGCCCCAGCCGCGATGCGAGGCCTCCAGCGCCTGGCGCATCACCTTGACATTGCCCGTGCAGTCGAAGGTGTAGTCGGCCCCGCCGATCTGATCGGCCCCGCGCCTGGTCAGGTTGACGATCTCGGCCACCACGTCCTCGACCTCGCTCGGGTTGACGAAATGGGTCATGCCGAACCGCTCGCCCCATTCCTTCTTGTCGTTGTTCAGATCGACGCCGATGATCATGTCGGCCCCGGCCAGCCGCAGCCCCTGGATGACGTTCAGACCGATGCCGCCCAGCCCGAACACCGCCGCCGTCGCCCCGATCTCCACCCTGGCGGTGTTGATCACCGCCCCGATGCCGGTCGTCACCCCGCAGCCGATGTAGCAGATCTTGTCGAAGGGCGCGTCCGGGTTGACCCTGGCCAGCGCGATCTCGGGCAGCACGGTGAAGTTGGAGAAGGTCGAGCAGCCCATATAGTGGTGGATCGTCTCGCCGCCGACCGAAAAGCGCGAGGTGCCGTCCGGCATCAAGCCTTGCCCCTGGGTGGCGCGGATGGCCGTGCACAGGTTGGTCTTGCGCGACAGGCACGACGGACAGGACCGGCATTCGGGCGTGTAGAGCGGGATGACGTGATCGCCCTTCCTCAGGCTGGTCACCCCCTTGCCGACATCGACCACCACGCCGGCCCCCTCATGGCCGAGGATGGCCGGGAAGATGCCTTCGGGATCGGCGCCCGACAAGGTGAACTCGTCGGTGTGGCAGATGCCCGTCGCCTTGACCTCGACCAGCACCTCGCCCTCGCGCGGGCCCTCAAGGTCAACCTCCATCACCTCCAGAGGTTTGCCCGCTCCAACGGCTACAGCGGCACGCGTTTTCATGGCTTCCTACTCCAAATAATCTCTGATGCCGGGCGAAGCCCGTTGAACGTATTAAGACTTAAGCGGCCTTGGCCGGCCCGGCCGGGAACACCCCGGACATTACCGTGAACCCCTTCAGCCGCTTGACACGATCACACCAGCGCCGGATGGCCGGGTAATCCTGCCGGGATATGCCCCCCTCCTCCGACAGCATGATGTAGGGGAAGCAGGCGATATCAGCGATCGTCGGGTGCGGGGCGGAACAAATCCAGTCACGCCCCTCCTGCTCGCCGAACCATAGATGCTCGTCGAGGATGCGGAACAGACGATGAGCGCCAGCGCGAGCAAGCTCGGCATCGAGTTCATAGAACAGCGCATCATGGAGACGTGCTGCCGATGCAGTGCCGGTGATGCCATCGGCAAAAGCAAGCCACTGGCTGACTTCGCCGAGGAGATGCGGATTCTCGCGCGGATACCAGCGACCCGACGGGTCGTATTTCGACGCCAGATAGACGAGAATCGCCTGTGCATCGCGCAAGACCACCCCATCATCGTCGATGACCGGCAACTGGCCCAGCGGGTTGATCTTCAGGAACCATTCCGACTTGTGTTCCCGGCCCGGATAGAAATCAATCGGCAGCGTCTTGTACTCGACACCCAGCATGCTCATCAGCAGCCTGAGCTTGTAGCAGTTGCCGGACAGTTCATAGTCGTAGAGCGTGATCATCGGCAGGACTCCTTAAAGGTCGAGAACGAGCCGCGCCGACTTCGCCCGCGACACGCAAGTCATGATCTTGGTACCGGATTTGCGCTCGGCATCGTTCAGATAGACATCCTGATGATCGGGCTCGCCCTCGATGACAGTGGCCAGGCATGTCCCGCAGGCGCCCTGCTCACAGGACGAGGGCATATCGATCCCTGCCTCGCGCATGACGTCGAGGATGGTCCGGCCGGCCGGCACCTTGAGGGTCATGCAGGAGCGAGCCAGAGCCACCTCGAAGGTCGAACTGTCGTCGATGACATTGGTGTTCTTGAAATATTCGAAATGCACCGCGGTATCCGGCCAGCCCAGTTCGGCGGCGATGGACCGCGCGGCCTCCAGCATCGGACCGGGACCGCAGAGGTAGAGATGCGTGCCGGGCCGGTAACCGGCAAGGATTTCGCGCAATTGCGCGCCAGTCTGCTCGGGCGAAAGCCCCAGATGCGGCTTCAATGCCTCCCCGAGGACACCGGTCTTCTCGGGGAACGCCATCTGCGCCTCGTTCTGGGCGAAATAGTGCAGTTCGTGAACAAGGTTCTGGTTCTGGAGAGCCTGCGCCATCGCCAGCAGCGGCGTAATGCCGATGCCCCCCGCCACGAAGATGGTCTTCACCGCATCCCGCCGCAGCGGGAAGTTGTTGCGCGGCTCGGAAATCGCCAGCACGTCACCCTGTCGCACCGTATCGTGCATGCAGGTCGAACCACCCTTGGAGTCGCGTTCAAGCTTCACACCGATGACATAGCTGTCGCTCTCGCCCGGGCCGTTGGTGATCGAATACTGGCGGATCAATCCGTTCGGCATGTGCACGTCGACATGGGCACCCGGCTGGAATGTAGGCAGCAGACCCTTGATGGGCCTGAGCTCGAAGCCGGCGATGCCGTCCGCTGCCTGCCACTTCCGCGCCACCTCGACCCGGATCGTCGCCTTGCGGCCATGCTTGGTCTCTTCCGGCATCTCGGCCAGCTCGGGCGAGAGCCGTTCGATCACCGGCTCCAGAGGCGCCGGCGCAGGTTGGATTGATGCCTCGCGTTCGATCTCCTCGCGCAATTTCGACAGTCGATCGTTGTGATGGTGCAGAACGGCGAGGCGCATCGCGCCTTCAACCTTGCCGTCGAGCACGCCACGGATCACCGAACGATTGGAATCCACAGGCTGCACAAAGAAGACGGCCAGCGTCGCGCTGCCCTCCTCGACCGCGCGCAGCGCCACGGAAAACTCGTTGGCGGCTTCCACCGAGACCCGCGAGGCATCACCATCAAGCTGGCCGATCGGCTGGAAACGGTAATCCTTGAGCCTGGCAGCCACGAGATCGGCCGGAGCGTTGACCGGAATGCCGCGCAGAGTAAGCAGATCGCCTTCGGCAAGACCGGGAACTTCAGGCACCTCTCCCAAGGAATCCTCGGCCGACCACACCAGGCCGTAGCGCTCCACAGCGGCAAAGGTGCGGTTGGTGATCGTGCGGGCCGGTGCATCTGCCGGGTGTGCCGGAATATAGGTGCAGCCAGCCGTGCGGTTCGAATAGCGCCAGCCATGGTACTGGCACTTCAATTCACGGCCGTCGTTGATGCCGATCGACAGGCGCACGCCTCGGTGAAGGCATCGGTTTTCCCAGATATTGACATAGCCGTCATCGGCCCGCCAGACAGCGAATTCACGCCCCAGCAACTGGCCATGGAAAACATGGCGGAATGGCAGATCGTAAGACGCAGCAATGGGATGCCATCTGGTCTTGGCGGTATCGAACATCGTAGTCTCCAAGCTCTAGTGCGTGGCTCGCGCTCAGGTCGTTGCCGGGATGACCCCGTAGGTCACGCCCTTCTGACTGAGCCAGCGGCGGTATGCGATTGCCGATTTATCGGCACGGATCGGCGTTTCGGAACGCGGGTCGAGCGGCAGGCGCTTCGGGAACTGGTTCTCCAGAATTGGTTTGTCCTGCCCAAAAATCGTCTGCTGGAAGCGCTTGATGACCTTGTCCTCGTTGTCCTCGTCGAGGATGCACAGCATCATGTGGGCACGCACATGCTCCTGGTCGACCGGCTGCAGGAACACGGCGATGACATCCAGCCGCTTTTCATCCACCGGGCTCGACTTGTAGAGCACCGAGCAATAGGGATGCGGCACACGATAGATGTAGTCGACGTCGGCACCCTCAGTTGAAGTGGTCGAGGCCATCGGCTGAAAAAAGCGGCAGCGCGTCGCGAGAATCTCGTCACGATCGACGGAGATCTCGACATCGTATTCCTTCACTTCGGTGTGCGGTTCGGCGCCAAGGATGTCCGTGTGGACATAGGGGAAATGGCCCATGTCGAGAAAGTTCTCGATCGCCCGCGGCGCCGAGACATTAACGCCGATTGTCGCCGCGTTGAGTTTGCGGCGATCGGCCTCTTCGAACTCCGGAATGGGAAACAACTCGGCTGGCGGATTGCCCAACGAAGTCCAGATGTAGCCGTAGCTGAGCCTCAGCGGCAGCTTATCGGCAATCGTGGCAATATCGACCGGGCTCCCTTCGGCCAGATCGGCGCGGTTACGCCAGACGGCGGCATTCCCCTTGTCGTCGACGGCGTAGCTGAGTTTTTCTTCAAGAAGCATCGTGTCGACGACGACTCCGACAGGCACCTCCGATATGGCCCCCAGCGGGTGCCAAAGGTCGAGGATCACCCGATCCGTGCATCGCGGTTTCATCATATTCAGTTCCTTCAGAAGCCACAGCTCACATCCGTGCGGGGATCGCACCGTAGGTGACCGACTTGTCGCGCAACCAGCGCCGGTAAAGAACGGCGACTGCATCGGCGCGGATCGGGGTTTCAGCACGCGGATCGAGCGGCAGGCGCCTCGGCACCTGGTTTTCGAGGATCGGCTTGTCCTGTGCGAAGATCAGTTGCATGAAGCTGCGGACACCAGCTTCTTCGATGCCATCCTTGAGATAGCAGAGGAAAGGATGCGCAACACAGTTCTCTTCGTCCACAGGCTGGACAAAGAGCGTAATGACGTCCAGCCGATGCTTCTGGATCGGATTGCTCTTGTACAGCGCCACTGTGTAAGGGCGGATCACCTTATAGACATAGTCGACGACGAAACCGTCGCTGGCCGTCGGCGAGGCCATCGGCTGGTAGAACTGGCATTCGGTGGCCAGCAACTCGTCTGCATCTGTAATTTCGACCTTGTAAGGAGCCACCTCCGTATGCGGCTCGTCGCCGAGCCAGCCGGTATGGACGAAGGGAAAATGCCCCATGTCGAGAAAATTCTCGACCGCGCGCAGGCCGGACACCCTGACGGCTATGGATCCGCCGGTAACCAGATGGCGATCTCCCTCTTCAGCCTCGGGCACAAAGACGATGTCGCGCCATGGCTTGCCCAGGCAAGCCCACACGAAACCATAGCGGTTGATCGATTTGACTTCCTCTCCGGTGTCGTCGCGGATCACTTCGCGCTTGTAGCGGCCACGACAGTGGATGGAGAGATCCACCCCTAAGAGACGTGTACTGAATGGCTTGTCGGATGACAGGTTTACCTGATCGGCAATCACATGCCAATCGTTAAGCAAAACCCGGTCATTACAAAGGGTTGCCGTGTTCATCGCACCCTCCCTTGGCTAGCTCTTCCCCATGAACCTAGCTCGCTATTGGCTTATTGGAAACATATGATTGGATATCAATCAATAGATATTTTTCTCCAAATTCGGCTTTTTGAATTGACACATTCATTTGATTGAATACCGATATGAACTTCGTAATCACGGATATGTGCTGCCGCGCACGGCAAGCTAAATTGCCAGCCAACACGCCATGGGCTGGCTTCCCTGGGACACGGGAGGGAGAGACAAAGTCTTATGAGCAGCCGCTCACAGTCCATTGCCGACACGCTGACCCGGGCTATCATCGAGCATCGGCTTGTGCCGGGCTGCAAGCTCGGCGAGCGGGAGCTTTCCGAGATATTCGAGGTCAGCCGGATCGTGGTTCGCCAGGCACTCATCCGGCTGGCGGATGACGGTCTGGCGCAGATCGAACGCAACCGCGGCGCGTTCGTGGCCAAGCCCTCGATACAGGAAGCGATCGAAATCTACGATGCCCTGACGCTTGTGGAGCAAGGCGTGGCCGCCCAGCTCTGCGACCGTCTCGGTCCCGCAGGCTGGGCCGAGTTGCGCCAGCACGTGGAGCGGCAGCGGCAGGCCTACGCCTCAGGCAATCATGCGCTCGCGGACGTTCTCGGCCAGGAATTTCATACCATCTTCCTGCGGTTGAGCCGCAACCGTGTCATGCAGGAGATCCATGCCCAGCTCGTCAGGCGCACGAACCTCCTGCGCTCGCTGATCACCGCCGATTTCGACTACTGCAACTTGCTGGACGACCATTCGCGGCTGGTCGATCTGCTGGAGAAGGGGCGCCTCAGGCAGGCGATGGATCTTATCGACAGCCATCATCGCGCGGTGGTGCGCGGCTATATCATGGACCGACAGGTGTTTCCCGAACTGACCCCGGCCGAGGCGCTGGCGCCCTATCTGGGAAAGGAAGGTGCCGGCCCGCCTCCGGCACCCAGGTCGCCGGCGCAACCCGCCAAGACCGCGAAGAAGGCCTCAGGCAACAGCAAGGCGCACGACCATCCGCATCCGCATGACCATGAGTAACACAAACCGACCACCGCATACGTAGGACAACAATCCAGGCGGAACCCGGGGAACACAAATCGGGCAGCCAAGAACCACAGAGGGAATTCAATGAACAGCCTTACCCGACGTCAATTCCTGCAATATACCGGCGCTGCGGCGTCGGTAGTGACCGCTGGTGGACTGACTGACGCAGCACGAGCCGAGGAGGTGCTGAAGGTCGGGGTGGTCTATGTTTCGCCGATCGCCGAGATCGGCTGGACCAAACAGCACGCCCTTGCGGTCGAGGCCGTCAAGTCGGAGCTTGGCGACAAGGTCGCCATCACCGCCATCGACAATATCTTCATGCCGCAGGATGCAGAACGCGTCTTCCGCGAACTCGCCGCCTCCGGCAACCAGTTGATCTTCGGCACATCCTTCTCGCACGGGACACCGTTGCAGAAGGTCGCACCGCGGTTCGCGAAGACAGCGTTCGAGCATTGTTCGGGTATCGTCCACCTTGCGAATCTCGGCACTTTCGAGGCCAGATACTACGAGGGCTGCTATGTGGCCGGCGCCGCTGGTGCGCATATGAGCAAATCGGGCAAGATCGGCTTCATCGGCGGCTTCCCGATCCCTGATATCGTGGGTCCTGCAAACGCGCTGCTGCTCGGTGCCCAGAGCGTCAAGCCCGACATCACCTGCAACGCCCTCTTCCTTAATTCATGGTTCGACCCGGGTAAGGAGAAGGAAGCCGCCAACACATTGCTGTCGCAAGGCTGCGACGTCATCTGTTCGATGACAGACACCGCCACCGGCGTACAGGTGGCCGGTGAAGGGGGTGCCTGGTCGATCGGCTATGCCAGCGACATGGCCAGGTTCGGCTCGGGCAAGCAGCTGACCGCCTTTACCCTCGACTGGTCCAGCGACTATCTGCGCGCCGCCAAGGGCGTTGCTGAAGGGAACTGGAAGCCCGAGGCGCGCTGGGACGGCCTGGCCGCAGGGGTCGTCAAGATGGCGCCCTACAATGAAGCGATTCCCGCCGAGATTGTCGCCAAGCTCAAGCAACTGGAAGCCGACATCGGCGCCGGCAAGGTTCACCCCTACGCAGGCGAGGTCAAGGACCAGGACGGCAACGTCAAGGTTGCCGGCGGCTCGGTGCTATCGGATACCGACATCCGCGGCATGAACTGGTTCGTCCAGGGAATGATCGGCAAGCTCGGCTAATCATCAGCTGCCCCGGCAGCGGGCACCGTGGCGGCTGGCCGCCACGGTGCACAGCTCTGCCCCGTCCAACCCGCATTCAGCTAAGGCAGGACCGGCCATGACTCCCCGTCTCGAATTGCGCAACATTACAAAAAGCTACCCAGGCATCGTCGCCAATGACGACATCTCCATGTCGATCATGCCCGGCGAGATCCATGCCGTACTCGGCGAAAATGGCGCCGGCAAATCCACGCTCATGAAGATCATCTACGGTGCGGCCCAGGCCGATTCCGGCGAAATCTGGTGCGACGGCAAACTGATCGATTTCCACAATCCGGCCAGTTCCCGAGCGCTCGGCATCGAGATGGTCTATCAGCACTTTGCGCTGTTCGAATCCGTCACCGTCGTGGAGAACATCGCCCTGTCGGTATCGAGCCTGTTCGATCTTGAAACCCTCGCCCGACAGATCACCAAATTGTCGACCCAGTACGGAATGCCGATCGATCCCCATCGCCGGGTTCACGACCTGTCAGTCGGCGAGCGTCAGCGTGTCGAGATCGTGCGCTGCCTTCTGCAAGCGCCGAAACTGCTCATCCTCGATGAGCCAACCTCGGTGCTGACGCCGCAGGCCGTTTCGAAGCTGTTCGAGACGTTGCGCCAGCTCGCGGCGGAGGGCTGCTCCATCGTTTATATCAGCCACAAGCTCGACGAGGTACAGGAGCTGTGCGACAGCGCCACGGTGCTGCGCAACGGCAAGGTGACCGGGACGGCACGGCCGAAGGAAACCACCTCGCTCGAACTCGCCCGCATGATGGTCGGCTCCAAGCTGCCTCAGATGCGCGTCGACCCACCTGCCCCGAGCGAGGCACCGATGCTTGAGGTTCGCGACCTCACCGCCCCCAGCCGCGACCAATATGGCATCGGGCTCAAGGACATCTCTTTCGATGTACGGGGCGGGGAGATCGTCGGCCTCGCCGGCGTCTCCGGCAACGGCCAGGCGGAACTGATCTCGCTGCTCAGCGGCGAGCGCACGCACGACAATGCCGCGGCCATCCGAATAGCGGGCAAGTCTGCCGGCCATCTCAATGCAAGCGAACGTCGCAAGCTCGGCATGGCCTTCGTGCCGGAGGAGCGGCTCGGACGCGGTGCCGTGCCGCCGCATGCATTATGGGAAAATGGGGTGCTGACGGCCAACCGCCACCGCCGGCTGGTCCGCTACGGGATGGTCGACCGCGAGAAAGCGACCGCTTTCGCTCGCGACATCATCGAGCGCTTCAACGTCAAGGCCAACGGTCCCGGCTCGAGCGCGCAAAGTCTGTCTGGCGGGAACCTGCAGAAATTCATCGTCGGTCGCGAGATCGCGCTGGAGCCGAAACTATTCCTTGTCTCCCAACCGACTTGGGGTGTCGACATAGGCGCGGCCACCTTCATCCGGCAGACCATCGTCGATCTCAGCCGCGCGGGCGCGGCGGTCCTCATCATCTCCGAAGAGCTCGACGAGCTCTTCGAGATCTGCGACCGGCTGCTTGTCATTTGCCAGGGCCAGGTGTCACCGCCGCTGATCAGGACGAACACCAATCGCGAGGAAGTTGGCCTGTTGATGACCCGGGTCGATCGCGGCAACGGAACGAACGGGAGAGGCGAACGTGCACTTCAGAATTGAACAGAGGCCGGAACCCTCCACCTTGATGCGCATCGCCGCTCCGGTAGTCGCGACGCTGCTGACGCTGGCTGTCGGCTCGCTGATGTTTGCCGGCCTCGGCTATGACCCCGGAACCGCGCTGCAGGCGTTTTTCATCACGCCGATCAGCTCATTGAACGGCCTCTCCGAGCTTCTCCTCAAGGCATCGCCGCTGATCCTGATCGCCTGTGGCCTTGCTGTCGGCTTCCGGGCCAATGTCTGGAACATAGGCGCGGAGGGCCAACTGATCATCGGTGCCATCGCCGCATGCGGCGTCGGGCTGTTCTATCCCAATCCGGAAAGCCCGATCCTGCTGCCGCTGATGTTCGTTGCCGGAGCCTGCGCCGGCATGGCCTGGGCCGCGATCCCCGCATTTCTGCGCGCGCGGATGAACACGAATGAAATCCTCGTCACGCTGATGCTGACCTACATCGCCACGCTTCTCCTGTCGTGGTTGGTGCATGGCCCGTGGCGCGATCCGGCCGGCTTCAACTACCCGCAGACCGCACTTCTGCCGGCAGCCGCCATGTTCGAGCCGCTCGACTACGCCTACCGCGTGAATTCATCAGTGTTCATCACCATTTTTGCGGTGGTGCTGATGTGGCTGTTCACCGACCGCAGCTTCCTCGGCTACAAGATGAAGGTCAGCGGCGCGGCCCCGCTCGCCGCCCGCTATGCGGGCTTCCGCGAAAGCTCGGCCATATGGACCGGCCTGCTTGCCGGTGGTGCGGCCGCCGGCATCGCCGGGATGGCGGAAGTCGCCGGACCACTCGGCCAATTGTCCCCGCAAATCTCCCCCGGCTATGGCTTCGCCGCCATCATCGTTGCCTTCATCGGGCGCCTCAACGCCTTCGGCATCGTGCTGGGCGGGCTGTTGATGTCGCTTCTGTTCCTCGGCGGCGAAGCCGTTCAGATGAACCTTGGCCTGTCATCGGCGCTGACGCGCATCTTCCAGGGCATCCTTCTGTTCTTCCTGCTCGCCGCCGACTTCTTCATCTTCTACCGGCTTCGCCGCATTCCGGAGCACACCTGATGGATCTCTTCATCGCCATCTTCACCGGCACGATCATCGCCGCCACCCCGCTGATCTTCGCCGCCCTCGGCGAACTCGTCGTCGAGAAATCCGGCGTTCTCAATCTCGGCATCGAGGGCATGATGCTGATGGGTGCTGCCTTCGCCTTCTGGGCCGTCATCGCCGGCCTGCCGATGCCCGTCGCCATTCTCGCCGGCGCGCTGGCCGGTGCCGCCGCATCGCTGCTCTTTGGCGTGCTGGCACTGACCTTCCTCACCAATCAGTATGCGGCGGGGCTGGCGCTTGCCATCTTCGGCTCGGGGGTTTCCGCATTCCTGGGGCGCGGCTTCGGTTCTGCGCCGATCGATGCCCTCAAGCGCATCCACATCCCCGTCCTGTCGGACATTCCGGTAATCGGGCCGATGTTCTTCCGCTTCGACCCGATGGTCTATTTCGCCCTGCTGATGTTCCTGGCCATCACATGGTTCCTGTACAAAACCAAGGGAGGGCTGGTCCTGCGCACCATCGGCGAGTCGCCGGAGACCTCCCATGCCATCGGTTATCCGGTGATCCGCATCCGCTATCTGGCGGTGCTGTTCGGAGGACTCATGGCCGGGCTCGCCGGCGCCTATCTGTCGGTCGCCTATACGCCGCTCTGGGTCGAGAACATGACGGCTGGCAAAGGCTGGATATCCCTGGCGCTGGTTGTCTTCGCCACCTGGCGGCCGCTGCGCGTGCTGATGGGCGCATGGCTGTTCGGCGGCATGACCATCCTCCAGCTACAGGGCCAGGCCTTGGGCATCGCAATCCCCTCGGAACTGCTTTCCGCCCTGCCCTATCTCGCCACCATCATCGTTCTCGTCATCATCTCACAAAACCGCCAGATGCTGGCACTTCACTTCCCCGCATCTTTGGCAAAACCATTCCGTCCGGCAACCTGACCAACGCCTTGTTTATCTGGCAGGCAAAGAATGAATATGATGACCAAAGTGGGTGGGTTGAGAAAGATCGGGCCAAACCGGTACGCGGTTATGCAGTCCTAACGGGATAGCCCGTCAGTTCAGCTCAGAATAAAGGCGGGATCGTCTTTGCGTTCCGGCAAGACACCCTGCCGGTCATCGCCACGCTTACCAAACAGTGCCAATGTCGACCAAAGCCGAACCGGCCGCGTTATACCGCGGCCGGCGTCGGAAGAAGGCTGCCGACGTCACTCGCGGCTGTAAGGCACGCCGAGGGCTTCCGGCTGATGGGTACGCGATTTAAACCCGGCCAGCAGCACAAGCGAGGCCACATAAGGCAGCATCAGGAAGAAATGATGAGGGATCGACACACCGATGACCTGAGCGTGGATTGCTATAGCTTCCAGCAGCGCGAAGATGAAGATTGCGCCGACCACGCGAAACGGCATCCAGTTGCCCGCGATAATGGCGACAACGACCAGCCACCCCCGCCCTGCGATCAGGTCGGGCACGAAACGGTCGGAATAGCCGAGCATCAGAAAGGCGCCACCGAAGCCCGACATCAGGCTGCCGAACATGATTGCCAGGCACTGGCGCCGGCCGACGCTCAGCCCCTTTACGTCGAGCGCCTTGGGATTCTCGCCGGCGCAGCGGATTTCCAGACCGTATCTGGTGCGATAAAGGAAGAACCACACCGCGACCGGCATCAGGAAAGCGACGTAAGTGAGAAGCCGTTGCGAGAAGACAATAGGGCCGAAGAATGGGATTTCGGAAAGCAACGGAATGTTTACCTGCTCGAAACCAATGAACTTAGGCGGTTCACGACCAATAATATAAGTCTGGAACCAGAACAGGGTAAGCCCGGAAGCCAGAAGGTTCAGCGCCAAACCTGCAACGAATTGTTCCGCCTTCAGCACGATGGTGATGAAAGACATGATGAGGCTGATCAGGGCGCAGGCAAGCACTGCCGCGAGTAGCGCGATCCACGGCGACCCGGTGGTCGAGGCGACGAAATAGGCGACCACGGCTCCGAGCAGCATCGTACCTTCGACAGAGATATTCCAGATACCGGACCGCTGGGTGACCAGTTCCCCCATGGCGGAGAACAGCAACGGGGTGGCAATCCGGATCATACCGGCCAGAATGCTGATAATCAGCGGACCTTGCAGCAGATCAAGCATGGACCTTCTCCCCGACGCGTACCACATGCAGCTTCGTCGCAACCGCGGCGCAGAGAAAATACAGCAGCGCCAGTCCCTCCATCGCCGAGACGATGCCCGCAGGCGTTCCGCTCTTCAATCGCATGTATATGGCGCCGCTCTTCAGCGCCCCGAAGAAAAATGCCGCGAGCATTACGCCGCTAGGGCGCAGGCCACCAACCATGGCAACCACGATTCCGGAGCTGCCGATGCCAAGCAACGTCTCGACGCGCAGGCGATGCGACGTTCCGAACAACTCGCCGGCCCCGGCAAGACCGGCAAGTGCTCCCGACATCATCATCACGACCAGCAGCAGGCGCCGGATATTGGTGCCCCGGAAACGGAGCGCGGTCGAATTAGAGCCGAAGGCGCGGATCTCATAACCGAGCGACGTCCGACCCAGAACGACGGCACAAAAGGCCGTAGCAGCGAGCGCTAGGATGAAGCCAATATGCACTTTGCCGACTCCCTGCCCAAGCAGGACGGGCCACTCGAGCCCGGAAGCGATCGGCGACGACTGGCGGTAGGAAACGCTCTGGCCGACCTCCCTCCAGGGACCATCGAGGAGATAGATGACAATGTAGATGACGATGTAATTCAACATCACGGTGGAGATCACTTCGCTGGTGCCAAAGCGAACCTTGAGTTGGCCGACAATCAGGCCGAGCGCACCGCCCCCGGCCAGGCCTGCAACGACGATCAGCAGCCACGACAAACCATAGGGCAGCGAAGTCACCCACAGGCTCATCCAATATGCCGCTATCGCACCAGCAAAGACCTGGCCTTCCTGGCCGATGTTCCAGATCTTCGCCCGAAAGGCGATGATCGTCCCAAGCCCGATAAGCAGCAGCGGCGTGGCCTTTGCCAGAGAACCGTAAAGCGCATTCTGGCTGCCGAAAGCGCCAATGAACAGCGCCGAGAACGCCTTCACCGGCTCACCGCCAGACAGAGCCAGCAACAAGGCCGACGTGACGAAGGCACAGATCATGGCCGCCGAATAGCAGGCAATGTTCCAGCTCAGACTGCTGTCCGAGCGTCTTTGGACTGAAATCATTGGAGTGTCCGTTCAAGCTGTCTGGCGTCTCCCGCCATCATCATTCCAAGGTCGAGCAAAGACGTTTCCTCCGGACGCACGATGCCCATGATGCGGCCCTTGCAGATCACCGCAATCCGGTCGCAAAGGCGCAGCAGGTCGTCGAGCTCCTCGGAGGCCAGCAGAACAGCAAAGCCCTCGGCCCGCTTTTCAAGGATCTTCTCGTAGACGAACTCCGAAGCGGCGACATCAAGCCCGCGTGTCGGCTGATTGGCGAGAAGCAATCCGCGAGCATGAAGAAACTCGCGCGCCAGAATGACGCGTTGTGCATTGCCGCCGGACAACCGTTCGACCGGAAGCTCCGCCGAGGCCGTCACAACCTTGAACTCTTCGATTTTCCTGCGCGCCAAAAGGCCCATTTTGCGCCAGTCAAGGAACTGTCCCCACCGATATTCGGGAGCACGCTGCCAACCAAGGACGAGGTTCTCGGCTGTTCCGAACTGGGGGATCAACCCTTCCAGGAAGCGATCGTCGGGCACGAAGCCGACACCCCGATCCAGCATTTCGCGCGCGGTTGGGGCAACGACCGGCTGGCCATCGAGCGAAATCCTCCCCGCACATGCGGAGCGAACGCCCATCAGAACCTCGAACAGTTCCTTTTGACCATTACCGGCAACACCGGCCAGCCCGAGAATCTCATGCTTGGCGATGTCGAAGCTGATGTCATCCAGCACGTCCTCTCCCCAATCGCCCTTGGCGCAGATTTTCTGCACGGACAGGAAGTTGCCGGCGGCAAGAACCGACGTATCCCGAACGCGCCTGGTGATCTTGTGCCCCACCATCAGCGCAGTGATCGCCTCGGCCGTGCTGTCAGCCGTATCGACGGTGGCCACCACCTTGCCCTTGCGCAGAATTGTGACGCGGTCGGATTGCATCACTTCGCGCAGCTTGTGGCTGATGATGATGATCGACAAACCGCGACCCCGCATGCCGGTGATAATCCTGAACAGCTGGTCCGACTGTTGTGGGGTCAGGACAGCGGTGGGCTCATCGAGAATCAGAAGTTCAGCCCCGAAATAGAGCGCCTTGAGGATTTCGACCCATTGCTGCTCGCCTACTGAAAGCTGCCAGACCTTGCGATCAAGGTCGATGTCGATGTCGCACTCCTTGCAAAGCTCAAGCACTTTGTGGCGCGCGTCCGCCTTGTTGAGGAAGATGCCGACATCGGTACTGCCGACAATGATGTTCTCGAGAACAGTAAAGTTGGAGACCAGTACGAAATGCTGGTGCACCATGCCGATCCCCAGTCGAAGCGCGTCGGCGGGCGAGTTCAGCTCAACCGGCTTGCCCTTGAACACGATCTCGCCGCTGTCGACCCGGTAGTAGCCATAGAGACAAGCCGACAAGGTTGACTTGCCCGCTCCATTCTCGCCGAACAGGCAGTGTATTTCTCCCCTGCGGACATCGAGACAGACACCGTCATTGGCCGTGACGGGGCCGAAGCTCTTGGTGAGGTTCCGAACCTTGAGCAGTTCTTCCACCTCGGTAGAGCGCACGCCTTGCACCATGCAGTTCACTTTACCTCCGCCGTGTTCACCGGGATGACCAGCTCGCCGGAAATAATCTTCTGCCGGGCAACAGCAATCTCCTGCTTCACGTCATCGGGCAACTTGGCATCGAACGCATGGTAGGGCGCGATGTCGGTGCCGCCCTCTGCCATGGAGAACCACCTTGGTTCCGTATTTCCGCCAAACTGGCCGCCGGCCTTTTGCTTTTGCCATTCACCGACAAGCCATCTGAGATCCGGCTCCCAGCTAATGACCGCACTGGACGCAAGAGCCATCGGAGCGCTTTTGCTCTGATCGCTGATATTGGCAAAGCACATGATCTTGTGTTCTTCGCAAGGTTTGAAATTGTCGGTCAGCATGAACACGACGTCGGCGCCCGATGCGATCTGGACATTGGCGTGTTCCGCCGCCAATGCATTGTCCGACCAGGAGCCGATAAACGAGACACGGTGCCTGACATCGGGGCGAACCGAGCGCGCACCATCGAGATAGGCGTTGATCTGATCATTGACGTCATCGGCCGCAAACGTACCGACCAATCCGATCACCCCGGACTTGGTGGTGCGACCCGCCAGTATCCCGAGCAGGTAGGAAGGCTCATGCAGCCGCTTGTACAGCCAGTATTGGTTTGCCCCAACGGGAGCATTACCGGAACCTGTCACCACGAACATGATGTCCGGGAACTCGGCATTCAGCTTCCTGATCTGGTCGGAGTAGCTGCCATGTCCCCAGATAATATCGTATTCGCCGCTTTCGGCGTAGAACCGGATCGCATTTTCGGCGTCCTCATTCCATAGCGGATCAGTATACTCCCACGAGAGGTCGATCGACGGCGCAATCTCGCCCTTGATCTTCTCAAGGGACTCCAGAAGCGTGCTGGACCAACCCACATCGACCCGGTTCATCATGATGATAGCAATCCTGAGCTTCACCGATTCGACCGCGAATGCGGGGGTAAAGTTCGAAAGCAGCATCGTTGCCGCCGAGCCCAGAAGTGCCGTGCGACGTGTGACATTCGGTGCCATAAAAGTTCCTCCCAACTAGTTCGAAAGCCGTTCTATCCGCCGACACGCGTTCGGCCTGCAGGCCGCGTAGCGCGAGCCGGAATCCTTGAACCAACGACGTTCCCCTTGGTCTTGTTTGGCGTTGGTTTGTGTTCCACAATCCAGCCTCAAGCTTTCACGCCAGCCTGGATGCAACAATAGCTGCTATTCAGTCAGGCATATCCTTGATTAACCCAGGCGACCCTCCCGAATTGCGCATGTACCCTCACACGAATTGCAGGTTGAAACCTGCAATTTCCAAGGGAAAACGCCATGCCAAACCACTCCGAACGAAGCTGGCGCAGCAGGCGCTGTGACGTTCTGTCTGGCTGCAAAATATCTAGGCGAGCCGGGCCTGTTCTCTAAGTTCGGTTGGCGAACAATCGAACGCCAGCTTCACATGGCGTGAGAAATGATAGGGATTCTTATACCCGACCTTGTAGGCGATTTCACTGATCGACAGTCCTGTTCGCCTTAGCAAATGGGCGCCGTAGTCGACGCGACAGCGCCAGAGATAGCGAGCCGGCGTCATTCCCATATGCTTTTTGAAGGCCGACACAAGATATTGCGGGCTTACCCGCAGTTGCTCGGCCACCTGTTCTATTGTTATGTCTCCGGCAAAATTCTCGTCAAGATAGCGCCGTGCGCGCAGGATCGTTTGCGGAACCGGCTTCTCCGCCGCAATGACTCCGGCTTCATAGATGTAGGCGTTGAGCAATGCGTTCGTCAGTGCTTCGCGCAGTCCACTGCGGCTGTCGCGATCGCCGATGCCAAGATCGACGCCAAGCTGCATCAGCGTCTGGATTTGCGGCGTCGCATCGATGACAGGAGCGATATTGTTCACTTCCTGATAAAGCCAGCCGGCGTTCTGGGGACGACCATCGCACCAGGTGACATGCGACAACATCCCTTCACCCGCCATGTAGTTGTATCGATTATGCGTCAATGAGAAGGTACATTGACCGGCTTTAACGCGCACAGTCCTTGCGTCGGCTTCGATCGTCGCACTGCCTATGTGCACGACAATGAAGGCAAGATAGTCTCCCATGATCGGCCCATACTGGCCGCCGTTCTCATAGGTCAACTCTCCAAAGGTGTTTTCGCGGCTGAGATCAATCGGGGGCAAACGCATATCGATCTTTCGCAGTATCCCGCAGCGCGGCCATGTCCGCCCTGCCTCCGATGCAAGCGCGTTCAATCATCGGAGCATTGCTCCTCAGACGCAAGCTGTCGCATCTGAGGAGTTTCGTCAGCTCGAAGTCGCCGGGCGTTAGAACGACATCTCAACGCGCACGAACCCGCCGATCATATCGGCATCGTCGGCGGCGAAATTGTCGTAGAAGCCGATCTCCGGCGTCACCGTCAGGTTCGGAACGACCTGATACGCAACATTGGCAATCGCCGCGAAATTCTCATCTTCATCATATGAGAGCTGGAAATTGACCGAGGCCTTGTCGGAGGTCGTGATGCTGGCACCGCCCCACACAGCCCATTTTCCACCCCAGATGCCGTAGAACTCCGAATAAGGCCGGCTGCCCTCCGACTTCAGGCCGACCATGCCGAAAGCGGAGATCCTGTCATTGATGGTCGCATCCAGGCGCAGCTTGCCGGACCATTCCTCGACCACCGCGTCGTAAGCCGCGACCACTGCGATACCGCCCCAAGGCTGTGTATAGGACAGGCCTGCCACGACATGCGGCATGTAGCTGTCGATGGTAAATGGATCGTACCCCGTTTCAAGGGATACGGCCGCCGTAAACCCGTTCTCGCTGCTGTAAGTGTAGGCGATTTGTTGTGTGGCAAAAGGACCATAACCGATGACATCGTCCTTGGAGACGTATCCGGCATAATTGACGAAGGTAATGAACAGCGAGTCATGAACGCCGATGCGCAAACCGCCCAGTTCGATGATCGCGCTCTCGATCTCCATCGTTTCGCCGGTGCCAAACGAGTCGATATCGTTCTGGAAGTTGAGGTGCATGTAGCCGCGAAGCGTGCCGAGCTCGGTTTCGGACCGGGCATCCACTTTCAACGCCGCGCGGGCGCGCTTGTAATAGGTGTCACCCCGGCCATCACCGTCCAGGTCGGCCCCGAACAGGTCGCCTGCACCGATCTCGTAGCGAAGGTAACCGCCGATCTTGAGACAGGTTTCCGTTCCCGGCAAATAGTAGAAGCCGGCACCATAAGCGTCACAGATACGAACGTAACCGACCGGTTCCGGGTCTGCGATGGGGACGGTCTCTGCCGCCTGAGCACCATGGGCCGTGCCGATCGCCAGCACGCAGCCAAGCATGACTTTTCGATTCATTGTCCGCTTCTCTCCTAATAGAAATTGTTCCCCATTCATGCAGCCGGCTCTTGTTCTCGTTCCCGGCTACCCGTCGCCGTCACAGGCCGGCAGCCGGCATCGTCCCCCCGCCATTGGCGATTGGCGCTGGATGCCGATAAGCGGCCGGCGTGATTCTGTTGTGCGCGGCGATCAGGGTGTGACGTTACGGCAGGCGCCGCATTGTCCGAATAGCCGGGATTCGCAAATCCATATCTGCAGGTAATGCAAAAGGCCGGTGTGGCGACAAATGCGCCACACCGGCTGCAAGGCCGCTCAGGTCAGGTTGAGGGTCCTGCGTAGATCGGGAATTCTGCACAGAGCCGTTCGACAGCCTTGCGCACAATGTGCTCCTGCTCGGCGGCACGGTCGGTGCCAGCAGCTTCGACAACATCGGCAATCAGCATGCCGACCTGTGCAAATTCTGTTTCCCGGAAACCGCGCGTCGTGGCCGCGGGCGTACCCAGCCGGATACCAGAGGTGACAGAAGGTGGCGCCGGATCGAACGGAATACCGTTCTTGTTGCAGGTCAGCCCGGCCCGGCCGAGTGCTGCCTCGGCATTCCGGCCGGAGATACCCTTTCCACGCAAGTCAACCAGCATCAAATGCGTATCCGTGCCACCCGATACGATATCGAAACCGCGCTCGGACAGCGTAGCGGCCAGTATGCGTGCGTTCGCCACCATCTGCCGCGCGTAATGCTTGAAATCTTCTTCAAGTGCTTCACCCAGGGCGACAGCCTTGGCGGCGATGACATGCATCAGCGGACCACCTTGCAAACCGGGGAAGACCGCCGAGTTTATCTTCTTGGCGATGCTCGCATCGTTGGTAAGGATCATGCCGCCGCGCGGGCCACGCAATGTCTTGTGGGTGGTCGTGGTCACCACATCGGCAATCTCGACGGGGTTCGGGTGCACGCTACCCGCAACCAGCCCGGCGAAATGCGCCATGTCGACCACCATCAGGGCACCCACACTATCGGCAATGGCTCGAATGCGCCTGAAATCGATTATGCGCGGATAGGCCGAGCCACCGGCAATGATCAGCTTCGGGCGCGTTTCGATGGCCCTGGTTTCCAGATCGTCATAGTCGATGAGGCTGTCGTCCGGCCGCACGCCGTATTGCACGGCGTTGAACCATTTTCCCGACATCGTCGGCCTTGCGCCATGCGTGAGATGACCTCCCGCAGCAAGTGAAAGTCCCATGAAGGTGTCGCCCGGCTTGAGCAAAGCCAGCATGACAGCACCATTGGCCTGTGCGCCGGAATGCGGCTGGACATTGACATGCGCCGCATCGAACAACCGGCTCGCCCGCTCAATTGCTGCAGCTTCAGCCAGATCCACATATTGGCAGCCACCGTAATAGCGATGGCCAGGATAGCCCTCCGCATATTTGTTGGTCAGCACGGATCCCTGAGCTTCAAGCACAGCAGGTGAAACGATGTTTTCGGAAGCGATCAGTTCGATCTCTGACGACTGACGCCCAACCTCCTGTGCGATTGCGCCGGCAATCGCAGGGTCGTGACGCCTCAAGTTACGCTGGAAAAAGCCGGACATACGTTCCTGTCTCCTGGCATTCTAGTTAACGGCGTCGGGAGGCGTGCGCCCTTCGAAGAAGGCTGTGAGGTTGGAGATCACCCGCATGCCCATGGCGATGCGGGTCTCGCTTGTCGCGCTGCCAAGATGGGGCAGCAGCACCACGTCCTCGCGACCGGTCAATGCGGGCGGGATGACGGGCTCGGCTTCGAAGACGTCCAACCCGGCACCGGCAATGATCCCCCGCTCAAGGGCATCGATGAGCGCGTTTTCTTCCACGATGTCGCCGCGTGCGGTGTTGATCAGAAAGGCCGATTGTTTCATGCAGCCCAGACGGCGCTCATTGATGAGATGGACATTCTCGCCCCCGCCCGGACAGTGCAGCGACACGAAATCGGCTGCGGCCAGTACGTCCTCCACCATCGGCAACTGCCGCGCCGGAACGCCGGGAACGGAAACCGGCTGGCTGTCGTAGAAGGCAACCTCCATGCCGAAACCGTGGTGGCAGCGCCGCGCCATCGCCTGACCGATACGACCCATGCCGATGATGCCGATGGTCTTGCCGGTGACCTGAGTGCCGCACAAATGGGTGGGACGCCAGCCAGTCCATTTGCCGGAGCGCAACTCACGTTCGCCTTCACTGGCGCGACGAGCGCACATCAGCAGCAGCGTCATCGCCAGATCGGCTGTGGCATCGGTAAGCACCGCCGGCGTATTTGTAACAACGATACCCGCGGCCTTCGCCGCAACCACATCTATGTGGTTGTAGCCGACACCGTAGTTGCCAAGGATCTTCGCCCGGACGCCGTTCGCGAAAAGCTCCGCACCAAGCCTGTCGGAAACGGTTGGCAGCACGGCGTCCGCCTCCTGCAACGCCGCAATCAGTTCGCCCTTGCCATAGGGGCGATCAGTCTCATTTAGCGTGACATCGAATGTCGTGGCCAGCCGCTCTTCGATTTCCTGCGGCCAGCGGCGTGTAACAACCACCTTGGGTCTGGTCATCTGCTTTTCCTCAAGCCGCACATTCGCGCAGCGACTGCAGATCGCGCGCGATCTCGGCTCGGTACCATTCCTGGGCCGCAGCGACCCCGCAACCGGGTTCAATCCTGGCCCCGGCATCGCGGAGCGACATTTCGGCGGAAGCCAAAGCCGCCAGACACATCACTTCATTCAAATCACCCAGATGCGCGATGCGGAATACCCGCCCCGCCACCTTGCTCAAGCCCGCGCCGAATGAAGTGCGGTATTTCGAGTAACCGTTGGCAATGACCTGCCGGGCATCGATGCTTTCCGGCACGACGATCGCCGAAACCGTGTTCGACCACCACTTTTCCTCCTTGGCGCAAAGCCTCAGCCCCCAGGCATGCACCCCCTGACGTATGCCCTGCGCCAGCCGGTGGTGGCGAGCGATGATGTTGTCCAGCCCTTCTGCCAGCATCAGATCCAGCGCGGCTCTGAGCCCATGCAGCATCTGGGTTGGAGGCGTATATGGGAAAAAGCCGGTCGTGAACGATGCTCTCATGTCTTCGAAGCTGAAATAGCAGCGTTCCATGCGTGATTGCTTGTGGGCCTCGAGCGCCTTCTCGCTGACTGCGAGGATACCGAGGCCGGCAGGGAGCATCAGTCCCTTCTGCGAGCCCGTGACGGCAATATCGACGCCCCATTCGTCCATGCGGAAGTCGATGGAACCGATGGAACTGACTCCGTCAACGAAAAGGAGTGCATCATGGCCAGTGGTATCCAGGGCCCTGCGCACGCCGGCGACGTCGGACGTGACACCGGTAGCGGTCTCGTTCTGGGTGACGAACACAGCCTTGATCTCACCCCGCTTATCATCGCCCAGGCGTCGCTGGTATTCCTCGACGGGCACGCCCTCGCCCCATTCGACATCGACGCAATCGACCACGAGGCCGAGGCGCTCAGCCATGTCGACCCACAAATGCGAAAACTGACCGAAACGCGACATCAGCACCCGGTCGCCACGATTGAGGGTGTTGGAGATCGATGCCTCCCAGGCGCCCGTGCCGGATCCGGGATAGATGAAAACCACTCCCGACTCCGTTCTGAATACCTTCTTGAGGTCGGCGAAAAGGGGCAGTGTGAGCTCCGGATAGTCCGGCGCGCGCATATCCTGCATCGGGACGTTCATCGCACGCCGCACCGCATCGGGGATATTTGTCGGGCCTGGCACGAACAGGTGCGTGGTTCCGTTCTTCATGACTTGGGTCCTCCTGTTGGTGGGCGCGCGCCACGCTCCGTGGCCGCGTCAGCCCCTTTTTTTGGCCGGCATGCATTTCGGTTCGGGATTGCGCGCTCAGGCGAACACGACGGTCCTGCGTCCATTGAGCATGACACGGCCTTCGAGATGTCGTTTGACGGCACGAGCCAGAACACGGCTCTCGATATCGCGGCCGGCTGCAACAAAATCCTCTGCGCTCATGCCGTGCCAGACCCGCTCTGTTTCCTGCTCTATGATCGGGCCTTCATCCAGGTCGGCGGTAACATAATGGGCCGTTGCCCCGATCAGCTTCACGCCATGTTCGAAAGCCTGGTGGTAGGGTCGGGCGCCCTTGAAACTCGGCAGGAATGAATGATGTATATTGATCACCTTGCCGAACAGGCGGCTGGCGAGATCGTCCGAAAACACCTGCATGTAACGCGCCAGCACGACCAGGTCGGCACCGGTTGCCTCGACCACGGAAAGGACGCTCTCCTCTTGCTGCCGCTTGGTGTACTTGTCGACCGGCAGCAGATGATAAGGCACCCCCACCCACTCGGCCGTTTCCCGGCTGTCGTCATGATTGGAGATGATTGCCACCACCTCGGCATCGAGCCAACCGACACGTATCTGATAAAGCAGGTGCAGCATGGCATGGTCAAACTTCGAGACCATGATGGCCATCTTCGGTCGGCGCTTGCGGTCCAGCAGCGTCGTTTCCATGTTGAAGCGCTGCACCACTGGTCGCAGGCCATCTTCGATGGCTGCCGCAGAACCCAGCGTGGCGGCGAAAGCGATACGCATGAAGAAGCGGTTCGAGGCCGGGTCCCGGTATTGGCTGCTTTCTGCGATATTGGTTCCCAGATCGGCCAACCGCGCCGTGATCGCTGCAACGATCCCCGGCCGGTCCTCGCATGAAAGCTGAAGCACGAAGGTCGGATGAGCAACGGGCTTGTTCATGGCCTGCCGGTCCGGGTCCGATTGGACCTGCGATATTCGCTGTGCCAGGCAAGCGTCTTTTCCCAACCACCGAAGGGGAAAAAGTGGAGGTGCAGCGGTCTTTTTGGATCGGGATAGCTCGATGCAATGGCTTCGATCACATCGGCTGGATTGCGGTCGGAAATGATGTTGAAGACACTGCTCGCTGAACGAGTCAGCGCTGCGACGGATGTGCCGACACCGCACATGACAGCAAATTTGACGAGCTTGGTCAGGCTCGTAACTCCGGCAAGGCCCACATGGACAGGGAGTTCCGGGTATTGTTCATGCAGCCTGCGCGCCCAGTCACCGATGGCCCCGCCGTCGAAGGCGAATTGTGAGACCACCCTGGCATTGATCGAGCGGGTGTCGCAAAGCTCCAGCTTCCGGCGAAGGGCATCGGCCAGATCAGCACTGGCGATGCTTGGGTGTCCTTCGGGGTAACCCGCGACAAAGGCGGTTTGTATCGTAGAGTCGTCAAGCACGGGGTGAGCGAGCAGTTGGGCCGATTCGCTCATCGGTCCAGGGAACAGGGGCGGGTTCCCTCCCAGGAACAAGGCTTCGGTAATGCCGTTGCGGCTATGTGCACGGACAAGGTCGACAAAATCCTGCTCGGTCTTGAAATTGCGCGCCGCAAGGTGAGGTACGGCGACGTAGCCCATGCCTTTGATGCGTTGCGCCGCCTCCACCTGAATTGCCTCGGGCTTGCCTGTGAGATGAGTGAGGAACACACGCGAGCCCAGCGGAAAATGCTCGATATCAGGCTCGAAGCTGCGTGCCTGCTCCGGTGCGAGTTCGATCGACGCACCTGGGGCTATGGCCAGAGTCAATCGCTTTTCGGCAATGAGTTCACCAATTTGGGTCATGATCTGCTCTTGGTTCATCAGGGCAAGTCAGGGTGGTCGTCGCCATGACGACACCATGCCTGCCTGGGGGTCGATCTGCTCGGCACAGTCGGAGACGATGCTATCGGCGGGTCGTCAGCCCTCTGCGCGCTTCAGCGAGAGAAATGGCAACTCAACCACACGCGCATTGACGTCGACAATCTCACCGTCCCTGTTCCAGCGCAGGGTCAGTTGCGTGCCTATTTCGGCTGCGGTGCCGCACAGATGACCGAAGCCCACGAGTTTGCCCAGGGTCGGCGCCCAGGCGACACTTGAGGCATGCCCGACTTCATCCCCGTTATGAAGAACGGGCACCGGATACCAGAGCACACGGCGAAGGTTGTCCGGAGCGCTGCCTTTCAGGCCCTCTCCATCTCCGGCCCGCACCCAGTCGATATCGAGGCCGACAATCTTGCGGTGATCGCCGGTTGCCGAAATGCGCTGCAATGCTGCCTTGCCAACGAAATCGGTTTTGCGCAGGTCGATCAAGCGATCGAGACCAAGATCGTATGGCGATGCACGAAACTTGCTTGCAGCCCGGACCCCCGCCCCACCATGGTCCGGTCCCGCGCTGGTGTAATCATACCCTACGATCAGCAACCCCGCTTCGAGACGTGCCAGATCGAGAGCCCAGGCGCCTGCGGGCAAGATGCCGAAAGGCGCGCCCGCCGCCTCCACTGCTTCCCAGACCACTGTCCCGTCTGCTGCCTTGACCCAGAGTTCGTAGCCATGCTCGCCAGTAAAGCCCTGGCGCAAAACCTCAACCTGGCGGCCGGCAATCGTTACCTCACCGAGGCGCGAGAACGGCAGTTCGTCAAATGCGTTCCCGGTGGCCGCACGTAGCACGTCTCGCGACCGTGGCCCCTGCAAAGTGAGGATACCGTAATCATCCGTTATGTCGGTGACGGTAACGTCGAGACCTTCGGCATGGCTCTTCCACCAGATGAAACCCGGGTCGGCTGACACACGGAATGTGGTTTCGTCCATGCGCAAGACAAGGCCATCGCCGACGACATCGCCCTTCTCGTCGCACCACGGCGCGTAATAGATCTGACCGACCTTCAACCTGGTGATGTCGCGAGGGATAAGGCTGTCCATCAACCTTTCAGCGTCGCTTCCGGCAATGACATATTTCGAAAGCGGCGACATATCGCCCATGGCTACCCTGTTGCGGATCGCCATCAACTCTTCGGCCACGTCGGAATAGGTATCGACGACCATATTCCTGTCCCAGCGCATCCACAGGGCATTCTGGTTCAAAAGCGCCGTTCGCTCGACAAACGGCGTGCCGCGAAATGCAACACGGGTATCGGCGGCAGTCGTCAAGCCGGTTGTGAATTTCACGTCGTCCATCAAAATTTGCCTCCATGCACTGCGGCAGAACCCACCGGCGATCAGAAGCCGGTAGGTGCGAACAGGTGCTTGCGAATGCCCTTTTCGTTTCCCGGCATTCAAGCAGCCGTCTCAACCGCATTTTGTGTGCTGGAGATTTCCACGAGAAATCAGAACGCGGAATGCCCCGAGTTGCGGGAAGAATGCCTCAGGTTCAAGTCCGAACGCTGCTTCTTCGTGAGAAAGGCGTCCCGCCCCAAACCTGCCCGCGTCTACAATTGATGGAACAGTCCCAAAGCCTGTGCCAGCTCAGATCGGACTTGCGCCTCGCCAAAGCCGATCAAACCGGCGGGGATGGTCTTATCCGTGTAGCATTCCTCTTCCCCGCCGCGCCAATCTTATGGTGAGTTTCAGGCAGTTGGCTCCTCTTCCGCAGGAGAGGCAGGTTTTTCTTTGTCCGCCAGTTTCCGCTCGAGATCGCTCACAGCCTGCCGCAGGGCGCGGCATGCTTCCATATCCATCTGCAGGGCAAAGAAGTGCCCGGCCCGATCCTCGATGATCAGGTCGAACCCGATGACATTGTCGTCGGTCTGGCCAACTCGGATGATATCAGGAACAATAATGGTGCGCATGGCAAAGTGCATACACCGTCACTATGACAGCTATATCTCAAGATCGGCTCGGCCCAACAGCGCTGCTAAGCGGCGGGTGATACCAGTAATCTACCGAGCCACGCACGGACAATCTCGGCGTCATAATTGCTGAATTCGTGGCCAGACTGCACAGTGTGTGTTTCCACCGAACCTCCATGGCGAACGAGCAGTGAACTCAGGGCCGGCGCATAGGGCCCGTAGGTAACATCCCGCTTGCCAGCGACGACGAGCACCGAGATTTCCGCAAGATCGACGGCTGGAACATCATCGAGCACAGGCATGGCACGCAGCAGAGCGGCACTGCGAATTAACCCAGGATGGATCAGCATGATGCTGGAAACGAGGTTGGCGCCATTGGAATAGCCTAAAAAGACGGCGGTCCGTAGGTCAAACCCTTCCTGTCGCGCCACCTCTGGCAGGAAACGGGCGAAGGCTCGAGCCTCCCGGACAATGCTTTTCTGGTCGAAAGTGGTCGGTGTGGTGCGCGTGAACCATCGTCGGCTCCCATCCTGCATTACACGCCCGCGAACAGCCAGTACCCTCGCTTTCGGTGAGATCGCGCGCGCCAAAGGCACAAGCACCGTCTCATCGACGCCGGATCCGTGCAACAGCACCAGCACACGCTTCGTCGCTCGCTCCGGCCCGTACATACGATAACAGAAAGGGAGATGGCAACGTAGTTCCGGATTTGCTTCATCGGCAGTCATACTACTGTCATCCACCTGATTTAACTTCACTCTTTGATTTTTGCCGGCTTCAAACCGCTATATTCCAGCGGCGGTTTGAAGGTGATTGGCGTAGGTCCGTTTAAACCCTCCTTGTGTCCGATATATGCGGAGGAACAACCACTTCCGGGAGCGCCCCAGCAAGGTTTCAGGGACTTCGCACTGCATGACCAATCCCATCACAAACCAACGTGATACACGCATCGATGTGTTACGAGCGCTGGCTCTGCTTACCATCTTCATAGATCACGTCCCTGGCAACATGCTGGACAGGCTCACCTACAAAAATTTCGGATTCTCCGATGCCGCGGAAGTCTTCGTGCTCATCTCCGGCATTTCGGTGGCGCTGGCCTACGAGGCACAGTTCGTGAGGGGCAACCGGCTGAAGCAGATATTGAAACTGTGGCGGCGCGCCAGCATTCTCTATGTTGCACATATCGTCATTAGCCTGGGGACGATTGCAATATTCTGCCTTGGCGCGGTGCTGACGAAGCGGCCCGACATTCTCACCCAGATCAATCTTCATGCGATTTTCACCCGAACACCAGAAACATTAATTGGTATCGTCACGCTCGGTCACCAGCTGGGCTACAACAACATCCTGCCGGTATATGCCGCAGTCATGCTAGCGGCGCCGCTGGCGCTTTGGGCCGCGTCGCGCTGGCCGGTGGGGACACTGACGGCTTCCGGTGCTGTATGGTTGGCAGCCGGCATCTGGCAGATAGCCCCGCGCAACTATCCCGAACCCGGTTTCTGGTTCATGAATCCACTGTCGTGGCAGTTCCTGTTTGCCATTGGAATTGTCTGCACCATGCACGTTCGAAGGGGCGGCACGATACCTGTCAGGGGCTGGACGGTAGCGCTGGCCGGCGTGTATGTCGTCCTTGCGTTGGTGTGGGTGCGCACTCCGCTTTGGGGCGTCGTCAGTTGGTTCGGTCTGCCGCCGGTGCTGGGCGGCTTCGACAAGACGTTCCTGTCCTTGTCGCGGCTCCTGCACGTGTTGGCTGTTGCTTATCTTGTGGTTTCACTATGCTCAGTCTCTTCGGCGCTCCGCTGGAGCCTCGATCATCCGCTGGTGGTACTCGGGCGCCGTTCGCTGCCAGTGTTCCTTGCAGGCACCCTGCTGGCAATGTCGGCGCAGGTTCTACGCTTCATCCATGGCGGCGGACTGCTTTACGACGCCTCACTACTGACTGCCGGAACCATGGCCCAATTCCTGCTCGCTTACTATCTCGACTGGCAGGCGCGACTCGGCAAGGCACTACAGGCAGATAGCGGTGCGCAGCCGCAGGGCTCGTTCATCCACGCCACGGTCAGGAACTGATCGAGCCAACAGGCCATGATCCAGCGCGGCGACCCCACGTGGCGCTGGTGATGTCGCCAGCCGGAGCGTAGTCGAATAGGCGCTTGTCATGCCGCGTCCAGGGTATTATGGGCGGGAAGCCAGCCTCACCCATGGGGCCGCATGGAAAACGCCCATCAGCAGATACATGAAACCCATGCTGTCCGGCAGCGATGAGCCAGCCATCCCCATGCACATCATCGAAGACGTCCCGCCACCATACACAGCTGTCAGCAATGCCATCAGAGTGAAAGTCGGCGTGGCGGCAAGGTGGAGGCAATCTGAAAGGCCGAGCCGCCGATCTTCTGAACGGTTCGTGCCACCAGAAAATCGCCTCTGACTGAACCCGGTCATCTGGTTTCTCCTCGCCGAGGCATCAGTCGCAGCACCCGCGCCCGACCGTGTCCAACAGTCCCTCAATCGAGCCGGAGGTTGCCGCTTTTGCTGTCGCTGCCGGCCCATAGCGGTCGTGATGGCGCACCCATTCCATCTTGTATTCCACGTCTCTCTCGCCACGGCCCATGGGCACGAGATCGAGCATCCGGTAGGTGCCCATCATCACTTCCACGCCGCGTCCATAGCACGAGTAGGTGTGGAAGACTTCATTCCTGCCATTTTTGAAGAAAACGCTGATGCCCGGCCATTCCTCATATGCGTAAGGCCAGCCACCATAATTGTAGTCGATCTGGCCACTAGCGACCTCTTGTGGTGTGAAGCTGACTTTGAAATCATAGTTGAAGTCAGTGGCGTGCGACGACACCCATTTGTACTTCCAGCCCATGCGCTGGCGAAAGCGCTCGATCTCGGCGAGCGGCGCAAGGGAGACGGCCACGAATGTGACGTCGCGATACGCCAGATGGACGACCATGCCATCATTGTGGTCAGCCATGTAGGAACAACTCGGACACCCCTGGCCCCAGCCGGGAGCGAACATGAAATGCTGGACGAGCAGTTGTCGGCGGCCATCGAACAGATCGGCAAGTGAACGCTTGCCATCGAGTGTGTCAAAAACATAGTCCTTGTCGATGCGTACCCATGGCAGCGCCCGGCGCTCAATGGCGATCCGGTCACTCAGATGTGTCAGTTCTTTTTCGCGTGCCAGCAATGCGCGGCGTTCAGCAATCCATTCGTCCCTCGAGACGATGCGATGGCCCTCGGTGCTTTGCCGGGAAGTCAGGGGGACGTTGGCTGTTTTAGCTCTCATCGCTCAAGCTCCTTCGTTCGTCTATGATCGGTTTCTCGATACCACCGACCGTTATCGCTCATGGAGGAACCTACGGCGGAGTTTCGGAGGCGCGAGAGTTACAAATGTGACGGGAACGAAATGGACTCTCTGATAAACGCCGCGGCATGGGCACTCGCCAAAGGCGATTTCCTAGGTGCACTCAAGCGGGTCGCCTTGCGTGACGATCCGGCAGCGATGGCCCTGCGCGGCATAGCGATGGCGCAACTTGGCGAGTTCGAGCGCGCAAAGACGTTGCTCAAAAACGCCGCCCGCGCCTTCGGCCCCAAAGAGGCGGTTGCGCGAGCACGCTGCATCGTCGCCGAGGCCGAGATCGCACTGGTCTCACGCAACCTCGGGTGGCCTGAGAAATCGCTCCATGCGGCATGGGCGACGCTCGAGGCGCATGGCGATATGGTAAATGCCGCTCATGCGCGCAATCTTGCGGCCCGCCGCCTGTTGCTGGTCGGACGTCTGGACGAAACGGAACGCCTGCTGTCCGGCCTTGATCCGTCACTTCTCCCGCCTTCCTCACGTGCCGCCTATGAACTCACCGTCGCCGGCGCCGCCATTCGCCGCCTTAGGACAAGCGTGGCGCGTGCCGCCTTTGCCCGTGCCGCCGAGGCAGCAGAACAAGCGGACATCCCTGCGTTGACCACCGAAGTTGAGAGTGCGGCACATATTCTCACCTCACCGGCGGCATGTGTGATCGCAAATGGTGAGAAACGCCCTGTTCTCCTCGAAGAGGTGGAAACGCTGCTGGACTCCGGTATCCTTGTCATAGACGCATGCCGAAATGTAGTGCGCGATCACCGCATGATGATTTCCCTCGCCTCACGACCGGTTCTGTTTGCTTTGGCCCGCGCCCTCGGTGAAGCATGGCCCGGCGACGTATCGAGGGACACGCTCCTCAAACGCGCCTTTCGTGCCCGGCATGCTGACGAATCCCATCGTGCCCGGCTGCGGGTCGAAATTGCGCGTTTGCGCAAGGAGCTGCGCAAGATCGCCAGGATCGCGGCGACGAAGCGTGGCTTTGTTTTGACGCCGCGCAACGTGAAAGAGGTGGCCGTTCTGGTCTCACATGTCGATGAACCGCACGCGGCGACACTTGCCCTTCTGGCGGACGGGGAGGCGTGGTCGAGTTCGGCCCTGGCGATAGCATTGGATACGAGCCCACGTACGATACAGCGGACGCTTGAGCAACTCGCAGCGAACGGCAAGGTGCAGTCCTTCGGCAACGGCCGGACGCGGCGCTGGACGATCCCATCCGTTCCCGGCTTCCCGACAACATTGTTACTCCCGGGACCTCTGCCGGGCGGGTAGGCTGTAGCCATGAGACTTCGGACAGGAGGATATCCATGAAAAGTTCTGCGGCTGAAATTATCGGAGAGTATGGCCCCTTCCCCGGAGTAAGCCAGGTACATGGACTCACATTCGACGGGCAGCATGTCTGGTTTGCAAGCGGAGACAAGCTGAACGCCCTCGATCCGGAAACTGGCGAGATCGTGCGGGTGATCGATGTCGCTGCCCATGCAGGGACCGCCTTTGACGGCACGCATCTTTTCCAGATCGCCGAGGATCGCATCCAGAAGATCGATTTGGAGAGCGGTCGAGTGGTCGCCACTATTCCGGCTCCAGGCCATGGCGGCGATTCCGGGCTGGCTTGGGCCGAAGGTTTTCTCTGGGTTGGTCAGAATCGTGGCCGGAAAATTCACCAGATCGATCCCGAGACAGGTGACATCCTGCGGACAATCGAGTGCAAACGCATCGTGACCGGTGTCACCTGGGTTGATGGCGAACTTTGGCACGGCACGTGGGAGGGCGACGAGAGCGACGTGATGCGGCTCGACCCGGAAACGGGTGAGGTCATGGAACAGATCGGGATGCCTGCTGGAACAGGCGTGTCCGGTCTGGAAGCTGGCGGCGATGGCCAGTTTTTCTGCGGCGGCGGAAATAGCGGCAAGATACGGGTCGTCCGTCGGCCGAAATCAGTCTGAGCTGACGACCGCAATCCGTGATCTTTGGCACGCCCGCCCCTGCCGACGGCCGTGCCAAATGCACTGCGGATGGCATAGGCCGGCCGCGTCAGATGTTTCCAGCCACCAACGACAGCGGCCAGGCATAGGGGGGGCGGCCGCGTAGCTCCTTGCATCGATCAAAAGATCGATGCAAGGAGCTCTTGCCGATGATCCACGCCAGCGTCAGTTCTTCACAGTATCTTCCAGGAAAAAGCGACCGAGGGGGTTCTGATAGAAGTTTTCGATGTTCTTGCGCGTAACGTTGATGAAGGGGCTGTAATAGAGATCGATCCAGTGGACGTCGCTCTTGGCCGTCTTCTGGATTTCCATATACATCGCCTCGCGCTTGGCTGGGTCCATCTCGACGCGCGCATCCGCCACGAGGTTCTTCACCGTCTCATTCTGATAGCGCGTCATGTAGTTCATGTTGGAATCATGGCCCAGCACGAAGGTCGTTTTCTGGTCCGGGTCGATGACGTCATAGGTCCAGTACATGACCGAGAGGTCGTAGTCGCCCGCGATCAGCATGTCCCAGCTCTGGCTCGGGTCGACCTTCTGCAAGTTCGCCGTCACGCCAGCCTTGGCAAGCTGCTGCTGCAACAGAACGGCGATCTGCTCGTCCACCTCGTTGCCGGCGTTCACGACATAGTTCAGCGTCAGATCGGCGGCACCGGCGTCAGCCAGCATCTGCTTGGCCTTCTCCGGATCGTAGGGACGCTGAAGCGCATTGTCGTCGTGGTAGAGAGCGCCCCTGGGGATATAGGAATTGGCGACTTCGCCCAGGCCGAAAGTCACGGTGTCGACGATCGCCTGCTTGTCGATAGCCATATCGAGCGCCTCGCGCACTTCCTTCTTGGCCAGCGGGCCGTGTTCGTGATTGATGAGCAAGTGGTCTTCGCGCGTCGAGGTGTCCTGCGTGACGACCAGTTCCGGGTCCTTCTTCAGTTCGGCCACGCGGGAGAACGGCACGAAGAGGGCGGTGTCCAGTTGCCCCGCCTGCACGTTCAACATACGGGTGTTGTCGTCCGGCACCGAAATCCATTCGACGCCGTCCAGCTTGACGCGGTCGGCTTCCCAGAAATTGGGATTCTTCTCCAGGATGACGCGATCGCCGCGGCGCCATTCCTTCAGAGTAAAGGCGCCCGAAGCGATCGGCTTTTCGGCATAGGCATCGGCACCCATGGATTCGAGCCCCGCCTTGGACAGGATCGACGCGCCCGGCATGGCAAGAGAGGCCAGGAACGGTGCCGACAGCGTCTTGAGCTTCACCACCAGAGTGCGTGCGTCCTCACCCTGGGCGGCGGTGTCGATCACCTGATAGGAATCGCTCCACAGCGAGCCCTCGTCGTCGCGAATGCGCAGCAGACTGTAGGCGGCATCCTCCGCGGTGATGGGCGAGCCGTCGGAGAACTTGGCGTCGCGCAGTTTGAAGGTGTAGGTAAGCCCATCTTCGGAAACCTCCCAGCTTTCCGCCAGGCCGGGCTCCAACTCCTTGCCGGACCTGTCGACCCGGATCAGCACATCGTAGACGTTCGAAAACACCCAGAAATCAATGTTCTGGGCCGTCTTGATCGGATCGAAAGTCGTGGAATCCTCACGCCGACCAATGGTCAGAACGCCCGCCGCCTCGGCGATACCCGCCCCGAACGACAGCCCGGCCATCATGGCTACCAAGCTGATTTTCATCCATTTGTTTTTCATCGTCGTGTTCCCTTCTGAATGGTCTGGATCTGACTGCTTGCCGCTATGCAACTTCCCGTGCCGCCTGCGGCAGAAGCGGCTTGTCCGGATTGATGTCGGGAATGGCCTGTATCAGCGCCTGCGTATAGGCATCCGCCGGATGCTCGAACACTTGCGCCGCAGAGCCCTGCTCGACGATATGCCCCCGATGCATGACGACAACCCGGTCACAAAGGTTGCGTACGATGGCGAGATCATGCGCGATGAACAGCAATGTAAGGTTCATCTTGCGTTTCAGCACGCGGAACAGATCGAGGATCTGCGCTTGAATGGTGACGTCGAGGGCTGCCGTGCTTTCATCGGCGATGATCAGGCGCGGCTCCACTGCCAGGGCGCGGGCAATGCCGGCCCGCTGGCATTGCCCGCCGCTCATGCTGCGAGGACGCCGACCGGCAAACTCCCGCCCAAGGTCGACAAGATCGAGCAATTCGCCGACGCGCGCCGGAATTTCGGCGGGCGGGGTCCGTCCCTGTACTTTCAGCACCTCAGTCAGCATCTCTCCGATGGGGAGGCGAGGGTTCAGCGCATTGTACGGGTCCTGGAACACCATCGCCGTTTCACGGCGAAGCCGGCCAAGAAACGCAATGCAGTCATCGCGCAAGCTGGTTCCATCGAAAGTGATATTGCCCGAGGCAATCGGTGTCAGCCCCAGGATTGCCCGCGCCAGGGTGCTCTTGCCGCTGCCCGATTCACCGACGATACCGACCGTCTCGCCCGGCATGACCTTGAGCGACACGCCCGCTACCGCCTGGACCGCGCCCGATCGCCCTCCGAACAGACTGCCGGCTCCGGCGAAGCGGACATTGAGGTCGTTGACCTCAAGCAAGGGTTTGCCTGTTGCTGCCGTTACATTTGGCGGAGGTGTCGCCGCTGTTTCCTCCGTCGACGGCGACGGCATCGAGGGGTGGCTGCCGATAAGCGCTTTCGTGTAGGGATGGGTAGGCGCGCGCAGCAGGTCGCGCTTTTTCCCCTGCTCGACAAGCCTGCCCTCGCGCATGACGGCGATACGGTCGCAGGTCTGGGCCACGATGCCCAGATCATGGGTGATCAGGATAATCGACAGACCGCGCTCACGGCGTATGTCCATCAACAATTGCAGGATTTGCGCCTGGATGGTGACGTCGAGTGCGGTCGTCGGTTCGTCCGCGATGAGGATTTCCGGATTGCACGACAGCGCCACCCCGATCATTGCCCGCTGGCGCATGCCGCCGGAAAATTCGTGCGGATAGGCATCGAACTGTCGTTCCGGATCGGGAAAGCCGATCTGATGCAGGATCGCGACTGCCGCCTTGCGTGCCGCCCGGGCCCCCAGCTCCTGATGAAACCGTATACCTTCCGTCAGCTGGTCACCGATGGTCATCACCGGATCCAGATGGCTGGTCGGATTCTGGAAAATCATCCCGATTTTGCCACCGCGAACGTTCAGCATCTGGGTCTCGGTCGCCTTGGCCAGATCGCGCTCCCCAAGCATGATGGAGCCATTTACGATCCGCATGCTTCTGGAGGGCAGCAGGCGGACCAGCGTGCGGCAAAACAGGCTTTTGCCTGAACCGCTTTCGCCGACCAGTCCAAGGACTTCGCCCTTTCCGAGATCCACTGAAACCTTGTCGAGCAGCATGCGCGGCTCGCCGCCCGGCAAGTCCAGATTGACGGTAAGATCTCTGACGCTGAGGACGGGAGCGCTCATTCCTTTACTCCCAGAGCATCGCCAAGCGCATCGCCGAACATGCTGAAGCCAAAGGCAAGCATCACGATGGAAAGACCGGGAAACAACGTGATCCACCAGGCGGTGGTAATGAAAGGCTGGCCTTCGGCAACCATGATGCCCCATTCCGCGACAGGCGGCTGGACGCCAAGCCCCAGATAGCTGATGGCCGCGCCGTTAAGCAGGACGAGCACCGCATCCGACATCGAAAAGACCACCGATCCCGCTATCGCGTTCGGCAGCAGATGCCGGAACATGATGCGCGACCGGCTGAAGCCGAGGCTTACGGCGGCAACGGCATAGTCGCTGTTTTTCAACACAAGCACCTGCGCGCGGATCAGCCGTGCGTAGGAAACCCAGCCCACCAGCGCCATCGCGATATAGAAGCTGCCCAGTCCTGGTCCCAGTATGGCGATGATCGACAGCACCAGCACAAGGAAGGGAAACGCCAGGATGATATCGATGAGCCGCATGAAGAGCGCGTCAACGATTCCGCCGAAAAACCCCGCCACGGTGCCGACCAGCGTGCCGATGATGAAGGGAAAGATGACGCCCAGCATCGCTATCTGGAGATCGATGCGCACGCCCCAGATAACCCGCGAGAAAACATCACGGCCGAAATTGTCCGTTCCGAACGGATGCGCCCAGGATGGGCTTTGCAAGCGGATTTCGGCATTCTGGGCGATGGGATCGTAGGGCGAAATATATGGCGCGAGCAGCGCCGTCAGCACGAAGGCGGTCAGGATCGCCGCGCCGATCATCAGGGTCGGCTGCCGGCCGGGTTGCCATCGGCGACCGATCCGCCTTCCGTCCAAAGCCCGCGCGCTCATAACTTCACCCGTGGATCGGCAGCGACGGTCACGATGTCGGCGATGAGGTTGATGAGCACCGTAGCGCAGGCCAGTATCATCGCCACGCCTTGCACTACCATGTAATCGCGCGAGAAGATCGCCCGCACCAGCAATTGCCCGATGCCGGGAATGGCGAACACACTTTCGATAACCACCGTCCCCCCGATCAGCCAGCCTATGTTGATGGCGAGCAGGTTGATGGTCGGCACCATCGAGTTGGGAACGACATGACGCCAGAAGACCACCCGCTCGGGCATGCCGCGCGCCCTTGCGGCGGTGGCGACATCGGAACGCAGGCCCTCCACCATCGCCGCCCGCAGGCTGCGTGTCAGCACGGTCGAAAGCGAAAGTGCGATCGTCAGGCTGGGCAGGATCAGATGGGCGATCTTCTCTCCCAGCGTCTCGCCATAGCCGGAAACCGGCAACAGACCGAGGTTGACGCTGAACAGGATAATCAGCATCAGCCCCAGCCAGAATGGCGGAAAGCCGATGCCTGCCGTTGAGATGACACGCACAGCGTGATCCGCGAACCGGCCATGGTTGCGAGCAGCAAGGGCGGCCATCGGCACCGCGATCAGCACCGAAAGTGTCACGCTTGCCAGCACCAGCACCAGCGTCGGCTCGATACGGGTCATGATGAGCTTCAGCACATCGATCTTGTAAAGGATCGACTTGCCCATCTCGCCATTGAGCAGGTTTTTCACGAAGTAGAAATATTGAAGCCACATCGGCTCATCGAGGCCGTATTGGCGGCGGATGTTGGCAATGGCCGTAGGCGTAGCGCGTGCGCCCAACAGCACGCGGGCAGGGTCGCCAGGGATGAGCCGGACCAGCACGAAGGTAACGACGCTGATGCCGAACAGCACCGGAAGGAACTGGATCGGGCGATAGAGGACGAACTTGTACCGGTGCATGCCTCAACGTCCCGACATACAGTGCTTCATGTGCCCGCTCCGTGACGTGACAGGAAATCGACCAGTACGCGGTAGTAATCTTCGGGATTCTCGTAAAACGGCATATGGCTGGAATTGCGTATGATGCCCACTTCCGCTTCTGGCATGGCCGTTTTCATGCGCAAAGCGCATGCAGGTGTCAACTCGTCGTGCTCGCCATTGACGATCAGCACCGGCGCCTTGATTTTCGGCAGGTCCGGCACGCGGTTCCAATCCTTGAGGTTGCCAGTATAGAGAAACTCGTTCGGTCCCTGCATGGTTACGTACGGGCCCATGTTCCAGTCGTCCAGCGAGCGGCGCACGGGGGCTGGCCACTCCGGCAGGCGGCAAACATGACGATAGTTGAGCAGGGTAATGGCCGCCATGTATTCGGGGTGATCCAGCGTGCCTTCGGCCTCATGCTTCTGCATCATCGCGACGGTTTCGGAGCCGAGCGCGGCGCGCAGCCGCTCAAGCTCGCTGACCAGATGGGGTATGTCCGCGACCGTATCGGCCAGGATAAGCGAGGCAAGATTTTCAGGATGGGTCAGCGCATAGTCGATGGCAAGCCATCCGCCCCAGGAGTGCCCCAGCAAATGAACCTTGCCGAGGCCGAGTTCGCGCCGCACGGCTTCGGTCTCCGCGACATAACGGCCGATCGTCCAGAGCGAGGCGTCGTCCGGCCGATCCGAGGCGCCCGTGCCCAACTGGTCGAAGGCGACGACCCGATAGCCGTGATCGATCAGACAGGAATGGGCTTCACGCAGGTAGTCGCATGGAAGGCCAGGCCCGCCATTGAGGCACAGAACCGTGCCGGGCCCCTTGCCGAAGCTGTAAGCTCTTACCCGATGCCCATCGACGCGGATATCGACCTGTTCGTCCGAGCTGATCTCACGCCACATGGTTTTGCTCTCTCCCCTCGTGAAGCGGCATCACAACCACCCGCGGCCCGCTGCCCTTGGTAAGTTTATTCGCCAGCCATGCTTTCGCCAGCTATAAGAAATGATAGTTTTAAGGATGTGTCCCCCGCGGCGAAGGAGACTGGCGGCAGGCATGCTCGACCGGATTGAGACGATCAGACACCAGTTCGCCCGGTATCGGACCCTCGAAGAGCGCATCGACCATGCCTTCGAAGCCATGAAGGAACTCGGCTTCGGCACCATGATCTATGATTACACGCCGGTCCCCATGGATTCCGATGGTCATATTGCCATTCCGTCATTGATGAAGCTGCGCAACATCTCGAGCGGCATGCAGGAATACTGGTGCGACCGCGGCTATTTCCTCATCGATCCGGTGCAATTGCTCGCCGCACGTACGTCTGTGCCCTTCTTCTGGGACTACGAAGCGGGCGCCGACATACGCATCCGTCATTTCGTGACTTCGGAAACCGAACCGGTAGCGCGCTATCTGCTCGACCACGACATGTCGGCCGGGGTGACGGTTCCGATCCATATGCCGCATGGCGGCTATGCCACCGTGACCGGCACGCTCGCGCAGGGCGCCACCGCAGGCGACGCGCTGCACAACATCGCCGATTTCGGCCTGCTCGCACAGGTCTTCCACGAAGCCGCATACCAGGCCTATCCCGATACCGTGCCGGGCCTTGCGCCAGTCCAACTCAGCGCGCGGGAAAAGCAGTGCCTGCGCTACTGTGCCGATGGCTACTCGGCCAAGGAGATTTCGCGCCTCATCGGCCGCTCGATCCCGACAGTCGTCTTTCACCTCAGCACGGCGACGAAGAAGCTGGGTGCCCGAAACCGCACCCAGGCGGTCACCATGGCCGTGCGCTACGGTCTCCTCGACCAGCCCGAAGCCGCCTACCGACATACGGGGATCGCCACCACAAAAAATTGACTTCCGTCGCAGGGTATCGTCACTACCGGTTCCATTTGCGGTAGCAACATCGGGAGTCCTGCATTGGCGAGCGAGATCCATCTTTCATCCCTGAAGCGGGCGCTCGAGGGCCTGCCTGAAAAATTCAAGGGACCGGGCGGCGTCGCGGGCGTTGTGGCGAACGGGGAGGTTCTGGCACGGCAGGCATGGGGATATGCCGACATGGCGCGCGGTCAGACCATGACGACAGCTACCCGGCTGCCGATCTGCTCGATCAGCAAGCAGTTCACATGCGGCGTCCTTCTGGATCTGGTGGGCGATCCTGCCCGCCTCGACGGGCGCGTCGCCGATTTCCTGCCGCGTCTCGAAGGCCGGACGCCGAGCGTCGCCAACTTCTGCAACATGCAGTCGGGCCTGCGCGATTATTGGGCGCTGACCGTGGTGCAGGGCGCGCACCCCGAAGGGATCTTCGGCCACGAGGACGCCAGGCCGCTTCTGGCCCGTATGTGCACCACCCACTTCGAGCCGGGCAGCAGCTATTCCTATTCCAACTGCAATTTCCGCATCCTGTCCGATCTCCTGGAAGATTTCGCCGGCCGTTCCCTTACGGAGCTTTATGCCGAACAGCTGTTCGGGCCTGCCGGCATGGAAACCGCGCTTTTGACTGCCGACACCAGCAAGCCTGTGGATGGCGTTACCGGCTATGAAGGCAACGACCAGGTCGGCTTCTTCCCCGCCACCAACCGCATCTACTGGACAGGTGACGCCGGCATCTCGGCTTCGCTGGAGGACATGCTGGCATGGGAGCGTTACATCGATGCTACCCGTGACAACGCGGAAGGACTTTATCGGCGCCTGTCGCAACCGCAGACATACAGCGACGGCACACCTGCGCGCTATGGCTACGGCCTTTCGCACGAGACGGTGGACGGCGTTGCCGTGAGCGGGCATGGCGGCGCCCTGCGCGGCTTTCGCCTACAACGCATGCATGCGGCATCGAAGCGGTTGTCGGTCGTCGTCTTGCTCAACCACGAAGCCGATTCCCATGAGGCGGCGCGTATGTTGCTGCGTGCGGCCCTTGGTCATGACGAGACACCAGCCTCAGCCGACACGGCCGATGAGGGCTGGAACGGCCACTATCTGGACAGGGCCAACGGTCTTCTGCTCGGCGTAAAGGCGGACGGCGCGATGCTCGATGCGCACTACGCCACCTCGTCCGAGCGGCTGCGCCTGAACTCGAAGAACACCGCCGAGGCACCCTCGATGACCCTGGCGCGTGACGGCGACGCCATTCGGTTGAACCGACCCGGTGAAAACCTCAGCGCAAGCGCGGTCCGCGTCACTGGCGATGCTGTCCCAGGGTTGGAAGGAAAGTATTTCTCGCGCGAACTGGAAGCCTGGCTGGAAATCGACAGAGCCGGCACCGCGTTGTTCGGCTGCTTCGAAGGTTTGTTGGGCCGTGGCCCCATGCACACGATCTACCCCGTGGGGCGGGATGTGTTCGTGCTGTCCTGCCAGCGTTCAATGGATGCCCCTGCCCCCGGCAACTGGACCATCCAGGTCGAAAGGGACGCCGCCAAAAACATTCGCGGCCTTGTCATCGGCTGCTGGCTGGCCCGGAACATCGCCTACGAGAAAGTGGCCTGAAACCGGCGCCGCGAACCAATGCGCAGCGATCGCCAGTTACAGGTCGATCAAGCGGTAGTGGAGGGCGCGCACAACGGCCTGGGTGCGGTTCCTGGCGCCGAGTTTCTTCGCCGCTGCGGAGAGGTGCATCACAACGGTCGGTTCGGAGCGTCCGATCACGCGTGCAATTTGCTTTGCCGAATAGCCCTCGGCGCACAAGCGGAGGCACTCCCTTTCTCTTCGCGAAAGGGACGCGACGCGTACCTTATGTGCGGTGGCATCGAATTTCGCGTAGGCGTTTTCATGGAATATATGGGCAATAAGACCTAACCTGGCGATACTACCTGCGTCACGGCCAAGTTCGAGGTCTCCAGCGTTGCAGATGGCCGTCACGGTTGCATAGCCACCACCCGGCATGTGGATCGGGACGGTGACACCGGTCGTCTGGTCGCGATCGCGAAGGTAGCGCACCGCCGGTTCGGCATCGTCGACTAGGAAGGCGCGAATGTCGGTCTCGGACTTGCGGTCCAGGTCCCAGAAGAAGGGTGTAGAGGTTTGTGCCGCGAGGCGTTGGGTCGGATCGATGCGGTAGTAGCCCTGGTCGAACCAGTAGAGTCGCATGTCTTCGTCGACATTGCGCAGCATAAGCAGCGATGGCAGCATTAACGTCCCGTCGATATCCAGCGTGACGGGAGTATAGTCGTATACCAGGCGATGAAAGCCGAACTGGTGCACGGCCGCCAATGCCTCGTCGACGCAGTCGTCAAGCGTTTGGCAACCGCCAAATCGCTGCCTTATCGCGCCAATTTCGTCGAGCATCTCATTGCCCCGCAGCCAATGACAACCTGTCAGCTCCTATAGCATATGTGCGGCGCAAATTCCGATTAAGTCTTCCAAAGCACGGCTCTTGAAATCGGAACCGGCGGGATTGAACGAAGCCGCTGACGCGACTGTTTGCATCTGACACGGCTCCGGAGAGGGCCACGAATTGGAAGACCCCTCTGCTCTCGGCCTTATGACCCATGCGGCACAGGTTCCATGTCGGCGGGTCTAACACTCTCACGCCGGGGCCATATCCTGCCCTCGATACGATCTGTGGCGGAAACTCTACGAAAATGTCAAAGCGCAGGAGGGTATCACCCTGAATCTCGGCATTGCAGGGATCTGCAACGAGCAGAACTCGGCATCCACCCGCCACAGCGAACCAAAATATTGATGGCAACTTTCTGGTTCTCCCCGAACTGGGGCAATTGTCCCAATCCGGAAAGTCCGATGCGTGGATGACGCACCGGGCTTTCGTTGTTCGCAGCCGCAGGTCAGGCAAGCTCGACGGCATCGCTTCTGGTTCGGGCAACCGCAATTTTCCTGGTTGTGACTGCCGCGAGTATCGGCGCTGCAAGAAATACCACGAAAAGCCAAAACGCGGCTCCTGACGCGCCTGCAGCGCCGTCTCCATTGCGCAATCCACCAAGATTGGCCACCATGCCGGCGGCGGCTGACCCGAACGCCGTGGCAAAGAGCTGCACGGTGCTGACGGAGCCGGCTGCAAGTCTCTGCTCTGCGGCGGAGACTTCGTGGAAGACGTTGGTCACCAAATGCGGCCATGCAACTCCAATGCCAACTCCGACCAGGAGCAGACCGCCGCTTACCGCTGTCATTTGCCATAACGCGCCACCCGGAACGGGCAGCAGCACGGCCAGGATTGCCAACCCCGCGAGCACGAATGCCGGGCCGGATGCGATGGCGCGCAATCCGGCGTCGCCGTTGCGACCCGCGCTCGCCAATGAGCCGAGCGTCCAGCCCATCGCCATGAGCGCAGCGAGATAGCCGGAGATCAGTGGAGATTGCCCATGCAAAACCTGCAGGAAATATGGAACGAAAATGTCAGTCTGCATGCCGATCACCAAAAGGACGATGGTCGCATATAAGGCAATGAGCCGGCTCCCCCCCACCAGGCTGCCAGCGGGCAGCAGGCGCGCATTTCCCATGCGCTCGACAAGCACAAGCAGGATGACAAGAATGACCGCGACCAGCAGCCCGGCGCCGTTCCAAATCGGGTCGAAGGACGCGCTGCCGGCGGACACCGCGAGCACGGAAGCGGCCAGCAAGGCAAGTTGAGGCAACGGTAATGGCGCTGAAGCAGTCTGATCGTTCTCTTTCGCGGGCAATACCGCGAGCGCGACCAGGCCGAAGATCAGGGATAGAGGAACAAGCGACCAGAAGGCAGCACGCCAGGCATCCAGTTCCGCAAAGAAGCCGCCAACGGCAGGACCAACCAGAGTGGAAACGCCCCACATGATCGAGATCAGGCTTATCGCCCGCGACCAGAGTGCTTCCGGATAAACCAACCGGATGACCGCGTAGGCGAAAGCATAGAGCAACCCGCCGCCAAAACCCTGCACGAAGCGACCGGCAAGAAGAACCGAAAATGCAGGTGCCGCGGCACAGATCAATGAACCAGCCGCAAAGAGTATCGTCGCAACCAGATATGCGCGACCCGCTCCCGCCCGATCGAGAACCCGCGATGCGATGGCCGCGCCAAGGATTGACGCCACCACGAACAATGTTGCGCTCCAGGCATAGAAGCCAAGCCCGCCGATCTCTTCGACGACCGATGGCAGGATGGTGGTAACGATATAGATATTGAGCGCATGCATCATGACGCCACCTGCGAGGATGACGGAGAATACGGCGCTCCGGCCGGTCATAAGGGCGGCCCAACCAGGGCGGGTTGCACCCGGCGAAACAGTGTTTGTGCTCATAGGAAAGCTCCCGCAGCCTTGCTGCGACCTGCAATTTTCGTAGGAGTGACGGAGGAACGATAGGTAAAAGGCCCGGCGACCGCGCAGCAGATGCCGCCGGGCTTGGGGGCAGTTCAGGCGGCGTCGCCCTTGACCCATTGCGGTGTGACCGACCGAAACTCCGATGGACCAGCGAGCAGCTCGGCCGTCTCCCGCTCATAATCCGGATACCAGGGCTGTTTGACGAAATCGTCCGTACCAGCTTCGTCCGAATAGAGCTGGTAGGCCACGATCGCATCGGGGTCGGAGTCGTCAAAACCGTAAACATAGGCGATATGGCCATTGGCGGCTTCTATATAGGCGCGCGCATATTTCTCCCAGATGCGCTTGACCTCGTCGCGCCTGCCGGGCTGCGCCTTGTGCCTGATGTAAAGTGCTTTGGTGCTCATGATCATCTCCTTGAATTCTATGGTGCTTGGAGGTTGTGGGCTCTATTGCCATGCTACTGTGACGTTCGAGGAGAGGCGTTTGTGACGCGACACGATGGCCTTTTTTCGCGACTGGTGCCGCATCATGCATTTCGAAAAGATGGAACCGCCGCGCCCCGGAAGGGGCGTCCCTTTGCCCGGTGTGCATTACCCACCAGGGGCGCTGCGCTGAGGCCCCCGGGCCACTTAGTGAATCCTGACCTCTCCGAGGCCTTTCAGCTTGTCGGGATTGCGCATGATGAAGATGTCGGTAATGCGGTCTTGCGTGTCATAGGCGAAGGAGACCGTTGCCACGACCTGCTTGCCTTCGCGCAAGACGAGCCCCCGTAGTCCGCTGATGTCGGTGAACGTCCAGTCATACGCCGTCCACCATTGGCTCAGCCGCCCGGTCAGGAAAGCCATTACCGCATCGCCTTCCAGGACTTCCATAACCGTTGCCACCTTGCCCCCACCGTCGGCGGTCAGGCGTACGTCGCTCGCGAGCATGGCGACCAGGGAACCGGGCCGCCCGTTCCGGATTGCGTCTTCGAAGGCAGCCAGCAGTTCCTCCTGCCGTTCCTCGGACGGCTGATAACGCACCTGACTGTCGCCGATCCGCGCCTTGGCGCGCGAAACCAGCTTTCGACACGCCGGCTCGTTCATATCCAGCGATGCGGCCACGCTGGCGTAAGACATCTCGAAAATCTCGTAGAGCAGATAGGCGGCCCTTTCCTTCGGCGAAAGGCGCTCCAACATCAGCAGGAAGGCGGTCGAGAGAGAGGATGAAAGCTCCATTTGCGCCTCCGCTTCGTTGTCGATCATCGGCTGGACCGGCTCGGGCAGCCAGTTGCCAACATAGTCCACCCGGCTGCGGTAGGAGGCGCGCAGCATGTCGATGGCACGCCGTGTGCAGGCCGTTGTCAGCCAGGCGCCCGGAAACTCGATGTTTCTAATGTCCACTGCCTGCCAGCGAAGGAAGGTGTCCTGCACGGCGTCTTCCGCTTCCGCACGAGAGCCGAGAATCCTGTAGGCGAGGCCGAGGAGCCGCGGGTGCGCCTGCTCGAAGACGCCGATATGCGACCGGCTTTCGACTGCCGGTTCCGGAGAGCCATGCGATGATCCGTCCCGCATTTTCGATGTCATTGTCGAACGCCCTTCTGGTCAAAGGATGACTGCTTGGCCGGTTGACGTTTCAGGGCGTGACTTTGTGACAAGAGCGGAGATTTTTCCGGGGCTGACCATGAAAAGGTCGATATCGTCGATAGTTGCCTGAGATGAACAGTTATGGCGAGCGGCTGGCGCCGGTCTGCAAACGCCGATCTGACAGGGAAAAGGACAACTTGCCTACCTTGATCGGAAAGACGAGGAACCAGGGTTAACCACCGATACGCCTGGTCCATTCGACGACAGTCTCATTCACAGTACGGAGATGATCGGCAGCCGTGAAGCCGGATACGGATTTGCGCGGCTTGAGGTCGTGGTCGCCATCTTCGAGCCACAGCAGCTCTATGGTTGGGGACAGCGCATAGTCTGCCACTTCGTGCTGCGCACCGAACTGGTCTCTCGTGCCCTGGCAGATCAGGGTCGGGCAGCTCAGCGCGGCAAGATGTTCGGTGCGAAGTTGATCAGGTTTTGCTGGCGGATGAAACGGGTAGCCGAGACAAAGAAGTCCCGCAATTCTCCCTGCTTCGAACAGCGGATCGGCGACCATGCTGGCGACACGGCCACCCATCGACTTTCCGCCGATGATGAGCGGCCCAGTGGTCGGGCCAAGATCGTCCACGGCGGCCACATATTCCGGCAGGAGACGATCGGCTTTGGGCGGCGGCTTGCGACCGTCACCCGTGCGTCGCGCGGCCATGTAGGCAAATTCAAAGCGCGCGATCCGCAATCCCGCCGCCCCGAGAGACTTGGCGATCGCATTCATCGAGGTCGAATCCATGGGCGCGCCGGCGCCGTGCGCGAGCAGCACCGTTATGCGTGCGTCATGCGGGCCATCGAATATGAAGTGTGTGCTCACCGTTTCTGTCCCCCATGTCACTCCAGGACTGGCATTGTCGCGGAACCACAAAGCATCGGCAATCCTCTTCCTGGACAACCGTTGCGGCCATGATCGAGGGCAAGCGATGACGACCTATCCATCCTACGCCAGAAGCAGGGAGATCACCCTTCCCGTCACATGGGATCGCCCCGCGACGCGCTGCGAGATCCAGACATGGCGTGCCAGTGACACGCGTATCAGCACATCCAGTCGTGCGGCATCGGGTAGAGGGGCGATCCCCGTATAACCGGCCAGGAAAGCGTCCTCATGGGCGCGGGGTTTATCCTCCAACCCGTTGCGTAGCGCATGTTCGCGCAGATGGGCGATGAAATTGGCAATGTCGATGACGGGATCGCCGATGGCGAACAGGTCCAGGTCCAGAAGCCAGGTCTTGTCCGGTGCGACGATCACCTGATCGGGGTAGAAATCGCGGTGAATGCCGTTCCGGCGCCCCGGCGGCAGGGCCTCGGCCTGTTCGGTCAGCATTGCATCCAGCGCGGCAAGCGATTGGCCAAACTCGGGTCGCGCGGCTGCGGCCCTGGCGAACGCGTCCCGCATGACGGTCAGTTCGTCCCGCATCGTCCATTCGGCAACCTCGCCGATCCGGTCGAGACCCACGCCATGCAGTCGCGCCAAGGCCCGCCCTGCCGCCCGCAAGGGCGCGGTGTCGGGGCTGTCCAGCAGGTCGGCCAGCAGGTGTCCACAAACCCGCGCCTGCAACCAGATCCGCGCCTCGGGCAGGATGCCCATCACATCGGGAACACCTACATCGCCCGGAAGTGCGGCGGCGAGCCGCCGGTACAGGGCGGGGGTACGGCTGTCCAGCCCCTTAACGCGCAGCTTGCCATAGGTCTCGAACGCGCCTTCAGAGGTAATGCCGCGATAGGCGATCAGCGCTCGCCGCCCAGGCCGGTCGCGCAGCAATTCGGGTGGGTCCAGCGTGACCGGCCTGCCCCATGCGGCGGCGATCGCCCGCGCCATCCCTTCCCGGTCCAGCGCGCGGGCCAGCGCGCCCTCGCCTCCCGCAAGCCGTGCCGCCCGCCGCAGCAGGCCGGCGCAGGCGCGTGGCCAGTCGGCGCGGCGGTCCCGGAACGGCTCGCAGACAAGTGCTGCCAGCGCGGCGGCGTGATAAAGCCCGGCATCAATTGCACCATAGCCGCGCAGAAAAGCCCGCCCAAGGCTTTCGGCGCGGGCAGCCGGCAACCCGTCCAGCAGCCTGTCGGCATCCAGCCGCGCGAGGAAGCTGCCGAGGTCGAGCTGCGCCGGACCGGGACCGGCACGATCCCAGTCGATGAAGCGCAGGCCGCTGCCGTTCAGGATCACCTGGTCGGCGCTGAAATCGCCATGGCAGAGGGTGTTCGCCGCCTCTTCGGCAAGCCCGCGCGCCAGTCCCCCAGACAAGGCGCGCGCTTCCGATGCAAGATCGGGCAGCAGCCATACCAGGGCCTCCAGCGCCTCGAAGCAGGGATGCTTGCGCAGTGGGCCGTCCGCCGTTTCGCGATGCAGAGCAGCCAGAGCGGCACCGATCCGGGCGAAATCCTCGGGTGCCGCGTGATGCGGGTCGGCGGCGGTTCCGGCGATCCAGCCTTGCACGACGATGCCTTGCCCCGGGTCGGCGCCCAGAACCGCGCCCCCCGCCCGCCTGGCGGAAAGCATCAGTGCGTCGAAATCGCCCGGAGGCACCGCCTTCAGCAACGCATAGGGCCGCCCGTCGCGGTTGACCCGCAGGACCAGCCGTCGCCCCGGCTTGTGCTTCAGCAGAACCAGCCGGTCATTTCCCAGACCGATCAGCGCGGCCAGCAGAGCCGGAGCCTTTTCCGGGACCAGCAGATGCCCGGCGGCCTTGACCCCCCGGTCGAGCGTTCCGGGCAGGATCACCGCGCACAGGTCATCGCAATACCGCACATCCGGGCGATGCCATGCCGCACGCCCACGATAGATCGCATAGCGCTCCGCCGTCACCGCCCGAAGGGTCAGCCCCGCGCCACCGTCGTCGAAATGCGCCGTGCAGGTCTCGCCCGGCTTGTAGCGCAGATAGCGCGGGACCAGCGACCCCGCCTCCAGCCGGGCGCGCAGCGCATTCCCGTCCAATGCCAGCTTCAGACCCGGCAGCGCCGGGTCGCGCGCGATCAGGTCGAGGTCGGCGTCATTCAGCGGCATGTGTCAGCACCCTGTCGGGCGGACCATCCGCCGCAACCTTGCCGCCCGACAGCACCAGCACCCGATCGGCACGGGCGGCGAAGCGCAGGTCATGGGTGATCGTCAGCACCGTTCGCCCCCGTGCCAGCCGCAGGATCGCCTGCTGCACGGCGGCCTCGGACACGCTGTCCAGCCCCACGGTCGGTTCGTCCAGCAGCAGGATCGGCGCGGGCCGCAGCGCCGCGCGGGCGATGGCCAGCCGCTGGCGTTGGCCGGCGGACAAGTTGCCGCCGCGTTCCTCGATCCGGGCGTCGTAGCCCTCGGGCCGGGCGATGATGAAATCATGCGCGTTGGCAAGACGGGCGGCGGCCTCGATCTCGGCGGGCGAGACCTCGCCATCCGCGCCCATGGCGATATTCTCGGCGATGGTGGTCCGGAACAGCAGTGGCTCCTGCGGGACATAGCTGATCTGGCGGCGCAGCGAGGCGCGGGTAAAGTCGCGCAGGTCGCGCCCGTCCAGCGTCAGCGCGCCCCGATCCGGGTCTGCAAGCCGCAGGATCAGGCTGGCCAGCGTCGATTTGCCGGTGCCCGAGGGGCCGATGATGGCGACGAACTGCCCGGCATGGATATCGAAATCGACGCCGTTCAACACCGCCCGCCCCGGATGACCGAAGTGCACGTTGCGCGCGCTGATCGCGCCGCTCAGACCCTGGGCCTTCACGCTGCCGTCGGGCAGGCCGGCATCGGTGTCCAGAAGCTCGATCACCCGTTCGCCCGCGGCCGATGCTTTGGCCAGCCGCGCGGAATATTTCGCGTAATCGCGCACCGGACGGAAGGTGTTCTTCATGTAAGTGATGAAGACCAGCAGGTCGCCCGGCGTCAGCCGCCCGTCCATGACCGCCAAGGCGCCGACCCACAGGACCACCGCGGTTGCCGCGCCCACCAGCAGGTCGACACCGCGTTCGAGGCCCGCCGATAGCCGGGTGCCCTTCACACCCTCACGCAGGCTTTTGGCGTTGGCCGCGCCGAAACGGGCGCCGATGCGATCCTCAAGACCAAGCGCCTGAATGGTACGCATTCCGGCCAATGCCTCGGTGGCGGTGGCGGCCATCGCACCCTCGCGTTTGCGCTGGTCGCGGCTGACCGAGCGGATTTTGCGTCCCATTCGTGCCGTCAGCCACCCCAGCAGCGGCAAGGGCAGCAGCGCCACCAGCGCCAGCCACGGGTCCAGCCACAGCATCACCCCGATCATCCCGACCAGCACCAGCAGACTGGCAAGGATCGGCAGCGCCGCCGTCACCGCCGTTTCACGCAGCATACCGACATCGCCGATCAGCCGCAGCGTCATGTCGCCGGTGCGCGCTCCGGTATGAAAAGCCAATGGCAGACGTTGCAGATGTGCGAACAGGTCGGCGCGCACATCGGTCAGCAGCCGGTTGCCCGCCAGCGCGAAGCCCAGCGTCGCAAGGTAGTCGAACAGCGCCCGCAAGGCCGTCGCGGCCACCAACCCCAGCGCGCAGAGGGCCAGAAGCTGCGTCGCGCCCAGCGAGGCCAGCCCGGACGGCATGTCCGCCGTCACCACCCGGTCAATGACGAATTTCAGCGGCCAGGGTTCGACCAGCTTCATCAGCGTGGCGGCGATCAGCGACAACGCGCCTCCCAGCATCAGCCCGCGATAGGGCCGCATATAGGGCGCAAGGCGGCGCAGCACGCGGCCGAGGCCCGGCAGTGCCTGCTGCAATGTCTCGGGCCGGGCCATCAGGCGAGTACTCCGGTCGCAACGCGCAGCACCCGCGCCGCCACTCTGGCCCAGGTGTGGTCGTGCAACACGATCTCGCGCCCCGCCTGCCCCATCCGCCGCGCGGCCTGCGGGTTACCCGCCAGTTCCGCCAGCGCACCCGCCAAGGCGGTGGGATCGTCCGGCGGGCAGAGCAGCCCGGTCCGGCCATGGCGCACCACCTGCGCCAGATCTCCCACATCACTGGCCACGACCGGCAGGCCAGACGCCATGTACTCGTAAATCTTCAACGGCGAGAAATAGAAGGGCTGGTTCCCGGCATAGGGCGCGACGGCAATATCCATGCGCGCCAGCCAGCCCGGCACATCGTCGGGCCGCACCGTGCCGGGCAGTTCGGCATTCAGCGCCGCAAGCAGGGGGGCCAGCCGCTCGCGCTCGGGCCCGTCGCCGACGATCAGCAGATGCGCGTGCGGGAAGGTCGCGCGCAGGGGCGTCATCGCGCGGACCAGCGTTTCCACATCATGCCAGGGGCGCAGCGTGCCGAGGAAGCCGACCGTCAGCCGCCCGTCGGGACGCTGAACCGAGGGGAAACGGGCGGGGTCAACGGCATTCGGGATCACCTCGGCCCCTTGCGCGCCGTGCCGGCGGGCATAATCACCCACCGCCCCACTGACCGCAACGACCAGCCGGGCGGCGCGCATGGCGCGGGCGGTGCTGGCGTCGGCTTCTTCCGGCATGACCAGCACACGGTGGCGGGCGCTTTCCTCGATCAACGGGGCGTTGACTTCCAGCACGCCGGGAATGCCTTGGTGTGCGGCTTCCTCCATCGCGCCATGGGCGAAAAGCGCGTGGCGTTCATAGACCAGGTCGACGGGACCGGCCTCGCGCAAGGCTGCGGTCACGGCATTGTTCAGCGCCAGTTGCGCGACGGCGCGGGCCTCGGCCTCGCCGCGCGACAGGGCGGGCAGCGGCGCCAGCCGCAAAGCCTCGTATCCCGTTGAAGGCGTACCGATACGGGGCGAGATCAGCGTCACCCGGTCCCCGCGCGCCAGAAAGGCCGCAATCATTTCCTGTGCGTGGATCGAGGCGCCCTTGGTGCCGAAGATCTCGATCCCCGGATCGGTGCAGACATAGGCGATATGCATCAGGCGGCCCCCCTTTCCGCTCCCCGCGCCGCGCAGGCGTCGAAGATCGCACCAAGGCGGGGGGCGTTGCGGCGGATGTCATAGTCGCGCTCGATCACCTGCCGCGCGGCGGTAGAAAGGCGCAGGCGCAGCGCCGGATCGTCCAGCAACCGGGCGATTGCGCGGGCCAGCGCGGGGGCGTCGCCCTCGGGGACGATCAGGCCGGTTTTGCCGTCCTTGACCAGTTCAGGAATGCCGGTCACGTCCGAGCCGATGCAGGGCAAGCCAAGCGCCATCGCCTCCAGCAGCACGGTGGGCATGCCGTCACGGTTGCCGTCCTCACCCACCACGCAGGGACAGGCCAGAGCCGCCGCACCCCGCATGGCCGCCTTGATCGCCTCTTGCGGCATCGGGCCGGAGAGCGTCACGCCCTGCAAGCCGCAGTCGGCGATCTGGGCGCGCAGGTCGGCTTCCTCCTCGCCCGCGCCGACGATGCGGCAACGGATGGGGCGACCCTCGGTCGCAAGGATGCGTAGAGCCTCGATTAGGATGTGGAAGCCCTTCTTTTCCACCAACCGGCCCACGGCAAGGATTTCATCGGCCTCGGGCGCGGGCGGCTGCCAGCGGAAACGGTCGAGGTCGATGCCGTTATAAATCCGCACCGCCTGCGTGCCCGGCCAAGTCCGCGCCAGATGCGCAACGTTGTAGTCGGAGACCGTCACCACCGCCGAAGCATCGCGCAGCTTCAGCCCAAGATGCTGGTTTTCCTCGTAAAAGTAATAGATATCCTTGGCATGCAGCGTCACCGACCAGCTTATATCCGCCAGCACGGCGGCGATGCGGGTCACGGTGGCGGCGATGGTGCCGAAATGCGCATGCAGGTGGTCGATGCCGCGCTCGCGCACCGCCAGCGCAATGACCAGCGCCTGCGCGATATCCTCCCCCCGCGCCTCGGGGAAGCCGGCCAGCGCCTCGGGCAGGCCGGGCAGCATCTGATGGCCCGCCAGCATGATCTGCCACAACTCGTCCGGGCCGCGGAAGCAGTCCGGCACCCTCATCACGCCCGCGCGGACGCGGGCAAGGATGTCCTGGAAATGGCTTTCCTCGACCGCTCGCAGGGCGAAGATGTCGATCTGCCGCCCGGTTTCCTCATGGGCGAGGATTTCGTTCACGATGAAGGTTTCGGAAAAGCGGGGATACCGCTTGACGACATAGCCCACGCTGGCGGGACGGGGGGCGGTCATGCGCAGATCCTCCTGATGTTGGGATAAAGCAGTTCAAAGGCACGGGCGCGCACACAATCCAGTCCGGACATGTCCAGCATCTCGCGCACCCGTTCCGGGCGCGGCGGCGGGCCGGCCAGCCATGCCGACAGGTTTTCCGGCGTCAGGCGGTCGGGCTCGATCATGCCGACCAGATGGCACGCGGCCAGTCGTTCGGCCCGCAGGATCTGTTCGCGGCGCGGGCGGGTGCGCGGCAGGATCAGGGCAGGCACGCCGAAGGAGAGCAGTTCGGTCACGGTGTTGTAGCCGCCCATCGCCACCACCCGCGCGGCGCCTGCGATCAGGCGCAAAGGCTCGGGCGTGAAATCCAGCATCTCCATGTCACGGCGCGCCGCGATCCGGGCGCGGAGGACGGCGCGGTCGGAAGCCGGCATCTGGCTGCCTGTGATCAGGATGCCGTAATGTCCGGCGGGCAGGCTGGCCTGCGTGAAGATATCGCATATCCGCGCCCCGTCGCGCCCGCCGCCCACGGTGCAAAGGACATAGGGTGAGGCTTGCGGCGCAGGCGAGGCCGCGCTTACCAGCCGCTCGCGCTGGTCCAGGTAGCCCATGAAGCGGACGCGGGATACGAATTCCTCGCTGAAGCTGTATTCAGTGACCAGATTGTAGAAGTTCGGATCGCCATAGATCCAGACCTCGTCGAACCAGCGCCGCAGGGCCGGATGGTTGCGCTGGCGCAGCCATTGGCCGCGCACGGCCTCGGGCGTATCGATCACGTCGCGCAGACCCAGCACGATCCGCGCCTTGCCGCGCGCCCGCAGTGCGGTCAGCGCCTGGACCATCTCGCCCTGCGCACCGCGCGGCACGTTGTCCACGATCAGCAGGTCGGGGTCGTAGGACTCCAGCGCCGCGCGGATCGAGGCCGCCCGCAGTGCCGCAAGCTCGCCCAGCTCCAGGTTCAGGTCACGCGCTTGGTAGTCGCCCGCGCTGTTCTTGCCATAAGCCGGAAGGGTCAGGGCATCGACGCCCTCGGGCAGATCGAAGGCGCCGGCCTCGCGCATTCCCGCGATCATCAGCACCTGTGGCGCGGGATCCAGCCGCCGCAGCGCCGTCGCCAGCAGCAGGTTGCGCCGCCAATGCCCGAAGCCAAGCGTATCATGCGAATAAAGCGCGATCCGCGCGGGACCGGCAGCGGGCCGGAAAGGCCTTGGACCGGGCGCGTAACCATCGCAGGAAATGATCTGCCGCATCGTTCTGGAATCCCTCTCGGCGTTGCAGAAATATGTCGTCTCGATGACAACGTGGCGGCTTCCGCAAAAATCCACCGAAGCAGGGGAGATGCGAAAGGATCGGCGGATTTCCGCTGTTTTCCGTCCTCAATGGAACGAAATCACGCCGCCGGCCCAGCTGGACCCGGCTTCAGTGCCAGCCCGCACGCAGCACCTCGGCTTCTTCCTCGGGGGCCATCGCCAGACCCGCGCCGCGCGTGTCCAGATATGCTCCGATGGGGTTGTCGCCATCGCCGCCGGCAGGAGCATAGCCCGATGAGGACGACGGCGTGGAGGCCGGCTGCAGCGCGGCGACATGCCAGCCACCAGCGTCGTTGCAGGCCAGCGCGACCAGATCCGGGCGGATATCGTGGTGCAGCGAGAATTCGCGGCAATAGCCACCCTGGACCGCGAAGCTGGCGAGGATGCCCAGTTCGGTATTCTTTTCAACGAGCCGGGTCTGGCCCGAGGCGAGTTCGTCGAGCGCCTCGGACATGGGGCTGCGCGGCTCCAGCGGGCCAAGTGTCAGCATCGGGGCGTCAGCGGGCGGCAACAGAATCGCTGCCGCCACGGCCAACGCGGCGGCCAGTGCACCTGCGCCCACCATCACCCGCCATCCCGTCAGCAGGCGGCGTAAGCGGGCGGGCCGCGCAGAGGACGCCGCGGCGGGCGGCCCGAAGATCGCGGCCCGGATCGCGGGCGGCACCGGCTGATGCATCGGGCCTTCGCAAGCACGCGCCAGGGTCGCGTTCATCGCCATGATCCCGTCCACCACCGCCTGATCGGCGGGGCAGTCGGCCAAGTGCATCACCACGCGAGCCGCCTCCTCGGGCTCAAGCTCGCCATCGGCAAAGGCGTTCAGGATCACGGGATCAAGACGTTTCATCTCATCTTCCCCGGTCATTGCCGGCCGCCTTTCGGCGCGAGGGTGGCCGACAGAGCCTCACGAGCGCGCACCAGCCTGCTGGTTACGGTCCCGATCGGAATGTCCAGCACTTCGGCCACTTCGCGATAACTCAGCCCCTCGACCGCGACCAGCGTCAGCACGGCACGCTGGCCTTCGGGCAGGCGATCCATCTCGCCAAAGACCTGCGACAGCAGCATCCGCCCCTCGGCCTCGCGCGCGCCGATGCCGCTGTCGTCCAGCCCGGCATCGGCTGGATCGACCGGCGTTCCCCGCACTTTCAGGCGGCGGCGGCTGTCCAGCCACAGGTTCTGGACGATGCGATACATCCAGCTATCCAGCCGGCTGCCCTCCGCGAAGGCATCCGCATTCGCAAGTGCACGCTCGCAGCCCGCCTGCACGAGGTCGTCGGCATCGGCGCTGTTGCCGCACAGGCCAAGCGCAAAGCGCCTGAGCCGGGGAACGAGGCGCACGAGGTCATTGGCGAATTCGGATCTCATCGTCGCTTCCGGGCAGTTTCCTGCCAAGACTACGCATGAACCGGCGAATTTAATCCAATTTCCACGCAGGAAGATTGTCGGGGGAAGAAAATCCCGCTCTGCTGCGTTGTCGATGAAACATCTGATCTGGTGCCCCATGCCCTTGCCTTCTTCGCTGCGCGCGGCCCTTTTGCTGACATTGCCCGCCCTTGCCCTGCTGTCGCTGGTCGAATCCACCGTGTCGCAGGCCCCGCAGGGGGCATGGCTGGCTGGAGCCGCCTGGGCGGATGACGATGGGGGCGGCGATAGCGACGGAGACGGGGACAGTGACGGAGATGATTCCGACAGCGGCGACGATGACGGCGACTCCGACGACGATGATGACGGCGGGCGGTCGGACGATGACGATGACGACCGCGACGATGATGACGACCGGGTCGCCATGCCCTCCAACCTCGTATCGCGGGACAGTGGCGGCGATGGGCAGAACCGGGTCCGGCGTAGCGAGATCTCGGCCGCACGCCTTCGGGCAAGGGATATCCGCGCACTGGAGCAGGCCGGCTTTCGCGTGATCCGCAGCCGTAACAGCAGCTCCGGCATCGTCGCGCGACTGGCCTGCCCCGCGGCATGGCGGACCGGGCGGCGCTTCAGGCGGCCATCGCCTCAGCGCCGGGCGCGGTGTTCGACCTGTCCCATGTCTATTCGCCCGGCCAGGCGGTCTATGCCCGTACCGTGGCCGGGTTTCCCTCGAGGAGCAGTTGCCTGTCGGGCGCGCGCATCGGCATCATCGACACCGCTATCGCCGATCACCCGACGCTGAGCGGCGCCCGCATCAAACGTAAGGTGTTCTCTGTCTCGGCCCGGCCGGCCGGCCACGGGACCGCCGTGGCCAGTATCATCGCCGGGAAGACGCCGGCAGGGGGGCGGCTTGTCGCGCAGGCGACGCTCTATTCCGCCGCCGTTTTCGACGGCAACAGCCGTGAACTGATCGCCGATGCCATCGACCTGGTCGCCGCGCTGGACTGGATGGCCGACAACCGCGTGCCGGTGGTCAACCTGTCCATTGCCGGCCCGCCCAATGCCCTGCTGGCCGATGCCGTCGCGCGCAGCGCCAGGCGAGGCACGATCCTTGTAGCCGCCGCCGGGAATGGCGGGCCGCGGGGCAGGCCCCGCTATCCCGCCGCCTATCCCGGTGTGATCGCCGTCACCGCCACAGACCGGCATGGGCGGATCTATCGGCGCGCCTCGACCGGGAATTATGTCGATATCGCCGCGCCGGGCGTCGATGTCTGGGGCGCGGACCTGAAAGCGGCGAAGGGAGCAAGCTGGTCGGGCACCAGCTTCGCCGCCCCCTTCGTCACGGTCGAGCTTGCCGCCGCACAGAAGGCGGGCCGGGTGCATGACGACGCCTCGGCGATGGCCTGGCTGGCGCGCGCGGCCGTCGATCTTGGCCCGCGCGGGCGCGACCGGACCTATGGCGCCGGGCTTATGCAGGCGCGGGCCTGCAAATGACTGCTGCCGGCGCCTCGCAGAGGTTGAACTCGGCGCGCCCGGTTCAGGTCGTTGAAGCGACCTCGATGTCGAAATGCATTACATACTCCCTGATACCCAGCTTCTCGTAGAGAGCGATCGCCGGATCGTCGCCATAGTCGGCCTGCACATAGATCACCCACACATCCCGTTGCGCGGCGATGGCGCGAAGGTGTTCGATCAGCGCAGTTGCGATGCCCCGGCGCCGATAACCGACCGCGACGGCGAGGTCGTAGATGTAGAATTCCCTGCGCGCCCTCTCGAATTTTTCGAGTTCGTAGGCGACCAGCCCACCCACGACCTCCGTGCCCGACAACGCCACCAGAGCCACCACATGCTCCTTGGCGAGCAGCCCGGTCAGCCAGACATCGTCGGGCGGCGCGGCCTCAAAAGTGTCGGGATCGTCGAAGGCGTCACCGAATAGCGTATTTAACTGGCGGACAAGCGAAAGGTCGGAGGGGCCGAGACGGCGGATGTCGACGGGTCGATGCGCCATGTTGCCCTCAGGATTTCCGTGATTTTTGCTTCGCGACATCAAAGGCTGCTGCCTCCCTAATCAGCGCCCGCATTTTGGTCCATGCTTGCGGCAAAACTTCGGAGGGATCAGGGGGGCAGGATGCCGGCACGGCCTGCAACATCGACAGTCACAACGCTGTCGAGCAGTTCCCCAAGCTGATGCAGAATACCACGCAGCTCATATCACCCAATCGACGCTTAACCCTCGCCATGAAGTTCGGAACTGTCAGCACAACCCGCCGCGACCCACCTTGCTTTGCAAGCTGCTTATCGACGATTCCGTAGGGTTCGCCGCTCTCTCAAGCCACCAGATGCCGCATCTGGCAGTAACACTCGATGGTCGGGTCGGCGGCGAAGAGATGGAAGCGGCATCGCGCAGGCGGTGGCAGCACAAATCTCATCACTTCATTCAATCATTCACTTGAATGATAATATCGTTCGTGCCATCAGTGGCTCCTTCGTTCAATGATTCAGTTGAGAGATTCGATGACAGAACACGCAGATCGTGCGACATCCTGTGATGCGGGCGCAGCCTCGGGATTCCAACGAAGCGGCACCACCGTCCCCATAGCTGTCTACCTCCTCGGCGTGAGCCTGTTCGCCATGGGCAGCGCCGAATTTCTGATGGGAGGGATTCTTCCAAAGATCGCGGAAGACCTGCAAATCTCGTTGCCGACGGCAGGGACCTTGATTTCCGCCTTTGCGGTCGGTGCCCTGATCGGAGCGCCGCCGCTTGCGATCCTGACACTTCATTGGCCAAGACGCGCCACGCTGTTCTTGAGCCAGGTCGCCTTTATCGCCGCCACGGCAGCCAGCCTGATTCTGGATGGATATCCTGGCGTTCTCCTGGCCCGGTTCGTCATGGGGCTGGCCTATGCCTGCTTTTGGGCCGTCGCGGCGTCCACAGCGGTGCAACTCGTTGCCCCGGATCGTCGCGCGAAGGCACTTTCGGTCGTCGTCAGCGGCTTGACCGCCGCCATGGTCCTTGGCGGCCCGGCAGGCACTTTCATCAGTGAAGTCACTGGCTGGCGAGGAGGGTTCTGGGCGGTGGTGCTCGCGACGGCTGCTGCGGCAGTCGCCGTTCTTCTGGTCCTGCCAAAAAAGATGGGAGGCGATTTGCCTGCGCCTGACACAGCGAGGGAACTGAGCGCCATGAAACGCCCGGCCCTATGGCTTGCCTACGCCACCACGGCAACGACGACTGCCGCCTATATGGGAACGTTCAGCTATATGGGTGCATTGCTGCTCGACGTGAGTGGCCTGCGTGTCGACTGGCTCCCGGCGGTCCTGTCCCTGTTTGGTTTCGGCGCATTCGTTGGGCTGACGATTGGCGGCCGAACGGCCGACCAGCGCTCCTTCGCAACCCTTGTCTCCGGCATCGTTGGTCTGGTTCTAACATCTGCCGCGATCGCGCTGCTCGCGCCGCACCGGGAAGCAATCGTTGCTTTGATCTTCCTCCTTGGCGTTATGGGGTTTGTATTGAACCCGGCCGTCTGGGGGCGAGTCTACGTTATTGCGCCCGATGCGCCAGTTCTCGCAGGCGCAACGAACTCTTCCGCCTTCCAACTCGGTCTGACATTGGCTCCGCTGCTAGCTGGCCTTCCGATCAGTCACGGCTATGGTCTGGCCTCTGTTGGCTGGGTCGGTGTCGTGCTCGGAGCGGTCGCGCTTGGCTTTGCCGCCCTCGACCAGCGCATGAACCAGGTCTGACCGGTCGATCCCCGGTCAGCGAAACCTACAGCGAGGCGGCGCTACCGGAAAAGGAAGGGCTTCCGTGTGCGCCGCCTTTTATCCTTGCCCTGCTTCTTTCCTATCCTTGGCCAGCACATAGGCCACAAGAGCATTGGCGTGCCCATGCCCCATTCCATGTGTATCCTTCAGCCAGGCGACCAGTTCCATATGTTTCGAGCCCGCCCTGGCCCGGATCAGTTCGAACCATTCCTCGACGGGTCGACCATATTTCTTCTCGATGGAGGGGAAGTAGGAAGCTGGCCCCTTCACGGAGTTAGCCTTACCGGAATCATCCTGCATTTGCTTTCTCCCTGGCTCTGGTATGGCATCCGTTAAATTCATCTTTCGGGGATATTTCCGTAATATTTCGCGCGGGTCTGGCTCAGACCTCGATACTGAGCCCAGCCGCTTTCCAGTCCGGGAAGCCGGCGGCAAGACGTAAAACCCGGAAGTTTCTGGCTCCCAGCAACGCCGCCGCATTGGTGGACAAGACGCAATACGGCCCACGGCAATAGGCGACGACATCCTGTTTGGGTGGAAGCTCCGACAGCCGTTGCTCCAGTTCCTCCGCAGGGATATTGAGCGCACCAGGCAGATGGCCAAGCGCATATTCTTCTGCGGAGCGCACGTCGAGCAGGGTAATGTCGCCCGCGCGAATACGCTTGAGCAATTCTTCGCGAGAGATCGAATCGTGTCTGCCCTCGGCGTTGTTTGGATCGGCGGCGAGCTGGCGGATTTCGGATCGCATGTGATCGGCATAGCCGCGTAACGACGCTAGCATCGCCTCGATCGGCCCGCTGCCAAGGCGGTAGAGGACCCGTTTGCCGTCGCGGCGCGTCTCCACAAACCCCGCCCGGCGCAAATGCTGGAGATGCTGCGATGCATTGGCCACGGTCAGATCGGTGAGTTCGGCAAGCCGTTCCACCGACCGTTCGCCCTGCGCGATGTGTTCCAGCAGCATAAGACGATGCGCATGACCAAGCGTGCGCGCAATCTCGGCCAAGTCGGTGAAGAGCAGTGCGTGTGTCTCGGTTTTTGTCATTGACTGTTTTCTAACATCAGATAATCATTCAAGCAAATTATTGAATGATTATGTTGTGGGAGAGGACCAATCAATGACAAGCGTGTTGGGAGCCCTCTTTGTTGGGATCGGGGCGACAGCTGTAATGGACGGATGGGCAGTTTTCCAGAAATTGGTCTTCGGAGTGCCGTCTCTCGACTATCGGCTCGTCGGACGATGGATCGGTCATCTTCCCGGAGGCCGTTTCAGCCATGACGGCATCGCAAAGACACCGATGGCGCGAGGCGAAGCTGCACTCGGCTGGATGGCGCATTATGTGATCGGCATCGTCTTCGCGGCCATTCTTGTCTGTCTCTGGCCCGAATGGCTTCGGCATCCCACTTTGTTGCCCGCATTGATCATCGGCATCGGCAGCATCGTTGCTCCCTTCTTCATCCTTCAACCTTGCCTTGGGGCAGGCATCGCCGCATCTCGTACGCCGCAGCCCTGGCTCTCGCGGCTCCGCAGCCTCCTGGCCCATACCTTCTATGCAATCGGCCTCTTTGTCTCAGGTGTTTTGTTTGCGCGGTACATGCCGATTTCGTAGTCCGAAGGCCGGTACGGTAGACCGAACTGATCCGTTATCCTGCCTACGACAGAAGTCGAAACGGCCTTATCGCAAAATCCCCGTAGAGCGTCTCAAAACCCCTTCGCAGGTGGCTGGCAATCTGCTCGATCATGGCCAACCGCACTGTGAATCACCTCAATGCTCACAGGCCCGAAGGCCTTCTCAGATAGCGGAAACATGATCGGCGGCCGCATATGGTTGCATCAGGCATGAAGCCAGAGTCCTGCGAATGCGGCCGCCTTTGTTATTGGCTCCAATCAGATTTCGCCGCGGCTCATCGCCCCGGCTATGTAGTCGGCCTGCCGGATCGCCAGCGCGACGATGGTCAGGGTCGGGTTGTTGGAGCTGCTGGTCGGGAACACGCTGCCGTCCGACACGAACAGGTTCTTGATGTCGTGGGATTGGCCGTAGGCGTTCACGACGCCGTCGCGCGCGTTCTCGCTCATCCGGTTGGTGCCCATGTTGTGGGACGCCGGATAGGCGGGAAGATCATAGATCTCGCGCGACCCGACCGCCTCATAGATGCTCTTCATCGTGTCGTAGGCATGGTTGGTCATGTTGACGTCGTTGTTGTGCGGCGTCTTGGCCACGACCGGTATGGGCAGGCCGTACCGGTCCTTCTCGGTGGCGTGCAGGGTGATGCGGTTCTGCTCCTGCGGGAGGTCTTCGCCGCAGATCCATACACCTGACATGTAGGGGTATTTCTCGAGCGCCTTGGAAACCTTGCGGCCCCAGCCGGTCGGGCCGGGAACGAGGAACGCCGACAGGAAGCCGATGCCGAGCGCCAGCTTCTCGAGCTGGTAGCCGCCAATGAACCCGCGCTCGGGATTGTTGTGGGACTGGTCCGAGACGATGCCGGCGACCGAGGTGCCTCGGTTCATGTGGACCAGCCCCGGCATCACCGCATAGACGCCGGCAGTGGCGTGCGTCATGTAGTTGCGCCCGACCTGGCCGGACGAGTTGGCCAGCCCGTCCGGATATTTGCTGGACTCCGAATTGAGCAGCAGCCGGGGCGATTCGATGGAGTTGCCCGCCACGCAGACCAGCCGCGCCTTCTGGCGCTGCGTCTTGCCTTCCGCATCGGCATAGACCACGCCGGTCACCTTGCCGCTGTCGTCGTGCTCGATCTGCAGGACCATCGAATTGGGCCGCACCTCGCAATGGCCGGTCTCCACCGCGCTGGGGATCTCCGTGTACATGGTCGACCACTTTGCCTGGAACTTGCAGCCCTGCATGCAGAAGCCGGTCTGCTGGCAGGGCGGGCGGCCATCGCGCTCCACGGAGTTGATGGCCATCGGGCCCGATTTGATTTCCTTGAACCCGATGCGGCGTGCGCCTTCGGCGAGCACCTTGAAATCATTGCTCCATGGCAAGTCCGGCATACCGGTCGTCTCGCCGGTAACGCCCATCTTCAGTTCGGCCTTTTCGTACCAGGGCGTCATTTCCTGAAGCGAAACCGGCCAGTCGGCCATGTTGGCTCCGGCAATGTCGCCGTTGGTGGTCTTCATCTTGAACTCATGTTCCTGCAGGCGCAGCGCCACGCCGGCCCAATGGACCGTCGAGCCGCCGACGCCCTTGACGATCCAGGCCGGCAGGTTCGGGTGGTTGATTGCACCATGCCAGCCGCCTGCTGAGATGCGCTTGTCGAGCCACGATATTTTCTGGAACATCGCCCATTCGTCGTTCTCGATGTCGTCCATCGTGAACTGCTTGCCGGCCTCGAGCACCACGCTCTTGATGCCCTTCTGGGCAAGCTCGTTGGCGAGGGTACCGCCGCCTGCACCGGAACCGACGATAACGACGACGCTGTCGTCGTTCAGATCAAATTTTGCAGCCATGATTCCCTCCCGAACCTCAGAGCCAATCCAGATCGTCGAAACCGCGATAGAGGTAGCCGCCCTCCTCCCAGGACGAGCCCTCGTAGCCGAGCTTGGGCCACAGCTCCTTATTGTTGTAGATACCGAATAGGAGGCCGGTGCGAAGCTTCTGGAAGAACGGCGTCAGTTCGACCGAGCGCAGCACGGCGACGCGCTCGTCCTCCGAGGCAACGTCGACATAGGCCTTGCCGTAGAGCGATTGCGTGCGCGCGTTAACGTCCTTCAGGCCGTCGATGCAGAGCGTCGCGACGGCCGCGTCATTCCTGGCCTCCTCGAGGATGGCGTCGACCACCGCCTGGTAAGGCTGGTCGGGGATCAGGCCGTCATGCGGATAAATGTCCTTGGCCATGTGGAGCAACGTGGCTCCGGCCTCGTCCGGGAGCGGCTGGGCCGCCAGTGCGCCGGAGATCCCCGCGGTGGCCGCGCCGATGCCCAGTGCGGCGGTTATGCTTGTCGTTTTCAGGAACAGGCGCCGGTCGACCCGGTGCGTGAGCGGGTTCGACGGCTTTCTGTGTTTCAGACTAAAGTGCATTGCTTCCTCCGAGGTTGCTGTGGGTCTTTGGGCCTGCGCTCCAAGACCGAGCTGCAAGGCCCGTGCCAACATCCGGTGGGCTCGGAAAAGCAGCCGAAACATCTGGGAAACTCGTTCAATAACAATGCGCTGACAGAGATGCACAATGTGGGCGATATGCGCGGGCGGACGTTGGCGATCGCCGTCAAATCGCGGATGCGACGCGACAGGTGTCGCAGTGTCTCGACAAGGCGCGTTCGCTTGTAACGCCGGCAGCCTTCGGTGTACTTTAGCCTGCACGCAGGGAAGCGGCCTCGCTTGGGAGAACAGAGCCGCGATCGTGTAAAGGGAGGAGACATGTCGGCCGACACGCGCGCCTCGCAGGTCATTCAGGCATCCTGGAACCGGTGCGAGACCCAGTACGGACTCGACTCGACGCGTTCGCTGCCACCGCTGCGCCTGAGCGAAGGAGAGATCAGGCATGGCCGTGACCTCATCGCGGAATCGATGGCCAGGAGTTCGACGGTCGTGCACCAGTTGCGCGAGTTGGCGCGGGACACGAACTACTGCATGCTGTTCGCCGATCCGGACGGCGTCGTCGTCAAGACCTTCTCCGATACCGAGGATGCGCGCTCGCTGACGGCGCGAGGGCTGGGAACCGGCACCGTCTTTCGCGAGGCCGATGCCGGCACCAATGGCATCGGCACCTCGATCATCGAACGCAGGACCGTCACGGTCAACGGGGAGGAACACTACAATCCCACCTTCAAGCCGTTCATCTGCGTCTCGGCGCCGCTGATCGATCCAGACGGAAAGGCGCTCGGCGCGCTCGATCTCTCCGGTCTGCGGGTCGGCAGGCATTCCGAAGCGGCTTTCCTGCATCAGTTGCTCGACGATGCGGCCTTGTGGGTTCAGTCGGCTCTGTTCCGGCACCGCTACAAGAACAATTTTATCGTCGGCCTGTCACAGTCGCCGGGCATCGACCACTCCATGTTCCGGGCCCTCGTCGCCCTCGATGATGGCGGCCGGGTTTGCGGACTGTCCGAAAGCGCGCTGTCCCTGCTCGGCGGCGGCAACCGGACCAGCTTCTTGCACAGGCCGGTGGATGAGGTGCTCGGCGTTACCCTAGGCGCGCTGGAAAGCGGCAGCGGGCGCGTCCAGCGGGTCGATCCCGGAAAAACGAAAGCCGGCTACGTCTATCCGTTCCCGTACGAATCCGCAAGCCGGCCGGCCGCCCGCCCCGCCAGGCGGATCGAGAAGGCGCCGGATCGCCCCAGGCCGGTCCAGGTCCTGACGCTCGACCAGCTCACCGGCCGCGACGAGCGGATGCGTAAAAACGTGCAACTGGCCCGCCGCATCGCCGACCGCAACATTCCGGTCCTGCTGCAAGGAGAGACGGGCAGCGGCAAGGAGGTTTTCGCCCGCGCCCTGCATCTGGAAAGCCCGCGCCGCGACGGGCCGTTCGTCGCCGTGAACTGCGCGGCAATTCCGGACTCCCTGCTTGACAGCGAACTGTTCGGCTATGAAGCCGGCACTTTCACCGGCGGCCTCAAAGCCGGAAAGATCGGCAAGGTCGCCGCCAGCAACCACGGCACCCTGTTCCTCGACGAGATCGGCGACATGCGGCTGGACCTGCAGACCCGGCTGCTGCGCGTGCTGTCGGAGCGGGAGGTGACGCCGCTGGGCGGCATCGAACCGGTGCCCGTCGATCTCAAACTGATCTGTGCCACGCACCGCGACCTCCAGCGCATGGTGGAAACCGGCGAATTCCGCGAGGATCTCTACTACCGCATCAACGGTGCCAAGATCGTGCTGCCGCCATTGCGTGAACGGGGCGATCTCGCCGATCTCATCCATCAAATCGCGCGTGAGGAATCCGATCCGGGCCAGCCGGTGGAACTGGCAAGCGAGGCGCTGGATTGCCTGCTCGACAATCCGTGGCCAGGCAATATCCGCCAGTTGCGCAACGTCTTGAGCCTTGCCGTGCTCACCCGCGACGGGCCAAGGATCGAACTCGACGACCTGCCCGACGAAATCCGCCTCAGAGCCGGCGGCAAGCGAGGCGTCAGCGCGGATTTTTATCCGCCGCCGGAACGCATGGTATCCGGACTGAAGCAATCGCTGGGCGAGACCGAGCGCGAGCGCATCCATCGAGCGCTTCAGGACAGCAAATGGCAGGTGACCGAGGCGGCACGCCGTCTGGGGGTAAGCCGGGCGACCATCCATCGCAAGATGAAGGACTACGATATCGTTCGCCCCGATCGGCGCTGACCACGCCGTCGCGAATGGGTAGCCGCTGGCTCCGGATGCCGATGGCACCGGCCAGCCTTGCCGTGGCGCAGGCAGCGGCGCAGGCCTGCAACAGTTGTCACTCCCGAACTGCTTCCTTCGGCGGCTACGCCCGGTGAAATTCGTCGTCATCGGCGAACGGCGTCTTGGCACGACCCTTGCGTCGTCACTTTGGAACCCCGGCGTGACACCCTGTGTCGCGCCTTCGGTCCGCCGGCACCCCTCCCTGTCGGCGGACCGGCCCTCCATCCGCCCCGACATCGCACCTGAGAGGAAAGTCCATGAGCCAAACCAAGCAGAAACTCGATGAGATCAACGGACGCCTGAACGGCCTGTTCAAGGCCGAACGCCAGACGATGATGGCGTTCAAGGGACTGTCCGATGCCGCGACGCGTCCCGGCAAGATTTCGCCGGCGCTCAAGGAGTTGACGGCCATGGCGATCGCGGTTGCCAAGGGTTGCGACGATTGCGTCGTCTACCATACCGCCGCCGCGAAAAAACACGGCGCCAGCCGCGAGGAATTCACCGAAATGCTTGCCGTCGCGGTGGAAATGTCCGGCGGGCCGGGCGCGGTCTATGCGGCGAAGGCCGTCGTCGCCTTCGACGAGTTGGAGTAGTGACTGCTCCGGGGCGGCACCTTCCTGGTGCCGTCTCACCGGTGCCGCAAACGCGCGACACCTGTCACCGGCTTCCGACACCAACTACGACGTATAGCGTGGGTAATCCCACGATTTCAAAAACTTGCCCAAATGGCACGGTTCTTGTTTGCTCGTTCTTCGAGGCGCCCGCGACAGCCAGTCGCCGGCACGGTTCCAAGGAGGAGAGACCATGCAGCCGACCAAAGACCAGAAGCTCTGGATGTACGAGAATATGCTCGTCAGCCGCTTCTTCGAGGAAACGATCGAAAAGATCTATCTCGAGGGCAAGACGCCGGCCTTCAACATGGCCAACGGCCCTATCCCCGGCGAGATGCACTTGTCGAACGGACAGGAGCCTTGTGCCGTCGGCGTGTGCGCGCACCTCAAGCGCAGCGACATCGCCACCTCGACCCATCGTCCGCACCATGTGGCGATCGCCAAGGGTGTCGACCTGAACAGGATGGCCGCCGAGATCTTCGGCAAGAAGACCGGCCTGAGCGGCGGCCGCGGCGGCCACATGCACATCTTCGATGCCGACACCAATTTCTCCTGCTCCGGCATCATCGCACAGGGCATGGGGCCGGCCGTCGGCGCCGCACTTTCGCGCAAGATGCAGAACAAGGACGGCGTCGCCGTCGCCTTTCTTGGCGAGGGCGCCGTCAACCAGGGCGCTTTCCATGAAACGCTGAACCTTGCGGCCGTGTGGAAACTGCCGGTGGTCTTCGTGGTCGAGGACAACGCCTGGGGCATCTCCGTCTCCAAGGCGGATTCGACGGCCGTGCCACGCAACGATGTCCGCGCCGCCGCCTATGGCATGCCGGGCTTCTTCGTCCACGACAACGACCCGATCGCCATCTTCGATGTCGCCGGCGAGGCGATCAGGCGCGCGCGTGCCGGCGAAGGACCGACACTGATCGAGATAGACACCTACCGGCTGGCGGGCCATTTCATGGGCGACGCCGAGGGCTACCGGCCGAAGGGCGAGAAGGACGCTCTGTTTGCCAAGGACCCGATCCCGCGGCTGCGCGACCAGTTGATCAAGTCCGGCGAGATGACCGAAGCCGAGGACAGGTCGATCGTCGCCCGCGCCCGCAAACGCGTCGATGAAGCCATCGAATTCGCGCGCATGAGCGACTATCCGGACCCCGCGGAGGCGCTCGAAAAGGTTTTTGCGTGACACCGGCATTCGCCCCGGTTTCGCACAGTCATCGATAATCCCAAGGGAGTGAAACAATGAGCCAGACAGCGACACGATCGAACGAGCGGCGGCTGACCATAGCGCGCGCCATGGCCGAGGCCATCGCGCAGGAAATGCGTGTGGACCCGCGCGTCTTCGTCATGGGTGAGGACATCGGCCCGCTGGGCGGCGTATTCGGAAACACACGCGGCCTGATCGAGGAGTTCGGCAAGGAACGCGTGCGCGATACGCCGATCTCGGAGACGGGCTTCATCGGTGCCGCGGTCGGCGCGGCATCGGACGGGATGCGGCCGATCGTTGAACTGATGTTCGTCGACTTCTTCGGCGTGTGCATGGACGCCATCTACAATCTGATGGCCAAGAACACCTACTTCTCCGGCGGCAATGTGAAGGTGCCGCTGGTGCTGATGACCTCCACGGGCGGCGGCTATTCCGATGCCGGCCAGCACTCGCAATGCCTCTACGGCACCTTCGCCCATCTGCCCGGCATGAAGGTGGTGGCGCCGAGCAACGCCTATGACGCCAAGGGCATGATGACGGCAGCGATCCGCGACGAGAACCCGGTCATCTTCATGTACCACAAGGGCTTGCAGGGCATGGGCTGGCTGGGCACCGAACCGGGCGCAACCGTCAACGTGCCGGAAGAAAGCTATGTCGTCCCCTTCGGCAAGGCTTCCGTCGTGCGCGAGGGAACGGACGTGACGATCGTCGGCCTGGCGATGGGCGTTCACAATGCGCTGAAAGCCGCCGATGCACTGGCCAAGAAGGGCATCAGCGCCGAGGTCATCGACCTGCGCACGCTGGTGCCGCTCGACCGCGACATGGTGTTCAAGTCGGTCAAGAAGACCGGCCGCCTGATCGTCGTCGACGAGGACTACCGGAGCTACGGCGTTTCCGGCGAGATCATCACCAGCGTCGCCGAACGCGACGTGTCGGTGCTCAAGGCGACGCCCCAGCGCGTCACCTATCCGGATGTGCCGATCCCCTTCTCGCGGCCGATGGAACAGTTCTGCCTGCCTAACCCCGACAAGATCGTCGCGGCCTTCGAACATATGACGGGAGCGTGACCATGGCCGTCGATGTGACAATACCCGCCGACCTGTGGGACGGCGATCAGGAAGCGGTCATCACAACCTGGCTGGCCGGCGACGGTGCGGCCGTGGAAGCGGATTCGCTGATCGCCGAGATCATGGTCGAGAAGATCCAGTACGAGATCAGGGCGCCGGCCGATGGCGTCATCACCTTCATCAAGCAGGCCGATGATGTCGTCGCCAAGGGCGATGTCATCGCACGGATCGGATAGCGGCCATGGCAGGATACGCCGAAGTCCCCGCAACGCCCGCCGACCGCGTCGTGCCGCTGCGCGGCGTGCGGGGCATGATCGCCGACAAGATGCTGCGCAGCCTTTCCGAGGCCGCGCAACTCACCCACCACGCGGATTGCCGCGCCGACGCCTTGCTCAGGCGCAAGGCCGCGCTCACGGAAACCGGTGTCAAGGTCTCGATCGAGGATCTGATCCTCGACCGGGTGGTGGCGACGCTGCTCAACCATCCGGACCTCAACGGCATCGTAAAGGGCAAGGAGGTGCACCTGTCGGGAGCGGTGCATCTCAGCGTCGCCATGGCCCTGCCCGGCAACCTTCTGGTGGCGCCGGCGATCTTCAACGCCGAAAAACTGACGACCGAGGCGCGCGCCGCGGCCCGCAAGGATCTGGCCGAGCGGGCGCGCGCCAACAAGCTGACCGTGCCGGAGATGACCGGCGGCACCTTCACGGTCAGCAATCTCGGCCTGTCGCGCGTACGGTACTTCACCCCTATCCTGAACACACCACAGATCGGCATTCTGGGCATCGGTCGGATCGTCGAGGTAGCTTTTCCCGACGGCAAGGGTGGCGTTGAGTTCCACCCTGTCATGGGACTGTCACTGACCTTTGACCATCAAGCGGTGGATGGCGCGCCGGCAGCGGCGTTCCTGTCTGACCTGTGCGCGGCGCTCGAGGCGGCGTGACAATCATGGCGTGCCATCCGCTCGAACACGGATGGCCGACCGCAACTTCGCCCATCGCCGCCGCGCCCGAAGTGAAGCGGCGCGGACGCGAAGGCGTACGATCGTGCAGTTGACATCGGCATGCGCCCTCCCCACCTGCATGCCCGATGAACAGTTGTTTCGATATCCAATGACCCAACCGACCAGAAAGCGCGCGCTGCTGCTGCGCAATCCCAAAGCGCGGCGCGGCCAGGAGTCCATCGCGTCCGTTCTCCAGAGGCTGGAAGGTGGTGGGCTCGACGTAACCGTGGAAACCTTCGAGGCGCTGCCCGAGATCGCGCGCGATATCGTGCGCCTGCGCCACAGAGCCGATCTCGTGATCGTCTGCGGCGGCGATGGCTCTGTTTCTTCGGCCGCACTGGCAGCGATGGAAAGCGGCTTGCCTCTGGGCATCATCCCAATGGGCACAGCCAATGATCTCGCCCGAACGCTTGGCATCCCCATGGACCTGGCAGCAGCGGCCGAAGTGATTGCATATGGCAAACCTCGTCCCGTTGATGTCGGCACGGTCAATGGACATGCCTTTTTCAATGTCGCAAGCATTGGATTGAGCAGCGATCTCGCCGAGAGCCTCGATCCGGTATTGAAGAAGCGCTTTGGGAGGCTGGGATACACACTGGCTGCCGCGAGAGTGCTGACCCAGGCGTCCAGCTTCAGCGCGGAGATCACCGAGAAGGGACAGACAATCGAGGTCGAAACCTATCAGATCGCAATTGGCAACGGACGCCACTATGGTGGCGGCAATGTGGTTGAGGAAAGTGCGGAAATTGATGACGGCCATCTCGATCTTTACAGTCTCGAGATGAAAAACCTCTGGAAGCTAGCCTTGATGCTGCGCTCGTTTCGATCTGGAACGCACGGCGCCTGGAACGAGGTTCGCACGGCGCGGTGCGTCGAGTTTGACATCGAGACGAAAAATCCCATGCCGGTCAACACGGATGGGGAGATCGTGACCGCAACCCCAGCCCATTTCAAGGTCCACCCCAAGGCCATTGCTATTTTTGCGCCAACCATCGAAGCACCGGTCGAGATGGACCGACCTCATCTCTATCATCGCTGAGAAAGTTCATCGGGGCATCGGGGGCGAAAAAGCGCTTGAAGCCGTGACCGGGCATGTCATCGCGCGATCACCCATGATCGTAGTCGCAGGTGCTACATTGGTCGACATGCAACGGCGTGTCAGAATTCACTATGGCCGCGTGGCCAGTCGGCTCCGGGCGCAAACCCGGACAGGTTGGCCAGAAGAACTCTCTTCATCGTGCTGCTGCCGTTTCGCGTGGTTTTCGCCGTCCAATGGCGCCCCCTCGCTAGCCTGAAGCGACGTGGTCCGATCGAGATGCTGTGCCTATCTGTCGATCCAACGGAAAAGTCTCTGTTCACAACGGCATACGCCCCCAAAGCCGATAGAACAGGTGCGACGTCACCAGCACTTCAGGATCGGACAGATGATTCTCAAGGGCTGCCATATCTTCATCGATTTTCCTTTGTGTCAGGAAACCTTCCTTCACAAGCCTGCCGCTCAGATTGCCGATGAAATCGCGCAGGATGGGCCGTCGGTCGTGGCCGGGCGGATAGACATGGATGACCGGGACGACGCAGATATCTTTCACGCCCGCCTCGCGGAACATTCGGTGCGTGCGGCGGCCGACAAAGAGATCGATCCCGTGCGCCATCGAATAGGCCTTGTAGGCCTCAAGCAGGCGGTGCCATGCAGGCAACGGCGGATCGCATGTATGGGGAAGGTAATCGGCCTCGAAGCTGGCCACCCAACCGCCGGGCCGCACGAGCGACACCATCTCGCGTACGATGCGTTCGGGCTCGGGAACATTTACCAGGACGAGGCGCATGTGAGCGCCGTCGAATGCGCTACGTGGCAGCCTGGTGTCGTAGGCATCCCCTTCTCGGACTTCGACCTGCGACAGTCCGCGACCGGCGACGAAGCGTCGTGCCTGCTCGACGAAATGCGGGCTGCGATCGATGCCGAGAACGGAGCCGGCAGGGCCGACGCGCTCTGCAAGGAGATGCAGGACCCCTCCCGGCCCGCATCCGAGATCAACCACCTGTTCACCGGGCGAGATTCCAATGAGATCGAACTGCGCCGCCGAATCCGGTCCGAGATCGTTAATCTGTCGTTGCAGCCGCTGTTCCTCGGGCTGAGCCCGTCCGAGTAGATAGTCATCCGCCACCGTCGCGAATTCGGTGTCCTGGCGGCGATCGCGTGCATGCACTTCGGTTCTTGGCCTGCCTGGCTCGGCGATCATGGAAAACTGGCTCCTTGGTCGTCACGGATTCTATGCAGATTGAATGCAACGTCGGCGAATTGCGTCATCAACGATGATCTGACTTCGGTGTGCAAAGCGGATACCGCTGCCATTTCTGCATGTCTTCAATCTGCCTTGTTGGAACGAAAAGTCAGATCGAGCGACGTTAGCGGTGCCGGGTCAGCTTGTCGTGGACAGGAATGAACGGAGTTATGGACTCAGGCGAAGGGATGACGTTTTTGAGGGAATGCTGTAAATTCCATGTCGCCGGAACGTATGAAGAGGGTCGCTATGATCTCCTCAAACGCCGGGTTCGCCCCAACCCGTCTTTCGACCGATAGCTTGCCCGAACGGGATCGGCTCGAATTTTGGCGAGAGGCTATCGCGCGCGGAGTTGCGAAACTCGAGGTCGATCCGGTGCCCGACCATCTGCCCTCCGCGCGCATGACCCTGGTCGCCTTGCCCGGGGTCGACATTGCCTGTCTATCGGATTCAGGCATGTGCTATCGGCGCACACCAGACCTGATCGACAGTGATGACTTGTTGTTGGTCGTGGCTTTGGCAGGCGCTCGCACGATGAAACAACTCGGGCGCAAAGTCACAACCTGTGCAGGCGAGGCTACTTTGCTTTCATGTGCGGAGACCGGTCACGCAATTCCCCGTGAGCTTCAACGTCGCCGGCTGGACATCCGCATCCCCTACAATGTGCTCTCCCCGATGGTCGGCGATGTGGAGGACGCGATCTGCAGGCCCATTCCGTCGACGGTAGATGCATTGCGATTGCTCGTCGGCTACGCTGCCGCCCTTGACGATTTGGATATCGGCCTGACACCGTCGCTGGCCCTTAGCGCCGCAACCCACATCCAGGATCTCGTAGCCCTCTCGATCGGCGCGACCCGGGATGCCGCGGCCATTGCAAGAGGCCGGGGACTGCGTGCGGCACGGCTCAAGGCGATCAAGGCGGACATCCTCGGCAATCTCGGCCAGCACGATCTCACCGTTAGCAACGTCGCATTGCGCCATAGAATAACACCGCGTTATGTTCAGATGCTATTTGAAACCGAGGGGCGGACGTTTTCCTCATTTGTTCTGGATCAGCGCCTCTCACGCGCCCATCAGCTGCTGACTGATCCGGATCACGCTGGCTGGACGGTCAGCGCCATTGCATTCGAGGTCGGCTTCGGTGATCTCTCCTACTTCCATCGCACATTTCGCCGGCTTTACGGTGCGACACCAGCCGATATTCGACGAGGCACCCGCCAAGATTCAGGCAATGGTATTGAAGTTAGGACCCCTATCCCTCGGGACGTCACTCAATAAGCGGAACGATCGCAAGGCAAAAATCCATGCGGGTCCGTGGCTGGCGGCTGGATGATCCCCTCAAACGGGGATCGAGATGGTAAAGGTGCATACACTGCGGAAGATGCACGAAGCTCTATTATATCATCAGCGACTGCTGAAACGCACCAAGCCAGCACTGGCTGGCTCCGCCATTTTCTGTTTCAGTCAAAGATGCCCTTGCTATGCTTTTCCACATAGGCGGCGAGCCCCAGCGTGTGATCGCGGGAGAGCTTCTCGGCAAGCTCGGTATCACGCCGCTCCAGTGCATCGATGATGGCCAGGTGGTCCTTGATCGACTGGCTGGCACGATCGTCGCGGCCAATGGTGATCTTGCGGATGCCGCGCACATGCAGAAGGATGTCGTCGGTCATGCTTTGCAGCACCCTCGACCCGGTCAGTTCGATCATCGTCTGATGAAAGGCAATGTTGGCAGACGAATATTCGCCGAGATAATCTTCCGGGCGGTGGCTTTCGTTGAATTCCTCGAACAGGTTGCGTAGCCGGGCGATCTCATTGCCGCTGGCGTTGAGAGAGACCAGCCGCGCGGCCATGCCCTCCAAGGCTGCCCAGACCTGGATCATCTCGATCACTTCGCGCTTTGTCTTGCGCAGCACCAGAACGCCGCGTCGCGGCACGGACTTCACAAAACCCTGCTGCTCCAGCATGGCCAGCGCCTCGCGGATCGGCGTGCGGCTCACACCAAGCCGTTCGGCGAGCTGGCGCTCGTCCAGCCAGGTTTCCTCATTGGTGCCATAGATTTCCATATTGGCGATCGCGTGTTTCAGCGTCCCATAGATCCGCGTCTTGAACGTTGGCTCGGTCGTCACCGGTTCGAGGACAAGATCGGGCGTCGGCATCTCCGCTACAGGCCAGCGCGTCTGGGGTCTGGAAGCCAAAGTGTAAAATCTCCAAAGTATCGAAAGGATAAGCGGCGCTGTCTATTGGTTCATACTAGCACTTTCTATCCTAAAAACGAAAGCGGCCGTTTTGCTGCACCTCTGAAACGCGCACCCGGTTTCGACCGAATACCAACGTTTTCCTGCAGGGCCTGCACAATATCGCTGTCATCGGAAAATCCCGCCATGCCTTAATGTTCCAGCCGCGACAGATACCGTCTGGCCGGTCACTCTGACTTGCTCTCGTGGGGCCCGTCTCCGACGGCCTGCGACCAAGGGTAGCGGCTGGTTCCCGGCCCGTCCCAGCGCATCGACGGAACCGAGATACAGCAGCCTTATGCCATCTCAAGCTGGCAGGGCCGCCGGAAACGGGTTGGCGTGAGAGGCTGCCAGGGCATCGGCGCAACGCATGGCCAGGAAGGACTGGCCCGCATCTTTCCGATGCCCATCGCCCCTCTCAACCGTTGGCGGCCATGCGTTGACCGCCGCGCAGATCGTCGAGCAGCGACACCAGCGTAGTTCCCAGGCTGGCAGGCGTAGGCGAGACGCGGATCCCCGCTTGTTCCATCGCCGCGACCTTGTCCTCGGCCGCGCCCTTGCCGCCCGAGATGATGGCGCCGGCATGGCCCATGCGCCGTCCGGGTGGCGCGGTGCGGCCGGCCACAAAGCCGACCGTCGGCTTGGAACGCCCGCGCCGGGCCTCATCTGCCAGGAACTGCGCCGCGTCCTCCTCGGCCGATCCGCCGATCTCGCCGATCATGATGATCGATTCTGTCGCCGGGTCGGCGAGAAACTGTTCCAGCACGTCGATGAACTCGGTGCCCTTGATGGGGTCGCCACCTATGCCGACCGCGGTGGTCTGCCCGAGCCCCTGCTGCGATGTCTGGAACACCGCCTCATAGGTCAGCGTGCCCGAGCGCGAGACGATGCCGACCGACCCCTGCCGGAAGATCGAGCCGGGCATGATGCCGATCTTGCATTCGCCGGCGGTGATGATACCGGGACAATTAGGCCCCACCAGCCGCGATTTCGAGCCGGTCAGCGCCCGCTTGACGCGTGCCATATCGAGCACCGGAATACCTTCGGTGATGCACACGATGAGCGGGATTTCCGCATCGATCGCCTCGCAAATCGCGTCGGCCGCACCGAAGGGCGGCACGTAGATCATCGAGGCATCGGCATCGGTGGCGGCGCGCGCCTCGGCCATGGTGTCGAAGACGGGCAGCCCGAGATGGGTGGCCCCGCCCTTGCCCGGCGAAACGCCGCCAAGCAGTTGGGTGCCGTAGGCGAGCGCCTGCTCGCTGTGGAAGGTTGCAGTCTTGCCGGTGAAGCCCTGGCACAGGACGCGGGTGTTCCGGTCGATGAGAATGGACATCAGTGGCTTCCTCCTACCGCCTTGACGATCTTGCGGGCGGCGTCATCGAGATCGTCGGCGGCAATGACGTTGAGGCCGCTTTCGTCGATGATCTTCTTGCCCAGTTCCACATTGGTGCCTTCGAGCCGCACCACCAGCGGCACTTCGAGGCCCACCTCCTTCACCGCCGCAATCACGCCCTCGGCAATGATGTCGCAGCGCATGATGCCACCGAAGATGTTGACGAGGATGCCCTTTACGTTCGGGTCGGAGGTAATGATCTTGAAGGCGGCGGTGACCTTCTCGGCAGTCGCGCCACCGCCGACGTCGAGGAAGTTCGCAGGCTCTGCACCGTAGAATTTGATGATGTCCATGGTGGCCATGGCCAACCCCGCGCCATTGACCATGCAGCCGATGGAGCCGTCGAGGGCGATGTAGGACAGGTCGTATTTCGACGCCTCGATCTCCTTGGCGTCCTCCTCCGTTTCGTCGCGTAGCGCGGCGATGTCGGGATGACGGGCCAGTGCGTTGGAATCGAAGCCCAGTTTGGCGTCGAGGCACTTCAGCTCGCCATCGCTCGAAACGATCAGCGGATTGATCTCCAGCATCTCCATGTCCTTGGCGATGAAGGCGGTGTAGAGCTTCTGGGTCAGCGACTGCGCCTGCTTGGCAAGATCGCCTTCGAGGCCGAGCGCCTGCGCCACCCGGCGACCGTGATGGGGCATGACGCCGGTGGCCGGATCGACCGGGAAGGTAACGATGCGTTCGGGCGTGTCGTGGGCGACCTGCTCGATATCCATACCGCCTTCGGTCGAGACGACAAAGGAGACGCGGCTGGTGACCCGGTCGATCAGCAGCGAGATGTAGAACTCCTTCTCGATCCGCGACCCGTCCTCGACATAGAGCCGGTTGACCTGCTTGCCGGACGGGCCGGTCTGCACGGTCACGAGCGTGTTGCCGAGCATCTCGGCCGCGTCGGCGCGAATATCGACGAAGGACTTTGCAAGGCGCACGCCGCCCCCGGCGGTTTCCGGCAGTTCCTTGAACCTGCCCTTACCGCGCCCGCCGGCATGGATCTGCGCCTTGACCACATAGACCGGGCCCGGCAGCTTGCCGGCGGCCTCCGCCGCTTCCTCGATGGTCATGGCCGGAAAGCCCTGCGGCACCGGCACGCCGAAACCGCGCAGTACCTCCTTGGCCTGATATTCATGGATGTTCATCGGGAAATCCCCTCAAGATTCAGACAGATTCCGGGATGGCCCGGCGCGGCACGCGCCGGGTTCGCTATTCAGGAATGTGCGTTCCGCTTCCGGCTTCAGAGAAGCCCGGCACCGCGGGCCCATTTGTACTTGGCCCCCAGCACCTCGACCGGCAGTTCGGTCGAATAGGCGTAGGCGGGAATGCCGTTCTGGTAGAGATATTCGGCGGCCTCCTCGACCTCCACGTCTCCGGCCAGCGAGGCAACCATGGGCTTCTCGATGCCCTTTGCGGCCATCTCTTCCTTTACCTCAACCATGAGCTTGGCAAAGACCATCGGCGGCGTGACGATGGTGTGCCAGTAGCCGAGGATCAGCGAATGGATGCGATCATCCTCAAGGCCCAGACGCACAGTGTTCTTGTAGGTCTGGGGCGGTTCGCCGCCGGTAATGTCGACCGGATTTCCGGCCGCGCCGAAAGGCGGGATGAATTTACGGAAGGCGGCGTCCAGATCGTGCGGCATGGTCATCAGTTTCAGGCCGTTGTCGACGCAGGCATCCGACAACAGCACGCCCGATCCGCCGGCACCGGTGATGATGACAACATTCTCACCCTTCGGCGTCGGCAGGATCGGCACGCCGCGGGCGAATTCCAGCAATTGGCGCAGCGAACCGGCCCGGATGACGCCGGATTGGCGGAACACGTCGTCATAGATCTTGTCGTTGCCGGCCAGCGCACCCGTATGCGACGAGGCCGCCTTGGCGCCGGCGGAGGTACGCCCCGCCTTGAGCACGACGATCGGCTTCTTCTTCGATACCCGCCTGGCCGCCTCGGCGAAAGCGCGTCCGTCCTTCAGGTCCTCGCAATGCTGGGCGATGATGCTGGTGTTGTCGTCCTGCTCGAAGAAAGCAAGCAGATCGTCCTCGTCGATATCGGACTTGTTGCCGAGGCCGACGATCGCCGAAACGCCCATCCTGGCCGAGCGGGAGAAGCCGATGATGGCCATGCCGATGCCGCCGGACTGCGACGACAGGGCCGCCGAGCCCTTCACATCATAGGAGGTGCAGAATGTGGCGCACAGATTGGACGGCGTGTAGTAGAAGCCGTAGATGTTCGGCCCCATCAGGCGGATACCGTATTTCTGGCCGATCTCGACGATCTCGTCCTGCAGCTCGGGCGCGCCCGCCTCCGCAAAGCCGGAGGGGATGAGGACCGCGCCGGGGATTTTCTTCTCTCCGCACTCGGTCAGCGCGCCGGCCACGAACTTGGCCGGGATGGCGAAGATCGCCGTGTCGATAACGCCTTCCACCTCATTGACGCTGCGATAGGCCTTGTAGCCGAGGATCTCGTCGGCCTTGGGGTGGATCGGGTAAATCTTGCCCGCATAGCCGCCGTTGATAAGGTTCTTCATCACCGAGTTGCCGATCTTGCCGTCCTCGGCCGACGCGCCGATGACCGCCACCGCCTGTGGGCGCATGATGCGGTTCATTGCCTTGACGATGTCGTCCTGGCTGGGCCGCGGGCGCGGGGCGGGCTGGTCGTAGTCGACCACGATACGCACGTCCGCGGCGATGGCGCCATCCTTCGTGGCGAAGACCGGGTTGAGGTCGAGCTCGACGATTTCGGGATAGTCGTTCACGAGGTTGGAGACGCGAACGATCATGTCGGCCAGCGCATCTCGGTTGACCGGATCGCCGCCGCGCACGCCCTTCAGCATCTCGGCCGCCTGAATGCCGTCCAGCATCGAAAGCGCCTCGTCGCGGGTGACCGGGGCGAGGCGGAAGGTGATGTCCTTCAGCACTTCCACCAGCACCCCGCCGAGGCCGAAGGCCACCAGCTTGCCGAAGCTGGAGTCGGTGACGGCACCGATGATGACCTCCTGGCCGCCGGCCAGCATCTGCTGCACCTGGACGCCGTCGATCCGGGCGTCGGCCCTGTATGCCTTGGCATTGGCGACGATCTTGTCATAGGCCGCCTTCGCTTCCTCTTCCGACTTGACGCCGACGATGACACCGCCGGCCTCGGTCTTGTGCAGGATGTCGGGGGAAACGATCTTCATGACCACCGGAAAGCCCATGCCCCCGGCGAGGCTGGCCGCTTCGGCGGCACTGCCGGCAAGGCCTTCCTGCGGCACCGAAATGCCATAGGCGTCACACAGAAGCTTGCCTTCGGGCGCGGTCAAAGCCTGACGCCCTTCGACCTTCACCTTCTCAAGAACGCTGCGTACGGCGGTTTTCTCCAGCATGCTCTCCTCCTTGGCAGTGCGGGCGGTCTTTGACCGTGTTCTGACGTCAGTTTGTGACGGCATGGTAAGTTGGCATTTTGTATACCAGTAATTTCAATGTCAACCCTGATCGGGGCTGTCCTTGGATCGTTCGCATTGGGCCAAGAGGCCGAATGTGCGGCTGGCCCGGTAACGCAGCCTAAATTGAGGCCACGATCGCTTTGTGGGCACCTCTGCATTGGAGGAAGTGCGCCTGCATCAACATCTCGATCCGATCGCACAAACCGGATCCTGCCCGGCTTTTATCTCACACCGCGCCGGCTTTGCTGGCGCAGCAGCAGTTCAACGGTGGGAAGTCGCGACTGTAGCCGCGACGTTCCGTTTTCTGCCGACCGATTTGCACGAGCGTCCGGCTTCGCCTGAACCGTCTTTCCTCTGGCTCAGCCAAAAGGTTGCTTGCGCATCGGGTCGTAGCCGTGGGGTGTCGCAGCCCTTGCGGCTGCGGCACCCCCGAGGATAGTGGCGGCGGGTTCGCCGCTGGAAAGCAGGCCCGGTGCCTGCCCGCCGGCTTCAGGGAAACAGGAGACCCTGTCGACCCGTTGGCCGGCTCGAAGGCCGATATCGGTCAGGCCGCCTGCAGCGCTGTTGCCTCGGCGCGCCGGATGATCCCGGCCCGCCATGGTTTCAGCACGGCGATAGCGAGGATTGCTGCCACCGCATTGAGAACCACGCCGATGATGAAGACGTTGTCCCAGTTGCCGCCTGCGGCGAGCGCAGTGCCGGAAGGAACCAGCAGGGCCGCCGTGCCCTTGGCCGTGTACAGCAGGCCGGAATTGGTGGCCGCATATTTGGAGCCGAACGTGTCCGTACAGGTGGATGGGAAGAGCGAATAGATCTCGCCCCAGGCAAAGAACACGAGACCGCTCAAGAGAACGAACATCGCCGGGACATGGGCATAGAGGTAGAGCAGATAGATGCCCACGGCTTCGATCGCGAAACAGATGAACATCGTGTTCTCGCGTCCGATCTTGTCCGATACCCATCCGCAGATCGGCCTCGTGACGCCGTTCAGCACACGGTCGATCGTGGCCGCGAGCGTGAGTGCGGGAATGCCCAGCCACATCGGGATGTCGGCCACGCCGAGATCCTGCGCCATGGGCGCGAGGTTGGCGGTGACCACCAAGCCGCCGGCGCCGACAGCCACGAACATTACATACATCAGCCAGAAGATCGGGTGCTTGAGTACTTCAGACGGCGTGAACTGGCGCCGGGACTGCAGGTTCGGCCCTTTGGTCATCGGCTCGGGAACCTGTCCTTCCTTTGGTGCGAAGAGGAAGAAGGCGAGGATAATGATGATCACGCCCTGGCCAAGTCCGAAATAAAGGAAGGCATTCTGGAAGCCGAAATTGGCGATGGTCGCCTGGATCGGCCACACGGTCAGCGCCGAACCGGCGCCGAAGCCCGCTGCGGTGAGACCTGAGGCAAGGCCGCGCTTGTCCGGGAACCATTTGAGCGCGTTGGCGACACATGTGCCGTAGACAGCACCTGCACCGATACCGGCAAGCACCTGTCCGACGATGAGAAGGAACATGGTGTCAGCCATGGAATTCACCATCCAGCCGAGCGCACAGAATACGCCGCCGAAGATGATGACGCTTTTGGGCCCGTATCTGTCGACGAACCAACCCTCGACCGGCACCAGCCAGGTCTCGAACAGAACGAAAAGCGTAAAGGCCCACTGGATTTCGGTCCGGCCCCAGCCGAACTCCTTGTCGATCTCGGGCACGAAGAACGTCCAACCATATTGAAGGTTGGCGATCATCACCATGCACACGACGCCTATCGCGATCTGCCCCCACCTGAACCGATCGCTGACAAGCGGCGTCCGTGAGGCAGCCTGCATTGTCTGGGTCATCTCCTCCCCTTTCCTACGCTTTATTTTTCGGCCCTAGGCCACGCGCTGGAACTCCATTCTGGTATCTATTATGCCAATTGACAAGAGGGAGATTTCATCGATCCGCACTGGACCAGAGATTTGGCGCGTCTGTCAGTCAGGTCCGCCATAAAAGAAAGACCGCTGCCGAAGCTAGACGGCAGCGGTCGGGAAGAATGAGGATTATCGGCTCTTTCTCTGTGCCTATGAGGCGCTCCCATTTTTGCTCGATATCAATAATATGATGTAATTACAATTCACTATAGAATTCCAGTCGACCGGACAGGCTCCGTCTGGAAGCGTTCAAAGGCCGAAAGGCTCGTAGTTGCGGTTGCGGGCGTTCTTCTCGGCGACCTGATCCAGGAAAGCCAGAATCGTCTTGATGAGGCTCTTTCTGCTCTTGCCGATGCTGCCTGCACTGACTGAATGGAAGGTCATTGTCTACTCCTTGGTTAAGATTGGCCGCCAATTGGCATGCCACATTCCAAAACTCAAGCGCTCCAGGCGCATATCAGCTCTCCCATCCCTGCATAGATTGTCACCCCCCGTCCCTGTTTCGGACGATTCCAGGCTTTTGTGGCCCTCTATTAACGCAAAGTAGCCGAATTCGCTTCGTCATCGCGGCGATTTGACTACTGGTATTAATTATGCCAGCATATCAATATGGCGGACGGACAGCATCCAAAGACACAAGACAGTGGGACGGCGAAGCGACCCGGCAGCGATAGCTCCGAGCGCCCCTCATCAGGCGCGACAGTGCCGACGGACCAGGAGCAGCCAGCACCGCTTCGGCGCACACAGGATGCAGGGAGGTCCCGCCCCGGAAGCTGCCAGGAGATCCAACGGTGGGGGATCGGCAGACATCCGGGCGACACGAGAAGAAGCGGTGCCGGTCATGAGGTGAGACGTGCCACCGGCACCTCGGGGACACCGTGTGCATATGGGCGCGCGGTCGAACAACATGCGCGCTGGCGCCCAAGCAGAAAGGCGGAAAGCCGGACGCGAAACGGGCAGCAGCGCTATGGGCCCGCTAGAGTTTCGGAATAACAACCGCCGGCAAGGCGGATGGCGATCCGGCGAAATGACATGCTTCAGGGAGGAAAGGCAGCGATGACCATTGTAGCGAAAGTGGAACAGACCGCATCGGCACAAGTGCCGGAGCACGATCTGACGGACGGCTTTCACCTCATCATCAAGGCGCTCAGGCTCAATGGCCTGGACACGATCTACGGGGTGCCGGGTATCCCGATCACTGATTTCGGGCGCATGGCGCAGGCGGCTGGCATGCGCGTCATCTCCTTCCGTCACGAACAGAATGCCGGGCACGCGGCAGCGATTGCCGGCTATCTCACCAGGAAGCCGGGTGTGTGTCTCACTGTGTCGGCGCCCGGGTTCCTCAATGGCCTTACCGCGCTCGCCAACGCCACCACCAACTGCTTCCCGATGATCCTGATTTCCGGGTCGTCGGAGCGCGAAGTCGTCGACCTGCAACAAGGCGACTATGAGGAGATGGACCAGCTGGCCATCGCCAAGCCGCTATGCAAGGCCGCTTTCCGCATCCTGCATGCGCAGGACATCGGGATCGGTATCGCCCGCGCCATTCGTGCCGCCGTCTCCGGCCGTCCCGGCGGCGTCTATCTCGACCTGCCGGCCAAGCTGTTTCCGCAAGTGATGGACGCGGTCGAAGGCGAAAAGTCGCTGGTCAAGGTCATCGACCCCGCCCCGGCCCAGATCCTGCCCCCGACGCGGTGGCGCGCGCCATGGAAACGCTTAAGAGCGCCAAAAAACCACTGGTGATCTTCGGCAAGGGTGCGGCCTATGCGCAGGCAGACGAGGCGATCCGCGATTTCGTCGAGACCAGCGGCATCCCTTTCCTGCAGATGAGCATGGCCAAGGGGCTGCTGCCCGACACGCATCCGCTGTCGGCGGGAGCCGCGCGCTCCACGGTTCTGAAGGAATCCGATGTCGTGCTGCTTGTCGGTGCACGCCTTAACTGGCTGCTCTCCCACGGCAAGGGCAAGAGCTGGGGCGAGCCCTACTCCAAGAGGTTCATCCAGATCGACATCGAGCCGAAGGAAATGGATTCCAACGTCGAGATCGTCGCGCCGGTGGTGGGCGATATCGGCTCGTGCATGGAGGCCTTCAACGCAGCACTCGCCAAGGGCTGGACCCAGCCACCCGCCGATTGGCTCGCCACCGTCAGTGCCAAGAAGGAAGACAACATCGCCAAGATGGCATTGCGGCTGAAGAAGAACTCGACGCCGATGGACTTCCATGGCGCGCTCGGCGCGCTGCGAACCGTCATCAAGGAGCGCCCCGATGCCATCCTCGTCAACGAGGGTGCCAACACGCTCGATCTCGCACGCGGCGTCATCGACATGTACCAGCCGCGCAAGCGGCTCGATGTCGGCACCTGGGGCGTGATGGGTATCGGCATGGGCTTTGCCATCGCCGCGGCCATCGAAACCGGCAAGCCCGTACTGGCACTGGAAGGCGATTCCGCCTTCGGCTTCTGCGGCATGGAGATCGAAACCATCTGCCGCTACAACCTGCCGGTCTGCATCGTCATCTTCAACAACAACGGCATCTATCGCGGCACTGACGTCAACCCGTCCGGCGGATCGGACGTTGCCACCACCGTCTTCGTCAAGGATGCCCGCTACGACCGGATGATGGAAGCCTTCGGAGGCGAAGGCGTCTACGTGACCACACCCGATGAGCTCTACAAAGCCGTCAGCGCGGCGATGGATTCGGGCCGCCCGACACTGGTCAACGCCGTCATCGATCCAGCCGCCGGCACCGAAAGCGGCCGCATCGGAAATCTCAACCCGCAAAGCACGGTACGCAAGAACTAAGGCCGCACCAAACAAGGGAGAACACTTATGAAAGCGCTAGAAGGCGTCCGAATCCTCGATTTCACCCACGTCCAGTCGGGCCCGACCTGTACGCAACTTCTTGCCTGGTTCGGCGCCGACGTCATCAAGGTCGAGCGGCCCGGCACCGGCGACATCACGCGTGGGCAGCTCTGCGATGTACCCAATGCCGACAGCCTCTATTTCACCATGCTGAACCACAACAAGCGCTCCATCACGCTCGACACCAAGAACAAGGGCGGCAAGGAGGTGCTGGAGGATCTGATCCGCAAATGCGACGTGATGGTGGAGAATTTCGCACCCGGCGCGCTCGACCGCATGGGCTTCACCTGGGAACGCATCCAGGAGCTCAACCCAGCCATGATCGTGGCCTCGATCAAGGGTTTTGGTCCGGGCCCCTATCAGGACTGCAAGGTCTATGAGAACGTCGCCCAATGCACCGGCGGCGCGGCCTCGACCACCGGCTTCCGCGACGGGCTGCCGCTGGTGACCGGTGCACAGATCGGTGATTCCGGCACCGGCCTGCATCTGTGCCTGGGCATCGTCACAGCCCTGTTCCAGCGCACGCGCACCGGGCGGGGCCAGAAGGTTTCAGCCGCCATGCAGGACGGCGTGCTCAACCTGTGCCGCGTCAAGTTGCGCGACCAACAGCGCCTGGCCCATGGCCCGCTCAAGGAATACAGCCAGTTCGGCGAGGGCATTCCCTTCGACGATGCCGTGCCGCGCGCAGGCAACGATTCCGGCGGCGGCCAGCCCGGCCGCATCCTGAAGTGCAAGGGATGGGAGGCCGACCCCAACGCCTATATCTACTTCATCACGCAGGCGCCTGTGTGGGAGGCGATCTGCGACGTGATCGGAGAGCCTGAATGGAAGACCCATCCCGATTACGCCAAGCCTGTCGCGCGCCTGCCGCGTCTCAACGAGATCTTCGCCCGCATCGAGCAGTGGACCATGACCAGGACCAAGTTCGAGGTCATGGAAATTCTCAATGACAAGGATATTCCCTGCGGGCCGATCCTGTCCATGAAGGAGCTGGCCGAAGATGAGTCGCTGCGAGCCACCGGCACCATTGTCGAGGTCGATCATCCGGTGCGCGGCAAGTATCTGTCGGTCGGCAATCCGATCAAGCTCTCCGACAGCCCGACCGAAGTGACCCGCTCGCCGCTGCTGGGCGAACACACACAGGAGATCCTGCGCGATGTGCTCGGCTTCGACGAGCGCCGCATCGACGAGATCAACGCCAGCGGCGCGCTCGGTAACGTAACCGCGATTGCGGCGGAATAAGCCCGTTCGCACCCCGGCGGCGCAGATGAAGCGCCGCCGTCACCCGATCCGATAGCAATCTACGCAGCCTGGCAGCAGCCTGTTGCATGCGAGGGAGGTGACGACCATGAAGCTTCATGAGTTTCAGGCCAAGGCTCAACTGACTGCCTATGGGGTAGCCGTACCAAGGGGGCGGGTAGCGCTCACCAGTGAGGAAGCTTTTGTTGCCGCCCGCGACCTTGCCCCGTCTGCGAGCAGTCTTGCCGTGAAAGCGCAGATTCAGGCGGGAGGGCGCGGGTTGGCCGGCGGCGTGCGCATGGTATCCACGCCCGAGGAGGCCGCGCAGGCCACAGATGCCCTCATCGGCAAAAAGGTTGTGACATCACAGACCGGCGCGCGGGGCCAACTGGTCAGGCAGGTTCTGGTGGAGCAAGCGATCCAGCCTTGCCGTACCCTCTATCTGTCCTTGTCGATCGACACCTTTGCCGGAGAGATCGCGGTGCTGGCGGGTGCCGAAGGCAGCGACGACATCGAGCAGAAACTTTTGCACGGGCAAGCACGACTGGAACGCCTGCCGCTCGGCTCCGGCAGCAGGTTCGACCGCGTGCAAGTGTGCGAGCTTGCTGTTTGCATCGGCCTGGATCGCGATCTTGTGGACCGGTTCCAGGATCTGCTGGAACGATTGCGGCGCGCATTCATCGAGCTGGATGCGACGCTGATCGAGATCAACCCGCTCGCCATTACCGCCGAGGGCGAATTCATCGCACTCGACGCCAAGATCGTCCTCGACGACAATGCGCTGTTCCGCCACCCGGATCTCGCCGCCCTTGCCGAGAGGGACCATGACGAGACCGAGATCGTGGCACAGCGGCGCAACCTCAACTATGTGGCCATGGACGGCAATATCGGTCTCGTCGTGAACGGCGCGGGCCTGGGGCTCGCCACGCTGGACATGGTGCACAACGCGAACGGCCGTCCGGCCAATTTCATGGACGTCCGCACGACTGCCACCAGTCTCGACGTGGCCTTCGGCTTCACGCTGCTGCTCAACAACCCGGCTGTGCGCTCGATTCTGGTAAATGTGCATGGCGGCGGCATGCAGCCTTGCGACATCATTGCCGACGGGCTTGGCGTTGCCATGCGGCGCACCGGGCGCGTCTGCCCCACGGTGGTGCGGCTGGCCGGTAACAATGCCGAGTATGCCCGTTTCCGTTTCGACAATTTCGGCTGCAAGGTAGTCGACTGTCCCGACATGTGGACGGCCGTCACTCACGCCGTCGCGGCCGCCAACGCCTGAGAGGAGGACATCATGGCAATCCTCGTCGACCAAGACACACGCGTTATCTGCCAGGGCATGACCGGCTGGGCCGGTACCCATTATTCGGCGGCGATGATGGAATACGGCACCAACGTCGTCGGAGGCGTGCGGCCCGGCAAGGGCGGCAGCCACCACATCAACCTGCCGATGTTCAATGCCGTGGCCGAGGCGATGACCGAAACCGGCGCCAATGCCAGCATGGTTTTCGTGCCGCCGCCCACGGCCGCCGATGCGATGATCGAGGCCATCGAAGCCGAAATGCCGCTGGTCGTGGCCCTGACTGAGCGCGTGCCGGTACAGGACATGCTGCGCGTGCGCGATTGCCTGAAAGGCAGCCGCACTGTTCTGGTCGGTCCCAATTCGCAGGGCATCCTCGCGCCTGGCCTATGCAAGATCGGCGTCATGGCCACCGGCAGCGAGCGGAAGGGCGGCATCGGCGTGATTTCGCGCTCGGCTTCGTTGACCAGCGAAGTCACCGTCCAGCTCAGCCAGGCCGGGCTTGGCCAGTCGACCACGGTCGGTATCGGCGGCGATGCGGTGCACGGACTGTCGATGCGCGACAGCCTTGAGCTGTTCCTGCACGACCCCGAAACCCAGGGCGTGGTGGCCATCGGCGAGATCGGCGGTGCGGAAGAGCAGGAACTGGCCGACTACATGGCCGAGGTGAAGCCAAAGATCCCGGTTGTGGCACTTGTCGTCGGCCGCCATGCACCGGTCGAACGGCGCATGGGGCATGCCGGCGCCTTCCAAAAAGGCATCGGCGATGCGCAAAGCAAGATCGCCGCTCTCGCCACCGCCGGGGCCATCATCGCCGACAGTCCGCATCTGGTGGGCGAAACCATGCGCGCAGCGCTGCAGGTCGCCGCAGCCTGACCATCCGAGGTGCCGCATCGTACCGGTACGCCTCGTCTTTCCTGTCCCGCGACACAGGGGCATTTGGGCGGCAACCCGGACTCTTCCGGACTGCCGCTCTTTTTGTTCGCCTCGCCCCAGGCTGTGCAAAAACCAATCCGATATCGCCGATCTTGGATTTACCCGCTTGCAGTGGCGCGACAGTATTCAGCTTGGTTCGACCAATGCCCTCGGGTCTGATAGAATGATCACTCCCTAGTTTTACGTCATCAGGCCAAGGGCAGCTCCTCCTATGGCCGCCAGCAAAACCACAACCCACGGCGGAGCTTTCCAGGCCATCAGAGCCACGAAGCAAATTATGGCCAGTGCGAAGTCCGGCATACCGCCAATCGCGCTTGTGAAGACAGGCGAATAAAGCGCAGCGCCGAGGATTCCGACGACCGTAGCATTGGCGCCCTGCATGGCCGACTGCGCCCATGTCGTACGGCGCAACTGATCCCAGAACGGCAGCGCTCCGATCAGGATGAGGAAGCCCGGAAGGAAGAGTGCGGCAAGAGCGATTGCCGCACCCGTGACACCGTTCGGTGCCGGTCCCATGACCGTCCCGAGCCACGCGGCAAAGGTGAAGAGCGGTCCCGGCACCGCCTGCGCGGCGCCATAGCCCGCGAGGAAGGCGTCGTTCGACACCCATCCAGGCGTAACAGTTTCGGCCTGCAACAGCGGCAGCACGACATGCCCGCCTCCAAACACCAGCGAGCCCGCGCGATAGAAGCTGTCGGCCAAGGCCCATCCCTGCGTGTGTCCGGCCAGGAGCGGAAGGCCAATCAGCAAGACGGTGAAGAGTAGAAAACCCATAAGGCCGGCTGTCCGTGAAACCGGCACAAGCAGATGCCCGCCAGTGGCAACCTGCCCCTTGCTCAAGGCGAGCCCGGCGATCGCACCAAGGAGAATGGCGGCCATCATTCCGATGGCGCCCGGCGCCCAGGCGAGCAGAAGCACGGCTGCAACCGCGATCGTGGCGCGCTCTTTATCGGGGCAGAGGTTTTTGGCCATGCCCCACACGGCCTGCGCGACAATGGCGACGGCAACGATCTTGAGGCCATGCAGGACGCCGAGCGCAAGCGGGCCGTCGAGGCGTGTTGCCGTCATGGCGAGCGTGAGAAGGATCAGGGCAGATGGCAAGGTGAAGGCGAGGAAAGCCGCAAATGCACCGCCCCAACCCGCCCGCGTCAGGCCAAGTGCAAAGCCAACCTGGCTGGAGGCGGGACCCGGCAGGAACTGGCATAGTGCCACCAGATCGGCATAGGCGCTCTCGCTCAGCCATTTTCGCCGTGTCACCAGTTCGTCGCGAAAATAGCCCAGATGCGCGATCGGACCGCCGAAGGAGGTGAGCCCCAGCTTCAGGAAGACGCGGAACACTTCGGAGGCGCTTGCCTGCGATTGTTGGAGGCTGTGATTCATTCAGGAGACCTTGTTGCTTGGTCGTTCTCGCGAGCGATGACCCATTCAGTCTTCAATCCATTCCATGGCTTCACTGATTCCACTTTATATAGTATAGTCCCCCATACCATATGAAGCTAAGGATCGCCATCGCCATGTCCCACACCATCCGCGACAAAGAGAAGCTGATCGCGCGGGTTCGCCGTCTCAAGGGCCAGATCGAGGGGATCGAGCGCGCGCTGGAGGCCGAGAAGCCCTGCGGCGAGATCCTGCGCCAGCTGGCCTCGGCCCGCGGCGCGATGAGCGGGCTGACCGCCGAGGTCATGGAGGACCATCTGCGCGAGCATGTGCTGCAGGCCGAGACCGAGGCCGAGCGCCGGCAGGGCGGCGAGGAACTGATCGGCGTCATCCGCACCTACATGAAATAGCCCAGGGAGTCCCGCATGTCCGCAATCGACATCTCTGCCCATACCCATGGGCACGAATTCCTCGGGCGGCACCACCGGCGCAATGAGCGCCGGGTCTGGCTGGTCATCGCCCTGACGGCGGCGATGATGGTGGCCGAGATCGCCGCCGGCACGGTCTACGGCTCGATGGCGCTGGTGGCCGATGGCTGGCACATGTCTACCCATGCCGGGGCGATGCTGATCACGGCGCTGGCCTATCTCTATGCCCGCCGCCATGTCGGCGATGCGCGCTTCAGCTTCGGCACCGGCAAGCTGGGCGATCTGGGCGGCTTCGCCAGCGCCGTCGTCCTTGCCCTGATCGCGCTGCTGATCGGCTGGGAGAGCCTTATGCGGCTGGCCAATCCGGTGGAGATCAGCTTCGGGCAGGCGATCGCCGTCGCGGTGGTGGGACTGGTGGTCAATCTCGCCTGCGCCTGGCTGCTGAGGGACGACCATGACCATCATCACGGGCATCATGACCACGGCCATCACCACCACCCTGCCCAGGACAACAACCTGCGCGCCGCCTATCTGCATGTGCTGGCGGATGCACTGACCTCGGTCCTGGCCATTGTGGCCCTGCTGGCCGGGCGCAGCTATGGCTGGCTCTGGGCCGATCCGATCATGGGCGTCGTCGGCGCGCTGGTGATCGCACGCTGGTCCTGGGGGCTGATCCGCGATTCGGGCGCCGTCCTGCTGGATCGGCTTCCCGATGACGAGGATTTGCCGGGAGAAATCCGTGAAGCGCTCGAAACCGACACCGACCGGATCGCCGATCTGCACGTCTGGCAGGTTGGGCCGGGGCATCACGCGGCCATCGTCTCGCTGGTGTCGAGCCAGCCCCAGGCGCCATCGGACTACAAGGCTCGTCTAGCCGAAATACACGAACTCTCCCACATCACTGTCGAGGTCGAACGGGCGAGTGTCACCGGCTAAATCTGGAATGGATTTAGCGAGGAATGCTGGAGGAAGTTTGATGACTCGCTTCATCGATGGTCACGACCGCCATCAACCCAGTCTGCTTCCTCCCTGCGTTGACGACTATGTTGCTCCCGAGGCGCTCGTCCGGGTCGTTGACGCATTCGTCGAGACTCTCGATCTTGCGGCACTCGGCTTCGGTCGCACCGTCTCGGCGGCGACGGGACGCCCGGGCTTCCATCCTGGCGACATGCTGCGCCTCTATGTGTGGGGCTATCTGAACCAGCTTCGCTCCTCCCGACAATTGGAACGTGCCTGCGAGCGTGATCTGGAGGCGATCTGGCTGATGCATGTCGCCCGACTACCGTACGATCGCCGCATTCCGGCATGACAACCCGGACGCCATTGTCGGCGCAGGTGCCGCCTTCATCCGTTTCTGTCGCGAAGCCGGGCTGATCGCGGGCGGCAAGGCCGCGCTGGATGGTACCAAGATGCGAGCGGTGGCCAGCGCCAAGAACATTGCCGGGGCCGAACGCCTTGCCCTCGACATCGCGCATACCGAAGCGGAAATCGCCTACTATCTCGACCGTCTCGACATCGCCGATGAGCACACGGCCCAAGTGATTGCGGATCAGACCGGTCATCGTGATGCCTTTGCCCAGGCTATCGGTTCGCTGGAACGCCGGAAGGCGAGACTGAAGCAGCGGCAATCCGAGCTTGGCAATCGCAACACGGATGTCGTCGTCTTCGGAGAACCAGACGCAAGACCGATGGGTTATGGCCGTGCACCGAAGTTCCCCGCATACAATATGCAGAGTGTCGTGATGTCGAAAGCGGCCTGATTGTTCATCACGACGTTGCCAACGAGGCCAACGACAGCCAGTTGCTCCATCCGATGGCCATCGCCACGAAACAGGTCCCCGAGGTCGATGAACTGGACGTTCTGGCCGATGGGGGATACTCGAACGCGCAGGAAGTTGCACGTTGCGAACAGGATGGCGTTCGCGTCGCCGCCCGATCAAACGGGGCGCCATGAGTGCCGAATACTTCCGGCCCGTGCAGTTCGTTCATGATGAAGAGATGGACACCATACGCTGTTCGGCCGGCGCCGTCATGTACCCGAAGGGCAAGCACACCCGTAACCGCGCCGTTCGATACCGAACGCCGGCCTGTCAGACCTGTCTGATCAAGGGGCAATGCACGCCGGGATACCAGCGCACGATTCACCGGCTTGCGGACCAGGGCGCGCTCCACTGGATGGAATGGCGAATCCACGAGAATCCCAATCTGATGACGGTTCGTCGCTGCACCGTCGAGCATCGCTTTGGAACGATCAAAAGAATGACCGGCGGCGGGCGCTTCCTGACACGAAGATTGCAGCGAGTGAAGGCGGAAGCGGCGCTTTCGGTTCTCGCCATTCAACCTGATCCGAGCCTCGAACTCCTTCGGGTTACAAACGCTGATGGCACGAGGCTGATCGGCGCCGGTACGATCTGCCAATCTGCCGCCATCTGACATTCGAGTTTTTGCACAGCCTGGCCCGCAATGCACATTGCAGAACAGCCGCCCCACGGGGCGGCCGTCCGGTATTACGGTCTCTATGGAAAAGCAGCGGCACTATTGTACGAAGCTGTTGGACAGCGTGCCGATGCCCTCGATCACCACCTCGACCGTATTGATCGGTTCCTTGATCGCGCCGACGCCGAGCGAGGTGCCGCAGCAGATCAGGTCTCCGGGCAGCAGCGTCATGTCGCGCGACAGGGCGGCGACCAGATGCACGGGCGAGAATATCATATCGTCCACCCGATAGTTCTGGCGCTCGGCCCCATTGAGCATCGTGCGTACGGTCAGGCCTGAGGGGTCGATACCCGTGACGACGGAAGGTCCGAAGGGGCAGAAGCCGTCAAAGCTCTTGGCCCGCGCCCACTGAGCGAAAGTCTTGTCGCGAGCAATGATGTCGCCGGCCGTGAAATCGTTAACGCAGGTATAGCCAAAGATCGCCGCCCGCGCCTCCGTCTCGGAGCCGTTCGACAGAGACTTGCCGATGATGATGCCGAGCTCACCCTCATAGACGACCCGCTCCGTATAGGAAGGCGGGCGGTTCACCGTCGCACCCGGCCGGGTGATGCTCGACGGGGCCTTGAGCAGGTAGAGCGGTTCGGCCGGCTCGGCCACCCCGAGCTTGGCTGCCAGCGCGTGGAAATTGTTCCAGAGGGCGATCACCTTGCTCGGCTGCGAGGGCGGCAGCAGTTCCACCGCGTCGCGCTGCAGGTGTACGCCACTCGGCCGTGGCGAGTTATAGATGGAGCCGCTATGGACGGCGATCGCATTGCCCTCGAGAAGGCCGAAACCCTCCTCGCCAGCGTGGCGGAAACGAACCCAGTGCTGCATCATCGCTCCCTCAGGCCGCGCCGGCGGTTTCAGCAGCCGCGCCGGTGGTTTCGGGGAATGTCGGGTAGAGGCCACGCACGCGCGCCATTTGCTGGGTCAGCGCCAGCACGCTGTCGATGAAGGGCGTGTCGACATCGGCCATCCGGCCCATCTCCTGCACCGAGGTCAGCAGCGCGTCGAGTTCGATGGGGCGACCCTTGTCGACATCCTGCAGCATGGATGTGCGGTGCGCGCCGACCCCGGCCGCCCCGTCTATACGCCGCTCCACATCGACGCGGAAGTTCGCGCCGAATTTCTCCGCGATGGCCTGCGCCTCAAACATCATGTTGCGCGCCAAGGCACGGGTTCCAGGCTCGGTGGCGATGACGTCGAGCGTTGCCCCGGTCAGCGCCGAGATCGGGTTGAAACAGAGATTGCCCCAGAGCTTGATCCAGATGTCGTTGCGGATATCGTCATAGAAACGGGTGCACAGGCCGCCGGCCTCCAGCGCAGCCGCCAATCGTCTCAACCGTTCGCTCTCGCTGCGGTCCGGTTCGCCGAGGCCGAACTGGTTGCCATAGATATGATTGATCACGCCGGGTTCGATGATCTCCGTGGCAGGATAGACGGTGGCGCCGATGACCCGCTCCGGACCAATCGTGTTCCACTGGCGATCCTGCGGATCGACACTGCGCAGGCGATAGCCGCAGAGCGAGGCATCCAGCCCGTGGAAGTACCACCAGGGAACACCGTTCTGGGCGGTCACCACGGCGGTGGCGCGCCCCAGCAGGGGCACCATGGCCGGTGCGGATTCCCACGCCTGATGCGCCTTCAGCGCCACGATGACATAATCCTGCTCGCCCAGTTCACGAGCATCGTTGGTGGCCGGCATGTGCTCGACGATCTCCTCGCCGTTCATCACCAGCTTGAGGCCTTTCTCCTGGATCGCCTTTAAATGCGGCCCACGTGCCACCAGCGACACCTCAGCCCCGCCACGCTTGAGCATGACGGCCATGTAGCCGCCGATGGCGCCGGCCCCGTAAATGCAGATTTTCATCAGTCCCTCCCAGACTATCCCTTCCGCTTGCGGTCGGTTTCCTCCATCGCCGGAGCCCGGCGGCACCCGGCTCCTCAAGATTTATTGTTGGTATACATAATGCCAATTTAGCGTAACTTGTCAATCACTCCGGCTGCGAGCAGTTGTCTCGCCGCCCGCAAACCTCCCTCTCCCCAGCAGCGCTGCTTCAAGGGCAGCCAGATCTGCTCCGGCACAGCGGTTCAGTGGCCGATATTGATCCAGACCGCTTTGGGCTCGGTGTAGTTGTCGATGGCCGCTTCGCCATGCTCGCGGCCAAAGCCGGAATCGCGCGATCCGCCCCAGGGCAGGCGCACATCCGTTGGCCCGAATGTGTTGACCCACACCGTCCCGGCGCGCAGCCGCTTCGTGAAGCGATGGGCGCGGGCGATGTCGGCGGTCCAGATGCCGGCTGCAAGATCGTAAAGCGTGCCATTGGCCATGCGGATGGCGTCGTCCTCGTCCCTGAAGGGGATGACGGCGGCCACCGGACCGAAGATCTCTTCCTGCGAGATGCGCATGTCGTGGCGCACGCCGGAAAATACCGTAGGCTGGATGTAGTAGCCTTCTTCGCCGGCCCGCTTGCCGCCGGTGACGACATGCGCCCCTTCCCTCCGGCCGACCTCGATATAGTCGAGCACCGAGTGCATCTGCGCTTCGGAAACCACCGGCCCGAGCGAAGTCGACGTCTCGAGCGGATCGCCCATGCGCAGCGAGTTCGCCCGCGCCGCCAGCCGCTCGACCACCTCGTCATAGACCGCCTCATGGGCAAGGATGCGCGATCCGGCCGAGCAGACCTGCCCGGCATTGAAGAAGATGCCCGAGGCGGCGGCCCGCACGGCAGCGTCGAGATCGGCATCGGAGAAGATGATATTGGCGGACTTGCCGCCGAGCTCCAGCGTCACCCGCTTGAAATTGCCGGCGGCGGCATGAAGGATGGTCCGGCCCACGCCGGGTGAGCCGGTGAAGGTCACCTTGTCGACATCGGGGTGGTCGATCAGCGCCTGGCCGATGGTGCGCCCGGAACCGGTGGTGACGTTGAACACGCCTTCAGGAAAGCCGGCCTCCATGGCGAGCTCGCCGATCTTGAGCATTGACAGCGAGGTGATTTCTGCTGGCTTGACCACCAGCGTGCAGCCGCAGGCCAGCGCCGGAGCGACTTTCCACATGCCGATCATCATCGGGAAGTTCCATGGCACGATGGCCGCCACAACGCCGACCGGCTCACGCACCGTATAGGTCAAGGCATCCGGCCGGGTCGGGATGACCTGGCCGTTGATCTTGTCAGCCATGCCGGCATAGTAGGTCACCGTGTCGAGCACAGCCGGCAGATCCTGCCGGCGGATGGCCGATACAGGCTTGCCGGCATCCATGCTTTCAATCTCCGCCAGCTCATCCTGGTCGCGGCGGATCAGGTCGGCGAGCCGCAGCAGCAGCGCACCCCGCTCGGATGGCTTCATGCTGCCCCACGGCCCCGAAAGCGCCACGCGCGCCGCCCTCACCGCGATCTCGACATCCTCGACCCCAGCTGCGCTGACGCGCGCGAATGGCTGGCCGGTGGCGGGATTAAGCGTCTCGAAGTGGCGTCCGGAAACGGACTCCACGCGGCGCCCATCGATGATGAGCTTGTGCACCTCCTCGACAACGCGGTTGAGCATGTCTGTCCTCCATATGGGTGATTGATCGGAAGGGTTGGGACGATGTCATTTTACTTTTCTGGCATAATGTATTCCAGTTTACCCCATCGCCTTCCCTATGGGAACAGCTTTCTTCGCACCGTGAATACAACCCAGCCAGGCAGGTTCACGGATCGCGGAATTGATCGCCTTGCTGGGTTCCGATGAGAACGCTTGGGAGGCGATCGGTGCCCACCGCCGATCCTTTCCGTTAGCTCTTGCTGTTTTCTGCCCAACATTCTGAGGCCGGATGCCTTCAGAATTCCTAGGGGACGTGCGGTGAGCAGGAACCTGCTACAGGCATGGGGGTCATGGCTTCAGGACATGAAAGGTTAAGCCATGCGTAGTCTGACGCTGATAGCTGCCCGTTCTTTTATCGCCAGCATCGACCCGACGATGCACAAGGGCCGATGGATTAGGAAATCACCGCCATCGACTTTGTGCGGCTTAAAGACTTGCCGATGCCTGGCCCGCTCCGTTGACGATGCTCGCTCAAAATAGGGTCAACGTCATCCAAGTGGTAGCGGCAGCCATTGACCCCGGGGGTGCCCTCATGCCTGAGGCAGCAGCGTGAAGAGACCGCGCACGTGCAACTAGATCAGAGACACAGCCAAGCAGTGATAGGCTTTGCAGAAATCCGAACTGTTAGCTGCCGGCGACGTTCAGAGCACCGAGCTGTCAGCCCATACGAAAACGATGTTTCGCGAGCGCCAGATCGGGCCGGGATCCGTATATTCCCCAGCCCGCCTGCCGCCGAGCGCCTCGTAGAAAGCGATCGCAGGCTCGTTGCCCTCGACCACGCCCACGCCAACCCCAGGGAACCCTCTTTCACGCAGATGCAAGGCGAGCCTTGAAAGCAGTGTGCGACCGAGCCCCTGGCGCTTCACATCCGGGCCGACATAAAGGTTATTGATCTCGCCGTGGCTGCCGAAGATCGCGGCCGAGGGCGCGCCGGCAGCACCGATGGCGACCGGCCTTCCCTCCAGTTCGGCAACAAGCACGATCTGGTCCGTATCCTTCGCCATAAGCTTTTCGCGCCAGGTGCCGCGGCGACGGGCTTCGTCGAGGACAGCGTAAACCTCCGCTGGAGCAAGGTTCCGATAGGTTTGCCGCCATATCTGGACATGGAAATCCGCGATTGCATCCGCATCGGCTGGAGTAGCATGCCGTATCGTCACATTTTCCATCGGCCTCGCCTATTCCACCTGTTTCATCAGCCAGAGCTGGAACGCCTTGAGTGCCGGCGAAGGCTTGCGGTCCGCCGGGGTGGTGAACCAATAGGCGACCTTGGAGACGTAGCCAATACCGCCGGGATTGACGAGGTTGCCGGTCCGCAATTCCTCCTCCACGAGTTGAGGCGGAACGAGGGCCATGCCCTGCCCCGAAATCGCGGCGCGCAGCACGAGCGTGTAATAGTCGAAGCGCATGACACCCTGTGGCTCGAGCTCCGGTTTCCCGTGATCCTCCACGAGGTCGACCCACCGCAGCGGCGTACCCGGATGCTCGATGATGACTCCTCGCGCCGCATCGTCGAGGGTTTCGCAAGGGCCGAGCCGCGCGAGATAGGCGGGAGCGCAAACAAGCCGGACATCTTCGCCGAACAGGTAGATCGATTCCTCATTCGCGAACGGCCCGCGCCCGAAGCGAAAGATGGCGTCCGGCTGGGCCGCTGGATTGTCGGTGGCGAACGTCGTGTACTGGACGTCGATATCCGGGTGTTTCTGATTGAAGTCGGAGAAGCGCGGCAGCAGCCAGCGATCACCAAGGATCGGCAGCACCTTCAGCCGGAGCGTATGGGAATCCGGCTGCAAGCTCGCCGCGCGGAAGGCGGCCTCCTCCATCGCCTTGATCGCCACCTGCGCCTGTTCCAGGTAGATGCGGCCGAGTGCCGTCGGCACCATGCCAGACGGCTTTCGCGTGAATATCTGGGCGCCGAGAAGGTTTTCGAGGGTCAGCAACTGCTTGCTGACTGCGCTTTGCGACAGGTTGATGCTTTCCGCCGCCGCCGTCGTCGAGCCCCGTTCCGCAATCGCCAACATCACGCGAAGGGCCGTCATGGAAGGCAGCGGCACGGAGGTATGAACCAAGGCATTCTCCGGTAGGGGGCTAGTCGATTTCGTCATAACGTTAGCGCTTTTTCGCGTTTGTGCAAGCGGTCCCTAGAAGGCACCCTGCATTCGGGAACACATTCACCGACAGGGAGACCGACATGACAGAACAAGCGACGTCGCTTTGGGGAGCACGTTTTTCCAGCGGCCCTTCCCCGGAACTCGCTGCCCTTTCGCGAAGCAATCCGAGCTTCTTCCGCCTGTCCCCCGAAGACATCGCAGGGTCTCGCGCCCATGCGCGAGAACTGGCTCGCGCCGAGGTGCTGACGGCGGACGAGCTGGCGCGGATGTTGCAAACGCTCGACATGATCGCGGCCGATGTGGCCGCCGGCCGCGAGAAGCCGAAAGCCTCGGACGAGGACCTTCATACTTTCCACGAACGCCTGCTGGTGGAGCGCCTCGGGCCGCTTGGCGGCAAGCTGCGCGCCGGCCGCTCGCGCAACGACCAGACCGCGAACAATACCCGTCTCTATCTTCGCCGCACCGCGCGGCGACTTGCGAAGCTGATCCTCACCGTGCAGGACGCATTGGCCGCACAGGCAACGTCACATGTCGAGACGGTGATGCCGGGCTTCACCCACCTGCAACCCGCCCAACCGGTGTCGCTCGGCCATCACCTGATGGCCCATGCGCAGTCGCTCAGCCGCGATATCGAGCGCTTCATCGACTGGGACCGCCGCTTCGATCGTTCGCCGCTTGGCGCGGCCGCGCTGGCTGGATCCGCTTTCGCCCGCGATACGGAAAGTTCTTCGCGCGACCTTGGCTACAGACGGCCCTGCGAGAATTCCATCGACGCCGTCGCAAGCCGCGACGTGGTCTCGGAATTCCTGTTCGTTACGGCCATGCTGGGCGTCAACCTCTCGCGCCTGTCGGAAGAAATCTGCATCTGGGCCACGCGCCAGTTCGCCTGGGTGAAGCTGCACGATTCCTATTCGACCGGCTCTTCGATCATGCCGCAGAAGAAGAACCCCGATATCGCCGAGCTGACGCGCGGCATGTCGGGCACGATTATCGGCAATCTCGTCGGCATGCTCGCCACGCTGAAAGCCATGCCGCTTGCCTATAACCGCGATCTTGCCGAGGACAAGCGCGCCCTCTTCGAAACCATCGACCTCCTCGATCTGATCCTGCCCGCCTTCGCCGGCATGGTCGCGACGATGACCTTCGACACCGAGCGCATGACGGCAGACGCACCGCGCGGCTTCACGCTGGCGACCGAGGTGGCGGACTGGCTGGTGCGGCAGGGCGTTCCCTTCTCGCACGCCCACGAAATCTCCGGCGCGACCGTGCGCTATTGCGAGGAACGCGGCATGGAACTGGATGGACTAACCGAGGCCGATCTGCCGAAGATCGACGCGGCGCTGACCGCCGAGGTGCTTGGGGTGATCGACCCTGCCCGAGCACTCGCCGAACGGTTCGGCCAGGGCGGCACCGCTCCCGTCCGCGTCCGCGAGCAGATCGCGGCATTCACCGACATCTGCAAAGTGCAGCGCGCCTGGGCCGAGCAGGACCTTTCGGGCATCGCCCTCATCCCCCTTGCGGGAGCGGCGGCATGACCGACACCACCCTTCCCCAATCCAGCCGCGATGCCCACGACATCGCCCATCTCGAAATCGTCCCACGCAAGCATGTGGGACGAATGATCTTCGCTGCCATCGTGGTCCTCATGGTGGCGCTCCTCATCCGCGCCTTCGTCGTCGGCCAGATCGAATGGCCGGTCGTCGGCCAGTTCCTTTTCGCTCCGGCCATCATGCAGGGCATATGGAATACGCTGCTGATGACGGTGGCGGCGATGTTGCTCGGCATCGCGCTCGGCGTGCTCATCGCCATCATGCGCATTTCCGGCAATCCGGTGCTTGAATATATTGCACTGGTCTATGTCTGGATCTTCCGCGGCGCGCCGGCGCTGCTGCAATTGCTGCTGTGGTTCAACCTCGCGCTGATCTTCCCGACCATGGGCATTCCGGGCCTCTTCGAATTCAGCACCGTCGAGGTGATGACGCCCTTCGTCGCCGCCATGCTCGGTCTCGGCATACAGCAGGGCGCTTACACCTCGGAAGTCGTGCGAAGCGGCCTGCTTTCCGTCGACGTCGGCCAGTATGAAGCCGCCCGCACGATCGGCATGACGGGCATGCAGACGCTGCGCCGCATCGTGTTGCCGCAAGCCATGCGCGTCATGGTCCCACCGGTCGGCAACGAGGTGATCAGCATGGTCAAGCTCACCTCGCTCGCCTCGGTGATCCAGTATTCGGAGATCCTGCACAATGCGCAGGTGATTTACTACGCCAATACCCGCGTGCTGGAACTCCTGATGGTCGCGAGCTTCTGGTATCTCGCCATCGTCACTGTGCTCTCCCTGGTCCAGTCCCGTATCGAGCGCTACTACGCTCGCGGCACCCGCGGCCGCACGACGATCTGACGGAGGACGCGACATGACCAACGAGATCCTGGTGAAAGCCGTCGACGTCTGCAAAAGCTTCGGCACGTTTCAGGCACTGCAGGAAGTAAGCCTCGAAGTCCGCAAGGGCGAGGTGAGTTGCATCATCGGCCCCTCGGGTTCGGGAAAAAGCACGTTCCTGCGCTGCATCAACCTTCTGGAGCGTATCGATTCCGGGGCGATCTGGGCGAATGGCGAGCTGATCGGCTACCGGCGCGACGGCAACAAGCTCTATGAGCTGAGCGATGCCGAAATCGCCCGCCAGCGGCGCGGCATCGGCATGGTCTTCCAGCGCTTCAACCTGTTTCCGCACAAGACCGCGCTGGAAAACGTGATCGAAGGGCCTGTGCAGGTGCTGGGCGAGAACCCGAAGACCGCGCGCGAACACGCTCTGGAACTGCTGAACCGGGTGGGCCTCGCCGACAAGGCCAACAGCTATCCGGCCGAGCTTTCGGGCGGCCAGCAGCAGCGCGTCGCCATCGCCCGGGCGCTCGGTATGCGGCCCTCGCTGATCCTGTTCGACGAGCCGACCTCCGCGCTCGACCCCGAACTGGTGGCGGAGGTGCTCGACGTGATGAACGATCTCGCCGCCTCCGGCATGACGATGATCGTCGTCACTCACGAAATGGGCTTTGCCCGCAATGTCAGCAACACCGTCGCCTTCATGGACGGCGGGCGTCTGATCGAGCACGGCCCCTCGGCGCGGGTCCTGACCCAACCCGACAATCCCCGCACCGTCGACTTCCTCAAGGCCGTGCAACGATAACCGCAAAAACCGACAGGATGGGAACTCAGATGAAAAAAGCAATTCTGGCCGCTTCGGCCTGCCTCTTCGCCCTGACCGCTCAGGCACAGGATCTGCCTGAAAAGTACAAGTCCGCCGGCAAGCTGGTCGTCGCCAACACGCCGAACTACCCGCCGATGGAATATCGCGACCCGGCGACGAACGAACTGGTGGGGGTCGATATCGAGCTCGGCAAGGCGCTCGCCAAGCATCTCGGCACGGAAATCGAATGGTCCGAGATCGGCTTCGAGCAGATGGTGTCCTCGCTCAACACCGGCCGCGTCGACCTCGTGCTGAGCGGCATGAGCGACCTGCCGGCGCGGCGCGAAACCATGGACTTCGTCGACTACATGCGTTCCGGCGCGCAGTTCTATACCTCCGCCAAGCGCAAGGACGAGTTCAAGCAGCTCACCGATTTCTGCGGCAAGACGGTGGGCATGAGCCGCCGCACCTCCTTCCCGGACGAGGCCGCCAAGTGGAGCGCGGCAAATTGCGAGGCGAACGGCAAGCCGGCGCTGAACATCGTCGGCACGGAAGGTTCGGCCGACGCCCGCACGCAACTCAAGCAGGGCCGCCTCGACGGCGCGGTGCAGGGCTCGGAAACCCTGCCCTACCTGCTGACGCTGGAAAAGGACACCTACGCCATCGTCGGCGAGCCCTTCACCGAGGTCTATCAGGGCATCGGCTTCTCCAAGCAGACGCCGGAGCTGCGCGACGCCGTTGCCGGCGCGCTGAAGGCCATCATGGAGTCGGGCGAATACAAGGCCATCTTCGAAAAGTACGAGCTGGCCGACAGCACGCTCGACGGCGTGATGATCAACGGCGAAGCCGTGAAATGACCGGAGGACGGCCCGGCGCTTCTGCCGGGCCGTCCTCCTCGCCTCACCGAACGAGGATATCATTATGCCCGATGCTGCCCGAAGCGGCCTGCAAGCGCTGCCGCATGTCGAGGCACTTGCCGATTTCTGCACCCGACTTGCTCCTGCCGACCTGCCCGACCGGATCAGCGCCCGCACTAAGCTCCATCTTCTGGATACGCTCGGTGCCGCGCTCGCCGGCACCCGCTCCACCGAATTCCGCAGAGTGCGGGCGCTCGCCGCACCGGGCGCAGCAACGCCGCTTCTTGCCTCGCCGCAACGAACCGGTCCGCGCGACGCAGCCCTTGTCAACGGGGTTGCTGCCCACGTCTTCGAACTCGACGATTCCGGCGGCTGCGATCATACGGGCGCCGTCGTCCTGCCCGCGCTGCTGGCGGCCCTTCCGTCGTGCGACGCCCCAGTCTCCGGCGCCGATCTGCTCTGCGCGCTGACAGCGGGCTACGAGGTGGGCCGCCGCGTGCTGGACGCCTCGGGCGGCTATGGCGCGCATAACGGCGCGGGCTGGCACTCCACCGGCACCTGCGGCACGCTTGCCGCCGCGGCGGCTGTCTCCCGGTTGCGCGGTTATGACACCACACTGTTTCGCCACGCCATAACACTGGCCACCAGCTTTTCCTCCGGCCTCTGGGCCTTCAACCACGACGGCAGCCAGGCGAAGAAGGTGCATGCCGGCCGGGCCGCCGAAGGCGGGCTGCTTGCCGCCGATCTCGCCGCCGCCGGCTTTTGCGGCCCCTCGCAGGTCTTCGAGGACGTCTGGGGCGGCTTCTTCCGCACGTTTGTGCGCGATGCCGGCCGGCCGGAAGAATTCTCCGCCGGCCTCGGCACCAACTGGAAGATCGAGCGGGCGTCGCTCAAACCCTATGCCGCCTGCCGCGGCGCCCACTCCGCCATCGACGCGGTCTCCGACATCCTCACCGAGACCGGCCGCACCGCCGTTGACATCGCGTCGATCGACCTCCGCCTCAGCCCCTTCCTGATGGACATGTGCGGCCGGGCGCGGCTGGACACGCTGGCGGGCGCACAGATGAGCCTCGGCTATGCGCTGACGGCGCTCCTGATCTTCGGCCGCGTCGATCTCGAACAATATTCCGCCGCCGCCCGCAGCGATCCGCGCATCGCCGCTTTTCTCGGCCGCATCCATTTTCATCCTGATCCGCAGATGTCACAGATGGCCGAGCCCGAGGTGACGGTGACATTCGCCGACAACAACAGCCGAACCGCCACGGTGCCCCGCGCTACGGGCTCCAGCGAGCGGCCGATGAGTGACGCCGCCGTTCGGGCCAAATTCGACAGCCTTGCATCGATGGCGCTGCCGGCGGCGCGCGTCGCCGGTCTCGCCGAATTCATCAGTACGCTGGAAGGGCGGGCGGACTGCCGGGATCTGCCCGAATTGCTGGTCTCGGACGAACCCGAAGCGCCGGTCTTTCTTTGAGGAGGAATTTCATGACCTATGATCTCAGTGCGCGCCCGCTCAACCCCGCCCCGCCCGCCCCCGTCATCGACTGGCCGCACGGCAAGAAGAGCGCCCTTTTCATCGGTTTCGACGTCGACGCCGAGACTGCCTGGATCGGCAACAACCACGCCAATGTCGACCGCATGGTCACGACCTCGCTCGGCGGCTACGACGCCCGGGTGGGAATCGCGAAGATCCTCGAACTGCTGGAGGAACTAGGCCTCAAGGCCACCTTCTTCATCCCCGGCTGGACCGCCGAGGCCCACACGGCCGCCTGCGAGCCAATCGTGGCGGCGGGGCACGAGATCGCCCATCACGGCTACCTGCACAAATGCCCTGATCGCAACAAGCTGGAGGAGGCGAAGGAGGAGATCGATCGCGGGCTGGAAGCATTGCAATCCCGGCTGGGCGTCACCCCCGTCGGCTACCGCGCGCCCTCCGGCGAGAATTTCCCGGAACTGCTGGCCTATCTCACCGAGCGCGGCTTGCGCTACTCCTCTTCCTTCCGCGACGATATCCGCCCCTATCGCCATCGCCTCGCGGATGGCCGGCCCGGTCCAGTCGAAATCCCGGTCAACTACGCCTTCGACGACTGGAATTTCGGCATCACCAGCCGGCTGGACGGCCGCCCTCTCTTCGGTAGGGACGCCATCCTGCCCATCTGGCGCGAGGAATTCGCCGGAACCCACGAATGGGGCGGCGTGACCACGCTCGTCCTGCACCCGCAGGTTTCCGGCAGACCGATGCGCTGGCGCCTCCTGAGAGACTTCCTTGCCGAAATCGCCGCGCGCGACGACGTCTGGATCGCTACCGGCGCGGAAATCCTCGCACATTACGAAGCCGGAACCGAAGCGGCCTAGCAGCCATCCGGCTATCCCTGCCGACAGATCGACCTGCATCGAAGCTTAGCGCTTCCTGCGGGCCGCTGCGTTTGCGCAACCTCGCGCTAGTCGTTCTCCTCATACCCTTAGCCGATATTTGCGTTTGATCGCCGCTGGAACTCTGCCACCCTTGGAACCGTAATAAAAACAAATGGCTAGCCTGGCGGGGAAGAGGGAATTGCCGCCATGCCTCACCGCATCCAATCATATGAGAGGAACAAACATGTCGAAGCGACACGCATTTCTGAAAGCCTTGACCCTCGCGACGGCGATCGCTCTTCCTGCCGTAGCCGGCGCCGAGGATATCGCAGTTCCCGAGGCACTGAAGGCCAAGGGCCATCTCGTCGTCGGCATCGAGTCCAGCTATCCGCCCATGGCCTATCGCGACACGAAGACGAATGAACGCGTCGGCCTGAACATCGACCTGGTGACCGCCATCGGCAAGAAACTGGACGTCGAGGTACAGTGGGAGGAGATGGGTTTCGAGCAGCTTATGACGTCGGTGGAAACCGGCCGCATCGACATGATCGGCGCCGCCATCAGCGATCTTCCCAAGCGCCGCGAGAAGATGACGTTCGTCGACTATCTCGTCACCGGCGCGCAGCCCTTCACACTCAAGGCCAACGCCGAAACCCTGAAGACGAACCTCGATCTTTGCGGCAAGCGCGTCGGCGCGCCGAGCTTCACCAGCTACTTCCCCGAGGCGAAGAAGTGGAGCGAAAAGAACTGCGTCGCCGCTGGCAAGCCGGCTATAACCGTCAACGGCACGAATGGCGCCACCGCAACGCGCCTCGACCTCAAGCAAGGCCGCCTCGACGCCGGCGTTCTCGGTCCGGAATTCGTCGTCCATCTCATGCGTGACGAGCCCGACACCTACGCGCTTGTCGGCGAGCCGCTGCTGACCAGTCTCTTCGGGCTCGCCTTCAAGAAAGACGACACGGCAACCCGGGATGCCGTCGCCAAGGCGATCGACGCGCTGATCGCGGACGGCTCCTATACCGAGATCCTCAAAAAACATGGCCTTGAAAAATGGGCGATGGCGTCCACCAAGATCGACGCAGGCGAATAAGCGGAGAACCATCGATGCATGCGATCCTGCTGCCGCGCACAGGCGGCCCGGACGCCCTGGAATGGCGCGAGGTGGAAACACCTCGCGCCGGGCCGGGAGAGGTCCTTATCGCGGTCACGGCCGCCGCCCTCAACTATTCCGACCTGCTTCAGCGCCGCGGAACCTATAGTCTCGGCATTCCCCTGCCCTTGATCCTCGGTATAGAATGTTCCGGAACGATCGCCGAGCTGGGCGACGGGGTCGAGGCCTGGCAGGTCGGAGACCGGGTCTGCGCCCTGGTCGCCGGCGGGGCCTATGCGGAGCGGGTGGTCGTACCTGCCGCACAGGTCCTGCCCATTCCGGTCGACCCGGTAATCGCGGCGGGACTTCCGGAGGCCGCCTGTACCGTCTGGTCCAATCTTCTCGATATCGCCCGTCTTCAGCCCGCCGAGACGGTGCTCGTCCACGGCGGCGCCGGCGGCATCGGCTCCTTCGCCATCCAGACGGCGCACGCCCTCGGCTGCCGCGTCTTCGCGACCGCCGGCGGGGAAGAGAAATTGGCGCGCTGCCGCGCCTTGGGTGCCGCCCGCGCAATTTCCTATCGCGAGGAAGACTTCGTGACGGTGGTCCTGGAAGAAACGAACGGCAAGGGCGTCGATGTCATTTTGGACAACATGGGCGCACCCTACCTGTCCCGTAACGTCTCGGCACTGGCTCATGACGGGCGCATCGCCATGATCGGCCTGCAAGGCGGGCGGACGGCCGAGATCAACCTTGGACAGATGATGGGTCTTCGTGCTTCGCTGTTCACCACCTCGCTACGGGACCGTCCCCTCGCCGAAAAGGCGCGCATTGTCGCCGGCGTGCGCCGCGATCTCTGGCCCCTCCTTGCCAGCGGCCGCATCAAACCCGTGATCGACCAAAAGTTTCCGCTTCAAGAAGCGCGATCGGCACATGAGTACATGGAGAGCGGGGATCATATCGGCAAAATCCTGCTAACCTTGTAACGCTAACCGACCCGGGTTCTCGGTAGTCTCCTGCGTTCATAGTGTCTTTCGCGAGTAGTCCACTCCGGGTTCGAGGACCTTCGATCGATTCTGCATCCGACTTTGCGTCTTACGGGGCGTCCACAGATGGGAAGCGGACTGGCACAGGTTCTAAGGCACTCATAGCGCAAATGGACGGCTCGCCATGCCATCTGGTGGCGAGTGGTCAGGCCGTGCCCCAGCGTCCCCGGAACCGGCCCGATCGATCAGAGCGCCTCGACAGGGTTCTTCGCGGCACCGGGGATAGACGTTTCTTCGCCGCGTGTGCGCCACTGGGAGAGGTCGCGGTTGCGGGAGGCGACCGCACTTTCCCACAGTTGATAGGCGTCTTCGCCCAGCATGAGGCGCACCGGCGCGCTGTCACTTTCCACCATGTCGACGACCACCTGCATGGCTTTGGCCGGATCGCCCATCTGCTGACTGTCCTGAGCAGCAAAATATTCATCCACACCTGCGTCGAGCGCCGCGTAATCAGCGATTTGGCCCGACGCACGCATGGCGGCCACCCCCGCAAAGCCGGTGCGGAATGCGCCCGGCTCGATCACCGTCACACGGATCCCGAACGGCTTAACCTCATGATGCAGAGCTTCGATGAAGCCTTCCAGCGCGAATTTCGACGCGTTGTAGAGGCCATTTCCCGGGAAAGCTACAAGAACCGCAATGCTGGTCAAGTTGAGGATATGACCGGATTTTTGCGCGCGCATCTGCGGCAGAACTTCACGCGAGAGTTCCGCTACGACGAAGAAGTTCAGCTCCATGTTCGCCCGGATTTGTTCAGACGTGAACTCCTCCAGTGCTCCATAAGCGCCAGCCCCCGCGATGTTGGCCAGCACGTCGATGCGGCCGAATTTCTCGGTCGCCTTGGCTAGCGCGTCCTTACGGGCCTTGCCATCGGTCACGTCCAGCTGCAGCGCCAGAGCACGACCGCCATGGCTTTCCGCGATCTCCTGCAGCGGGTCCAGCCGGCGTGCAGTGATGACGGCGCTGTCGCCCTTAGCCAGAACCGCCTCGGCAATCGCGCTGACCGTCGTTCTGTTGCACCACAACGGAGCCTGACGCGAGTTCTCGAAATCCCGTCAGATTTGTAACTCTCATCATTCGGTATCCAACCCTACGTTCATACGGACTGCTACCGGAACGGTGAACGATGCCCAGCCGGTGAATGTAGGCGTGGCAAACCGGAAGAAAAGCGCGATGCGACCGAAATCACCTACTGGACTCACGAAGTCTGGCAAAGCGCCGGCCCGATCCTGGATAGGCCTGGGCGTCATCGCGCTCCCTTGCATCCTGGTATCGATGGACATGACCGTGCTTAACCTCGCGGTTCCGCACCTGACAACCGCCCTCGGCCCGAGCGCCGCAGAGTTGCTGTGGATCGTTGATATTTACGGCTTCATGGTCGCCGGCGCGCTCATGACAATGGGCACGCTCGGCGACCGCATCGGACGCCGGCGGCTGCTCCTGATCGGTGCTGCATTCTTCGGCCTGGCCTCGGCAGCGGCGGCATTTGCGACGAACCCCGTTCAGCTCATCGCGGCCAGGGCAGTCCTGGGCCTTGCTGCAGCGACCCTGGCGCCCTCCACGCTCTCGCTCATACGCAACATGTTTGAGGACGACGGCGAGCGGCGCATCGCGATCGGCGTGTGGATTGCAAGCTTCTCCGCCGGGGCGGCGATCGGGCCGGTCGTGGGCGGGCTGCTGCTGGAGTACTTCTGGTGGGGTTCGGTATTCCTGGTCAATGTACCCATCATGATCGTCTTGCTCGTCCTCGGCCCGCTGCTTCTGCCGGAGTATCGCGACCCGAACGCCGGGCGGCTCGACGTGGTCAGCGCCTGCCAGTCGCTTGTCGCCGTGCTTTCGGTAGTTTGGGGTTTGAAGCGCGTAGCCGAGCACGGGCCGGATGCGATCGCCGCGGCGGCTATCGTTGCGGGACTGGCTCTCGGAGTGGTCTTCCTGCGGCGCCAGCGCCGGCTTTCCGATCCGTTTGTGGACCTTGCGCTCTTCAGTAGCCCGGCATTCGGCGTCGCGCTGGCCGTGAACCTGGCGGGCTTCTTCTTCATGTTCAGTGTTTTCTACTTTGTCCCGCAGTATCTGCAACTCGTGGTCGGCCTGTCGCCGTTCAAAGCCGGGCTCTGGACCTTGCCCTCAGGCGTTGCCTTCATCGCGGGATCGCTTCTTGTGCCGGCGATCGCGGCAAGGCTACGGGCGGAACGCGTGCTGATCGCTGCGACAGGGTTTGCGGTCCTGACGCAGGTGGACCCGGCCGGCTCGCTCGCCACTGCTGTTATCGGCTCGGTGATTTTCTCGCTCGGGTTGACGCCGGTGATCACATTGACAACCGACATAGTGGTGGGCGCGGCTCCTCCAGAGCGCGCCGGCTCCGCGGCCGCGCTCAGCGAAACAAGCAACGAGCTTGGCGGAACGCTCGGGATCGCGGTTGTCGGCAGCATCGCAATGGCGGTCTACAGAAGCGCAATGGCGAGCGAACCGGCGGCTGCCTCATCCGAGACGGCGCAGGCCACGATCGGCGGAGCGGTAGCTGCGGCTGAAACGCTCTCGCCAGAGGAAGCCGAAGCGCTCGTTGTAGCCGCGCAGGACGCCTTTACGGCCGGCATGCAACTGACCGCCGGCATCTCCGTCCTGGGACTTCTCGCAACCGCAGCGCTCGCGGCGGCGTTCCTAGGCAGGGCGCGGTCTGGACCCTCCCGCGAGGAGGCCTGAGATGCCGTGGCCGTCCCCGGGCCGGATAACGGTTGACAGGAGTTGCGAGCCACCGCTGACACGGCGACCTGTCGCGGCATTAAATTCACAAACGATGATGGAGGAAGGAATGAACCACATTAAAGGAGATCAAATCGCGGCCCCGGAGATCGTTGATCGCGCCGTGTTCGAGACGCGACTCGAGGCATTGCGCATTCGAGAGAAAGCTCACACCCGCCTAAGCGATGCCATCGCGGCTGATCGCCGGCGGCTGCCGATGGTCGCGATCGATGGTGCAACTCCGCTTGTTGGCGAACATGGATCTACGACGCTGCTCGACGCTTTTGAGGGACGCCGGATGCTCATAGCATATTATTTCATGTGGTTTCCCGGCAAACCGGCGCCGCAACAGTGCGAAGGATGCACGTTCTTCAGCACACAGCTTCGAGAACTGTCGCACCTGCATTCACGAGATGTGACTTACGCCACGTTCAGCCAAGGTCCCTACGCGGAAAGCGCCCGCTACCGTGACTTCATGGGCTGGACAATGCCCTGGTATTCGGCGCAAGACTCGCTCGACACGCTGCTGGTCGGGCGCCGTATCGGCATGATGCATATCGTTTGCTATCTGCGGCGCGGGTCCGATGTGTTTGAAACCTATTGGACCACACGGCGTGGCGTCGAGGCATTGGACAACACTTACCGGTTGCTTGATCTGACCGTCTATGGGCGGCAAGAGGATTTTGAAGACTCGCCCGCCGGCTGGCCGCAGCACTGGGGGGAAACCAACCATCCGTTTCGCCGCGATGGCCGGCCGATCTCTCAATGGTCTCGCCTGGAAGCCGGGCATTCCGACAAGCTTATGACCGGCGGAGGTACGGACGCATGAGGGCCAGCCTTCGAAGCCGAAAGTGGCCTAACCCGTCCCGTTCGGGACGACACGATCAGGAGAATGACAATGGCAAAGTCCTATATCGGCGGCTGCGCGTGTGGCGCGGTGCGCTATGCCACGAACAGCGATCCCATCTTCCAGAACCATTGCCAGTGCCGCGATTGCCAGACGCGAAGCGGGACCGGTCACGGCTCCTACCTGACCTTCGCGCAACGGGCGGAGATGAAGATCACGGGTGAAGCGAAGACCTGGCGCGTCACCGGCGACAGCGGCGACGACAAAATACACGCCTTCTGCCCGGCATGTGGAACGCCGATCTATCTCACGTTTGCGGCAATGCCCGACCTCATCGCCGTGCATGCGGGCAGTCTGGACGATCCCGGCCAGTTTGAACCGCAGGTCGTCACCTACGGCATGCGTGCTCACGGCTGGGACACGATGGATCCGGCGTTGCCGAAGTTTGAGCGCATGCCCGGATAGCTCGGTCAATGTGGCGGTGCAAATCCGGACACGCTCCAGTCCGATGCGTCCGAATGGTCCAGTGGCTGCAACGAATCTTCGTGAAGAAGGGCGTCTCATTCAGCCCTGCGACCATTCGGTCATGCGGTATATAGAGAATATGCGATGCAATAGGCAGGATATTTTCGAACACAGCCGAACGCTACCGGATAACACAAGCATAGGATTAATCGGTCCAGCCGCGGATGTTGCCGGATGGAAAGGGTAATTCCGGACTTGATGATTCCGATCAGTAGTGCGGCGGCGTGATGACCCAGACCACCTTTGCCGGCTTGTCGCCCGAATTCGCGCAGCGGTGCATCTCGGTGCTCCTGAAGGAAAAGCTGTCACCTTCCTCCAGTTGAAAGAACTGCCCGGCGACCCACAGGTCGAGCCTTCCCGAAATGACCAGCCCGCATTCCGCGCCATCGTGATTGTAGTCTCCGCTGTCCGCGCCCGGCTCGATGGTGCTCAGCAGCATTTCCAGCGGACCGCCGAGATTGGGCGACAGGAGCTCCTCTTCGATGCCGATTCCGGTGAATGTGAGTCTGCGCCGGTTGTGCGCCCGGACCACGATGTCCTTTTCCTGGGCAGGAACATCGCGCACATGAAAGAACCAGTTCATGTGGACGCCCAGCGTGTCGCTGATCTTCTTCAGGACGCCGATTGGAAGCTTTGTCTGGTTACGCTCGATCAGGCTGAGGTAGCCGACGGATATGCCGGCGGAATCCGCGACCTGCTGAAGCGTCAACCCTTTCACCTTCCGCAATTCCCGGATTTGCGGGCCGATGGCGATCTCGTCCGGGCTTTCGCCGCTGTTCGGCTCTTCCGTCTTGCGCATCGTCCGTAAGGGCATGGCCATTCCTTTTGCCTCGATGCCGAACCCCTGTCCTTGATCGGCCATAATTTCCCGTTGCGCCCAATCACGGTCGGAAACGAATTTACCGAGCCGATGTCGGGCACTCAACGACGCTTGTTCTGTAAAAAATCAAACATAAATTTTCACACTTGTGAATGGCATTTTTACATGACATGGTTTCCCAACCTGAGCTTCACAAGAAAAACACCTCCGTTTCGGGAGGATAACCGTCAGGAAGCGGTGTGGAACGGCAGGGAAATGGGGACGCCTTACAGCGTGACCCATTCAAGCGGCGGAGGCGGCGTCCTCGCGACGAGGCTTCCCCTGGAAAGGGAGAATCCGCAGTGTCTGAACTACCTTCGGCCGCGCGAGTGGTCATCATCGGTGGGGGCGCGGTCGGCGTCTCCTCGCTCTACCATCTCGCCAGAGCCGGCTGGACCGATTGCGTGCTGCTGGAGAAGAATGAGCTGACTTCGGGCTCCACCTGGCACGCTGCCGGCAATGTGCCGACCTTCTCCTCGTCCTGGTCGCTGATGAACATGCAGCGCTATTCGGCCGAGCTCTACCGGGGGCTCGCCGAGGCGGTGGACTATCCGATGAACTACCATGTCACCGGCTCGCTGCGCCTTGCCCATTCGAAGGAACGCATGCGGGAATTCCAGCGGGCCAAGGCCATGGGCCGTTATCAGGGCATGGCAATCGAGGTGATCGGTGCCAACGAGATCAGGTCGAAATATCCCTTTATCGAGCTGCATGACCTCGAGGGCGCGCTCTATGATCCGAATGACGGCGACATCGATCCTGCCCAGCTCACGCAGGCGCTGGCCAAGGGCGCGCGCGATTTGGGCGCCAGGATCGAGCGCTTCTGCCCGGTGACGGCGGTGCGCCGCGATGGGAACGACTGGGTGGTCTCGACGCCTAAGGGCGACATACGTTGCGAGAAGGTGGTGAATGCCGCCGGCTACCGGGCCGGGGAAATCGGCAGGATGTTCGGCCGCGACATCCCCATGATGGTGATGAGCCACCAATATATCCTGTTCGACGAAATTCCGGAGCTGGCCGCGTGGACGAAGGAAGCTGGCCACAAGTTGCCGCTGCTGCGCGACGTGGATTCCTCCTATTATCTGCGGCAGGAGAAGGCCGGCATGAATCTCGGCCCCTATGAGCGCAATTGCCGCGCGCATTGGGCGAGCCCCCACGATCCGATGCCGGACGACTTTTCGTTCCAGCTCTTTCCCGACGACCTCGACCGGCTCGAATGGTATCTGGAGGACGCCGTCGCCCGCGTGCCGATCCTCGGCACGGCCGGCCTGTCCAAGATCATCAACGGCCCGATCCCCTATACGCCGGACGGCAATCCGCTGATCGGCCCGATGCCGGGCGTCCCCAATGCCTTCGAGGCCTGCGTCTTCACCTTCGGCATCGCGCAGGCCGGCGGGGCCGGTAAGGTACTGGCGGAATGGGTGACCGAGGGCGCCACCCAATGGGACATGTGGTCGTGCGATCCGCGCCGCTTCACCGCTTTCGCCGCCGCGCCCGATTATGCGGTAGCCAAGGGCATGGAGGTCTATGGCAACGAATACGCTATTTTCTTCCCGCGCCACACATGGCCGGCAGCCCGCAACCGCAAGCTTTCGCCCGTCCACGACCGGATCGCCGCGCTCGGCGGGCAGTTCGGGGCCTACAATGGCTGGGAGCGCGCCAACTGGTATGCACAGCCCGGCGACGACATTTCGGAGGCGGCGACCCAGACTTTCGATCGCGACGGGCCGTGGCACAGGCGCATGCGCGAGGAATGCCTTGCTGTACGCGACGCCGCCGGCATTCTCGACCTGCCCGGCTTCTCGCGTTTCCGCGTACAGGGACCGGGCGCGCGCGACTGGCTCGCCTCGCTGATCACCGGCGCCGTGCCGAAGTCCGGCCGCATCGGGCTCGGCTATTTCGCCGACGACAAGGGGCGGATCGTTACCGAAATGTCGATCATGGCGCTCGACGAAGATTTCTTCTTCCTCATCACCGCGGCGGTCGCCCGGTACCATGACAGGGAATGGCTCGAAGCGCATCTGCCCGAGGCAAGCGGCATCGCCATCGAGGACGTAACCGACCGCTTTTCCTGCCAGATCCTGACCGGTCCCGCCTCGCGCACCATTCTGGCGGAGGTCTGCGACGGCGACCTGTCGAAGCCATGGCTGACGCATCAATCGTGCCAGATCGCCGGCAGATGGCTCCAGCTCGTGCGCGTGTCCTTCGCCGGTGAGCTGGGCTGGGAACTGCACACCAAGGTGGAGGATACGGCGACCGTGTTCGATGCCGTGTGGGAGGCCGGGCAGAAGCATGGCCTCAAGCCGTTCGGCATGTTCGCGCTGGATTCGCTGAGGCTGGAAAAGGGCTACCGCGTCTGGAAGCAGGACCTGTCGACCGACTACACGATCCTGCAAGGCGGGCTGGAACGCTTCGTGAAGTGGGACAAGCCCGACTTCAAGGGCAAGGCCGCGCTTCTGGCTGAAAAGCAGAAAGGCATCGCGAAACGCTTCGTGACGCTGGCGATCGAGAACCCCGGCCCCTGCGACGCGCCCTACATGTCCATTCTGTGGAAGAATGGTGAGATCGTCGGCGAGACGCTTTCGGGCGGATGGGGGCACCGGGTCGAGCAGTCGATCGCGCTGGCCATGCTGCGCGCCGACCTTGCCGAATCCGGCACGGCGGTCGAGGTCGAGATATTCGGTGAGCGGTTCAAGGCGGTCGTCCAGCCGGACGCGGCGCTGTGGGACCCGCAGAACGAGAGACTCCGCGCATGAGCAACCTCCCCGACAAGGCCCGCGTCGTCATCGTCGGGGGCGGGATTTCCGGCTGCTCCGTCGCCTATCATCTGGCGAAGCTCGGCTGGAAAGACATCGTGCTGCTGGAGCGCAAGCAACTCACGTCCGGTACGACATGGCACGCCGCCGGGCTGGTCGGCCAGTTGCGTGCCTCGCAGAACATGACGCGGCTCGCCAAATATTCCGCCGACCTCTACGTGAAGCTCGAAGCCGAAACCGGCATCGGCACCGGCATGCGGCAGAACGGCTCGATCACCGTTGCCCTGACGCCGGAACGCAAGGAGGAAATCTATCGGCAGGCCACGCTGGCGCGGGCCTTCGATGTGGAGGTCCACGAGATTTCGCGGCGGGAGGTGAAGGACCTCTATCCCCATCTCGACATTTCCGATGTCGTCGGCGCCGTCCACCTGCCGGGGGACGGCCAGTGCGACCCGGCCAACATCGCCATGGCGCTGGCCAAGGGCGCGCGCCAGCTTGGCGCGAAGGTGATCGAGAACGTCAAGGTCACGGCGGTTGACGACCGCGATGGCCGCGTCACCGGGGTATCGTGGGCGCGGGGCGAGGAGCAGGGCGTCATCTCGACCGATCTCGTCGTCAATTGCTGCGGCATGTGGGGCCGCGACCTCGCCGCCCGCTCGGGCGTGACGCTGCCGCTGCATGCCTGCGAGCACTTCTACATCGTCACCGAGGCCATCCCCGGCCTCCAGCGCCTGCCGGTGCTGCGCGTGCCGGACGAATGCGCCTACTACAAGGAGGATGCCGGCAAGATGATGCTGGGGGCTTTCGAGCCGGTGGCGAAGCCCTGGGGCATGGACGGCATACCGGAAGAGTTCTGCTTCGACCAGTTGCCGGAGGACTTCGACCATTTCGAGCCGATCCTCGAAAAGGCGATCCGGCGCATGCCAATGTTGGAAACGGCGGGCATCCACACCTTCTTCAACGGCCCGGAGAGCTTCACGCCCGACGACCGCTATTATCTCGGCGAGGCGCCGGAGCTGAAAGGCTACTGGGTGGCGGCCGGCTACAATTCGATCGGCATCGTCTCCTCGGGCGGGGCCGGCTTCGCGCTGGCCCAGTGGATGAACGACGGCGAGCCGCCCTTCGACCTGTGGGAGGTGGACATCCGCCGCGCCCAGCCGTTCCAGCGCAATCGACGCTATCTGAAGGAGCGGGTGACGGAAACGCTCGGCCTGCTCTACGCCGACCATTTCCCCTACCGGCAGATGGCGACGGCGCGTGGCGTGCGCCGCTCCCCGATCCACGAGCATCTGAAGGCGCGCGGCGCGGTGTTCGGCGAGGTCGCCGGCTGGGAGCGCGCCAACTGGTTCGCTGCCGAAGGGCAGGAGCGCGAATACCGCTATGGCTGGAAGCGGCAGAACTGGTTCGCCAACCAGCGCGACGAGCATATGGCGGTGCGCGAGGGCGTCGGCCTGTTCGACATGACCTCCTTCGGCAAGATCAGGATCGAGGGCCGCGATGCGCTTGCCTTGCTGCAACGGGTCTGCGCCAACCAGATGGACGTCGCGCCCGGCCGCATCGTCTATGCCCAGATGCTCAATGCGCGCGGCGGTATCGAGAGCGACCTCACCGTCACGCGCCTGTCGGAGACGGCCTTCTTCGCTGTCGTTCCGGGCGCGACCCTGCAACGTGACCTCGCCTGGCTGCGCAGGCATGCGCGGCCGCAGGAATTCGTCGTCATCACCGATGTGACGGCCGCCGAAAGCGTGCTTTGCCTGATGGGGCCGAAGGCCCGCGAGGTGATTGCGCAAGTCAGCCCGAACGATTTCTCAAACGAGGCGTTCCCGTTCGGAACGGCGCAGGAGATCGAGATCGGCCTGGGGCTCGCCCGCGCCCATCGCGTCACCTATGTGGGCGAGCTTGGCTGGGAGCTTTACGTCTCCTGCGACCAGGCCGCCCATGTCTTCGAGGCAATCGAGGAGGCCGGCGCTTCTTCCGGCCTTAAGCTCTGCGGCCTTCATGCGCTCGATTCCTGCCGCATCGAGAAGGCCTTTCGTCATTTCGGCCACGACATCACCGACGAGGACCATGTGCTGGAAGCCGGCCTCGGCTTCGCCGTGAAGACCGCCAAGGGTGATTTCATCGGCCGCGACGCCGTGCTGCGCAGGCGTGAGGAAGGCCTGATACGCAGGCTTGTGCAGTTCCGCCTGACCGACCCCGAACCCTTGCTGTTCCACAACGAGGCGATCGTGCGGGACGGCCGCATCGTTTCCATCGTCACCTCGGGCAATTACGGTCACTTCCTCGGCGGGGCCATCGGCATGGGCTATGTGCCTTGCGAAGGAGAAAGCGAAGCCGATATGCTGGCCTCCACCTACGAGATCGAGATCGCGGGTGAGCGTTTCCCGGCGCAGGCGTCGCTCAAACCGATGTATGATCCGAAATCCGAACGAACGAGGCTCTGACGAACCAGCAACATCCGATAATCCTAACCTTCAGGCTTCAATCCGATAACAGAAATGGGAGAACAGACATGAAGCATCTTCTGGCAACGACCTGCCTGGCCCTGGGGCTGGGCGTTCTGGCCGCCGCACCTGCGGCCGCCGAGTGCGGCGACGTCACCATCGCCGCCATGAACTGGCAAAGCGCGGAGGTTCTGGCCAGCCTGGACGAGTTCATCCTGCGTGAGGGGTACGGCTGCAACGCTTCGGTCATCAGCGGCGACACGGTTCCGACTATCACTTCCATGGTGGAGAAGGGCCAGCCGGACGTCGCGCCCGAAGGGTGGATCGATCTGGTGCCGGAACTGCTCAAGCGCGGCCTCGACGAGAAGCGCATCGTCGCTGCCGCCGTGGCAATCTCCGATGGCGCGGTACAGGGCTGGTGGATTCCCAAGTACATCGCGGACGCCAACCCCGACATCAAGACCATCGACGATGCGCTGAAACATCCCGAACTCTTTCCCGATCCCGAGAACCCCGGCAAGGGAGCCGTCCACAATGGCCCGCAGGGATGGGGCGGTACGGTCGTGACCGGCCAGCTTTACAAGGCCTATGACGCCGAGGCGGCCGGGTTCCGGCTCGTCGACACCGGCTCCGCCGCCGGCCTCGACGGCTCGATCGCGCGGGCCTATGAGCGCAAGGAAGGCTGGGTCGGCTACTACTGGTCGCCCACGGCCCTGCTCGGCCGCTACGAAATGGTCAAGCTCGAGCACGGCGTTCCGTATGACGAGGCGGAATGGAAGCGCTGCAACACCATCGCCGAATGCCCGGACCCGAAGAAGAACGACTGGCCGGCCGACACGGTGCAGACGCTGCTGACCTCGACCTTCGCCGAGCGGGCCGGCGAGGATGTCGTCGCCTATTTCCAGAAGCGTGCATGGACGAACGCCACCGTCAACGCACTGATGGCCTGGATGACCGACAACCAGGCCTCCGGCGAGGACGGCGCGAAATACTTCCTCCAGAACAACGAGGACCTGTGGAAGGATTGGGTCTCGCCGGAAGCCGCTGAGAAGATCAAGGCGGCGCTCTAGACCTGACCGGACCGGGCGGCCTCGCGCTGTAGCGGGCCGCCCGGTCCATCGCCTCGCGGGGCATGGAGAAGACGATAAAAAGCCGCCACGAAGCAGGCAGGGGAACGATATGGACTGGTTCTGGTCATTTCCGCACATGAACGACAATGCGCTGCGCGAGTTGAGGCGGGCGATAGACGACGGCTTCAGGAACTTCACCCGCGGCTATGGCGACATGATCGAGGGCGTTTTCGAGCCGCTGCGGCTGTTCCTGATCCAGTCCGAGTGGCTGTTGCTGAACACGCCTTGGCCGATCGTCATTCTGGCCATCGCCACGATAGCCTGGTTCGCCAGCCGCAGTTGGGCGATCGTCGTGGGCAGCGTCCTGACCCTGCTTGTCATCGGCTATTTCGACATGTGGGACGACACGATGCGCACGGTGTCGATGATCTTCGTCTGCACTGTGGTGGCCATTGCGCTCGGCATTCCCATCGGCATCCTGATGGCGCGCTCCAACCGCTTGCAGAGCATCGTCAACCCGGTGCTCGACGTGATGCAGACCATGCCGAGCTTCGTCTACCTGATCCCGGTCGTCATGCTGCTCGGCATAGGCAGGGTCCCGGGCGTGATCGCGGTGGTGATCTACGCCATCCCGCCGATGATCAGGCTGACCAATCTCGGCATCAGGCTGGTGGACAAGGACGTGCTGGAAGCCGCCGACGCCTTCGGCTCGTCGAACTGGCAGAAGCTGAAGAACGTGCAGATGCCACTTGCCCTGCCCACCATCATGGCCGGCATCAACCAGACCATCATGATGGCGCTGGCCATGGTGGTGATCGCCTCGATGATCGGCGTACAGGGGCTGGGACAGCCGGTGCTGCGGGCCATCAACAACCAGTATTTCACCATGGGCATCTTCAACGGGCTCGCCATCGTCGGCATCGCCATCATCTTCGACCGCATCAGCCAGGCTTATGGCCGCAGGCTCCAGAAGCATCTGGAGATCGTCCATGGCTAAGGAAAGCGCGAACCGCTACGGCATCGAGATCAGGAACCTGTCGAAAATATTCGGCCCGGATGCCGCCGCCATGGTTCCGCTGGTCGAGCAGGGAATGTCCAAGGCGGAGCTGAACGAGCGTCACGGCCATGTGCTGGGTCTGCGCAACATCAACATCGCCATGCCGGCCGGTAGCATCCAGGTCATCATGGGTCTGTCCGGATCGGGCAAGTCGACGCTCATCCGCCACATCAACCGGCTGGTCGATCCGACTGCGGGCGAAATCCTCGTCGGCGGTGAGGACGTGGTGAAGATGACACCGAAGGAGCTGCGCGCGTTCCGTCGCCACAAGACCGCGATGGTGTTCCAGAAGTTCGCGCTCCTGCCGCATCGCAACGTGCTAGAGAACACCGTCTACGGGCTTGAGATGCAGGGCCTTCCGCGCGACCGCCAGGTCGAGGCGGCGATGCGCTGGATTACCCGCGTCGGCCTCTCCGGTTTCCAGAAGCACTATCCCAACCAGCTCTCCGGCGGCATGCAGCAGCGCGTCGGGCTTGCCCGCGCGCTCACCAACGACGCACCGATCCTGTTGATGGACGAGGCGTTCTCCGCGCTCGACCCGCTGATCCGCACCGACATGCAGACGGTGCTGCTCGACATCCAGAAGGAGATCAAAAAGACGATCGTCTTCATCACCCACGACCTGGACGAAGCGCTGCGGCTCGGCGACCGCATCGCCATCCTGCGCGACGGGGAGGTGGTGCAGCAGGGCACCAGCCAGGACATTGTGCTCAGGCCCGCCGACGATTACGTCGCCAACTTCGTTAGAGAGGTCAACCGGGCACGCGTGATCCAGGTCGAAGCCGTCATGGCGCCGCTGTCTCCCGACGCAGCCGGCCACGGGCCGGCCATCGCTGCCGGCGCGACCATCGAGGAAGCCATGCGCCTGCTCGCATCCGCTGCCGGCGACAGCCTCACGGTCACCGAGCCGTCCGGCAAGCCGTCGGGAACCGTGACGCTGCGCCAACTCGCCGAAGCGATGGTCAATCTCCAGGACGCGTCGGACGGGCAGAGAGGCCATGCGGCCGCAGAATCCTGACACGGCGCGGCGCCGATCTCATGATCGGTGGCGGTTTGTACGGCTTGCCATTGCTGCCGGTCGATGGAGCCGGCATGGCCGCCGGCGAGCTCCCCGAGGGACGGGCTTCAGACCTTGCGTCGGTCCAGTTCCAGCGCGGCGCGCGACAGCCGATCGAGCAGGACTGCCACGGCCACCACGGCAAGGCCCGCGCGCAAACCAAGGCCCATTTCCATACGCGTCAGTCCACGCGTCACCTCGGCACCAAGGCCGCCCGCACCGACCAGCCCAGCCAGCACCACCATGGCCAGCGACAAGAGGATGCACTGATTCAATCCAACCAATAAGGTCGGCTTGGCTGCGGGCAGTTCGATCTTGAACAGGATCGTGCGGGGCTTCGCGCCAATAGCCTGACCCAATTCCTTCAGGTCCGTCGGTACGCCGCGGAAGGCCAGCGTCGTCAGGCGCAACATTGGCGGGATGCCATAGACGATCGTCGCTATGATCGCCGGCACCCGGCCGAGGCTAAAGATCATTACGGCCGGGATCAGGTAGACCCATGGCGGCACGGTCTGCATGATGTCCAGAATCGGACGCAGCGCCGCTTCGAACCGGGGACGACGTGCTGCCAGGATACCGAGCGGAAATGCGATGGCGACCGCGATGGCCACTGCCACCAGGACCAGCGCGATGGTCTGCATGGAGGCGATCCACAGCCCCATCAGCAGGCAGAATCCGAGGCAGCAAAAGGCGAGAACCGCCATCCGCCAGCCAAGCACAAGCAAGGCTGCCAGCGTCACGATGGCAATCACCGCAAACGGCGGCAGAACCAGGAGAGAGGCCTCGATCCCGCCCAGGATTGCCTCGATCAGGCGAGTCAGCATCGCGAAGAACGGATGGAAATTGGTATTCAGCCAATCAACGGCGGGGGCAATGAACGCTCCGGGGGAAAACTCCATCGCTTACTCCCCCATCTTCTGGCACGACGCGGCCATGCTCTGGGTCATACGGTCCAGTATCATGGTAAGGACGACGATGGCGATCGAGGCGTCGATCGAGCGCGCGATGTTCAGAGTGCGGATCGCGCCATAGATCGTTTCTCCCAGCCCGCCTGAGCCGACGATACCTGCGATGACCACCATGCCGAACGCCATCATCAGGCTTTGGTTCACGCCCGCCATGATCGAAGGTACGGCAAAGGGCAGTCGGATCTTGAAGAAGGCCTGCACCCGGTTTGTGCCGAGCGCCTCGCCCAGTTCGATGAATTCATTGGGCGTCATACGGATGCCGAGCGAGGTCAGGCGTATTGCCGGCGGCATGGCGACGATGACCGTCGCGACCAGCGCTGTCGCCGGGCCATAACCCAGAAGCGCGATCGAGGGCAGCAGGTAGATATAGGGCGGCATGGTCTGAATGAGATCCAACGCCGGTGCCAGGAACCGTTCAAGGCGCGGCATAAGCCCGGCCAAGACCCCGAGCGGCAGGCTCATTGCCAGAGCGATTACGCTGGCCGCTATGACCAGCGCGAGTGTGCTCATGGTTTCGGGCCAAAGCCCCATAACAGCGCAGCAGGCGAGAGCGATGGCTGTGCCGATGCCGAAGCTCAGGTTCACCGATCGCCATACTACCAGTCCGGCCAGGATAGCGACAACGTAGAAGGGCAGCAGGTTCAGCAGCCAGAGGACGCCGTTGTAGAACCCTTCAAGCACAACGCGCGCGCCATCGAAGAAGAAAGCGGCATGATCGGTTAGCCAGAACAGGATGTTGTCGACCTGCTCGTCGAAGGCGGGAACGAAAGCGGAAAGGTCCATCGCGCCCTCACGCCGCACGGGCTTGGGGTTCGCCCCGCACGCCCGAAAGCAGATTGCGGATGGTCACGATACCAACCAGATTGCCATCGTCCTCGACCCTGATCGCATCGCTGCCGGTATCGGCGATCAGGCCGATCAGCGCATCGATATCGGCCTCGGGCGAGCAGCGGGGCAGATCCTGCGTAGCGCCCTGCCATCCCTCCGGCGGAACCATGACCGAATGAGCCTTGACCAGATGGAGGCGCGAGATGCCGGCGACGAAATCCGCAACATACTGGTCAGCCGGGTTCATCACGATTTCCTCGGCGGTGCCGACCTGGATGATAACGCCATCCTTCATGATGGCGATACGGTCGCCAATACGGATCGCCTCGTCGAGATCATGCGTAATGAATACCGCCGACTTGCCCAGCTCCTTGGTCAGTTGCCGGAATTCGTCCTGCAATTGCCGTCGGATCAGCGGGTCGAGCGCGGAAAACGGTTCGTCCATCAGGATGATTTCAGGATCGGAGGCCAGCGCGCGGGCAAGGCCGACACGCTGTTGCATTCCACCCGACAGTTCCGAGGGGTAACGCAGCTTCCAATCGGACAGGCCCACCTTGTCCAGCGCAGCCTCGGCAGTGCGGTTGCGCTGGTCGCGCGGCACGCCCTGAACCTCGAGACCGAAGGCCGCATTTTCCAGCACGTTGCGTTGCGGCAGCAAGGCGACGCTCTGGAAGACCATGCCGATATGGCGGGCGCGGATCTCGCGCAGGGCCGCAGCGTCCATCGCACCGATGTCGCGCCCCTTCACCAGGACCTTGCCAAGGCTCGGCTCGATCAACCGGTTCAGCAGGCGGATCAGCGTGGATTTGCCGCTGCCCGACAGGCCCATGATGCAGAAGATCTCCCCCCGGCTCACCTGCAGGCTGGCATCGGAGACGCCGATCACGCAGCCATATTGCTTCAGCACGTCCTGCTTGCCGAGACCACGTTCGGTTATTGCCTTGATCGCCTCGGCGCTGCGTTTACCGAAAACCTTCCACACCGACTGACAGTCGATCAGAACCTCGGCCGTTTCCTTATGCGTCATCCATGCCTCCCAGTGACGCCACCCGGCAACAAGAAGGAGCGGCCCCAAACGAGCCGCTCGGGTGCGTTTGTCAGTACTGCTTGATGTTCTCCCAACGCTTCAGAAGATCGGCGTGGGCTTCGGTCCAGTCGGCGACCGCCTGATCCATGGTCTTGCCGTCGTTGACAGCCGCATTGATCGAAGCGATGTCGACCAGCGGAACGTAGACGCTGGCTATTGCCTCGCGCGCTTCCGGGTTGGCTTCCGAAAAGCCCTTCTGCCCAACCCAATAGTAACCTTGTGGCGGCGCGAAGATGCCCTTGGGATCGGCCAGGAACTTGGTGTCGAACTTCAGCGCCATCCAGGTCGGCTCCCACAGCGTGACCGCGACCCATTCCTTACGGTCGGTCGCCGACTTCAGCGCGGCGGTCATGGCGGCGGTGCTGCCCTCGACAAGTTGCAGCTTCAGCCCATATTGCGACACCGCATCGGCGGCTTCGCGCATCAGGCCCGAGCCGGGCTCGATCCCGATGATCTTGCCACCGAACTTGTCGGCATTGTCATTCAGTTCCTCGATCGAATTGATCGTGACATATTTCGGCACGGCGATAGCCTGATAAAGCCCATGCGAGACCGGAGAGATCTTCTCGAGCCGGTTCTTGTTCTTGTCCCAGTAGTCGTGCGCGACGTAATCGGTCTGCGAGGCAAGGACCTGCACGTCGCCCTTGGTCAACGCCGCATAAGCAATGCCCCACTCCGAGAATTCGGTGACCTCGACCTTGTAGCCCTTGTCTTCGAGCACCTTCTTGGTGATGCCGGTGATCGGCGTCAGGTCTTCCCAGATGATCGTGCCCATCTTGATCACCTTGTCCTGTGCCATTGCCGGCACGGCAAGACCCAGCGCCATGGCGCCCGCAAGAATGGTTTTGAACAGTTTGCGCATAGATTTCCTCCTCTTGCCGCCATGGGACGGCTTCATCTTCCTGAAGAATTTGATGACGGGCAGGATCAGCCATTCACTCCGGTGGCTTACCTTGGTCCTCCCGGGAACGGCTCCAAACAATCCGGGTAAGCTGATGATCTGGAAGCTCCCATTCCCAGATGGCTGGGTTTATCCGATGCAACCAGATTTCTCGCAAACGAGAATTTTCAGCCGGTAGGCATTAGAATTTCTGGGGCTGAAAGGGATGTGCCTCAATCTGCGCCTTCGTCGCCGAAAGTACATATTCGACGAATGCCGCTACACCCGGTCGCTTCATGGATTTCTGCTTGCAGTTCAGGAAATTGCCCCGCCCAGCCGTGATCGGCGCCGGATAGGCGAAAACCAACCTGCCCTCATCTATCATCCGCCAGACCATATGATGCCAGCCCAGCATAACGCCTCTGTGGGCGAGCGTGGCCTCCATGAGAAGGCTCACCTTGTTGGTCGAAAGGGCCGGTGGAGCCTTCGCCCATTCGGCCCCTTGCGCCCGGAACCATTCAGGCCAGCCCAAAGGCTGCCAACCGATGGCGTCTGCGCTCCAGTGCCGGTCGTGGAGATGCAGCAGTTCCACCCCGTTCAGGCTGTCCGGGCTGTCAAACGGCCCGTACCGGCTCAGAAAATCCGGGGTACAGACGGGCTGGGCAATTTCCTGAAACAGAAAATGCAGATTCTCGCCGATCTCACACCGCTCGTTCCCGCACAGGAAGGCGATATCGACATCGGCGTAATTGCGCAGCGTGTCGTCGGCGTCCGACGCCAGCACGACGAAGCCAATCTCGGGATGGGTTTCGCGAAAACTATCGATCAGCGGCTGGAGCCAGAAAAGCGCCATTCCGTCGGTTGCCGAAACGGTGACAGTCTGCGGAGTGTCATCCCCGGCCAGCACCGAGACGGCAGCGCTGATCGTGTCCAGCCCGGCGGTCACGGCGTGAAACAGCGTCACCCCTTCCGCTGTCAATTCCAGCATGTTGCGCTTGCGCAGAAACAGCGGTGTCTCCAGCGCCCGCTCCAGCAGGCGGATCTGCTGGCTGACGGCGCCCTGGGTGACGTTCAGCTCTTTTGCAGCCAACGTAAAACTGAGGTGCTTGGCCGCAATCTCGAATGTGGCGAAAGAGCCGAGCGAAGGCAGATAGCGGCGTTTGATCGGCGGCATGGCGATGGCTCCTCCCCTGGCCTGCGGCTATTCCTGCCGCGATTGCCATTCCTTCCAGCGCATATAAGCATTTGCGCCGATCGTGTCGAAAGGATGCGGCGGCAGACGCGCCGGTTCGGCCTCGGCGTTAAAAAACTTTGTGATGGCGCTCGTTCGCCCGCACAGCATTTCCGCCGCGCCGATCCCCGTCAGCGTGCTGCGTGTCGTGCCAAGACCGTTGTCCACACATGCGGTAAACAGACCCGGCTCGAGTTCCCGCATGACAGAGACGCCGTTCTTCGACAGGCACAGATGCCCTGACCAGCTATGTTCGAATCGCACACCCTTCAGCATTGGGAAACGCGCGTCGAACTTCCGTCGCATGTGGCGGACCACGCGCGCGAGATCGTCGGCGCTGGTTCGCATATCGGGCCGATAGTAGCCACCCTGCCGGATGACGATGCGGTTGCCTCCCTGCGCCGGGCCGATCTTGCGCACCGTCGTTCCCATCGGGTCCGACGGCGTCACGCCCCAACATTCATGCCCACCGAGCGCGCGGAGGGCCTCGGGCGTCAGTTCCTCGGTCATGCAAGCGTTCAACATGATATGCATCAGCCGCCCGCGCTTGAAGCCGAAGCTTTCCAGGTGACCGTTATTGGCAAGGATCAGCTTTTGCGCCTGAAGAGAGCCTTGCGCGGTTTCAACCAACCACCCCTGCGCATTGCTCCCGACCCTCAACACCGGAGAACCTTCAAAGATGCGCACCCCCTCCCGCTCAAGCCCCGCGGCCAGGCCTCGCACATAGCCGGCAGGCTGGATCATCACCGCGCCAGGAGTGAACAGCCCGCCCTTGTAATATTCGGTGCCGGTGATTTCTTTCATCTGTCCGGCGTCCAGCATCTCGTGCGCTTCGTCCAAATGACGCAGGTGTTCGGCATAGCTGACATTTGCCGCCAGTCCGGTGGCAGAGGCCGCCGCATTGATCTTACCCATGCGCTGGAACCAGCCTTCCGGAATGGCGTATTCCGCGACCGCTTCAGCCGCAAAATCGATGGCTTGCCGGTTCAGCAGCGTCAGCTGGCGGTCGTGGCTATTCCCAGAGCCGGCATAGTCCGACGAGGTAAGCTCATGCGGCAGGTCGATCATGAAGCCCGAGTTTCGCCCGGTTCCCCCCTCCGCGATCCGCGCGGCCTCGACAATCGTCACGCTCAGCGATGGGTCGAGCTGGTGCAGGCGGCGCGCGGCGGCAAGCCCCGCGAAACCGGCGCCCACGATCGCCACGTCGCAACCCTCAGTACCCTTGAGCTGCGCGCGTGGCGCAGCCGGAGGCAAGATCACGTTCCATCCGGCCGGCCCGTTGAAGACCGGAGTGCGAACCGCCCGATGCTGTTTCATCGTCTCAGTCGAGATTCGCGTCGGAAGCGTCGGTGAGGTCCAGCCAGATAGTCTTGAGCTGGGTATATTGGTCATGCGCGTGGATCGAGTTGTCGCGTCCACCGAAACCCGACTGCTTGTAACCGCCAAAGGGCGTGGTCACATCGCCCTCGCCGAAGCTGTTCACCGTCACCGTGCCTGCCCGCAGCATACGCGCGCCACGCAGCGCCCGCTTGCCGTTGGCCGAGAAGATCGAAGCCGCCAAACCATATTCGGTGTCATTGGCAACCTGGATCGCTTCTTCGAAACTCTCCACCACGATCACGGTCAGGATCGGACCGAAGATTTCCTCTGCTGCAAGCCGGGATCCGCGGGGGGTCTCCACGATGGTCGGCTCGATGAAACCCTCGGCGACGATCCTGCCGCCCATCAACATCTTTTCGGCCTGAGCGGCTTCGAGATAGCTGCTGACCTTGTCGAAATGCACCTTTGAAATCAATGCGCCGACCCGCACCGCCGGGTCCAGTGGATCGCCGACGATCCATTCGGCGGCATGAGCCTTCACCCGCTCGATCAGCCGCTCCTTGATGCCACGCTGCACGATGAGGCGCGAGGCCGCCGAGCAGTTCTGCCCCATGTTCCAGAAGGCGCCGTTGACGACATGAGCCGCCACCGCGTCCAGATCCTCGGCGTCGTCGAGAACGATGCAAGGGTTCTTGCCCCCCAGTTCCAGCACGACCTCCTTCAGATTGCTGTCGGCCGAATAGTTCAGGAAGCGACGCCCGGTCACGGTGGAACCGGTAAAGCTGACCATATCCACATCCGGGTGCCGCCCCAAAGGCTCACCCACATCCACGCCCGATCCGGTGACGATGTTCAAAACGCCCGCCGGCAGTCCGGCCTCGACGGCCAGTTCCGCCACGCGTAGCGCCGTCAGCGTCGTCTCGCCTGCAGGCTTCATCACCACGGAGCAGCCAGCGGCGAGCGCTGGGCCGATTTTCCAGGCCAGCATCAGCAACGGGAAATTCCAGGGCAGAACCAGGCCCACGACTCCCACCGGCTCGCGGACCACCATGGCGATATGGTTGTCGGATGCCGGCGAAACCTGATCGTAGATCTTGTCGATCAGTTCGGCGTGCCATTTGATCACATGGATCGTTTCGGGCACGTCCACTGTCTCGCAGTCGAAAATGGTCTTGCCGCTATCGATGCTTTCCAGAACCGCCAGTTCGCGGGCATTGTCGCTCATCAGCCGAGCCAGACGCAGGAGAGCTTCCTTGCGTTCGCTCGGATGCAGCCGCGACCAGCGGCCGTCTTCGAAGGCCGCGCGAGCGGCCGTTACAGCAACGTTTACATCCTCTGGGCCGCAAGCGGCGATCTCGGTCAATGCCTCGCCCGTCGCCGGATTGATGGTGGTGAAGGTTTTGCCGGAGATCGCGGGACGGAAAGCCCCATCGATGAAGGCCAGATGCTGCAGCTTCAACCCGGCGGCGATGGACTTGTATTGCGAGGCGGTCAGGAAATCGCTCATGTCACTTGCCTCCCACGACAGACTTGACGGTGGCCTTCAGCGTGATGATCACCCGCTCCAACTCGGCCTTCTCGGCATCGTTCAGCCCTTGCAGGGGCGGCCGCATTGGCCCGGCGCGCAGGCCGGAGACTTCGACCCCGTGCTTGACGCATTGAATGAACTTGCCGCCCTGCTCCAGCACGCCCATCAGGGGCATCATCGCTGTCATGATCTGCCGGCCCTTGGTGAAATCGTCCTCGACCGCGCAGGCCCGGTACAGCGCCACATGCTCTTCGGGGAGAAAATTGGATCCCGCACAGATCCAGCTACGCGCGCCCCAGGCGAAGAATTCCAGCGCTTGGTCGTCCATGCCGCAACTCATCTGGATATGCGGATAGTCGCAAGCCAGAGTGTGGATGCGGTTCACGTCGCCTGAGCTTTCTTTGATGCCGATGATATTCTTCGACTGGCTGACGATATCGAGAAACTCCCGCCCCATGCTGACGCCCATGCGGCCGGGATAGTTGTAGAGGATCACCGGCAGGTCGGCGACGCGATCAATGGCGAGTGCATTGGCGGCATTCTCGGCCTCGGTCGGAACCGAATAGGGAGGTGTACCCAACAGCAGCGCATCGGCACCCATCGCCCGCGCGCCCTCAGCGATCGCGATTGAATCGGGCGTACGCATCGCGCCGGTGCCAACGATCACCGGCAGCCGACCCTTGCTGCGCTCGGTGACAAAACCCGCCAGCTCCAGTCGTTCTTCCACCGTCTCGGCGTAATTCTCGCCCGTCGAGCCGCCCGAGATCAGGCCATGCACGCCTGCCGATATCAGCCGCTCCACCAGTTCCGCCAATGCATCCAGATCAAACGTGCCATCGGCTTTGAACGGGGTGATCAGCGGGGTGTAGATACCCTCGAGTTTCATCCGAAATGTCATGGCGCGGCCTCCCTGCACACAGTCGGGCCCGCCGTTTCAATTCCCGCCGGGCACGCTCCTCTTGCGCCGGAAGCTAATGCGGCGCGCCCCTTGCCCGCAAAGGAGAATATTCACGGAGATTGCATTAGAAAAACTATTGCCACCGCCGTTAGACAGTGTTGCTGATCAGCGCTTCGACAGGTGGACGACGGTGCTGCCTTGCTGTCGTTTCTCTTGTGAGAAACTGGCGATCGCCATTCTCAAGCCATGGCTCACCGAGTCCGCAAAAAAGTGGACATTCATATAGCCCCTGACGTTTCGTGACGTCCTGTTGTCATCTGTCAGACGGCCACTCTTTTTGCTGGTAACCTTCCCGGCTCGTGGAGGAGGCCGCCGTTGACTGCCAGATATCTGCTGATCTCGCTTGCCCGCGTGCTGTTGATCGCCGTGATCCTGTTCATTTGCCTCGCGATGGCAATGACAATAGGAATGACCCTCGCCCACGTGGGATATCCCGGAACTTGCCAGGATGGCGCTTGCGAACTGATTGCGGAGATCTACATTATGCCGCTGGGCGGCGTCGGGCTCTTCATCCTCACGCTCGTGGGTTGGGCAATCGTCACAGCCAGAAGATGTCAATAAACCCACCCGACCGTCTTATTTCCCTGGCTCCGGCAAATCTGCCTTCAGGAGTGCACCCGTCTGGGCAGTCCGCAATTGCTTTAAGCCGCCAAGGAAAGCCTTCGAGTTCTCGTTGCCATAGGCGCGATGGCTCACGGCGAACAGCAGGACACCGGACTTGCCGGAGGGCTCTTTGACCGGAGCGTAACGGTACAGGTTCCATTCGACGATGTATTCGCCCTTTGAATCCTTGCTGCTGATGAGAAAATCGAGCAGGACCTCGCCAGTAGCGTTCTTTTGCAGGACTTCGAAATTCACCAGAGGGTCGGAACCTTTCCGCTTCTGGAGCGCATCGATCTGGCCTCGGACGGCATCGATGACTTTGACGCCGCCAGTCACTCTCTCAAGTAACAGCATCTGGTCATACGTTTCGACAGCCTGGCCGGACGAGACGTATTCTTGTTTGGTATAATTGGCCGACGGTTGGGAACTCCATGCCAGGCCGTATGATTTCCCGTCAAATTCTATTGGACCTGGCACCCCAAGGTAATCAACGACCTGGGCGGCCCCCGGCGCTGTCATCATGATCAGCGCGAAGACAGCAGAAATGAACCTTCCTGATTTCATGGGTCGACCCACCGCTGGACGGCTTCAGCAATATCTGCAGGCGAAGGGTTGAAGCAAATATGGGCCCGTGGCGCGAGCCGATGGACCACACTCAGGATTTTCTCGAAAAGCACAAGGAACGCTGGAGACTCCCGCAACCCCGCCCCGATCATTTCATCGCCTTTCGGGCGGCCGCGCCGTCCCGCTGCCCCATCTCCCGTGCCGTTTTCGCAAGCCACCGATCCGCGCTCGCTCTTCCGTAAAGGCGGACGCGCCGATTGTACTCGGGCGCAATGGCGCGCATTATCGCGTTCATGTCTCTTTCGCCCGGGCGTTCGACACGCGCTGACGGTTGTTTTCTGTTTGCCTGACGTGCCTGATCAGCCTTACAGACGCCTTCGTTCGGCCATTGCTGGCAGTATTTGCGCATTGTCGGCGATAGTTCATCGGGATGCCGGGATTTCTGTCCGAGATGACGGGTGCCGCTGAGGGTTGACTGACCTAGAGCGGTCGCTCCCATCCCCGTCCCGAGGTCGAGAGTGGCTCCCGGATCGTATTGCGCTTGTGCGTTGAGCGAGAAGGTGGCAGCCAGCAAGACGGCAGCGAGCAGCGGAAATCGCATTCTGGTCTCCATATACCCTGCCCGCTTCTGACTATAGCCGCGAGGTCGACCGATACAACCTGCCCGTGTCACCTCGGGTAAATCAGAATTTCCTTGTTCCGACCCGTCCGGCAATCTTCCGTGAAATCATCAGCGGCCGATGGATCGGCACGAAATCGAGCGAACTGCTCGGAATCGACCGAGAAATAGGCCTCCCACTCAACGGCACGATTGACACCGGACACAGGTGTTGAGAGGTAATAGCCGCCCGTTTCCCGATCAACACCGAGGCAAAAGCGGTGCTCTCGGCTCACGAAGTCGTTTTTGAAGCGGTATTTCATCGGCGGATTCATCTCTTAGAGTCGGTTTGGAAAATCACGGATGGGCGTTTCTGCGCAGCATAATGCCGCCCATGGCAACGAGGATCATGGCCTGCGAGACATCGATGCGCTGCTCGTAATCGCGCACGAGGCGTCGCCACCGGATCATCCATCCGAACGTCCGTTCGACATGCGCTGATCGCGACCCGGCGGCAGGCGAATTTCATTGAGGCTGACGAAGGGGGCACGATGCGGTCAGATGACTGCGTCAACTTTTGAGACGGAGGAATAGCATGCCCCACTACGCTGCACTTGACGTTTCGAACAGAGAAACGGCCATCCACATCATTGACGAAACAGGCGCCACAGTCTGGCGCGGCAAGCGGGCAAGTGATCCCGAAGTGCTGACCACTACGCTTCGCCGCCATGCCCCCGATCTGGTTCGCGTTGGATTGGAAACTGGACCTCTGACGCCCTGGCTCTATCATACTTGCAAAGCTCTTGGCCTTCCCATCGTATGCTTGGACGCGCGCCATGCTCGTGCCGCTACAGCCTTGCAGCGGAACAAAACAGATGCCCGAGATGCCGAGACCTTGGCGCAGCTGGTGCGCACCGGCTGGTATCGTGAGGCGCGCGTCAAGAGTTTCGCCGCTCACGCCGTTCGCCATCTCGTCGGGGCTCGTGCGCAGCTGATGGGTGTATCTATCGATCTCTCCAATCGGATCCGAAGCACGCTAAAAACCTTCGGCCCGATGGCCGGTAAGGGAATGGGGCGTACATTCGAGAACCGTGTGTGCGAACTCATTGATGGGCGGCCGACGATTGCGGCCATTGTCGAACCCCTGCTGGCAGCTTGGCGCGTCGTACGCGATCAGGTTCTCGTGCGGGATCGGCAGCTCGTCGCTTTTGCCAGGGAGGACGCAACGTGCCGTCTACTCATGACATGCCCCGGCGTCGGTGTGATCGTCGCCACAAGTTTTACGGCCGCGATCGAGGCACCGGAATACTTTCGCCATTCGCGATCGGTTGGCGCCTATCTCGGGCTGACGCCGGCGCAACACCAATCTGGTGAGGTCGACCGCTCGGGCGGCATCACACGGCGCGGAGACCGACTGATGCGAACCTACTTATTTGAGGCGGCCGCAAGCCTGTTGGTCAGGGTGCGCCAGGAATCGACCCTGCAGCGATGGGGACGCGCTCTCGTCGATCGTATGGGCTTCAAACATGCCGCTGTGGCGGTGGCTCGAAAGCTCGCGGTCGTTCTGCACGCGATGTGGCGTAGCAAGACGCCGTTCCAGGCCTGGCCTACGGAAATGTCATGAGGAGATAAATTTGGAGAGTGGTTTGAACAAGGTTTAAGGGTTCCGCCCTCGCGGGCGGGAAGAGGCGTCCTCGTCGGGACGCAAGCAGGGTCATCCCGGGTTGGGTCTTGCGGCTGGTATGTGCTGGACCGCGCGTTCGACATGGTGAACCCCGCTTCGAGACGCATGGTGCGGCGGTCGCAAGGGCCGACCGCGGAAACAACCACGATCCGGCGGTGACGATCTTCAAATTTGACTTGACCTATGCAACGCGATCAAACAACCACCCAGCGACGCGGGAGAACCTTGAAGCCTTTCTGGTCGTCGCAGCGGCGGATGATCTCGACGATGAAGTTGAGATAGCAGGCCTTATCCATCAGCTTGAGCCTGTCATAGGCCCCGTCGGCGAAGAGATGCTTGACCCACGGCCAGCGTTTGCGAATGCCGTCGAGTATCGCCTGCGCGCCAGCGCTGTCGGAGATGTCAGCGGTAGTCAGGTTGACCATCAGCAGCCGTCCGTCCGTATCGACCGCAATATGGCGCTTGCGCCCGACGATCTTCTTACCCGCGTCGTAGCCTCGTGCTTTTGCATGCGGTGCCTTGATCGACTGACTATCAATCACACCAGCGCTGGGGGAAGGTTCGCGGCCCTGCCGCTCGCGGTCGAGCATCAGTTCCACGTCGTGGATCGTCTGAAACAGGAAGCGCCGTGCCAACTCGCGGAACCAGCTATAGACCGTCTGCCACGGCCCAAAATGAATGGGTAACATCCGCCACCCACAGCCCGAGCGCACCAGATAGCGCACCGCGTTGATTACCTCCCGAAAATCCACCTCGCGGGGACGCCCACGCCGACCAGGAGCCGGCATCAGGGGCGCGATCCGCTCCCATTCCTCATCTGTCAGATCACACGGATAACGCTTCGTCTTACGCGCGATCTTGGCAACACGGCCACGGCTCTCTTCGGTCCACATCAACACGCTGAATCAGACTTTATGCGAAAACGAAACCCCTCAAATCCGATTTTCCAAACAGCCTCTTACAAGGCACCAACTTAGTGTTTCTGGAAACGATAAGAGGTGCCTCCCTGTCCGATGACAAGCCTGAAGACTATCAGCGGGAAGTTAATTAAGCGGGGTTTCTTCTCGTTTCAGGCTGGAAACTCTGATGAACCTGAAATTGCCGTTTAAGAGAGCGGAGAATTGGACACCTTTGTCGATGCCCATGCCAAAGGCGACGGTGGCGACCATGATGACCGCCTCGCCATGCTGGAAGCGCATCGGGTTGGCCTGGTGCACCGTCTTGTCCATGCCGGCGCGATAGGCAAGCGCATCGTAGCCCAGGTCCTTGAGCCAGGCGGCAGTTTCCTCCGTCCGCCGCATGGCTGCAGCCGGTCGATTCGAGATATTGTCATCGCAAGGCCGGCTGCACAGCCGCAGCAAGTTTCGCCGTTCCATGAGCGTGGGGTTCAGGCCCATCGAGCGCGTAACCGGGCGGACAGCATGAGATCTGCCGGGAGCTCACTCTGATCGATCACTGGTCGCAGACCTCAGCTAGCGCACGCCTACAACGATTCCCGCATGAGATCGGACACGCGGCATGACATAATATGTTCCACTCCAAGCCGTCCGTTGTGAGATTCGGTGGTTTCTTGAAAGCCGCAGCGCAGATAGAATCCTCTGGCAGCAAAGTTATCGACGTTGACACTGAGCATCAGCTTTGAAGCTTGTGGCCAGTGTGTTGCAATCCAACGGGCGGCACGGACAACGGCCGTCGTTCCACATCCCCGCCCCTGCATATTCCCGCTGATGCGAAAATTGTGAAGACTGACTGCATCCGGGGCGGCCCAATCGGGCAATGCCTGCCCCTTTCGAAGCATCAGGAACCCGGCAATCTTGCAATCTGCCATGATCAGAAATGGGAGGCAGTCTTCTGAGTTCGGTCGGGCTTTCAAACGTCCTGCTATCGCGGTCATGCTTCCGCCAGCGAAGTCTTCTTCGCGGGCGCTCAGCTCAATCCCGGAAATCGTGACAATCTCGGCATGTTGGATCTGTTTGAGAGAAACTTCCATACCTATGATCCCGTCAGGGATTTCGCTGACATCTTCTGGTTCCACGCGTTTGGAAGGTGCGGGGGGTTATTGCTGTGATCCCATATTCAACAAGTTGCTGCAGATGTCCGCTGCGCAGTTGAGCCGGGGGCGAATTTCACCGGGGCCAATGGATCGGCGATATCTGAACAAGACATGCCAATCGTACTCACCCCTCCGCGATCCGCCCATACACAATTTCCGGGATTGTCGAGGATGTTGCGAGGCTGTTTGATGCCGGTTTGCTTGTCTTCTTTTATGGATCAGGCCTCTTTATCAATTCTGCCGGATCGACACCGAGGGCGCGTGCCAGTGCTTCGACTGTTTCAAGTGTCGCGTTGCGGCGACCGGCTTCGGCACCACTGAGATAGGCCCGGGGGCTACCGGACAGATGAGCCAATTGCTCCTGGGTTAAGCCCCGCTCCCGGCGCAACCGCTGCAGGTTCAAGCCGAATATACCTTGTATGTCCATCAGTTCAGTATTTCACATGTGCAATTTAATGCAACGCATTATAGTGCACATTCTCATTGACATATAGCCGGCATGTTGTTTGAACAGGGTGTTCGCTGTCGAGCCGGATGTGTCCGTCCCATGTCCGAGGTCGACATGGTGGCGTCGAGCGCTGTTGCCCGGACCAGACCGTCTTAGCGGGGAGTTTCACCGAGATGAATATTATTGCGGGATACCGCTGCATCCGTTGCGGGACCCAATACCCATCCGATCAGAGGCTGGACACAAGGGGCTGCCCGAGTTGCCTTGAAGCCGGCCCATCAAACCTTCGGCCTCTTTATCCGGTCGGAAACAGTTCCATTGACCTTGCCGCCACGAACAATCATGCCGGCAGATCCTGTGGCAATATGCGTGCCACCTTCCCCCGTTTGGCGCCGGGATCGTGTCGCTTGGTGAAGGTTTGACGCCCCTTGTCCCTGCTGAACGTATTGGCAAGGTGCTGGATGTGCCGCACCTCGTTATTAAGGACGAGAGCCGCAATCCGACCTGGTCCCATAAGGATCGCTTTTCGACTGTCGCTGTATCGGCTGCCCTCAACCAAGGGGCAAAGGTCGTGGCAACCGCATCATCAGGCAACGCCGGAGCATCGCTGGCGGCTTATGCTGCCAAGGCTGGACTTCAATGTGTCGTTGCGACCTTTGCCGGCGCGGCCAGCGCCATGATTTCACAAATCCGCGCTTATGGCGCGTCGGTCTTCCCGATGGCCCGCAAAACGGACAGATGGGCGCTTCTCGAAAAGGCTGCCGATCAGCTCGGATGGTTTGTCACCTCCCCCTATCATCACCCCGTCGTCGGCAGTCATCCGATTGGAATCGAGGGCTACAAGACGCTTGCCTACGAGATTGTCGACCAGTCAGGTGATCACTTGCCCGACTGGTGCGTTCTGCCGGTTTGTTACGGGGATGCGTTGGCCGGCCTTGCCGCAGGATTTCACGAATTGTTGGAGATGGGCAAGATCAGCCGTGTGCCCAGACTGGTCGCAGCCGAGGTGCATGGCTCATTGTCGGCCGCGCTCGAAAGTGGACACGACAGGATCGAAGAGCAGAACCAGGCATTTGAGACCGTCGCTGTCTCGATCGGCACGACGCGCAGCACCTATCAGGCGCTGAAAGCGCTTCGAGATACGCGAGGGTGCGCGGTCTGCGTATCCAACGACCAGATCAAATCCATGCAAGGAATGCTGGCCGCCAAAGAGGGTATCTTTGCCGAACTGGCATCTGTCGCGCCTCTTGTAGCTGTTCGATGCCTGCGCGAGCAGCAGGTAATTGCCCAGGGTGACCGGGTGGTAGCGGTCGTCACGGCAAGTGGATTGAAGGATCTCGACATATCGGTTGATGCTTCACGGAAGGAGAGACCATTCGAAAGCGTTGACGATGCTTGGAAATGGGCACTTGAACGAACAGCAGCGGCCCCAGGCGTTCGCGTTAGGGTATGATTTCTGCATGTCCGGCCTTTGATCTACCCTCGCGAAGGCTGCTTCTCGACATTCAGAGGTGCCCTGCCCCATTCGTATCGTGTCCATTCCCATTCTTCTCGCGGCTCGATCACGGAGAGGGTCTCAGGTTCATGGATGGCTTCGCCCGGCCAGCCGGGAAGGCGAGCCAGCCATTCTTGATTATAGACCGTATCCGCGTGTCGGAAGCCTTCATCGGGCATGATGACCGCAACGGTAGCATCAGGGTGAGTACAGGCGACCCAGGCGCCGACAAGGGCAGATGCGCCGCTTGTCGGTCCCTGGAAAATACCATGGTTTCGCAGCAGCACATGTGCGGAATGATATGCGGCATAGGCGCCAACCCAATGAACCTCGTCGATCAGGTGATGTCTGACGTTAGCGGGAATGACGCTGTTCCCCAGACCACGCAACATGCGCTTGCCCACCGGTTGGCCGAACAGCACACTGCGATGGGTATCGACAGCTGCAATCTTCAAGTGTGGGTAGAGCTGCCGCAGGAAAGTACCCGTTCCGCATAGAGAGCCGCCTGTTCCGATGCAGCCGACCAGCCAGTCAATTTGGCCTGTGGACCTCACAAGCAGTTCTGCCAGCCGGGCGTATGACAGCCAGTTTCCAGGGCTGTCATACTGTCGCGTCCAGAATGTGCCGGGCTCATCCTCCATGGCTTGCTTGAGGTATGCCAACCTGCCCGGTTGATTCCCGTCTCCTTTCTCGTCCTCCAGCACCACGACATTTGCCCCGAGCAGTTCAAGGCGGCGCTTGTAAGGCTTATCGATCAAGGTTTCTGCCGTCACCAGCGTGAGCCGGTAGCTCCGCGCGGCAGCGAGAAGCGCCATTGCCATACCGAATGTGCCGGAGGTCGTTTCTATGATGTGGTTACCGGCTTTCAGTTCGCCGGACTTCTGTGCCTGATCGAGAATGAAACGAGCCGGCAACAGCTTCATCAGAGGAAATGCGGCAGCAACGATATTCGGGCCAAGCTGCGCAAGCCGGGGCGTTTCCAATGCACGGAAATAGTCAATGTTGAAGGACATGGATGCCCCCTGCCCCGTTCACAGAAAAAACGCCGATGTCCTGAAAACCGACATCGCTCAATTTTTTCGAGATCGTGCGAATGAGGGAAGTCAGGCCAGCAGACCCGGGATCCAGCAGAAGCCCGAATAAAGATCCGCTGTGAGCAACCTGAATGCCGAGCGCTTGATGGTGGTCGGCAAGTTCGATCACATAGTCGAAAGACGGTTTTGGGAGATGCCGTTGGCTGATACGGGCGCTCAGTGTCGCGGCACGGCCGAGAAGACGGGGATCCTGATGGCGGACCGCTCGGGCCACCAACCCGCGCAAGACGCGGAACAGCTGGATTTCCTCGAGGCTGTATCGCGCGGGAGGCAGCTCAAGCGTACTGACACCGCCAGTTCCATCTGCCTTGAAGCCGACAAGGACGAATGGCGGCAACGAGCCGCCAAAATGCTCGAGAACCTCGCCTTCTCGCTGTGCAAAAAGCAGGGCCTCAGTTTCAAATGCGGTCGCATCGGATGCAGTTTCGGCGGCGACTGCCAGGCGACTAACCGAAGCTGGTGGAAGCGTTGTTCCCAACGCCGCAGCGGCTGCCCGGATCGACGCGACGACATCCGCCGTCGACGAACCATAGCCGTGCCCTATCGGAATGTCGCTCTTGACGCGAAGCCGCCCGCCTGCCCTCGGCTGCCCCAGTTTTCTCAGCGTCAGACGGGTTGCGCGTAGCGCCTTTGTCTTTTCGCGAGGCTCGACGCTGAGGTTTTTACCCTCATCGACAATGAACTGGGCCGTCGAACGGAGACCATCCAGCGGAATTGTGACAAGACCCCGATGCAAACGTCCCAGCTCGTCTTCGAATACACCCTGGATCAGCTCGCCATGGTGCCCGATCGCGTGCCCTTCTCCCCGCGCACCAACTAGAGACAAATTCGGTCTGGATACTTCTTCGACGGTCGTCACGGGTTTATCTCCGAACGGAAGCGTTCGGTCAAAAATGGACGAACCGTCAGTTCGTATCACTTCCTGTAATTTGGTATTGACGGGCCGAAGCTCGACGAGGTGGCTCGTGGCCGAAAATTTGGCTTGTTAGCGGAATGAGCTTCAAGAAGCGTGTTTTCAGAACGATGGAGAAGCTGTTCGGGCTGCCATGTGACCGGATTGCCGCTCAGCTAACTTCGATGTGACAAATCACGTGATGAATCAGCTACATCAACAGAGAAGTTCGAGATGTTGCCAATTTGTTGCAGAGCGGAACACGTGAGCACATCAGGTCATCACTGAAAGTCGTCTTTGAAGGTGTGGAGCGCTTTTCATGCTTGGCCACGGGAAAAGAGCAAGATCCCCCTCTCCCGGCTGACTGCAGACCTGACATCAGGATTTAAGCTTGTTTGATGTCGCAGCCGTTTGAGTAGACAAGCCAATCTCCATAAGGCGACGCACTGCTTCCGATCTGCTGGGAAGATCAGATTGTGTCCGACGCCATTCATCAACGCGCGCAAGCAATTCCATTGAGAGCCGTAGCTCGAATCGCTCAGTTTTCGGTTCGGCAGGGTTTATCTCGTTTGACAACAGCGATGTCCGTAATGTACGGTATGTACGTAATGATTTGGTTTGCAGCCACTTTGCGTGCGGCAACACGCTCGGTGGCTTGACCAAAACCCAAGCTTGTAGGGAGCTCGGATCGTGATTGATTCCGACAATACCACCTCTTTGCCTCTCGTCATCCAGCCAGATTCCTTAAACGGACAAAGCTGCGGTCGTTGGAGAGCGATGGCTAACAGCTATTGCGCTAGGATGGCGATTTGGTCGGTGGCAGGGCAATTGTAAGCAGACGACGTACTGCTTCCGATCTGCTGGGAAGATCAGGTTGTACCCGACGCCATTCATCAACGCGTGTAAGCAATTCGCTAGAGAGCCGCAGCTCAAATCGTTCTTTTCTAAGCTCTGGAGAATTAGACACGTCTGACAATCGAAACGTCCAAAATATGAGGTAATTACCTAACTGGCAGGCAGCCACTTGGTATGCGGCAACACACCAAGTGGCCTAACCAAAAACCCAAGCTGTAGGGAGCTCGGATCATGGCTGATTCCGACCATAGCATTTCTTTGCCTTTCGTCACCCATCGACAAGGGCCGAAGATTACCGTGGCTTCCCGCAGTACGCCAGCGGAACCGAACCCTGCGTCCCAAACAGGCAAAACCGATATGCCGGACCCGGTTTTGGCGCTGGCGGATCGCTGGCGCGATGCGCATGCGCGGGCCCTTGCGCTGTGCCGGCGCCAGCAGCGGCTGGAAAGCAGGATCGCGCGGAGGGCGGGCTCTCTGCCCACTTCCTGCTCTGAAGAGGTTTTGGGGAATACGCGCCGGGAGCAAGCCGACCTTGACCTTGGCTATTCGAGGGCGAAGGCGGCGGAGGAACGCTTCGCCGGGGAGACGGCCCGGCTCCTTGAGGAACTGGCGCGGACGCCGGCCCACTCGATGGGCGGCGTGGTGGCCAAGCTGGAGGTCCTGCTGCTGGAGAGCGAGGCCGGCGATGCGCCGTCCGACTTTCCGTGGCCGCATCTGCGTTCGGTGCTGGCGGACCTGCGGCGCCTGACCGGTGCTGAGGCTTCTTTGCAGCGGGGCCCGTCGTAAGGGCATCAGGGACAGTCGCAGCCGGATCGCTGGCCGTGCAAACCAGACCTTCGCTCGCAAGGGCCCGAAGCGACCTCTGGAACAAAGTTTCACAAAAATGGGAGGAAGAACATGACGTCTCGATTGAGCCCGCGCCGGGCAATATTGGCCAGGGGGTTGGGTGTGGTGCTGGGTGTCGCCGCACTGGGGGCCGCCGGCCAGGCGGCGTTTGCCGAAACCGCGAAGGACCGCATCCTGCGCGAGGGCAGGATCGTGGTCGGCATCCACAACCGCGCCCCCTGGGGCTATCGCGACGAGGCGACGGGCGAGGCAACGGGCTGGCATCCCGACCTGCTGAAGGCGGCTTTCGCCGATCTCGGCGTGAAGGAGATCGACATCAGGGTGACCGAGTTCGGCGCCCTCATTCCCGGCCTGCTGGCGGGACGCTTCGATGTGGTGGCGTCAGGCCTGTCCATCACCCCGGAGCGGTGTAGGCAGGTCGCATTCGGCAGGCCCGACCTGAAGGAACTGGATGCCGCACTGGTGCTGCCCGGCAACCCGAAGGACATCCACGGTTACCGCGATATCGTCGACAACCCCGACATCGTCATGGGCGCCGGGCGCGGCAGCGTGGTCGTGCGCAATGCGCTGGCGGCCGGCGTGCCGAACGAGCGCATGCTTCTGTTTCCCGACATCCAGTCGAACGTGGCCGCCCTGCGCGCCGGCCGGGTCGATGTTGCCCTGCTTTCCCTGCCGACCGTGCTCGGTCTCCTGAAGGACGGCAGCGCCCGTGACGTGGAGCGGGCGGATCCGTTCGTCATCGCCGACGAGCAGGCCAACTACGCCGCCGTGGCCTTTCGCAAGCAGGACGAGGACCTGAAGGCGCTCTATGACGAGAAATTCACGGCATTGAAGCAGGACGGAACGGTCGCCGGGCTTATGAAGAAGTACGGCTTTGCCGAGGATGCGACCGTCCCCGACACCGTCACCACCGACCGGATCTGCGGCAACGGCAAGGACGGGGCCGGCGAATGAGCATGTTCGACATCTGGTCCGGCATCCTTTCAGGGTTCCGGGTCACGGCCTCCGTCACCCTTTACGGGCTGGTCTTCGCGGTTCCCTTCGGCCTTGTGTTGGGGATCGCCCAATATCTGACGACCGGCTTTGCCCGCTTCCTCGTCACGTCCATGATCGAATTCTGGCGCAGTTCTGCGGTCGTCATCCTTCTGTTCGTCTTCTACTACGCGCTCCCCGTGGTCGGGGTCACCCTGTCCGCCATGACCGTGGGGGCCATGGTTCTGGGCCTCAACACCGCGGGCTACGCCAGCCAGGCCGTGCGGGCGGGATTGCAGGCGCTCGATCGCGGCCAGAAGGAGGCGGGACAGGCGCTCGGCCTGTCGCGTGCGACCATCCTCCTGCTCATCGAGTTGCCGCAGGCGCTGCTGGCCATGAGCCCGACCTTCATCAACCTCGTCATCCAGCTGGTCAAGGCGACATCGCTGGTCTCGCTGATCACGCTGACCGACATGACCTTCCGGGCCAAGGAAATCGCCCAGGTCGAGTATGACCCGGTTCCCGTCTACCTCGCCCTGCTGCTGTCCTATTTCATGGTCTGCTATCCGATCGCCCTTCTGGGACGATGGGCGGAGCGGTGGGTGACGCCGGTCAGGGAGGCGGGTCGTGGGATTTGACGTCGGCTTTGCCCTGGCGAGCGTGCCGGCGATCCTGGGCGCCATCGGCATGACCCTGCTGGTGGCGGTCGCGAGCTCTCTCGGCGCCGCCGTCCTTGGCTTCTGCCTCGAGATCGTGCGGCGCAGGGGCGGCCTTGTCGGCCTCCTCGTGCGCTTCCTCATCGACTTCATCCGGGCGACGCCGGTGCTGGTGTGGCTCTATTGCCTGTACTTCATCCTGCCCTTCCACGGGGTGCGGCTGAGTGCGCTGACGGTCGGCATTGCCGGTCTCAGCCTCTATTACAGCGGCTATCTGGCCGAGGTCTTCAAGGCCGGCATCGACGCCATCGCCAGGGGCCAGCAGGAGGCGGCAAGGGCGCTGGGCCTCGGCCGGCTCGATACGGTCGTCTTCGTCATCGCGCCGCAGATGCTGCGCAACATCGCAGCGCCCATGGGCAACTACTTCGTCTCGATCCTCAAGGCCACGCCCTATCTGGCGGTTCTGGCCGTCCCCGAAATGCTCGGGGCGGCCTTCGACATCGCCTCCGACACCTATCGCTATGCCGAGCCGCTCACCGTGGCCGGCATCGTCTTCCTGGCGCTGGCCCTGGCCATCTCGCAGGGCGTCAGATGGCTGGAGAAGCGCCTCGCCGTTTCCACGGCGCGATGAGCATCTCCCGAAGAATGGCCGCCATGAACCTTCGCTTTCAGAAAGACCCGCTTTGCATGCAAGACCCCCGACAGACCCCGGCCGTCGAGATCGACGCGCTTCACAAATGGTACGGCACCTTCCATGTCCTGAAGGGCATCGACCTCAGGGTCGCGCACGGTTCCCGCATCGTCATCTGCGGCCCGTCCGGCTCGGGCAAGTCCACCCTGATCCGCTGCATCAACGGTCTGGAGGCGTATCGGCAGGGAACCGTAGTGCTGGACGGGACGAAGCTCGGAGAAGATGCCGTGCAAACCGCGCTGGCCCGCCGGCAGACCGGCATGGTGTTCCAGAACTTCAACCTGTTTCCGCATCTGAGCGTGCTTGCCAACTGCACCCTGGCCTTGCGCCGGGTGGCCGGCATGGCGCGCACCGAGGCCGAGGCCGTGGCCCGTCACTATCTCGAGAAGGTCCGCATTCCCGAGCAGGCCTCCAAATATCCCGCACAACTGTCGGGTGGCCAGCAGCAGCGGGTGGCGATCGCAAGGGCGCTGTGCATGAGCCCGCGCCTGATGCTGTTCGACGAGCCGACCTCGGCGCTCGATCCGGAGATGATCCGCGAGGTGCTCGACGTCATGACCGAGCTGGCCCATGACGGCATGACCATGATCTGCGTCACCCACGAGATGGGCTTTGCCCGCGAGGTGGCCGACGCGGTCGTGTTCATGGATCGGGGCGCGATCGTGGAGCGGGCCGAACCCGCCACCTTCTTCTCGGCGCCGAGCCATCCGCGGGCCCGCGACTTCCTCGGCACCCTGCTGCATTGACAGGAAGGCTGTATCGACATGGAGGCTGCGATGCCGGCGGGCGAAACGCACATGTGGACGACCCTCGACCTCGAACGGGACGGCAAACAGCATGGCTTTGTGCGGCTGCCCTTCTCGAGCGACCTTTCCGCCTATGGCACAATCCCGATCCCCATCGCCTGCATCAGGAACGGGGACGGGCCGACGGCGCTGCTGGTCGCCGGCAGCCACGGGGACGAATATGAGGGCCAGATCGCGCTCGGCAAGCTGGCGCGACGGATCGAGCCGGGCGAGGTGCGCGGCCGCATCGTTGTCCTGCCTGCCCTGAATTACCCCGCCGTGGCCGCCGGCCGGCGGCTGTCGCCGCTCGACGAGGGCAATCTGAACCGCCTGTTTCCGGGCAAGGCCAACGGCACGCCGACCCAGATGATCGCCCACTACGTCGTCTCGGTGCTTCTGCCCCTGTCCGATCTCGTCATCGACCTGCACTCTGGCGGAAGGTCGCTGGCCTATTATCCCTGCTGCCTGATCCGGGACGGCGGGATCGCGACTGAGACGGCGCGCCTTGTCGAGCTCATGCAAATCTTCGGCGCGCCCGTCGGCTCCATCAGCGACGGCGCAGGCGGCGGTGCCTCGACGACGCTGTCGGCGGCGGCCCAGGCCTGCGGCGTTCCCGCGCTCACGGCGGAGCTGGGTGGTGGCGGCAGCTTCTCGCCCAAAGGCGAAGCCATCGCCACCCAGGGGCTCTGCCGTGTTCTCAGGCATGTCGGCATCCTGCCGAACGCACAAACCGAACCGCCGCCGCCCGTGCGCCTGATGCGGGTCGAAGGCAGGGACGCGTTCGTCTACGCGCCCTGTCGCGGCATCTTCGAGCCCTGCGTCGAGATCGGTGACAGCGTTCACCCAGGCCAGTGCGCGGGCGCCATCCATCCCATCGACGGCCCGCATCGGCCCCCACAAGCCATAAACTTCACCAGACCCGGCCTCGTCGCCTGCCGCCGCTTCCCAGCCCTCACAAACCCCGGAGACTGCCTGTTCAAATTGCTCTCGGATGTAGAACGGACGTAAGGCGAAACATTTATAGCCCGTAGCATCGAGTGGAGGTGGCAGTCAGAGGATAACGGTGGCAACCGCGCTCGTGAAATCCATCGCAAAGAGGTGGTGATGAGGTCGGTAATATCTGGCGACGCTCTTCAGTATGTCCAGAAAGGCGTCATTTTCCATCTCCAGGCGTGAGTTATCAGCACGGCAGGGCGATCATGCGGCCGGTTCGGGGATGAACGCTCACTGCCATTTCGACCCCGTAGATGCATTGCAGCATATCGGCTGACATAACCGTCTCAGGCGATCCGGTCACGACGAGATCGCCCGAATGAAGCGCGACGATTTCGTCGCAGAAGCGTGCGGCCATGTTGATGTCGTGCAGCACGATGACAACACTGAGGCCATTTAGTCTCGACAGATGGCGCACGAGTTTCAGAATCTCCACCTGATGGGCGACGTCCAGTGCGGAGATGGGCTCGTCCAGCAACATGCAGCCCGCGTCCTGCGCGATGAGCATTGCGATCCAGGCCCGCTGTCGCTCGCCTCCTGAAAGCGTATCGACCAGCCGATCGGCCAGGGTTTCCAGCCCCGTCAGTTTGATCGCCCTCTCCACCTTCGCGCGGTCGGTTGACCCGAAACGCCCCAGCGCGCCATGCCACGGATAGCGCCCCAGCGCCACCAGTTCCTTCACGAGCAATCCGCCGGCGGCTGGTATCTGCTGCGGCAGATAGGCGAGCACGCGGGCAAAATCGCGAGCACTCCACGCGCGAAGAGGCATTCCCTCGAAGTGGATCGCACCACCGGAAGCGGCCTGCTGGCGCGCCAGGATCTTCAGAAGCGTAGATTTGCCTGATCCGTTCTGCCCGATCAGCCCGATGACCTTGCCGGAAGGTAGCACGGTCGTTAGCGGGGCGAGCAGCGTCCGTCCCGCAACCGAAAACGAAACACTCTCAAGCTTGAACAGAGGCCGGGTTCTGATGGAGGCGGTCACACGCATTCACTCTCCATGATCGTAGGTGCCCTCGACCATGCCGCGCTTCCAGTAGTTCAGGATATAGGTCCCACTTGCCGGCAGGGCGCATTCCTTTCTGGCAAAGGCGCGGATGTCTCGGGAGACGGAGGCTTCCGCGCCAACCCATACGAAGCTGCGGCTGATTTCCTGCGGGCCCAGCGCACGAACCGCCGCCGGCAGTACGTCTCCTGACCACGGCTCCAGCGGCGCGTGCAGCCAGCGTAGTCTCATCCGCTCCGGCAGACGGAGCGGCTGCTCTTCCACCTGGTCCGGCACCATGACGATCACATCGCCTTGCGCGTCCTCGGGCAGATGATCGAGGATAAACGCGATGGCCGGCAGCGCGGTATGGTCGCCGGCCAGCACGTAGCGCTCTGGTTCCTCTTCGAGGATGCGCGCATGCGGCCGCCACAGGCCGATCTCCTCGCCGACCGACGCCCGTTCGGCCCAGGCCGACGCGACGCCTTCGCCGTGCAGCACGAAATCGATATCCATGCTGTTTTCCGCATGGTCGAAACGACGCACGCTGTAGGTGCGCACAGCCGGCCGCTGCTCGGGCGGGGGATAGACCGCGTGACCCTTGTCATCGACCGTCGGCCAGCCCGGCTCTTTGCAGTCCTTGCGGGGGATCAGCGCATGGACATGCGGCCCGAGCGAACGTGGCGAGCAATCGAAACGCGAGAGATCGTCCACCTGCACGGTCACGCGCTGCATGTGGGGTGTCACGCGTCGTGTGCGCAGCACCCTTGCGACGCGGAAGTTCTCGGGTCTCGCCAAATCTTGGTTTTGTACGGTCATGACTGTCGTCTCAGCAAGAATAGGAAAAGGGGGCCTGCGAGGAACGAGGCGAACAGGCCGGCGGGGATCTGGTAGGGAAAGATCAAGCTGCGGCCCAGCCAGTCCGCCGCGACCATGATTGAGGCCCCGGCGAGGATGCTGGCGGCAAGATGCGCGACCGGCCGCTGGAAGCCCGCCAGCCGCGCCATGTGCGGGGCAAGCAGGCCGACGAAGGTGAGCGGGCCGACTGTCAGCGTCGCAGTCGCGGTGAGGCCGGCGGTCAGCAGCAGCAGTCCCGTCCGCGTGCGGTTCACCCGCATGCCCAGCGCGTGCGAGACGCCTACGCCCAGCGGCAGGATTTCGAGCGGCCTTGCCGCCAGCGGCAGCAGTGCCAGAAGCAGGCAGCCGACCAATGCCGTCACGAGCGCGCGGCTCCCCGTCATGGCGTAGGTCGAGCCCGCCATCCAGCCGAGCAGCGTCGCCATGCGCGGGTCGCCGCTCGCCATCAACACCGCAGCCAGCGCGCTGAGCATCGTTCCAAAGGCGATGCCGACCAGAAGCAGCTTGTCCGGCGCAAAACCACTCCGCGCGCCGACTGCCAGTATGAAGGCGAAAGCAAGGGCCGCGCCGGCTGTGGTGGCCGCCAGTTGCCAGAACTGCGAGGGCGCCGCCATCAGGAACAGGAGCACGATCAGCCCCAGCGCGGCGCCCGACGATATCCCCAGTATTTCGGGGCTTCCCAATGGGTTCGACGTCGTCCGCTGAATGAGGACGCCGGCTGCGGCGAGCATGCCGCCCGCCATGAAGGACGCCAGCACGCGCGGCCAGCGCCAGGGCAGCATCTCGGCGAGCTCCGGGCCCGCGAACCACGACCAGCCATGCGGCGTGCGGCCCAGCATGAGCGCGCACGAGATGACGAGCACCGCGACCGCGCATCCGGCGACAAGCATGGGCACCGGCCGCGCGAGCCTTGCCTGTCCCTCGACAGACTGCGTCGCCGGAACGCTCGCCGCGCGCATGCGCGGCAGAAGCCACAGGAGAAGCGGCGCACCGATCAGCGCGGTGGCCGCGCCGGTCGGTATCTCGCGCGCGAAGGGTGCGAGCTGCACCAGTTGGTCAGTGAGGCAAAGCAGGCCGGCCCCGATCGGCGGAGCGGCCGCGAACTGGGCGGAGAGTGTTCGCGTTCCGGCAGCGCGCGCGATCGCCGGTGCGGCAAGCCCGATGAAGGCGATCATCCCGACGGCGCTGACGATGCTCGCCGACAGAGCCGTTGCGAGCGCCAGCGCCGCGAGCCGCACAGCCGGCACCTTGACGCCCAGCGCATGCGCGCCTTCGTCGCCGATGACGAGAAGCGCAAGCGGCCTCCCCAGTATCACGACGCAGACCGCGGCGAGAGCGAGACGTCCCGACAGCGTCCACGCGGCGTCCCAGCCGTTCTGCACCAGCGAACCTGATCCCCAGAGAAAGACGCCGGTCAGGTAATGCTGGTTGAAGAGGACGAGAACGCCGGCCGCCGCGCCGGCATAAAGGCTCACGAACACGCCCGCCACGATCATGCGCGTCGGGGAGAGCACCCGGCTCCAGCCGATGGCGGCCACCAGCAGGATCGCGGCAAGCGCGCCGAGGAAGGCGATGCCTTCCGCGCGCAGCGTATCCGCGATGGACGGAAACCAGAGGGTGGCGACGACGAGCGCAAGCTGCGCCCCGGCCGAAACGCCGAGCGTGGCCGGCTCGGCCAAGGGGTTGCGCAGCACGTTCTGGAAGACGACCCCGGCAAGTGCGAGGCCGGCCCCGGCGAGAAGGCCGACCACGATGCGCGGCAACAGGCTCTGCCGCGCCAACAGGATCGACATATCGGCCGCCGCCGGGTCGGCCAGCAGGCCCGGCCAATCGGCCGGTGCCACGAGCCGGGAGAGCGCGACGCCGGAAAGTCCGGCTGCCGCCAGCAGCAGCGCCAGAGCGATCATCATGGCGGCGCGCACCGGCGAGCCATCCGTACGCGCGACTGCATCAGCCCGCATCGAGCGCTCCCCGGTCCAGCAGGCTTTCCAGAATGCCCGCGAAGCGATCGGCGGTCGGCAGGGCGCCGTACATTTCGAGATAGGGGATCGAGACGATGCGCCCCTCCTTCACGAAAGGCAGCATCTTCCAGATCGCGCTTGCATCCAGCGCCTTGAGAGCGGTCCGCGTCACCGGGCTTTCGATATAGATGAAGGCCGCTTCCCGCTTTTCCGTCAGCTTGTCGATTCCCAGGCTGGCAATGCCCCAGGGAGAGCTTTGGCCGCCGAATGCGTTGCGCATGCCGATGCGTCGCAGCACATCGTCAAAAAGGCTGTTGCGGCCGTAGAGGATGACGTGACGGCCGTCCAGCAGCGGACTTGCGAGGTAGACGGGCCGCAGGCGCCGCGCGTGCACCATTTCCCCAAGGGTCGAAAGCCGCTCCTCGTGCGTGGCCAGAAACGCCTCAGCCTCAGCCTGCCGGCCCATCCGGTCGGCAATCCGTCTCAGGGCACCGGCGGCGGCCTCGTGGCTCGATCCGGGCCCGCCATAGACCGGCACGGAGAGCACGGGCGCGATCCGCTTCAAGAGCGCCGCCGGCGCGCCGATGCCGAACGAATTGACGAACAGGTCGGGCTTCAGGAACTGCAGCAGTTCCAGATTCGGCTCGTAGAAGAAGCCGATATCGAGGGAATTCCTCAGGGCCGCGATGTCGCCTTCGGCCTGCCGATAGCCTTCGAGGCCCGCGACGCCGAGCGGCTCCATGCCCAGTGTGACGAGCATCTCCGTCGACGGCGCATCGAGCGCCACGATGCGCCGTGCGGCGGGTAGGCCCGCCCGCGCCACGGGCATCCCGTATGCGAGCGCCGCCAGCGAGGCCAGGAATGCCCGCCTGCCGATACGCAAGCGCCCTTGCGCCTCCGCGCGATGGCCTACCATCGGTACTTCAGCGTGGCGCTGACCGTGCGGCCCTGGCCGTAGTAGCATTGCAGCGCGTTCTGGCACCAACCGACATATTTCTCGTTGAGCAGGTTGGTGGCGTTGACGCGCAGGTCCAGGCCCTCGAAATTCGGGTCGAGCTTGCCGAAGTCGTAGCTCAGCGCTGCATCGACAAGAACCTGGCCCCCGACCTCGAACTCGTTGGCGGCATCGCCGAACGACTTGCCCTGGTAGCGCAGGCCGCCGCCAAGGCCGAGGCCGGCGAGCGGCCCGTCCTCGACCTTGTAGTCGAGCCAAATCGACGCCTGGTGGTCGGGAACCATCACGAGCTCCTTACCGAGGAGGTATTCTGTTCCCGCATTGGTCTTCGTTATGACGGCATCCGTGTAGGCATAGGATGCAATGAGCGAAAGGGCTGGCGTCAATTCCGTCTTCGCCTCGAATTCCAGACCGCGCACGCGCGCTTCGCCGGCCTGCAACAGCCCGGTCCCCGTCGGATCCGGGTTCGGGGCGGTAACGTTCTTCTGGTTAAGATGAAACGCGGAGGCGGTGATGAATGTGCGGCCGTCGGGGCTCTCGTACTTGATGCCCGCCTCGATCTGCTCGCCCTCCAAGGGTTGCAGCGCTCCCCCGGTGGTCGAGAAGTTGTCGACCGGATCGAACGAGGTGGAGTAGGAGACATAGGGCGCAACGCCGTTGTCGAAACGGTAGACCAGCCCGACCTGGCCGGTCAGCGCTGTCTGATTGACGTCGAACGTTCCCGTAAAACTGTGAATGGAACTGGCGTCCACCCAGTCGTGGCGAAGGCCGGCGCTCACGATCCAGTTGTCCCAGCGCATCTGATCCTGGACGTAGAGCCCAGCCTGCCGGCGCTTCATGTTGTAGTCGAAGCGCGGGATGAGGGCAGGCGGTACGGCGCCGTAAACAGGGTCGTAGAGATCGAAGGTTCCGCCGTAGAGGTTGGAGGCGAAGCTGTAGCTGTCATCGAGATGGAGATAGTCGAGCCCCGCCAGCACGCTGTGCTCCACCGGACCGGTATCAAAGCTGCCAGTGAGGTTGGTGTCGACGGTAAAGCTGTCCGCCGCCGCAAGGCCTTGCGAGGCCACCCGGCTCAGATAGCGTTGCGTGGCATCGAGCATGAAGGCAGGGCTTGCCCGCGAGTCGACGTCGACGCTGTTGAACTGGAGGTTCTGGCGCACCGTCCAGCCGGTTTCGAAATGGTGCTGGAACTTGTAGCCGATCGAATATTGCTCGCGATCGAAGCCGTCGTGGCCGGGCTCACCGGCATAGCGGTTCACCGGCAGCTTGCCGTTGGGGTTAGGCAGCAGCGTGCCGGCCGCCGGCAGCGGCATGTAGTCGGAGATCGTGTCGTCCTGCTGGTAGTGTCCGAAGAGCGTGAAGGACGTCGCATCGGTCGGCTTCCAGGTGAAGGCCGGCGCGATGAAGGCGCGTTGGTCATAGCCGAATTCCACACGCCCGCCCGCATCGCGCGCAAGGCCGGTCAAGCGGTAAAGGAACTGCCCTTCCGGATCGATTGGCCCGGAGAAATCGAACATGCCCTGCACCCGGTCATGGCTCCCGCCCTGAATGGCGATCTCCCGCAGCGGGGTTTCCGTCGGCATCTTGCTGGTCAGGTTGATCAGGCCGCCCGGCAGGTTCTGGCCGTACATGACCGAGGACGGGCCCTTCAGCACGTCGATGCGCTCGAGACCGTAGGGTTCAATACGAAGGAAGGCAGAGCTGTAGGCACCATAGGGCAGCCGCGAGCCGTTGAGATTATAGCGAACGGAGAACCCGCGCGCCTGCAGCACGTCGTTGCGGCTGTCGCTGTCGCCGAAGGAGGCCACCACCCCCGGCGTATAGCGCGTCGCCTCCATCACGGTCTGGGAACCCTGCGCCTCGATCTGGTCCCGCGTGACCACGTTCACGGCTTGCGGCACCTCGACCAGCGGCGTGTCCGTCTTTGTTGCGGCGATGTCTCGCGAGGCGATATAGCCCTGGGTCTGTCCGTCTCCGGCCCCCTCGATGGTGATGGTATCGAGCACCATGGAGCCGTCGTCGGCGGTGCCGCCAGCTTCCGATACCTTCGTGATCGTAGCGCTATTCGGTCCGGTAAAGCGATAGCTGAGGCCGGTTCCCGCCAGAATTTGGCCAAGTGCCTCCCGCGCACCGAGGCTTCCCGATACACCCGAGGTGAGCAGGCCCTTTGTGATGGAGCTGTTGTAGAGCAGTTGCACGCCGCTCGTGGCGCCGAAGCGGGACAAGGCGGCATCGAGCGGGCCGGCCGGTATCGCATAGCTGACGGTCGTTTGCGCAGGAGCCGAAGCGGACATCATCGGCAAGGCGAAGAAGGAGATCGACGCCGCAAGTAGACCTGTCCTCCATTTGCGGGCCCGGTCGTTTCCACGCGTGCCCTGCTCCAGCGAAACAAAATCCATTCCAGTCCCCATCGGCAATTGCTGCCGAAAGGCAGCCTCTGTTGATAAGAACGATGGGGAATCGCGAACCCGAAATTTTTCCGAAAACTTTCGAGCTTTTTACATCAGCAGTACGATGCCGCCGACGAGGTTCACGGAACGGATTTGCAGCGCGTTCTCGAAATGAGCCAGTATCTCCTGCGGGCGATCGAGATGGAAAACGCCGGATATCCGTTGCGAGCCGAGCGTGTTACTTGCGAGCATCACCTTGCCGCGCCGGTGGCGGTTGAGATCGGCAACGACATCGGCGAGCGATCGGTCGTTGAAGACGAGCAGGCCCTTGCGCCAGGCGGCCGCCGTTTCGACTTCAGCCATCCCCTTTTGCCCGAGGCCCGCCGCCGAATAGACCACGCCTTCACCCTTCACGAGGGTGATGGACGTCAGACAGTCGACCTTGACGGTCCCCTGAATGCACTCCACAGATACATCCTTCACCGCATGTGCGACGGAAAGGGTGCCGGACGACAGTATGGAGCGCCCTTCCGCCGCCGAGACCACGAAGGGGCGCGGATCAGCGCCCTCGACCTCGAAAACAGCCGCGCCGGCAGTGAGCGAAAGATGCCGCGCATCCTCGGTATAGCCCATTACGAGGGCGGACTTGCCGTCGAGGACCGCCGTCGAACCGTCGGGCAGATCGATGCTCTTCTGTTCGCCGACCGCCGTCGTGTAGTCGGCGAGCAAGCCGTTGACAGACGGCAGGAAACCCAGGTCCGACATGATGAAGGCGGCCGCCGCTGCGCTGGCCGCCACCCCGCCAGCAGCCAGAAACGAACGGCGAGTGACGACCGGTACGGTATGGCGGCGCTCATTCTCCAATGCCGGACCGAGATTGTTCCACAGGCGGGCCGCTTCGCGAAACGCACGCTCATGTTCGCTGCTGCGGGCGCGCCAAGCTCGAAGTGCATCTCCGTCCTCGATGGTCGCCGTTCCGGAAGTCAGCCGGACGACCCAAGCAGTTGCTTCGCGTTTGAGGGCGTCGAAATCGCCGTCCAATGCCTGCTTCCTTCACAAAGCTGGGTTTCCGGCAAGGCGATCAGCAACCGTGCCTCCTGTAATCATTAAACGATGGAAAATCGAAAACCCGAAAATTTCAGCGTCGGTTTATTTGCTCAAGCCGCTCGGAGCAATACTCCAGTGCCTTTCGAAGGTCGTATTCTACGGTACGAACCGAAACACCCAGTTCGGAGGCGATGTCGACCTGAGTCTGCTGCTCGATGCGCGCCATGAGCAGGATATGTCTCTGCCTCTCAGGAAGTTCCTCCAAAATATGAGCCAAGAGGCGCATTTGCTCCCTATCTTCGGCAATCCGCTCCGGATCAGGGCGATCGTCGGGAACGGACAGCAGGTCGGCGACGGCATTGGACGATATATATCGCGTCCTGTTGCGAACATGATCGATCGCCAGGGATCGGGCGACGCTGTTGAGGTAGGGGACCGGCGCGCCAGCGGCAGCGGCGCCATTGCGCGCCAACTTGATCCACGCTTCCTGCGTCAAATCTTCCGCGTCTTGCCGCGATCCCGTCTTGCCCATCAGATAACGCTGGATGCGTGACCGACTGCGAAGAAAGGACGACAGAAGCTTCTCGTCGTTGGCACTCATCCTTCCCCTCGGGCAACGTCCTGAAAAGCGGTGCAGGCGCCTGTCGGGACCGCATCGATATAGATGATTACAATTATCATGTTTAATATTCAACGGGATTTGGTAGGGAAACCTGCGCGATAAGGCTCCGGTTCGAAAGCCACAGAGCTGTTGGTCGGCTACGATTTCGAGACGTTCAGCTTGAACTGCATCGAGCTGGAGGTTGATGCTTTCAATCGCCATCGGCGATCTTGCCCTCCGGCCTCAGGGTCATCGATCAGGGCCGGAAGATGCCGATGGCTACAAGGCAGATTGTCGAAAACAGGATGTGGACGCTTCGGCCGGATGGGATTGCGATCCAGCGCTAATCCTTGAGCTTGGCAAAACGATTCTCGATACGGTAATGCCAGCTGCAGATTATCTTAGTCGGCTGTGAAGAACGCTGAAATTGCCTTGATGTCGGGGACGCTGACGACGACGAGAACGCCTTCAACACGCTTATGATGCGAACTTAAGAGGCTTTTTCGGCAGGAACGTGGCGATGATCGCGGCAATCAGGCACAAAAGTTGTCTGAGCCACTTGAGCAGAAGCGAGAAGTTGTAGCCGACGGCGGCCAGAAGCGCGTTGACGGCATCGCCCTGCTTTCCGGCGAGATAATTGCGGTCCATGCGGTGCTCGTTCTTGAGGTGCCCGATGACAGGCTCGACGGCCGAGCGCCGTCGCATCTGGCGCTTGATGGAGGATGTGACGCGGCGCTTCTGACCGGCGGTGAAGACCCGGAATTTGTGGCTTTCCGGCGCATTGTGGCCGCGATATCCGGCATCGGCCAGGATGCGGGAAAGCTCGTTGCCGATGGTCTGCTCCATGTCGGGAATGACGGTCTCCAGCGTGTGGCCGTCATAGGGATTGCCGGGCAAGGCCATGGCGTGCAGTGCGAACTGGCCGCCCTTCGAGCGGTGCAGCGTCGTGGCCACGGATACCTTGACGCCGAATTCGTAAGGCCTGTGCGCTTTACCCTTGCCGATGCATTCGACCTCGTCGGCGTGCAGGCTGTAAATCTTGCGGCCACGCTGGCGCTGCTTCTGCTCCAGGACGGTCTTCGCCTGATAGAGCGGCCAGAGGAAGATCGCCCGGAGTTGCTCGTCTCCGGCGATCTGGCGCTCGATGTCGCGAACCGTTCGCCCGAGATAGGTCTTCAGCTTGCGCAGCGCCTTGCCCGCCCGCTTGAACTGCTTGGCATGGGCGTAGCGCTGATGCTGGATCAGGGCGAATTTGCCGACCCGCACATAGGTCTGCCGCAGGTCCAGTCCGGCCTTCCTTGCCAGGCGCACCAGCCGCTCCCGCGCCCGATGGATGAGTTTGGCATCGGTCGGAAACATCACATTCTTCGGCTGAACGGTCGTGTCCACGATCACCTGCCGCGTATCGGCGGGCTTCATCGCACCGGTCTTGACCGCCACCGAAAGGCTTTCCTGCAACAGGGCCTTGATCCGTTTCTCGCCCATGCGCTGGCGCCAACGCGTCATCGATGAACGGTCGAAGGGCAACCGGTGCTGGAAGAATTCCTCGCCGCAGAAATATTGCCAGTACGGGCTATCGAGATAGCGGGCGCAGACCGCATCGTCCGACAGGTTGAACGTGTGCTTGAGGATCGCAAGCCCCGCCATCAGCCGGGTCGGCAAGGGCGGAAGGCCGCCGCCATCCTTGTAAACCTCGCCGAACCGCTCTTCCAGGAACCGCCAGTCGATCCTCTGTGCCAGGCGCACCAGTTCGTGCGTCATGTCGATCATCTGGTCGAGCCTCGAGCGGAAAAGGTCCTGCTCTCCCGTCTCGCGCCGTTCGATGGGCTTGGACATCATCGGCTCCCATTTGCCACATCAAACCCAGTGAATCAAACTTCTCCGCAGAGCGAAACCGAAATCTGATATCGCACGGAAACCGAGCCAAAAGCTGCCGTTTCTGGCAGAAGCTATTACTCAGAATCGCCAAATCTCATCAGAATATCAATGCGTTCCGGGTTCTTCACGGCCGACTATCTTATTCTGGTCGCAGGAACCTTGCAGCTGTAACTTGAGTGAACGCAAGCCTCAACAGGTAAGCTCATCTTTCCGGAAGTAGATCTCACTTGCAAGAAACCGCCCAGCTATCCGTCTGCATTGGACGACGATGTCAATGGCAGCCAATAACATCTGGCGAATGTCCGCTCTTTCTAAATCTCCACCTCCCTTGGACTCTTTAACAAGCAGCGTAAGCTGTTCGAATGCAAGAAGAGCGGAGTCAGCATGAACTGTCGTGATTGATCCGGGATGGCCAGAGTTTACGTTTCGTATGTAATAGAAGGCCGTCCCGTCGCGCAATTCCTGCAGGAGTATCCGGTCGGGACGCATGCGAAGGCTGGATTCGAGCAGCTCCTTCGCGCCGATCGGCGAGAGGCCTTGTTCTCCCTTCGAATAGTACAGCTGGACGTGGTTGGGCTGTGGAATGACGAGTTCGGGGGTATCTTCGATCGATATGATCCGCTCATCGACGGGAATATGCCGGATCAGCGCCTTCGACAGCGTCGTCTTCGCTGAGCCTGTGGCGCCCGATATTATGATGTTTTTCCGCGCGATGACCGCCTCACGCAGAAAATCCTTGTACGAGCCAGCTTCGTAGAGCGCGTTCAACTTCTGTGGACCCTCAAAGGCACCTCCTGCCACTCGACTGACTTCGCTGAAAAACCCCCTCTCCTCCAGATCATCGAGAGTAAGGTTCAACGATGAGGGCTTTCGGATCGTAATGCTGACAATCTCTGCGGCTGTAGCGGGCGGGATCACGATCTGGATGCGTTCTCCTCCCGGCAGCGTTGCCGAGAGGATAGGGCGTGTTTCATCGATGGACTGGTTGGAGAACGTCGCTACCGCCCGGGCAAGCCGCATCAGCTTTTCGAAGGTCAACTGAGGGACATCATGTACGCACCATCCGCCCGGCCCTTCGGTCAGGACTTTTCCGGGCTGATTGACGATCACTTCGTAGAGCGTTCTGTTTTCCAGAAATGGCGCGAACGGCGACAACAATTCCTGAACAACCGCCGCATCGGTTCCTTCGGCCATGCCGCGCCCTGTCCTACTTCGTTACGAGCTTCGAGTCCGGCGCAAAGTCCCCCAGCACCGCCCGGTCATAGACGCGGTTCCTCGGCTCGGTCACCCGAAGCCTGTAGACGCTTGAGAAATCGAGGTCGCGGGCAACGAAGATCGAGACGAGCTCACCTTGATGCTTGCTCAGGGTCGGTGGAATATTGATCGATTGCTCGACGGCGATCGCCGCGGCCTGTTGTCCGGCGCTGACAGCGCCCTGCGCGTCGACGTCGCTGTCCTGCAAACGCCTGCCGGCGTAACTCATGGCATCTCCAACGATGGAAAGCAGAAGTGCACTTCCGAACCGTTCCCGCCAATGGGTGTCAATGTAGCCGTCGACACCTGCTCGACCGAGCGCATCCGTCGTGGGCGACGCCAATGTCACGATGACGCCTTTAGGCGTCTTCGCCCGGTTCCACAGCACAAACAGACGTTTTTGACCCCGCTGCAACCCACCCCGATATTCACCGACGACCTGCGTGCCCTTTTCCATCAGAACAACGCGGCCATTGTCGGACAGCACATCACGATTGATCACGCAACTCACGAATCCCGGTTGATCCGAAGCCATGGCCGTTTCGAGCACGCAGGGGACCGATGTCCCCATGGCGACGATGAAGTTTCGATTGCCGAGCGTGCCCGCGCGTGAGCCTTCAAGGCGGGTCGGCTGGAGCAAGCCGTCAAATCGCTGAGCGTCGCTACTGGCTGTGTCCTGCCCACCCATCATCATGCCGTCGATCGGCACGAAATTGCTCTCGGGTGAGGTTGTTGGATCGCCAGCATTAGCGGGTGGCGCAGCCTGTTTGCCACCGCTGTAGACTATGACGGGTGCGCGACGAGCAGAATCCAGCAGTGGATCTTCCTCTTCCACGTCTTCAGCCACCACCGGCGTCGGCAGCGTCACCTCGGGTTCGGGTGGAGCGAGCTCTGTCCTTTCTCTGGCCGGTTCGAAGTCGGCTGTTTGCCGCAGCACCACCCGCTCCTGCCGGGGCGCCTCCGACGGCGTCTTGTCGCCGCTCATGGACCATAAGGCAAAAGAGACAAAGACAACGACTGCCAGCGCGACCGCACCCCGTTTCAAAACGGGATTGCCATCAATCTTCCTACCGACAACGGTTTCGGCACGCTCGCCGGGGATGCGGTCTTCATCTTCCTGAGCCATGGCAGTCTCCTATTGTGCCCTCGTGCCATCGGTTCGCGTAATGCGTTCGACCGATGGCGAGGTCGTCCCGGTCTCCGGATTGATACCGACACGGTCATAGGCTTCGTTGAAGACACAAAGCACGTCCCCTCCCCGGCGCAGGACGAATTTGCGGCTGACCGTGTGGACGAGCACCAGGTTGCCGTCGACGGATTTCGGGACCAGGCTCTCGCTACCGTCTGAATTCTCAATGTAGATGGCTGGCATTTCCTGATTGCCGACAAATGCGAAAGTTGTGATTTTGCCATTGTCGTAGACCGACTGCGGTTCGAGCGTCTGCGATCCTTGTGCCGAGTAACGCCAGTTCCGCGGTCCATAAGATTCATGGATTCTCAGCACATCGTCGGCGTCCTTTGCCTGTGCCGCCATGGCACGCGCCGCAGCCGCTTGCCGGCGTCGCTCGGCTTCATCGGCGGGATAGCGATATTTGACGTAGAAATAGGTATTCTGGCCAACCTCCACTGTGGCGTCTCGGACGGTCAATTCCATCTGATAGCTGCGGGTGGATCCGTCGCGACGCGCTGTTACGACGGAGATGTTCGTAACCGGCTGGTTTTCCCGGGGTTTGAGGAAGAGGATGTTGCCTGCCGGGGCCACCTCCCAGGCAACACTGTTGCCAAGGGCCACATGGGCGATTTCCTCGTCGGCCGCGAACTCGACTTGCACCGACGAACGTAGCGAGCCGATAATGCGGGTGATGTTGTAGGGCTGATAGTTGACGAAACGCACGCGGCTGTCCTGCGATGCGCCAGACGGGATTTCCAGGGCAATCGCTGACGAAACCGAGCCGGCGACGAAAAGAGCAAGTAATGCAGTAGTCCTTATCAATTGACCGTCTCCGGATCTGCCCGGTATTCGCTGACCGCGAACCCGAGCGGGTTCACAAGCCGGTCCGTCGAAGACATGGGGGCATTCACGTAAGCAAAAGTAAGCGTCGCGATCCAGTGCGACGTTCGGGTCTCCTCTCCGCGTGTGATGGTACGCATATAGCGAACGGAAACAACATTCGGGTTGATCAGTGAGATCGAAGCGATATTGATGCGCGCTGTCGCGCTACGCCCATAGGTGTTTTGCGGTGAATCCGGATTGCTGCCGCGATAAAGGGCGGAGAATCTGGTCTGCTCCGACTGGGTGGACAGCAGCGAAACCGCGCGGAAATTCTCCTGTGCCTCGCTCCAGACATAGCCTTCGCGTGCCCGGACATACTTTGCGGCAAAATATTTGGTAACGGCCTCGTCGTAGGTGCCGGGCGTCGAGGTCAGCGCCGAGACCACGTCGACAATACCGGTTGAGTTGTCCACGCGCACGACGAACGGTTCGACGGTTTTGAGCGGCGTTAAGCCGGCAACAGCGAAGATCGAGACACCGGCGAGGACGCCGGCAACAATGGCGACAGACCAGGCGATGCGCGCCGAACGCTCGACCTGGATCATGCGGTCCTGATCGAAGCGTCGGGCCTTGTCGAAATATGCCTTGAGTTCGTCCCTTGCGATCATTGCACTATTTTTTACAGGGCGGCGTTGAATCACTTGCTCCGAGATGAGCGAATGCTGCAGGACTACTGGCCTCTTCGGCATAGCTGGAAGCAGGCCCGGAAGTTGCAGATCCGGCATCGGAATGCTTTTGCCCGGGATTGCTGTTGCCCTCCCATTCCCACATGGCGCGATTGAGCGGCCGGCGTGAATAGCCATCGCATTTGGGAAGCGGGTAGCTCAATGCTGCGCAGCCGCTCAGCACTGCCGCCATGCAAAGCAGCGCAATCGTTCTGATCATTCGCGAATTGCCTTCTTATGGTTGTACAAGGGAGGGATCTCATGTGCCTGCATTGCGCGACATGAATGCCCGCCCAACGAAGCGGGAGCTTCGCCCCATCATCCGGGTCGCGTAGGAGGTTCCCCGCGCAAGCATGCCCTCATGCGCATCGCGCGCCATACTGTAACCATAGGCCAGAGAGGCACCACCGGACGATAAGGCCGAAGCAATGCCGGGAAGTTGATAAAAGACGTAGAGGGCAGCGATGCAGATAGCACACAACGCCACGGGACGCATCAGAACGTCGCTGTACGTGTCGATTACGGTGAACGTGGTGTCGATGCAACCTATCAAGAGGGAACCCACGGCGACGACAAGGACCTGAAGGATGACAAAGTTGGCAAGTTGCCCAATCCAGGCTTCGGTGAAACGCCGGGTCGACTGGAACATGGCTAGTGCCACGAAGATCGGCCCGATAGCCAGCACAATAGCGAGCGCCAGCCGGGCATAGAGCGAGACGATGTAACCGATTGCTGCGACAAGGAAACTCGCGCCGATCACCATCATTCCACCGACGCTGGTGACCAGGTCGACAGGCCAGGAAGCGCGAGACCAGATGGCCGTGGCGGAAGCCTGCCCTTTATCGAGCAGGCTGTCGAAGGTGGATGCGCTTGGGACGGCGCCGGTGTTCAGCGCCTGCGAGATTTCGCGCGGCAGGACGTCGAAAAAGATGTTCGTGACATAGATCTGGTACTCGCTGGCGTTCTTTACCAACATGACGATGATGGCGAGCTTGATCGCTTTATAAGCGAAGCCAAGAACCGGATCCTGCACAGATCCGCGTAGGACGAGATAGCCGTAGAGCACGACATAAAGGGTGATCGCTACGGTCAATGGACCGGCGGCCCATTCGGAGATGTTCGACGTTCCGTCGGAGATAAAGGTTTCAAGCGGCGACTTGAACTGCCCGTCAACGAAGGCGAACACCTCGTACATGAGTCAACCTCCTAGCGATTGCCGCATGCGCTGGAGCCGCAGCTTGCCGTCAGCCGCCTCGGCATTCCGGCAGTTTGCTGTGTCGCGAAGCTCACCCGGATTGTTGCGGCACTCGGTGATGAGCTGCGAAAGCAACGCCTCGTCAGCGACCAGTTCATCGACAGTATGGATGCGTTCCGCCTGTGAGCAGGCCGCCAGAAGGAGAACAACAGTAAAAATGGAAAACTTTCTCATTGCAGTGCCGCCTTCATGGAATCCATGCGTTGGCGCCAGTCCTCGGCCTTTCGCTGCTCATCGAGCTGGGCTTGTGCTCGCTGAACCATCTGCAAGCCTTCCATGCGCAACACGTCAGTTTGGAGGAATGCCGTTTCGGCCTGGAGCCGCGCCTGCAGGTCGGCGATCTCCTTGGCGTCGCTTGCTGATGAAATCCTCTCGCGCAATTGGTCGATCCCGTCGATACGCTTCGTCGCGGCATCGTAGATCTGCTGGCCGAGGCTCATCTGACCGGCATTCCGGTTCTGGATCCGCGACAGTTCTTGCGCATAGAAATCGTCGGCATCCGTGTAATAGGTGGAATTGCCATCAAGGAATCGGGAGGCCGCGTCTGCGAAAGAACCCGTGCCGTTTCCCTTGAGCAATCCCTCAATGGCCGCGAAATCCTCCGGCAACGCTTTGCGGATTGCCGGATCGTTCAGCTCGTTCGCGATATCCGCTATGTCGGTAAGCTTGTTGAGCGAGCCATAGAGCTGCTGCGCCTGTTCGATCTGCTGATGCAATACGTCGAGCTGCGATTTGAGTTGCGTGATACTCTCGATGTGCTTGGCGATTGCGGTCTTGTCGATCACGGGAATGCCTTGTGCCGCCACCGTACCGGCTGAAAGGATAAAAGCCGCAGCGACAGCTGCGCCATGAAATCGAAAGGAAGCCATCAGCTTGCACTCCTTCTCTGCTGGAAAACGGGAAGCCAGTCCTCACGTCGATTGCCGACCTCCGCGCGGATTGCATCTGCAAGCTCGACATTGGCCGTACGACCCGAAAGGATGGCCAGTTCGTCGTCGAAACCATTGAGGTTGAGCTCTGCAACGACGCTGTTGTGCCCCTGCTTCAGGAGGAATCTCCGGCTCTCAACAGGGAGCTCTCGCGCAATCAGTTCGTATTCGCGCTCCGTCAGCTTGAACCCCTCGACATAGTCGGCATGGTTGCCGCGTGCGTTCGGCAGAAATATCTGGGTCGGGCATTGCTCGATGATCGTATGTGCGATCGAGGAAGCGATGGCGTCGCGCGGGCTTTGTGTGGCGAACAGCATCAGACCATTCTGCTTGCGGATTGTCTTCAGCTTGTTCTGGGCGAGGCCGCGGAATCCTTCATCCTGCAGCGCCTTCCAGAACTCGTCGATGACGATGATGATGCGCCTGCCGTCGATCAGTTGCTCGACGCGGTGGAAGAGGTAGGCCATCAGCGGCGTGCGGATTTCCTCGTTGTCAAGGAAATCGGTCATATCGTATCCGATCAACTTTCCTCCGACGCCGAAATCGCCAAAGCCGATGTCCTCTATGACATTGTCGAAGACCCAGCCGAGCGGCCCTCCCCGCTCCCACCGCCGCAGCCGCGCGGCGATGCCTTCCGGGTCCGTGTTGTTGAGGAACGTACGGAGCGCACCAATTGTCCGGCGTTCGACCGGCAGGTCTGCCAGCCCATCGATGGCCAATGCGATGTCGCGGAGTTCGGAGACTGACAGTTCCCGTGTCACAGAACCGACCAGCTTGCCGACCCAGCGCGTCAGAAAAACCTTGTTTTCCGGCGTCAAGTCGAGGGCCTTGAGGGGGGCGCAGCCGGTGGGTGTGCCGTTTTCGAGGGGGAAGTAGGCGCCGCCGGCAGCGCGCACATAGAGATCGGCCCCGCGGTCCTTATCGAAGAACACGACATGCGGATCGTGCTTCTCCAACTGCGACAGCATGAAATTGAGGAGAACCGTCTTGCCGGCGCCCGACGGCCCACACACGAAGGTGTTGCCGAGGTCGCCGTAATGGAAATTAAAATAGTATGGCGATCCTGACGCCGTCTTGAGGAGCGCAACCGCGGATCCCCATTCATTCCCGTTCTTTTGTCCGGCCGGATAGGAATGAAAGGGCGAGAGTGCTGCGCAGTTTTTGGAGGTAATTGCCCCCGAGCGAGCGCGATAGCGGAAATTGCCCGGCAGTTGTGCCCACCAGGCCGCTTCGAGGCCAAGATCTTCGCGCGCTACCACGGCGCCGCCGTTCGTCAGAGCGGCCCGCGCCGTGGCAAGGTTGTCGGTCAGTTCCTTAACGGATTGTGCGAAGACAGCGAGCGACAAGTGATGTTCGCCGAGTACGAAGCGATTGGACTCCAGATCGTCCATGGCCTCGTCGAGTTCCTCGATCTGCGAGGCCGCCTTGTCGCCGCTGCTGACCATCTGGTTCTGCTTGCGGCCCATGATGGTGCGGGCATCGGCTTTCGAAATGAACGAGAAGGATTGTGACAGAATGAATTCGAAGGGGCTGGTGAGCACCCCGTCGAGCATGTCCGGCCGGGTGGTTGCCGGATATTCCTTGAAACTCAACATGCCGGCAAAGCGGCTTGTCGCCTCATGCCGGATTTCGATCGTCTCGCGGCCAACGATAACCCGGTCGGAGTAGATGGCGGACGCGATCCTGCCTTCGGTCAGTGGAACCGGTTCGCGCCGGCCGCCAACGATCTGGTGCAGCACCTCGCTGGGCTCCGAGAACACCAAGCCATCCTGCTCATAAAGGGACAGCACCCGCGGCCCAAAACGCTTCAACGCAGCCGTAACGTCGACAACCTTGTCCTGCAGCTGTTTCAGTGCATCCTTGTCTGCTTCGACGCCGGTGCGGCGGGCGCGTCGCAGCCGCGACAGGAGTTCCGCCACCTTGTCGGCCGGATCGCGGGCCGGAGACCAGAGAAGCGTCAGATAAAGCTCATTGCGGAACAAATCCTCGCGCACCATGCGCTCGCGGTACTTGTCGTTGAGCGCGGCGGAAAACGGCGTCGTGAAGGTCCCGTCCGGATAGCTGTTATCGCGTCGGCGGATGAGGTGCGTCCACAGGGAAAGCCGTTCATCGGCGATATTTCGGTAGAGCGTATTCAGATCACGATGGAGGGCATTCAGATCGAGAACGTCCGCGGTTTCGAAAGAAACTCCTTCGAGCTCGATCGTGACCATCAGCGCCCGGGTGTCGAGGGCGATTGCCGACTCGTCCACGTGCCGGACGTAAGGAATGAAGGTCTCGGGACCAATCTCGCGAGACCGGAGGGTGGCGAGGCTAGGCAAATCCGAGGTCCCTTTCGTCGTAGCGGCGCGAAAGATGCAGAGGCGATATCGATGACCCACCCCAGTATCCGCTGGTCCGGGACCTCCCACGTGTCTCCACCCAGGCGAGCAGAATACGGAACATGTTGTGATCGTGCTTGACGAGCGCGCGGAATACGAGATGGAAGACGACGCCGACAAGAATGTAGGTGACGGATCCGGCGAAGATGTAGAGTGTCATCGTGAGCATAATGTTCAGGCCCATGGCCTCAATGGTCACACCAGCGATCATCGCCGGCCGGGTGCAGGCGAGGAACAGCGTGTCTTCCTGAATTGCGGACCGGGCGTTCGCCATCGTCAGCCTCCGACGATGGCGTTCACAAGTTGGTTGGCCCCGAAGATTCCACCAATGCCGAGAAGCCAGAAACCGGCCCTGCGAATGTCCATGAAACCGAACATCCACGCGGCACAGATTATTATCAGAGCTATGGCCGCCAGAAGCTTGGCGATATTGCCGGTCAGCAGGTCGACGAGGTTTTGCAACACTGTCTCGATATTGGCGGTCTGGGCAAAGGCGGGTTCGATCAGGGCCATCACGATGGCAACCGCCATGAGACCGGAGACTGCCACTGGGCGGATACGGGAAGCGAAGGTCATTCACTTTGCTCCATGCGATTGTTCTGGAAGACGAGGACGGAAGACTGCCGCCGGGATTTGAAGACATCCAATGAGGGCGCTGAAGGAGCGTCCCCGCTTTCGGCCCCTTCAGGTGGGGCGGCTTCAGGCGTCTTTGCTTCCGCCTCCCTCCCCTGACCGCCCTCCTTGATCGTCAATGTTGCGAGGATGGGGCCGAGCCGCTCAATCTCCTCGCGGATCTGTTCGTCGTATTTGACCATCTCACCGACGGATGGATCGGCCCGGCCGTACCAGGATTGCAGCATCACCTGCGCGGCCTGCTTTCCATCGGCGCCTGCCGCCAGCGCCAGCCGATAATATCCATCGAGCAGCGTGGAGATGGCCTGCAGGTTGAGACAGGGGTCGAAGGCGTCGGTTATCGACAGGCTCAGCTTTCGGAGTTCTTCCATGCCGATGCCGCCGAGGCCCATCTGGATGTTCTGTCCCTCGGCGGCCAATGACGTGGCGATCTCGATCGCCTCAGCCCTGGATTTCGGCTGTTCTATCAGTGAGGGACCGCCGTTGATTCGGATAGCATATGGCTCGAACTGGCTTTCGAGGCTGACGACGCCTGCTAGCGTCTCGGTCGCGATGATCGGTGCACAGGTCTGGGCAAGGTCGATAAAGGCAGCAGGCATGGCTCAGTACCAAACCCTCTGTGCGCCAACGCCTTCGATGGTGACGTCGATATAGTGCGGCTGCTGGCGGATGCTCGGCCGGACAAAAACGTACGCCATGCACTGGAAACCCCCGCCTTCCCTTTGCCATCGTGGCGAAGCTACGGAATGCCGTTCATTCCAATTGCTTTCGCTACCGCTTTCGCAGAACTGGCTGTCCACAGGCCGAGCCGTCTCTGAGAGGCAGGTGGCATCATGCCCTCTCGGCCGAGATGTACCGATCAGTGTATAGCCATCATTGCAGTAATATGGCGCGTATCCCGGGCGAGAACTGCGGAAACCGACGTCGCTGCAGGTCGGAAATGGCCGGCCCTTGGCCAGATGGTGCCAAAGCTTGCGGATCGGCTGGCGACATTCCGCGTATTGCACGGGTCCGCCCGGATTGGAAAGACATAGGATAACCTGGCATCCCCATTCACTGGCCTGCGCTTTACTGTCGAAAAGGAGGGAGAATGGCATTAGACTGACAGCAGCAATGAAAGCCGAGGCGAGAGAGGTCTTCATGAAGATTACCCTTCACGGGTTTCCGTTCGAGGATTTCCGACCATGATCGGAGCCTCAGGTTCACTTAACTGTCTTATATATGATAGTATAATCGATGACAAGCGCGCTTAACGCACATTGGCAAAATCAGCTGTTTTCAGCCTATGCATTGCAGGAAATCTTCGACAGGCCGATCGAAGGCGAAACCCCACAGTCGCGGCTGAAGCAGATCGGCATGATGACAGTGCTCTACATGATGCACCAGAGCCACCAGAAGATGACCCTGTCAAATATCAGCAAAATCACGGGGTTGACACGCAACGCCGTTGTGGAATCGATCGATCCGCTCGTTGAGCGGGGCGTGCTGACGGAAACGATCGTCAAGAATTCAATGGGACGGGGAACGGCGCGGCAGTTCGCCTTCTCACCGGAAGTGTTCGAGCAGTTGCGGGTCGACACAGGCCGGCGGCAAGACGAGGCTGACTAGCTGATTGGTGAGATTGGTAGCCTATCGCGGTGATAGCTGCCCTGCGATGTCATGTCAGGTACTTATGTTCCGAGACCGGTGCTTCTTTCCCAGCGGGCAGCTTAGCTCAATGCCCGACGTGGACCGTATCCGGTGCTTAATGCGTCGATGATCCCGCCGGCGCCGACACGCCGATGCTTTCGGCCAACGAGATCAGACCCCCCAATGGGCGAGCGCGTGGAATTCTGGCTGACCTGCCACCATCACCGTGACCTGACCGCAACGCTACTCGGCAGGCTGTTTGAACGGCCTACTTCGGCACCTAACGAACTTTCATTTCCCCAAACACATCAGCGTGAACGAGGCGGGGAAATGTGCACTATAGTGAACAATATCTTCCCAAGACGTTGAGCCGTCTCATGTTGCCCAATTAGTTTGCAACAGCCAGGCAAATGGTGAACCATGCTTTGATGCTGCCATGAACGTTGAGGCGATATCAGGACTGGCGGCAGTACTTGCACGCATCGACGCCGCCACGACATCGGCCGGGGTTATAGAAGGTTTGACTTCATTCCTTCACCTCTTTGGCTTACGCCACCTTCTGATTGCAAGATTGCCTCGGACAGACGAAGGACTTTGGCCCCGACCGGTTCTGTATGATGGTTGGCCGGCGGAATGGTCCGAGCACTACACCAGCAGCGATCACTTCTCCCATGACCCCTGCGTGCTGCGGTCTCGCGTTGCTGGCAAGCCGTTTCTATGGAGCGAGCTTTCGCGTGAACGAATGTCCATCGAACAGTTGCGCGTCATGGACGAGGCCACGGAATTCGCGATGCTGAACGGCCTGTGCGTCCCTGTTTACGAACCATGCAAGGCGCCAGCTGTCATTACTGTGGCAGGTGACCGTATAGTCCTGGGCAAAAACGACCTGCCGGTCCTTGAAATGGTGTCCACCCACGCCTTCCGGGCTCTGCAGCAGTTGCGCGGCGCAGTTGGCGAATCGGTTCACAAGGAACTGACCAACCGGGAGCGGGATATCCTGTCTTGGACGGCTGCGGGCAAATCCGCCGAGGACGTGGGCTGCATTCTGTCCATCTCGAAACTGACCGTCGAACGCCACCTCAGCAACATTCGCGAAAAGCTGGATGCGACGAACTCGACGCACGCGGCGGCCAAGGCGTTGCTGCGCGGCGACATTCATCTCTGACAATACCAAAAAACCAGTATGGCTTGAAAATGCGGACGTGGGCTACGCGTTCGTTGCCATGTTCAAGATTCATATCGTCAACTGGTCGAACCGCAAGGCATACGAAGAGCCGTTGGAGCGCCATTTCCGTCTCCGCCATCAAATCTATGTCGGCGAGCGGAACTGGCGGCAGGTGGAACGGCCAATTCCTCTCGAAATCGACGCGTTCGACAACGAGGACGCGATCTATCTGCTCGGTATCGACGACAAAGGCGATGTATGCGGGGGTTCGCGCCTTGTTCCCACGCTGAAACCGCATCTGTTGTCAGACGTCTTCCCGATGCTCGCTGCTGGAGACGTTCCGAGAGGCCCAAACATCTTCGAATGGACACGGATTTTCATCGCGCCATCGCTGCGCAAGCCGGGACAGCCTTCACTTGCCGGCGGCATTGTCCTTTGCGGCTTGCTGGAAGCTTCTCTTGTGCTCGGTATCAATCAAATCAGCGTTGTATGCGAGACGTTCTGGCCCGCCCGGCTGGAACGGCTTGGCTGGCCGGTGACAAGGCTGGGACCTATTGTCGACCATCCCGATGGCGCAATTCTCGCCCTGTCGATACAGGTCTCCGAAGCCGCACTGGCGTCCTCACGTGCTGTCTACGGGCTCGACGACGCCAGCGTGCTTGCGGCGAGCCAATTAAAAGACAGCCTGGAACCGGAAGTGTCGCAACCGCCGACTGCCGCTGTTCCCGCATAGGCACATGGAGGCAAGCTCCAATGTTCACACATACCGCAGAAGCATTCGTGCCGGCTGCCCACGCTGAATGCGTTGGCGAACAGGTTCGTGTCCGGATCCACGACTATTGCCTGACCATACATACGAGCGGAACCCACTGGCTTCTCGATTTCGGCGATGGTCGCGCATGTCTCAAGGCAACAAGAGAAGGTCTGCGTGTCCGTATAAAGGCGCGGGACCTCGTGACCTTCTATGGCATTCGGACGATCCTGCAGGGTTGCCTCCTTGCTGCCGCACCAGAGGCGGTCAGCGCTATGGCATGGCAATTGGCCACCAACCCGTCCGGACAGGCAAGGGATACGCTGGCCGGTAGCAGACGAAGCCGACCCTGCGGGGTATAGCACTATTGTGTGGCGAACGGTCTACGTCGAACATCAAGCTGACTTCCACAGACCAGACCGCGCTGCTTTCTCTGCACTAAGTTGCAATGCAGTTACCCGAGAGAGGCAAGTGTCGATTCCTGCCGGACAGGCTTGAAGAGTTATAAGTTTTCCGCAATTTTCTTATAACTGTCTTTTGTATGCATTCTCGCCCAATTGCCTACAACGACGTCTTGGCGGCGTACACGATTAGTGTTATAAGAAATTTGCGAAATTCTTATAACGGTTGTCTCGTGAAGGAAATCGACCTCGCCTATCGAACCCTGTTCGCCGAACTGGTGCAGCGGAGCCTCGACGCATCGTTTGAGACCGAGTTCTCGACGGCGGGCAATTTCGTCCGCGTCCCGGTCAAAGGCCGAGACTACTGGTATTTTGAAGAAACCCAGCCGAAGAAGAGCCGCAAATATGTCGGCCCGGCCGATGATGCCGATATCGCCAAGCGGGTCGAAGCCTTCCAGTACATCAAGGACGATCTCCGCAGCCGTCGAAAACTGGTTTCGACACTGACTCGCGAAGCCGGGCTGATGGCTCCCGAGCGCTTCACAGGTGATATCGTCGAAGCCTTGGCCAATGCAGGCATCTTCCGTCTTCGCGGCGTCCTCGTTGGCACGGTCGCCTTTCAAACATATGGAGGACTACTGGGCGTCAAACTGCCTGGTACGTCCTTGCAGACTGGTGATGCCGATTTCGCGCAGCACTACTCGATTTCCGCGGAGGTCGACGACAGCCTGCCGCCGATCATGGAAATCCTGCAGCACGTCGACCCCACGTTTCGGGCAGTGCCGCACCGGTCTGATCCGGCACGCGTTACACAATTCGAGAATGCGTCCCGATACAAAGTCGAGTTCCTGACTCCGAACCGCGGATCCGATGAGTATGCGGATCACGCCAGCCCGATGCCTGCCCTCGGCGGAGCATCCGCGCAGCCTTTGCGGTTTCTCGACTTCCTGATCCACGAACCGGTCCGTACAGTTCTGCTGCACCGGAGCGGTGTGCCTGTAATCGTTCCCGCACCGGAGCGCTACGCAATCCATAAGCTGATCGTAGCCTCCCGCAGGCAAACGGATGCCAACAGTGTCGCCAAACGCGAAAAAGACGTCTACCAGGCAAGCCTGCTGATCGAAGCGCTTAGCGTAACCCGTCGTCTCGATAATCTCGGTTTCGCATTCGAGGAAGCCTGGAACCGAGGCCCCGCATGGCGTGACGCAATCGAGAAGGGACTTCGCCTGCTGCCGGAGAAGCGCAGGGAGGCTGCCAAAACCATCGTCAAGGAGGCCTTGGCATCGATCGGTGTGGAACTAGAGGGATTCACCAAGAACGGCTCAACGCCGAAACCTTGAACGCAAAAAGGGCGACCCGAAAGCCTTCTTTTCAACTTCTGCTGCCCAGGGAGAACAGATAGTGCGTTCCGTCGAAACTATCCGAAATTATCCAATTTCCCGCTATGATACTGAAATATGAAAGAAGTTTGTGATCGCCCAATGCCACCCATACGATGGAGCGGCTGAAATTTCTCCCTGCTGTGCTTACGCACCGCTTACGCGAGGGCTTCTCCGGCGAGCCGTCCGTTCTTCCCGTTCAAGTCGCATGATCCTTTAATTAGTGCACGATACTAATTAAAAGCTGGGCGAAGACCCTCAGGGCTCCGGGCCGCAGCCTAGAGCCTGACTGCCTGCGGTCGCGCCCTAATTTTTGCCTGCCTGCGACAGAGGCGCTTCCAGACGCCCCTGCGCCACATCATCTCGCTGCCTTTCCACAAGCGCCGTCTTCTCGCGATGTTTGTGGATCTTCGCAATGACAAAGGCGACGCCCGTAACCCGCCCGAGAAAGGCCGCCAGCCCGGTCGGCTTCACGGCGGCGCGCGCCTCGTTCATGCGAGCGTCCTGTCATCACAAGCCTTCAAGAATGCCTTCTCGACGGTCGGCAGCTCTGACAAATCGACTCCTTATGAACGGAACGATCTGCAACAGCATGATTCAGGATCGCCGACTTGATCCGGTCGGCCCTCGCTATCATCCTCGCCACCGCCATCCCTTGGCCAGGGGCTGCGGCCTGCATCGATCTCTCCAAGCACCCTGAGATATCCGCAAGGAGCGGCCCCGTAAATGGGTCAAAACAGACTATGGGTTCGCATACCTACCGCTTCCTTCGCGGCGCTGGCTGTCTGGCTTCTTTCGTTCGTCTGGCTTCAATCAGCAGCCGATGCCGCGCCCACGCTCGATGGCGCGCTGCTGCCGTTCGGCCACGATCTGCTGGCTAGCCTGGAGGTGGACAGTCTGCTGCAGGACCTTGAGCCTTTCGTGCATGGCTTCGAAGGCGCGCCGTTGGGCGGGCGCCACGCGCTGGATGACGTCTTTTTCGCCGCGAAGGATGGCATTGTGGCCGAACCGCTCGTCGAGCGCCCGGCTGACGGCGGCGAACTCGCGGCCGATGGCAGGATCGAGCGAAGCGACGGCGATGTCGAGCCTGCCGCCCTTCTTCATCTGGGCGGCGAGCTTTCGCAGGGCATCCTCGGCCGCATCCGACAATCCGGGGATCGCAACCTCCATGCGGCGGCGTTCTTCCGTAATGGCCTGGCGCTCGGTGTCGATGGCGGTGGCCCAGGATGCGCCGAGCGCACGCAGATGTGCGGCCGCCTCCGGCACGGCCTGCAGCGCTGCCTTCCTTTCCCGGCCGGTGGCCAGCATGCGATCCATCAGCCGATCGGAGCCGCGCAGGGCGCCATAGGCGGCAGGGTCATCGGTCACGGCGGCCGCAATCCTGTCGCCCGCAATATCCTTGACGATGAGGTCTTCGATCGTTCCGACGGCGCCGGCCGGGTCGCGCCAGATGCGTTTTGCGGCCTCGGCAAGTGCGGCCCGGTGATGACGATAATGCGGGACGGTGAGCGCCCGTGTCCGTGCCTCGTCGTCGACCGGCGTCCTGAACTCCTTCACCGCAGGCAGCATCGGCAAAATGGCCATTGTTTCGTTCCCGGGCTCGACGCTGGCGCCCGCGACGACCTTCGAGCGATCCTTCCGCTCGGCCAGATGCTGTTCCCCGGAGAAGCGGCGAACGGCTTCGAACAGCCGGGCGAGCTTTTCGCGCCGTTCAAGGGGCAGGTCTTCCGGCATGCGCTCGGCGATATTACGGGCCGCGAACTCGTCCTCCTTCGCGGTGAAGGCTTTCCATCCGAACCTGGCGGACAGGGCATCACTCACCGCCTTTACCTCCTGGACAACGGCGCGGTCCTCGACGGCGAAGGCGAAGGCGGTCTTGTAAGCATCCTCCCCGCCACGGCTACGCACCGCCTCGATCTCGGCGAGACGCGCCATGGCCGGCCTTGAGAGCGCGGGGATGGACAGGGACATATGGGCGCGCCGTTCCTGCTCGCGCTCACGGAATCGACCGGTGTTCCTGCGGAACTCGGTGGCATGGGAACGAACGAGCGGAACCAACGCGTCCACGGCCGCCATCGCCTTGTCGCGTTCATCACGCGCCGCACGACCTTCGACCAGAAGATCGGCCCCGCGCAGCCGTCCGAGCGTGCCCGGGCGAGCGGCGATATCGTCGGCGAGCTTGCGGGGCTCGAGCGCTGCATCCGAGGCAAGCGCGTTCACCTTCGCAAGGGCCGCAGCCGGATCGCGATAGATCCTGTCGAGGACCGGCCGCAGGATGTCTTCCCGCTCCTTCCAGCGCGGCGAGGCAAGCTGGGCCAGCCGCGCATCCTCTTCGAGGCTGCGGGCGAACACCGTCGTCGGCGGGACCAGGTAGTGGGAGCCGGCGACCGGGACGGCTTCCGCCAATACCTCCGGGCGCTGCTCGTTATAGAAGACGCGCCGTTCGCGCTCGATCGCGAAGCCGAGCGCCACGCTCGCCCGCTGCCACAGGGCCGCCACCTGCCCGCGCTTTTCCGCAATCCAGGCCAGCCGCCGCGAAGCGCCCTCCTCCATTCCGGCCGCAACGAGCGAGAGACGATCGAGACCGCGCCGCCGGGCAAAATCCTGAGCGTGGGCCCGGTATCCCGCCTCGCTCTCAAAATCGAGCGTCGTCGTCTTGGCGCCGGAACGCGACAGCCGCTCGACAAGCCGGTTGAACAGTTTTGGCCGATGGCTCTCGCGCTCGATGCGCTCCTGACGGGCTTCGGCGGATTCGACACGCTCGACCGTCCAGACATTGCGCTCGACCTCGCGCGCCTCATAGCGCTTCTGTCCGGTCTCTTCGTCAATGATGGCAACCTTGACCTTGACCTTCTCGACGCCGTCCTTGCGCAGCGTGACGGTGTCGCCCTCAGCGACGCCGCCCTCCTCCAGCGCCTTCGGCAGGCTCACGCCCCAAAGGCGATGGACAGCGCCATCCTCGGTCCTGACGTCGGCGTAGGGGCTCTCGGTCGCATCCTTGTCGTCTGGCCGGAACTTCGCTTGGCCGGTTTCCACGAGCTCGCCGGTGACGCCGGCACCATGATCGACGCGCGGCCTCCATCCCCATTGCGGCTTCGCCTCAAAATCTTCCCTGGCGGCATAGAGATCGGCGCGATCGCGATGCCGGGTCATCGCCACATAGGTCAGGTGCCGGTCCAGCATGCCGGTGGCGAGCACGAAGGTCCGCTCGACCGTCGCGCCCTGCGACTTGTGGATCGTCGCGGCATAGCCGTGATCGACATTGCGGTAGCTGTCCTCGCTGAAGACGACGTCGCGGCCAGTGTCGAGCCGAACGCACAGCGACGGACCGCCGCGCTTGTCGCCGGTGGAGACGACCGTGCCCAGCATGCCGTTCCTGACATGTTGCGGTCCGAGCTGCTGCGCGCGCCGTTCGACGAAGCGGGCATTCTCCAGGAAGACGATGCGGTCGCCGGCGGCGAACGCCCGTGTCCCGCGCGCGGTCCGGAAGATGCGGGACCCAGATAACGCGCCCGCGTCGGTCATCACCTGACGCAGCGCCTCGTTGAGCTTGCGCACATCGTCATTGGTGTGGGCGAGAACGAGCAGTTCGTCGCCACGAAGCTGACCGCCTCTTTCCTCCGAGGCAGATTTCCCGATGGCCTGTTTGCGCGCTTCCGTCCAATCGGCCACGATGCGGCCGACGATCTCCTCACGCGTTTGCGCCTCGACCAGATGGCCGTGTCCGGCATAGGCATCGAGACCCTTTTCGACCTCGCCGCGGGCAAAGAGACGTGACGCATCCCGCGCCCACGCCTCGCGCTGGCGACGCACACCGGCAAGCTCGGCAAAGCCGATACGCTCCGAGACCGCCCGGAAGGCCGCACCCGCCTGGATCGGCTGGAGCTGCATGGCGTCGCCCACAAGAACGGTTTTTGCCCCGGCCGCCTCCACCGCCTTCAGCACACGCGCCATCTGCTGCGACGACACCATGCCGGCCTCGTCGATGACCAGAACGTCGCCACGCTCGAGCCGGTCGCGCCCGCTGGCCCAGGCAAGCTCCCACGATGCAAGCGTCCGCGACTTGATGCCGGAACTGTCCTCCAGCCCTTCCGCCGCCTTGCCGGCAAGGGCCGCGCCGACCACACGGCGCCTCTCGCCTTCCCAGGCAATGCGCGCGGCGGCCAGCAGCGTCGACTTGCCGGCCCCGGCAAGACCGACAACGGCGGCGATGGCGCTGTCGCCGGTGACGTGACGGACGGCATCGACCTGCTCGGCATCGAGGCGGATGGGCTTTTCCGTGCCGGCCGCCTCGACGGATTTGATCGCCGCGGCAACACCTCGCGCGGAGACGCCAAACCCCTTGCGCTGCGACAGACCCCCGGCCGATTTGGCCATGTCATATTCGATGCGCAGGAGGTCGCGCGTGGTGAACACCGCCGGCTCCGACGCCTTGCCCGTCTGTTCGTCGATCTCCTGCGGCTTCAGCGTCACCAACTCGTTCGAGGCCATCAGCCGTGCACGGATGTTGGCGAAGTCGGCCGGATCGTCGACATAGCGGTGCAGCGCTTTTGCGATATCCTTTTCGTCGAAGGTCGAACGTTCGTTGGAAAGCTGCTTCAGCACAAGATCCGGATCGGCCAGCAACCGGTCGGCCATCTCCTGGCGGCGCGCAAGATCGGCCGGGGCAAAATACATCCCGACGCCCTTGCGCGCGAGTGCCGCCTTTTCCGGCCCGAGGTGTTTTTGGGCAATGCCCTCAAAACCCTGTTCGGCGTAGGATCGCCCGTCGAGGCGGATTTCGTGACCGGCCAGCGCCAGATGCCGGTTGGCCGTCTCCGCCCAGGCGACCTTCCACCCCTTCATCGTCTCCTTGTCGCCGGCCCAGGCCTTGTAGACGATCCTGCCGTTCGGCCGATCGGGCGTGACCACGCGCAACGGCGCGCCGTCTTCACCAGGCACAGGAACTTTCTTCGGCCCGAACCCCGCCTGCGTCAGCGGCCTGAGCGCCGTCAGCAGATGAATGTGCGGATTGCCGTCCTTGTCGTGATAGACCCAGTCGGCAATCATGCCCTTCGACGTGAAACGGTCCTCCACGAACTCGCGCACCAGCGCGATGTTCTCTGCCCGGGTCAGCTCTTCGGGCAACGCGACAATCAGCTCGCGGGCAAGCTGCGCGTCGGCCCGCGTCTCGAAGGCCTCGACCGCATTCCACAGTGCCTCGCTCGCCCCCGCCACCGACTTGCCCTCGATGGCGTTCTGCAGCCAGGCCGGGATGGCATCCGGCAGCGCCAGCTCCTCATGCACAAGTTCAGCCACCCCGCCGCGATAGCTGAACGACGTGCCGGCCTGTTCGTCGATCATCTTCGCACGATGGCGATAGGCGGCGGCCGAGACGATGCTGCGTCCCGATCCCCTTCCTATCACCTGCGCTCTGACGAACATGATCGCCACGACTGTCTCCGCATCCAGCAGGCACGTCGCGCCAGCGACGTATATTGCGCCCTCGAACCAAACGGGCCGCAGGGCCCGGTGCCGCGTCTCCGCAAGACGGCACCGGCTTGCAACTGCGGCTGCGACGTGTTCGGGATGAGGCAACATAGCCTGTTTTACTATTTTCTTCCAGATAGTATAATCATCGCCATCCACATTCATCCGATGGGAAGGGACGCAAGGATGGCCGCAAAACCCTCAATCTCCGACATTGACGCGCAGATCGAGAAGCTGCGTGAACGCAAGCGAACGTTGATAGTAAAATCCGCCGAGCGGTTTGCCCGCGCCGCCACGAAAGCGGGACTGGCCGAGATGGAGATCGCGGACGAGGAGGTCGAGCGCATCTTCGAAGACATCGCCGCGCGGTTTCGAAAGGACGCAAAGAAGGAAGCTGCCGGAGCGCGGGCGCCGGCACGTCGACCGGCAGCCGATGCAACTGGAGCGGCGGCGGCGGCTTCTCATGACGGCTGAGCGCAAGCGCGAAACCCGCCAGACGTTCCTGCTCGGCGCAATCGTCGTCAGGGCGGGGCTGTCGAAGGCCGACCGCGCCTTCCTGCTCGGTGGCCTGCTCGAACTGGCAGGGATAGCCCCCGACTCCTCGGAGCATCGGCGGCTCCAAGACATTGGCGCGGAGGCGTTCAAGGCTCCGGGGAGCCATGACCGTTCGGGGCCTGCAATGGAGACGGCGGAATGGCGTTGAGGATAAAACCGCATCCGAGCCAATTGCTCATTCTGATGCCGATCACCGTTACCGCCTTTGCGGTTTATGTCGTAGGCTGGCGCTGGCCGGTTCTCTCCGAAGGCCTGTCCGGCAAGACGGAATACTGGTTCCTGCGGGCATCACCGCTGCCGGCTCTGTTGTTCGGACCGCTGGCCGGGCTCCTGACCACATGGGCGTTGCCGATGCATCGGCGAAGGCCGGTCGCAATGGCGAGCCTCGTGACGTTTTTCGCTGTCGCCGGCTTCTATGGCTTGCGCGAATATGGGCGACTCGCGCCTTCGGTCGCGAGCGGCGCGGTGTCGTGGGATGAGGCGCTGTCCTATCTCGACATGGTCGCCGTTCTCGGCGCGGTCATCGGCTTCATGCTGGTGGCCATCGCCGCGCGTATCACCACCGTCGTGCCCGAACCTTTCAAACGCGCGAAGACCGGAATCTTCGGAAACGCGGACTGGCTGCCGATGCCGGCTGCCGGCAGACTGTTTCCCCCGGACGGCGAGATCGTCGTCGGAGAACGCTACCGGGTGGACAAGGATGTCGTGCATGAGGTGCCGTTCGATCCTTATGATGCATCCACATGGGGGAAGGGCGGCAGGGTGCCGCTGCTCACCTACAAGCTGAACTTCGATTCCACGCACATGCTGTTCTTCTCGGGCTCGGGTGGCTTCAAGACCACGAGCAATGTGGTGCCGACGGCGCTGCGCTACAGCGGGCCGCTGATCTGCTTCGATCCATCGACCGAGGTCGCGCCGATGGTGGTCGAGCACCGCACCCGTGTACTCGGCCGCAAGGTGATGGTGCTCGATCCGGCGAACCCTGTCATGGGATTCAACGTGCTCGACTGGATCGAGTCGTCGCGGAAGAAGGAAGAAGACATCGTCGGTGTGGCGCACATGCTGCTGTCGGAGAGTGTGCGCATCGAAACCTCGACCGGCTCGTATTTCCAGAACCAGGCGCACAATCTCCTGACGGGTCTACTCGCCCATGTCATGCTCTCGCCCGAATATGCCGGCCGGCGCAATCTGCGCAGCCTGCGCCAGATCGTGTCCGAGCCAGAGCCCTCGGTGCTTCGGATGCTGCGCGACATTCAGGAGAACTCGGCTTCCAAGTTCATCCACGAGACGCTTGGCGTCTTCACCAACATGACGGAGCAGACGTTCTCAGGCGTCTATTCGACCGCTTCGAAGGACACGCAATGGCTGTCGCTCGACAGTTATGCCGCACTCGTTTGCGGCAACGCGTTCAAATCCAGCGATCTCGTCAGGGGCGAGAAGGATTTTTTCCTGAACCTGCCCGCCGAAATCCTGACTTCCTATCCGGGCATCGGGCGGGTGATCATCGGCGCGCTGATCAAGGCCATGGTGCAGGCCGATGGCCATTTCGAGCGCCGGGCACTGTTCATGCTCGATGAGGTCGATCTCCTCGGCTACATGCGCGTGCTCGAAGAGGCGCGCGACCGCAACCGCAAGCATGGTGTCTCCATGATGCTGATGTACCAGTCGGTCGGGCAACTGGAGAAGCATTTCGGCAAGGATGGCGCGACGTCGTGGATCGACGGATGCGCCTTCGCGAGCTATGCGGCGATCAAGGCGCTCGACACCGCGCGCAATGTCTCGGCGCAATGCGGCGACATGACGGTGGAAGTCAAGGGAAGGTCGCGCGACATCAGCTGGAGCATGGCGAGCGGGGGAACGCGCAAATCGGAAAACGTCACCTATCAGCGCCGGCCGCTGATTATGCCGCATGAGATCACGCAGACCATGCGCAAGGATGAGCAGATCATCATCGTGCAGGGCCATCGCCCGATACGCTGCGGTCGGGCGATGTATTTCCGGCGGAGGGATATGAACCGTGCCGCCAAGCCCAACAGGTTCGCCAAGTCGAGCCGATAACAGGTAACCCTGCCGGGCGAGAGACGCGCTACTGATCGTGCCGCCGATAGCGCGCAAACGGATCTTCCGCGCCGGGCGGCGTGATCCAGTCGACGAATATCGTGTAGCCAATGGCGAAGGCGACAAGCCCAATCGCCATCAGCGCGAAGGTGCACAAGGACATGCCGCTGGCCGCATCGGCGTTGGCGAACACCACGATCGACATCGGCACCATGACGATCGCCGCCAACATCATAAGGCTGGACCGATCGATCCGGTCCATGGCGCACAAACGGGATGAACAAACAGTCGCCTCTATGGCGACAGCGGCGGTCAGCGCGACACGGTTGCGAAATCAAAAGATCGAGGCGGTTCTCACCGCCCCGATCTTCCGGCCGTCAGATGCGGCCGATCTTGTCTTTGCCGAAGACTGTCTCCGGATCGTTTCCGGTGCTCGCCCACCAAGCCGCCTCGGCTTCGGCTTCGCTGTAGTAGACATGGTCGGTGGTGAACCTTGCGCCGCTGATGTCCTCGATTTCGGCGACGACACCGGCGAGGCCGCAGAGCTTTTCGGGCGCGACCGGCTCGACGATAGGCAGCACGCCATCGCAGAAATACCAGCGCTGCTCGCGGAAGTCATAATACTCCCGCGTGAAATCATCCACCAGATAGTCGTCCAGCAGCGCGACCGGCTCGACCAGCCACTTCTCGTGATAGGCGCTCTGGTAGTGATGAAGATCGTAGAAGGCGTCCTCTTCGTCCGCCGTGCCGCGCGACATCGCACGCACGCCTTCGGCGGCGAGAATCCTGCGCTGATCTTCGATCATTGCGGCGAGGATGCCGGCGAGCGTGGTGTGGACGCCGCGCGCGAGATCGCTGTCGCAGCCCAGACGATTGGCGAGGACATTGATGCGCAAACCGGAAAGCTGCGCGATAAGCATGAGCGTGTCGTAAGCCATTGCCATGGTCTCCTTCATCTTGATGACGGAGCCCGGGCGACGGGCAAGTCGAGCATCGGGTCAAGGATCGCGAAGCGGCCGCCGGAGGCGGCAAGCGGAGGTGCCGATTTTCTGACGACGCCCCTTCGGCGTCGGCTGAAAATTGGAGGGGCCGCGCAGTCCTTGAGGCGATGGGAGCGGCCAGTAGACTGGGCCGTCAGAGAGATAGACCCGCGTTCCCGCCAGGGGACGCGTCCATATCCGGCGACCAGCCGGCGGGGAGTGCGAGGGGAAGCCCCCTGCGATGGGGCGGCCGGAAGATCCGGCCGCATCATCCCGCGAGATGCGGGCGGGCTCCGTGAGCGAAGCGAATAGCACGCGGTCGCCGAAGGCGGCTCGCCCGGAGACCGCACACGCCGCTCCGACGTCCTATCACCGATATGAATCGTTGAGCACTCACCGATTCATAAATGTTGTTGGACGCCAGTGCCGAGGTCGGGCGATTCTCCGGCCATGCTCGCCCAACCCCACCGGCTCTATATCGAGCGCACGGATCCACGAAAGAACATGGCGCGCTTCTATGCGCTGTCCATTGACGTGACGCTGTTCGGCACGCCTTGCCTGACACGGTGATGGGGCCGCGTCGGTTCGCGCGGGCAGGCCAAGGTGCATCATTGAGAACAGGAAGCTGAGGCCGTATCGCTCTTCCTCGGCCTGCTGCGCTGCAAGCGCGCGTGGGTACGGCATCAGGCGGCGTGCGTGAACGGGGCGGAAGGGGAGTTGTCGCCAGAGCAGGCGGGAGCGGCGCTGATGCACGCTATCGAGCGAGCTCTGGAGCGGAAGGCAGAAATTCTGGCGGAGCCCTACGGGGCGTGGCTCGAATTCGAAAACGCCGCAGCGTCCTCGGGCGGCGCGAGAGTCGTCTAGGCGACCGGGAGACGGCTTGCGAAGGGGCGTGTCAGGAATGCAGTTTCACGGGCGCGACCGACTGGAACTGCGCAAACACCGTCCTTCGTGGTCCGGCGATTGTCATGCGACGCCCGAAATCCCGGTGCCGACCCGGTGTTCGACCATGATGGCGATGTAGGAGATTCCTGACTGAGGGCCGTCCGGCTCCAGCCGAACCCGAAATCGACCCAACCGCCGATGTCGATCTGGTAATCTGACGCGCGCTCATCGGTACGCTCGACGCGCCTGAGCGTCATCGGCAGCTTGCCGGCAAGCAGCACTTCGAGGTCGGGATCTAGTTGGCCGCCCGGTAGCGCGGCAATGGTATGAGTCGTCATGGTACTGCTCCTTACCGGGCAAAAAAGGAGCCGGCCCCTTGCGGGGCCGGCTGGCTTGGTTCACTCCGGGTTGTTCCAGAGGATGACCTTCTTGTTCTCCTCGCCGCCGGGGGCGGGAGCGAGGTTGCCGAAGACCACACCGATCTCGGGCGCCTCCAGCTTGAACGAGACATTCTCCTTGCCGGTGCGCTGCGAGGTCCTCCACCAGCCCGCGCCGATCTCGAAGCCGGTGCGTTTGTTGATCACGCGGTAGTCAGGGGCATCCTCGTGCGACTTGTCGCCGTTCGGGATGACGGTGATCGGAGCGTTGACCCGGATCGTGGCGAAGACGCCCTCCATGGAGCCATCGGATTTCTGGGTGAGCTGTGCGATCGTGGTGGCCATTGTACTTCTCCTTCGGTTGCATCGGGACCGTTCCCGATGGCGTCGAAGGAGAGGGCCGTCCTGCTGCGGTCAGGCCGGCACAATTTCTGGAAAATTCTATTTGCCGCAAAGCGGGCGCGAAGCGCCTGCGGGCAAAAAACAGAAATCGAATTTTCCAGAAATTTTGCCGGGTGGACCCCAACGGGGTTGATCGCAGTAAGCAGGCGGTCCTCTACAAAGGCGACATACACGGGAACTGTCCGGATGCGAGCGCAGGCGTCGTACACCAGGCCGCCCCGACCGCACACCCGGCGCTAAGCCCCGCCGGTCCATAACGCGGCAGCCCCGCGCCGGTCCGGTCTCTTGCCCCTTCACCATCTCTGCCGACGGTGACATGGCGCGCGGATCGCTCGTGCGCTGACGCATTTTCCAACACGCACCTGTCGCCGGGAGCGGCGCGGGCTGGTGGAGACATTCCCGCTACTCGGAAGATCCATCGTCTCGCCAAGCCGGCGGCGAATCGGACTCGACCGAGTCTTTGGCGATGTCGTTCCTGTCCCTTCCGTGCGCGGGAACCGGAGAACCCGTCCTGCGAAACGATCCGGAGTGAACCGAGCCAGCCGGCTCCTCGAAGGGCCGGCTTTTGCCTCGCGCATCACGCTGAGTGACGACGCTGGCGCTGCGATTGCCAAACATGCGGCCAATCGGAAGCGCCGCCGCGTGCGCGTCGAGGTCCTTACTGCCTCAGCGCGTTGCGTTCATCGAGAGTCATGCGCGCCGCGACCTGCTGGCTGACCTGCGGTCCCGCATCGTGCAGCATCGCGCGCCAGTCGGCCGTGTTACAGATCGTCCGTACAACCCCTCGCGCCATGTCATAGACGACACAGGGCGAGGCGATGATCGCGAGACGCAGCATGTTGAGAGCTGTTCCCGGGGATGCGCCGTCCCAGATCATCAGGCCAAAGTCGGCGCGCCGGGCCATCTCCCGGTCCTTCTCGGCATGAGCCGCGAAGCCTTGCGCGCCGGGTGGCGGCGGGATGTGGTACGCGGCCCAGTCGCCGAGATTGTTGCGAGGTTCCTTGCCCGAATGGAACACGCCGACATGTTCGTATCCGTAACCAGCGAGCACGCTTTGCGCTTCGGCATCGGCTCCAGGCGCGTCGCCGATGAAAACGCCGTGCTCAGCTGCAACGATCGCGCCAATGCGCTCGACGGCGGGCTCGGGCAGTTCGAATATGTCGCGTGATCCTCCGATGAATATCATCGCCACGGTAACTCTCCTTTCTCTCCAACGGTCCTGCCCGCTTCCCGCCACCCTCTCTCCCTCCGCGCGCACGATCGTTGCTGAGAGCTGCGCCGGCTTTGCCGGCTCAGCCAGCGGCCTTCCGCCGCGACCGGGCCTGCCAGCCGTGGAAGAGGCACCAACCTTGAAATCTTCCGCTTTCGTGATGTGGTCGGAAAGCGGCAGGGCACGGGGCGTGTGTGCGCCGAGCCTGCAGCCGAACGGGAACGTCACCATCATGGCAAGCCGATCGCTGTACGTGAAAGGAGGAAAACGGCGCTCATGCGCCATCTCCTCCGAACCGCCAGACCGGGATGCCGAAGCGGCGGGCCTTGTCGGCGAGGTTGCCGGTGATGCCGGAGCCCGGGAAGATGATGACGCCGCTCGGCATCACGGAGAGCAGTTCGTCGTTGCGCCGGAACGGGGCTGCCTTGGCGTGCTTCGTCCAGTTCGGCTTGAAGGCGATCTGCGTCACCTCGCGCGCCTCGGCCCAGCAGGCCGCGATGCGCTCGGCGCCTTTCGGTGAGCCGCCGTGCAGCAGGACGATGTCGGGGAATTTGGTCCGCGCGCGGTCGAGCGCATTCCAGATCGCCTCGTGATCGTTATAGTCGATGCCGCCGCCGAAGGCGATCTTGGTTCCGGCCGGGATCATGATCTCGGTCTCGGCGCGGCGGCGGGCCGAGAGGAAGTCTCTAGAGTCGATCATCGCCGCCGTCATGTTGGCGTGGCTGACTTTCGAGCCGGTGCGCGGGCGCCATGCCGATCCGGTCTGCGCCTCGAAGAGGTCGGCCGCGTGGTCGCGCATGAACTCGAAGGCATTGCGGCGCTCCAGAAGCGTGATGCCCTCGGCGATGAGGCGCTCCAGCTCGACGCTCTTGACCTCTGAGCCGTCCTGATCACGCTGGCCGGCGCGCTGGGCATCCTCGTTACGCTGCAACTCGCGCTGGATGCGTTCGCCGGCGCGGTGGAAGAGGTTGACCGTCGACCAGAGCAGATCTTCGAGATCCGGCTCCAGCCGTGTGTCGCCGAGCATCTCGAACAGGGCGTCGAAGATGGCGGTCAGCGATGACTGGATGGCCAGTTCCTCGGGCAACGGCCGCGGGTCCGGTTCGTCCTGAAAGGGGCGATGGCCGTACATCTGCATTTCGTAGATGACGCTGTCCGTCGGGGACGACGCTTGGTGGGGCTCGAAGGCATCGGCGAAGGGAAGGGTGAGGTTCATGATGGTCTCCGTCTTGTTGGGGCCGCGCCCTTCGCGGCCTGACGGCGATCCCCACCGCGTGGCGGACGGGCCGGAACCGCGGCGCTTGCGCCGCGGCCGCTCCGCCGGACGGCTCGCCCGTTGAAGGCCCGGCCGCCACGCGGTAAGGATCGCCACCTCAGCAGGCCAGCGGGCGCGCGCCCAGCCGGAACAGCGGCCAGCAGGAACCGCCCCCTTTCCCGCCCCACCTGTCCCGCCCCGACTTCCCCTGCGGACCGCATCTCCTGGGCAGATCAGTTTCGTATCTTGAAGGCCGCTCCCGGTCTCACTGGCTAGCCGGACCAGCCTGGCGCGGACCTGCATTGTCACTGCCGGGGTGGAAAAAGGGGAGTGGCTGAAGGTGGCCGACCACTGGTGCGTAGCGGCTCAATTTTGCAGTGCCAGGCCGGCGGCGGTTTCTGTGGTACGGCTGACGAAGAGGAGCGGACTTGCGGGCGCGATGGCTGGGGCAAACAGGGTGGATCGAGGCGAAGCTAACAGACAGGGCCAGCGGTCTGCCTCAAAGAACCGCCGAGAATGCCGCAAGTTCGGCGGCCGTGACGACAAGCCCCTGCTGGGTCAGCGTGCTGAGGTAATCCTCAACGCTGTATGGGGATTCTTAGGTGTGCGCGGAGCCTGCGAACGACCGCGCAGAATACGCTGGTCGCCAGGCTGAGATGGTTCGACACTTCGCTTCAGCAAGAAGATTGGCGATCAGGAATCCAAGCACTCTCGCCTCGTAGTCGGCGTCTCTGGCGGCCAGTACATCGCTGGCGCAGGCGACCTCCCGGACGGTCGCGCCGTTCAGATTCACATCGAAATCAACGCGGTAGATAGCCTTCCCGGTCCAGCTCCGGTGCAGGCAAAGAGATGGCTCGCGGAAGTAGACAAACCACTTGTCCTCCATGGTGCCGGGCGTCAGGCACTCGGTGATCCGCTGGAACTCCTCGAGGGAGAAGCGCGCGCGATATGGGATCGGTTCGACCTCGCCAAACGGCTCCTGCTGGAAATGGTGTTGTTCGGCCTTCATCCTGCCGTGGGAAAATCTCAAGGGCTCGAGTGCGTCTAAAACGCGCTCCTGATCGGAAACATGTCTTCTCCGTAGTGGTGAAGCCTGGTGTGATGCCGGCGGCATAACCATCTCACCTTCAGAGGCTCATCGTATCGATCGTGATGGGCATCGACCGGTTCGGTCCCACAGACCTCGCACGTTTGTTTTTTCAGCTCGCCGGCCTTCAGGGCTCGCTGCACAGCGAGATAAGCATCATATTTGCCCGGATTGGAACGACGCCAATTGGCCTGACGCGTATCCGTTTTCAACATCCCTTCAATACCCCTGTAAGCCAGTGTCGGCCTCTCCCGATTATCTGCCCGAAATCCCTTCAAGCCGCCGCAGGTAATGGTGCGACTTTGATATCGCGCTCATGGGCTCTGACCTGCGCGAGGTCATAAGCACCCTGCATCCGCAGGAGCGTTGCCGCCTGCAATCCGAAGGCTTTCTCAAAACGGATCGCCATTTCCACCAACAGCGCCGTGTGGCCGTTCACAACATTGCTCAGGTTCTGGCGGGAGACGTGGAGATGCTCGGCGAGCGCCTTCACATTGATACCCTGCGGCGCCACTCGTTTTGGTCCGTTCTTTCGCGTTCAATCACGTGCAGTCTCTCGATAAAGCGCACAACAGCTAATAATATCAATAACTTATATCCATAAACTAAATTATGCGACTTACATCGACCACAGGACAGAGAAGGGTGCCGCCTGCAATTTCTCGCCGAATGGCGTAACCCGGTCATGGTCGTGCAGGACCAAGCCGCGCACGAAGCGATCACCTGTGGCTTCCTGTAGCTGGCGCAGCCCCCGAAAGTCTTGCCGCCGTACCGTTGCAGAAGCTTTCACCTCGATGCCTATGATCCGACCGCGTCTATCCTCGATTACAATGTCGACCTCATCCTGGTCTTTGGTCCGGTAGTGCGAGAATGATACTCGTCGCTCTGCCCAGGATGCCAGTTTCAGCAGCTCCGAGAAGACGAAGCTTTCAAGCACGGGCCCAAATCGTGAACGATCCATCCTCAACGCCTCCTCCTCGTCCTCTCGCAACACCGAGAGGAGGCCGCTATCCAGAAAGTGCAGTTTCGGCGTCTTGATCAGCCGCTTCAGCCGATTGTTCGACCACGGCGCCAACGTTCTGATCAGAAACAGCCGCTCAAGGATCGAAACGTACTTCTGGGCGGTGACATTCGAAAAACCGAGAGCCGCACCGAAGCTTGAATGGTTGATCAATTGTCCTGAATGCTCGGCGAGCACCTCCAATAACCGGGGCAACCGGTCGAATTGTTCGATATTTGCGATGTCGCGAACGTCGCGATCAAGAATCTGGGCGACATAATCCTCAAGCCACGCGGAACGGCGGGCGGGCGTCGCCCTGCGCAGAGCCTCCGGATAACCGCCCCGCAGGACAAGTGCGATCAACTCATCGCCGAGAACAGGCTTCTCATCCGCTATGACGTCTTCGCCAGCAAAGAGACGCTCGATCAGACGGCCGGGAGTGGAGCGGATTTCCGACTGAGCGAACGGGAGCAGAGAGATGGTAGCCATACGGCCAGCAAGGGAGTCGGCAATCGCGGGAATGGTTGCGATGTTGGCAGACCCGGTCAGCAAGAACCTGCCCGGTGTGTCATCTCGATCCACACTCTCTTTGATCGACAACATAAGCTCCGGTACTCGCTGGACTTCGTCAATGACAGCTCCCTGGAGCCCTCTGATGAAACCGACCGGGTCCGAGCGGGCGGAGTTCAGCGCACCCGCATCATCAAGTGTGATATACGGCCTCCCGTTACGGGCAAATTGTTTGGCAAGGGTCGTCTTGCCTGCCTGTCGCGGACCAGTGATCAGGACAACCCGCGTGTCAGTGAGTGCTGTTTCGACAAGCGGCCGAACCTTGCGGGTTATTATTTGACGCGACGATTCTGAAGAAGTCATACGGCCATCTTTAACGGAGTTTCCGTCCAGATTAAAGCATAAATCCGTCCATTTCGAAATCACTTGCGCAAGCCCCGGATGCATGCCACGGGGCGAACTGCCTAAGATGCTGGTTCAGCGGGACCGGGCCCAGCAGAGCGTTCTTCCGGAGCTTCAGACCGTCCGTTCTCCTAAGAGCTGCCTCGAATCCTCCGGAAAGGTCGAATGAATAGCCTTCTGTGGCAGAAGGACGTTTCAGCAAGCATGCAAGCGGTTGGGCTACGCCGTCATGGGATTTCGGGGTTCTTCTGAGCACGGCGCAGTCGGCGGCGTCCAGCACGTCGCGAAGCATCCGTTCCACCTGGTTGCGGTCCAGGGAGCCATAGCCGCAGCCACTTCCCTGCTCCACAGGCCGAAAATGCAGCCGGAGTGATCGCCCCCACAGCAGGGAAAACGCGGCGAACGCTAACTGGCGGTCAATCGCTCTTTCCAGATACCAAGATCCGCGTCTTGGGGGGCGAGCTGATCCCGAAGATGCCGGGCCAGTCGGGTCGGACCGAGCCGGCGCAGGTCTTCGTTAAAGTCACCAAGCTCAGGGGAGAGCACGAGCGGCAGGATGCCCAGCGCCTGCGCGCGCCGGCTCAAACCCTCGATGCCGTGCCGGCCCGCGGCATCGGCGTCGGCGGCAATGTAGACGCGCCGGCATCCAGCAGGGAGCCGGAAGGCGGCGAGATGATTGGCCGTGAGCGCCGCGACCATCGGCATGCCGGGGATGACATGCGAGAGCGACAGGATGCTTTCGAGCCCCTCGCCGGCGGCCATAACCGGGATGGAAACATTGACGGGAAAGCGAAAGCGCACAGCATTGCCAAGCAGCCCGCCCAGTGCACGACGGGGATCCTCGACCTTCGCCTTGCCGTTCCCGCCCGGATCCAGCCATGTCCGGTGCACGCCGGTGATTGCGCCGGAAGGATCGGTGACGGCGGCAATCAGGGCCGGGAAAGACGTCCTGCGGCCGGTCGCGAGATCGCGATAGTAGCAGGATGGATGGAACCGCAGCACCGGGTGAAGGGACGCGTCCGGAATCCCGCGCTGGCGCAGATACCGGTCCGCGAGCGTGCCGGCGAGCGGCTGCGTCATGCGCACAAGCCGCCGCGACCGCTCTGTGGGCGGTCGGCTGGCCGATCGATCGTCCCGCAGGGGCGACGCCGGTTCGAGCCTCGGCTCGTTCAGAAACCGCCGCGCCTCGTCGGCAACGTCGCGGAAGTGGATCAGCCCGCAGGTCTCGCGTACGAGATCGAGCAGGTCGCCATACTGGCCGGTCGCCGCATCCGCCCACCGACCTTTGCGCGGGCCCGCCAGATGCACATAGAGCGACCGCCCCTTGGTGTTGAGGACATCGCCGACAATCCAGTAATTGCCGGCCTTTCGGCCGGCGGAAAGATAATGACGGCAAACCGCCTCAGCATCCTCGGCAAGACGGTCCGCCAGCTCCGACGCAGACAACATGGTCGTTCTCCACGGTTACCGGCTGACGACATCGATCAGGCGATGCCGTTGCATCAGCTTCGACAGGATCGCCGGGCTCTCAGCGGTCAAGGGACTCGACTTCGGAGGCTCCGGTTGCGTAGACATAGACGACGCGGGCGTCGGGCAGCGCGCGCTGCAGGCGCAGACCCGCCCTGCCCTGTTGCGACGCCGCCTTGTCACCGCGGTCGGTTTTGCCGCCGGCGGCGTTGGCCATGGCGTGGCCTTCGTCGAAAATGATGACGCCATCGAATAGTCTCGCTTCGTCGATCACGCCGTGATCGTCATCGTCCTGGCAGAGCCAGTCGACAATCTGTTGAACACGCGAGCGCTTGCCTTCCCGCTCGTCGGTGCGCAGCGTCGCGAAGGTGGTGAAGAGGATGCCTTCCCTGAGCGTGATGGGCTTGCCTTGCCGGAAGCGCGACAGCGGAGTGACAAGGAGCTTTTCCTGGCCGAGCGCGCTCCAGTCGCGCTGGGCATCCTCGATCAGCTTATCGGACTTGGAAATCCAAACATGGCGCCGCCGCCCCTTCAGCCAGTTGTCGAGGATGATCCCGGCAGCTTGCCGCCCCTTGCCCGCGCCGGTCCCGTCGCCGAGGAACCAGCCGCGCCGAAAGCGCACGGCGTTGTCGGTGTCGGGCGGGACAGCGTTCAGATTGTCAAAGGAGGAATCGACCGTCCAGTGACCGGCGAGGTATCCGGAATGGGCCTCACCGGCATAGATGACGCTCTCAAGCTGGGCATCGGACAGGTCGCCGCTGGTGATGACGCGTTTGGGCAGATGGGGGCGATAGGTGGGCTTTGGCGGCGCGACCGAGGCCATTGTGATCGATTCGACCAGCTTGTCGGGATGGGATTTGGTGTCGGGGATGTGGATCGATTGCAGCCGGTATGGCTCGTAGATGCCGTCGGCCGCGCCGCTATTGGACTTCGACGCTGCATCGCGCAGCTCGTAGGAAAGCTCGACGATCTCGTCATCGACGGATGTAGAGGGGCGAGCAGCCGCACGCGATGGCATAGGGCGCGCGGCTCGACCGGCGATCGCCGTCGGGCGCATCGCGCCGACGGCCTTGCGTGCAGCCATCTTCGCGGCGACTTCGCGCAGGATGCCGTTCGACAGGGCGCCGATGGAGTTGGACGCCGTCGCCGGCGAACGGGGCGGAAGATCTGCCACCCAGCCGAGAAGCGTTTGCAGGTCTGGCGCGACACCCTTCGACGTGATCAGCTGCTTCGGATCGGCGGCCGCGATCTTGTCGATGACCGTCAGGCGCGTTTCCACCGTGGTGCCATGACGGGCATAGACGCTGCCGGCGATCCCGGCACTGAACAGGGCCGTGCCATTTTCCTGCAAGCGCACGAACGCCGAACGCCATTTGGGATTGTCGGGGGAAAGGCTGAAACTTGTGATCGCGACCAGACGGCCGCCTGGCTGAAGCCGTGCAAACGCGGCCGACAGATGACGCCACGCGGCGTCTGCGACGACACCTTCGACATGTACCCCCGCCGAGAACGGGGGGTTCATCACGACGAGGGTCGGGCAGACTGCGCGATCGAGGTAATCGTCGATATGGACCGCGTCGTGCCGCGTCACGGCCGCGCTGGGGAAGAGCTGCCCGAGTAGCGAATGGCGGACCGGCGCGTATTCGTTGAGGGAAAGGCGCGCACGGGCAAGCTCGCCGAAGATGGCGAGCAGGCCGGTGCCAGCGGACGGTTCGAGGACGATATCGTCGGGAAGGATGCCAGCGGCGCGGGTCGCGACGTAGGCGAGCGGCATCGGTGTTGAGAGTTGCTGCAGCGCCTGGCTCTCCTCCGAGCGGCGCGTATGGGTCGGCATCAGGGACGCGATCTTTTCCAGCATGGCGAGCGCAGCGTGCTGGCCGTCGGCGCGGGTCATGATCGCTGGTCCGAACTTGCGCAGGAACAGGATCTGCGCGGCTTCGGTCGTCTCGTAGGCATCTTTCCATGTCCAGAAACCTGCGGCGTCGCTTCCGCCGAAGGCATTGGACATGACGGCGCGGAGATCGGTCACGCCGATCGCAGCGCCTCGTGCGAGTAGAGGGGCGAGCGCTCTTGCGGCCTCAAGAATCTGGATGGCACGATCGGGCGACACGAGGGGAACGGCGGCCGCATTTGCGGCCGGGGAAAGGATAACGTTCATGGAGAATCCTGTCGAGAGCGGGAAAGGGACGGCCCGCCCGGGCGCTCTCCAACCCCGCCGGGCCAACCCTTCCCGGCCCCCTCTCTTCCTCTGCGGCGATGTCCGCGGGTTCACAACGTCAGAACTGATGACGTTTCGCTTGAAAAGCGCCGCCACACGATCGCTTGTTTCACGAACCCTCGATGAACACCTCATCGGGACTGGCTGCGAGAAGCATCAGGTTGCGGCCGCCGACGACGACGCATTCGTTTATCCAGTGGCGATCAAGATCGCGGTGCCGCCATAGCGATCGGCTGACACATAGACGATGGTGAAGTGCGGGTATTCCTTGCCATCATGTGCGACATGCACATATAGGCCGGCGACTTCGATGACGATCCCGCCGGTGGCGTAAGAGGTACGCACTGCCATGCCGGGGCGGACCAGCGCCGCAACATCGGGGGCGCCTTCGGGCGTCGACCGATACCGGCCCGGATCGTGTGCGCCGAGACTGGCCGAATAAAGGGAATGGGCGAGATGCAGCTGCTTTTCGCTTGGTCGGGGTTTGCGCCTGATTTGCATTTTCAACCGCTCCCGTGGCCGCGAAGGGGTGGATGATAATCGCCCAGGAGCGCTTCGATCTGCTTATCGGCAACATCCTCGAGCAGGGTGGGGATGTTGCCGGCACCCCCCCCGCCATGGATGAGAAGGGTGCGCTTGCCTCGATGCTCCGCCGGCCATGCCAACGGGTTGAGCGAACCGGCGTGCCCCTTGTAGTTGTCGGGCATGCGGCTCCAGATGAGCTTCAGCTTTCCTCCCGTGTCATGCTGTCCATTGCGTAGGTTTCATGCGCTATGATCGGAGCGCACATTTTCTCTGGATTGTGTCGGTCGGTGAGTTGGCAGTAACCGTGGAACCAGCGTTGACGCGCACGAATGGGAATTGCGAAGTAAACGCTTGTCACGTCCGTTCCCTTGAACTCGGTCATGGCGAACATGCCGCTGCGCATGAAGAGCGGGGGCGGCGCATTCAACGCCTCGTCCGCGCGGCGCGGGGTTGAACTCGGCGGCCGTGTCCGAAGCGATGACCCTACGCTATCACATGCACGGCGAGACGCCCCATGCGCCGTTCATCGCACATCCGTCGCTGGCTGGCCCGATCCCAGTGGTGGCGTTCCAGTCGGGGCTGGCAGAACTGCGGCGGGGAGCGATCGATCTGACTCCGAGACTGACGACGAAACTCCGGCGCCCCTTGCATTCCGCGGCTTTTTGTTGTCCGCTGTCACCGCCTGGCGCTGGTCGGGCGCTATTGTTGCCGCTTTGCGGCCTTGTCGTAGACCTCCAGCGGCTCGCGCTTGCCGACCGCGATCACCATCACCGTGACCGTTCCGTCGTCGACACGGTAGATCATCCGGTATCCGGCGGATCGCAGCTTGATCTTGTAATGATCGGGCATGCCATGCAGGGCGTCGCCTTGCACACGGGGGTGCTGGAGCCGCTCGGAGAGCTTCTTCGTGAACTGGCGGCGGATTTCGTGGCCGAGTTTCTTCCACTCCCGGCGCGCTACCGGGTCGAACTCCAGAACATACTCAGTCGAACGCGATATCGTCGCCCTTGATCCTAGCCTTCACCGGCTTGCCGCCCTCGGCCTGCCGCTGCTTGGCGATCCTGACCAGCGCCTGGTCATCCAGTTCTTCGATCATGGCCTCGTACACGCTCGCCGGCACCATGTAGGCCATGACGCGATTATGGTTGAGGATCGCGATGGGCGCGCCTGCGGCCTCGTCGAATACTCGCTTGGGGCTCTGTTTGAGGTCGGATATGCTGACTGCAACCTCGGCTTCTACACGTTGCATAGAGGCTTCTCCTTCTAGATCCAAATGTGTACCTGAATTGGTATGTTTTTCAATGCCTATTTTAGCATGTTTTTTAATTCTCTGAGGTGCAGCCAAGCTCGATAGCGGACTGACCTTTCACTCCGGCGAGGCTGTGCAGTTCAAGGACGTGCCCCTTGGATGGGGCGGCGTCAATCAGGAATAGGCGTCCGGGCGAGGCATGGGTATCACGGGTCGGTCCTTTCAAAGAGACAATCGTGGTTTGGACGGCGGAGCACCGGCTCCGCCATGCTGTTTGAGCCAAGGAAGGCTTGGGCGACGTCGCCACAGCGACGGCGATCGAAGGCGTTGTCGTCGTTCTGAAGCTCTCGGCCGCTCGGGCGATGAAGCGTGCGCGGTCGGCCGCGCTACGCCGCACACGGAAATCGGCATCGATAACGTGGTTCGTTCTCGCCCAGTGGCTCCAGGCAAAAATTGCGTCCGAGCCCGACAGTGGTGTTGGAACTCGGAAAGCGGTCGGCGTTGCGAACCAGTTCTTCCCAGGTCGCCCCAAATTCGACTTCGTCGAAGCGGCTGTGCCGTCCGGTCAGTGCATTGCGCTCGAGGAAAAGCGCACGCTCGAGAAGTTCGGGATGATGCCGGCCAGCGCCGGCACCGCCGGCCCAGCCCTTCACGGCCTGGCCGCACGGGAAGGTTATACTGTCCTGCATCGGATAGTATAAAGGTGTATTCGTGCTAAAATTGATTGATAGAAGTCCGGCGGAATGTATCCCTCCGGCGGGAATGATGAGGAGTTGGGGATGCGAAGGTTCAGAATTGGCGAGCGGGCGCTAGACGAGGATTCAGCCGAATTTCGAGATGCCCTGCCCCACGCCTACGAGCAGCGGCTTCGGCCGCTGTGCATGTGCAAGGAACCACCCGTTCCGATGTATATCGCACGGTTGGACGGGCAGCATCTCGTCAAGCGCATGCCGCTGTCAGGTCGCGATCACGATCCGGCCTGCCCGTCTTATGAACCGCCTTATGAACTATCGGGGCTTGGCCCCCTGATCGGCAACGCAATTCAGATCGACGCGAGCGGCAAAGCCGACCTGAAGCTGGACTTCACCCTTACCAAGCGAGGCCCGCGTGCCGCGCCGAGCATTCCGGCTGAACCGTCGGAGTCGAGCATCCACAGTGAAGTCAGGAAGCTCTCACTGCGGGCGATGCTGCATTATCTTTGGGAAGCCGGCGAGTTGACGGAATGGCGTTCAACATGGGCCGGCAAGCGTGGCTGGGTCAGGGTCCGCAACAGCCTCATCAACGCGGCATCGCAAATGACAGCAAGGGGCGGGCCGTTGAGCGATATCCTTTTCGTCCCCGAGGTATTTCATCCAGACGACAAGGACGGAATTTCCGCGCGGCGCGCCGCCGCCCTTAAAGGTGTTCAGACAAACGGATCCGGGCCGCGCAAGCTGATGCTGATGGTGGGTGAGATCAAGGAGTTCGCCGCTGCGAGGGAAGGCCACAAGATCGCGATCCGGCATCTGCCGTTTGCGCTGATGGTCGAGGACGGTGCGTGGCGGCGGCTTGCCGCGCGATATGAGGCTGAACTGGAACTCTGGCGGTCCAACGAGGCGTTCCATCTGATCGTCATTGCGACGTTCGGGATTTCGAGCGCAGGCATCGCCTCGGTCGAGGAAATCGCCTTGATGGTCGTCAACGAGCACTGGATTCCGTTCGAGACGCTCGACGAATTGCGGCTGCTGGAACGGTTGAGCGGCCTCAAGCGCAAGAGCGTCAAGGGATTGCGTTTCAACCTGACACGCGACCAGCCGATCGTGTCGGTGACGTTGCCCGAGCAGAAGCCGGCCCCGATTGCGATGTTCATCGTGCCTGCCGGTGCGAGCGAGGAGTATGAGCATGCGCTCGCCGACATGATCGAGGCAAGGCCGGAGATCAAGCCCTGGGTCTGGCGCGTGGCGGAAGGAGAGATGCCGCGGCTGCCATGATACTGGCGTGCGAAACCGCACGGTCAGCCTAGTCGACGTGCCGGATGAACGTTCACAGCACGACAGGCCATCGGAACGAGGTCCGGTTTCCCTGGCCATGATCGCGTTACGCAACATTACGACGCTGCCCAAGACCGACAAGTCGCAGTGGCCAAAGAACCAGCAGGCATGACACATGATCGTCATGGAGGAACAGGAACACGACGTTGTCTGTATTGAAGGCAGACAATACAAAGGTGCCGGGACGGAGGAAAAGCGGCCGCCCGACATTTCGCATTTCGTCAAACGAAGCCTGATCGACCTCAAACCACTCACCGGTATGGATCCTGCCGCCGATGCGATCTCCGTCGAATGGCGCCTGGGTGTGTGACGGTTCACGAGGGAACATCACCCAGCGCGACGCGATGGGGGCGTAGAATTTTTCAGAAGGAACGATGATGAAACATGGCAACGCCTCTGCAACGTACAAAAATGCCGCCGGCGGATTCGACCGCGCGACGGCATGGATCGGATTGAAAAGGTGGCTGACGATCGGCGGTCAGGCCGCACTTTCGAGCAGCTTCCGGGCCTTACCTTCGAGCTCGAGCCGGGTGTCCTGGTGCGTCTTTCCGCGGGCATGCGCGGTGATGCCGGCGACGAAATCGAAGATCGACTCCGGCGGCCGGCCTTCTTCCTGAAGCACCGTCTCGATGATCTTGCCTGTCTCGCCCTTAGTGAACCCGCGTTTGCGTAAGAAGCTCTCACGATCTTCATCGTTGCGTGCAACAATGCGTTCGCGCGCAGCGCGAATGCCGGCAATGAAGGACGCGGGAGAGGAATTGGCGAAGCTGGTCAGTGCAGGCGCGGCCTCATGGGCGAAGCGATTGGCTGCAAATTTCGAGTGCCGGATGGTGATTTCCTCAAAATTTTCGACGCCCCAAAGGTTTCGGTTGCAACACACAGCACGCAGGTAAAAGCTTGCAATACCGAGGGTTTTCGAGCCGACTTCGCTGTTCCAGGCATAAAATCCACGGAAATACAGATCAGGTTCACCGTTCGGAAGGCGGCCGGCTTCGATCGGGTGTGTGTCGTCGACCAGAAACAGGAAAACATCTCTGTCCGATGCATAAAGGGTGGTCGTGTCCTTGGTGATGTCGACGAAGGGATTGTGGGTCATGCTCGACCAGTCGAGAACGCCGGGCACCTTCCAGATCGTGTCGCCTGTCCCGTTTCCGGCAATATTCATCACCGCCGAAACGAGTTCGTGATCCCAGATTCGACCGTATTCGGAACCTGTCACCGCTCGTAGTTCGATGCGCCCATCGTCCGTTTCCAGCGTCTTCACCTGTTCGGCACGGTGGTTGAGGAGACCGTGCTGGAGGTTGATCGCGGCGAGCGGCGCGGGCAACTGGCGCATATAACTTGAAGGCGCACCGACGAGGCTACATAGCTGTCCATAGCTCCAGTGCGTGGGCGCTAGCGCCTGACGCTCACCGGGCACGACGAGCGCAAGACGCTCGGCGTTGTCGCGGGTGGCTTCGACACGGATTGCAGCACTTTCAACGGTCCGTGCGCGTGCGTTTTCGGCCCTCGACTTGACGGTACGATAGAGTTCGGACAGCGAAAGATAGCGATCGTCGGCGGGCCGGGAGAACCACTCGGACGATACTCGCCCGATCCGCTCTCCGCGCGAGATGTCGACCTTGAAGCCGCCACCGGCCGGCCGTGGGCGGGAAACCATGGTGTTCATGATGATGTCTCCTGGAAGAAAAGGGCCCGGCTGGCCGTTTGCGCGACAACCGGGTTGATCAGGTAGATGGAGGAGCGGCAGCTGGACCTGCGCACTGCCGCAACACGGGTGGCCGCGGGGGACCCTCTTTTCGGTACTTTGCGCTGCCCCGCCGCAAGCTGCCCCTTTTTTGGTGATGCGATGCGGTCGCAATAAGCCACGAGCGAGCCGAGCGGCGCGATATCGAAAATGAGAGATGCGGACATGCGTGCTCTCCGTGTCGAGAATGCAGAAAGGCCCGGCAGGGCCGGGCCTTGGTGTTGCGAGGATGAAGGGCGGCTATTCCGCCGCGCCGAGGTGAGGACGTTCCTCGCACTCGCCATTCTCGTGAACGGCGTCTTCGTCCTCTGCACCTTCGGCGAGGAATGCTGGGCGATCGACGTCGGCGTCTTCCACAATCGTGTCCTCATCGACGTCCTCCGCCGTGCTGTCCTCGAGCCGAGCCTTATCGGCCGCGGAGCGGAGCGGCTCAGGAAGCCAGCCGCTGCCTTCGAGCAGACGGGCGGCCTCGCGGGCCATATCCTGCTTCTTCAGGTGGTCGATAAGCTGGGCAGACTGTTCACCCCGCGCCTCGCGAACCGCCTGGAGGATATGCGCTTTGGTCACACGGCCGAGATAGTTGTCGACCGTCGGAGTCCAACCGGCTTCCACCATGTCGAACCCGATCGACCGGGCGACCTGTCCGGCATGGGCAATCTTGGCCGACCGGCGGTTCCAGGTCTGAACGATGGCGTTGAGCGACAGCGACACGCAATGTGCAAACAGCGCCTGCCGGCTGGCCTCATCGAGCGCGACCAGGAAGTCCCAGAGTTCGTCTGGGTTCTTCGGCAAGTCATGGCCCCATGCATCCTGGCGCTGCTCGATCTCCTTCGCCCAGGGCGTCTCACCGAGCCCTTGCGTCTGCCCAAAGGTCGTGTTCTGCACCGTAACCTCCAGGCACGAGTCCGAACTATACGGATAGAACGTCTGCAGGACGAAGACGTGCAGCGCGGCGATCCAGGCCATCGCAGGATCACTTGCAAGTGCGTTTCGCAGCGCCACGGTGCGCGTGGCGGTCAGATCCTCAACGAGCCGGTCGGAGAGCGGACGGATCTTGTCATCATCCTCCTCCGGCTGCTCGACATCGGCCTGCTTGCCGTTGATCGAGTCGCCCTCGCTATCCGATGCAGGATCGCCGCCATCGTTGACATCGCTCTCGTCACCCTCGGTGTCAGGTTCGTCCTCGGGACGCACGAAGCCGCGCTCGATCTTCAGCTCGCCGCCAGCACCGAGCGAGATGAAGGCTCCGCCGCGAGCGACCTCCTCCGGATCGAGGACATAGGGCCGGTCGTTGAGCTGATCGATCTCGTTGCCGAGTTCCTCAAGCCGGATTTCGGTTTCCTCGGAATAGTCGTCCGCCTCGGCATATTCGGCATCGAGTTTGTCATACTCCACCTTCAACGCATCGTAGCGCGCAAGTTCTTCCTGGGTGAGCTCGGCCTGCTGACCATAGAAGCGCCGCAGCCCGCAGGTGTGGCCATACGGGAAATCGATCGCCTCATGGACCCACTTCCAGCCCTCCTTGGCCTTTACGGTCTCGGCATCGACCTTCAGCTTTTCGAATACGAGCTGCTCCAGCAGGGCGGGGTCCTGAAGCCAGTAATCCTCCTCGAACAAATCCCGCAGGACGACACCTCCCGCCGCTTCGTAGGCCTCGACGCCGACATAGACTGCACGACGATCGGTGGCGCGCACCGCTGTTTCGGTGAGAAGCCGACGAATGTAGTACGGCTCCTGGTTGTGAGACCTCGTCACCGTATCCCAGACCTGCTCCTGGCGGGCATGGTCATTGGTGATTGAGAAAGCCTTGACCTGTTCGAGCTTCATCTCGTCGTTCGCGTAGAATTCGAGCAGGCGCGGCGAGACCGAAGCCAGTTGGAGCCTCTGCTTCACGGTCGCGACAGAAATGAAGTAGCGTGCCGCGATTTCGTCCTCGCTGAGACCCTGTTCACGCAATCGCTGGAACGCGCGATACTGATCGAGCGGATGGAGGTGAAGGCGGTGGACATTCTCGGCGAGCGAGTCGTCCACGATCGAGGTGACGGCGCGGCGCTTGACGATGCAGGGGACCGGCTCCGTCTTCGCCATTCGCTTCCGCTTGACCAGAAATTCGAGAGCGCGGTAACGCCTGCCGCCGGCGGGAACCTCGTAGCGGCCGGTTTCCTCACCGTCCTTGTTGCGCTTCGGACGAACGTTCAGGCTCATGAGGAGCCCGCGCAGCGCAATATCGTCCGCGAGATCCTCGATGGAAACGCCGAGCTTGACGTTGCGGACGTTCTCCTGAGAGAGATCAAGCAGATCGAAGGGAATGCCTTCGGACGGATCGAGGGTGATTTTCTCGATGGCCTTTGCCATGTCGTTTCTCCGTGGCGGCCGGCCGGAGCCACTCTCCGGACACCTCAGCTCGCCGCGCGCGTCCCCTCCCCCCTCCCCCTCTCTTTTCCGGCACGCACCGCCGCCCCGGCACGCGCACCAGCGGGAAGCGCGCCGAGGATGTTTTGAAGAGACCTGTTTCGAGTGCTATTTACGGTGCTCATTTTACGGAGAGCACGATGCCGCATATGATCCTCTCCGAGGTCACGGCCAGCGTTTTGGAACTGAAGAGAAACCCGATGGGAACTGTCGCCGCTGGCAAGGGCTCTCCGGTCGCCATTCCAACCCCGTCCGTAGAAGATCGGTGTCAGAATGTTCTCGACAACTTCGCTCGTCACGTCACTGCGACCTCAGGTTGAGAACAGTCGATTTCGAGCATCGTGCCCACGTGCGATAGTCTCTGGCAGGTTTCATGCTCACCATGTCTGTGGCAGGAAGTGAAAGCTGCTGGAAGCGGGCCCTCAGATGTGACGTTCCTCCACTCTCATAAAAAAGGCCTGTCGTGGAGGCAGGCCAAACCGCTCTCTGTGTGCGGAGAGCGAGGGAGCATCGTTAGAAGCTAACTCTGCCCCGACTTCCTTGCCGTATCGGCCAGGCGAACCGCACGCTTGTTGGCTGCGACCAGTGCGAGGCCTCCTAGGATCAGGATGACGCCCGCCCCGAACAGCATACCCAGCCAGTCGCCAAAGATGAGCATCTGCCTTGGGATATGTCGCGCCTGAAAAACGCTCTCACAGAGCTGCTCATCATGAGGTCATGACGCGTGCATTGGCTCTTGAATCGTCGCAAATCTCTTAGCTTACCATAAAAATGGCGGACGCTGAAAAACTATCCACGATCGACTTTTGCAGCTCCGAAATGCAAGTTACCCGCAAGAGCCAACCGTTCGGCTTCCGACCTTAATCTCGGCCGTTCGCGGCATGAAGCGATGATCTGGAAAGCAGCCATTTGCAGAGGCCGTCGTCATGGACCATATCCGTCGCGTACAGTTAGTCACAGAGGTGACACTGCTTTTGGGACTTTTGCGATCAAGAGGGAGATGTAGGATGAGAAGCTATTTGCCGTATATCATCGGCGCCTTCGTTGGCGCGCTGATAGCAATTCTCCTCTCGAACTTATTTGATGTTACCGGGATACCTCAACTGGCGATGTTCGGATGTTTGCCTGCTCTAGGCGGCGCTTTGTTAGAACGTTTCGTCCAGCGTTTCTCACAAAAATCCTGACTTTCCAGGCGTCGCAACAATCAGCCGCACAGGCACCGGGAGTAAAGTTGGTTTCACCTCAAGGGCGGAGCCTGGCGCTTCAGGGACTGCGATCTCACAATTGATGTGCTGGTGTCCGCCATGTCGCCGAAGCCGCTCATGGCCTATCAAGATCGAACGTCAGGCTTGTGGCCCGCCTCAGTGGGTTGCTGGATGTTGGCCAGGAAGAAGTCGCCGCATCTCCCCCTTCTCATTGTCCAACCACCGAGTGCCGGACTTGCTGCAAGCCGAGGTTCTTGTGTCAAGAAAGCGGGTCGATTGACATCAAAAGGAGGCAAGCCAATGTCAGCGATTGCCAGCGTGTTTTCACAATCGTTCTTCCACGGAACCAAGGCCGATCTGAACCCTGGAGACTTGATCGTCGTCGGCTACCGGTCCAACTTTTCCGAAGCCAATCCGCTATCCTGGGTATATTTTGCCGGCACGCTGGACGCTGCGATCTGGGGCGCAGAACTGGCCGCCGGCAGTGAGCGGGAACGGATTTATGTCGTGGAACCAACCGGGCCGATCGAGGACGATCCCAACCTGACGGATAAGAAGTTCCCTGGTAATCCAACGCTGTCCTATCGCTCTCGCGACCCGGTACGGGTCATTGCCGAAGTGACGAAGTGGCAAGGGCACCCGCCTGAACGGCTACAGCAGATGAAGGACGGCCTAGCCCGCTTGAAGTCGGAGGGCGCCGCCATCATCGACTAACATGATCGAAGAACGACGGCTTCCGCCCTGCGACGCATGAGGCCTGTTTCCCTTTCCACGAGGTCGAGCCGTTCTGGTATCACGGCGCGAACCGTGATCAGCTAGTCGGCAGGTGTCGACCCCATCTCGGTCATTGGTATCGGCGATCCTCGCTTCCGAAACCGGATCCAGCTGAGGGTCATCGTCAGCGGTTATTTCTGCTGTGAGGGACAAGTCAGTTATCGCCGGTTTGGGACTTTTTCGGCACCTTCTTACGTTATTTGCGCGTCAGTCCGTTGCAGCCATCGCCAGCCGGGTTGAACCTGCGCGGGACTTTCGCTTTTATGTCGCCATGGTTCGACCCTTGCTGAGTTCCGCATTCCGTCAGATATGGGTGCGGATCGCCGCTACCATCGGCGTCATCGCCGCCATTGCGGCGACATGGTGGATGAAGGTTGAGGAAGCGCGCGTTCCGGATGCGCCGCCGCGTATCGCTTTCGATCAACCCGTGAAGGTGGGACGCGGGGTGTTCACGCCGCGAAGGCTCACCGTCGAAAACACGGCGCCTTCGCCGGCGGCCGGCGCCAAGGGCAGCCGGAAGCTCGTTCTCGCGGGCCGGCTGGAGAACGTGACCGGCGAGAGCCAGGTTGCGGTATTCGGTTTCCCTGAACTGCTGCCTGTGCTTTCCTCGGGCGGCAGGAAATTTCCCACCCCACAGGTCATTCTCGACCGCGACAAGGAACCTCTGAGGCAGCTCCATCCCCGTATAGCCGAGGATGTGTCGATCGTCTGGGACCTGCCCGAGAACTGGCGCGCGCAGGAGGTGGCGATCGAATTTTCCGCAGAGCAGTTCAAGCTCAAGGACAATCTCTATGCCAAGGCAAGCTGGCTCATGCCCTATCCGACGGGCGTGCTGACCGCACGGCCGGAGGGCGGCGCATGAAGCATCTCGCCAATCTGGTGGCCGCACTTCTCGGAGCCGGGTTCCTCGGGGCGATGATGAACACGCTGCCGGACTACAACAGCAGCTTCCAGCCCTTTGGCGTCCATGCCGACGAGAACGGCGTCGGGCAGGGCCGGCTGTTCACGGCGAAGCTGGTCGGGCTTAGGTCTGCCGGCGCGATTTCCTATGCGGCCTTTGGCGCCGACGTGGTGCGCGACACATCCGCGACGTTCCTCGTCGCCGAGCTTTCCATAGGCGCTCACAAGGAATCGCGACAGATCGAGGCGATCTGGCTCGGCGCGACGGGGCGCCAGTACAGCCAGACGATTCGTATCGAAAACGTGCCGCACACCCTGCCTTCCGCCTGGTTCCAGCCGGGGCTGGAAGACACGGCGCTTGCAGTGTTCGAGTTGCCCGACGACGAGATCGCCGGCGGGACGCTGGCGCTGCTGGCGCGCGGCAATCCGATTCTGGACAGCGCCGTGCACTTTGCCGCGCCGCCAACCCTGCCGGAAAAGCAGGACCTGCTGAGGCTCGAGCCATGAGGCATGTCATCTGGCTCGGAATCGCGTTTGCCCTGTTCGCAGTCACGCTGGTCGTAACGGGCTGGTCCGATTTCAGGGACTTCGCCCACCAGAGGGAATGGAACGTGGTGCGGGCCGATGCTGCTGAAGGCGAACTGGAAGGCCTTCGTGTCAGGGTCACGGAAGCACAGGCCGTGGTCATCGAGAGCAGGCCGGAGCGCGGCCTGCTCTTCGTGCGCCTCGATCTTGAGGCATCGTCCGAGACCGCGTCGGCATGGGTCGATTGCCGCGCCAGCATCCGCGGCGAGAATGGCGAGATCTGGTTGCCGCTATACGATATGGCGGTAAGCGGGGTCGTGCAGCTTCTTGCATCAGACAACAAGGACAACCGCCCCTGCAACCTCTCGGGCCTTGTCGAATCCGGGCGCACGACGGTGGACCAGCTTTACCGCCTTCCAAGGGCTGCCCTCGACCGGGTAACCCTGCACATCTCGGGCCCCGGCACGCGCCCGTCAGCGCTTGCTTTCGAGATCAGTCCGAACGTGCGCACCATCAAGCCCGAGCAATAAAGCGTCTTTGCCCTGTCCGCCTTGCGACGCCGGCGCGACGTTCGCGCGAGCCTGGGCGCGCCCGGCAAGTTCCAGCCCGGCGGCGAGGATGCAGAACTGCACGACGACGATGACGACACCATCTTGCGGCTGCCCCGGCATGCCGAACAGCATGTTCAGCGGCTTCTGGGCGAGCCGCCAGACCAGCGGATCCTGCGGGCCAATGAGATGCGCGGCGCCATTCCATGCCCACCGTCCCAGCCAATCGGCCAGTCGCCACAGCACGATGACGGAAACGGTGAGCGCGACGCCGGCCGACGCGGCCAGCATCACGCCGTTGACGACCGCGTGCCATCGCCTGACGACGCCGCCCCAAAAGTAGTCGATGAAATCGGTAAGCGGCTTCGGCAGGCTGGTCCAGCGGTTCAACACGCGGTCTGTGACGCGCCTTGTCGCGCTCGTCATCATGTTCAGGTCGTGGCCGTAGATGATGGCGCCGAGATTGAACCAGATCAGCGGCAGGGCCGAGTACCAGAACAAAGAAGTCAACCATTGCGAAAGCTCGAACTCGGCGGGCCAGTCCACCGGGCGCGCGGCCGGGCTCGTCACCTCGGCCCTGGCCGCCGATATCAACGACCGCAACAGCTCCTGCGGCGAAGGAAATTGCGCGAGCCACCTCGCCAAGTCGGCCTGCCATTTCGAGATCAGATAGAGGCCGAGCATCGCCCATGTCGCCTCGCAGGCGACGACAAGCAGGGACCAGAGACCGCTGCCGGTCTTCTTGTGCAGTTCCTTGGCGGTTCGGCGAAGCGCCCATATGACCAGAACCGCCACCGCAATCCACAAGGAACCCTCCACCTCCAGCGCAGTCGGCCCGAAATTGTCCGGCTTCTGGAAATCGATCCGGCTCATCTGGATGTCGAGGAACAGCTTGGAATAGTCGCGCAGGGTGTTCGACAGAAAGCCCCATCCCGCATAATAGCCGTAGAACGGAATGAGGACGGCCAACAGGGCGCCGGCGAAGACGCTACCGTCGCGGACCTCCGATGCCTTCGCTTCCGGTGTTTCCGGCGAGGGCGGGTCCTTGCGTCTTCGCAGCAGCGGCAGCCCGTCACGCAGCACGATGAACATTGCGGCGAAGACGACGAGCTGGAGCAGAATGATCGGCGCAAGCGCGATCAGCCCCGCGAACCGGCTGAGGAGCCCGATCTCGACCGCGCCGCGCAGCAAGAGGATGTTGAGCAGATAGCCGCCCATCCAGATGGCGCCGAGGGGCGCCCCGAACCGCAGGAGAAGCTTTGTGCTCAGTTGGATATGGGTGCCGATGATATGCAGGGTCATGGTACGCCGTTACCGTTTACAACCAACGCGCTTTCACGACTTTCATAAAATGAACCGCATACAAAAGGCCCACAAATGCGAGCGCAGCCAGAACGACAATATGCATAACGGCGTGCGCCACGAATGTGGCGCCGTCTACCTCATAGCGAAGCCAGCGGCGATACCCGTATGACCCACCGTATACCGTACCGTCCATTATCAACAGTATTACATTGTAGGTCGCCCATGAAAAGAACCCTGCCCCGCTTGCAATCATTCCGATCTGCTTGATCCTCTTGATGAGGATCGCCCTGGCTTTTCTGCGAGCTTTTTTCATATGCGCGAAGCCTCCATTCGCCCCGTGCGCCTACGATTATCGGAAACTCGCGGGCAGCTCGACTTCGGGAAAGCGCATCGAGCCAGCCTCACATTCATGCCATTTGTGGAAGGCATTGGCCTCATCCTGCTTACCGCGGCACATGCCGCGTTCGTTGAGGGCCATTCCATAGATCGCCATGGATTGGCACGCGACCGCCACCTCGACGTCTCGATGAGGATTGCGCACGCATAGGTCCGCAGCCTTGTCGTAGAGGGCGATCAATTGCTCATTCGTTTCCCGCGCATGGGGAAAATGCCCCGTCTGCGCCGAAGCGGGCTGACTGAGAGCAGCGATCGCCAGAATTGTCGCGCTGCGCCATCCATCGACGATCCAACCTGCTAGATATGAGCAAGCAGCGCGCCCTGCTTCATTGTATTGTTTCATGCAGGCTCTCCTTTATAATTTCGTCGAGCGATGTACGGAGACCTTATTGATGAAAGCGTCGATGGCAGCTTTCTGGCTCTCCCATTCGCTGGACGGACAGGCAGCGACGATCAACAGTTCCACGGCCTCCACCCATTGGGTCGCAATCCGGTTGCGATACTCAGCGCCGTCGTTCCCACGATAGCGAACCTCCTCCGACATGAAGGTTACCGGATTTCCGATGTTGGCTCGCAGCACGAGGTCGGGAGCTTTGGTCCTCATCACATCGCCGACCTGCGCGCTCAAGCGTTTCACATAGGCTTCGATCGTATCGGCCGTTGTGCGGCCCGCCGCCTTTGCCGCATCCGCACCGAGATTTTGTACGAAGGTAATCTGGCAGCCGCCCTGCGCCTGTCGAAACCGATACATGCCGTTCTGCCCGACAATGTCCGGTCGCCAGTCATCGACGTTGAGCGGCATCTCAAAGGCTGCCGTAGATCCTGGAGTCTGGGCGGAGGCCGGAAGGCCGCAAAGGAGGCCGCCGACAAGAAAAACGGCTGCAACAATTGGTCTCATGGGATTTCCTCCATAGGAGTGACGAAAGCGGTGACAAGGAAACGCCGCTATGTGCCGGGCGGGTAGCCTGCCGATGGCCTCTTCACAGCCCCTTTATCCATGCGTTTGGCAACGACTGCGATGTCGAAATGCAGGACGTCCTCCCGGACACCGAACTTTTCGTACAAGGCGATGGCCGGGACGTCGGCAAGATTCGCCTGGACATAGACCACCCAGCCGCCCCACTCGGCGGCAAGCTCCTTGCCGAGCAGGATCGTTCAGCCACTCCTCCGAATTGTTCCTGGACGATCCGGCCGACATCCACTCGCGCAATTCGCGCGGCCAAAGTAAGATTCCAGCTTGTGGTCCGTGTTTCATCCTGACTTCCTCAAGACCGAGACATGACGGATCAATCTGTTGTAAGAAGCACGATACAAAAGAATGAATTGGGGTTCAATACTTAATGGCCTACCGCCGCACACCCAAGATGCAAGGCCGGATCGACGCCGCGCGCGAGCAGATCGTGATGGCGGCGCATCGCCTCGTGGCGGAATCCGGCTATGGGAGGACGAGTATTCCCGACATTGCCAAGGAAGCCGGCGTTTCGACAGGCAGCGTCTACGTTCACTTTCCGTCGAAGACGGCTCTGTTTTCGGAAGTGTACAAGCGCGCTTCCCGACATGAGATCGAAGCCTTTCGCGAGGTTGCCGAAGCGAAGGGCGCAGCACCTGAACGCTTGGCTCGAATGGTCGGAAGCTTTGCCCGGCGAGCGCTAGCCGGCCGCAAGCTGGCGTGGGCCCTGCTTGTCGAATCCGTCAATCAGGACATCGACACGGAAAGGCTGAAATTCCGTGAGCCATACCGGGCAATCATCGAAAACGTGATCAACGAGGGTATCGAAGCAGGTGAGTTCGTTCGCCAGGACGCCGGGATCACCTCCATGTGCATCGTCGGGGCTATCGTGGAAACCTTGGTCGGGCCTCTGAGCAAGGCGTTACAAGCTGGCGAGGAGAAGCGCCTGGTCGATAATCTCATGCAGACTTGCCTCAGATCCGCAGGTCCTATCGAGTTGAATGTCCCGCAACTTGTGTCAGCCGTCCATGATCGGCTCTAGTGGACCTGAGATCCCCGATTTTGGATCGCCGGCTGGGGGAACTTTCTACTCGATGAGGTGCACGCAGACGGAGCTGAAAAGGACGAAGGCGACCACGCGCCGTATTGCGAAGGGATGATGGAGATGCACCATAAAGATCGTGGCGAGTTCTCGGATTTACACGGTGGACGACGCGCACGCGATGGTAGGCCGGGAAACGTGTGAAGCTACCGATCTCGATGGCACGATTAGATTTGCTCGATTTCTGCACGATCAGTCACAGTGTGTTGCCGGGCTGAAAGTCGACCACCGATAGCCAGAACGCCAGGCTTTATTCCGGCAGACGCGCGGCCGAGGCCGTCGAGCTGCGCTTGTCAACCAGTCAGGCCTACAATCTGCTTGTACGCTGCCCCTTGATCGGACCCGATATCACGGCAACTCCGGCTAGATGGAAAGAGAAGAAGCGCCAGCCAGTAGCTACAGCAGAGAGATATCCGCCAGATTTCCGTCGTACACCTCGGTGGTTTGCTCGTCGGCGAGAAACCCCACGGTCATTATCCGGGTCTCCGTGGCCCAATAACTTTTCGAGCGGTCGAGTTGGGAGATTGCGTCGTCATTCTCCCAGCAAGTGATCACGCTATGCTCCGTCGCATTACCGCCCATCAAGATGCCCGTGCCGATACTCGGATCGAACAGGCTGCCGCCGCGCCAGCCGAGCCGCTGCAAGCCCAACCACATCGTCTGGACGATGAACCTAAGCGTGAAATGCGCATACTGCGTGCGGCGCCCGTGAGGTGTAGACACGTCGCACTTCGACCAACTCAGGCGACCGGATATTGGCAGGCAATCAAGGAAAACCAACCCGATCAGCAGGTGCAGAAAGTAGCTCAATTCCCGCTAAAATCTGTTCAAGGGTTGGGGAGAAGTTCAGCTCAGCAAACGAACAATTCCTGCGAAATCGTGGTGATCGGCTCATAACCGGTCTCGGTCACCACGATCGTGTCTTCAATCATCATGCCACCCCAGCCGAGCTCATAGAAGGGGGTTTCGACGCAGAGACACATGTCTGCCTGCAATGAGGTCTCCACGCCGGCAGCAATGATCGGCATTTCATAGCCGCCAATTCCCAATCCATGTCCACAATGGTGTCGGCGATAATCGGGAATGCCATGCCTGCGCACGGTTTCGATGGTTTCCCGGAACAGGCTGTCGGCGGAAACACCCGCCCGGACCAGTTCAAGCTCCCGATGCAGCCCCTGCACGATGGCGTCGTGACGCTTGGCGATCAGGGCATCCGGCTCACCAATAACAAATGTTCGCGCCATATCGGAGCAGAAGCCGTCTACAACGCATCCGGCATCGATGCGCAACAACTCGCCCCGACCGATTTCTCTCCCCGTTGGATAGGCATCAGCCAAAGCCGTACGCGGCCCGGAAGTCACGCTGACAAAATAAGGTCGCGCGCCACCTGCTACCATTTCGGAGGTCATAACCGCGGCAATCTCCGCCTCGGTCATGCCAGGCCGCAGCGTGGTTCGTACAGTTTCGAGGCCCAGTTCGACCAGCTTCGTGGCATGGTGGATGCGCTCCAGCTCACCCGGCAGTTTAATGCAACGTGCTTCAGCGAGAGCTGTGAAAACCGACACCGGCTGGATCGGCTGCAGCCGCTCCAGCAGTGGTGCTGCCATGGGATCGTTCATTGATACCAGATCCAGGCCAATGGTGTCGCCGGGATGAGAAACAGCATCGACGGCGGCAATGAGAGCGGCATCGAAATCTGGATAGGTCGGGCACCCGACATCCAGATCAAGCTGATCGGAAGCCGATTCGAAATAGAACGTCCCGTAACGGAAGAGCGCATCTGCACCACCGACCCATTCGAGAGCCGGCCCGGCATCGGCGGCACCCGTGACCAGCACCAACTTCGATGCAGTTGCCACGACAGCCGAGCGGTAACCGGGCACAATATCCTGCGCCATGCTGAAATAGCCTGTCAGATAGCCCCGGTTGGCGGGCTGGAACGCCACCACCACGTCGGCCCCTACTGCTGTCCGGCTGAAAAAGCGTGTCCGGCGTTCGGCGGCCAGAGCATGCCCATCCTGTCTGAAATTCATCTGGTCCCCTTTTGCCGGAAAGCCGGGGCAAGACATGCCTGCGCTAATATTGTAATCACAATTCTGCACGCTTATACAGGATTTTTGGTCGTCGCAAATAGCGGGGAGGACATGGCGACAGACAAGGACAAGACTGCTTCATTCGATCTGGTGCTCGAAGGCAATGGGCCACGACACCAGCAGATCGAGCGCGCCATCCGTGCGAAGATTCAGAGCGGCGCCTGGCCACCGGGTTATCACATTCCTCCGGAAGAAGAGCTGGCGCGCCATCTGGGCGTTTCGCGCAATCCGCTGAACAAAGTTCTCCGCAATCTTGCTGACGCCAAGCTTATCACCCGACGCCCTCGTCTCGGCACTTTTGTCAGTGAACGCACCGACAATCATGCTGTCATCGGCGTTATCGACATTCAGAACGAAATCGAGAAAAGTGGACGCCGATACAGTTTCGACGTACTGGAGCGGCGAGTCATCACAGCTCGTGAGTTCGAGATATGGACCGATGTCGATGGCGACGAGAAGCTGCTTCGGCTTTCCTTGCTGCACAAAGCCAATGACGTCGGTGAAGTTTTCGAGGAGCGGCTTATTCGCCTCTCCGTCGTTCCCGAAGCAGAGGCAGAATCCTTCCAGTCCGTTTTGCCCAATCAGTGGCTGCTGGCACGTCTGCCCTGCACCAAGCTGATCAATACGGTTAAGGCCACCCTGCCCGGCCGCAGGATCGCCAATGCTCTTGGTCTCGCGCAAGGGGAGCCTCTTCTTGTCTCCGAGCGCCGTAGTTGGGCCGACGACGATGTCGTAACCTGGGTCAGGCTATCCTTTCCCGGATATCGCAACGAGTTTGTTGGTGAGTTCAATCCGTTGCTGCCCGCTTCGGGCATTACCTGACGTCAGACCGGCACGGCGAACCCTATCAGGGCATCTCCCGGTGCGCTCAATACCGGGAAGCGTCGGTAGATGACGATGCCATCGGCGTTAAGGCGCAGTTCGGCAGGACTGGTCAGCGGCGAACTGATCTGATGCATGTAGCCGGCAACATCCCCCGCCCGCACGAGCTGCCCGACTTCGATCAGCGGCTCGAACAGGCCGTCCGCCAGAGCGTAGATCGACGTCTCCGGTGGAAGCATGCGCAATTCCCGCCTGCTTTCAGGCTCAGGCGCTGCCAGCTCGGGGGCGACGCCCAGATGCCGCAATACACGCCTCACACCCGCCTCGCCGATGGCAGCACCGCGTTGCGACAAACCCGTTCCGCCTCCCAGTTCTGTGGTGAGCGCGGCAAGGCCATGCGCGGCCGCCGAGGCATAAAGTGTCGTGTCTCCACCTCCCCCGCGTCCATCGGTCAGTACCGTATTGGGCGCTGCGAAATGCTCAAGCAGGGTCTCTATGCGTTCCGCCTGTTCCCGATTGCGGCCACGATGGGCAAAGGCAACCGGCAAATAGTCCAGTGAACTGCCGCCTGAATGAAGATCGATCACATAATCGGCCAGCGGAAACAGGGTCTTCACAACGAAATGCGCGATTTGTTCCGTGACCGTGCCACGCGGGTTGCCCGGAAAGACGCGATTGAGATTGCCGCCGTCGAGCGGCGAGTTGCGCCGCCCCGCGACGACTGCGGGCTGGTTGAGCGCAGGCAGCATGATGACCCGTCCGCGCAGCCTTGTTCCAGCCAGCTCCCGCGCAAGCCGCCGCAGCACGATCTGCCCCTCATATTCGTCGCCATGGGTACCGGCGGTAAGCAGGACCGTTGGACCCTCGCCGCCGTTGAAGCACAGCATCGGAACGGGAACCCAGCCATAGGCCGAGCTATCCGTGGAATTGGGCACCCGGGCAAAATCGGACTGGATGCCGCGTTTGTCGAAATCGATTGTGGTCCACACTTGTCCCGTCATTTTTCTCTCCTGCCGGGCGATGGTGTTCCGGCGGTTTCGGTGCTGAAATACGAACTTGATGGTATGGCCAGCGCCAGCGATGCTGCGCCGATACAAATGACCGAGGCGGCCAGCAATATCGGCGTGGCTCCGAAATGGACCGAAAGTGGACCAATCGCTGAAAGCCCGACAGGGGCGAGGCCATAGGAGACGATGAAGTCCAGCGACGATACCCGCGCCAGCTTGTCAGGCGATACTTCCTGCTGGATGGCGGTGAACCATATGACGTTGAACAATTCCAGACCCCAGCCGGCAATGAAGTAGGCAATCAATGGAATCCAGAAATGCTCCGGGACCAGCAGGCTGAGCGGAACGAAGCCGTAAATGCAAAGCCCTCCAATCGCCCATCGCCCCCGGTAGTCTGGTTGCCACCGGGCAACTGTGAGGGCGCCCGCCATCGCCCCGCATAGCAGCGCCATAGTACATCCGGTCAGCAGAACGGGCCCGTCATATACCTGATTGCTGAGCACGGGCAGGAGAACGGAGGTCACCGAATAGCCAGCCCCTATAACGAGAGCCAGCGCTCCGAGCCCGGCAACGAACCAGGAGTGCCGCAGGGCCTCCCTGAAGCCTTCTGCAAGGTCATCCGCGATGCGATTGAGCAGAGTGCGTCGCGCGTTGCCGGGGCTTCTGTCCGTGTGCGGCGTTTGCGGCCATGGTGGCAACATAGCGCTTAGAAGCCAAAGAAGCGCAATTGCGACAAACGCAACATTGAGGCCCGCAGTCGCGGCAAGAAGCGTTGCGGCAGCCGGCCCTGTAAGATTCGTCGCCCGCACGGCAAGGCTCAGCGCTGCATTCGCGCTCTGCAGGTTTTTGGGGGCCACGAGCATCGGGACGATCGCCTGATAGGCTGGACGGCAGGCACCCTGTCCCGCGCCGGAAAGAAACATTCCAAGAGCAAATACCATCTGAGCGCAGACATCGTTTGCACCCAGATAATGCATCACCAGAACCGTGCCGCCGGCAGCGATCAGGCCTGATGCAAACAATATGCGGCGACTGCCGAGACGGTCCGCCAGAATGCCGCCGATCGGAACGGCGATCAGGAAACCAACTGTTCGGATAGCCAGCGATGATCCAAGGACTACGGAAGAAAGGACCCCATTCGACACTGCAAATCCCATGAGGAAAGGCAGCGCCCATGTTGCCATCCCTGATGACGCACTCCCCGTCCAAAGCCGTACAAATTTTCCGTCAGGCAGGGTGAAACCTGAGTTTCGCATAGCAAACCATACCGATGAGAAGGAACGGGAGTTCTATGTCTTCAGGCCTGCGATCCTGTCGAGTATACGCACCCAGCTCCGCGCGCCTTTGTGAAAGCGCTCCACGTCATAGTGCTCATCGGGTCCGTGAATGGCATCGTCAGACAGGATGAAGCCGATGATGATGCACTCGACCGAAAGCACGTCGCTGAACATTTCAGCCAGCGGCACCGATCCACCGCTTCCCTTGTGAACCGTCGGCGTCTGCCATTCGGCCTCGAGACCATCTGAAACAGCTTGCAGGAAGGGGTTCTCCGGCCTTGTTACCAGAGCCCGGCTGCCATTGGCGCCTTCGAATTCCACCCGGCAACCGTCCGGCACCTGTCGGCGCACGAAGGTTCGAAATTTTTCCCGGACAGTTTCGGGGTCCTGACCGTTCACAAGCCTGAACGACAACCGCGCCGTGGCCGATCCGGGCAGAACCGAGCGCTCGCCGGGCCCCTGATTGCCAGCGGTAATGCCATTCATGTCGACCGTGGGCCGCCCCCAAATGGCTTCGAGCGGCGAATAGCCCGCCTCGATGGATCCTCCGCGCAGATCTGTGCTTTCAAGCATATGCGCCCCTTCGCACAGGGACTGCCACTGGCACCGCAGGGTCTCGGGAATATCCGGCACGCCGTCGTAGAAGCCGTCAATGGCGACCTTTCCGGTCGCATCGTGCAGGCTTGAAAGGATATTGCTCAGGATACGGATCGGATTTGCTGCCACCGCGCCAAAAAAGCCGGAATGGAGATCAGGATTTGGTCCAGAGATCGTAACCTTCTCATGAACCAGTCCCTTGAGCTGGGTGGTGAGGGCTGCCTGCGTTGGCGACCACATATCGGAATCGCAGATGAAGGCGACATCGCATTGCAGCTCATCCCGGTGGTCGCGGATGAAGGCGGGTAAGCTGGCCGAGCCAGCCTCTTCCTCGCCTTCCAGCAGGATGGTAATTTTGCCGGGAAATGCGCCGCGCGTTTCCTTCCACGCTCTCAGTGCCTCAATGAAAGTCCACAGCTGGCTTTTGCTGTCCGAGGAACCACGGGCATAGAAGCGGCGCAGTCCGTCTTCCATGATCAGCGAAGGTTCGAAGGGCGGATGGGTCCAGTCCTCCAGATTACCCACCGGCTGCACATCATAGTGTCCGTAGAACAGCAGGCCCGGCCCCTCCTCGTGCATGTCCGGCCGCGAATGGGCGAGCACGACCGGCAGCCCGGCGGTGGGCACGATGCGGGCATCAAAGCCAAGGCCCGACAACTCGCCCTGGAGCCAGCCGGCCGCCGCCTCCACGGAACCCGCGTAAGCAGGATCGCCCGATATCGAGGGGATGGCCAGCAGCGCCAGAAGTTTACGGATCGCCGTGTCCAGATTGGCATCGACATTGGCCAGAACGCCCTCGATCGCTGTCATGCTCGTTTCTCCGCCGATACGCTCAGAATTCGAAACCGAATTCGGTTTTGAGATAGGCTCGCAGCGAAGCGATATCGGGCGCTATCGCATGTGCCTGCGCGGGCTTCGTCGGCTCCTTCAGACCGGTGGAACATCCCATGAGCACGATGGGGCCGTCATTTTCAAAGCGCTCAACCATGTTAAGTGCCGCCAGAGCTGCGCTCGATGAAATCTCCTGCCAGAGTCCTTGCTGTGCCATCGCCCTGTGGGCCGCCCGCGCCGCCTCGTCGGTAACGACCATGGCGATGCCCCGACTTTCCCGGATGGCCACGACCGAGCGATAACCGTTGACCGTGGTTGCCGTCCCTGACTGCACGGTCGGCCCGGCCGCTACCGTGACGGCCGCACGTCCGGCCTTCAGTGCATGATAAAGCGGGCCGCGTGCTGCAGGCTCCACCGACACCAGTTGCGGGATCCGGTTTATATGCCCCAGCCGCTGGACCTCCGTGAAACCCTTGTAGATGCCGTAGAGCATTTCGCCATATCCGGTCGGCACCACAACGGCGGCCGGGATTTCACCATTAAGTTCGGCCAGAATTTCGTAGGCGATCGTCTTGTAGCCCTCCGGTCCCCAGGGATGGCCGGTATGTGTTGTTGTCAGATTGCTGACCGGATAGAAGCCGGGCAGCTCCTGCAACTGGCGCATGGCGGGCCAGCGGTCGTCGGCGCTCAGGTAGATCGGATAGGCGCCATAACCGAGGATCATGTCGCGAAACGCTTCACTGACTTCAGGCATGGTCAGGACGATACAGCTGAGGCCGGCACGACTGGCCATGGCGGCGGCCGACACGCCGTGATTGCCGGATGAGGCAACGATAATGGTTTGTGCATTCTCATAGAGCGCAGCACTGACCGTGAAGGTATTGAGCCGATCCTTATGGCTCCAGGTTGGATTGCGGCTTTCGTCCTTGACCAGAACGCGGCGGGCGGCATGCGCCGGCGCCAGTGCGGAGACATCTACCAGCGGCGTATTGCCCACCGGCATATTCACCTTCGGATGGCGCGGCGGCAGCAACTCTTCCCAGTTCGACCAGTTGCTCCCGCGCCGGAATGTCGCCTGCCGAACCGCCGCATAGTCATAGTCGACTTCGAGCGGATACTGGATGTCGGGCGTCGCGCTCTGGATGCAGCCATGCAGTTGGGCCGGCAGCAGCGGATATTCAAAAACCTCCGGCCCTAGCGACCTCTGCGTCTTTGCCAGTGATGCTGTATTGCCGAAAATATGTGTCATCGATGCTTACCACTATGTTTTGAACAGGCGCAGCTATCCGTCAGGCGCCGCAAGGCGGCTCCTGGTCGGCGGCTAAGTCAGTCTTGCTGGGCTAGTTGAGAATCTGCTCGAGAAATTGCTGTGTTCGGGGATGCCGGGGCGCGGAGAAAAAGTCGGACGGCGGTGCTTCTTCTACAATTCTGCCCCGATCCATGAACACCATGCGGTCGGCAATGCGCCGCGCGAAACCCATTTCGTGCGTGACGCAGACAATGGTCATGCCGTCCTGCGCAAGGTCTGCCATGGTATCGAGAACTTCCTTGACCATTTCAGGGTCGAGAGAGGAGGTGGGCTCGTCAAACAGCATGATGCGCGGCTTGACGCAGAGCGAACGCGCAATGGCAACGCGCTGCTGCTGCCCGCCCGACAGCTGTCTTGGATATTTGTCGGCCTGCTCCGGAATGCGCACCTTTTCGAGATAATGCAGCGCCATCCGCTCAGCCTCGCGCTCCGATACCTTGTGCACCCAGCGCGGCGCCAGTGTGCAGTTCTCCAGAACAGTCAGATGCGGGAAGAGGTTGAATTGCTGAAACACCATTCCGACGTTTCGCCGGACTGAATTCAGTATGCGTGCCTTGGATGTGAGGTCGATGCCATTGACGACAACCCTCCCCTCATTGAAGGGTTCCAGGCCGTTGATGCAACGAATCATCGTCGATTTGCCCGAGCCGGAGGGACCGCAAACCACGATTCGCTCTCCCTCCCGCACGGTCAGGTCGATGCCATCGAGCACCCGGAACGTACCAAACCACTTGCTCATGGAATAAATGGTGATGGCCGCGTGATCGGCATGCTCGATCATGTCCGGACCTCCCTGTTTCTGGTGAATGTCTGAAGAGACCACCACCGGCGCGACCGGGGCTGCTCCGGAGCGGACAGGCCGATCAGCGAAAACAGTTTCGCAAGGACGGTCCGGCAGAGGATGGCAAGGCAGATATATATGGTTCCGGCGATGAGCAGGGGCTCGTAGACATCCAGCGTACGGGCACGGATTTCGTTGGCATAGCCCATGATGTCCATCACGGTGACCGTGAAGGCCAGAGCGGTGGACTTGCACAGCATGATGACTTCGGTTGTGTAGGCCGGAAAGCCGTTGCGCATCATCGCCGGGAAAATGGCGACCCGAAAGGTCTGGAACCTGCTCAAACCCAGCGAGCGCGCAGCCTCAACCTGCTCTTTGGGTGTCTGGTAGTAGGCGCCGCGCATGATTTCGGAGGTGAAGGCAACTTCTACCAGCACCAGACACATTACCGAGCACCAGAACGGGCTCGAAAACGCACTCCAGAGAAAGGTTTCGCGCACCACTGGCAAAAGGGGAAAACCGTAGTAGACGACATAGAGTATCAGCAGAAGCGGCACGCCGCGTATGGCAAACATTGCCATCCATACGCTGCGGGATACCGGGCCCCTGAAGACGATCTGGAAGGAGGCGACGGTAGCGGCCAAAACAAACCCGATCATCAGAGAGATGATGAAAAGGGTCAGCGTCGTGCCAAGACCTTGCAGGATCTCGTGGGCATAGGCGATCAGCTTTTCCATCAGATGCCTCCTGCCGTGGTCTGCGAGCGGCGCTCAAGGTGTTTGAACACGCGCGCCGAGACGGCGGCAAACACGATGAAGATGATGATGGCGATGCCGTAGAAGGTGAAGGGCGCCCCGGTGGAGCGGGCGCCAATTGAAGCAACCCGCACGATGTCGGAAATGCCGATAATGCTCAGCAGCGCAGTCTCCTTCATCGAGATGAGCCAAAGCGCACCGAGATGTGGGATGATCTTGCTATAAACCTGCGGCAGGATGACCAGAACCAGTGACTGCAGCCTGGTCAACCCCAGCGCTTGCCCTGCCTCGTGCTGACCAGCTGGAATGTCCGCCCATCCCGCTCTGAACAGTTCGGTGGCATAGGCGCCCAGCACGATGGAGGTGGACATAATGGCCGGTACGAGCGGGCTCAGGCGAACATTGGCCCCTCCCGAAAACGCCGAGAGTGCAGCCTGAAAAACGCCGTCCAATGTATAGAAGATCAGCAGCAACAACAGAATGTCGGGAAGGCTGCGGAACACATAGGTGTAACTGTTTACAATGGCACGGCTGCCCGGAATGGGGGCACGTGAGAACAGCGTGAGCCCGATGCCAATCAGCATGCTGAAAAAGAAACTGGATATCGCGGCAAGGATGCTGATGCCAAACGCATTGGCAAACTGCCATCCCCATCCCGCAGCCAAATAGCCGAGCATCGGAAACCGCCTTGATCTGATTTTTTACTGAGGCTTTTACTGGGTCGCCGCCGCAGAAACGATCTGCTTGTCGGCTGTGCTATTCGTAGACGGGGATGCCCCATTTGTCGGCCAGTTCACGCCAGCTCCCGTCCTTCTTCATCTGGGCCAACGCCGCGTTGAACCGATCGCGCAGGTCGGCGTCCTCTTGCCGGAAAGCCATGCCGATGCCCTCGGAAACCGCATGCGGCTCGCCAACCTTCACCAGTGCAGCAGACTCGCCACCCTCGCCGGTAAAAGGCTCGACGTCGCCAAAGGCCACATCAATGCGACCAATCCTGAGATCGGCGATCAGTGCATCCATGGAGGGATACATCTGGATAGCCGCTTTCGGGAAATGGGTTTCAATATAGGCGGCGTTTGTCGTCCCCTGCTGGACGCCAACCACCTTTCCGGCCAGAGCATCGGGCGTCACGTCGACTTCCTTGCCTTTGACCGTGCCGAAGAAGGAATAGGTCCGTGCGTAGGGCTCGCTGAACAGCACACTCTTCTTGCGCTCGGCGGTAATCCCCATCCCGCCGATGATGACGTCGAACTTCCTAGCCTGAAGCGCCGGTATGATGCCGCTCCACTCGTTGGTGATCCAGCTGCAATTGGCTTCGATGATGGCGCAGATCGCGTCGCCGATATCGATGTCGAAGCCTTCGAGAGACCCATCCGCCTTGGTCATGTTGTAAGGGGGGAACCCACCTTCATTGGCAAGCACAAGATCGCGCGCCGACGCCCCCGACGCGAAAGGAATCGCGATGGCTATGGCAGCCGTACAAAGGGCCGCAAAGCGGTTCATTTTCATAGGTGTAACCTCCCACTTCATTTGTAATTACAAATCCAAATTATAGCGCTGTGCATGTTTGTCAAGGCGCTTCGAAAATAAGTTGGTGAAGCTTGGTGCAGCCAGCTATGTTTACCTTTTCGAGGAAATGGCATCCGGGCTTTTGTTGCAAACGTTCCGGAAACTCCCCGCATGCCGCTGTGGCGGTGGCTCGAAAGCTCGCAGTCGTTCTGCACGCGACGTGGCGTAGCAAGACGCCGTTCCAGGCCTGGCCTGCGGAAATGGCATAAGGAGATAAATCTGGAGAGTGGTTTGAACAAGGTTTAAGGGTTCCGCCCTCACGGGCGGGAAGAGGCGTCCTCGTCGGGACGCAGGCAGGATCATCCCGGGTTGCGTCTTGCCGCTGGTATGTGCTGGACCGCGCGTTCGACATGGTGAACCCCGCTTCGAGACGCATGGTGCGGCGGTCGCAAGGGCCGCCGCTCGCCATCTCATGGCTTTCTCTCGCACAACCACTCCAAGGGTCGTACGCATGTTGCTCGCACGTTGACTGGCCAAGGAATTCCGGAATTGCCAAGTCCATACCGAATGAGGCTTTAGGCCGTTCCTCGCTCCTGCCAGCCAGGTTGTCCACCTATTGACGGGGGCAGTCTCAAGCTCCGCGGCAAACATCGACGATCTCCGCGTCAGTCAGCATGTCAAGCCGTAAAAGAGTAAGGGGCCTCCGCCCCGTGCCCATCCGCGAGCCGAGATTGGTCAGGCTGTCTCGAACCAGAGCGATCACATTTTCCATTTCAACATGCTCGCTCGGAACGGAAACGTTCGCTGATGTGTTGACCCTCCTCAAGCCCCAAGGAGGAAATACGATGGACCACAGCAAACACGTACGCCTGACCAGCTCGGAGCTGACCCCCGAAGTGCTCGAAGGCGCAACGATCTACGGGCCGGATGATGAGACGATCGGCTCCGTATCCCATCTCCACGGAAGTCAGGTGGTGATCGACGTCGGCGGCTTCCTCGGCATCGGCGCCAAGCCCGTCGCTGTCGATGCGCGAGAACTCGACTTCATGCGCGATGAAGATGGCGACGTGCACGCCGTGACGACCTGGACCAAGGACCAGCTCAAGGAAATGCCGGAACACGTCGACTAAGGAGATGGTGCAATGCCGGGCACATAGTCGAGAGCTACGAAAAGAAGGGCGATGAATCTGAAGCTTCGGCTTCCTGCTCGAAGGAAGAACGTTCGGCCTCAGCCAGAAGAGCGGCGGAAACACCCAAACGCAACGCCGGGCAGACCCATCATTAGCTGGTGAGGGAGCGGCAAATCCGCTTCCTCACTTCTTTTAAGCGTACCCGGCGAGCAAGCCCTGCCGCTTGTCGGTAGGTGGTATATGTGATTTCCTTGGAGTGGCAACACTGAGGGGAAATTGATATGCGCCTTGCTTTCGCGCTGCTGTCCATACTTTCAACTGCTGGTATCGTTCACGCTTCAGATGATCCGGCCGCAGATTATCAGAAAGCAGATCGGGAGCTGAACAACACCTTCAAGCAGATCGAGCACCGACTATCCGATGATCCTGGTGGCAAGTCCCGACTTGTCCATGCGCAGCGGGCCTGGATCGCATTCCGGGATGCCGAATGCGCCTTCCAATCCAGTGGTGAAGACGGCGGGAGTGCCGCACCCCTGGTTATCGCAGCATGCAGGGCCGCACTCACGTCGGAGAGAGCCGACCAGTTAAAAACCTACCTCAATTGCGAGGAAGGCGATCTGGCCTGCCCTGTGCCGTCTGAATAATTCAGGTCGGCGGGCCGTTCATTTCCCACCCGGGGCTTGGCTAAAAGTCAGCCACCCACAATTTGTAGTTGGCCCAGACGCTACGCCCAACTTCCTCCTCTGTCGCCCATTCGGCATCGTCCTGGTCGAGAAGAGTGAGAAAGCCTCCGTTTTTGGCTTCCAAATCGTCAGGCGTATTATAGCCCTGTTCGCACTCCTCGCAGTGGCCATAGACATCGCCACTAACCAGATTGCGAAACAGGAACAGCCGGCCCTGGCGACAGTTTGGACATGTTCCGATGTGAAAGCGATCTGCCATCGACAGCACCATATCGGTGATGGCAGCGGAATACCACCAGCGGCCGGGCGCCTCCAATCAGCCCACTGCCTTGTCCTTAGCTGATTATCCACCTTCGGTGCCGGAAAGGTCAGTGTGGGCGTTCCTGCTAATAGGCCCTCTCGATGCTGCTCTGCTCCTCGCGGTTGTTGGGACGGTTCAGGGTGACCGTACAGCGAACCAGGAGATTCCAGTCAGGTCTCCGTGTGCCCCGACGCGACAGATCAGCTTGAGCGTTGAATGAGCCAGATGCTGCCGATGATGAGAGCGATGCCGATGATCTGCAACACCATGAGGGACTGCCCGAGGAACACCCATCCCAGCAGCACCGCCGTCAGGGGGCTGAGGAACAGGAGCGAGGACACAACCGAAGGCGCCAACCGTCCAATCCCACGGAACCAGAGCGCGTAAGTCAAAGCCGCGCCGATCAGCCCGAGCCAGACAAGGCCCATCAGATTGGAGAGCGTTGGAACCGGAATGGAACCATCGACCAGCACGACGACAGGAGCCAGCAGGAGACCACCCGTGGTCAACTGCCATGCTGTGAAGGTGAGTGCTGACACGGATGGCTGCCACTTGCGCGCCAAAGTTACCCCCATGGCCATGGAGGCCGCACCAGCCAGTCCGGCTGCGATGCCGATGAGGTCGAGCGCAGCGTCCGGCGTCAGGACAAGCAAAGCAACACCGATCATGCCCGCCAATGCGCCCAGGACCGCCGGTGCGCGGAGCCGTACAGACAGCAGGAGCGAAGCTAGAAAGACGACAATCAGCGGTTGGGCCGAGAGTATGGTGCCAGCGACACCGCCAGGAAGTCTATAAGCTGCGACGAACAACATGCTCAGGAAGATCGAGATGTTGAGCGCCCCCAGGATGAAGGAGCGCAGCCACCAGATGCCGGTCGGTAACTGGCGTACGAACGCCAACAGGAGTACGCCTGCCGGTAACGCCCGCAGCATGGCCACGGTCATCGGCGAGAAACCGGCCAGGAATTCGGTCGACACGATATAGGTGCTGCCCCACACAATCGGCGCGAGGGCCGTCAGCGACAGGTCCGAAAGGTTCTGTTTCATGATATCTGAAGGACCTCGGAAAGTGGACGACGCGGCTTCTGAGGCCAGTTGCCTGGTGCTGCGCGACCGACAGGAAGAAGCATGACGGGGATCTCGCCCTCGGCGAGCCCGAACTCACGAGAAACAGCGGCTGCGTCGAACCCGACCATCGGGCCTGACACGAGCCCCATGGCCTCGGCTGCGTAGATCAGCGTTGCCGTTCCAAGGGTTGCCGAGCGGATGGCCTCATCGCGGCTCGCTGCGGGATCGTCAGCATATTTTGCATGGACACTTCCCTGCCAAATAGAAGCCATCGCTTCCGGCATCAGGCCGGTTTCAACAAACGGCCGCAGCCGCTCCCCCAGGCTTTCATGATCGGGCGACTGCCCGCAGATAATGAAGGTTACAGCGGCTTCGGAAACTTTGACCTGACCATAGGCAAGGTCTCGCAGTTTCGCTTTGGCCTCCGCTTTCCGCACGGCAATGAAGCGCCAGTTCTGAAGATTGAAGGCCGTGGGCGCACGCGTTGCAAGCCGTACGAGGTCTTCGATCTCGGTGTTCGTCAAAGTATGGGATGGATCGAAATGATTGGCGGAAACGCGTCGCTCGATCAGGTCAATCGTCGGATGGGGCATTGGTATCTCCCGGCAAAATTTCGTTGCCATGGAGATAAAGAGTTCCCTCTCAGATCAGAATGCGATAATTTTGAAAGATATTCATAGCCAACAGAAAAGAATGAGATGGATCGGTACACTGCTTTGCAGGTGTTTCGGCAGGTGGCCGAGTTGGGCAGCTTTGCCGAGGCAGGCCGGAAGCTTGGTCTTTCACCTCCTGCGGTGAGCAAGAACGTGGCGGGGCTCGAAGCGCATCTGGGCGTGCGCCTGATCAACCGGACCACGCGACGCATGGCGCTGACCGAGGAGGGAAAAACCTACCTCGAACATGTCACGCGAGGGCTGGATGCCCTGATCGAAGCCGAAGCGGCACTTTCGCCAGCGAAATCGTTGCCCGTCGGCACACTTCGGGTCAGCGCCCCGATGACCGTCGCACTCGTATGTCTCTCGGAAGCGATCCCCGACTTCCTCTCGCGCTATCCCGATCTCAGCCTTGAACTCCATCTCGATGACCGCCGTGTGGATGTCGTGCGCGAGGGGTTCGACCTCGCCATTCGAGGCTACAGCAGCCTTGAAGATTCAAGCCTGATTGCGAGGAAACTTGGGGTAATGCCGCATGTGCTGTGCGCGGCTCCGGCCTATTTCAAGACTCACGGAAAACCGCAGACGCCTTCCGACCTGAAGGCTCTGCATCACATCCGCTTTCCCTATGGCGGCAATTCCGATGTCTGGGAGTTCACAAGGGACGGTCAGATCGAGCGCATTCCGGTCAAGGCTCGCTATTCGGTCTCCTCCAGTCTTGCTGTCCGGGATGCGCTACGCGCTGGCTTCGGCATCAGCCTGATTCCGCTTCCCTATGTCGAGAAGGACATTCGAGAGGGGCCTTTAGAAACGGCACTAACTGACTGGACGACGGCGGAGATCACACATTATGCTGTCTATCCCTCACGTCAGCACGTCGCACCGAAAATCCGTGTCTTTCTCGATTTCCTCGTCCAGCATTTTGGGCGTGATCGGGTTTCAAACGGTTAGCTCGCCAGTTCCTTAGCGCCGAGGCTGATGTGTTTAGGTACCATGTCGATATCCAGCCGCAAAAGGCAGCTAGGCGCCCTTTTTAGGACGCTAGCGGCGTGCGGGATAGTTTCTAAAAGCCCACATTGCTATGACGCATCTGAAAACAACCCGGCTCCTATCCGGCCGCCAAACACCGCCGACTACCGTAGTAACTGATGGATTACTCTTTGGACATAAATCGATAGCTATATCGATAGCTCCCGCATTCTCCGCCAGTTTGCCGACAGCCAAGGCAATTCCGTTGCTACACCCGCGACATCGTTGACGTTGATTGGGTTCTTAGGGCTTCGTTATAGGATAGACAGTCTGCCAGTCGGACTTCATGTCGACCATGGTCCAACCGCGACTAGGTGCCTCGTCCGATGCCTTACCGAGCTTGCCGACATGCGCCTCGCGATCATAGGCAAATTCACGCTCGACATCAGTGTGGTGGACGATCATTGCGAAGCGGGGCCGTCATTGAATGTCGTCCACTGCAGCATCTGCAGATCACCATCTGAATTTCCTGTCGCGAAGACGGGCCGCCGATCGATGAAGCGGTTAATGCCGACCGGCTGCTCGGACCGACATCTATGAACTCCATCTTCGCCTCTTTCTTCAGGACATGGGATGAACAGAGGGCGTCACCCATCGACCGTGACGGATGACCAATACTCGATTATCGGGCCACTGTTGCCGAAAACGAGCCGGCGCGGCCGGTGACGACGGATCAGTCTGCATGGCGTCTTGGAGGCCATCTTCTATCTGCTGCGCACTGGCTTGCCAATGGCGGCAGCTGCCAAGCGATTTTCCTGGCTGGAGCACCCCGAATCCCACCGCGTTCGTGGAAAAACACGGCGCGTTTGAGTTTATTGGCGGTCTCGCACTTGTTGAAGTCGGGCTGGCATACCATTCGATCATGTCATATCGCATTTCAGAACTGGACGCTCATCTACGACCTGCTGTTCAAGACGACATCGGAGACGATACTGACTATCGCGGCCGATCCCAGCCGCGTCGGCGCGTGCGTCGATGATGACATTCTTAATCCAGCGTCGGGGCGATGTCGCCCATTGCCCACATGAAGCCATGGGGGGAGTGAGAAACACGCTCCAGCCGCTCAAATACTTCGGCTTCCGTGTGGCTCGTCACCGGGAACTCCTCTTCCAGCGCAGCCTGCAATTCGGGCGGCACCTTCCATCCCGGATCGATGCCTTCCATGTTCGGTAGCTCGTGCGCGATACCCTTGTGGCAATCGATACAGGTGGCCTGCCCCGAAAGCAGATAGCGCGTATGAATCTCGGCAGCGCGTGGGGCTTGCCTGGACAGGTCCATCGCGACCGAGGAATGACAGTTGCGGCATTCGAGACTGTCATTGGCTTTCAGTCGCGCCCATTCGTGCTGGGCGAGCTCAAGCCGTTTCTCCATGAATTTCTGGCGAGTGTTGATGGTGCCAAAGATCTTGCCCCAGACTTCTTTCGAAGCCTGCATCTTGCGGGCGATCTTGTCCGTCCACTCGTGCGGCACGTGACAGTCCGGGCAAGAAGCTCGCACGCCCGAGCGGTTGGAGAAATGCACGGTGCGGGTCAGCTCCTGATAGACATTGGATTCCATCTCATGACAGGAGATGCAGAACTGCTCGGTATTGGTAAGCTCCAGCGCCGTGTTGAAGGCGCCCCAGAAAATGACGCCACCGAGGAAGCCGCCGAGCGTCAGGAAGCCTAGGCTGAGCGTGGCAGCCGGCGTTGAGAGGATACGCCAGCACCAGAGCACGGCCGCCTTGATCCGCTCCCACATCCTACTGGTCTCCGGCGTGGCCAACGCCGAGCTCGCTCATGTCCACGAAGGTGTTGTCGATGAGGGGGCGCGTATCTGCCTGCGGCACGTGGCAGGCAGTGCAGAAATAGCGGCGCGGCGATACATCAGCCAGCATCTGCCCCTCGCGCGTCATGTAGTGGGTGACGCTGATCATCGGCGCACCGGATCCTTGCGTGAACTCGCGCTTGTGGCAGGACATGCAGCGGTTGGAATTCACCGACAGCTGATAGCCTTCGATCGAATGCGGTATGATCGGCGGCTGCTCGGGATAGGCGCGCATCTTGCGGATGTCGTCCACGACCCAGTGCGGGACGGGCGGCGCAGCGGTATCCGCCATGGGCTGTCCAGCACCGGTCAGGGGCGGTACGATTTCTGCCGCCATTTGCGCCAACGCCGCAGTGCCGGCGGCGGCAAGCAAGCCGGCGGCTAAAAGGACGCTTGCACGGCGCGTCAGGCGGGGACGATCTTGACCGCGCATTTCTTGAAATCCGTCTGCTTGGAGATGGGATCGGTGGCGTCCAGCGTGACCTTATTGATAAGCCGGCTGGCGTCGAACCACGGTACGAAGACTACCCCCTGCGGCATGCGGTTGCGTCCGCGCGTTTCCACCCGGACGCGAATTTCGCCGCGCCGCGAGGCGACACGAACTTCAGCCCCCTGGTTGATGCCGCGCCGCCGCGCGTCGTCTGCATTCATGAAGCAGACGGCACCCGGAAAAGCCTTGTAGAGTTCCGGCACGCGCATAGTCATGGACCCTGAGTGCCAGTGCTCCAGCACGCGGCCCGTCACCAGCCAGACATCGTATTCGTCGTCCGGGGATTCGGCAGGCGGTTCATAGGGCACGGCGAGGATCACAGCCCGGCCATCCGGCCTGCCGTAGAATTTCACCCCCTCACCCTGCTTCACATAGGGGTCGAGCCCCTCGCGGTAGCGCCATTTCGTCTCTTGTCCGTCGACGACCGGCCAGCGCAGACCGCGCACCTCATGGTAAGTGTCGTAGGGCGCAAGGTCATGACCATGGCCACGGCCGAATTCGGCATATTCCTCGAACAGGCCCTTTTGCAGATAGAAGCCAAAATCGTTTGCCTCGTCATTGCTGTATTCGGGATCGAGTTCGGAAAGCGGGAAGCGATCGACCTTACCGTTCCTGAACAGCACGTCGAACAGGGTTTTGCCCCTGTAGTCCGGGTTGGTATCAAGGATTTCGGCCGGCCACACCTCGTCGGTGGTGAATCGCCTGGAGAACTCCACAAGCTGCCACACATCCGACCGCGCCTCGCCGGGGGCATTCACCAATTGATGCCAGATGTGGGTACGACGCTCCGCATTCCCGTAGGCGCCTTCCTTTTCAACCCACATCGCGGCCGGCAGGATGATGTCAGCGGACAGCGCGGTGACGGTCGGATAGGCATCGGAAACGACGACGAAGTTGTCCGGGTTGCGGTAGCCGGGATAGGTCTCGTTCGAACTGTTCGGCGCAGCCTGAACATTGTTGTTGACCTGCACCCAATAGAAATTGAGGCGGCCATCATGCAACATCCGGTCCTGCTCGACCGCGTGAAAGCCGGGTTTCTCTGGAAGCAGGCCGTGCGGCAGCTTCCAGATTTCCTCTGCATGTTTTCTGTGCTCGGGATTGGTGACCATCATGTCGGCGGGAAGACGATGCGCGAAGGTGCCGACCTCGCGCGCCGTGCCGCAGGCTGAAGGCTGGCCGGTCAGCGAAAACGGGCTGTTGCCGGGCTCGGAGATTTTCCCGGTCAGAAGGTGAATGTTATAGACCATCTGATTGGCCCACACGCCGCGGACATGCTGGTTGAACCCCATTGTCCAAAGCGACATCACCTTGATATCCGGATCGGCGTAGAGCTCCGCCAGGTCATGCAGGAAACCGGGCTCGACGCCTGAAAGCTCCGAAACCTTCTCCAATGTGTATTGCGCCACATGCGCCTTGAACGCCTCGAAATCGATAGGCTCCATCTTGCCCGCGTCGGCCGCGCCGGACGCATTCTGCTCGAGCGGATTGTCGGGCCGCAGCCCGTAGCCGATCCCGGTCTGGCCGCGCATGAAGACGGCGTGATCGCGCACGAAAGCCTCGTTCACCCGACCGGTCGCTATGATATGATGGGCAATGTAGTTGAGGATGGCCAGATCCGTGCCGGGCTTGAAGATGATCGGTATGTCGGCAAGATCCATCGACCTGTGGGTGAAGGTCGAGAGCACGGCGCATTTGACGTTCGGATGGCCAAGCCTGCGATCCGCCACCCGCGTCCAAAGGATCGGGTGCATCTCCGCCATGTTCGAACCCCACAACACGAAAGCGTCGGCGTGTTCGAAGTCATCGTAACAGCCCATCGGCTCGTCCATGCCGAAGGTGCGCATGAAGGCGTAGGCTGCGGAAGCCATGCAATGGCGGGCGTTTGGATCTAGATTGTTCGACCGGAAGCCGGCGCGCATCAGCTTGGTGGCGGCGTAGCCTTCGAAAATGGTCCATTGGCCGGAGCCGAACATGCCGACGGCTTCCGGTCCCTTTTCGCGCAACACCCGCTTGCACTGTTCGGCCATCACGGCGAAGGCTTCGTCCCACGACACCGGTTCGAACTCGCCATCCTTGTCATAGACGCCGGCGCGCTTGCGCATCAGCGGCGTCGTCAGGCGATCCTTTCCGTACATGATCTTGGAAAGGAAATAGCCCTTGACGCAGTTGAGGCCGCGATTGACCTCGGCCTGCATGTCGCCATGGGTCGCAACGACGTGACCATCCTTTACGCCGACCATGACACCGCAGCCGGTTCCGCAGAAACGGCAGGGCGCCTTCGACCATTTGATTTGGAGCGCCTCGACACCACCGGCAACGGGCTGGGCGGCTACGGGAAGCGAAATGCCCGCAGTCGCTGCGGCGAGGGCTGCTGCATGGGCCTTCAGAAGGTCGCGCCGGTTGATCGCTGCCGTCATGAGGGCTCATCCTTTCCGCTTTCGATATGCTCGAAAACCATGTTGGCGGAGATTACGCCCTCGATAAACGACATGCGCGTCAGTGTTTCGCCAAGGAAGCCGCTGGTCGGCCCCTCGATCGTGACTACGATGCGGCTGCCATCGCTTGCATGTACGTCCACGCCGGGCATGACGGCGAGCTGTCGGCTGACGTCATCCCGCCTCGGCGGCAGGACCACCACCACTGCGCTCGAAACATGATGGCTGGGTAGGGGCGCGCCCGTCAGCAGCGCGCGCCGTGTGAATGTCGATTTTGCAATCATGCCTAGCCTCCCGGTGGGCCCGGTGGGCCGTAAACGATCTGAAACATCCATACGAGGAAGCCGTAACCGCCGACAACTCCTATGGCGACGATCGGCCAAATGCCAAAAGCAAGGACGAGGAAAGCAAGCAATTCCTTGCGTCGGCCAGACGCCGGTGGCTGGGCATCAGTGGCCCCAGCGGATTGTGCCGTGTCCTGGGTCATGACCTCCTCATGGGCCTTGGACAGGTCAAACAGTCCCACATGTCCCATGCGGGTACTCGGTCAAAGACTACTCAAAAACGCCTCTGCTTCAATCCCCAATCATGACCATGCACGGAAACAGCTGGGAGACAATGGCGGGCGCGGACGATCCGAGAATGTTTTGCATGTCCTAAACTGCCTGTTAGTCTCGCCCCTCCGGATCAGCAATGCGGGACTCTCACCTTTTGCACGCGCCATTTTCGCTCAACCAATTCATTGCTCCTTCGTTTCCCATTCCCTGTGAGTTAGACTTTGCCGCTTTCGCCGGCCAGGCCTAGCGCTGATAGGGCTTCGTAACCGGCCGGCAAGGCTATGCAGCCTGAGGCACCACGAAGGACCTGCAGATCTTCGGCGGCAATCGCTTTCGACCTACCGGAGCTTCAACAAGTACGCGATGATTTTTTGGTCGCCGAGATTCTGATCGATGCCGAGAACTTCAGATGCGAACAGGTCGTGAGTACCGCATCTTTGGAAGCCGAGGCGTTCATACAATTTGCAAGCCGACGACATGAAAGCTGCTGTGTGGAGCGCAAGACCCGCAGCCCCCTGCTGGCGCGCGCGCATTATGCACCATTCACAAAGCATGCGGCCGTAGCCGCGTCCCTGTACTGAGGGGGCAACTGCTAGAGTCCGCAGACCCGCCAGCCCCGAAGGCCAGCTCATACCTTCGCGTGTCGCATCTGCGTAGTAGGTGACCGTTCCAAGGAACCGCCCCTTCCGCTCGACTACTATGACGTTCGCCTCACCCCACCGTCCAGCTAAATCCTGGGCGTCCTTTAAGTATGGTTCAAAGAGGTGTGGCGACAGCTCTTTTTTGAACGGGGCAAAGGCGTTTGCTACGAGCGCGGCGACGGAATCTAATTCGTCGCGCCTTGCCAAGCGGATAACAGGTTTCGGGGGAACTTTCTGCATATCCTTACTCCGCGAAGACGCAGACGATACGCTAGGACCCTGCGCGAATGCCAAGCACGGTCATACCGTGTTGGCTCCAATCCGGTTCCGAGTCGTTGGGAGTGCGACTGCATGCGGAAAATCGGTTTCGTTTCATGTGACTAGCATACATAAGCCAAAAACTTATGTCAGCAGGCTATGAAGTCTGTGAATTCTCAACAATAGGAATTGAGGTCTTTGCAGGCTGGCAACATTTGGGCGACCTCGGCGGAAAGCAGTCATTCCATAAACGACAGTACCCCCCGCCTCATGGTACGGTGGGCAACGCTTCACCCCCCGTCCTTGCGCACGTATCGCGCCATCGCGCTGGCGGCATGCCGAATTCGCGCTTGAAGGCGCGGTTGAACGCTTCCTCCGATTCATAGCCGACGCTGTGGGCCAGTTGAGCGATCGTCTGGCGTGTCTCGGTCAGATGCATTCTTGCCGGCTGCAACCGCCAGATTGTCAGATAGCGGATCGGCGGTGTGCCTACGAGCGTCGTGAAGCGTTCGACGAAGGCGCTGCGAGACATGGCGACTTCCCGTGCCAGCACATGTGGCCTCGCTGGTGCTCGCATTCCTAATCGATCCCGCCACGACGGTCACGAGGAAGGGCACGGTGGGTGACAACACGAAGATTCCGCCGGCCTTTGCGATACGCGCGCTGAAGAAACTCGCTCCCTTGCGAAGGCTTTGGCAAAGTTGGCGCCTTGGTGTGGTGACGACGAATTGATCGGGCTCATCGGGAAATCACGGATCCATTATGAAAGTTCGCAAAACCCTGGATACGAGGTAGACTGTTTTCAGGAGAAGATGGACCGAACCGGCAGCGAGATCATCCAGTTTCGTGATATTCCGCTGCGACTGCACAGGCTATGAAACTCTGTCAGAGCATACGCTTCTGCACCTCAGCCGATGGCACCCGCATCGCCGTCGCGTCGTGCGGGGATGGGCCGGTGATCCTGCGGGCTGCACACTGGCTGAGCCATGTCGACTACGATCTCGAAAGCCCGGTCTGGAGGCCGTGGCTTCAGGTGCTTTCGGCCCGCAACCGGTTTGTGCGCTACGATCCGCGCGGCTGCGGGCTTTCGGACCGGCATGTAGCCGACCTGTCCATCGAAGCGTGGCATGCCGACATGGACGCGGTGGCGGCGTCGATCGAGGAGCCGCGCTTCGTCCTCCTCGGACTTTCGCAGGGCGGCGCTCTCGCCATCGCATATGCCCTCAGGCATGCCGAGCGTGTATCGCATCTGGTGCTGCTGAACGCCTATGGCCAAGGCAGGCAGGTCCGGGCCCAGACGGAAGCCGAGCGGCTGGAGGCGGAGACGCTCGTCAACTTCGTTCGCATCGGCTGGGGACGCGACAATCCGGCATTCTGCCAGTTCTTCACCAACCTCTTCATACCCGATGGGACGCCCGAACAGCATCGCTGGTGGGGCGATCTCGAGAGGATAACGGCAACTGCCGACGTCGCCGCGCAACTGCTCTGGCACATGCAGCGGATCGACGTGTCGGATCTTGCGGTCAAGCTCCGCATCCCGACATTGGTCGCACATAGCCGCGGCGACATGCGCGTGCCGTTCGACGAAGGCTGCCGGCTTGCGGCCGCGATCCCGGGCGCCCGCTTCGTGCCACTTGAGAGCAGGAACCACGTACTCCTGCCGGACGAGCCTGCCTGGGCGGTGTTCCAGACCGAACTTGCGGCCTTCCTCGGGCAGGATTCCTTCGAACAGTCCCATCCGATCCCTGCTGCCGGGCTGACACCCGCCGAGGCGGTGATTCTGGGCCTCGTTGCGGAAGGGCTCGACAACCGTGCGATCGCGGACCGCATCGGCAAGAGCGTGAAGACTGTCCGCAACCAGCTGTCGGTGATCTTCAGCAAGCTCGGCGTGCACAGCCGGTCTCAGGCGATCGTCATGACGCTGTCTGCAGGTGCCGACCGCCGCAGGCGGGGTTGACCGTAGTCTGTCTCGCAGACGGGACATCTGTCCCCTTAAATCGGCGGATTTTCTTATCCGCGCGGGACAGCCGCCTCATGCCCGCCGCCAGGGCAGACCTCATTCTTGGGCTGACGGAGCGGCAGATGCCCTTCGAAGACAAGGAGGAGCCCAACATGACACAACTCGACGAAACCATCCTCAACGAACTCGTCGGCCGCGTCCTTGGCGACCTTGGCGGAGCTGTCAGCGTGCCGCTGGTGCGGATTGGAGATGCGCTCGGCCTGTACAAGACCCTCAAGGAGATCGGGCCGGCGAACGCCGACGAGCTTGCTGATGCCGCAGGCTGCGCGCCGCGCTATGTGCGCGAGTGGCTGGCGGCACAGGCGGCCTCGGGCTATGTGCGCCACGAGGGTGGACGATTCTGGCTGACGCCCGAGCAGTCATTCGTGTTCGCGGAACCTGATAGCCCGGTCAATCTGATCGGCGCGTTCGACACCGCCGCCGCGATGGCCGAAAACCAGCCGAAGGTGCAGCTGGCCTTCAAGACCGGGCGCGGCGTTGCCTGGGGGGATCAGGCAGGGTGCATGTTCTGCGCCGTGGCGAGGCTGTTCCGGCCGGGTTATGTGAACGCCCTCGTGCAAGAGTGGCTGCCGGCGCTCGATGGTGTCGTAGACAAGTTGAAGGCGGGCGCCACGGTGGCCGACGTCGGGTGCGGCCACGGGCTGTCCACAATCCTGATGGCGCAGGCGTTCCCCAAGTCGCGCTTCACCGGCTACGATTTCCACCCGGCATCGATTGCCGCCGCGACCGCGCACGCCCGGGCACACGGGTTGACGAACCTGCGCTTCGAGGTCGGTAAGGCGCAGGATTTCGAAGGACGCGATTTCGATCTGATCACCTGCTTCGACTGCCTGCACGACATGGGCGATCCCGAGGCCGCGGCTGCGCATATCAGAAAGGCGCTGAAGGACACCGGGACATGGATGGTGGTAGAGCCGATGGCCGGCGACACGCTGGAGGACAATATCAATCCTGTCGGACGGCTCTATTATTCGGCCTCGACGATGATCTGCGTTCCCACTTCTCTGGCGCAGGAGACCGGACTCGCGCTTGGCGCACAGGCGGGAGAGAAGCGACTGGCCAAGGTGATCCGGTCCGGCGGGTTTGCTCATGTCCGGCGGGCTGCCCAGACCCCGCTCAACATGGTGCTCGAAGCGACCTGACGGCAAAGGATGGCGCCCGCATTCGGTCATATGCGGCGCGGGTGCGTCTGCCGAGGCCTGCACTGCAGGATCTTTGTATTTCTCCTGCGGGGCCGGCAGCGGTCAGTCTACTTCCAGACGGCGACAGAGGATAGCCGCCATTCAGCAACCGAGCTCGTGTCGCTCGTTCCGGGCTGGCGGTTCCAAACCTCGGAAGCGGTCACTCGCAGGTTCAGGAAGAGCACTCAAAGGTCAATCTACTGTCATTGCCGAATATGGATTGCGCGGCACATATACGACCCAACTTGCCAGCAGAGCTCGAGGTCCCGTCGGAAGCCGACCTTGCCGCTTATGCTGATCCTTGCGCTCCGGTTCCTACTGAAAACGACCGCGGGATCGATACAATGCGCATGTGACGATGGGCTGGCTGTCGATGCGGGAAGGCCAAGCCGCATATCGGAACTCTTCCATCATTGATTTCCGACCGCCCTCCCAAAGGCCATCTCGCTGGCCCTGTTGTCGGCCACGCCCCAGACCGGCTCCGAAAGCGGCACCACCCATGGTGCTGCGGCGAACGGCGACAGTTCGGCGCTCGCAAGGTCGACGGCAGTATCGACGAAGGATTGACCGGGACGGCCGTTCAACGATTTTTCGATCTCCGCATAGACCGCCACATCCGTATAGCCTGCCTTGCGCCAGACGCTTTCCAGATATCCGGCGAACTGGTGGATCATGTCGGGACGCACCAGCATCTTTTCGGCCTGACGCCCGGTCAGGTAATCCGTAGGCTTCACGCTCCATCTCCGATCGTCGGCAACCACGTGAAACGTTCCTTCCGCGCTCCTGTCGTAAATGCGCATCCGCCAGGAGAAGCGGTGCCCTTCACCACTCCAGCGTACGTCGGAATCAAAGGCGAGAGACCGTAGCGGCACGGCGACCTGAACGACCACCCAGAGCCCGAGCGCCAACAGGACGATCCGGGCCAAAGGTTGCCCGGCTGCCGGACGGGGTATCGATGGGCGTGGCGGCATCTGCCCGAACCGGTCGGCCAGCCACCATGCGAAACGGCGCGGCCAGTCGGGATCGAAGAAGATCGTGGTTGCCGCGATGGTGAGCCATGGAAAGATGCCGATGTTGAAGAAGCCGGAATTGGCAGCATGGAACACGCAATAGATCAGGAAGACCGGCAGCCGAGTCCGCCGCCATAAAAGAAGCGGAGCGCCGACGATATGCAGGACGATAGTGCCCCACGCGCCTGCGATGATGATCCAGTCATACTGGAAGAGAAAGCCGAACGGGTGCTCGCCTGCCTGCTCGCGCAGCCATAGCCCGAGCGGCTCGCCGACCAGCCAGTCCGGCGTCAGTTTGACGAGGCCGGCGAAGATCAGCATGATCTCGGTCTGCGCCCGGATGGCGAATACCGCCGCATAAGGGATATGCCCACTTCCGCCACGGGGGAAAAGCCAGGCGTCGAAGGACAGCGTCCGATGCGCCGGCAGGAAGCACATGAGCACGAGATACAGCACGACCAGATAGAAGTGGTTCAGATACTCGGCCTTGTCGAGCAGGAAGAAGTAACCGAAGCCGACGGTCAGCACGACAATGAACAGCCGGTAGCAAAATCCAATCATTACGCAGAATGCGGAGATGCCCACCAGCAGCCAGGCGATATGAATCCATGGCTCGGGGAGCGGCATCACCCAGCCGAAACCGGGATAAGTGAAGTGGAATTCAGGTGCGACCCAGTAACGCCACACCCGATCGTATTTGATGAAACGCCAGCAATCCCATACCAGAAGGCCACCGAGAGCGATGCGAAACAAGGCAAGGGACTGGCCCGATACGGGCGTGGAAAGCCGCGTTGCAATTCGGGATAGGAGGGGATCAGGCATGCCCATGTTCATGATACCATCCTTCGCACCTACAGTGTTGCATGGAATACGGCGGTTGCTCAGGCGTTATTCCACCGATTGCAGGAAAAAATGAAACCCACAATGACCAACGGCCATCTGGAAGTGATCTATGACGGCGACTGCCCGGTCTGTGCGTCATGGATGCGCATGGTGCGGCTTCGCGAACGGGTTCATACCGTCGAACTCATCGATGCCCGGTCCGGCGACCCGCGGGTCACGGCACTCGCGGCCACCGGCTACGATCTCGATGAAGGCATCGTTCTTATCTGGAACGGACATGTCCATCATGGCGCCGAAGCCATGCGTCTTCTAGCAATCCTCTCCGCCGAGGACGGCTGGTTCAACCATATTCAGCGACGGATCTTCTCTTCGCCATCGCGGGCACGGCATCTTTATCCCTGGCTGGCACGCGGCCGCCGGCTTCTGCTCCGGCTGCTCGGACGCAATCCTGTTGGCGCCGGAAAAAAATTGGTGCCTCCCGGGAATAGAATGGGTGGGAGGCCGTAGTCCTTGCAGGGCCCGGACAAAGGGGTCGCAAGCAAGGAGAAAACTTATGAAGCGCCTCATCATCTTTCTGGCCTCCGGGGCGGCCTTTGCCGTGATCGGTGCTACGCCCGCTCTCGCCGACGACGACCGCCGCCTGCTCCGGCACCTCGGGCATGGCATCATGGATCGTGACCTTTCGGAGCACTATGCCCGGCATGGATTCCACGACGACGATGCCCACGGGAGCAAATGGGGCAATTCCCGCTTAAATCGGGACGACGACGATGACGACGATGATGGCGGGCGCAGACGGCATGGCGGCGGACGCGACGATGATGACGATGACGATGACGATGACGATGATTGATCGCATCGCTGCCGATCCGTGCTAGCATTGCCACGAAGGGCTGCGCTGTGACCAAGGGCGGCCCTTGCTCCATCAGTCGGCAGCGGCAGGCCCGGTCCGTGAGTAGAAAGAGATGGAACCATGCCGAAACTGCTTCTGGCCCTGCTCATCTTCAGCCTGGCATTTGCAATCGAGCGCGCGCCACCCGGCGATTTCAACCTCGTCAAAGCCGCTCTGGCGGATGATGATGACGACGATGGCGGTGGGAGAGGCGGCTTCTCGGCAAGGAATGACGACGATGATGACAATGGTGTTTTGCGCAGGTCCGTTCGGCGGCGGCAGGCGTCGCGCCCTGCAGCACCCCCTCCTCCCCCGCCAATTCGTGCTCCCGACGAGATCGTGGTGCAGGGGCTGAACGATGGCGATCTCGATCAGTTGCTCGGTGCAGGTTTCTCCATAATCCGCGAGATCAATCTGCAAGACGGGCAGTCGCTGCGGCGGTTGCGCAAACCTGCCGCATTGACGCTGGGCGAAGCGAGAGATGCCGTCCGACAGTATGAATCGGGCGGGAACGCCGATTTCAATCACTTCTATCGTGGCGAGAGTGGCACGGCCTGCCTGAGTCCCGACTGTCCCGCGCGCCAGATGATTGCATGGCCGGTGTCTTCGGGTTGCGGCGGCACGCCGCCCCGGATCGGCATGGTGGATACCGGCCTAAATGCCGGCCACGAGGCTCTTGCGAATTCCGAAATCGTTGTTCACCGGCTGGAAAGCGGCGACCGGCCTTCTGACGCGATGCATGGAACCGCCGTGGCGGCACTTCTGGTCGGCAGCCCTTCTTCCCGGGCGCCGGGATTGGTGCCGCACATGTCGCTGGTCGCCGTCGATGCCTTCCACAAGGTCGGGGCGGACGAACGCGCCGATGTCTTCGCCTTGATCGAAGCGCTCGATCTGCTGGAGCGGCAGAGAGTCCGGATCATTAATCTGAGCCTGTCCGGACCACCCAATATGCTACTGGAGCGGAGGGTTTCCGAACTTGACGTACGCGAGGTCCTGGTGGTGGCAGCCGCCGGCAATGGCGGCCCGAATGCCGACCCCGCCTACCCGGCCGGATATGAGACGGTTCTGGCGGTGACCGCGGTGGACCGCCGCGGCCGGATCTACCGCCGCGCCGGCCGTGGCCCGCACATCGACCTCGCCGCTCCCGGTGTGGCCGTCTGGACGGCGGCGTCGATCCGGGGAACACGCACCAAAACCGGTACGTCCTTCGCGGCGCCTTTCGTCACGGCCACGGCCGCGCTGATGCTGGAGGCGGATCGAGATCTCGTGCCGGCCAACCTGCGCCGTCGTCTGCTCGACAGCGCGAACGATCTCGGAGAAGCGGGCCGCGACGATATATTTGGGCACGGCCTTTTGAAAATTCCGCCCCTCTGCGAGAACCGGAGGGGCTGAGGGCGAGCCGTCGGAAGAGCACGGCAAGAGCTACTGGACTTTTGCGCCATGCCCAAGGATAACGGGCATGCCGCGATCCTGTCCGGCCTGCGTCAAGAACAACATTGCCTGCCGCGAGCTTATGGTGGACTCCAGGGCCGATATCGGAGAGCAGATCATCGCGTTCCTGCCGAACATGCGGCGTTTCGCGATATCGCTCTGCCGATCCCGGGACGTGGCCGACGATCTCGTTCAGGCCGCATGCGAGCGCGCATTGCAGCAGGCGGAAAGCTTCATTCCCGGCACGCGCTTCGATGCCTGGATGCTACGCATCCTGCGCAATCTCTGGATTGATCAGCTCCGACGGCAGAAGACGGCGGGCCCGCAGGAGGATGTCTCGCAGCGGTTCGATCTCGTCGGTGCGTCGGGCGAGCGCGAGACGGAAGCCCGGTTGACGCTTGGATCGGTATCACAGGCCATTTCGGCGCTGGCCGACGAGCAGCGCGAGGTGCTTCTGCTCGTCTGCGTGGAGGGACTGTCCTACCGCGAAACCGCGGACGTGATCGGCGTTCCGATCGGCACCGTGATGAGCCGGCTCGCTCGCGCCCGCAAGAATATAGCGGCGGCAACCGGAATAAACCCGAACGACGGCCGTTTAGGCCAATCTTAGGCAAGGAACGGAAGATGGCGATCTTCTCCGATGAAACGATCATGAGCTATGTCGACGGCGAGTTGGACGAGGCAACGTCGGGCGAGATCGAGACCGCGCTGGCGTCGGACGCCGAATTGCGTGCCCGCGTCGATCTCTTCGCGCAGACTCGTCTTGCGGCACGGGAGGCGCTGGAGCCGATGCTCGACGAGCCGGTGCCCCAGAACCTCAAGGCTTTGGTAGAGGCGATGGTGGCAAGGTCGAGGCAGTCGGTTGCCGACCCCGTGCCGCACTCCGCAACCGCAAAGCGCGTACTCGTCCCGGCAAACGACTGGCAACGGCTCGCTGCGGCGGCCTGCATCGCAGGCTTGCTCGGCGTGACGGCCGGTTACTACATGGCGGACGGCAGCATGGAGCCTTCCGGGCTCCAAATCGCAGCCGCGGACCCACAAGCTTTGTTTGCGGCGTTGCGGACGGCGCCCTCCGGCGAGGAACTGACGCTGCTCGGCAGCGCCGAAAGGTTCCGGGTCATCGCCAGCTTTCACGACCACCAGCAAGCGCTCTGCCGCGAATTCGAGCTGGACATGGCCGACAAGACAAAGCTGACATCCGTGGCCTGCGACGACAACGGCCAGTGGCGTGTCCGGTTCGCGGTCAATGCGCCGGAGGATACGGCCAGCTACGCGCCGGCGTCGTCGGGTGAAGCACTGGATGCCTATCTGACCGCGATCCAGGCAGGTGATCCCCTATCGGCCGACGCGGAAAGACAGGCGCTGGAAAAGCTGGAGCAGCGCGGGGAATAAAGGTCCCGCCCGCCCGTTCCTCCCACGGACCGGCAAGGTCCGATCAACAGAGGAACAAGACCATGAACAAGCTGAAGATGACCACGGCCATGGTAGCCGGCACGGCGGCTCTGACCGTCGGCGTTGCCGCGGCGCGCGAGAACCCCTTGCCCGTCAACCCGGTTCAGCTGGAGCGGCCGGCGCAATCCGAAAGGAAGATGTCGAGTAGCGCGGACGGATCATATATCGTGGCTGGCAACAGCTCGTCGAATTCGTCGAGTAACTCGAGTTCGAACTCATCATCCAATTCGTCGTCGAATTCGTCCAGCAACTCAAGCTCCAACTCTTCCAGCAACTCGAGCTCCAACTCCTCCAACAATTCCAGCTCGAATTCCTCGTCCAACTCCTCGAGCAACTCCAACTCGAACTCCTCGTCCGGTCCGGGCTGGAATTCCCGCTCGAACAGCTCGGCCAACCGGTCGCCGTCGCGCCGGACGGATCCGATCACCCGGCACATCCGGAGCTTCCTGAAGAACTTCTAGACCCAGGGCGCAAGTGGCCAGACAAAGGAACGCCCGGCAGACCATGTCTCCGGGCGTTCTTTTCCGGCTGAAGAAAGGCGCGGCGCGGTCAGGTGCGGACACGCGCGAACTTGCGGTACCAGCCTTCCCCGGCGATCGTCTGCCGGTGGACCTTTTCCTTCTCGGCCGCTTCCCCTAGAGTTTCGGCGCGGATTTCGGCCTCGGCGAACACATCCTCCCGACGGAACGGTATGACCTGGACCAGCGGCGTGCCTTTCTCGATCGTGTAAAGCCCGTCCGCAGCCGTCGCGAAGAAGGGGAAGTGGATTTCCGCCACGTAATTGTCCGTGTCCACCACGCCGGCCGCGCATTCGAAAGGCTGGCCCGGCCGGTTGAGCGGCGGAACGAACAGGCAGCTCCAGCCCGGGGCCGTGCGCACCGCCCAGTAGTTGTGGAATTTGCAGGGCGGGCTCGGCTCGCGCGGATTGCCGGCGACCTGATGCGCGCCGTGATTGCTAACCATGATGCGGTCGAACTCCCAGCCGGCATCGACGATGGTGCCGCCTTCCCTGATGTCCAGCCGCACCGTGGCGGCCAGCGTCAGCAGCCATCCGCTCATCATCGCATCGAGAAACGGCATGCAGCGCTTCACCGTCAGGCCGTTGTTGGTGGTTGACACGTGGTCACGGCTGACGGGCGGAAGCTTGCGGAACCAGTCCGGCAAATGGGATTTGGCGGTAATAGGCGGCGCGATCACGCCCTCGTCTTCTGGCCGGCACAGGAAAGTCAGATTGTGCGCTCCGGGCGACCTCCAGTGGAACATGTCCGTCTCCTTGTCGATAGTGACGGGTCAACGGACGAACCCCAGCAATATTCCATGCCGACATTCGATCGGCGACTTTTCTGCTTTCCGGGTAGAGCCCGGCGACAGCATTACATCTGGGCTAGGCCACGAAATTTCCATCGCCACGTCGAGTTCGGCTTGATCGAAGGGAGGCGCGCAGGCGCTCGCCAGTTGCGAAGACCCATCTCGCATCGGATGCCGTTGGATGCGGTTCGATAAAGGAGAACAGGACGTACTTGGACCGCGTCGCGCTCTGACAGAACTCGGTCACTGGTCGCTGAGACGAGCCGTGCCACCACGGCATCCTCGGTACGATCGCTGGCACGCGGTCCGGCCGCCACATTGGTCGGCTTCATCCCGGTTCTGGCTCATCTTGCGCGTGCCCTCGACGCGAGTGATCAGAAGGCGTACGCTAGCTATTCCGCTGCGTTGTGACCTGACGAACCGGACCGGGGCTTCCATGACTGCTCACGGCTCCCGTAGATGCTTGCAAAGATCGGTCAGGCGGATAACGGCGTAGAGGAGACCTGCCTCGTCATCGAAGAATTCGGACCTGCCATACGCGTGGATAACGACGAAGTTCCAGGACGGAATGATCTTGTCATGCTCCCGCCTAGAAGGGTTCCAGCTCGGCGTTACATAAGCGAAAGCTGTCCCTCGCCTAACCACCAGCTTGAGCCACTCAGTGAAGGCCGCGGGCTGCGAACCGAATGCCATATCGACCCTATTCCTTAGCGGCGCGCCACAAGACCTTGCGTCTTCGCCAGAACCTGCACCGCGTCGAGCACGTCTCTGGTCGAGAAGATCGCGCTGGCCGGCATTGGAGCTTCCGCTCGGCTCAAGCACGATCCGTTCGGACCCGTCATGACCGCTCCCGGTTCCTGCCCAGCGGGACGACGTGCGGGGTACCGACCACGGGATCGGGCACGACGAGGCAGCGCAGGCCGAAGACCTCTTCCACCAATTCGGCCGTGACGATCTGCGACGGCGCTCCCTCGGCAACGACGGCGCCATCCTTCATGGCGATCAGATGGGTGCCGAAACGGGCGGCGTGGTTGAGGTCGTGCAGCACGGCGACCAGGGTGTGTCCGGCATGGTTGAGGTCGGTGAACAGTTCCATCAGTTCGATCTGGTGCGTGATGTCGAGGAAGGTCGTGGGCTCATCGAGCAGCAGGATGTCGGTGTGCTGCGCGAGCGCCATCGCCACCCACACCCGCTGCCGTTGCCCGCCCGAAAGCTCGTCGACCAGCCGGCCCGACAGATTGGTGACGGCAGCGGCAGCCATGGCATCCAGTACGGCCTGCTCGTCGGCCTCGGTCCACGTTCGCATGAACCCCTGATGCGGATATCTGCCTCGCGCCACCAGGCCGGCGACGGTGATCCCATCGGGAGCGATCGAGGTCTGCGGCAGCAATCCGATCCGCCGCGCCACTTCCTTGGTCTTGTAGGACTGGATGTTCGCACCGTCGAGGACGACCCGCCCAGCAGAAGGCCTGAGCAGCCGCGACAGTCCGCGCAGCAGCGTCGACTTGCCACACGCATTCGGGCCCACGATCACCGTGAACGACCTGTCCGGAATCGACACTGACAGGTCCTCGCTGACGATGCGCTTATCGTACCCGATGGATGCTCCCTCGACGTGGAGCCGGGAACTGGCGGTGTGTCGAGCGTCGGGCATGGCGGATCGGGCTTTCGGAGTCGCGGAACGGATGGAGTGGGCAAAAGTGTTCACAGGCGTCGCCTCGCTTCGATGAACAGCAGCCAGCCGAGATAGCCGCCGCCGATCATCACGGTGATCAGGCCGACCGGCAGCGGGGTCGGGGCGATGTGTTGGGCAACGAAGTCCGCCGCTCCCAGCAGCAGAGCGCCTGCAAGGGCGGCGGGCGCGAGGGTGATCCCGGCGGTGCGGCCTAGCCTGCGGGCGATCTGCGGAGCTGCCAAAGCGATGAACGCGATGGGCCCGGACGCCGCGGTCACCGTCGCCGTCAGCGCCACGCCCACGACGATCAGGCCCAGCCGAGCGTCTGCGATTCGTACCCCCTGGGAGGCGGCGGTATCGTCTCCCAGTTCCATTTGCCGCATCGGTCGGCTCAGCACTCCCGCGAGCATCAGCAGCGCGGCGATGAGCGCGCCACCGAGCGCGACCTGATCCCAGGACACTGCGTTGAGCGACCCGGCGCCCCAGGCGGCGGCAGACATCGCCACTTCCAGGTCGGCTCGGAGCATCATCCAGGTGTTCACAGAGGTGAGCATCGCGGAGACTCCGATTCCTACGACGATGAGCCTGAACCCCTGCACGCCGCGCCGCCAAGCGAGGACGTACACCAGCATCGCGGTCGCGATGCCGCCCAGCAGAGCGCCGCCCGCAACCTCCAGGTAGCCGCCGTCGATCAGCATGATGACGATCAGCGCACCGGTATAGGAGCCGGAGTCGAACCCGATCACGTCGGGCGATGCCAAAGGGTTGCGGGTCAGCGACTGGAACATCGCCCCGCTGACCCCCAGCGCAGCGCCGAACACCACCGTCGCCGTCATCCGGGGCAGCCGCCATTCGACCACGATTTCGTGAATGAGGCCGGCCTCTCCACCGGTGAGGGCGGATACCACCTGGCCGACGCTGAGCTGATACGAGCCGGTCGCCAGAGCGACCAGCGCGAGCACGATCACCGCGACCGCAAGCGCGACGCAGACGACAATGCTCCGCAGATCGATCCGCAACCCGAGCCGCCTCCTGCGCACCACGAGCGTCGGCCTCCCGAAGTCCACTCGGTTCTCGCACATCGCGCGACCGAAGCGAGACGAAACGATGCTCACAGCCCGCTCGCTTTCCTGCGCCGTACCAGCACGATCAGCACAGGGGCGCCTACGAACGCCGTCACGATCCCGACCGGGATCTCACTGGGTGCCATGACAACCCGGCCGAGGACGTCGGAGGCCAGCAGCAGGCTCGGAGCAAGCAGCACGCTGTAGGCGAAGATCCAGCGCTGATCCGGGCCCACGATCCAGCGGGCGACATGTGGGACCATCAGTCCGACGAAGCCGATCGGCCCGGCGATCGCAGTCGCGCCGCCGGCCAGCAGGGTGATCGCGGCCACGCTAAGTATCCGGGTCCGCACCAGCCTGACTCCTTGCGACGCCGCCAGTTCATCGCCGAGAGCCATCGCGTTGAGCGATCTGGATGTGATGAGCGCCAGCACAAGCGCCACCCCCAAGAGCGGTAGCACCGGCCACACGATCTCCAGCGGACGTCCCAGGATCGAGCCCGCGCCCCAGGCACGCATCTGATCGAAGGCGTCGGGGTTCGTCATGGTCAGCGCGGACGTGGCGCCCCCGAGAACCGCGCCTACGCATACCCCCGCAAGCACCATCACGACCGGGGACTGGCCGCGTCTGGTCGACCCGAGAGCGAGCACCACGATCGTAACGACCAGCGCTCCGACGAACGCGAACCACATGTAGCCGCGGATGTCGCTGACGCCGAGCAGTCCCACGGCGACCGTCACCGCGAAGGACGCGCCCGCGTTGACGCCGAGGATGCCCGGATCGGCCAGAGGGTTGCGGGTCAGCGCCTGGGTCAACGCTCCCGAGATCCCAAACGCTGCGCCCACCGCGAGCCCGACGATCGTGCGCGGCAGCCGGAAGTCGCTGATCGCGAAGTGATCGAAGTCATCCGACGGATTAAACAGGGCATCCCACACCACCGATGGCGCGATCGCCTGCGACCCGACCATCACGCTCAGCACCGTCACGATGGTCAAGGCGGCCAGAGCAGCGACCAACCCGGCAAATCGACGGCGCCGGAGCGCGATCAGCGGCGCCGGTGGTTCCTTGTCCGTGACAGGCGTCACCCCCATGAGAACTCGCCGGGTGATGCCCTCACTCATCCTTCGGGAGCGCTGCGAGGCCACGGTCGAGCGATTCCATGTACCGCGAGTTGCCCGGGTAGGACCTGTCCAGCGGGCAGTAGATGCCGACGGTGCGACCGGACTTCACGGCAGGAAGCGCCTGCCACGCGCTGGACTCCGTCATGGGGCGGAATGCTTCCGTCACGTTGCCCTTGTGATCGACGGGATACAGGATCACGTCGTAGTCCGCCAACGCGCCGATCTGCTCGTACGACCGGCTTTGGCCTCCTTCGCCCAGATCGGCGATGTCGAGACCGACATCCGCCCGCACGACCTCGGTGCAGGTCGAGCCGTTGAGATGGAACACAGCCACCTTGGAGAACTCCCCACTGCCGACTTCGACGAACGTGTCGTTCTTGATAGTCTCCGCGTACTTTGTTTTGATCGCGGCGACCTGCTGGTCGTAGTCCGCCTTCTGCTTGTTGAGCACGTCGACTTTGTTGCTTGCCTCCGCGACTACCTCGACACGTCGTTTCCAATCGCTATGGAAACCCAGGAGAATTGTCGGGGCGATCGCTTCCAATTTCTCCTTCATCTGCTCGAAGTCGGCGTTGGGAACCGAGATGAAGATAAGATCGGGCTTGAGGCTCGCCAGCTTCTCGAGGTCGGCTTCACTGGCGCTCGTCCCGAGAAGTGTCGCTGCTTCGTACGCGGCCTGCTGATCCTCGAGCAAGGCATCGAAATCGCCCTGCCTGAGCTTCGTGACCGCGATCGGCTTGCCGCCGAGCGCGAGGAATGACCCGTTGGCCCTGCCGAGAGTTGCGATCCGCTGCGGGTTGGCGGGAGCCTCAATTGTCCCGTTGTCAGCGTTGATAGTGCGGGTTTCCTGCGCCGAGGCACCGATGGCTGCAGAAAGAACGAGCGAGACGCCCAGCAAGGCGGCGGTCAGAACCGCAGTGGGCCGTCTCAGGGAGGGTATGATCATGGCTGTGTTCTTCTTTCTCTTCCTTGGGCGGAGAGGTGGTTGAAACTCTGGACAACTACGCCGCGAGGTGACGTTTGAGAAAGTCACCGCCATCAGAATTGAAATGCGGTCGAAAGGCGGAATGTGCGCGGTGCGCCGAGCTGGATGTATCTGGTGTTCGTTCCCGACCAATAGTCCTTGTCGAACACGTTATCGACATTGAAGCGGACCGTGATCGGCTTGTCGTTCCATGGCGAGTCGAAGGTGTAGCGCGCGCCGAGATCGACGACCGTCCAGGACGGGATCTTCAAGTCGTCCCTGGAACTGCTGGCTATTTGATCGCCGGTGTAGGTGATACGGCCGGTCAGGGTCAGACCTTGCAGGAACGGCGTATCCCATTCGGCGCCGACCACGGTCCGTATGCGCGCCGAGCCATCTGCCCTGTTGCCGTCATTGAGACCGCCCTGTGTCTTCGTCAGCCGGGCGTCGAGCAGCGTAACGCCGCCCATCAGGCGAAGGCCGGGCATGAACTCGCCATAGGCGTTCAGCTCGATACCGCGATTGCGCTGTTCGCCGTCGAGGGTCAATGTCTGAGGGTTGTTGACAGGGTCGATAGGGTCGTCAATGGCAATGGTGTTCGGCTGGGCGATCTGGAACGCCGCCAGCGTCGTCGTCACCGTACCCCAATCGACCTTGACGCCCGCTTCGTACTGCTTGCTGACATAGGGTGGAAAGACTTCGCCAGCATTTGCGTACGACGTGCCGACTATAGTTCCCCGCTGCAGGTTTTCTATATAGTTGGCGTAGAGTGAGACGTTCTCCCATGGCTTGACGACCAAACCGAAAGCCGGGGTCCACGCCTTGCCGTCATAACTGGAGGTTTTGTCGCCGGTTGTCGTGTTGAAATTGTCGGATGCCACTTCCTGGTAGCGGATGCCTGCGGTGAACTGGATCCGCTCATCGAGGATCGATAAGGTGTCGGCGACGCCGATGCTCGAGACGCGGCTTTCGCTTGTTTTCTTGGGATCGCCTGGACTAGTGAGGAACGGAGCGGGCCCGAAGATCGGATTGTAAAGGTTCGTGGTGTAGGTATACGGGGTTGAGAATTCCGCCGATCCATTCTCCATCCAGGACTGTGAGAGATTGAGGCTGAGGGCATGGTCCACCGGTCCGGTCGACGCCGTCGCCCTCAAACCGCCCTGCATGGACAATACGTCATAGGAATAATTCGAGTACTCGGCGCTGTTCCACCCAAAAGTTCCGTCCACATTGCGCAGTGTCGGTTGGCTCGGGCCTATCAGTGTGAGATCCAGTTTCTGCTTGCCGATGGCGCCATAAGCCGTGACATTGTCGGTAATGTCGACCTCTCCCCGCACCATTCCCCCGGTCAATCTGCTGCGTTGTTCGCTCCATTCGGGATGGAGGCTGGTTCCGGCGTCGGGAGCCTCCGGAATGAAGGCGACGCCGCCGCGGGCACCGGAAGCAGACAACTGCTGCAAGATTTGCGGGCTGGCTTCATCCATCTGATGAAAGATGTCAGCCGATAATCGGACTCGCTCGCTGCGATAATCCAGATTGAGCGCCGCCGATCCCACTTCCGCGGAGATGGGGTCCACTGACGTATCACCCTTGCGGAATGCACCATTGAAGCGCATGCCGAACTGCTTGTTCTCGCCGAAGCGTCGGCCGAAATCCACATGGGCACCCAGTTGCGAGTTCGAAATGTAGCCGGTGGTCAGCTCGGTCAGCGGTTCGTCATCGGCTTGCTTGGTGACGAGGTTGTACGAGCCGCCGACACCGCCTGCTCCGGATGCCGCCATGCCGTTTAGCAGGGCGCTCGGCCCCCTGAGCACTTCGACACGCTCGATGTAATTCATGTCCGGCGAACGCAGTGGAGCCATGCCGGGCAACCCGTTCAGACTACCGAAACCGGATGAGTGACCGGTCGAGAAGCCCCGAATGGTCATTGAGGCGTCTTCATCGCTCGGGCTGTTTTGTTTGGTCAGTATGGAAGGATCATTCGACAGAACATCCTGAACGGTCTGGGCCTGCTGATCTTTGATCGTCTTGTTCGTGTAGTTGGTCTGGGAGAACGGCGTGTTCATGACATCGCGATTACCGAGCATTCCGACCTGGCCGCCGCGTGCGACCTGACCGCCTGCGTAAGGCTCCATAGGCGCCATCGTCGAGTTCGGATTTGCGCCCTGGCCTTGGACGTTGATCGTATCAAGCACCAGCGAACCATTGGCATTTATGCTTCCTGCTTCGGCTGACATTGTCGCGTCGAGGATCGTCACCGTGTTGGCATTGGTGAAACTGTAGCGCAGGCCGGAGCCGGAAAGCATCAGCGCCAATGCCTGTTCAGTCGACATGGTGCCGGTGACTGCTGGAGCTGTGGTGCCGGCTGCGATCGAGGTTTGATAGGCGATCTGAATGCCGGTCTGGTCGGCGAGGGAGCGCAGGGCACGATTGAGCGGTTGGCGCGGAATGTTGAAACTATGTGCGCGCGCCGTCTGTGCGGCCGCTTGCGGGACGGACAGGACAGCCGGGAATACACCAAGGTAAAGCGCCGTGCTCATCATGAGCGCCGTCAACAGCCGGCGGTGTGCCCGCCGGGAAATGTCGTGTGCAGCACTATCCTTGTTCATCGAACCCCGTACCCTCTCTGAAAAACAGCCCGTGTGGGCCACTAGCCGAAGGGCGTGGGTAGTCCTGTGCCTGGTCCCTTCACTACATTGACGCGTGAGGGGGTGTTTTGCCTAAAGACGGAATCGCAACTTTTTTGAGAAAAGTCTCGCGGCGGTCAAGTGACGAGGATCACGACGCCGGGAATCCGGCGCGCCACGAGGCCCTGCGTCTTTGCAAGCGCCTGCACCGCGTCGAACGCGTCCCTGGTCGAGAAGATCGCGCTGACCGGCACGTTGGGGCCTACGCCCGGCCTGAGCACGATGCGCTCGGGCACATAGCGGCCGAGCTCGGCGATCGCCGCCGAGAACGGCTTGCCCTCGAATATAACCCTACCGTAGCGCCAGGCCATGACGACATCGGTGTCGACAGCTGAAGCCGGCAACGGCCCCTCGCCAGCCACATAGCTCGTCTGCTCGCTTGTCACGAGCTCGACCTTCCTGGCTGCCATCTCGTTGAGATCGGTCGGCGTGGCCGGCCCCGTCACGCGCACATGGCCTTCGCACACCGTAATCGTCGCCACGCCCTCGATTGCCTTCGCCGAGAACGTCGTGCCCAGCGCATCGCTGTTGCCGCCGAGCGCAGCAACCCGGAACAGCGAGGACGGATCGGGGCGGACCTTGAACTCCACCTCCCCTTTCAGCAAGGTGACGAGGCGAAGCTGAGGTGTGAAGTCCACAGCGATCGCCGTGTCGGTGTTGAGCGTGGCGACCGAGCCGTCAGGAAGCGGAATCTCGGCCTGCTCGCCCACGGCGGTCGTAAAATCCGCGTTCCACATCAATTGCAGACGCGGCACGGCGACCACGGCTGCGGCGGCCGCCGCAGCGGCGACGCCGCCTCCAATCAGAAAGCTGCGCCGGCTGATGAGGCCGTGCCCCCGGTGACGGAGGGGCGGACGAAAGGGCGGCATGCCGTCAGACTCGCCGTCAAGAACCTGCAATTGCTGCCAGAACATCCGCTCGCGCTCGAAAGCTTGGCTGTGATCAGGCGAGCGGTCGCGCCACGCCTTGAAGCGCTGGAGATCCATGTCGCTGACATTGCCGGAGGTGAGCCGCACGATCCAGTCACGCGCATCAAGGGCGATCCGGCGGTCTATGTCAGGGCGTTTGTCGGGCTCGTCCATTCACTCGGCGCAATACGGGTTCGATCGGCAGATGCACTCAGATTCGAGTGCTTCTACCTTATAGACGCGTGAGAGCGTCCTTTGCCTAAAGAGATTTTGAAAAATTCAGTCGGCCAGTTCGTCGCGGAGTTCGGCCAACCGCTCGAGTGCCCGACGGATATGGTAATAGACCGCCTCCTCGCTGATGCCGAGCGTTTCGGCGATCCGGCGATGAGGAATCTGCTCGATGCGGTTCATCAGGAAGATTCGCCGCGTCTTCGGCGGCAGCTCATCGAGCGCCGCGCACACGGAGCACAGTTTCTCCCGGCCGATCAGCACCCGCTCGGGCGATGCTTCATCAATGCTGTCCCACAGCAGCCCGCACACTTCCGCGTCGATCTCGGCGCGACGGCGCTCCTTGCGCAGATGTCCCGCGACCGTCGTGTTCGCGACCTGGGTGATGAAGCCGCCGGGGTTCTCGACCTCGCCGTCAAAGCGTGTGTTTTCAAGCTTTAGCCACACGTCCTGGATCAGATCCTCGGCCGTCGCCCGGCTACCGGTGCGCGCCTGCGCGACCGCTTCGAGGCGCGGCCGCACCTTGACGAAAGCACCGATCAGTTTTCCGAGTGTCAGCCTGTCCACGCGAACCACAATAGCAGGAAACGACAAAGCGCCTCCGACGTGTGGAGGACAAAAACGACCTAAAGGGTTGGGAAATTCCCCGCAACGGCAACGGTTTAGATTGCTCCAGCTTGGAACGACAAATCTTGCGCATCATTGTCAGGTTTAGTGTTTGATTTCATTGATCGCTGAGCGTTAGCGCACCATTGGCGGAACGGCCAAAGCATTATACGGCGCGACATTTTTTTACAGGTTGTTGCGCAACTGCAACAATCTTTGCGGCAGCCAAAGGACGGATGTCAGATCCCTTAAATCGTGAACTTGACCGTCTCAGTCTTGAAGCTTCGGCTTCTCTTCGAGGCGCATCGTTCGACACGCCGCGAAATATTTGGTGGAAGCTACGCTATTGTAACGGAACTGCCATCATTACTCTATCCGCGTGCCAGGATGCGAAATACTACGTGCTGATGCGCCTAATCGCCCGGTCGAGATCCTCAATTAGATCGTCCGTATCCTCCAGACCGACATGCAGCCGGATAATCGTTTCTGGTCCCGCCCACGCCGATGCGGTGCGTATCGGCCCCGGTTTGACCGGTAAGGCAAGGCTTTCGAAGCCGCCCCATGAAGCGCCTATTCCAAAATGAGAAAGGGTATTGACCAACGCCGTTGAGCGGGCAGCCAGTTCCGGCGCAAGCGAGAAGGCGAAAAGGCCACTCGATCCGGTAAAGTCGCGCTTCCAGATTGAGTGTCCGACCGAACCTTCAAGCGCGGGATGATAGACATCGGCAACCGTATCCTGTCCGGCAAGCCATCGCGCGACGCGCAGCGCAGATTCTTCATGCCGACGCAGGCGCACTTCCAGCGTGCGCAATCCTTTTAGCGCGTCGTAACAATCCGTTGGGCTTGCACAAAGCCCCATCGCTGTCGTCGTCTCAAACAGAGGCATGAAAGCCGCGCCGCTGACCGTGACGGTTCCCAGCATGGTGTCGGAATGACCGCAGATATATTTTGTTGCCGCCTGTATGGAGATGTCCGCTCCTTGCGTAAGCGGCTTGAAAAAAAGACCGGACGCCCATGTGTTATCGACGGCAAGCAGTGAGCCGTTTTCGTGTGCCATCGCTGCAAGGGCACGAATATCGGGAACCTCGAAGGTGCCAGAACCGGGGGTCTCCGCCAGAACCAGACGTGTTTTGGGTTGCAGTACGGCCTTCATGCCTTCCGGCGATGGCGCGAAATAGCTAACCTCAACGCCCCGAGACGCGAGATAATCGTTACAAAGATGGCGGACTGGCGGATAAACGGTATCGATAATCGCCACGTGATCACATGGTCGGGCAAACGTAAGCAGCACGACGGCCACCGCGGTCAATCCCGACGGATAGATCAATGTCCGATCGCCCTGTTCCAGCACGGTAACGGCATCTTCCAGCGCATGTGTGGTCGGTGTTCCACGAACACCATATGAAAAAATCTGTTCCCCCGCTTCGCGGCGCTGGCGGGTCTCCTGCATCGCCTCCACGGTGGGGAACAAGACAGTCGAAGCCCGAACCAGCGCGGGATTGACCTGGTGTGGCGTATCCTGATCTGGACGACCCGCTTGCACGAGAAGAGTTTTTTCACGCATGACTTTGCTTTCCGCCGACCAGATGAAACTCTGAAAGTTCGTCGGCTTCCAGTTGTTCGATTAGGCCAGTCTCCCAGGCCAGATAACGACGGGCTGAATCCAGATTTCCATCATGCCTGTCATGCAGGAATGCCAGAAAATCTATCGCGTCCACGGCAGCCGGTATATCTGTGGAATGTTCCAGCGAACCTCCCGCCGCCTTCCATGCATCGAAGCCACCCTCCAGCAGTCGAAGCTGAAGATCCGGAGCCTGTTCGGCAATGTCCTTCGCTGCAAGGACCGCAAGATCGGGATCATCCGCCACCAATACAACCACGCCTGTTTTCGGCAGTGGCAGACTTTTGAGACGCGGTCGTATGCCCCATAGCGCACCGGCAGGATGGCCGGACCGATAGGCGGAACTCGACCGAAGATCGACGATCTGCGCGTAGTCTCCTTGCAACCGGAGAAGTTCCTGTGCGTTGATTGTCGCAAGGCTCGCGGGCTGAAGACTTTCGGACGCGCCAGAAACGAGTTCGCCATCCAGCGCGCCCCGAACCACCACCGCATCGAAACCCAATTGCCGCAGCCAGTAGGCGGCAGTCGCGGCCCTGATGCCGCTGTCGTCGATTAGCGCAAGACGGGCGCGGCGCACGGCAACCCACTCATCCGTCGCCTGAACGATCTGGACAACCGGAGCATGAACCGAACCGCGATAATGTCCGGCCTCAAACTCCTGTCGGGACCGCACATCGAGCAGATAAGTCGAGCGTGTCGTATCAGCCTGCCATGCGCTCACTTCCGAGGCATCCGTTACCGGAATATCGTGACGCGCTATGAAATCCGCGGCGCGCCATGCACTGTCATCCAGCTCTGTGTCAGTAAGAGCAGGCAAAGGAAGCGGCGTCTGCCCCTGCACAAGTTTGCGGCCCGACAATGCCCATCCTTGCGTTCCGTTTTCGAACGCGTAAACTGGGTTGGGAATGCCCGCATCGATCAGTGTCTGTGTTCCGATGAGACCACGCGTGCGCCCCGCACAATGCAGAACGATTGGCGTGTCCTGCGGAAGGTTCAACGCGTTCAGGCGGTGAATGAGTTCACCATTGGGCATGCTGACGGCCCCCGGGAGGGTCATCCGTGCATGTTCTGTCGGCGGTCTCGTATCGATCAGCAAAAATTGTTTGCCTTCCGCTGACCATCTGGACAGTTCTTCGGAATCGATATGCGGCGTATGCCGGGCCGCCTCAACCATTTCGCCGAACACTTTGGAAGGAACATTCACCCCAGCAAACAACCGGAAACCGGCCGCCTGCCATGCGGGAACCCCGCCATTGATGGTCAGGATAGTTTCGTAACCGAGTTCCTGCATCCGATTTGCTGCCTTGCAGCTCACCCCGTCGCCCCCATCGCAAAGAAGGGACGGCGTCGCCTTGCAAGGCACCAGTTTCAGGACGCGCTTTTCCAACGTGCTGTACGGGCAATTCGACGCGAACAGCAGATGGCCATCACCATATTCCCCATACTCGCGGACATCCAGCACCGCTATTTCGGTGCTGCCATGGATTCGCTTTCTGGCGACCTGCGCGGATATTATCTCGATCATCTCCGGGTCCGACGCCTCAACCCTGTCGTGTCTTCACACCGATGGCCATCGGGCGACACGTTCCGTTTTCGAGATCAAACACTGTGCGCTCCTTGAGCGTTTCAAGCGCGCGACCGTAGAAGTGCAAGTGGCGGATGGTCTTGGCGCCGTCGATAGAGACCGAGTGAATGTCATCAGGCATCAGCGCAACACCGGTTCCAGGAGCGACCTGGACGATCCGATCCACTTCAAGCTGCGCCTTACCAGCTTCGCCGCCATCATCCAGACGTCGGTACACCCGGTTTTCCTCAACCCCGTCAACAGCGGCCACGCAAGCCCATGTCGTGTGGTCATGCGGCGGGATTTTTTTTCCCGGCAACATTACGTTCAGATATAGGACGAACGTATCGTCATCATTGCCTGCAATGCGGTAGCGTGCCTGACGATCCGTTTCGTTCGGCTCAGCATAATCATCATTCACCCAGAAATCGGTGCGGGCAGCAATAGCCTTCAGCTTCTCCAGAATCCGGGAGAGCGCGTCGCGCGACAAGCCCTCTGATGCGATCAAGTCCTGAGCAAAGGTTTTGAGGTCTTCAGCCGCCTGAGTTCTTTCTTCTCGTACAGTCATGAAAATATCCTTTCCGGATTTTCACTGGTTGATGATGAAGCACCGGGCGCCCTGTGGCGCCATCGAGATGCCGTTTATGGGTGTGAGGTCTTGCGGGCAGCATGAGATGATCACCAGCGCCTCGGATATCAGGCACTTCCAATCGACATGGTCGCCCGGTTTCGAAACCGGCGGCTCGCGCGTGATTTCCCCGTCCGCCGAAAACGGATAGTTCATGAAAATGTTGAAAGGCGACGGTGTGAAGCCGATCGAAATTTCTACCTCGGCCAGCGCCCGATGCAGATTGTCCTCGCAATTGTCATGTCCGGGATGCCCAATGCGCTCGTAGATTCCTGCGCTGCAGGAGCACATCAGCGTGTCGTGCACGCCCGGCGACGTATCAGCGACAATTTCGAACATCGGCTTGTATCGGTTATCGACCAGAATGTCTCCCACGCGCGGGACGATGCGGCTGTTGTAGGAGCGTGTATGCTCCATCGACATGCAGCAGAACGGATCGTCCCGGTTGAAGGCCCAGCAATCCAGAACCTGCGAGCCATGGATATTGACGATCCTGATCGTTTGGCCTTCGCGCAGGGCTATCGCGGTCCCTCGACGCGCCGGCAAATCAATGACGATTTCTGACATATCTTTCATACTTTCCGCGTGTCGCTGTATTGCCGCCCCGGCATCATGGCTCAGACCATCCCACCAAACGGATAGGTGGGCGCTCCGAGTTTCAGCGACAGGCTGCGCGCCGCCGTAAACATCTGTTCCTTGACAAGCATGATCTTTTCCATGTCGAAAAGCTGATCCGGCATGATCGTGCTGAGGGCCGAGACCATCTTGCTATTCTCGGCGAAAATCGGGACCGATATGGCTGAAAGGCCCGGGGCGCTCTCACCGCGTGTAAGCGCAAAGCCCGTCTTGCTGATTTCAAGGAGTTGCGCCGAGAGAATGGCAGGGTCCGTGATCGTCAGAGGCGTCAGCGCCCTTAACCCCGCCCTGGCCAGCAAGTCCTCACGCACGGGCGCGGTCATACCCGAAAGCAGCACCTTGCCAGCCGCTGTGGCGTGGATTGGTAGCAATGCCCCCACCCGCCAACGGCCATCAATATAAAGCGGCCCCTCGACTGCCATGAGATGCATGATCGAGGTCTCGTATATGACACTGAGAGTCACCGAATGATTGGTGTCCTCAACCAACTGCCGCATGATCGGCAATGCCTCGCGCGCCATCACCTGACGTGCTGCAAAACGTGAGCCCAGCACGAACATGCCCATGCCCACCGCGTAGCGCATCGTGACAGGGTCCTGTTCCAGCAAGCCAGCCTCACGAAATGTCTTCAATATTTTCGAGACATGGCTTTTCTTGAGACCTGTTTCCTCGACAATCTCCGTCACCGAGCGCGTGGTGTTCGATTTGCTAAAGGTGGAAAGAACGCCGACAGCGGTCTCAAGCGACTTCAACGACATTATTGCTCTCCCAGATTCCGATAAACATCGGGTCTACGAGATTGCGGGTTGCTTTGAACAGCTTCTTCGCGCGGACCAATGTCGATATCAGCAACAAGAATCTGTTCGCCGTCGTGCTGGCCAGGGCCTGCCACAACCTCGCCCGAATGTCGGACGATGCAACTGCTGCCCAGGAAGCGCAGCCCGTTTTCCACCCCGATGCGGTCAGCGACGATCACCGGCCGTTCGTTGACCGCAGCCGTAGCGACAGCCATGTGATAGCCGACAGGCAGGCCGTAACGGTCATAGGGGTTCGAAAGACGCGCATTGCCTGCCCAGTTCGCAGGCGAGACGAGAATGTCTGCTCCCGACAAGGCCAGACTGCGCGACAATTCCGGGAACCAGAGATCATAACAAATGATCGTGCCGATGTGGCCAATCGGCGTATCGACGACCGAGATAGCGTCTCCCGGCCGATATAATTCACGCTCTTTACCCCAAAGATGAACCTTGCGGTAAACACCCGCCAGGCCCGCCTGTGTTACCACGACGGAAGAATTGTAGAATACGTCATCCGTCCGTTCGATCAGGCCGCCGACGATCACGATGCCATGATGTTGCGCCCTTTCATGCCATGCCTCAATGGTCTCACCGGGCACACCCTCGGCCAAACCCTCGATTTCGGAACGATCCGAGAAGGCGTAGCCAGAGGTGCTGCATTCAGGCAAGACAACCAGCTTGGCACCCTGCGCCGCCGCGCGATCAATAAGGCCGAGCGTTCGCGCACGGTTCCCTCCCAAATCTCCCAGCAAGGGAGAAAACTGCACGGCGGCGACTGTCAGGCTAGACATCGATCTCTTCCCATTCCAAAGCAATGAAGCCGATGCGATCCCCGGTGTGCACCACGGGGTCCAGCCGGATGCCGATGACCAGAACGTCCTGATCGTAGGTCACGCGCTGCAACAATCTGCCTGCAAAGTCCTGTATTTCTCCAAGGCTTTCACCGGTCCGAAGCAGGCTGCCCGCGCTGGCGTGCTGCCGGAAGAAACCGCCACGCTCCGAGAAGACATGGGTACGTCTGGTTACGCGGCGCATCCGGCGACCTGGCTCAACTCCGTCACCGGCGAGAAGTCCCATGCGGGCGGCCAGCCGTTCCAGCCCCTCACGTCCGGCATCTATATGAACAGGAACTTGTCGGCTGCCTCCTCCAAGCTCGACCATGAAGGCTGCTTTTCCAAGATTTAGAACCTGATAGTCCAGCGCGCCCGAATTGTCTCCGGGAAGCTCGCCAGCAGAGGAGGTAATCATCCGGCAGGCAACAAAGGGAGAGAAGCAACCGACCATGCCTAGCAGTTCCTGTTCGCTTACGCCGGAAGACGCATCGCCCTTATAAACTGCATACGGCTCGGACTCGAAATATGGGTTCATAGTGTGGAAGTTCACGACCACATCGGCCTGCGCGCGGATGCCTTCAAAAAGCGCATATGCGAGCCTTTGAGACATCGAGCCGCCCACACGCCCCGGAAAGTTCTGGTCGAGATCGAGTTCGTCCTGAGGCACGCGCTTGCGGCGCGCATCCAGCGCAACAGGATTACAGATGGGCGTGACGATCACGGCGCCTTTTTCCAGCCGCCCTTCCAGACACTGGAAGAAATCGACGGAAGCTAACACGCCGTTGAGTTCATCGCCATGAACTGCGCCGTTGAGCCATAGCGTCGGCCCTGGTTCTGAAGCGCGGGCCACCATAACCGGAATCAGGATCGGCATGCCGCTGGCGAATGTGCCGATCACGGCTTGTCCAATCCGTGTCTGACCGGGCGCTGTTGCGCTCACCACTTCGGCAATAGTCGGAAAAATCGAGTCACCACCGCCACTCGCAAATTTGACAGCCCAGGTGTTTATGTTCATTACTCTCCCACCTCCGCTGGGTCTGCACCAAGGAAGGCAACCTTGATTTTGGGATCTTCCAGCACTTCGCGGGCCAAGCCTTCCATGAGTTTTGTACCCAGATCGAGCACGAAGGCTCTGTCGGATATCATCAACGAACCGAGGATGTTCTGTTCTGCCATGACGACTGTCAGGCCCTCGCCTCGCAGGCTCTTGACCGTCTCAAACACTTCCTGCTGCATCTTAGGCGAGAGGCCCAGTGACGGCTCGTCGAGCAGCAGCAACCGCGGCCCGGTTTCAAGAGCCATGGCTGTTTCCAGTATCTGTTGTTCGCCGCCGCTGAGATTGCCCGCGCTTTCACTCAGCTTCCGGCGCAGCATGGGAAACATCTCCAGAACCCGTTCCATTGCGTGTCGCGCTTCGGTCCGGTTGAGTGTGTACGCACCCATTTCAAGGTTTTCCCGCACCGTCATCAGCGGAAAATTGCACCGACCCTGGGGCACGATTCCCATACCCTTACGAACACGTTCAGCGGGCGTCAGATCCTGAATCGGAGTGCCATCGAACAGAAGTTCTCCGCTGAAGCAGCGGGTTAGCCCGAACAGGGATTTCAGCAATGTAGACTTGCCTGCCCCGTTGCCGCCGATAAGGCTCCAGATCGTGTTCTCTTCGACCTTCAGCGATACGTCGCGTACAATCGGCTCGGTATAGCCGACGCACATATCTACAAGCTCCAGAAGGACCTTTTTCTCAGGCATAGGCCGTTCCCTTCGCTTCAAGGGCAATGCGCTTGCCGAGATATGCTTCCAGAACTCGTTCGTCGCGGCGCACATCCTCAGGCTTGCCCTCGGTGAGTTTCTTTCCCTGCTCCATGACGATCACATGGTCGCAATGGCGCATGATGAAATCGACATTGTGCTCGACGATCAGGAAGGTTAGCCCCTGCTCGTTCAACGTCTCGATAAGTCCCGAAATCCTGCGGATGATCGTCGGGTTCACGCCTGCAAGAGGCTCGTCCAGCACGATCAGCTTCGGATGCGTGATGAGACAGGCAGCAAGCGCGATCAGCTTGCGCTGTCCGTAGGACAATATGCCCGCGGGCGCACCCGCATAGTGAGCCATACCGACCAGTTCGAGAAACGACATGGCTTCCTGCTCGATATCCTTCTCGTCTGCCTTAACGGCAGCCGATTTCAACATCAGCGGCAGCCAGCCATGCGTCCGCAACTTTTGCGAAGCGACCGCGAGATTGTCCATCACGCTCAGCCGTTCATAGACTCTGACGTTCTGGAACGTCCGCACCAGACCGACACCTGCAAGGCCGTGCGAGGGCTTTCCGGTAATATCCTGGCCATCATAAAGAACCTGACCCGAAGATGGTTGAGTGAAGCCGGTGATGCAGTCGATAGTCGTGCTCTTACCCGAACCATTCGGCCCGATCAGACCGGTGATCTTGCCGTGTGCAACGGAAATTTCCGCATCTTGAACCGCCTTGATACCGCGATAGTTTTTGCAAAGCGCATGTGTGGTCAAAATTGCGGTCATGAGCGCAGGCTCCTTCTCCACAAGGCTACCTTGCGGTCTTCCAGATATCCTCCTACGCCGGTGGGGAAGAGCATTGCCGCAAGAACGAGGATGAAGCCGAACAGAACCATTCGCAGTTCCGGCGCCATACGCAGAAGTTCCGGAATGACCATGAAGACGAAGCTTGAAATCACCACCATCCAAAGACTTCCAGGTCCGCCAATGATGACGATGATAAGCAACATTTCACTGTAGTAAGGATCGAAAATCGACGGGTCGACGATGCCCAGATGCGCGACATGGAGGCTGCCTGCGACACCACTTAGAATACCTGCAATCGAGAACGCGGCGATCTGGTACTTTTTCGGCGAAATACCTTGAGAGGCAGCAAGCGGTTCGTTGAGATTGACGGCGCGTAGAACGCGACCCACTGGTGAATTGACCAGCAGATAAGTGACCCCGATGCACACCACCGCCATACCAAGTGCGATGAAGTAGAACACGCGCGGATCATGGCCGCTGAATTCACCCAGACCCGGCAAATCTACTGACGGTGCGGGAAGTTTCGGGATGCCCATCGGTCCACGCGTAACCTCAACCCAGTTGCGAGCCAGAAGTGCTGCGAGCAGCGTGAAGCTGAGCGTAACGATAACAAAGCTGGCGCGTGAGACACGAAGCGCCGGATAGCCAAGAAGCAGCGCGACGAAGCCCGCACCGACACCTGCAAGCAACATGGCGAACCATGGTGAAAGCCCGGCATCCATTGTCAAAAGCGCATAGAGATAGGCGCCCAGCCCGAAGAAACCGATCTGTCCAAACGACAGCAGGCCAGTATAGCCGAAAATGAGATTCAGACCTGTTGCCAATATGCCAAAGATGAAGGCCAAGATCAGGATATTAATGACATAGGAGGATGGCCAGATCGAAGGCAGCAGGATGAGCGCCACAAGCGACAGAATCACCAGCGGACCTGTCAGACGGGCGAATGACCCGCCGACAGGAGAAACGGAAGTGCGAGCGGTAGCAGACATCAGACCCTTATCCCCTTGCCAAACAGACCCGCAGGGAAAGCGAGCAGCACAACGATCATGAGGATGAAGGCAACCGCATCCTGGAGAGCGACCGACGAGTAACCACCGACGACGCTTTCAGTCACGCCGATGAGCAGGCTTGCAACCAAAGCCCCCGGCAAGCTTCCAAGCCCGCCGATGATGATGATGGCAAAAACCTTGAAGAGGATCGGCGCACCCATTGCCGGGTGAACGGCAAAAACGGGAGCGAGAGCAGCACCGGCAAGTCCGGCGAGAGCGATGCCGATTGCCACGGCAAGGCCCGCGATCACTGCCGGCCTGATGCCGACGATGAAAGCCGCTTCCCGGTTTTGTGCGAAGGCACGCATGGCCTTGCCGATACGGGTGAAGGTCAGCACGCCATAGAGCAATGCGATCGCAACTGCGCCGACCATCACCGCAATCGCTCGCTGAGCATCGACGAAGAACCCGGAAACGTCCCAGCTAACGAAAGAAAAGGGGGTGTCCACAATACGCGAGCTGGAACCGAAGAGATACGCAACGCCGTTCTGGAGCACCATGCCAATGCCGATTGTCAGGATGATGCCCCGATCGAATTCGCCTTCACGGAAATGACGCAGCAGAACCACATAGACGATATATCCGACCATGCCGACTGCTAACGCCGCGACGATCAGCCCCGGAAAGAAGCCGATACCCGCAGAGGTGACCAATGCCGCGAGGATTGTTGCGCCAAGCATGTAGAAATGCCCGTGCGCGAAGTTCACAATCTCGAGCACGCCAAAGATGAGGGAAAGTCCGATCGCAATGAGCGCATAGACCATCCCAAGCATCAGCCCGTTAATTACCAATTGGGTGAAGAATTCCATCGATTCTTCCTAAGATTGGTTGAAGATATTTCGGGTCATGTGCCCGACATCGTCTCGATAACGATCACGCCGTCCTTGACCTTCACGATAAGGGCAAGGTTGTGCGCCTGATTGTGGTCATCGAACTTGATATTACCGCCTGTGACAGACGCGAAATCAGCTTCCTTGAGGGCCTGCTTCAAACCCGCCGGCGTCAGCTCCTTGCTGCGCTTGAGTGCATCGGCAAGCACACGCACGCTCTCATAGCCCTGAAAGCTCTGGTAGTTGGGCAATTCACCATAGGCGGTCTTGAAGCTCTCTACGAATGCCTTGTTCTCCGGCGTATCCAGCTGCACTGCATAAGGATAGACGCTGGTCGCACCTTCAAGCGCACCTGCCTGGATGACCGGCAACAGCTCGTCCAGCGAAACACGGCCACTGAGAAGGGACTCGATGTTCATGCCGCGATACTGACGGATGAAACCCAGCTCATCGACACCAGTCGCATAAAGCGCAACAGCGTCAGGCTTCGCAGCCTTGATCCGCGTCAAAACCGTCGTGAAATCAGGAGTTCCCTGCTTGTAGAAGTCGGCGGAAACGATCTCGATGCCCTTGCCCTTGAGAGCTTCAGTCAAAGCGTTATGGCCGCCACGGCCGTAGTCAGTGTCTTCACCAACGAATGCGATGGTTTTGATGGTGTTCATCTCGGTCAGATAATTTCCGAGAGCAACCGCAAGTCCGCTGTCAGACGGATTGATGCGGAAGGTCCAGTCGTTACCGCCAACGCCAGCGTGCTCCGTAATGAGCGGCGAAGTCGCTACACCAACCATAAGCGGGCGCTCAGCACGTTCCATGATCGGCATGACGGCCAGCGTCACCGAGCTGCAAAGCGCGCCCATGACTGCGATGGGGTCGTTCTGCAACAGGTTCTCGACGCTTGTGATGCCCTGTGTCGGGTTGCACTGGTTATCTTGAGCCTCGATATGAAGCTGCCTTCCGTTGATGCCGCCGGCGTCATTGATTTCCTCGACGGCCAGCGACGCACCCCAGTTCTCATGCTGGCCCAATGCGGCAACACTGCCCGTCAGGGGTGTGCTCAGGCCGATCACGATCTTGTCCTGCGCGACTGCGCTATGTGCTGCAAACAACATCATTGTTGCCGCGATTGTCATCCGAAACATTCCGTCCTCCCATTTTTGTTTCCTATTTGGAAACATGATTTCCGAAAATAATAGCTGGAAAGCTCCGCGTGTCAATCGATTCATCTGGCCCAAGGGCAATGGCTACCGCCTCGTCGTGTCGGCGGGCTTCGAGACGAGCATCGTCTGGATCAAGTGGCTCGGCACGCACAAGGCTTACGGTAGGATCGACGTGAAGGAGATCGAGTATGGCGACTGACCTGAAGCCGATCCGCACGAAAGCGGATTACGATGAAGCGCTGGCCGAGGTCGAACGGCTGTGGGGCGCCGATAGTGGCACGCCGGAAGGTGACCAGCTCGACGTTCTGGCGACGCTGATCGATGTGCATGAGGCGAAGCACTATCCAATGGACCTGCCTGATCCGGTGGAAGCAATCCATTTCCGCATGGAGCAGCAGGGGCTGACCCGCAAGGATCTCGAGCCCATGATCGGCCCACGCAACCGTGTTGCGGATGTGCTGAATCCCAAGCGCAGCCTGTCGATCGACATGATCCGGCAACTGCACTCCCAGCGCGAGGCGTCGATCGACGACCAGTTCCGCATCTACTGTGAGCAGGCGAAGCGCGAGAAGTGGAAAATCGTCGGCACCTACAAGGACGCGGGCATCTCCGGCCCGAGCATGATCCTCCGGCCGGGCATCCAGTCGCTGCTGTAGGACGCGCAGGCGGGCCAGTTCGATATCCTGCTCGCGGAAGCGCTGGATCGCATCAGCTGCGACCAGGCTGACGTCGCCACCTTCTACAAGCATCTGAAGTTCGCCGGCGGGCCGATCGTCACCCTAGCCGAGGGCGAGATCAGCGAGCTTCATTTCGGTCTCAAGGGCACGACGAGGCTGCCGCGCTGGCTTCTCTCAGACGTCTTTCATTAATCGCAAAGCGTCATAGATCGCCGCGTGCGTATTACGGGCGGATATGGCGTCACCAATCCGAAAGAGCTGGAATTTTCCATCCGGATTTCTGACGATTGATTGCGACTCGCCTGCGAGAAGCTGGCGCTGACTGAGTTCTCCGAGATTCGATGACATGGGTTTGAGCTCGAAATAGATATCATCAAGCGGGATCGTGCCGTGGTTCACGACCACCTGGTCGACGAGCCGCTCCTTGTTGACGCCGCCGTAGTCGCTGCCAAATCGGGCGAGCAACATGTTACCCTGCCGCTCGACCTCCTCCAATCGAAACGTGACGGTGAAGGTTGTGTCGAGCTTCTGTAGGCTACGCATGTAGGGTACGAGATTCATCGCCATGACCTCCGGCGAGAAGGTCCGGTCCGGCGTGACGATTTCCACTTTGGCGCCGGTCGCCGCCACAATCTCGGCAGCCTGCAAGGCGACGTGATCGCCGGCATCGTCGTAGACAAGAACGTTGGAACCGGGAGGCACATCGCCGGCAATGATGTCCCATGCCGAGACCACGAACTCGTTGCCCTTCCTGAGAACTTCGGTGTGCGGCAGACCACCGGTCGCAATGATCACGACGTCGGGATTAAGCGCGGTCACATCGGCTGCTTCCGCCCATGTGTTGAACCGGAAATCGACTCCCTGCTCGAGACAGCGTTCCATCCGCCAGTCAATAATGCTGATCATCTCGCGCCGGCGTTCGCTTCGCGCGGTGAGCCGGACCTGGCCACCAGGATCCGAAGCGGCCTCCAGGACAGTGACGGCGTGACCGCGTTCGGAGGCGATCCGTGCCGCCTCGAGACCGGCCGGCCCAGCCCCAACCACGACCACTCTCTTTTTCCGCTCGCTCGCGGCAACGACGTGTGGCATCGAAAGCTCACGCCCGGTGGCCGCATTGTGGATGCAATAAGCCTCACCGCCCTGATAGATCCTGTCGAGACAGTAGTTGGCGCCGACGCAAGGTCGGATCGCATCCTCGCGTCCCTCGATGATCTTGCGCACGATATGCGGATCGGCGATATGGGCCCTCGTCATCCCGACCATGTCGAGTTTGCCGGATGCAATGGCATGACGCGCAGTCGCGACGTCCGGGATCTTGGCCGCGTGGAACGTCGTCATGCCCGTCGCTGCGCGGATTTCACCGGCGAAGTCGAGATGGGGTGAGTTCGGCATGCCCTGGATCGGAATGACGTCGGTCAGGGCGGCGTCGGTGTCGATGCGGCCCCGGATGACATTGAGGAAATCGACCATCCCCGAATCCCGGAGACGGCGGGAGATCTGGATGCCTTCCTCCTTGGTTATCCCGCCCTCGGTCATTTCGTCAGCCGTGTATCGGATGCCGACGATGAATTCGTTGCCCAGGCGCCGACGGATCGAGGCCAGGACCTCAAACGTGAAGCGCAGTCTGTTGTCGAGCGAGCCGCCATATGGCGCATCGAGCGTGTTGGTCAACGGCGACCAGAACTGATCCATCAGATGGCCGTAGGCCTGCAGCTCGATACCATCAAGGCCGGCCATTTTCATGCGTTCCGCCGCATCGGTGTAGTCGGCGATGATCCGCTCGATATCCCAATCCTCGATTTTCTTCGGGAACGCCCGATGTGAAGCTTCCCGGTTATGCGAGGGAGAAACGGCGGTCAGCCAGTCACCCTTGGCCCACCCGGTTCTGCGACCGAGATGGGTAAGTTGGATCATTACGGCGGCGCCATGCTCGTGGCACGCGTCGGTGAGCTCCTTCATCCACGGCACAACCTCGTCCTTGTAGGCCAGGATATTGTTGAAGACGGGCGGACTGTCGCGGGAGACGATGGCGGAACCGGCCGTCATGGTCAGCGCAACCCCGGCGCGCGCACGCTCTTCGTGATAGGCGCGGTAACGCTGCTTCGGGAGCCCGTCTTCCGGATAGGCCGGCTCATGGGACGAAATCATGATTCGGTTCTTGAGCGTCAGATGCTTGAGTTGGAACGGTTGGAGGAGCGGATCGCGAGACATGGCGTTGCACCGGAATCTATTTGTCGGAGAAGAAGTCGAGTCCGATGAACAGATCGACCAGGATGATGGCGATGGCGGCGGCGATGATGGTTGCTGCAGAAACGGCGGCGATCGTCGGATCGATTGAGTATTCGACATAGGAAAACAGCAGCACCGGTATCGTGTTGAGCTCCGGCGTCGTGTTGAAGATCGAAAGCTCGACATTGATGAACGATGTGATGAAGGCGAAGATCGCGCCTGATACGACGCCAGGCCGGATCTGCGGCAGGGTCACATAACGGAACGTCTCCCAGGCATTCGCACCGAGGTCCCGCGAGGCATCTTCGAGCGTCTTCTGTTCAGGAGACAAAAGGGGCAGGACCGTTCGCATGACGTAGGGTGTGACAATGACAACATGTCCGACGAGCAGAGCAATGAAGCTTCGGGTCAGGCCGATGATGGTGCCGAACTGCAGAAGGGCCGCGCCGAGGACAAGGTGGGGAAGGACCAGCGGCGACAACAGGAGCGCCGAGAATGCCGCCTTTCCGGGAAACTGATGTCGGGCAACAGCGATAGCAGCAGGGATGGCCATCACGATAGCAATGAGTGTCGCCGCGGTCGCAAGGCGAGCGCTGTTCGCAAAGGCCGAGAGATAGGCACCTTTGGTCAGCACCACCTCGTACCAATCAAACGTCAGTCCCTGCGGGGGAAAAGCGAGAAAGCTGGTTGTGGTGAGCGACGCGCCGATGATGACCACGAGCGGAAACGTGAGATAGGCCAGTATCGCGAGCGAGATCAGACGGATGGTCCACGTAACCATGACCCTACTGCCCTCCTCTGCGGCTGACCATTGAGGCAAGCCCGATCATCGCAAGGGTGAAGACGAGCAGAGTGATGGCGAGCGCACCGCCGTAATGGAAGTCGAAGACACTGCTGTATTGCTGGAAGATGAGCATCGGCAGCACTGTGATCTGTCCGCCGGAAAGAAGCGCCGGCGTGACATAGGCGCTGACCGTTAGGGCAAACACCAGAATGGCGCCCGAGACCGCGCCGGGCAGCGTCAGCGGAAATGTAACATGATAGAATGTGGAGACCCGACCCGCGCCGAGATCGGCCGAGGCGTGCTCGTATGATGGATCCACTTTGGCCAATGCATTGCCGATTGTCAGAACCACGAACGGCAGCAGGATGTAGACGAGACCGATCAGAATGCCGGTTTCGGTTCCGATAAATCGGACCGGCCGCTCCACCAGGCCTGCGCCAACCAGCCAGTCATTGATCATGCCCCGTCGCCCGAGCAGGATCATCCATCCGAAAGACCGCACAATGTTGCTGGTGAAGAGCGGAAGGACAACGAGGATCACGCACAGCCGACGCCATGCGCGCCACTTCGCGATCCTCACGAGGTACCAGGCCAGGGGATAGGCGAGCACCACGCAAATCAAGGTCGTGAGTAGGCCAAGCCTGAACGTTACCAGCAAAATATCCCAATGGTAGGCGTCGAACAGTATTCGGGCGTAGTGGGCGAAGGTCAGCTGGCCGTCGCCATTGGTCAGGCTGGCGATCAGGACCACGATAAGAGGGACGAGAAAAAACGCGGTGAAGAACGAGACGGGTAGTGCGATAAGGCCCGCGACGATGGCTGGTGTCGATCTCATACATCACCTGCCGATCACATGGACGTTGTGCCTGGCGACGCAAAGCCTGACAGCCTGACCGGCTGCGATTGGCACTTCCATGCCAAGGCGCTTTGCAATGATCAGCCCGTTGCCCGCACGCACGCGGATGCTGGTGACGCCCCCTACGCCGGATATCGTTTCAACGACCCCGCCGATTGAGAAACCATTTGAGACGTCGGCGTCGGTCGTCACTTCGACATGTTCGGGGCGGACAACCGCGATCCGTGACCCTGGTGACGGCACGAAGCCGTCGGGCTGCGCAGCCAGATCGCAACCAGAGGGCGAGACGACGAAGAAGTTGGCTTCGCCGATGAATTCGGCCACGAAGCGCGTTTCGGGCGCGCGGTAGATTTCGTTTCCGGTTCCGATCTGTTCGATCGAGCCCGCGTTCATCACGACGATGTGATCGGACATGGTCATCGCTTCTTCCTGGTCATGGGTGACGAAGATGAAGGCGATGCCGATCCTCTCCTGCAATTGCTTCAGTTCGATCTGCATGCGTCGCCGCAGCTGGAGATCGAGCGCGCTCAGCGGCTCGTCGAGCAGCAGAAGCTTGGGTCGATTGACGATCGCACGAGCCAGAGCGGCACGTTGCTGCTGACCACCTGAGGCCTCGCGCGGATAGCGCTCCTGGAGGCCGACGAGGCCAACCATTTCCAGGGCTTGCAATGCCCGCGAGCGTGCATCCTGTTTGGCCACGCCTGCCCGCAATGGCCCGTAGGCGACATTCTGAAGAAATGTCATATGGGGAAACAGTGCATAGTTCTGGAAGACGGTGTTAAGCGGTCGTTTGTTTGGCGGCAGTGCGGTCACATCTCTGCCGTCGATTTCGATCGATCCCACGCTCGGTTGCAGGAAACCGGCAACGAGGCGCAACAATGTCGTCTTGCCGCAACCGCTCGGCCCGAGCAGGGATACGAATTCACCAGGATTCACGGTCAGGGAAACGCTATTGAGCGCGGTATGCCTTCCGAAGCTCTTGGATACGTCCCTGATCGCGAGAATGGCCATGGGTACTACCGCCTCTGGATGCGATTAGGAGATGACGAAGCCGGCGCCGACGGGATCGTTTCGGTCGATTGTCCAGCGCGCGGTTCCGAGGAGACTTGCAGTGCCCTTGACGGTCGGACGGACCGCCCGCGTGCCGTTGAGGCTGGTCTCACCAATCAGGCACCCCTCGAAGGCACCGATGCCGAGGAGGCCCTCCGACAGGATCGGCTCATGGAGCTTCATCTCCCCGCGCGCCTCGTACATCGCCATCATGGCGCTCGTACCCGTGCCGCCCGCGGAGCGGGATATCTGGCCGGCGCTCCAGACATGGACGTTCTTGTACTTTGACGTCGAATTGTCCGGCTCGTGCCAGAAGGTCACGAAGTTGAAATTGTTGATATGCGGTTCGGACGGGTGCTGGAGCTGGATCTTCTGGCGAAGCTGCTCGCGTGCGACAATGCCGAGGCGCGAGAGTTCCGATCCGTTCTCCGGCGAGATGCGCAGCGACGTGCCGCGCAGGTCGATGATCCCGAAGTAGTTTCCACCCCAGACGATATCGGCCTTCAGCGACCCGATGCCGGGCAGATCGAAGGGCACATCCTGTGCCGCGACATAGGCTGGCACGTTCTCAAAGCGCGTCCAGAGGACATCCGGTCCCTCGTTGGCCACCTCAGCCGTCACCAGGCCGGCCGTAGTCTCGAAGCGGATAAGGGTCCGGTGCCCGTCGCCGCGCCTGACCATGCCAAGCGCCACCATGGCCATCGCGATCGCGATAGTCCCGTGACCGCACATGTGGGAGTAGTTCGTGCCATCGATGTAGATCAGCCCCGCATCGAAGTCCGCACTGGAAGGCGGCGTCAGGAAAACACCGAACATATCCTTGTGGCCGCGTGGCTCGCGCATCAGCGCCCGGCGCAACCAGTCATAGTTCTGTTCAAGGAACCGTCGCTTCTCCAAGATTGTGGAGCCCGCAGGATAGGGAATGCCGGAATGGACGATGCACAGCGGATCACCGTCGGTGTGGGTGTAGACGACATCAAAGACATCTTGCTGGCGGATCAAGGTCTAGCTCCATGATAGGTTTGAGGGGCTCGGGCGGATGCGCTAGGCCGACATCCGCCATGAGAGCCAGCGTTCAGCGCGCGATCTCTCTGTTCCAGAGATCGGTGATGGCGGATCGTTGGGCGTTGATGTCGTCCCATTTGATCTGGACGAGGCTGTCGATCGAACCTTTCGCTCCCCAGGGCATCTTCGGAGCGGTCTTTTCCGAGATGGTCACGCCCTTGACCGAGGGGCCGAGATAGAGTTTGTCGGCCAGGCAGGTAGACGCTGCGGGCGTGAGAGCCGAATTGATCAGCTTTTCCGCCAACTCGCGGTGTTTACTGTCCTTGACGAGGTGGATACGCCCATCATTGGCCCAGAACCCTTCCTTGGGCGTCGTAAAGGCAATCGGCAGTCCCTTGTCCGCAAGATCCCAGGCAGACACGTTGAAGTTCGCGCCGACAACCGCCTCTCCACGCTGAAACGCGTTGCTCGCGTTTCCAGACGTGTCGAAATACATCGCCGCCTTCAGCTCCTTCAGCTTGGCGAAGGTCTTGGTGAGATCTGGCGACGTATTCCAGATGCGGTCGAGAAAAAGGATAAAGGGAACACCAGCGGCGTTCGCGGGCGCCGGTATGATGACCTCGTCCTGGTATTTCGGATTCCATAGGTCATTCCAGGATGTCGGTGGCGTCGTAACGTCCTTTGTGTTGTAGACGATACCGAGGGAGTAGAAGCCGACGCTGGCGGCAAACTGCTTCCCGTCCTTCTCGGCAACCGCCTGCGGCAGCAGGTTCGCGAGATTCGGGATGCGCTTGGGATCGAGGGTCTCAACCAGACCGTCGGCATTGGCGAGCTCGCTGATGCCGCCGTCCATCCACGCGACGTCGATAACTGGATTGGCGCGCTGTTGCTGCAGCTTGGAAAACGACGTGGTCGAGTTGCCGAATTCCAGCCGATAGGTCACTTGGTTCTCGGCAGCAAACGGCTTGATGACGCAGCTGTCGAAGGCTTCGCCCCAGTTTGCGCCCGGCACCGCGATCGTCATGGCTTCCTGGGCGTGCGCGAGGCGCGCCGTCATAACTATTGCCGATGCGGCCGCGAGAAGAACGCCGAGTCTATGCTTCATTTTCATTCTCCTTCCTATTCCCCGGCGTAAAATGCGCCTTTGGACCAGCAATATGCAAACGCCAAGAACTCGCGATTGCATGAATCTGATTCATAGTATCAATTGTCAGTGCCTGAAATCGGCAGAAAGAGCGAACCGCATCATGGTCCAGCCACTGAACAGCTCGGTCGTGAGATCGGTGCTTACGAACTTCGTGATTTTTGAGACGGTCGCTCGGCTCGGCAATTTTTCGCGCGCCGCCGAAGAGCTGAACCTGACCCAATCCGCCATCAGCCATGCGATCCGAAAGATCGAAGACATGCTCGGGCGAAAGCTCTTCTACCGGACGAGACCGACTCTTGGCCTGACGCGCGAGGGCGAACAGCTCTTGCTTTGTGCCGAACAGTGCATCACGCTGACCCGGGCCGCCATAGGGTCAATTGCGAGCAGCCCGAAGGCGCGACAGGATGCTCTTCTGGTTGCGGTTTCTACATCAATGGCGCGCTATTGGCTGCTGCCACGAATTCCCGAGATCAGAACGGCCATTCCCGATTTACGTCTGTGGATCCAGACCGTGGATCGAGATATCGACCTCTATGCCGAAGGCGTTGACCTCAACATCGTGTTTGGATCGCAAAGCCACCCGGAATACGATCAGAAAGCACTTTGGTCAGAAAAGGTCATAGCCGTTTGCAGCCCTGAATTCCTCAGCAAGCATGGGCCGTTCCAGACCCTGGAGGAACTGTCTCAGGCGACCCTTATCCACTACGAGGAGCGGGTACGCCCCCGGATCAACTGGGACGACTGGTTCGCGGCGAACGGGCTTAGCCATGTGGCCATCGAACGAGAAGTCCGGTTTGCAGACTATGCGCTGGTGCTGGAAGCTGCGATGGCTGGCAGGGGCGTAGCGCTCGGCTGGCGTCCTATCATCGACGACCTGATCGTAACCAATCGGCTCACTATCGCACGACCGGAATTCGCGTCCGGTCATCAGCGATTTTCATTGCTCACCCCGAAAGGCGCTCTTTCAAAGGAGCCATCCAGGGCATTCTACAGCTGGCTCGCAAAAAACTATCTTTCGGGACAGGACCTGGCCTTCGCCGCCGACCAGCCCCACCCTGGCGATTAACCCCAAAGCAACTGACCCCGCCAAGAGGGCGGGGCCAGCCGGTGATCAGATATCCGTCGTGCTCAGGCAACAAGAAAACCCGCGTCGACAGGATCGTCGCGGTTGATGACCCAGCGGGCTGTGCCGAGGAGACCGGCTGTCCCCTTGACGGTCGGCCGCACCGCACGGGTGCCGTTGAGGCTCGTCTCGCCAATCAGGCAACCCTCGAAGGTTCCCGATCCCAGGAGACCCTCCGACTGGATCGGCTGGTGGAGCTTCAGCTCTCCGCGTGCCTCGTACATCGCCATCATGGCGCTAGTGCCGGTTCCGCCGGGCGAACGATCAAGCTGACCCGCGGAGAAGACATGCACATTCTTGTACAAGGCGCCCTCGATCGTCGGCTCGTGCCAGAAGGTGACGAAGTTGAAGTTGTTGATGTGTGCCGAGGCCGGGTGTTGGATCGCCACCTTCTCGCGGAGCTGCTCGCGGGCGATGATACCGAGGCGCGAAAGCTCCGATCCGTTCTCAGGCGAGATCTTGAGCGAGGTGCCGCGCAAATCGATAATCCCGAAATAGTTCCCGCCCCAGACGATATCCGCCTTGAGCGAACCTACGCCCGGCAATTCGAACGGAACATCCTGGGCCGCGACGTAAGCCGGCACGTTCTCGAAGCGAGTCCAGAGGACATCGGGCCCTTCGTTGGCAACCTCGGCCGTCACCAGCCCTGCAGTGGTCTCGAAGCGGATGGTGGTGCGACCGTTCTCGCCGCGCCGGACGAGGCCGAGCGCGACCATAGCCATGCCGACGGCGATCGTGCCGTGCCCGCACATGTGCGAATATTGTGTCCCGTCGATATAGATCAGCCCGGCATCGTATTCGGGGCTGGACGGCGGCGTCAGGAACACGCCGAACATGTCCTTATGTCCACGCGGCTCGCGCATCAGCGCGCAGCGCAGCCAGTCGTAATGCTCCTCAAGGAAGCGACGCTTCTCCAGGATGCTGGAGCCGGCCGGATACGGAATCCCGCTATGGATGATGCAGAGGGGCTCGCCCTCGGTGTGGGTGTAGACGACGTCGAAGACATTCTGCTGGCGCATGGCGAGGCTCCTTGATGGTTGTGCGGGCAGTGGGGATCAGCGGCGACGTTCGGACAGAACGTCGAGACCGATGGTGAGGTCGAGCAGCACGATGACGACGGCGGCGACGACGACGGTCAGGCCTGACACTGCCGCGATCGTTGGGTCGATCGTGTACTGGACGTAGTTGAACAGCTTGACCGGGATGGTCGTCAGCTCGGCCGTCGTGTTGAAGATGCTGAGCTCGACATTGATCCAGGACGATATGAACGCAAAAATCGCGCCACTGACGAGTCCGCTGCGGATTTGCGGCAGCGTGACGAGGAAGAAGGTTGTGAGCGGACGTCCGCCGAGATCTGCGGATGCCTCCTCGAGGCTGCGTTGATCCTCGGTGAGCTGGGGCAGCACCGTGCGCAACACAAAGGGCAGGATGATCACCACATGCCCGACCAGGAGCGCGGAGAAGCTGCGCACAAGCCCGATCGCGCTGCCATACTGCAGGAGTGCAGCTCCAAGCACGACATGCGGCAGGATCAGCGGTGACATCAGGATCTCGGACAGCGGGCGTCGTCCGGGGAACGAATAGCGGGCAATCGCCAGCGCCGCGGAGACTGCAAACAGAACCGCGACGAGTGTCGCGACCGCAGCAAGCACCGTGCTCGTCGCAAAGGCCGAGACATACGAAGGGTCGCCCAGCATTTGACCGTACCACGCAAGCGTCAGGCCTTGCGGGGGGAACGCGAGATAGCTGGTTGCCGTGAGCGATGCCCCGACCAACACCACCAGTGGCAGGAGCAAGAAGGCCAGGGCAGCCCAGGATACAAGACGGATGGCGTGCGCGACCATATCAGACGCTCCTCCGCTCGCCGATCCGACCGGCGATCGCGACGAGCGCGAGTGTCAGCACCAGCATGGTGATGCCGAGCGCACCGCCGTAGTGGAAGTCGAACACCGAGCTGTATTGCTGGAAAATAAGCATGGAGAAGACGGTAATGTGTCCGCCGCTGAGGAGCGCTGGCGTGACATAGGCACTGACGGCGAGCATGAAGACCATGATCGCGCCGGCCATCAAACCGGGAAGGCTCAGAGGAAAGGTGACAGTCCAGAAGGTCTCGAACGGTTTCGCACCGAGGTCGGCCGAGGCTTGCTCGAGCGCGGGATCGACCTTGGCCAGCGCATTGCCCACAGCCAGTACGATGAAGGGAAGCAGGATGTAGACGAGGCCGATCAGGATGCCCAGCTCGGTACCCAGGAATCGCATGGGTCGCTCGATCAGACCGCTGCTGACAAGCGTGTCGTTGACCAGGCCGTTGCGCCCGAGCAGCACCATCCAGCCGAACGATCGGACGATGTTGCTGGTGAACAGCGGCACGACCAGCAGGATGACGCAGGCGCGCCGCCATGGCGCCCAATTCACGATGCGCACCAGATACCAAGCAAGTGGATACCCGATCAGGACGGCGACGATCGTCGTCAAGGCACCGATGCGGAACGTCACCCAAAGTACGTCCCAGTGATAACTGTCGAACAGGATGCGGAAGTAGTTTGCAAGCGTCGGAGCGCCTTCCGGAGTGGTGAAACTGGCGATCAACACGACCATCATCGGAGCGATGAAGAATGCCGCGAAAAACAGAGCCGGGAGTCCGGCAAGTTGCGCGACAGTGCGCCAGCTGGCGGTCATGGCGCCTGCTCCGCGATGATATGGACGTCGGTCGAGCGAAAGCCGGCATGCACGGTAGCGCCAAGTACGAGCTTCGAAATCGTGTCCGGAGTGGTGCGTGAGATCAGGATGCAACCGTTCGTGCGCAGCGTCACAAACCCGTGGCTCCCGATATGGACGATGTCCTCGACCGAGGCCAGCACTGTAACGAACCCTGTCAGTGCCTGATCCGTGACAATGGCGACATCCTCGGGACGCACAATGCCCAGCAGCTTGGCTGCGTGAGGGGCGGAACCGTTCGTGATGGAGACGGCGCCATCGAACAAAGTGAATCCGCCCTCCCCGGCACGCTTGACCGGCAGCAAGTTGGCCTCGCCGATAAAATCGGCAGCAAAACGCGTTGCAGGCTTACGATAAATATCGGGGCCCCGTCCGATCTGCTCGATCTTGCCCCGGTTCATCAGCACGATGCGGTCTGCCATGCTCATGGCCTCCTCCTGATCGTGCGTGACAAACAGAAAGGCAATACCCAGTTTTTCCTGAAGCTGCTTGAGCTCGCGCTGAACCTTCTTGCGCAATTTCAGATCAAGTGCGCTGAGCGGCTCGTCGAGCAGCAAAAGCTTGGGCCGATTGACGATCGCACGCGCCAGCGCGACGCGCTGCTGTTGCCCACCCGATAGGCGAGCAGGCATGCGATCTGCAAAGCCGGTAAGCCCGACGAGGTCGAGTGCTTCCTCGGCCCGTCGCATCGCCTCCGCGCGGGGAGCCCCCTTTCGCCTTGGTCCATATGCGACGTTTTCAACCACGCTCATATGCGGAAAGAGCGCATAGTTCTGGAAGACGGTGTTGAGCGGCCTGTGATAGGGCGCCAATGCGGTGACGTCCTCGCCAGCAATGCTGATCGATCCGGCATCGGGCTTCAGAAAGCCGGCAATGCAACGCAACAGCGTGGTCTTGCCGCAGCCGGAGGGGCCGAGCAAGGCGATGAACTCACCCTGCTCCACCTGGAGATCGATATCGGCGAGTGCCGCATGTCCGCCGAAGCTTTTGGACAGGCCATTCGCAGAGAGAATCGAAGTGGTCATGACACACCTGTCCTTTCGATCCTCAGGGACTATTTGCGCGCGATCTCGCGATTCCAGGTGTCCACAATGCTGGCGCGCCGACCGTTGATCTCGTTCCAGTCGAAGAGCTGCAGGTTCTTCACTGAGCCATTCTCAGCCCAGGGCAGCTTGCGTGCCGCCTCCGGCTTTACGCTGACATCCTTCAACGAGGGGCCGAGATAGAGCTTTTCGGCTAAGCAGGCGGATGCTTCCGGAGTGAGCGCCTGATTGATGAACTTCTGGGCAGCCTCCTTCTTCTGCGTGCCCTTCACGAGGTGCAGGCGCGCATCCGTCGCCCATACACCTTCCTTCGGCACGACGAAGGCGATGGGCAGGCCCTTGTCGGCCAGATCCCAGGCTCCGACGTTGAAATGCGCACCGATGATCGCTTCCCCGCTCTGGTAAGCATTGGTGGCGGCACCCGACGAATCAAAGAACAACGCGGTCTTCAATTCCTTGATTTTCTTGAATGTCGCGGACAGATCGCTCGTCGGCACGTTCCAGATCTTCGACAGGAACATCACAAATGGCACGCCGGAGGAATTGGCGGGGGACGGGATGGTGACCGCATCCTCAAATTCTGGCTTCCACAGATCGTTCCAGGACGTGGGAGGCGTCTCCACCTGCTGCGTGTTGTAGGCGATGCCGAGCGAATAATAGCCCGTTCCCACCGCGTACGTCGTTGACCCACTCTTGTAGATTGCTTCCGGAAGCACGTTGGCAAGGTTCGGAATTGCGGTGGCGTCGAGATTGTCGGTCACCCCCGCTGCCAGCGCGAGTTCGCTGATGCCGCCATCCATCCATGCGACATCGATCGTTGGCGCATCCTTCTGCTGCTGCAGTTTTGACAAGGTCACAGTCGACGTGCCGATCTCGGGGGTAACAGCGATGCCGGTCGATTTGGTGAATGGGTCCGCCACACACGCCTTGAAGGCATCGCCCCAATTGCCGCCATACCAGGCAATCGTGATCGATGCGGGTTGTTGGGCTACGGACGGTGCGGTGAATGCGATGGTGGCGCAAAGCGCGCCCAATGCCAGACGAACCAGACGGGTCATGCTCGTTTCCTCCCTAAATGCGCTTTTCGCGTTTTCTGCGGGGATTATTCGCTGAGAGCGGAAAAACTGCTAGAATATCGCAGCCTCAAACTTGAATAATCGCGACATGCCAAAACCGAGCCACAGCCAAGCAGACACCGATGCCAACGGCGCACATCCACAGGCTCCGCGCCTGCGCATCGGCTTCGTGCTGCTCGATCAGTTCACACTCGCTGCGTTCTCTGGGATCATCGACGTACTGCGACTGGCCGCCGACCACGGCGGTCGCAGTCGGCAGGTCCACGCTGCGTGGACGGTGATGTCACTCGATGGCGGGCCCAGATTTTCCAGTTGTGGCGCCGCGATGCAGCCCAATTCACCATTGCTGGATCCGACCGGCTTCGACTACATCGCAGTATGCGGCGGCAACGACTATCTCAACGATGCGCCGCCCGCGCAGTTGCTGCATTATTTGCGCCGGGCAGCGGCGAGCAGCGTACGTCTTCTCGGGATCTGTACCGGCACCTTCATGATCGCAAAGGCTGGACTTGTCGGGAAACGCCGGGTCTGCATCCACTGGAATGTGATGGATGCCTTCAAGGATCGCTTTCCGAACGTCAATGCCAGCGTCGAAAGGCTTTTTATCGATGAAGGCGATCTAATCACATGTGCGGGATCGACAGCAGCGATCGACCTTGGTCTCTATCTGGTTGCGCGACACTGCGGGCGCGACAAGGCTCAGCAGGCAATGCGCCACATGATGCTTCAGGACATCCGGCCGCCGGAAATGCCGCAGGCGCATTTTTATGCAGAGCTCACTGGAAACCTGGATGTTCGCGTCAAGCAAGCAGCCCAGTTCATTGAGCAAAGACTCGATAACCCTCCACCCGTCGCGGCGGTCGCTCGGTATGTAGGAGTGAGCACGCGCCAGCTTGAGCGCCTTTTTTCAGGGTGCCTGGGACAGAGCCCCGCAGCCTTCCAGCGCCAGCTCCGTCTCGAATATGCCCGTTGGTTGATCAAGAACAGCAGGCGCTCAATCACCGAGATCGCCATTGATACCGGCTTCGCCGATAGCGCCCACCTCTCACGCGACTTCAAATCATTATTCGGGACCTCGCCGCGCAGTTTCCGAAAAGGTCTGGGCGGCGAGGCTGCTACGTCCGCGAGCGGTTCTCGTCCCTTGTATGCTTGATTTGCTGATCGCCGAGAAGTGGGCCGATCTTTGATTGGCCGATCAAGGACCGAGCGGAGGCGAGCGGTGCTTGGAATGACCTTGACCAGGCGGCGCGCGCTTTCTTCACAATTGCCATGAATTCCTTAGCTCGCTCGGGATCGACCGCCTTCCAGGTATCGCCATCGATTTTGAGCGATGACCCGACAATACATCCGTTCGCAATCTTGAGGATGTCAGCCACGCTTGCATGCGCACGCCGGTGTAAAAAGCAGACAGTCCGCTTCCCTGAAGAGTTTCGGGCGCCGCGAGGCGTACGAAAGTCGCGGAAGACCGAACCCGCGGGATGGCAGGCGGTGTGCTATGGGGTTTGCGGCTGACGGCCGTGCCGGATTACGAGGCGGCCGCTCGCGATTTCCGCCGATCTTGTGCCGCGATACGGAGGTTGAAGCTCTGACGCTGGGCTGGACGACGCCCAAAGGCATCTTCTGGTGTGGTATACGAAGCCGACGCCGGTGTTCGGCACGCGGATGCTTCTTGCCCTGAGCACATCGTCCCGGGCGGGCGGTTTGATCGTGCCATGCCGGATCATGGCGAACACTTCGGGTTGCGCCAGGAGCGCGGCAGTCGGCGCTTCTGGCTCCGCCGCGCCGGGGTGCGATATGGGCGGCGCTCCGAGGAGCTCACGAATGTGCTCGAGACCCACCTTGCGGTTGGGTCCGGTGAGGAAACCGTAGTGCCGGATGCGATGAAAGCCGCGCGGCAAGGTGTGGAGAAGGAAGCGTCGAATGAACTCTCCGGCCTCGAGCGTCAGGGTGCGATGGCGGGCAGTGCCTTCGCGGCGATAGGCGGGTCCGGCGAAGCGGAAGATGTCGGCGACCTCGATCGAGGCCCGCATCGTCTCAGCCGGACGAAGCCTCGTCGCCGTGGAACAGGGCGAGCCGGTCAAGCGGGCTGACGACGGCACGCACCGTGCGCGTGGCGACCTTGGCGTAGAGCGCCGTGGTGTCCAGCTTGGCGTGCCCCAGGAGAACCTGGATGACCCGAATGTCGACGCCGTCCTCCAGAAGATGGGTGGCGAAGGAATGGCGCAGCGTGTGGGGACCGACCCGCTTCGGGATGTCGGCTGCCCGCGCCGCCTCCACTACGATGCGGTGAAGCTGTCGCGTCGAGATCGGTCGGGTCCAGCTCTGGCCGGGGAACAGCCAACCCTCGCGATGAAGAACGCCTTGCCGGTGGCCCTCGAGCCCCCACTGCCGCAGCAGGGCCAGAAGATCGGCGGACGGCATGGCGTTGCGATCGCGCCCGCCCTTGCCGCGCTCGATGCGCAGCAGCATGCGGGTGGAATCGACATGGGCGACCTTCAGCGCTGCGACCTCGGCGACACGAAGGCCCGCGCCATAGGCGCGACCGACAACGCCGCCAGGTGTTTGAGGCAGACCGTGGCGCCGAGCAGGCGGCGCACTTCGTCCAGGCTCAGGACGTCAGGCAGGCTACGGGGACAACGCAGCCGGACCAGCTTACGGGCGAGATCAGGTCGGTCAATCGTATGAACGAAGAAGAAGCACAGCGCCGAAACGATGGCGTTCATCGTCGGCACGCCGAGGCCGGCTTCCTGTTGGGCCATCTGGAAGCGATGCAGCTCATCAACGGTCGCCGTGTCGGGCGACCTCCTCAAAAATGATGCCAGGCGGCCAATGTCGCGAAGATAGTTGCGCTGCGTCTCGGCCGAGAACCGGCGCAGCTTCATGTCGTCGATCAGGCGCTGGCGCAGAGGGCTGACCGATGCGGCGGGAATAGATCGGGTGTTCATCACAAGGCTCCGTTCGGTGAAAGGAGCCAGAATCTTCCGTCCGCACAGGGCGACGCTCAATCAGCCCATCGCGCTTGTATCAGACCGCGTACCACGAAGCCGCCGCCCATCCCGCGCGAGCGGGTTCGTTCTTCCACCCCAAAGCGTTACGATGTACCTTTCTATCCGCGATGCCGCAGAGCGCCGATGATCACCTTGAACGCGGGAAGATTCTGGCGACGGCTGGGATAATAGAGGAAATAGCCGTCGAAGAAGGGTGACCAGTCGCCAAGAACCTGGACGAGTTCGCCCAAAGCGATGTGCCGCTCCACGATGTTCTCCGGCACATAGGCGATGCCGTAGCCGTTTACCGCGGCGTCAATCATGGCGTAGGAGTTGTTGAACGTGAGTTGACCGTTCACGCGGACGCGCAACTCCTGGCCACCTTTCTCGAACTCCCATGCATACAGGCCACCGGCGGTCTCATGGCGCATGTTGATGCAGACGTGCTTGACCAAATCCTGCGGATGCTCCGGCATGCCATGTCTGGCAAGATAGTCGGGTGACGCTACCGCGACCAGCCGCCAGTCCGGGCCGATCCGGACCGCTATCATATCCTTCTCGACGCTCTCACCCAATCGGACGCCAGCATCGAATCCCTCATCGACGATATTGCGGAACGTGCTGTCGAGAATGAGCTCCACATTGATGTCTGGATACTCCCTGAGCACCGGCTTCAGCTTCGGCCAGACCACGCTTTCCAGCGCATGATCAGACAGTGTCAGCCTGATCGAGCCTGACGGCTTGTCACGCAATGCCGTCAGCGCCGCGATCTCTTCTTCGATTTCGGCCATTCGCGGCGTGATCGTCTGCAATAGCCTTTCGCCCGCCGGCGTCGTTGCAACATTCCTGGTGGTGCGGGTCAGAAGGCGGATGCCCATCCGGGCTTCGAGTTGCTTGATCGCGTAACTGAGGGTCGATTGCGCGACGCCTATCCTTGCCGCCGCCTTGGTGAAGCTGCGCTCCTCGGCAACGATCCTGAACCAGGTTAGCTGGTTGAAATCCGTCTTCTCCATCGGGTTTCCTTTGAGACCGCATGGAGATTATTCGATGTCATCGATTGATCCAATCAAATTGTGACGGGTAATCGTCTCAGCGCAGATCGGCTATATCCCGTCTGAACTCAGCACATCGGAGCAAGCGGATAATGGTTTCCGTCGCGAAAAATGCCGGCAGCAAGCCGGCCGCCTGGGGCGCCGTGCTGTCGATGGCGCTGTGCGTGGCGATGCTGATCGCCTCGGAATTCATGCCGGTCAGCCTGCTGACGCCAATGGCCAAAGGGCTCGGCGCGACCGAAGGCCAGACCGGACAGGCGATTTCGATCAGCGGGCTGTTCGCTGTTGCCGCGAGCCTGCTCGTCACCACTGTCGCCGGGACGTGGAACCGAAAATGGGTTCTGGTCACAATGACGGCGTTCCTGCTGCTATCGCTGGTTCTCGTCGCGGCAGCGCCGAACTTCGCCGTGTTGATGACCGGCCGCGCTCTACTCGGCATTTGCATTGGCGGCTTCTGGGCGCTGGCGACCGCCGTGATCATGCGACTGGTTCCTCAAAGCGACGTGCCGCGCGCGCTTGCCGTGATGTATGGTGGGCAAGCCATCGCAGCGGCCTTTGCCGCGCCGGCCGGCAGCTATCTCGGCGGCCTGTTCGGCTGGCGCGAGGTGTTCTGGGCGCTGACGCCCATCGTCGCCGTCAACCTCATCTGGCATGTGGTCGCGCTGCCGCCGCTGCCGGCTCACCAGAAGCAGGATTTCCGGGCGATGTTCGGCCTGCTGAAACGCCCCTACTTCCTGCGCGGTCTGGCGGCGTGCATGCTCTCCTGGGGCTCGGCCTTCACCATGTTCACCTATCTGCGTCCGTTCCTGGAGCAGATGACGGGCGTGGATGTGACCATGCTGTCGGTCCTCCTGCTTCTCCTCGGCTGCGCGGGCTTCGTCGGCACGTGGGCGGCGGGGCGTTTCATCAAGGGTAACGTCGCGCCCTTCCTGAAGCTGCCGGCTCTGGTGATGGGCGGGGCCACGGTGGGCCTGCTGGTGCTCGGCTTCTCGGTCGCCGCAACGGGCTTGTTCATGGCAATCTGGGGCGCGATGAACACCATGTTCTCCGTCATCTGGATGACCTGGATGTCACAGAACGCGGATGATGCTCCCGAAGCCGCCGGAAGCCTGATGGTCGCGGTGATCCAGGCCTCGATCCTGCTCGGCGCGGTGGTGGGTGGACTGCTGCTCGACGGCATTTCCATCCAGGCGACCTTCATCGGCAGCGTGGTTCTGGCCGTGGTCGCGTTCATGTTGATTGGAAACGGGCAGCACATGCTGAAGTCCGCATAGAAGCTCCACGAACGGAGGTTCGAAATGACAAATCATCCCATTCGGTTTTCACGCCGCAGAGTCCTGGTGGCCATGGCCGGCAGTATTCTCGCTCCCGCGACTAGCCGTGCTCAGAACAGCTCGGCTCAAGCTCAGGAAGGAAACGCCATGCGCCTCAGACTGACCTTCGCGGATCAGGACTTCACGGCAACGCTAGAGGACAATCCGTCCGCCCGCAACCTCTTCTCGATACTGCCGCTGGACCTGACGATCAGCGACTATTCGACCAACGAGAAGATCGCCTACCTGCCGCGCAAGCTCACCGAGGAAGGCAGCGGCCGCTTCGGCAACGAGGCGGTCGGTGACCTCTGCTACTACGCGCCCTGGGGCAATCTGGCCATGTTCCACGACCCTTATCGCTGGTCACGCGGCCTGATCCGACTTGGACGGCTCGACGGGGGGCCGGCGCCACTTCTCTTGCGCGGCGAATTTCCTCTCCGCGTTGAAGCGCTGTCCTGACGTGCTGCGCCCGATCGCTTACCGAAAACCGCTAGGAGACCCTGCCATGACTGAGAGTATCAAACCTGGAAACGCCGTCGAAAATCGGGAGTTGCCCGATACGGGCCGCCGTAACCTGCTCAAGCTGACCGGGGTGGGCGTTGCTGCCATCGGCGCGGCGTCATTTTTCAATAGTTCCAAAGCAAAGGCTCAAAATATGACACAGGAATGGGACAAGGTTTTCCCCCAAAGCGAGAACGTCGACCACGAAAAGGTCACGTTCAAGAACCGCTACGGCATCACACTGTCGGGCGATCTCTATCTGCCGAAGGACCGTGCCCACAACCGCCTGCCGGCCATTGTCGTGAGCGGTCCGTTCGGCGCCGTGAAGGAGCAGTCATCGGGTCTCTATGCGCAGACCATGGCCGAGCGCGGCTTCGTCACGCTGGCCTTCGATCCGTCTTATACCGGCGAAAGCGGCGGTGAACCCCGCAATGTTGCCTCGCCCGACACCAGCACCGAGGATTTCATGGCCGGCGTCGACTATCTTGGCCTGCACAACTCCGTAGACCGCGAGCGCATTGGCGTTATCGGCATCTGCGGCTGGGGCGGCATGGCGTTGAGCGCCGTGGCTGTCGACAAGCGCGTCAAGGCTGTCGTGGCCAGCACCATGTACGACATGACCCGCGTCATGTCGAAGGGCTACAATGACAGTGTGACCCTCGAACAGCGCACGCAGACGCTGGAGCAACTGAGCCGGCAGCGTTGGGAAGACGCGGCGAACGGAAGTCCGGCCTACCAGCCGCCCTACAACGAGTTGAAGGGTGGCGAGGCGCAGTTCCTGGTCGACTACCACGACTACTACATGACGCCGCGCGGATACCATAAGCGGGCGGTCAACTCGGGTAACGCATGGACCCAGACAACGCCGCTGCCTTTCATGAACCTGCCGATCCTGACCTACATCGCGGAGATCTCTCCGCGCCCCGTCCTGTTCATCCACGGCGAGAACGCCCACTCGCGCTATTTCAGCGAAACCGCCTACGCGGCGGCAAGGGAGCCGAAGGAATTGATGATCATTCCAGGTGCCAGCCACGTGGATCTTTATGACCAGATGGACAAGATCCCGTTCGACAAGTTGACCAGCTTCTTCAACCAGCACCTCGCTGCATAAGTCGCCGGCGGCGCTTGTGCCTACGGGTACAGGCGCCGCGATTGGTTGGGGAAACACGCTGCCAGCAAGCGGCCGCTTATTGGTCGCCACCTTGAGGGAGTCGCCAGTCTAGAATCTACTTCTTTGTCGCCGTTCGGAGTGCTTTTGCCACCGCCCGAAACCTGCCGTTCGTTCACTTCCGCCAAACACAGAGTCGGGGCCGAATCCGAACTGGCCGCAATCAGGTCAAGTTCTCGAATTGCTAACCGACAGCTTTCGCGAACCGATCGAAGGAACTAGCCATTCGGCACGGCCATTGCGGATGTAATATGCCTCACTGCCTCAGACGCACAGCTGTTCGGTAGAGCCGGAAGCAGTCGCCTCCGCCTATAGTTATAGGCATTGTCAGAGGGATTCGAGGAAGGTCCCAGACAACCCTGAGCGGTCGTTTCTGCCCGCGATGGGAACCTCTCGTGAGGGTTGAAAACGGTTCGTTTGCGCGATTTTGCGCCAAAAGATTGTACGGTCGGGCAAACGATGAGATCTCGTTCCCCAAATGGGTAGCGTAAGCGCTTGCCGATGGTGTCCCGCCGCGTGGTGTAGCTGGCGGCATTGGTCGCCGTGCTTTCCGGCATTGCCGGGCTGATCAGCGTGCTACTGCTGGCAGGCTGATGAGGGGATCATCGCTCAACTGGCCGACGCTTTCCAGCGTCATGTAGCGGGCACGCTGGACAGCCCACTCGTCGTTCTGTTCGAGCAGCAGCGCGCCGACGAGGCGAACGATGGCGTCATCGTTGGGGAAGATGCCGACCACGTCGGTTCGCCGCTTGATTTCGCCGTTGAGGCGCTCGATGGGATTGGTCGAGTGCAGCTTTGCCCGATGTTCTTTGGGGAAGGTCATGTAGGCGAGCACGTCCGGCTCGGCGTCGTCGAGGATGTCAATGACCGTGGAATCGGGACCCTGTATTTTCGCCTAAAAGGGACCCCGGTTTAGGGTGATGAAGGGCACGGCGGTTAGCGCCCGATCAGGCGAAGCTGGTCGGGGTTGCACAGCCTGATCGGGTGCGTTTCGTTGGCTTTCGGCTTTAGCTTTGAGAGCGGCTCTTGAAGCGCCAGGATTCGTTTCCGGTCTCGACGATCTCGCAGTGATGGGTCAGGCGATCGAGCAGCGCGGTGGTCATCTTGGCGTCGCCGAAGACAGTGGGCCATTCGCCGAACGCCAGATTGGTGGTGATGATGACGCTGGTGCGCTCGTAGAGTTTCGAGACGAGGTGGAAGAGCAACTGCCCGCCGGCCTGGGCGAAGGGGAGATAGCCGAGTTCATCGAGCACGACGAAGTCGAGCCGGGTAAGATGATCGGCAATGCGGCCTTGCCGACCGGCGCGGGTCTCCGTCTCCAGCCTGTTGACCAGGTCGACGACATTGAAGAAGCGGCCGCGCGCGCCGTTGCGGATGAGCGCCCGGGCAATGGCGATGGCCAGATGGGATTTGCCCGTGCCGGTGCCGCCGACCAGGACGACGTTACGCTGATCGGCGACAAAGGCTCCGCCGGCGAGATCGCGGATCAGGCTCTCGTTGACGGGCGTGCCGGTGAAGTCGAAGTCGTCGATGTCCTTGGCCAACGGCAGCTTGGCGACGGTGAGCTGGTATTTGATGGAGCGTGCCTGCTTCTCGGATATCTCCGCCTGCAGCAGATCGCCGACGATCTTCGGTGGTTCGTGCTGGCGCTTGATGGCGACGCCCATGATCTCGTCATAGGCTGATCGCATCCCGTAAAGCTTCAGCGTGCCCATCAGTTCCAGAACCTCGGTGCGTTCCATGGCTGTTCGTCCTCCTGAGACTGTCATAGCGGGCGCAGTCGGCGATCGGCTCGTGAGCCAGCTTCAGCGCCTGGGGAATGGAAAGGATCGTGCCCGGCGCCGGATCGCGGCGGCGGGCCAGGATGTTGAGGATCACCGCCGCCGACGAGACGCCGTGATCGAGCGCCTCCTGACAGGCCGCCTCGACCGCGTTCAATCCGTCGCTCAGCACACAGGTGAGGATCGACACCATCTGCCGGTCGCCATCGTCGGCCGCCTTGAGCTTGCGACGTATCTTCTCCATGGCTGACGGCAGAACCCAGCCACGGAACGGCGCACCGTTGCGCAGCCCGCCGGGCTTGCGGGCCAGCACCGGCACATAGTGCCAGGGATCGTAGATCACCTCGTTGCGGCCGAAGCAGCGGGCATGTTCGCCGACCACCACGCCGTCCTGGCGGATGACGATGCGATCGGCATAGGCATGGATCTCGACCGGCCGGCCGACGGCGCTCGACAGCACCGAGTATTTGTTGTTGTCGAAGCGCACCGTGCAGGTCTTCGACACGGAGGCCGGAACACAGTGGAAGCCGTCGAAGCGGCCGGCATAGGGAATGAAGCTGGCCCGCTCCTCCTCGAACACCTCCCAGATCGTGCGGTCACCCTGTTCGGGATGCCGGTGCGCCTTGGCGTAGGAGACGCATTTGTCGAGAAGCCAGCCGTTCAAATCCTCCAGCGTCTTGAAGCGCAGTCTCGGCGTGAAGAAACGCTCGCGCACCAGCCCGACCTGGTTCTCGACCTGGCCCTTCTCCCAACCCGACGCCGGCGTGCAGGCTTCAGGTTCGACAAGGTAATGTCCGCACATCTGCGCAAAGCGGCGGTTATAGCGGCGATCCCTGCCGATGAAGATCGCGTCAACCGCCGTCTTCATATTATCATAGATGCCGCGCGTGCACGTTCCACGAAAGAACGCGAACGCCCGGTCGTGTGCATCGAACACCATCTCCTGCGTCTCACGGGGATAGGCCCGAACGAAGAACATGCGGCTGTGGCAAAGCCGCATGTGCGCCACCTTCACGGTGACCGTCACGCCGTCCAGCAGGACGATCTCATGGCTCCAGTCGAACTGGTAGGCCTCGCCTGGCGCGAAGCTCAGCGGAATGTAGGCCTCGGCGGCAGCGCTGCCGCGGTGCTCTTCCCAATCTTGCGCATGCCGCCACACCGAGCTGTAGCTGCCGTCATAGCCGAGGCCTCGGAGTTCCTCGAAGATCCGGATCAGCGTGAGCCGCTCACGCTGCGGCTTCGCCACATTCGCCAACAACAGCCCGTCCAGCTTCTCGCGCCAGGCTCCCATGCGAGGATACGGCTGATGCTTGCGCTCGTAGCGGAACTCGGTCTCGTCCGATCGCAGCACCTTGCGAACCACCTTCCGCGAGATGCCCAGCTCCCGGCAGATCGCCTTGATCGACTTCCCCTGCACCAGCGACAGCCGACGTATCTTTGCAATCGTCTCCACAACCAACATCCAAAACACAAATGCCTCCGATCAAACCGGAGGCATCTTGATGACCCCACGTTAAGGGGTCCCGTTTGGACGAAAATCACCCCTCAAACAGGGTCCTCATTCCACGAAAAATCACATCGAGGATGGCGGCGAGCCTGGGCACCTTCGGGCGGATCTGGTCGGCGACGGCCCGCCATTGGGCGCTGGCGGCTTCCGGCGTCTCCTGCGCGAAGGCGGTGGCGATGAAGGCCGAGACGACGCGCCGTCCGCTCTTGCCGGCATGGGCCAGCACGTTGCGCATGAAGTGCACGCGGCAGCGCTGCCAGGTGGCCGAGACAACCTTGGTGACCGCAGCCTTGAGGCCTTCATGGGCATCCGAGACGACCAGCTTCACGCCACGCAGGCCTCGGCGGGTCAGCTTGCGCAGGAACTCGGTCCAGATCGGCTCTGCCTCCGACGTCCCGATCTCCATGCCCAGCACCTCGCGGCGGCCGTCGGTGTTGACGCCGACCGCGATGATGACGGCGACCGAGACGATGCGGCCACCGCGACGGACTTTGAGGTAGGTCGCGTCGATCCACAGGTATGGCCAGTCGCCTTCGATCGGCCGTTCGAGGAAGGCCTTCACCTTGCCGTCGATCTCCTCGCACAGGCGGCTGACCTGGCTCTTCGAGATACCCGACATGCCCATGGCCTTGACGAGGTCGTCGACCGACCGCGTCGAGATGCCTTGCACATAGGCTTCCTGGATAACTGCCGTCAGCGCCTTCTCGGCCATGCGGCGCGGCTCCAGGAAGCCTGGGAAGTAGGAGCCCTTCCTCAGCTTGGGAATGCGCAACTCGACGGTGCCGGCGCGTGTCTCCCAGTCCCGGTCGCGATAGCCGTTGCGTTGGGCCGTGCGCAGCGGGCTCTTCTCGCCATAAGCGGCGCCAGTGGCCGCTCCCACCTCCATCTCCATCAGCTTCTCGGCGGCGAAGCCGATCATCTCGCGCAAAAGATCGGCGTCAGGTGTCTTCTCGACAAGCGCTCGCAGGTTCATCATGTCGTCGGTCATCGGTGGGCCTTCCAGAAAGGGGTTGGCTTCGACAACCAGACCCTACCGGAAAGCGCCGATGACCACCGCGCTACCCAGCTACACCACGCCCAGGGACGTCATCCGCTTGCCGGCACAATCGAGAAAGCCAGCCGGCTCCGGCGAAATGACATGAGTTTCAACTGTAACCAAATTTTCTACTCCTGAAATCGTGGCGCAACCCCGCGCCGCCAGATTCGCACCTGAGCAGACAGAAGCCACAGCCCACACCGAATAGGTGGCCACGAGCCAGCCGATTGCGGTTGTGGCATGCTGTGAAAGAGAGGTGATCATGACCAGTCAGCTTTCACGGACAGCGCGTCCGGCCAAGCATGCGAACGTCCAGCCGATTGCCACGTCGGAGCTTCCCTCCGCCGTCCCGCTGATGGCGCTTTCAACCGGCTTCTGGGCCTTCAAGACCTTGGCCGCTGCGCACGACCTCCATCTGTTCGACCACCTCTCCGGTGGGGCAGGCACCACGATCGCCGAACTTGCGGAGGCTCTCGCCTTGCACCCACGTCCGGCCGAGATGCTGCTGACGGGCTGCGCCGCACTCGGCCTTCTGGAGAAAACGGACGGCCGTTATCGCAATACGTCCTTAAGCGAAACCTATCTCGTGCGCGGCAAGCCGTACTACTTCGGTGGCTTCGTGCAGATGGCCGATAAGCGGCTCTACGCGGGCTGGGGCAAACTTACCGAAGCGTTGCGCGCCAATCGGCCAACCACGTGGGATCCGGCAGCCCAATCCTCGCTGTTCGAAGGTGAGGATCCGATGATGCTGGCGCTCTTTTGGGAAGCGATGCATTCGATGTCCACAATGAGTGCGCGCAAGCTCGGCGAAGCCGTGGATCTCAGTCATTTCCGGCGTCTTCTAGATATCGGCGGCGGATCGGGCGCGTATGACATCGAGCTTTGCAAACAGTATCGGGACCTGCGCGCGACCGTATTCGACCTGCCGTATGTCGCCGAGATCGCCGCAGGCAAGATTGCCGAGGTCGGCCTGACCGACCGCGTGGATACCGTCGGCGGCAGCTTCTTCGATGGTCTTCCGGAAGGGCATGACGTGCATCTCCTGTCAATGATCCTGCACGACTGGGACGAGGCAAAGAACCGCGCCCTGCTCGGCCGCTCCTTCAAGACTTTGCCGAGTGGCGGCGCAGTCGTCATCAGCGAGCTTCTCGTTGATAACGAAAAGAGCGGGCCAGTGCCGGCAGCGCTAATGAGCCTCAACATGCTTATCGAGACGGAAGGAGGACGAAACTACACGCCGGCCGAATATTCGGCGTGGCTCGAGGAGGCCGGCTTCCGCCAGATTGAGACGATCTGGTTCGACGCGCCGGCGGTGAACGGCGCCGTGATCGGTCGCAAGCCGTAAGGTGTAAACCGGAGTGGAATAGGCACTCTGCCGTTCACTTCCGACAATATGTCACTGATCTGGAGCATTAGGAGGCCGAAATGCCTCACACCGAAACCCGCAGCAACCGTCAGTCGTCGAGAGTACGCCCGCCTGGGTTCATGCTGAAAATCACAGCAACTGTAATCCAGGGTCTCAAGACCTGGCAACGGACCATCACAAGACGTCGAGCAACCGCGTATTTGTCCCCCGAACAGCTGAGAGATATCGGTCGTTCCGAAGTTCCCGAGCCAATACTTGAAGTCAAGCCAGGCCTGATCACGAACCTGATGTCGATGAAGTAGCGAACTGAATTCGAAAGCTGATAACCGACGATGAAGGATCGCTTTTTGGGCGCAAATGATGTCGTACGGGCGAACCCTTGCTTTAAGCGCCGCTCGAACGAGCTCGACGCGCGCCTGGGCTGAACCCGAAGATGAATGGCAGACGAAACGGAGGCAGCAAATGGGCGCTCCATCACCCGAACTTTGCAATCTATGGCTTGCCCGCGCGTTCAACGCACAGGACGTCGAAGCAGCCGCCGCCATGTACCACCCGGACGCCTCGATTGTTCGCGTCGATCAGGTGCACGGCGGAACCACAACCGCGCGCGGCGCTGAAGCGATCCGCGAAACGATGGCGGCCTATATTGGCCTGAAGCCCCACATGGACGTCGCCACGCATCATACGACCGTCTCCGGTGACTTCGCTATGACCCGGTCGCAGTGGCTCATCAGAGGCAAGGACCGGGACGGAAATCCAATCGAAGTACACCATCACGGGATGGAAGTGCACCGCAGATTGGCGGACGGTACCTGGGTGTTCTTCATCGATCATCCGTCCGGCGCTGACCCCGACTGGGCCGTCGCCGAACCCCCACCGACGGAATAGTGGCAGGCCGTCCACCTCGCTAGGAGATTGTTACGGGAGCTGTGAACAAGTAGCCTGCTCCACGCTCTGTGACGATCAGCTTCGGGTCGCTGGGATCCTGCTCCAGCTTGCGGCGTAAACGCAGAATCTGTACGTCGATGCTGCGGTCAAAAACCTCCTCATCGTGCACGCGGCTGGCGCTCAGCAATTGGTCTCGGGTGAGCATCTGCTGCGGAGAACGCAGGAATGCCATCAACAGATTGAGCTCGCCTGCGGTCAGCGGCACCGGCTTCCCCTCTGGAGAAACGAGTCGGCGCATCCGCATGTCCAGATGCCAGCCGGCGAACCGAAAGCGAATCCGGTTTCCCTTGCTGCGCAGGCGCTGCTGGGCGGCAACGGAACGACGCAGCACGGCTCTTATGCGCGCCAGCAGTTCGCGAGGGCTGAAGGGCTTTGTCAGATAGTCATCGGCTCCGAGTTCGAGCCCGACGATTCTGTCGGTTTCCTCGCGGCGATGGCCGGTGACGACGATGATCGGGGCTTCGGGAGGACTGCCGAGGCGGCGCATCAGATCGAGCCCGTCCTCGCCTGCGAGCTTCATGTCGAGGATGATCAGGTCGACCGGTTTTTCCTGCAGCACGGAGGCCATGGCCTGTCCGTCAGCCACCGCGCTGACGGTGAAATTTTCGCCTTCCAGGTACTCGGCGAGCATGCTGCGCATGTCCGGGTCGTCATCGACGATCAGCACGTGGTTCGCTGCTGGGGAGGTCATGATGATTGCTCCGAGCGCTCGTGCCGCTTCTTACCATTAAAGCGCCGATTTTTGGCGATTTCTTGTTGAAATGGTCGTACGCCCCACCCGGCAGCAGCCCGGCTCCCGAATCGACCGGGCGAAGAGAACGTTGGCCATCGGAGTGGCCGCAGCCGGATTCTTTCTGCTCTGCTTCGTGGCTTTAATACCATGGCTGCCGACGGCATTCGGCCAAGCGGCACAGGATGCCGGAGAGCCCATAGCGCCCCTACAGCCCTCGGAGGCAACTGATGCCGCCAAGGTGTCACTGGGCGAAATCCTCTTTCACGATGCGCGCCTGTCTGGCGCCGGAACGGTCGCCTGCGCCTCCTGCCACGACCTTGACGCCGGTGGAGATGACGGTCTTGAGCGTCCCGCCGGGGCAGACGGCAAACCGCTGGATTTCAATGCCCCCACGATATTCAATGTCTCGCGCAATTTTCGCTTGAACTGGCGCGGCGAGTTCCGCAGGATCGAGGAACAGAACGAAGCTGCCCTACTCGATCCCAACCTGATGGGCGCGAATTGGAATGAACTGCTTCCCAAACTGCAAGGCGATGCAGGCTATGTCCGCAGATTTGCTGCGGCTTATGATTCCGCTCCCACAAGGGACAGCGTTCTCGACGCACTAGCTTCCTTTCAACGTTCCCTCATCACTGTCGATGCGCGTTTCGACCGGCATCTTACGGGCGAAAAGGGTGTACTCACCTCCGGGGAACTGCGCGGCTACGAGCTCTTCAAGGAATATGGCTGTATCGCCTGCCACCAGGGAGCGAATGTTGGCGGCAACCTGTTCCAGCGGTTCGGCATCTTCGCCGATCCCTTCGCGGATCGCGCGAGCGAAGACGACAGCGATCTCGGTCGCTTTACCGTCACGGGCTTGGAGCAGGACCGTCATGTGTTCCGGGTTCCCAGCCTTCGCAACGTCGCGCTCACGGCGCCCTATTTCCATGATGGCCGCACCGCTTCGCTCGAGGAAGCGATCGGCATCATGGCGCGCACGCAGCTCGGTCGCCAATTGCCAAGGGATGACGTCGCGGCGATCGCCCGCTTCCTGAACACGCTGACGGGCGAATACCGCCGGCAGGGTCCTGGCGAAGCGCCAAAGCCATGAAACAGCTTCCGTTCCTCGCGGCCATCCTGGCGGTGCTCCTCGTCGTTCTGACCTATTTCTTGGCGAAGGGCACTTCCATCGACGCTCCGCGACACGAGCGCGCGAACGCGCTGCAGTCGGTCATCCTGTATGACGCCGAGCTTCAAAGGGACGTGCTGCTCGGACGAGCGGGACTGCTGCCGAACTACGACCCACTCGTCAGATCCATGGACAATTTGCGAGTGGCCGCAGCCGGCCTACCCTCCGATGACGGGGGGACCTGGAATGCCGGCTCCGACATACGGCAGAAGACCGCCGACATCACCAACTCGGTCGCGGAGCAGGAGGCGCTTGTCGAATCCTTTAAGTCGGACAACGCACTGCTGCAAAACTCCTTGTCCTATTTCAATCACCTCAGCCAGCGACTGACGTCCCGAAGCGGACAAGCGGGTGTGGCGAGTGAGATCGCCATGGTGACGGCAGCCATGCTTCGCTTCATCAACGCGCCCCGGCAGGATCTTGCGGACCAGGTCACAAATTCGATCTATATGTTGGAGCGTCGTGCGGCGAATCTGTCAGCGGAGGGCGAGGTCCGCTCGTTGATTTCCCACGCCCGCCTCATCATTCGAACGCTGCCGCGCGTCGACGGTCTTGTCGGCAGCATCCAGTCGGCCCCGCTCGGCAGTCTCGCGCGGTCGCTTCAGGGCTCCTATCTCGAAGCGAATTCCCGCGCAACCAGGCGCGCCAACGTCTTCATGAGCTTGCTCTACGGCGTTGCGATCGTTCTGATGGGTTATGTCGCCTATCTGTTCGTCCGGCTGCGCGCCAATAGGGATCGGCTCAAGGAAAGGCTTGAACTGGAGCGGCTGGTCGCCGCGATCTCTACCCGGTTCATCAATCTGCCGCGCAATGAAATCGGGGCCGCCGCGCAGGACGCGCTTGCGCACCTTGCATCTCACCTGAAGATCGCCGGAGCGGAACTCGCCCTGCCCGCGTCGAACGATCCCGACGGCCTCCAGCACGAACCCGGCAACGGCACTACCCCGACCGACAGCTTGGCCCGACTTATCCGCGGCTGGCGCGTGGAAGGTCATGAAAGGCAAGGCAGCGTTCATGTTCCGAACATCGCCGGTCTCCCTGACAGCTACGAAAAAGAGGCGCTGGCGCATCTTGGAATCCGGTCCCTGCTCTCGCTCCCGATGGATATGGGAACACGAGGCCGGGGGGCGGTGATCCTTTTCCACGAGCGCCCGCATGCCTGGGAGAAGGACGATATCGCGCTGCTTCGCACTGTGGCAGAAGTGATCGCCAATGCGACGATCCGTGAGCGGAGCGAGGCCGAACGCGAAGACCTGCAACTGCGGCTCAACCGCTCGCAGCGGCTGGAAGCGATCGGAACCTTGGCGGGCGGGATCGCTCATGAGTTCAACAACATACTGGGCGCCGTCCGAGGCTACGGGGAAATGGCTCTGGCAATCCTGACCAAGGATTCGCGCGCGCGCAGATACGTGCTGCAGATCATGAAGGCGGGGGAGCGGGCGCAGGATATCGTCGAGCAAGTTCTGGCTTTCGGTCGCCTTCGCGAGCGCGAACAAAAGCTGCTTGATGCCCGAACCGTCGTCGAAGAGGCGGTCGATCTCGTGCGGGCATCGCTTCCCGCCACCATATCCCTTCATGCCGAACTGGCAGTGCAGGATGCTGCCGTCATGGGCGATCGAACGGAGCTGCAGCAGGTGGTCGTGAACCTCGCGACCAATGCTGCTCAGGCCATGGGCGGCAGTGGTATGGTCCGGGTCGCTCTGCAAACGATCTTCATACCGCATGCACGCGACCTGTCGCATGGCGCGGCGCAGGCCGGGCGTCATGTTCTGCTACAGGTCTCGGATACCGGTCCCGGCATCTACCCCGCGGCGATAGAGAGGATCTTCGAACCATTCTTCACCACCAAGCCTGCCGGCAAGGGCACTGGGCTGGGGCTCTCCACCGTTCACGGAATCGTCTCCGCGCACCACGGCGCCATCGATGTGCAAAGCAAACCCGGACAAGGCGCGACATTCTCCGTTTACCTCCCGCAAATCGAGGCGGCGGTGCAGCGGGAGCCTGACCACGACCGATCCGTCCCACACGGCCACGGCGAAACGATCCTGATCGTCGAAAATGACGAGCCGCTCATGCTGCTCGGCGAAGACATGCTCGCGGCGCTCGGCTACGAGCCGGTGGGCTTCGGACATGGCAAGGCAGCGCTATCGGCATTCCGCGCCGATCCCGGACGCTTCGATCTTATTCTCACCGATGAGATCATGCCAGAGTTGAGAGGCACAGAGCTCGCGAGTATCATACACACCATCCGCCCCGAAGTGCCGATCGTGCTGATGACCGGATATACCATGACCCTTAAGCCGGAGCGATTGCAGGCCGCAGGGATACGCGAAGTGTTGAAGAAGCCGCTGCTCTCGAGGGATCTCGGCGATTGCCTCGCGCGGCAACTGCCCGCTTGACCAACTCTGTCAGTACCGGCGATGAATCCTTCCCCGTTACATCCGTAACGCAACTGCCCCTAGCTGAAATCACCCGGTAGCCGCGTCTCCGTAAGATCGCCATGTGTCGGCCTGCAACGCGACGTCGGCCAGCCGTAGCCTATTCAACCGAATTGAAGGGAGCCGACAATGGTCCGGTACACCACGCTGGGTGCAGGCCTCGTGCTGTGCGGGTTTCTCAGCCTTGCGATCGTCGGGTCCGTTCAGGGCATGGCTCAATCAACCGACATCGAGCGCGGTCGCTATCTCGTGAAGATCGGCGGATGCAACGACTGCCATACCCCGGGATATCTCACGACTGCGGGCAAGGTGCCGGAAAAAGACTGGCTTGTTGGAGACGCGATTGGATTTAGCGGTCCTTGGGGCACCACCTATCCTTCCAATCTGCGCGGCTTGCTCGCGAAGATGAGCGAGAACGAATGGGTGCGGTATGCCCGCTTGCTGCGGACGCGGCCACCGATGCCGTGGTTCAATCTGCAGGCTTTCGCGGAGGACGACCTGCGCGCGATGCACCGCTATATCCGCTCGCTGCCGAAAGACGATCGCAGTGTTCCCGATTTCGTGCCCCCCGGGCAGCGTCCCTCCACGCCACACATCGTCATGGTACCCCAGGCGCCGGGCTAACGGGGTTGGCCCGCAGGCGTGAGGCACGGCACGCTTTCCATCTCACTCTGACTTGGGCGCAGAGCGCCTCTGTTGCAGCTGTAACCCTCATTGCTCGCCGCTGAAATCGGTAAGTAGCAGACACGTGCGACATTGCCTCAACGAGTTTTCACCAATCGAAGACGAGCAAGGGAGAGAACCATGCAGAAGGCTCTTCTTGACGATAGCCAGCCAAACGGCATCGGGCCCGGATCGCATGACGAGGCTTCCTATGCGCTGGGCTATTCGAAACACGAGCTCAGGCGGCTTGCCTTGCAGGGCGCGTTTATTCGCAATCTCACCGAAGATTTCCTGCGGCGGGCCGGGCTCGCGCGCGGTATGCAGGTGCTCGATCTGGGCAGTGGGGTCGGGGACGTATCGCTGATTGCAGGTCAACTTGTCGGTCCTTCCGGCGCCGTGCTGGGTGTAGACCGTTCGATAGAGGCGATTGAGACTGCGGAAAAGCGGGTGACTGAAGCCGGACAATGCCATTGGGTCAGGTTCGCCGCCGCCGAACTCGATGACTTCGACCCGGACAAGAAGTTCGACGCAATCATCGGCCGCCTCATTCTGATGTACCTGCCGGACCCCGCGACGACGCTGCGGCGGCTCGCCGATCACCTTCGGCCCGGCGGAATCCTGGCGTTTCAGGAGATGGCGATGCCTTCAGTGCGAAGCGTCCCGGACGGATCGGAGTTCCGCCGCTGCAGGCGCTGGATCCTGGAAACCTTCGAGCGCGGCGGCTTCGAGGTGGACATGGGGCCGAAGCTGCATACGGCGTTTCTCGAGGCCGGACTGTCGGCACCGCAGATGATCGCCGCCGGACGCGTCGAAGCCGGTCCGCAATCCTTCGTCTACGAATATGTCGCGGAAACCTTGCGCAGTCTGCTGCCTCTCATGGAGCGACTTGGGATTGCTTCGGCTGAGGAGGTGCAACCCGATACGCTTGCGGATCGATTGCGCGCTGAAGCCACCGGGAATTCAGCCTGCATCATGCCGCCGCCACTCGTGGGCGCTTGGACACGCCTCGAGGTCCCACTGAACGAGAAATGACGAAATGCGTGAGATGACGGGGCAGCTATTCCGTTACTGTTGCGACCGGCACCAGCCCCCAAGCCCGAATTTCCTGTCCGGAACAGACCACCGTTCACCCCTCGCCCTTGCTTGCCGTCGGCCCACTTTCCAGACCAACTCTGACACAGGAAGGTGCATGGGTATGGATGAAGGCGGCCAGGGCCGTAGGCTTCGACGGAACTTCTGCTTCGATGACGACACGACCTGTGGTGTTCAGAATGCACAGCAGACTTCTGCAGCGACACGTCCAATGCAACATAATGCTGGTCCATGATAGGTCTCCCGGGGTTGACCGAAAGCCAAAGCATTTGGCATACGCCGCGGGCGGATTGATGCCGCGCCGATTACCCCATGTCCCAAAACGCTGCGAGTACCTTTCGTCGCTCCGAGTATAGCGCGGGCTGGGTCGCGTTCACGTCGCCCGCGAAGGAACCTCCAACCGTTTGTATGGAAAGATCTCGGTCGTCGGCGGAAACCAGGGTTTCTGGCGCAGCAATCGAACCCCGTCCTCCCAGGCCCGCTTTAGCGGGTAAAGATCGACCACGAAGCGCAACTCGTCCTCGATCCTGGCGATCAACGCATCCGGGCGACCGGCCCGCTCCCATTCGAGGCAGGCATAGGCGAACAGGAGTTCAATGTCGTTCAGGAAAAAGCCGTACCTGCCCCGCAGGTCGCGACGCCTCTTCTCCATCGCCTCCGGCGTGGAGGCCGCCAGCAATCGGTCAAGCAGCGCATCGTGGAACCTCCGCACGCGCTCGACATGCTTCAGATGTCTGAAGATCGCGGCGAGCCGAGCGTCGAGAACCTTGGCCGACTGGTCGAGCCTGAACGGCCAGCCGCCGACAGCGTTGTATCCGTCATCGGCCGCAAGCTCCTTTTCGGGAACCAGCATCCCCACGTTCAGGCGGAAATGCGTATCGGTGATGCAGTCGCCGCCGCCGCCCTGCCAGGCGAGCAGCAGGCCGGACTGCACCCGTATCTCGAAGGTCAGCATGCTCAAATCGTTGCTGTGCTCGAGTACGACGAAGATGCGCGATTCATCGCGCGCGGCCGGCTCGCGGCTGTCGGCGAAGACGAAGCGACGATACTGGCCCTTGGTATCGAGACCCAGATACGCGAGCGGGGCGATCCGGGGCACCCGTTCCGGCAGTGTGAACAGGGGCAGGTCGGCCAGGCCGTCGATCGTCGCCCTTTCCGCTTCGTAGGCGGCGCGGATCGTCGCTTCGTCCGCCTTGGCGTCGGACAGGAAGCGCAAAATGAACCGTCGTTCCAGCCTGTCAGGATCAAGCGGTGCGAGCAGGGTCTTGTTGCTGCTCCACGAAGGCACGCGCATGAAGAAGTCTTTGCGCCAGCGGCTGTGCAACCCGCCTTCCAGCGCGATCGCGCGCATCCTCGGCCCGTCGCCATCGGCCAGCATGCCGTGAAACGTCGCGGGTATCTGGTCGGTCAAGTCAAGTTCGATGATCGCCTTGAGCGCGAGCGCCAGCCAACCTTGCGCGATTTCGACACGGCCGGCTGCGCCGGCGGCCTCCATCATGTCGGCGGCGAGGCGCAACAGAGCCAATGGGCGCGGTGGCGGCTTATTGACATAACCGACAGCGCGGAGTTCGTCGGCAAGCCGGCCGGTCGTGTCGCCCGTGTCGAACCAGGCCTGCACGGAATAGAGCTGACCGATACCGGCAACCTTGTCGTCACGCTCGCCATCGGCCGCCAGCAGCATGCGAACGCTTTCCTCCACCAGGTCTTCAATCTCGTGCATGGACATGGCGCTCTCCTTACCCCGCTTTCAGCTTCCGCGCTGATCGGCCTGCCCTTCGGCAATGGCGTTTCCAGCATTTGCACTTGCCGGTCGGTCATTTCCTGCGTGCCACCGCACCTGGGGCATACCGGTTCGCCGATCCAGATCGTATGACTATCATAGCCATATTGCGGTCGCTCCTATGAAGACTTTGAGCGCGGGATGGACCGTGACCGCGAGGTCGACCACCACGTCGATCCGGCCGAGAAGTCCCGTCTGCTGGAGCTTTCACTCCGTGTGTGGTGACGCCGTTGGTCACGATTGCGCGCGGCAGCTTGCGCCTGTCGAGAGCGTCGAGGAAGTCGTGAACGCCCGGCATCAGCAGGATGCCTTCCTCCATCCGCGTGTGGAAGGCCGCGTCGACAGCCCCCGCCTCGATCTCCGTTCCCAGCTCCAGGCCGATCAGCTGGGATATTCCGCCTGCGGGACGTCGACGAGCCGGTTGAAGAAGGACGGGTCCAGCTCGTGGCCGAGGCCGCGAAGCGCGCCGGGCGCGATCTTCATCTGGAGCTGTTCGGTGTCCAGCAGCCCATCCATGTCGAGGACGACGCCGGAGCAATCGATCGTCATGATTGCCTCAGAACCTTGTAATGACGGTGACCCCGGCGCCCTGGAATTTGTCCATGGCCATCAGCACATCGATCGACTCCTCCAGGCCGATCTTCTGCCTGACCAGACGCTCCGGCCTCAGCTTGCCGGCGAGGATCATCGGCATCATCACGTCGTAGCGATGCGCCTGCATCCCGTGGCTGCCGAGGATTTCGAGCTCATGCGCCACGATCCGGCTCATCGGCACGATAGGCGTGCTGTGGTCGGCCAGCATCAGCCCCACCTGCACATGCTTGCCGCGCCGGCGCAATCCGAGGATCGAATTGAAGCAGGTCTCCGGATGCCCGAGCGCGTCTAGTGAGACATGGACGCCGCCCTTGCTCGCCTCTATCACGGCCTCGGACACATTGGCGACGGATCGGGCATTGATCGTGATAGCCGCGCCGAGGCTTCGCGCCAGCGCCAGCTTGTCGTCGGCGATGTCGACCGCGACGACGTTGGCGCCGAGCGCATCGGCAATCATGATCGCGGCGAGGCCCACCCCGCCGCAGCCGTGGACCGCCACCCATTGACCCGCCGCAACCTTGCCTTGATCGACGACGGCCCGGAAAGAGGTCACGAAACGGCAGCCCAGCGAAGCAGCGGTTGCGAAACTGACGCTTTCGGGCAGCGCGACCAAGTTCAGGTCCGCCTTGTGGATCGAGACATATTCAGCGAACGATCCCCAATGAGTGAAGCCGGGCTGGAACTGGTGGTGGCAGACCTGTTGATGGCCGGCATGGCACTCCGGACAGTCCCCGCACCCGCCTACGAAGGGTACCGTCACCCGGTCGCCCACCTTCCATTTCGTGACGTCCTTGCCAATCGCCTGGATCACGCCGGCCAGTTCATGGCCTGGCACATGCGGCAGCTCGATATCGGCGTCATGGCCGACCCAGCCGTGCCAGTCGCTACGGCAGACGCCCGTCGCCTCGACCTTCAGGACCACCCCGTGGGGCTCCGGCGAAGGATCGGGCACACGGACCAGCTTCGGGCGTTCGTTGAAGGCTTCAAACATCACGGCTTTCATGTACTTCCTCACGGACGGTGGGTTTTGGATTTTGCGCTGAACCAGATCACTATCTCATAGAGAGCCTTGCCGTCGGCACCAACAACATCATCCTGGAAGCAGCACCACCGCTTTCAGCTCCGACTACGCTGACAGTTGGATGCTGTGGGACAGCGGGTTGTGACGCGGCCACCGGCATTGCCCCCGCTCCATGGCTGGACCCATGGGCGGACGCCCTTTTCGAGATCGGCGACGATGCGTTCGGTGATGCGGGTATAGGCGTCGGCGCGCGAGCCGGATTTCCTGTCGGTCATTTTCCTGTCCTCCGTTTCAGAGCCGCGCCCGTCGCGGAGGTCCACAGCCGAGGCAATCAGGAGGGACCGCGCACCGACCAGGCCCGTCGCACAGCGACGGGCGAGAAGAACCGGAACGAAGTGGAGGACGGCGAAGCCGTTGCGCGGACCGGCGGTCCCGGCAGGATCGCCATCCGGGACGGCCGCAAGCGCAGCCCCTCTCCTACCTTCTCTTCCTGCCTCCTAGGGAGCGGCGCCGCGGATACGGGCAGCCCAAAGTGCAAGGCCACGCCTCTTCCGTTGGTTGGGTCAACCAAGGGTCGCTATCTGCATGCAGGGCCCCTTACATTCAAGGATGAAGTCGTATCTCTTTGTGATCACGGCGGCGCATGCTTAATGCTCGCTGTATGCGTCGTGATAGTTCCACCACCGGTACGGGGGCGTTTGCGGGTATCCGCTCGGCGAGTCCTCCCATTCCTCCTGGCGTCCGAGCGCAGTGATGTCGAGGTAGCTCCATGTACTCCCCATAGCCTCGTCGCCGCGATTGTTGACGAAGTAGGTGCGGAAGATCCTTTCGCCCTCGCGGATGAAGGCGTTGGTCCCGTGCATCTCGCGGACACCGAAGTCCGCATCAAAGTCATCGATGATCGTGTACCAAGGGATCTCCGCCCATCCCATCCGTTTCTTAAGGCCTCGGATCTCGGCCTGGGGGGCGCGCGAGACGAACGCAAGCGTGGTGTCGCGAGCATTCAGATGGGCCGGATGCGCGACCTGATCGGCGAGGAAAGAACAGCCGGCACAGCCACGTTTCGGGTACCTGCCGCCTTCTGCATAAGAATTCGTGACTTCGAGCCCGTAGAAGAAGCGATAGACGATTAGCTGCCTGCGCTTCTCGAACAGGTCGAGAAGGTTGACCATCCCGTTCGGGCCCTCAAATCGGTAATCCTTCTCAACAGCCATCCACGGCATCCGGCGCCGCTCGGCCGCCATCGCGTCGCGGGCCCGCGTGAGTTCCTTCTCCTTCACGAGCAGCTCCTCGCGCGCGTTCTCCCACTCCTGCGCCGAGACGATCGGTGGCGTCTTCATCTTCATCATCCTTCCTTCAAGTGATCGTCACAAGCCCGTACGAACGTCGATGTCGTCCCCCAGTTGATCCTGCTGTCCATTCCGATTGCATTATACAATCAGTATGCATGAGTTTATTCTGATTGCAATATGCAATCAGAATGGACGGGCTAAGGTCATGAAAGTGCGATCCAACTGCCCGATCAATCTGGCCACCGAGGCTCTCAGCGACTCCTGGAGTCTAGTCGAGACCTTCATGCAGCTACGGCTCAATGCTTTCGCGAAACTGCTTCAGCATCAGAATTTGCGACCCTCGCAAGCCCGCCTAGCGACATCGATTTTACCTGCAGCAGCGGCACGGTGCCTGTCGCGACAGCAATCGAACACAACCTCTTCCAGTTCATGCTTTTCCTTTGTCTTGCCAGCACGCCCTTGGTGGCCCTTTCCTTCTTCCTTCCCCGCACCTCGCGCAGCCCCTTCGGACGCCGCGAAGAGCAAAGGCGGCAAGGGCGCGGCTGGCACAACTGAGGGAAATGTGAGTGCGCGCCCGGCCCCTGCCAGCCGCGGCACAGCTTCCCTTGCCGCCGTAGCTCGCAAGCGGCACCTCCGGAAGGAAAACGGCCGGCTTAGAGAGCCGGCCCGCTTTCAAAGGGGTCGTATTCCGCGAGCGCTTCGATCTCGTCGTCGTCGAGTCCCGCGCTCGGCAAGACGCCAAGACCCCCGTCTGTACGGAACAGCGTGACCGGCGTCATGACGGTGTGGGCCAGCTGGTATGCGTGGTCTTGGGCGAGGAAGCTCATGATAAGGCCGCGCGGCAATACATCTGTGGGCCGCCGAGAGACATGCTGACCAAAGAGTTCGCGACCGTCGAAGAGGTGGTCGGCGGCCCGGTCATTTTTCGCTGGGCTTCGGCTTTGACCTTTACCGCCACAAGGAAGCGCGCAACATCCTGGTGCTTGGCTACGCGAGTGTCTTTGAAGCTGCAGGCAGTTATGTGCAGGCAGCGGTACGCATCGAAGGCCGTGCGCGTCCCGATTCCATCCGGGTCCTCCTGACTTTGTGTTCTCATCTGCTGTTAGCGACGCTACCGCTATGGGGCGGCCATACGAATGAAATCGCAATGGTCGCCCGGCCCAGGGGTCAAAGTTCCGGATATCGCGCTCGCTGAGGATGGCGGCTGGGTCGTTCAAGGCTCCGCCAGATAAGCGGCGATCAGCGCGACGGCACCTGTTTTATGACGTCAAGCAGCGCGGCAGGAAGAGGTCGCATGACGCGGAGGCGCCAACCAATCTCCTTACCGTGCTCGCATGTGAGCGGCAGCATCACTCGCCCGGCAGCCCTGCTTCACCGCACCCATCGCAAGGCCAAGGGCGGAAAGTGCGCACGCCGAAGTTCACTCACCCCCTTGTCGCATGGCTATCGCCGATCCGCATGAATAACTCAGGCTGAGTCCCGCGCGGGCTTCACCGGCGGCCACATGCGCGAGAAGACGCCATCCTTCAGCAAGACGCCATGATAGACGGCCGCACCGACATGCAGGGCAACGAGCGCGGCCAGCGTGTATTTGGCGGTCGCGTGGATGGACTTGGCCGTCTCGGCCAGAGCCTCGTTCTTCTCCAGCAGTGGGGGAATGCCGAGCACGTCGAGGATGTCGATGGGGAAGGCGCCGGCCGTGACTCGGACATAGCCGCTGACGGTCATGACCACGATCAAGACATAGAGGCCGAGATGGGTCGCGTAGGCAGCGATGCGCTGTAGCTTCGGCACAGAGGCCGGCAACGGCGGGGCCGGATGCGTCAGCCGCCATACGATGCGCAATGCGATCAGCAGGAGAAGAATTACGCCGGTCGACTTGTGAAAGACGAAGAGCAGGTCCTGAAGCGGCCGGTCGATCCCCATGGTCATCACGTTGCCGACGACGAACATGGCGATCACGAGCACGGCCATGATCCAGTGCAGGAGGCGGGCGGTGGTTCCGAACGTCATGACGATCTCCACAGCGAACGAAACTGCAGCATGGACCTCCTTCGCGCGGTTGGAAAGCGTTCACTTTCGCGTGATTATCTTGCCAGCCGCGCAGGCTCCTCCATACTTTGCCGGCATGAGGAACCTGTCCATGCCGGGCCCTCCATCCGCTGACATACGCCTGCCGGGCTGCATTCATCGCACGGCGCGTATCGCCGTCTGCGTAGCGGCCGCCGCGCTAGCGTCGGTACTGACGCTGGCGGGGTCGGACATCGCCCCCGCCACGATCGCAATCCTGCTGTTCGCGGGAATCGCCTCGGTGATCCTTCACCGAGTCGAGGCCTACCATCCCTTTCCGGAGTTCGGTCCGGCTAACCTGATCACGCTGGCGCGTGCCGCACTCGCCTGCCTGCTCGCGGCGATCGTGACGACCGGATCGCTGGCACTGTGGCTGATCGCCTTCCCGTTGGCGCTCGCGGCCCTTGCGCTCGACGGCGTCGATGGCTGGGCGGCGCGGCGCACCGCGATGGCGTCGCGCTTCGGCGCGCGTTTCGATATGGAGATCGACGCGTTGCTGATCCTCGTCCTGTCCGCGGCCGCCTGGGTAGGCGGCAAGGCCGGCGCGTGGGTGCTGCTGCTCGGCCTGATGCGATATGCCTTCCTCGCCGCCTCGCTTGCCTGGCCTGCGCTCGGCGCGGACCTGCCTGCCTCGACCCGGCGCAAGGCCATCTGCGTGGTGCAGGTCGCCGTGCTGGCGCTGCTCCTGCTGCCGGCTATCGCGCCGCCGCTCTCGACGGGGCTGGCGCTCGGCGCGCTCGGGGCGCTCTCATGGTCTTTCGCAGTGGATGTGATCGCGCTGCTACGCCGGGCGAAGGCCGCATGACCGGCTTGGCGACCACGCTGGGCCTTGCCCGATCGCTCGCGATCTACCGGGCGCGGCCGTGGCGGATCGGCCGGCTGGCCACCTTCTACCGGCAGTTCCTAAGCCCCGGCGACATCGCCTTCGACATCGGCGCCCATGTCGGCAACCGTGCGCTGGCGATGGCGCGGGCAGGCGCGCATGTGGTCGCGCTGGAGCCGCAGGCGCCGTTCCATGCCTTCCTCGTCCGGACCATGCCGAGCGCGGTGACGGTGCTGCCGCTGGCGGCCGGCCCCGTGGAGGGCGAGGGCAGCATGGCGGTGTCGCGGCGGCATCCGACCGTGTCGTCGCTTGCGCCGGGCTTCGGCGCGGCGATGGCGAGACGCGACGCGAGCTTCCGTAACGTGGTCTGGGATGGCGAGCAGTTGGTAAGGGTTACGACACTCGACGCGCTCCGCAAGGTCCATGGCAATCCCGCCTTCGTGAAGATCGACGTGGAAGGCTACGAGGCCGACGTGCTAGCCGGGCTGAGCCATCCGGTGCCGGCGCTGGCGTTCGAACACCTGCCAGCAGCGGCTAACGTGACGCGCGCCTGCGTCAGCCGCCTGTCGCGGCTCGGCCCATATCGCTTCAATCTTGTCTCCGGCGAAAGACCGGCTTTCCTGTTACCGGCCTGGGTAGAGGGCGCGACGATTCTCGACGCCGCAGCCCGTTCGGGCCGTGCCGGCGACATCTACGCGCGGCTTGAACCATGAGGACGGCGCAGCGGAGCTCGCTTGCTGCGATTGCCGCGCTGGCGCTCCTGTATCTCGCACTCGTTGCGCCCAACCATCCGGATGCGGCGACATGGGCAGCGCTGCGACATATCCCGCTCGAGCTGCCGTTGGTCATGACGCTTCTGCTCGCCGTCGGGGCGTGGCCGGCGGCACGGTGGCCGGCGCGAGCGATCGTCACGCTCCTGATCGTGATCGCGTTGCTACTGAAGGCGGCGGACCTCGCGCTGTTCGAGGCGCTCGCACGGCCCTTCAACCTCGCCTACGACCTGCCGCTGCTGCATGCAGCCTGGATGCTGCTCGCCGGATCGAGCGGCACGGTTCCGGCGGCGCTCTATCTGACGGCGGCCGTCCTGGTGCTGGCGCTGCTGTCGTTTGTGATCTGGCACGCCACCGGCGTGCTCCTCCGCCACGCGTCGGAGCGGCCGCACACAGTCTCCATACTGACGGCCGCGATCGCGGTCGCGACCACCGCCGCGTGGTGGGCGGGCGCGGCCTCGCCCTTCTCGACCCGGCTGATCGCGGGCCACGCATCGGCGGCGATGCGCGCGATGCAGGACGTCGCGGCGCTCGAGGCTGAGGCGGCACAGGACCCGGTGCTGGCCTCCGTGCCTAGCCCCCTCTCCGGCCTTGCCGGCACAGACATCGTCCTCGTCTTCGTCGAATCCTACGGCCGCTCGACGCTCGACAGCCCGCTCTATGCCGGAACGACCAACGCCGCCTTGCGCGACGTGGAGCGCGAACTCGGCGCGCTGGGCTATGCGATGCGCTCCGCCTGGCTGACCTCGCCGACCATGGGTGGCCAGAGCTGGCTGGCGCACGGGACGCTGCTCTCCGGCCTCTGGATCGACGGGCAGGGCCGCTACGATGCGCTGATGCGCAGCCAGCGGAAGTCACTCAATCGGGTGGCGGCTGAGGCCGGCTGGCGCAACGTCGGCGTGATGCCGGCGATCGTCATGCCCTGGCCGGAGGCGGCGTGGTTCGGCTACGACACGGTGCTGGCCGCGAAGGATCTCGGCTATCGCGGCAAGCCGTTCAACTGGGTGACCATGCCCGACCAATACACGCTCTCGGCCTTTGAGCGGCTGGAACTCGGCCCTGGCCGCAACAGGCCGGTATTCGCCGAGATCGCGCTGATCTCCTCGCACGCGCCCTGGACGCCAATCCCGTCGCTCGTACCGTGGGAGGCGGTCGGCTACGGCACGGTCTTCGACGCGCAGGCGGCCTCCGGCGACACGCCCGAGCAGGTCTGGGCCGATCCCGACCGCGTGCGCAACCAGTTCCGGCGGTCGATCGACTATGCGCTGCGCGCGGTCGGCTCTTTCGCCGCGCGGCATGGCGAGACCAAGCCGCTCTTCGTGATCCTCGGCGATCACCAGCCGGCGGTCTTCGTCTCGGGCTCCGACACGAACCGCGACGTGCCGATCCACCTGTTCGGCCCCCCCGAGGCGGTGGCGAGGTTCGACGCGTGGGGCTGGACGCACGGGCTGGTCCCGGCGCATGACACGCCGGTCTGGCGGATGGACGCGTTCCGCGCGCGTTTCATCGAAGCCGTCTCCAGAATGGAACCGCAGCCGCAGTCGGGCGTAGTGCGTTCATGAACCAGCACGAACTGATCCAGCCTGGCCTTGCCGACCTGCCTCTGGCGCGAGCCGATGTCACGGAGCGGGTCTGGGCCGCGTTGCTGGCTTGCGCCGATGGTGAAGCCGGGGTGCAAGCCGAGCCAGGCTGGAGCGCGGAGGAACGGGCGGCTGCCGCGCTTTACGGACCGCTGCTCGGTCGCGGTGCAGGGCGCCCCTATATCGTCGCGCAGGTGGGCCAGTCGCTCGACGGCCGCATCGCGACGCCGGACGGTGACGCGCAGCACGTTTCCGGCCGCGACGGGATCGCCCATCTGCATCGCTGCCGTGCGCTCGCCGACGCGGTGGTTATCGGCGTCGGCACGGCCGTAGCCGACGATCCACGCCTCACTGTCAGGCTCGCGGCGGGCCGGAGCCCGGCACGCATCGTGATCGACCCGTCGGGGCGGCTGGGAAACGATGCCGTTGTCTTCCGCGATGACGGCTGCCGGCGTATCGTCGTGCAGGCCTGCGGGCGACGACAGTCGGCTGGCGTGGAGGTTGTCGAACTGCCCTTGCGCGGGAACATGCTCGACCCGTGCGAAATCGCCGGAGCGCTGGACGGGCTCGGGTTCCGGCGCGTGCTGATCGAGGGTGGCGGCACGACCATCGGCCGCTTCCTGGATGCGGAGCTCGTGGATCGCCTTCATATCGGCATCGCGCCGCTGATCATCGGTGCAGGACCATCCGGCCTCAACGCCATGCCGCCGCCGCGGCTCATCGAGGCAAGGCGGCCGAAGGCGCACGTCTACGGGCTCGGAACTGACCTCATCGTGGACTGCGCATTCGGCGGCGCCTAATTTCTACCGGCACGGTAGGGCGAACAGGTCGACATGGCCGATCGTGCAGACGGCACAGTTGATCATTCCGAGACGTCTGTCCAGCCAGCCGACCGCATTCGTGCCAGCCTCGGCGGCGGCCCGCGCGATGCCGCCGAGCAGCTCGGCCTGGAGCGGGCGGTCGTCCGCATCGAGACGCCAGGGGCTGCCGGCCGACCTGACGCAATATCCGCGCTTTCCCATCGCCTCGGCCAGCGCCGGTCCCGCAGCTGGTCCGAGCGCCGGCCCGAGGCCTTTGTCGCCCGTCTGGTGGCGGTTGAAGGCGGTAGTGACAGCGGCGTCCTCCGGGTCGGGAACGGACCATTCCATCCGGCCGTCATAGGTGAGCGCCGCGTAGAGGCCCGCCCGCTGTCCGGCGATGCGGTCGGCGAGCGCCTCGATCCAGTCGCGCCCGGCAAGATCGAACAACGCGGAGGCCGTCACCAGAACCGCGCCGTCGAGCGGCAGCGCGTCGATATGCGCGAGATCGGCCTCGATGGTGCAGGCATCGGGTATCGCGGACGCCTCGGCAAGCAGCGCTGCATCCCGGTCGACCAGCGTCCAGTGCGCGGCCCGCGGACCGATAGCGCGGACTGTCGAACCCGTGCCCGAGCCGAGATCGACCGCCGTGGGAGCGGATTTCGCGGCGAGCCATGTGCGGACGTGTTCCAGCAGGGCCGCATCGCGCGCGGCCCGGTCGGCGGGCTCGCGCAGCGCCAGCCAGGCGGCCGAAAAGCTCATCGCAGGCGCTCCAGCAGGCCGACCACGATGCCGGCCGTGTCCTGCCAGGTCGGAAGCGCCTGGCAGGCGGCCCAAGCGGCGTCGGCTGCGCGACGATGTGCTTCGGGATCGGTCAGCAGCCGCGCGATCGCCCCGGCCAGAGCGGAGGGATCGTCGGGCGGCACCAGCGCGCCCGCTGCCTCCGGCACGACATCGGGCACGGCGCCCGCCCGGCAGCCGATGGTCGGCAGGCCGTGCGCCAGGGCTTCCGCATAGGCCATGCCGTAGCCTTCATGGCGGGAGGGGAGGACGAAGACGTCGGCACTCGCCAGCTCGGCGTCGGCATCGGCCACGGCGCCGGCAAAGGCGATGCGGCCGGCGAGGCCGAGGCCGGCGGCGCGCGATTTCAGCCTCCGGGTCCACTCCGGATCGCGGTCGTCCGCACCGACGAGGCGCGCCGTCCAGTCGAGATGGCGCAGGTGGCCGAGCGCCTCGATCAGCACGTCGTGGCCCTTGCGCGGCACCAACGCGCCCACGCTGAGGAGCACGGGCGGCGAACCGTTGGCGGGGGCGCGGGGCTTCGGATCGGTTCCGGGCAGCGCGACGGTGATACGCTCGGGCGGCACCGAAAAGCCGGCGGCCAGCCGTCGCGCCGTCGCGCCGCTTGTGCAGACGACGGCGCGCGCATGGGCGAGCGCGGCGCGCTCGCTCGCCTTTAGGGCTTCCGCCTGTGCGGCAGTCAGGCCCGTCTCGTCGGCGAGCGGGTGATGCACGAGCGCGACCAGCCTGAGGCGGGCCGAAAGGGCAGGCGCAAGCTCGTCCATCGCGCCGAAGGCGAGCCCGTCGACCAGGACGATCGCATCGTCGGGAAGGGAATCGAATGCGTCCTTCGTCGCCTGCCGGTCCGCGTGCGACGGGAATGGATAGCCGGCAGGCAGCGGAACCGTATTAACCTGCCAGCCGAGGCTAGGAAGCCCGGCGATCAGACGACGGTCGTAACCGTAGCCGCCGGTTGGCAGCGACAGGTTTCCCGGGATCGCGAAATAAGCCGTGCCGGCCACGTCACAGAGCCGCCTCGTACCAGGCGCGCGCGACATGACTCTCATGGAGCTGGACCCGGATTTTCGCGACGCGGCCCCCGTCGCCGAGGCGGCCGCCGCGTGCGGCGGCGGCAAGCTGGTCGAAGATGTGGCGGCACAGGAACTCCGTCGTGGTGAACTTACCCCTGAAGGCCGGCACTTCGTCCAGATTGGCATAACGGAGCGGCTGGAGCGCGTCCTGCAACGCCTCGGTGGCGAGGCCGATGTCGACCACCAGCCCATTGGCGTCGAGGTCCCCGGTGAAGAAGGCGGCATCGACTACGAAGGTCGCGCCGTGCATCCCCTGTGCCGGACCGAAGACCGGCGAGGGCAGCGAATGGGCGATCATGACGTGGTCGCGGACTTCGACGGCGAACATGGAGGCTCCTGGTCAGGTCTGATAGGCAATGCGATGGCACAAGGTCGCCGGGTCCGCGAGGATTCCTGCGTAGCAGTTAGGAAGATCGAGGAAGGGCGTTTCGCCGTTGATCAGGCAATCCAGCCTGTCGTTTACCAGCAGTCCCAGCGCGGCCTCCAGCCGCCGCCGATGCGACCAGCGCGGCCGCCGGTCGACCGGCACCCTGCCGACCTGGGAAGAGACGATCGACAGGCGGCGCGCGTGGAAGGCCCGGCCGAGCGGCACGGCGGGTTCCCGGTCACCGTACCAGCTCGCCTCGACCACGCGCGCCTCGTCGCCCGCGGCGGCGAGCGCCGTGGCGAGCCCCTGCGCGGTGGCGCTGGCATGGATCACCGCATCGCAATCGCGCGGCGCGTCAGCGGGCAGGACGAAACGGCAATCAAGGCGGTCGGCGATCAAGGCGCGATCCGGATTGATATCCACCACGGTTACCGTGGTGCCTGGCATCCGCGCGCAGAGCCATCCGGCCAGTAGCCCGACCACCCCGGCACCGACGACGACGACGCGGTCACCGGGTCCGACGCGGGCGTCCCACGCGATGTTGAGTGCGGTTTCCATGTTTGCGGCCAGAACCGCGCGGGGCGCGGGAACATGGTCCGGCAGGGGGAGGACCATCGCTGCAGGCGCTGCGAAACGGTCCTGATGGGGATGGAGGCTGAAGATCGTGCGGCCGGCGAGCGCGGACGGCCCTTTACGGACGATGCCCACTGCCGCGTAACCGTATTTGACGGGAAAGGGAAAATCGCCTTCCTGCATGGGGCAGCGCATGCGCTCATGCTCGGACGGCGGCACGCAGCCGGCGGCAACCAGCGACTCCGTGCCTCGACTGATGCCCGAGTACAGCGTCTCGACCAGCACATCGCCCTCGCGCGCCGCAAGCGGCGCCGACCTGATCTCGCCCCTGCCGGGCGCCGTCAGCCAGAGGGCGCGCGCCTCACGCATGAAGCGGCTCACGGCCATGGCGCGGCTTGCATGACGCGAGGCGGCCGGGCGATGAAGGGTTTCGGTTGGGCACACCGCGAAGCTAGGGCCTTTGGCGGACTTTGGAAAGGGCAATGAGCTTGGACGCTGGGTGCAAACATCGTCTGGATCATGTGCGACCAGCTCAGGCATGACCATCCGTCGGGCTACGGCCATCCGCACATGAAGACGCCGAACATCGAAGCACTCGCTGTGCGCGGGGCGTCCGTCTCGACCCCGCCTAGTACAGTCGATCATCTGCGGTTCATCGCGCATGAGCGCCTATACCCTCATCAACTGGCCGCGTCTCGGCACCGGCAGGCCAAGAAGCTTCTCCGCCGCCAGGCAGAACGCATGTTCCTGGTTCATCGGCGCCACATAATCCAACCGGTCGAAGTAAGGCAGGGCCTGCAGGTAGGTCTTCGACTCGATGGGCTTTTCCGTGCCGCGATGCAGCAGGCCGATATGCGGGTCGGCACGCTCCACCATTCGCCATCCAATTCCAGGACCACCAAGCGCAGCACGCCATGCGCAGCAGGATGCTGCGGTCCGAAATCGATTGTAAAGTTGCGCACTGCTTCAGGCCCAGGCACCTCCACGCCTGTTATGCGGTTTCCTGGATGACCAGCGTCAACGCACCTGCCGGGTCGACCGCCGCCGCCACCACCTGCGTGACGTTGAGCCCATTTTGAGCAAGCATGGTCATCGCTTCGGGCGAATCCTCGATGGACGCGTGCAGCGCACGCAGATCGTCCACGCTGGTATCGTTCAGCTTTGCCTCGACCATGGTTTTGAGGCGTGGGGGCAGGTCTTCGAACCGCACGATGGTGATGGCTATGATGGTCTGGTCCGGCAAGGTTTCCGGCGTCTGCTGCGCGGGCGGCTGGCCGGGAAGCTCGTCCGTTGGCCCTTGTGCCATCGTCGGCTGGATGCTGGCGACAACGGAAAGGGCAGCGATCAGCGTCACATTACGCATGGCTTCACCTTTCATGTCTGTAGCCATAACCCACGTGCCCGCAGCATGTTCCCGGCTATCGCACGCCTGCGGGGAAATTCTGCAAATGCCGGCTGCCCTACCCCTGTCCGTTTCTCCTGAAAGGAATGCGCTTCCCGGAGCAGATCGATTACCTCCTTGTCCGTGGTCTCGCCGAAATCCTCGTAATGAAGGCCGACCGCCAGGGACGGGTCGGGCGTGGCGAACCTGTTGCAGCCGTTAGGGCATCTTGCTGGGTCTCGGTGCTCAATGAAGCAACCAGTATGAACCGCGCGCGTTGTCAGGAAAATCCCTAACCAGTCAGGAGAGTGGGTCGCCAACTGCTTCCCGAACAGGCATCGCGAATATGAGGGACATCGCCAGGCGGCTGGCCGCGCTGTCCCTGTGCCTGCACATTTGCGGGTGCTCCGGCGTGCAATCGGCGCTCGATCCGGCGGGGGAAGAGGCGGCGCATGTCGCGCAGCTTTTCTGGATCATGGTCGTCGCCGGTGGCCTGATCTGGCTGGCGGTAGTCAGTTTGCTGTCTTATGCCTCGCGCGGGAAGCGCGGCAGGCTGGACGAGCAAGCGGCCGGCCGTCTGATCTTCTGGTGCGGCGCTGCCATTCCCGCCTTCCTGCTTTTCCTACTGCTCGGCTATGCGCTGTGGCTGATGCCGGGGCTGCGTCCCTTCGCACCGGCCAACGCTTCCGATGCGCTCACCGTGGAGGTCACGGGCGAGCAGTTCTGGTGGCGCGTCGCCTATCATGATCCCGATACCGACACGCCGGTGCTCTCCGCCAACGAGATCCGGCTGCCCGTGGGCGAGCGCGTGGAATTCAGGCTGAAGAGCACCGATGTCATCCATTCCTTCTGGATACCGGCGCTGGGCGGCAAGATGGACATGATCCCCGGCCGCGTGAGCCGGCTTTCGCTGCTGGCCACCAAGACCGGCACCTATCGCGGTCCGTGCGCGGAATATTGCGGCACCTCGCATGCGCTCATGGCGTTCACCGTCGTCGTCATGGAGCCTTCCGAATTCCGGCAGTGGCTGCAAGCGCGCGCGGGCGCCTCGCCGGGCGCAGCTTCCGAAGGCCGCGACCTCTTCCTCGCCCACGGTTGCGGCGCGTGCCATCGCGTCGCGGGCACGGAGGCGGACGGAAGCGTCGGGCCCGACCTCTCCCATGTCGGCTCGCGCGAGACCCTCGGCGCAGGCATCCTGCCGAACAGCGAGGGCACGCTGCGCGACTTCATCGCCCATCCGCATGTCATCAAGCCGAACTCGAAAATGCCGGCCTTCTCCATGTTGCCCGAGCGGGACATCGGCGAAATCGCCGCCTGGCTGAAGGGACTCGAATAGCCATGGCCACGAAAGCCCGGACCCGCGCAAGGAAGGTGAATGCGGCGTCAAAACAGGCCGAGACGGAGCAGCTGCGCCGCGTGTGGGAAACGCCGCGCGGCTGGCGCTACTGGACCTCGGTCAACAACACGCAGGTCGGGCTCTGGTATGGCGGCACGGCCTTTGCCTTCATGCTGTTCGCCGGCGTGCTGGCGCTGCTGATGCGCGTGCAGCTCGCGGTGCCGGGCAACGACATGATGTCGGCCGATTTCTACAACCAGGCCTTCACGCTGCACGGCACGGTGATGATGTTCCTGTTCGCCGTACCGATCTTCGAGGCGGTGGCGATCTTCCTGCTGCCGCCTATGCTTGGCGCGCGCGAACTGCCCTTTCCAAGGCTCGGCGCCTTCGGCTTTTGGAGCTTCTTCATCGGCGGCGTGTTCGTCTGCGGCTCCATCTTCTTCGATGCCGCGCCCTCCTCAGGCTGGTTCATGTATCCGCCGCTCGCCACCGACAAGGAGCTTTCCGGCATCGGCGCCGACATCTGGCTGCTGGGCCTGTCCTTCATCGAGGTGGCTTCGATAGCGGCGGCCGTGGAGCTGATCGTCGGCATCATGAAATGCCGCGCGCCCGGCATGCGCGTCAACCTGATGCCGCTCTTCGCCTGGTATCTGCTGATCGTCGCCGGCATGATCCTGTTCGCCTTCCCGCCGCTGATCGCGGGCGACCTGCTTTTCGAGATGCAGCGCATGTTCGACTGGCCGTTCTTCGATCCGGCGCGCGGCGGCGATCCGCTGCTGTGGCAGCACCTGTTCTGGATATTTGGCCACCCGGAAGTCTACATCATCTTCCTGCCAGCCATCGCCCTGATGGCAATGATCGTGCCGACCTTCGCGCAGCGTCCCATCGTCGGCTATTCGTGGATCGTGCTGGCCGCCGTCGGAACCGGCTTCCTCTCCTTCGGCCTGTGGGTCCACCACATGTTCACCACAGGGCTGCCGCAGATCTCGCTGGCCTTCTTCTCGGCCGCCTCGGAAGCCGTCGCCATTCCCACCGGCGTGCAGATCTTCGTCTTCATCGCCACCATGCTGGCCGGCCGCGTCATCTTTTCCGTGCCGATGCTGTTCGGCTCGGGCGGCATCGCCATCTTCGTCATCGGGGGCTTGACCGGCGTCATGGTCGCGCTCGCCCCCTTCGACTGGCAGGCCCACGACACCTATTTCATCGTCGCGCACCTGCACTATGTGCTGATCGGCGGGATGCTCTTTCCGCTGGTCGGCGGCCTCTATTACTACTATCCGCTCATCGGCGCGCGCATGCTGTCGATGCGGCTTGGCCGCATCGCCTTCTGGCTGATGTTCACAGGCTTCAACGTCGGCTTCTTTCCCATGCATCTCACCGGCCTGCGTGGCATGCCGCGCCGTGTCTTCACCTATCCGCGGGGCATCGGCTGGGACTGGCTGAACCTCGTCTCCACCATCGGCGCCTTCGTCTTCGCGGCCGGCGTTCTGGTCGTCGTCTTCGACGTGCTGCGGCCGAAGAAGCGGCAGCCGCGCGCCGTCCAGAACCCGTGGAAGGCTGGCACGCTCGAATGGCTGAACGAGCCAGAGGAAAACTGGGGCGTGCGTTCGATACCACCCATCGAAAGCCGCTACCCGCTATGGGATCAGAAAGGATTGGCCGAAAAGGTCAATGCCGGGGCCTGGTACCTGTCCGACGCGCGCGATGGCCGGCGCGAGACGCTGATCAGTTCCGTCCTCAATGCAGAGCCCGTGCAGTGCCAGCGCGTGGCCGGCCCCTCCGTCCTCCCCATGCTGTCAGCCGCCTTTCTCGGCGGGGTGTTCATCGCGCTCACTTTCGAGCTCTGGGTCTTCGCCCTGCTGTCGGCCCTCGCAACGCTCGCCGCCATCCTGTGGTGGCTGTGGACCGGCACCGGCGAAATCCCCGAGAGGAAAAGCCGGGATGTGGGTCTCGGGCTTCGCCTGCCGCTCTACATCTCCGGCCCGGAGTCCGTCGGCTGGTGGGCGATGTTCATCACCATGGTGGGCGACGGAACGGCCTTCGCCAGCCTTATCTTCGGCTATTTCTTCTACTGGACCATCCATGCCGATTTCACCGCCGGACAGGCCGGCCCCGGCTGGTGGTGGCCGATGGCGGCGGCCGGGCTTTTCCTCGCCGCCTGGACCGCCACAATGGGCGCGCTGCAGCTCAACGCCACCGGCCGAACCGCCGCCATGCGCCTTGCGCTGGCGCTCGGCGCGCTGCTGGCGCTGGCGGCGACCGCCGCCGGCCTTGCCGGGCCGTGGCTGCACGGCATGCAACCGACCGCCCATGTCTACCCGGCGATCGTATGGGTTCTGGTCGCGTGGGTGCTGGTGCATGCGGCGGTCGGCATCCTCATGCAGCTCTATTGCCTGGCGCGCAGCCTGGCCGGCCGTCTTAGCCCGGCGCATGACATGGAGCTGCACAATGTCGTCCTCTATTGGCATTTCATGACAATCTCAGCGGTGATCGCCTTCGCCGTCATCGGCCTGTTCCCGGAAGCGATGTGAGGCGGCGATGCGGATCATCCCGAAGGAAATGCAGACGCTCTGGACCCTGTTCACCGCTCCGGTGATCTGGGCCGTCCATTTCCTCGCCTGCTATATAACGGCGGCGGTGCTGTGCGCGCGGCAGGGCGATGCCGGCTTCGCCACGGTGCAGCTTTGCATCGTCGCCGCCACGCTGCTCGCACTCGGCCTGATCGTGCTTTCGGCGTGGCTCGCGTGGCGGCAATGGGGCTTCGGCCGGCGCGATCCGCCGCATGACCATCCGACCCCGCATGACCGCACCCTGTTCCAGGGCTTCGCCACCCTGCTGCTTTCGGGCCTGGGCTTCGTGGCCGTGCTCTATGTCTCCCTGCCGCTCCTGTTCATCGACGGGTGCGCATCATGAAAAGGCTCTCCTTCATCGCGGGCCTCGCTGCGCTCGTCCTGATCTGGGCGGGGCCGCTGCTCTCCGTCTGGCGGGAGTCTTTCGCCGCGCACATGCTTGCCCATATGGGCGTCGTCGCCATCGCCGCCCCCCTCATCGCAATCGGGGTTTCCGACAGGATCGCCGCCGTCAGGCCCTCGTCGGCCCTCATCGCCTCGCTGGTCGAGCTTGTCGTGGTGTGGGGCTGGCACATGCCGGCGGCGAGACTGTGGGCCACGTCTTTCGTCTTCGCCACCATTGTCGAGCAGGCCATGTTCCTCGCAGCTGGGCTGTTCCTGTGGCTGACAGCGCTCGCGACGGCGGGCGGCAGTACGGCCCAGAGCGCGTCGGGCGCGTTCGCGCTGCTTCTCACCTCTATCCACATGACCCTGCTCGGGGCCCTGCTGGCGCTCGCCTCCCGTCCACTTTACGGCTTCAGTGAGGTGACCTGCTTCGGCCTCGTCCTCGATGCCGAGCAGGACCAGGCGCTGGGCGGCGTCGTCATGCTGATGGTGGGCGCGGCCGTCTATCTCGCCGGCGGCGTCTTCCTGCTGTCCCGGCTTCTGTCCGGCAACGGGCAGCAAAGGGGGGCCGGGTGATGCATGTCAACTGGAAGCATCTGGCCATCGGACTCGGTGTCCTACCCTTCGTGGCGTTGCTCGGAGCGTGGATCGGCTTCTTCAACGTCGGCGCCTCCAGCGGCCACTGGAAAGTCACCGACTGGTTCCTGCATTTCGCCATGCGCTCCGCCGTGCGCTCATACGCGCTCGCCGTCGACGTGCCGGACGCGCTGCCGCGTTACGCCATACAGCCTGCGGCCGGCCATTTTGCGCGCGGCTGCGCCATATGCCACGGCGCGCCCGGCGAGCCGCGAACGCCCGTCATCGACTTCATGTTGCCGCAGCCTCCCGACCTCGCTACCAGGGTGGGGGAATGGACCGACGCGCAGCTTTTCCGCATCGTCAAGCACGGCGTGCGTTTCACCGGCATGCCGGCATGGCCGACGCAAAAGCGCGATGACGAAGTGTGGGCGATGGTGGCCTTCCTGCGCGAACTGCCGCGGATGGACGAGGCGCGATGGCGCGACCTCGCCTATGGCGAGGAAAACCCGCTGCGGGGGCAAGTTACGGATTTCCGGCAGGCGCTTGCCGAATGCACCCGCTGCCACGGCGAGGACGGGATGGGCCGCAGCCCGGCGACGCCCGTGCTGGCCGGCCAGAGCGCCGGCTATCTGGCTGAGAGCCTTCGGGCCTATGTCGAAAAGCGCCGCCGGAGCGGCATCATGGGCGTGGCTGCGGCGACCGTCGCGCCCGAGCTTCTGCCCGATCTCGCCCGGCATTTCTCCACCCTGCCCGTCGCGTCTCCTTCCCCCGTCCAGCCGCCCGCACCGGTCGCGAAAGGCAAGGAGATCGCGCGGGGCGGCGTTCCCGCGCGCGACGTGCCGGCCTGCCTCGGATGCCATGGCCGGCGCGACCGCAATCCGGTCTATCCCGAACTCTCAGGCCAGCCCGCGCCCTATATCGCGACACAGCTCAGGCTTTTCCGCTCGGGCGAACGCGGTGGCACGCGCTTCGCGCATCTCATGCACAACGCGGCGAAGAACCTTTCCGACGACGAAATCGACGCCCTCGCCGCCTATTTCGCGCAGCGGGAGCGCGAAGACGCAGCCGGGCACGGTGCTGGACTGTCCGGTGCAGCGCCCTAGTTCCCCTACAGGCCCCTCGGAAGAAGAACTGGAGCGATCATGGCCGCCGTTTCCGCCCCGCCATATATGAAGCCCCTCCACCCGGTCCATGCGATCCTTCTCGCCTTTCCGTTTCCCCTGTTCCTCGCAGCGCTGATCGGCGACTTCGCCTATTGGCAGACCTTCCATATTCAGTGGGCCAATTTCTCGTCATGGCTGATCGCGGGCGGGCTGGTCGGCGGCGGCCTTGCCATGCTGTGGGCGCTGGTCGGCCTGTTCCGCTACCGGGGAAGCGGCAGTTCGCGGCCATTGATCTATTTTATCGTCCTGCTGGTGATGTGGGTGCTCGGCCTCATCAACGCCTTCGTCCATGCGCGGGATGCTTGGGCGGTCATGCCGGAAGGCCTGTATCTCTCGACGGTCACGACCCTTCTCGCGCTGGTCGCTTCCATGATCGGCTATTCGGGATTTCGCTCGAGGGAGGCCGTGTGATGCGCAAGCTTCTGATACTCGCCGCCTGCACCACGGTGCTCGCCGCCTGCGGCGAGGAGGTCGAACCCTTGCAGTATGGGGCCGAACCGAACCTGCCGGAGGCGCAACGGGGGCTGTTGCCGGACATGAAGATCGCGCTGCCCGCCGAGTGGGGCGACGATCTGCCGACCGTGCCGCAAGGCTACACGATCACGCCGATCGCCACCGGCCTCGCGGTGCCGCGCCAGACGCTGGTTCTCCCCAATGGCGACATTCTCGTCGCCGAAGGCTCCGGCGGCGGTGCGGCCACGCTGCGGCCCAAGGACCTCATCGCCAACTACATCAAAGGCCTTGGAAAGACCGACGTGAAAGGCGGAAACCGGCTGACGCTGCTGCGGGACGCCGATGGCGACGGCGCCTACGAGACACGGGAAATCTTCGCGAAAGACCTCAACGCGCCTTACGGTCTCGCATTCGTGAACGGCATCATCTACGTCGCTAATCAGGACGAACTGGTGCGCTTCACCTACAGGCAGGGCCAGACCCGGGCGGAGGGACCGCCCGAGAAGGTCACCGACCTGCCCTCGGCCATCAACCATCACTGGACCAAGGCGCTGACAGCCAGCCCGGACGGCCGTTTCCTGTTCGTGGGCATTGGCTCCAACAGCAACATCACCGAGCGCGGCATGGATGCGGAAACCGACCGCGCCATGGTATGGCAGGTCGATGCGCAGACCGGCGCGCACCGGCCATATGCCACCGGCATCCGCAACCCCACCGCACTCGCCATCCAGCCCGGCACCAACCAGCTCTGGGCCGTGGCGAACGAGCGCGACGAGATCGGCCCCAACCTCGTGCCCGACTATCTCACCTCGGTGCGGGAAGGCGGCTTCTATGGCTGGCCCTACAGCTATTGGGGCCAGAACGTCGATCCGCGCGCCCAGCCCCAGGACCCCGAAAAGGTGGCCGCCGCCATCCGGCCCGACTACAGCTTGGGCTCGCATGTGGCAGCGCTCGGCCTTGCCTTCTCGACCCCGGCAATGGGCGGCGATTTCGCGGAAGGCGTATTCATCGGCGAGCACGGAAGCTGGAACCGCACGCCGCCCGTCGGCTACAAGGTGATCTTCGTGCCGTTCCGCGATGGCAAGCCCGCCGGCGATCCGGTCGATTTTGCCACCGGCTTTCTCACCGAGGACGGAAAGGCGCGCGGACGTCCGGTGGGCGTGACGGTCGATCCCAAGGGCGCGCTGATCGTCGCCGACGACATGGCCAACACGGTGTGGCGCATCACCGCCAACCCGGATGCTGCCACTCGAAACTGACGCATGCAAGAAAGTTGAGGCGAGCGCTTCGAATATCAGGAACGCTCCTACAACGACCTGTGGCGTACCCTGCCGCCGTCGGTGGACGCCAAGGGTGGCAGGGTGGACGACAGCGCGGCCGAGCGGAAGAGCGCGCTCAATCTTCCTGAGGAAAACCTGCTCTACTTCCTTGAGAAGAACAGTCCCGCGCTCGAACCCTGGCAGCGCGAAATTCTCAGGATCGTGCGGATCGTCGCCCAGTATTTCTATCCGCAGCGCCAGACGCAGGTCATGAACGAGGGATGCGCCACCTTTGTGCATCACACCGATGAACACGCTGTCACCGAGCACAGCGATGCGCTCGAACTGGAGCCGCGCCTGCTATCAGCCCGCTCGCGCGGCTTTTTCTTCAAGCCGGAGCCAATAGCGCGTGTGGCGGAGTTCTCCGGTCCTGGTGAACGCGCCTTTCGCTACTAAGTCTTGCAAGTCCCTTGTCGCCCTCGCGCGGGATGCCTGCGTAATGGCGATGCAATTCTCGGCGCTCAGACCGCCCTTGAAACCATCGATGCCTTCGCGAAACATCCGGGCAATCGCCTTCTCCTGCCTTTCGTTGAATTGATCCCGATGGCGCCCGTAGAATCTGGCCTTGGCGACGGCAAATTCGACGCGTGAAAGTGTGACGCGCTGGGCTTCGAGGATCATGTTCGCGAAATAGACAAGTCAGTCCGTGATTTCCATACCTTTGTTGCTGGCCTCGAGGCTGCGTGAGTTGGTTGTCGTGTGCGGAGTTGAGCAGTGGCTGGGCGCAAGATTCTCAAAGCTCAGGATCGATAGGATCTCTTCGACATTCCCGCTGATGAGGACAGCAGGTCTCGGCGTCCTGCCCTGCTATCTCGCTTGTCGAGCGACCTGTGGGTCCTCACCCACAGGGAGCTGCGCCACACGGTTCGAATGCGGGCGCTGTCGGATTTTTTGGCGCGAGAGTTCGGTGCTCCGCGGCCGCTGTTCCACGGCGAAACCGCCTGATGATAGGCCGCTGGCGAGAAGATATCCGATCCGAGGATCTGCCGCCCGCTCCGCTCGAGACTATCGAGCGTGCCCCGCAAGGCCTGCGGCTAGAACTTCCACGAAGGTCCGGGCTATCGTCCCGTCCTTGTCGAGCCTGGGATTGAAGATCGTCACATCGATGCCCACCGCCCTGCCGCTGCCGATGCTCGTCCGAAGCGTCGTTGCGAGTTCGTTCCAGCTCAGCCCATTGGGTATGCGGTAGTCGACCGCAGGCATGATCGCGTCGTCGAGCACGTCGGCGTCGAGATGGATCCAGAAGCCGTCGAGGCTGGGTCTCGACAAGTGCCGCACGGCACATGCCGCAGCGGCGTCGATCCCAATAGCCCTGACGGATACGAGATCGATCATCTCGATGGACGTATGCTCGATGCGCTGGCTGCCATGCTGCTCGGCCTCGGCGGCGTCGCGGCGGCCGAAGGCGACTACGTCCTCGTCGCGCATGAGGGGAGCTTTGCCCTCGATGTTCGTCACCATTCGGGGCCCGCGGCCGGTTGCCAGCGCCAGATCCATGGATGCCGCCTCGCCGGCCGGCTCGGCCTCCGGCTGATAGAAATCGGCATGCCCATCGATGAACAGCAGCCCGTATCGCCCGCGGCGTCGCAATGCCAGCAGGTTGCCGAGAACGATCGAGCAGTCACCGCCGAGAACGATCGGAAATCCACCTTCGTCCAATACGGTGCCGACCGCGTCAGCCAAGGCAATCGAATACGCGACGATCGCGTGAGGATTGAGCAGCAAGGTGTCCGGGTCCCGCTCGGAACTATACGGCGGTGGCTCGATTCGGCCGCCTAATCGGGCGTCGAGACGATCTGCTAAACCGGCTTCAAGCAACGCTTCCGGCAACCGCTCAACGCCTTTTGGGAATAGTCCAAGCACCGAAGGCGCCTCGATGATGAAAAAGGGTGTCTTGGTCATATGCATCCTCCAGCCAGCTGTCCAAGCGCGTGGCAGGCGTCACTGCCGAATGGGCAGCTTCTAGGAACAACGATTACATAGCCAAATGGCCGATTCGGGGCACACTGCAGCCCTCTTCCCTCATTTAAGTGAACGGCAGGTTTCCCGGCTATGCCGCATGATCGTGCCCTCACGGCACCGCAGGTCGGCGATAGCATCGTCCGGGTTCCGGCGCTTGCCGATCGCGTCTGCGGCAGGGCAGGACGTGCCGTGGACCGGATCGATGACCAGTGTCAGTACGCCGCAGCGGGATGATGAGACGCGGCTGAACTCCAGCGGCAAGGCAGGCGCAGGCCCGTCAAACTGCCAGTCGTCGTGCTGCTCGTCGAAATCGGGGCGCTTGTCCCACAACAGCGGGCCCTAGCCAAGGACGGCAATGCGCGGATGTTTCTTTGCCTCAACCATGAGATGCCCCCGAGAGTGAACCTGCGACGAGCCGAGTGCGATAGCTGATGGCCGCCATGGTCGACGTCACGAGCTGGTCGGGGAAGCCGTTGGGCAGCGCCGCGATAGCGGCCTGCGCCTGCCGTTCTGCGTTCGCGGCGATGTCTTCAAAGATCGCCTTCATCGCCGGGGTGCCGACACCGGCGAGGTCGGCTGTCTGCACGAAGTGATGGGGCACGATGTCCTGGATGGCGTAGTGGCGGTTTTTGCCGACCGACATCGCGAGCTTGAATTTCTTGCGGGGGATTTGGCCTTCGTCGAGACTCGGCTGCGCGGTCAGAACATCGTAGAGCGGCGTCATGCGGAAGCGCCCGCCGGGGCCAAGGAAAATACTGAAGTTTTTCGCGTGACCGTCGGTCGCGCCCAGCAGCCAGAACAGGATGCTGGCGCGCATGAATGTCGCGATGTCGGCATCGGGCGTGTCGCTGCCTTTCAGCAGGTTGATGATTTCGCGCATCCCGGGGCCACCATCGGCCTGGTATTTTCTGGTGGGCGGGATCGACAGGGCCTGGCAGATATCTTCCTGCGGCAGCCGCAGCAGCCTGTCGTCCTTTGTCCAAAGGCGGTCGAAACGTTCAACGATCAGCGTGCGGCGTTCCCCGAAATCTGCGATCTCGACATTTGCGGCGGGGACGCCGAAAGCTTCCAGCAGTTTCAGGCAGAGATACTCGTTCTCGACACTGTTCGAGAGGTCGATGCCGTTGGGAAGCTGGCCGATCTGCGGTTTGAGGATGTGGGTGGTGGCGGTGGTGCCGACGGGTTTGAACCACTGGCCGTTCTTGCGCAGCAGCGCTGTTTTTTCCTGGGCTCCGGCAATCGAGATTCGAAAATCTTCGTCCTCACCCATGCCGAGCGGCGCGGCGGCCAGATTCCTGATGATGTCGGCGACGTCGTCGTCGCTGACGGGTTTGCCTTCGGTGGCGCCGGCGATGCCGGGATCAGTGCCATCGGGCAGGAATTGCAGGGCGCCGACGCAATCCTGGCCGAGAGCGGTCAGCAGGCTGAAGGCGTCTGTGCCTTCCGCACCAACGCGCTCGGCGACGCGCTTGCGGATCGGGTCGCCGTCGGGCAGCAGGTTGTCGAACACATTGATGACCGGGGTGCCGATATAGCGGTCTTCGCGCAGGGGCAGCGACAGCGACACCGGGAATGTGCCGCGCCAGTCCAGCCAGTCGCGTCCGTACTGGAAGTGGATTGCGCCTGTGGCCTCGCGGCGCAGCACGCCGACATGGCGGCTGTTCAGGAAGACATTGAGAGGGACATGCGCCCGCTTGCGTGCCATCAGAACAAGTCCTCGATGTCGGCGGCGCTACCCTGGCTGCGCGGCCGGACGACCAGTTCCAGGTTGAGGGCTGAAAGGGCTTCCATCAGGGTGCGCAGCTGCACGGCGGGCTCTCCGGCTTCAAGGCGCGAGACCGTGCCCTGCCGCAGGTGAATTTGTTCGCCGAGCGCGCCCTGGCTCAGCCGCGCCTGCTTGCGCGCGCGGCGCAAGATAGCGCCTAGCTGTTTTTCTGTGCGGGCAATCTGTTCGCTCATGGTGGCCTCCAATGATGGATATACGCGATAGCGTATAGAATGTCAGTATACGCGAATGCGTATAAGAATCAAATATACGCAAAGGCGTCTAAACGGTAAATATACGGGAGCGCGTATAGGAGGGAGCGCATTCTCGCTGAA